>NZ_JCAPFI010000003.1:0-761001 GCF_059611725.1 Tateyamaria sp. LSS28 | reverse complement strand
GATACGCGCTTGCATCCCTGGGCGGAAGCAGCGGAAGAAAACCGTCAAATACGACAAGCGCCGATACAAACGGCGCAACCGGATCGAGATCATGTTCGGCAGATTGAAGGATTGGCGGCGTGTCGCAACGCGATACGACAGGTGCCCAAAGGTCTTCCTGTCAGCTATCGCCCTCGCAGCACTCGTGATTTACTGGCTATGAGTCCTGACCCTAGTTGTTCTTAGAACTTTCGAAGTGGACGTTCAGAATCCGGCTGCACGCAACGTAAGCCGGTCGTTCATGCCAATTTCAGTAACTTGCAGAAATCAGGATTTTGAAAGACCTTGCTGATGTCCCCTTGCTGCATTCTATTCAAGCATTGAAGTTACCAGGTTGCTCCCCCGGATCGGACGTTTACGTGTCTCGCAGTTTGGTCATCATTCCGGCCAAATGTTGCGAGGCGACCTGTGAGCCATCGCCGTGTCGGCCAGAATTGCGTTTTGGGCAACCTGACAAGGTCAGGTGCGCCACAGCTCAAGGGGCGCGTGGCGAAAACTCACATATTGAGCATCTGGTCAGGCGTCGTTCTGGCATTGATAGAAGTTCCGAAGGCTCAGATCCGCGGTCATCGCTTCGAAAAGAGCGTCCGATCAAATACCCCAGAACACTGAAACCCAATCACTGGTCCAGCGTTGCGACGCATTGGGTGGCGTCAGAAATACGGCATTGATCAAACACCGGTCTGCATTTTCCGTATCAGGCGTTAGATGCCCGTCTGCATCCGTCTGACTTCTTTGCCGCCGGACCTGCAAATTCGGCTGACGGCAAAACACATCGACGGAATGGTTCGGAACCGGGCCTTGCGGCGAAAAGAGCGTGAACCCCGTCTTGGATTGCACCCATTCATATTCAAAGCCCAGCCGTCGGTCGGAACCTTTCCTTGTTCCGAAATGCACCAGCGTCTTCGAAAACCTACGATACGTTTCTTGCAGGCTTCCGTCCTGTTGGTCGCGCGGCGGGGTGTTGACCAACACCATGCTTGCGCCAATCTCAGCTGCAAAGGACTCAAAATCCTGAAGGTTTGCATAGCTTAGACGGCGCCCAAAGGACGCGACGGCCAGAATATGAAGCCCGTCTCCTTGAGCTGACAATGCGAGATCATCCTGCGCCAGCAGCTGAGTGTGCAACGCCTGAACCCTGTCCGGACCGACCCAATAAGCGGCCCGATAGGCGCGCGGCTGGAATGGGAAGACATCGCCCTCTAACCCTTCACCGACGCGGACCTGCATACTCAGCTCGTCTTCCAGCGCGAGGGTCATCGCTGACGGCTCGATCCAAAACTCGTGGGCATATGCCTCGGTGGACAGGGTCAGGCATCCCGTAATAAGGCAGGCCAAGCTACGCATCGCTCAACATCCCGACAGCCAGGACAGGGCCTGTCGGGGCGCCTGTAGGTGATCCGCCGATGGGTTCCAGACTAACCGCCAGAACCGTTCCGGCCTGCATCTGGGCGACTGCCGTCGACGGCAATCGACCCGTCTGTGCAAATGTGCCCAACGATTCCGGTGTGCCATTTTCGGGTAGCAACCATAGCTCGAAGGTGCGGTCGGCAACCGGGGCACCTGCCAGAAGCGTAATGTCGAGGTCCGTGCCTGCGTCATCAATCTCGACAGAGAAACGGTATGCACTTTCGCTGCTGTCCAACTCCGCGATCATGCGTAACCCATTGTCATCGTTCACCGACAGCGCACCGATGATCACTGCGACCGCCAGAACCGCTGCGGCCAGACCGGCCCAACCCCACCAGCGCGGTTGGGATCGCGACGCTGCAAACAGCCTCTCATCAATGTTCGTCTTCACCTTTGCAGAGGGTTGCACGGTTCCGTAATCCTCATTCAGCCCTGCAAAATATGCTTCCCAGGCATCTACCTGCGCTGAAAACGCGCGATCTGTGCGCAGGCGCGCTTCGACGGTTTGGCGCTCGTCTGAGGACAAGAGGCCCACGACGTATTCGGCCGCCAGCATCCCGTCATCATCTTGTGTGGGTGTCTGTGTCATTTCGGTGCCTGCTCCAAACAATCCCTGAGCCGCAACAGGCTGCGTCGCAACCACGTCCGGATCGTGTTGAGTGGGGTGTCAAAACGGTCCGCCAGTTCTTGATAGGACCACCCTTCGAGATAGGCGGCGCGCACAGCCTCGGCACGCTGTGCTTCGAGCTCTTCGAGGCAGGCGTCGATCTTGGCGCGACTTTCGCTTTGAGCGAACGCTGTTTCCGGTGTCGGCCCATCGTCTGGCACATCCTGCGCCATCTCAATCGGTGCCACGGGGGTAACGCGGACACGCATGCGGTCGATGGCGAGATTGCGGGTGATCGTGGTCAGCCACGACATGGACCGCCCTTCGCCGGGCCGAAAACTGCCTGCCCTTTGCCAAATCCGCACATAGGCATCTTGCAGCACGTCCTCGGCATCGGCCCGGTTCTTCATCATGCGCAGGGCGACGGCAAAGAGCCTACCGGATGTCATGGTGTACAACTGATCAAACGCGCGACGGTCCGCCAGTGCGATCTGTGCAATCAAGCCGTCTAATTCGTCCTGTGTCTCCGGTACGGTGCCTGTCACTGTACTGCCCCTTCTCTAGTAAAGCCCGCCGAGCTCAAGGCGCACAGGCTTTTGCGCGCGCGTTATGTTGCTCCGATTGATGCCGGTTTCCGTCTCGGACCGGGCCGTCGCCAGCGCGTTCAGTCGATTTTCGTAGGTCAGTTTCAGGCTCTGCTCGGATCGCAGCACCGTCGGCTTGAGAAAGACAAAGAGCGTGCGGCGCGTACGGTTGCGGTTGCGCGACTTGAAGAGATTGCCAAGGAGCGGAATGTCCCCGGCGCCCGGCACCTTTTGCAGGCTTTTGAGGTCATCGCGGGTAATCAGACCACCCAGCACTATCGTCGCGCCGCTTTGCGCCAGAACGCTTGTTTCGATGGAGCGGCGATTGGTGATCAGATCCGCTGCCCCTTCGATATTGGCATTCACCAGCGACGACACTTCCTGACTAATGTCCAGTCGCACCGTGTCGCCGTCATTGATGCGCGGCAGCACGTTCATCGTCAGCCCAACATCGCGGCGTTCGATGGTGGTAAAGGGCTGAACGGTGTTGCCGTCGGTCGCGAATGTGCCCGTGCGAAAGGGCACGTTCTGGCCTACGACGATCGAGGCAGGTTGATTATCCAACGCCATGAGCGATGGCGTCGAAAGCAGGTTGGCATTTGTCGATTGGTTCAGTGCCTGCAGCAAAACGCCAAAATTCCCACTGCCAATCGTGGCGCTGCCCCCGGCCGTTGCCAGCGCCGCGTTGGGCGTTCCTAGCGCGGCGAGCAAGGTTCCGAGCGCCGCCCCGCCATTGCTGAATGAGGTTGCAGCCAGACCACCGGGCGGGGCCAGATCGCCGAGCCCCAGCTGTGCGCTGAGCCGTTGGGCTGTTTCGCCGGACACTTCGACAATGGCCGCTTCAATCAGTACTTGCGCACGTTTCTGATCCAGTTGCTGCAACAGGGTTGCGACCTCGTTCAACTGCGCCTCGGTCCCGCGGGCGACGATGGCGTTTTGCGCCTCATCTGCGGCGACGGTGACGTCCGGCACGTCTGACACGGGCGCTGCCGCGGCCAGACCGTTCTGCTGCAAATCGTCTGCTACAGCATTGGTCGCCGCCGCACTCGCGCCTGACAGCGCGGTTGTCAGAATACCTGCCAGTTGTTCGGCTTCGCCGTAGCGCAGGGGAAAGACCCGCGTATTCAGCGCGACTTGCGGGTTGGACACAGGCGGCACGTCCATGGCGTTCGCCAGCATTTCCACCTCGTCCAATTCGTCCGCGGTGCCGCGGATGATCAGGGTGTTCGAGCCTGGATCAACGGACAGCCGCGCGCCGGTCGGGTTGGGGCCCAGTACTTCAGCGATGGCCGCGCCCACGACAGCCGCTTGGGTGTTGCGGAACTGAAGAACGCGCGACATACGTGCCTCGTCCCGATCCAGGTTGCGCGCCAGTTGCTGGATGCGTGCGGCCCCTTCCGCCGTGTCGGTGATGAGGACCGCGTTGGGGTCCTCCAACGCTTCGATGGAGGCTGATGCGGCGACCAGTGGGCGTAACACGCGCACAGCTTCGCCTGCCGGCAGGTTGTCGAGCGGGATCAGCCGCGACACAAAATCCTGGCTGCCCGCCGTGCTGTCCCTAAGCTCCACCCGCGCGGCTGCCCGTGCGGCCTCGAGCGGCACAATCTGCCAGATAACCCCGCTTTGCACCGCGTGAAAGCCGCGCGCGCGCAGGATCGACTGGAACAGTTCCCATGCGCCCGCGCTGTCCAACGGTTCAGCCGAGACAACGGTAATGTCACCGCGCAGCTCAGGGTGGACGATCAGCGTGCGTCCGGTGATGTCGGCGATCTGCTCAGTCAGGATCGTGATGTCCGTTTGGCGCAGATTGATGGTGTAGGTCGCATCCGAGACTTGTGCGGGCAAAGGCTGCGCAAGGGCGGTCAGCAGCGACAGGATGGCAAGGGGTCTGAACATCTGTCACCTCAGCGGAAAGGAAAATGAAAGGATACGACCGCCGCGTTCGACCTCGATCCGGGCTTGTCCAGCCGCGGCGATTTCATCGTAGAACCGTCTGTCAGCTTCCGGGTCGCCCACGGGTTGCCCGTTGACGGTCCGGACCAAATCGCCTGAGCGTAGCCCGGCGAGACGGACACCCACGTCGTGTTTGTCAGCAATGACATAGCCTTGGCCCGTCGGCCTCAGCCCAATTTCATCCAATACGGCCTGGGGGTTCTTGCGGACGCGGGTGCGCCAATAGTCGATGTATTCGGCCGTGGTCTCGGGCTTGCCCGGTTTTTCATATTTTGCTGGGATGACAAAGCCACCTTGGAGCCGATCCATCAGAGATGGCGGTGCCGTTGTTTCGGCGATCACGTTCGGTGCATCTGCTTCTGCGTCGCTGTCAAACCGCAAGATGAGTGTGGCGTCACCATCGGTCAGCTCCACGAGCTCTTGCGTGATGCGCGCAACCTTCAACCGGTCTGCGACCTGCATCGCCTCACGATAGAGACCGGGCACACCGCTTACATCCAAAAGTGCGCTTGATGCTGCATCGCGTGCGGCAAAGATTCCGCGAAGGACGATGTCCGGGCGGTCATCTGCCCCGCTCTGAGGTGCTGCATCGGGTACAGGCACGCGACCAAAAGGGGCCAGGGCGAAAATGGCAGAGAGGTCAGGCGCGACCTCGGCCTGCGGGATCGAAAGCTGCACTGGCGGAGGCGCATCCAGAACGACGACGCCGGCCATATGCCGTGCCATCGGCACTGCGCTCCAGACAACCGAAGCCACGGCAGCCGCCGCCAGACTGAACCGAATGTAAGTTTCGCGGCGGTTCATTCTGCCGCCTCGCGCGTAACATCGACGAACCCGGTTAAACGAGCCAGAGCAATGTCCGGTGTCGCGGCGGGAGCAACGGAGAGATCGATCCGCCTCAGGTCTGGGTCGCTGGTGGCTTCACGGTCGGCACGTACATGCCACGCCATGTGCCCCATACGGATTGTTTCGGGCACTCGTCGTCCCTGTCCCAGTTCAACCATGCTGTTCTGCGCAACCCAAAGTGCCACGGTTCGGTCGGTCACCGCGGTCACCGTATGCGTGTGGGTTTCAGTTGCAGACAGGATCGCGGTGGCCGAGACGGAAAGTACGGTCATCGCTACCAATGTCTCGATCAGGCTGAACCCGCTTTGATTGCCGCGATGCATGGTTAGGGACCCTTTTGCAGGCGCACGCGCGCGCCATCGAAGACCACAGTCCACATGCCTTCGCCGCTGCCGTACGCCGCGCGAAATGGCGCGCTGTTGTCGGGGATCAGATCGGCGGACACGGAAAATACCTCTTGTGAATTAATGGAGATACGAGTGACGGGCGCAGAAAGTTTCGCCACTGCCAACCGATTGTTCGAATGCGGCGCCCATTGGTTGCTGCTGTCCCGCTGCACAAACGAGATTTCCGCACCATCATGCGTGATGCCAAAGCCCGCGTTGGTGGTCAGCGTAATGTCCAATGCCCGATCCAGATGTGCCACCAACGCGCGTGCCTCTGCCTCAGCCGACGTTTCACGCTGCGCGTTTGGCAGGGAGAGCGCGACCGCGCCCCCGACCACTGCAAACAGCGCAAGAACCACGAGCATCTCGATCAGGCTGACACCCGCCTCGCTGCTTCTATGCTGTGTCACAACCCCGCCTGTGTGCGGGCCTCACGGAGGGGGATGTCGGCGTTCACGCCTTCACCTCCGACCGCCGCATCCGCACCCAGCGAGACAAGTTCAAATCGCCCACCGTCGGCGCGGTAGACATAGGGCGTGCCCCACGGATCAAGCGGTAGAACGCTGAGATACCCGTTCGACGGCCAGGTCCGGGGCAGGGGTGGTGTGACGGGCCTTATCGCCAAGGCATTCAAACCCTGAGCGGTCGTCGGGTAGCTGCCATTGTCGAGACGGTAGAGCTGTAGCGCGCCTGCGATCGACCGCATATCTGTTGCGGCAACAGACACGCGCGCCTCATCCGGGCGACCGATGACATTGGGTACAATCAGCGCGGCCACCACAGAAATCATCACCAATACAACCATCATTTCGATGAGGGTCACGCCGGCAGTTGGATGCCGCCCGGACGGCAGAGGCGGGTGATCAGAAGTCAAATCAGACATGAAACTATTTCCTTATGCGGCTCGTATTGTCGGTTACATAGGCGCGATAATTTGCGTCGTAAAGGCAAAAAATTATGCTAAATCAATATGTTAGCATTGGCGATATTGATCGCCCGGATGTAGGCTCGACGGCGTTGTCCCCCCTCCCGTCGCGTGATGCGGTCCGGGCGGCTGATCCCGACCTCCAGGCGCGTTTGATACGCGCAGCGGCGGCCTCGGATCTTCCTTCCCCACATGTGATCCCGGGTGCCGCCGTCCTTTTATGCCCCATCGATCTGCCCCTGAGTTCGGACCGAAAACGCCGCGCCGCAGCCCCCTTTGCGATGGAGCCGCTTTTGGCGTCGACGATTGACGAGACGCATTTTGCGGTGGGTCCGACATTGAGCGAAACACTTCGCCTGTGTGCGGCGATCAGCATTGAGGACCTGGGTCGACATGTGGGGCCAACGGTCGGTACCGGCGCCGTTGTACCCGATCTTTGCGGTGTGCCACTGCCCGACACCAGTGGCGACTGGTCCGTCTGGTTTGGAGGGCACGCCGTCTATCTGCGGACGTCTGATGGCGGGGGGAGCGTCGTTGACACTGATGTCTTTGCCGAACTGTGGCGCGGATTTGATCGTCCACCTCTAAAGGTCTGTTTCGGAGCCGTGCCTCCGGGCGTAGATGTGTATGAACGCGTCACCGCACCACAGCCTGTCGCCTCATCTGTGTTCGAACTGGATCTGCGCCGCTTCGAAAGGGCGTCCCGCGATCTGTGGCGCAGCCGTTTCGCTTTTTCCGTCGGTTTGAGTGTCTTCGCAGGTCTGGCTCATGCAGCCGTGCTTTTCGGCGATGCACGTGCATTGGAGCGCACGGTGGCCGAGCGAAACGCAGCCTTTGTCGCGGTCGCACGGGACCGTGGTGCGCCCCTCGATTTGAGCCAGCCCACATCACAGCTAGTGGCCGAACTTGAGCGCAGGGCGAACCCCGCCGACCCGACCGACCTGTTTCTTCGGCTACTGGCGCGTACGGGTTCTGCGCTTACCGGCCTGGACAGCATCGACTTTCGCGATCTGCGCTTTGACGCCAGCGTTGATGCATTGACCATACTTGTTCGTGCGCCTGATCTGGCGGCCCTCCAACAGGCAGAGGACACGCTGCGCAGAAACGGGATGACTCTCACTAGCGGTGCCGCGTCAACGGGTGCGTCCGGCGCTGAAATGCAACTGATCGTTTCGGAGGCGCGGTAATGCGCAAATTGTCATCACGTGAGATCATGCTTGCTGTGTTCGCTGCATGTGTCATCGCAAGCGCGTCCCTGTGGAGCGCGGTCGTTGCACCTGCTTTGTCGTCCCGCAGCGACAGTTTTGCGCAACTGCGCAAGGTCGACATTCTGTGGTCTGTGTTGGACCAGTTGCCCAGCACATTTAATCCACAGCAAACAGACATGTCCCAACCCTTACGCCAACGCGTCACGGCGTCTGCGCGTGCGGCGTCTATCGACATTCGCCGTCTCGATCCGCAAGGCACAGGTTTGTCGATAACGCTGGACTCGGTTCCCTTTACCGCACTGATTGGTTGGCTTGAAACACTAACAACCACATCGGGTGTTCAGATATTTTCCGCAGAAATTGGACGCCGGACGGAGCCTGGGGTCGTGTCGGCGCGCATCGTTATGCAGGACGCGCCATGACTCGTCTGCCTTATGCCTTCGCGCGCGCGCATGATGTCGTGCTTACTGACGAGCATTGCCACTTTGCCCCGAGCACGCCGCTTGCGGCTTTGGCCGAGGCGCAGCGGGTCGCGGGGCGCAGCCTGACCTATCAGGCCGTTTCGCCTGCCTTTCTTGCCGACGTCATGGAGGACACGTATCGCGACAGCGCAAGTGCCGCCGCTGGCGCGGCAGAAGAAGCTTCGGATCAGGAGGGGATCGACTTGGCCACGCTCGCCGACAGCGCTGCCGCTGTCGACGACCTTCTGGATCAGCGCGAGGATGCACCTGTTGTCCGGCTGATCAATGCGATCCTCTTGGAGGCAATCCGCGCCCGCGCCTCTGACGTGCATATTGAGGTGGAAGAGACCCGTTTGGTGGTGCGTTTTCGGGTCGACGGTGTTCTGCGCGAGGCCCTCACGTCGGGTCGCGCCCTTGCCCCGCAACTGGTCAGTCGGATCAAGGTGATGGGGCGTCTGGACATTGCGGAAAAGCGATTGCCGCAAGATGGCCGTGTGTCCCTGCGCGTGGCGGAGTTTCATCTGGACGCCCGGATATCCACGATCCCGACACAGCACGGCGAGCGCGTGGTCATGCGACTGCTGGACCGAGGGCAAACGCGCACCGGCGTCACCGGCCTTGGCATGAACGAGCACATGCAGAGCATATTCGAGCGCCTGCTTGATCGCCCGGACGGTTTGATCCTTGTCACTGGTCCCACGGGGTCGGGCAAGACCACGACGCTATACGCCGGGCTTGATGCGCTGAACGACCAGGAGCGTAACATCATGACCATCGAAGATCCAATTGAATACGCGCTGCCCGGAATTGCGCAGATGCAGGTGAATACAGCGACCGACCTCACTTTTGCCCGCGGCCTTCGGGCTTTGCTGCGTCAGGATCCGAACGTGATCATGGTGGGCGAGATACGGGATGGCGAAACAGCCCGCGTTGCCGTCGAAAGCGCCATGACCGGGCACCTGGTGATGTCCACGCTGCACACCAATTCTGCCATCGGGTCCGTAGCGCGGCTGATTGATCTCGGCGTGGAAAGATTTTTGTTGGCGCCGATGTTGCGAGGGTTGATTGCACAACGTTTGGTGCGCCGCACCTGTCCGAACTGCGCAGCTGTGCATCAGGTTACCAAGGCCGAGGAGTTGCTCTTGTCCCACGCGATGTCAGCGGGCGAAACGTCATTGGTCGGACTGGGCTGCGCGGAGTGTAATCACATCGGCTTCCATGGCCGCGTTGCTCTCTACGACCTGATTGAAGTCACACCAGAGCTGGAGAGGGCCATCGCCGAAGGTGCATCCGAAACCGAGATTGGACAGTTTCTGAACCGCAAACTGCCCGGTTTGCTGGCCGATGGAGCGCAAAAGATACGGGACGGTCTGACCACACCGCAGGAAGTGGCACGCGTGGTCTTTGACAACGCGCAGGAAGAAACCTCATGACCCGGTTTCGCTATCGCGCAGTCGACGGGGGCGGGAAGGCAAGCGTGGGCCAGATCGACGCATCAGGTCCCAAGGCTGCCCGTTCAGCCCTTCGCGATCAGGGACTGTTGCCGCTTTCAGTGGTGCCGGTTGCTGCTTGGTCTCTGGATCAGCTCTTATCGACATTTTCGAATGGTTCGAGACCTTTGCCGCCCACAGACCTCGCGGTATTCACTCGCCAAATGGCCACCTTGCTGGGCAGCGGCGTACAGGTCGAAGCGGCGCTTCACACTGTTGCACAGCAATCCACTCCTAGGCTGAGCGCCACATGCCGCGCGCTAAGGCAGGCCATTCTCGATGGCTCCAGTCTGAGCACAGCCTTGCGCGATGTCGACGCCGGCTTCGACAGGTTCTATCTGACGTCGATCCAGGCGGGCGAACGCGCTGGCAGACAAGGGGCTGTGCTGTCCCATCTGTCGGATCATGCGGAAGGGCGATTGCGCAATCGACAGACGGTTGCACTGGCACTGATCTATCCGGTCATCCTGATCCTGGTGTCGATAGCCGTTGTCGTTGGCCTTCTAGTTTTTTTACTGCCCGACATCGTTAGAGTTTTCGCGGCGCGCGGGGCCGATCTGCCACCACTCACGAAACTCATGATCGGCCTGAGTGACTTTCTGACCGCAAATGCGTTCGTTCTGATCATCGGGATTGGTGCAATGGCCCTTGGTGCCGGAGCATTGGCGCGTCAGCCCTCTGTGCAAAGAGCGGCGCACAGCCTGCTCTGGCGTAGCGGCTTGGCACGACAGATGACGATAGTGCAGTTTTCGGGAACACTCGCGACGCTTACGCAAAGCGGTGTGCCATTGGCCGACGCTTTGTCATCAGCGACCCAGACGGTCGGCAATCTGGTTGCGCGCGACATACTGGTCGAGGTCTCACGCGATGTGCGGGATGGGTTGGCCCTGTCGGTTGCGCTGTCGCGGAAGGATGGGTTTCCGCCAATGATGATCACGATGATTGCAAGCGGCGAAGCCGGTGGCGCATTGCCTGCCATGCTGGGCCGCTTTTCCGAAGATCAGTCACAGAACTTGCAAGCGCGCATCAAAACATTCGTGGGCCTTGTTGAGCCGATGGTTCTGCTGGGCATGGGGGGCGTCGTTATGCTGCTGGTGCTCGCCATCCTGCTTCCCATCGTGAATCTGAACGCGCTTGTCGGATGACTGCTTTCGCCGCCAAAGAACAGGAGGATGTGACCATGCTACATGCATCACACCTGAACCGTCGTAAATGCGTCGCCATGTTGGCCGCAACGCCCTTGATCGGTGCTTGTGCAACCGAACCAGGGTCAAGGCGCGGCCAACGCCCGTCTGGTTCGGGCGCGCAGGTGGCGTTGCTGTTGCCTTTGTCCGGCAAGCGCGCTGACCTTGGCCAACAGATGGCGAAGGCGGTTTGGCTGGTCGAGGATTTTGGTGGTACACCGGGCAAGACCCGTGTGCTGGATGGGGGCGATACGCCCCAGTCAGCGGCAGATGCCGCGCGCAGTGCGGTGGTCGATGGAGCCAATATCATTGTCGGCCCATTGTTTCGCGAACAAACGCCGGCCGTTCTACAGGCGGCGGGATCCGTGCCGGTTCTATCCCTGTCCAACGACGCAACCCTTGCCGCATCCGGCGCGTGGGTGTTTGGTGTCTCACCAGCGCAATCGGTTAACACGGTCCTCGGGTTTGCAACGGACACCGGCGCGCGCCGGATCGCCGTGCTCGAGACTGGTGGCATGCTGGGGCAGCAGGCATCCAACGCGGTGCATTCCCAGGCGCGCAACGCTAAGGTCACGCCATTGCCCGCGATTGCTGGGGCTACAAAGCCCGCACAAATGGCCGAGGCACTCAGGCAATCAGGCGGTGGCACGATGCCGGACATCATCTATGTCCCAAGCACCGGCGCGGGCGCATTGCGGCAAGCTGAAGCTGCGGTGCAGACCGGCGTGACCACTATAGGGTCGCTGCAATGGTCCGGCCTTGGGCAATCAGATCTGGATCGCCTCGACAAAGCCTGTTTCACTGGTCCCGACCCGGTGCGATTTGATCGGCTATCATCCTTTTTTCGCGCGCAGCTGGATGAAGAGTTGGGTGTGATCGCCGCGCTCGCCGTTGATGCCGTAGGGATGGCGCACAGTATGGATGGTGCCCAAAGCCTCAGCCGTCGCACGGTGTTCGAGGGGCTCCTCGGAGATACCCGTTTCAACCGGAACAAGACCTGCGAACGCGATCTCGCGATCCTGCGGATTGACGGCGGAAACGTTCTGCCGGTCACATGAGGCGGGCGCGGTCAGCACAGGCGGGCGTCACCTTGATTGAGATGTTGGTGGCGTTGTCCATCTCAGCGCTGATCGGACTGGCCGGTTTCATATTTCTTGAAAGCGTGACCCGAACCGAGTCCGGTGTTGCTGGGCGCCTTGATCGGATCAATGCGCAGGATCGCGCCTTTCGGCTCCTGACGCGGGATATGGACAAGGCGCGCGCGGCCGTTTTCGAGACGGAGCTGGAACTGCGCGTGGCAGCACAGATCATCATCTGGCGCGCCACCGAGACGGGTTTGGTGCGGCGTATCGATTTTGCAGATCGGCCTGCGATTGAACAAAGCATTCTGGATGAACCGGCGACACTGACATCCCGGTCGCCCGAAACTGTAACCCTGACCCTGCCGGGTTCGGATGTTTGGCGATTGGTTCTCTTGCCCCGGGAACCAGTGCAATGACGCGGGACAAGCAGGCCGGCGTCAGCCTTCTCAACGTTCTTGCCGTCCTCGCGGTCGGCATCGGGCTGGTGCAGGTCATGCTGCGGGATCAGGACGTTGCAGTGCAAAAACTTGAACGCACCAGAAGTTCTGCGCAGGCCCATGCCTTGGCCCGTAGTGGTGCCACATCCGTCGCTGTAGCGCTGCGCCGAGACCTTGTTGAAGCTCCGGATTCCGATCATCTGGCCGAAGTGTGGGCGCAGGTGGCACAGGAACAGATTGAATTGGAGTTTGGGCAGTTCGAAGTGTCCGTTGCGGACGTCCGGGGCAAGTTTGACCTCAACGCCCTGCAACCAGCAGCCCTTGCCGAGCAGCGCGTGTTCGTCGCCATGCTGTCCGCACTGGATTTGCCCGAAGTCCTCGCCAGCCAAATCACTCAGATCATTGAGCGGAACGGGCCCTTGCGAGGGTCGGACGCGCTGTTGCGCTTTGGGATCGCGCGAAGTGATTATGATCGTCTGGAGCCGCACGTCACGGCCACTGCCATACGCGGGCCCCTAAATCTGAACGCAGTGACCGAACCGCTAATGGCGGCCCTGTTGCGCAACCCGTCTGCGGCTCGCGGCCTTGTCGCACGCCGCGATGTCAGGGGGTTTCTGGATACCAGCGATCTGGCGGCCCTTGGTGTGCCACTCCCGCCGCTGGCTGGGTTCACTTCGGATGTCTTTGACACAAAGACTGTCGCCACCGTTGGCAAGGCTCGCGCCGTTCTGGCGCGCCGTTTCATTCGCGACCGTGCTAGTGGCACCGTTCACGGCACCGCGACCCAATAGAAAGCGCCGCCAAGTTTCCCTGGCGGCGCTGTCGTTTTTTTGGTGCTGAGCAATCAGAGCTCGAACGGGTCCTGCGTGAGCGTCAGAACCAGATCGGCATTTAACACATCGACTGGCTCATCATTTGCGTCTTGTGCAAACGCCTGCTGGAATGTGCTCCCGAGCCGCGTCATGCCTTCTGAGACAGAGCCTCCGCCACCGCAGGCTGCAACCAGCGCTAATCCGGCAACAACAACGGCGAGACGCATATGTGTGGGTTTCATAACGTACTCCTTCCTTGCCCGATGATCAGTTTACGACCGATACGGTGCCGTTGGGTGATCCGGGAATGGGCGAGTTCAGATACGGGAACACGTTCTGCAGCTCGGACGCAGAAATCGGCGCGCCATCGGTCAAGGCCACGTTGCCGATGGGAGCCTGATCCGGTGTGCAGAAGCCCAGGTTGATCAGATCGCTTGCCGTATCTTCCTCAGCGGCGTCAACACCCAGTTCTGTGCCGAGAGGCACAGGGTGACACAGCGCACCAAGTGCGACGCGCAGCACGACGTCGATAACGTCATCACCGGGACGGCGCCCGTTGGGAAAGCCTGCAAGGTCCTCGGCAACAACGCCAAAGGAATGCTGCTGGTCCCGTGGCGTCGTTGGGACGCTCGTGTTCAGACGCATCATCTCGGAGGCCGTGACGTTTTGTGGCTGGTTCAGGCCAGGCAAACCGGTCAGGAAAGTCGCCACAAGGTCGGTCCGCGGCAGATTCGTCGGGGCAATGTTGTTCTCAAGGCCGAGATCGGGGCCAAAGAGCAATTCGACCAGACGCGGGAAGGTTGGGTTGGTCACGTAAGTGGCAAATCCGGCGTCATCAATGGGCTCGGATCCGTTGAACCGGTCTTTATCCGTGATGCCGATCACCACTTCGTTGACCAGCGGTGTGGACAGGCGCGATTGTTGCACCAGTGCTCCGCCGACACGCGATGTGTCTTCGTAGCTGGGCGACGGGTTTTCCAGTTCACCTTGTGCAAGGCTTGCCGATGTCCATGCCCCGATGACCGGATCATCGCCTGCCGTGATGCACGAAATCGGTAACTCAAGTGCCAGAGTGGACACATTGACCTTGCCGAACACATCGTCATTCACCCGGCTTTGCGTGATGCCACCATCGAAGCCGGCTCCATCACCAGCACCTGGCGCGCTGTCGCCCTCGATAGGCACAAAATTGATCAGGTCGAACACTTCGCCAAGGTTCAGTGCAAACGCTTCGGCACGCTGCCCGACGAATACGCGTCCGGGCATGTCACAGCCCGCCATGTCAAAGTCATAGATGAACTGGTTCGCGTACCCGTCATAGTCGGGCAGCGTTTTTAGCCCGACATGGTCCAGCGGCTTGGTGAAAGTGGTCTGGCCCGAGCCCGACTGCGTGATGGCGCTGCGGTTGCCACTGCGGCGGTCGCCTTCGATCAAGGTCAACTGATAGCTTTCGCTTTCGTTCAAGAGCGACTGATCGCCTGGCAGAATGGGGCCTGCGTATTTCAGCGGAATGGCGACGTTCACACCGCCGATGTCCAGACCGATACCCGCGCCGTTGTTGGCAAGCTGGTTTTCGAAGTCGAACTGAAAGGTCAGATCTTCGATGGCGTCACCATCATTATCGATGTGGATTTCGTATATGCCATCTGCGTCCATCGTGTAGTAGCTCGGGCCACCATAGTTTACCTGCAACGGCTGGTAGTTCGCCAACAGGGTCACATAATTCTCGCGCCCGGGCTCGTAGCTGCGGAACATATAAAAATCGGTTCCGTCCACTTTGGGATGCTCGGTGATGGCTGGCGCTTCGCGATGCGATGACGCCGCGATGGGGCCGGTCGTGGCCGCCAGAACGGTCACCAGCGCGGTGCTCAGAGCCACTGCCTTTTTGGTCTTCATGTCATGTCCTCTCAGATCGAATTTGCGCACGACTTTCCCGGTCGCAAAAACACGTGTCTTTGCGCGCGAAGCCGTCCGACAGCGGAACTCAGCCCTGGCGCGCATGTGCGCGATGGTGGGACTTCAGGTGCTGCACCCAACAAGACGAAGGCGGGCGCGAAAAAGTTTCAGGCACTGAAACAAGTCTGGCGAGCCGTCCGTACTGTTCTGTATCAGCGACGGGAGAAACCGAATGGTCACGGGTTTGGAGCAGGTGATCAGCTTTGAATGGCTGGCATCGGTGCTGCTGTGTCTCGTGCTTGGCTGGATCTGCGTGGTCGACATCCGCCGGTACCGGATCCCCGATGCGGCGAGCCTTGGTTTGGTTGTGGCGGGCCTCTTGCTTAGTTTTACCTCACCGTTGGTGACAGTTGCGTCAGCCATGCTTGGTGCTGCCTTGGGCTATGCCACGTTCGCCGGTTTGGGAGCGGCCTTCTACCACTATACGGGGCAGGATGGTTTGGGCCTGGGCGATGCCAAGTTACTGGCCGCAGCCGGTGCATGGCTGGGGCTGCAAGACCTGCCGGTGTTGGTTGGCGTGGCTGCCATCAGTGCGCTGGTCTTTGCGCTCATCACGCGGCAGCGCAGGATCGCCTTTGGGCCGTGGCTCTCTGGTGCATTCTGGGTGATCTGGGTCGTGCGGATCAGCGCCTAGGCGCTGACCAGAACAAGACATCCCGCGGGCATCGTAATCTCTGGATGCACGCTGCCGGGCAGAGCCACTTGCGCATCCCCCGCCGAATAGAGCTTGCCATCGATCCACAATTCACCCTCCAGGATGAACAGGTGTTCTGCCCGCGCGTGAACATGCGGTTTGATCGACGCGCCGGGCAGGCATCGCAACAGGTACATTGTCCGACCGCTTTGAGTTTCATTGGCGAGCACTTTTTTCCAGACTTTGTCAGTCCGCTGCTCCCATACACCCTCCTCGGCGCGCACGCATTGAAAAGGGGCATTGTCGAGCGCGTCCAACTCACCCTCGATTGCGTCAAATAGATCCTCTGGTGGCGTGGCCTCGGGCAACTTGGCCAAAAGCGGCGACAGATGTTCCGCAAATACGGTTGCCTCATCCGCCAGATCCGGGCGTGTCCCGGGCAAGGTTGCGTCCATGCCACCCAATAGCGCGTTCAAAACCTCGGCAGGATGTGTTGCGTCGGTCTTTTTCATATCATCGCTTCCTTCAAAGCCGCGATCCCGCGGCGCACCCAACTCTTGGCTGTTCCCACAGGAACGTCCATCACGCTTGCCAGCTCGATATAGGTATACCCTTGGAAATAGCACAGCAGCAGAGCCTGTCGGTATTCGGGCCGTAACTCATCAAGCAGTTTGCGGATCACCATCGTATCTAGCGTTGTACTCGCTGGGTCAGGATCACCGCTGATGTCTGGAACTTCGTCAGAGAACTGAACAAAGCCGCGGGCACGTTCCGACCGTAGCCGGTCGATGGCGCAGTTTCGGGCAATTGATCCGATCCACGACAAAGGGTTGCCGCAATCCGCTTGGAAATGCCCGGCACGTTTCCAGATCCGCACGTAAGTCTCCTGCGCGACCTCACTTGCAATCTCGCGATCCCGCAGGATGCCAAGAACGACGCCGAAGACGTATCTCGAGCTGACATCATAAAAACGCCGGAACGCAGCACGATCACCCGCTGCACACTTGATCAACAAGTCTGCAATCAAGCGGGACTGTTCCGCCGTCCCCATTTTCGTCCGAATGCCCCCATGTTGCTGAGACCTGGGCACCAATTTGGTCACACCCACATCCGATCCTTTCCGTAATCCCGTTTCTTAGCACTACGGGGCCCGCCAATCAAAAGATGCACTCCATCAGGATTTTTTCTTCGCTCGCCATCAGGGGGACTTCCTTAGCCGCTTCGTCGGAGGAACCTGCTAGCGACTGCCCGTGCATAGTGATAAGGAAATGCGTGTGCCCGTGGCACTTTGCGCGAAGAAATCCACGCAGGCCTGATCCGTGCAGCGCGACAGAGCCTAACGGCACCCATGCCGCGTCGGCGGTCGGGCGCGCGACGATGCTTTGGCGATCCTTACTGACATGCATCGCAAATGCGCCTGCTGAAAGACCGAGGAGGAATGCGACAACCATAAACCGGTATCGCATTGGAACATTGTGTTTTGGTTCGGCATCGATCTGCGTCTCGATCCGGGCAAACATGTCTGGCGCTGGCTCTGCTTGGTCCAGCAGGTGCAAGAGCGGAACCGCGGCATCTACGTCCGGGTCGCTTTGGTTGCGGCGACGCAAAGCGGCGTATGCACGGTGGATGACTGTTTTCATGGCCTGATCGCTATGCGCATCGCTGAAAGGTGTGGCTGTACCGTTAAATACGGTTGCCGCGCCGAACGAGTTGCAACTTCCCTAACGTCAGCGAATTTAGATTCCGGCATACCATTCGTAGCCGCGATCTTCCCAATACCCGCCGCGCCCGCGCCCCAGCGTCGAAAAGTCATCGACCAGTTCGATTGCGCGGATGTATTTGGCCATTTTGTAGCCCAACTGCCGCTCGACCCGAACGCGCAAGGGCGCACCATTGGGCACGGGCAAGGCTGCCCCGTTCATCCCCCACGCAAGGATCGTCTGCGGGTGGCGCGCATCTACAAGATCGATGGACTCGTAGTAACGTACAGCCCCGGACAGGCTGCGTTCGATGGTGTCAAAGCAGTGAAACACCACGTAGCGGGCAGTTGGACGCAAGCCCGCCCGACCCAGCACAAGCGACAGCGGCACACCAGCCCATTCGGCAATGCAGCTCCACCCCTCGACACAGTCGTGCCGCGTGATCTGCTGTCGCGTCGGCATCTGTCGCAAGTCATCCAAAGACAGGGATAGTGGCCGCTCGACGTGCCCGCCAACTTCAAGACGATAGGATGCGAAATCCGTTGCTTTCATCGCCATATAATCTGCATCTTGCGGGTCGGTGACGCCGTTTGGGCGTTGTGGCTGGCGGATGTCTGCACGGGAAAACTCCTGTGCCAAGGCATCGCGATCCAGCATGCCGCGCTGCATGGCCATCGTCAGGTCACTGGCGCGTTCCATGAACTGCCGCAGCCTGTTGTCAGGCGTACTCAGCCCATCAAGCACTTTGCATCCACTCAACGTGGCCGCGGCCAACGTGGTCATCAATGCGCGTCGTGTCATCAATCCATCAGGCATCACCGACCTCCTCCGCATCCGCGCGGTACCACCCTGTGAGGATGGCACGCATTTCGTTCAGCGGCCCGGCGAGCAAGACCATCGCGATGTGCACGACAAAGAAGGTCGAAAGTGCGGCGGCAAAGAAAAAATGCAGCGTGCGCGCCGATTGCCGTCCGCCCAGCACTTCGGGTAACCACGGTAGCGCGGCGTTGGCACCGGGCGACATCGCAAGCCCGGTCAGAACCATCAACGGGAACAGGACAAAAAGCACCAACCCATAGCTCAACCGTTGCAATGGTCCGTAGCGCGCCGTGTGTCTGAACCGCAACCTTATGTGGTCGCGCAGGTCGCGTGGCAGCCGTGCCCAGTGCCGTTTGCGCATGACCAGGTCGCGCAACAAGTGCCCGGACACCAGCGCACCGAGCGTCCATACCAGCAAAGTCGCCACGAACACCCAGGCGAAAAAGAAGTGGATCACGCGGCCCGTCGCCAGATCCGTGCCACTTGGGATCGTTGCCCAGCCTGGAAAGGGGCCAGCTCGGAATACTGTGTTGTCAAAACCAAACCCGGATTGATCGCCCCAATAAAGGACGGGGTGCGCGTTGAAAATCTGCAACCCGGTCAACAGTAGAAAGAACATGCAGACAGCCCAAGCCCAATGCGTGATCCGGGTGATCGCCGTTTGGCGACGTACCAGTGGGCGGGGCAATGCGGATGTTTTCATGATGGCGATCTCCTCTTGGGTCTCATGCACTACGACCCAAGCGTGAATATAGTTTCAGCAGTCCTTCAGATTGGCATCGTACACACTTCGCGAAACTTTTTCGGCGCAGACCGCGTTTTATCCGCTGTCCCCGTCGGGACATCCGAACCAAACGAAAGGAATTCCCATGTTTACTCCCCGCAAGACCGCCGCCACCGTTTTTGCAGTCGTCCTGGGCGCTACAGCGTCCTTTGCTGCCAACCCCGATGTGGGCGGCGCCCCAATGTTCACCGACAAGAACATCATCGAAAACGCCGTGAATTCGGCTGACCACACAACACTCGTCGCCGCAGTGAAAGCCGCCGGTCTCGTCGATGCGCTGATGAGCGAAGGCCCGTTTACCGTCTTTGCGCCCGTGAATGACGCCTTTGCGGCTCTACCTGCTGGCACGGTCGAGACGCTTCTCGAGCCCGAGAACAAAGGTCAACTGACCAAGATCCTGACGGCACATGTCATCGCGGGCGATCTATCTGCCAATGATCTGAAGGCACAAGCTGCCAGCAGCAGCGATGGCTTTGCGCATCTCGAAACCCTGTCCGGGGATGCGCTGTCGGCGCAAGTACGCGGCGACAACGTTTTCGTCTTTGACGAAAACGGTAACGCCGCCAAAATCACCATCTCCGATGTTGATCAGTCCAACGGTGTCATCCACGTGGTCAACAAAGTGCTTTTGCCTAGGTAAGCCGAATGAAAGTGACGGGCGGATACTGCGCGGCGTCCGCCCGTCAAACCGGCTCGCAGCCAGTTGGTCGGAATCGCCCTTGTTTCTGTGTGCTGAATGGTTCCAGACACAGAGGAGGATCGCGCCTTAGGCGCGGGCTGATCCTAAGACGGGGAAGCGTATCTGCCACATTCCAATGCGCAGACACCAAGAACATCAGCCAAAGTCTGGAGTCTTTCAGAATTCTCGAAATCCTACGCAACACGACACTTAAAACATGAAGTGTCGTTTATTAAGTGCAAAAATTCTGACGTGCTGAATTTCGCAAGATGCTGACAGGTGTTGAACAGCGGGTCGATCTTTAGTGGAAATCCCTGGTTTTTTCGGCGGCAGCGCAGGACTGTGGCCTATCCAAGATGCCAGCTTGGTCAGTCTGCTTCGGAAAGGCGTCGCAGTCATAGAAGTCTGATAAATCAATGGCAGCAATGTCCGCAACTTTCCCATTCGTTGACCGCGAGATTTTGCCATCGCAGCGAATGGCCGGTAAGCGGGCTGCTCCCGCAGCATCCGGACTTGCCGGTGGACGGCGGCTATGGTCCGCGAGCTTCCGCTTCTAGTCAGAGGTGTTTGAAGATGTTGCGCGGCCTCGGACGTCTGCAGTGAGTACACTTTGACAAATGCCACAGCGGCTACGAATGATGGCCTTACCAAGCATACAAAAATGAGAAGCGTAGAGCCGCCATGGGCGCCGCGAACACAGATAATATTGGCGCTGGTGTCGACGGAGATACCGGTCTTGAGCGTTGAGGTTGAAACCCGCCCCCAAAACATCACCCGGGGGGTCGTGCTGGTCGTCATGGCAGCGCTCGCAATTTCAGTTCAGGATGTCATCTTCAAACTGTTCACCAGCAATCTGACGCTCTGGCAGATCTTTGCGCTCCGTGGCGTCCTGGCCGTCCCTCTGCTGCTGGCGGCGAGTTGGACGCGTGGCGCAAACAAAGGCATTCTACGCGCCGCCTTCGGGCGATGGACCCTGCTGCGCGCGCTCTTTATCACGACGACCTTCGTGGCATTTTATGCCGCCATCCCGTTCCTGAGCCTGTCAACGGTCGGCGCCGCAAACTACATCGCGCCGATTTTCGTGGCACTACTGTCCGCCTACGTCATCAAGGAAGCCGTCGGACGTCTTGGTTGGCTGGGTGTCTCGCTTGGCTTTGTGGGTGTCGTGGTTTTGTTGCAGCCGGGCACAGACGCATTCTCACCTTGGGCCCTGTTGCCGGTCATGGGCGCGGCCTTTTACGCGCTTGCGCACATCACGACACGGACAAGATGCCAGGGTGTTCCTCTTGCCGCCCTTTCGCTATCGCAGAATACCGTGATGTTGTTAGCGGGTATTTCGGTAAGTCTTCTTCTGGTTTGTATAAAGCCGCAGGGCGAAATGGTCGCGACCTATCCGTATATTTTTGGTGAATGGTCAACGGTTACTCCCAATGACTGGCTCGTCCTTCTGTTACTGGCAGGATTTGCCGTGGTCATTGGCATGATGCTGGCGGGGGCCTATCAAGCAGCGCCGCCATCCACCGTTGCCACATTCGAATATAGCTATCTCGTCTTTGTTGCGGTGTGGGATATCTTGTTTTTTGATATCGCACCGACCGTAGCGTCGATCACGGGTACGATCCTGGTCGTTGCGGCGGGATTTTTGGTTCTGCGTCGCTCATCGCACACGGCAAATCGATCAGTTGCGTGACCTTCATTTTGACGGAAGCGGACATTAGTGCAATCGCAGCGAAAGCTCACTTCGTCCACACTTGAGACATATGAGGCCTGTTTGGTACTGCTGCACTGCCGCAAGGCCGCATTGAGCCCAAACCCACAAATGCTGCGACATAAACCAATGTCAGCTTTGTATGCGATTGGCTATGACCGCTTCCTATCCTTTCAGTAAGGCGGCCCGGCGACCTGGATACCTTTTATCGAGAACTTTGAACTCCCGACAGCGTCCGGCGTTGAAGTGTCGGTATTCTTCGTTCGTCTCGCACCATCCAGCGACGTAAATGGTCTGATCCAGAAGCGCGATCAGCAGCGGCCATGGTGCAGTACTAGGAAAGGATCAAAAGTCGAAATCGGGCAGTTTTCGACTGCGCGTAGATGGCTGTCCCGAGGCTCGCATTGCCAGATCGGTGATTTAAACTCTGGTGTTTCCATGCGAGGTTTGGGAAGCGACGTACCCTACCGGTGCAAGAAAAGAACTTAGCAAAGGAATACTTCATGGCCTTCGCCAAACCCATCTCTGGTGCCCAAATTGAAGAAATGAGTTTTCCGAGCCTCGGTTCAGCCGGGTCGGTCATGATCGGCCAGCCAAAGGATCGCTGGACTATGTTGTTCGTGTATCGTGGCAAGCATTGCCCGCGATGCAAGCGCTTCCTTGATAAGCTGAATGCGTCATTGGCCGCCTGGACTGAGGTTTTGGATGTTGTTGTTGTCTCAGCCGACACGAAAGAGAAGGCAGCAGCGGATCTGGAAGAACTCGGGTGGGATTTTAATCTTTGTTACGGGATGACGGAAGCACAGATGCGATCACTTGGTCTTTACGTTTCCTCGCCGCTTTCGAACGCAGAGACCACGGGCATGTTTGCAGAACCCGGTGCATTTGGCATTCGGCCAAACGGGACGTTGATGCTGGTCGACATATCGAATGGTCCTGCGGCGCGCCCCGACTTGGACGAACTTTTGGACGGTATGAAGTTCAACATCGAAAACGACCGCCCCGAACGTGGAACAGCCTGAAGTTCCCCGCCCTATTCATGTAACCTACTCGAAGTACGCAGGGTGGGTGTCGTGAATAAAGTTGATGGTTTCGTCCAGGCGCGACAGGTGCTTCCTTATGGTGCTTTGCGCTTTCTCGAGATCACCTGATGCCAGACCCTCAGCGATATCTCGGTGATCTTCGAGAACCGATCTTGCCTCGCTGTCTTTCGTCAAGCTCAGCACACAGAGCCGGTCCACTTTTTGTTTGCAATCAAGGATCACTTCGAACGCCAATGGGTTGTTGCTAAGTGTACAAATCAAATGGTGGAAATCGTAGTCAAGCGCATGGAATGTCGTCAGGTCACCCGCTTTGATGGCTTGTTCCTGTAGCGCGATGTTTTCCTCTAGCTTTGCGTTAGCATCGGAATCCCACCGGCTAACTGCGTGCCGGGTGATCTCAAGTTCGACGGATAACCGGACCAATCGTGCAAGCGCAAGCCGATCCATTGAAAAGCCCCGAACTTCGGTTGCCCTTTGCGGACGGATCAACAACAGTTCTTCATTGTCCAACTTGGTGAAAGCATTGCGTACAGGTTGACGTGATACACCAAACCTGCGGGCGACTTCTGTCTCGGACACCTTTGTGCCAGGAAGGATCTTTAGAGACACGATCTCGTCATGCAGCGTTTCATACACAGCATCGGTTGTTGTTCTTCTAATAGTGTCTTCCACGAAAACTTACCCTGAATTTCATCCCTTCACGACCGTAGATCTGAGTGTTCGTCTACCGCAGTCGTTCGGCCCAAATTGGTCCGGAAAAAGATAGAAGTCGGCGCTCCTTCTAAGTCAAGTAGATCGTCGCCAACCCGAACCAGTATTAACTTGGATACCAGAATTGACAAAACTTGGATACCAGTTTTATCATCTTCTCGACAGTGATTCCGGTTCTGGGGGGTGTCGGGCGTATCAAGCCCCGTTTTCTGAGCGTCCTTCTTAGCTAAATCTCGTCAGAAAAATTAGGGAGGAAATCTAATGACTATTTCTAGAACGCTTTGCGCGGCCGCGACGGCGGTTGCGCTGGTCGCGACACCTGCAGTTGCTGAAAAGTGGCGCGCTTGGAACATCCACAATGACGGCCACCCCAACACGGCGGCGATGGACAAGTTTTCCGAGCTGGTCAGTGAAGCAACCGGGGGTGAGATTACAGTCGATGTGTTCCATGGCGGTGTGCTTGGTTCGCAGCCTGATGCGCTTGAGCAGGTCCGCATCGGCGCCATTGAGATCGGCAATTTCAACCTTGGCCCCATCGGTCCGATGGTGAAAGAAGCCAACCTCGTGTCGCTGCCTTTCATCTTCAAGAGCGTCCCGCACATGTTCCGCGTCCTCGAAGGTGAGGCTGGCGAAGTCATGGCAACGGCCATGGGCGAAGCCGGTGTTTTACCTCTTGCTTGGTTCGATGCGGGCGCCCGGTCCTTTTATGCGCAAAAGCCAATCAACACCCCGGCTGATGTCGAAGGCCTAAAGATTCGGGTGATGAACAACGATCTTTATACCGCAATGATCTCCGAGATGGGCGGCAACCCGTCCCCGATGGCGTTTTCCGAAGTTCAGCAGGCGCTCAAGACCGGCGTGGTAGACGGTGCAGAAAATAACTTCCCCTCGTTCAAGAACGTTGGCCATTTCGAAGTGACCACGCATTACTCTTTGTCAGAGCACCTGATCATCCCAGAATGCATTTGCGTCAACACAAGCAAGTTCAACGCCCTGTCAGCGGAGATGCAGGAAGCCGTGCGCGGTGCTGCTGTGGAAGCCGCATTGATCCAGCGTGACTTGTGGGCCGTCGGTTCCGAACAGGCCCGCAAGGACGTCGAAGCCGCTGGCATCAAGGTCAATGAAATTGCTGACAAAGCTCCGTTCCAGTCCGCAATGGACGCGGTCTATGCGAACTATCTGGCAGCCAATCCAGACATGAAGGCGTTGGTAGAGATGGCAAAAGCAACCGAGTAAGCCTCTGAGTAACAACTCACCCAAAGAGCGCCCGGCTCCACCTTTGGACGCCGGGCGCTTTGTCTCGAAGAGGAATCTATGGCACAGCACAACAAACCACCTGCATTCTTGAGATCCATGGATTGGGTCCTCGACCGACTGGCTCGCATTTGCGTCCTAATCGCGGGAGTTGCCATTGTCGCCATGACGGTGATTTTCGCGTGGCTGGTGTTTGGTCGCTACGTTCTGAATGACACGCCCACTTGGGTTGAACAGGTGTCATTGCTGCTGGTGATGGTCATAGCATTTTTGGGTGCGGCTGCGGGCGTGCACAATCACACACACCTGTCGGTGGTGGTGTTCCGAAACCTGGTCCCGTCTTCGGTTCGGACTGTTTTTGTCGTGATCTCAGACATCCTGATGGCAGGGTTTGGCGGTATGATGTTTTGGTACGGGATCGAGTTGACCCAGTTCAAATGGAACACTTTGATCCCGCTCATTCAGTGGTCAGAGGGGCTCCGGTCGTTGCCCCTGACCATCAGCGGGGCGTTGCTGTTTCTCTTTTCCACCGGCCATCTGATCCGCCTGTGTTTGGGACGGGACGAACGCCAAGATAACATAGATCAGGGCTAGTCATGGGACTTATGGTTCTTCTGGGCGTATTCGCCATTTGCGTCATTATCGGCACGCCAGTGGCCTACGCGCTTGGCATCGCGGCCCTATCCGCCTTCTGGTACGAAGGGCTGCCGCTATTTGTGGGCTTTCAGCGCATTGTCTCGGGCATCAACGTTTTCTCGCTCATGGCGATCCCATTCTTCATCTTTGCGGGGGAGTTGATGTTTCACGGCGGGATTGCCATCCGGCTGGTCCGATTTGCCCAAGCCGCCGTTGGCGCGGTACGTGGCGGTCTGGGCATTGTGAACGTGTTTTCTTCAATGCTCTTTGGCGGTATTTCGGGTTCGGCCATTGCGGACATCTCAGCCTTGGGCTCGATCCTGATCCCGGTGATGAAAGACAAGGGCTATGACGCCGATTATGCGGTCAATGTTACGGTAACCTCCTCCATTGCGGGGATCATCATCCCGCCCAGCCACAACATGATTATTTTCGCGCTCGCAACAGGTGGAGCGGTGTCGATCTCCAAACTGTTCCTAGCTGGTGTGGTACCCGGTGTGCTGATGTGCTGCTGTCTTGCCATTGCTGCCTATGTGGTTGCGGTCAAACGCGGCTACCGAGCCGAACAGTTTCCGGGCTGGACCGCACTTGCCATTGCCTTTGTTGGGTCAATTCCCGGATTGCTGACGGCGGTGATCATTGTCGGTGGTGTTCTTTCGGGCGTGTTTACGGTGACGGAGTCCGGCGCGTTTGGCGCGATGTATGCCTTTGTTGTGACGTTGGTTGTGTATCGCAGTCTGTCTTGGGAAGGCTTCAAGACCGCCGTGATTTCATCCGTGCGCACCACGTCGATGGTGATGATCCTGATCGCCTGCGCGGGGGCGTTTGCTTACATGTTGACCTTTAACCGGGTGCCAACCAAGACGGTCGAACTCCTGCTCGGCATTACCGAAAATCCGATCCTTATCTTGTTGATGATCAATGCAGTGCTGTTGCTATTAGGGATGATTATGGACATGGCTGCACTGATCCTGATCTGCACGCCGATCTTTTTGCCCGTGATGAATATGCTTGGTATCGATCCGCTTCAGTTCGGCATGATCCTTTTGGTCAACCTTGGGCTGGGCCTGTGCACGCCGCCCGTGGGGACATGCCTGTTTGTCGGATGCGCCGTGGGCAAATTGCCGATGGAAAAAGCAGTCAGAACAATCTGGCCATTCTACCTAGCCATATTTGCAGCGCTCATGCTGATCACGTTTGTGCCCGCGATTTCGCTGACGCTGCCAAATTTGATCATAGGCCCCTGATACACCGAGGATGACGCTATGCTGACCATAACACGGCTGGACATTGATGAGGCTCATGCGCTGATCGCAGGCGCGCGCGCCAAGGCGACAGAGATCGAAGTGCCGATGTGTATCGCCGTCACCGACGAAAGCGGCAACCTGATTGCGTTTGAGCGGATGAATGGCGCCAAGATCACAAGTATCAAGCTGGCTATCGACAAGGCCTTTGCGGCTGCCGGTGTCAGAAAAAGCACCCATGCGCTTGGCAAAGTGAACCAACCCGGCATGCCAGCACATGGACTATCTTCGACGCTTGCTGGGCGCATGGTGGTAATCGCAGGCGGGCTGCCAGTGCATTTCAACGGCGAAGTTGTCGGAGGAATTGGCGTCAGTTCCGGTTCACCTGCGCAAGATCACGAAGTGGCGCAGGCTGGGATAGACACCGTATCGGAATTTTACTCATGAGAACGGATAGGAAACAGAAATGACAAAACCCATCATTGGATTCATTGGTCTTGGTCTCATGGGGGGCAACATGGCCGAATGCCTGCAAAACAATGGCTTCGAACTGATCGTAATGGGCCGAAACAGGGAGGCGCTCGATGCAGCCATCTCGCGCGGTGCCAAAGAGGTCAGCTCTCCCAAAGAGCTTGCCGAACTCAGCGACATTGTGATGCTCTGCGTGACCACATCAGAGGTCGTCGAGAGTCTTGTCTACGGCAACAACGGCATTTTGGCAGGCATCAAGAAGGGTGCGGTCCTGATCGACTATGGCACATCCATCCCGTCCTCCACTCAAAAGATCGGTGCGGATTTGACCGCGAAGGGTGCCAGCATGATTGACGCCCCACTTGGTCGCACGCCTGCGCATGCCAAGGATGGGCTGCTCAACATCATGGCCGCGGGCGACAAGGAGACCTATGACAAGGTCAAGCCGGTGCTCGATGTACAGGGAGAGAATGTCTTCTACCTAGGAGCCTTAGGAGCTGGCCATACTACCAAACTGATCAACAACTTCATGGGTATGACGACCGTTTGCACCATGAGCCAGGCATTCGCAGTCGCTGACCGCGCCGGAGTTGATCGCCAGCAACTGTTCGACATTATGTCGGCCGGGCCATCCAGCTCGCCCTTCATGCAATTTTGCAAGAATTACGTAGTAGACGGCGTCAGTGACCTGAGTTTCTCAATCGCCAATGCAAACAAGGACGTGGCCTACTTTTTAGAATTAATAAAGGATCTGGGCACACGCGCGCCGATTGCTGAGGGCACATCCTCCCATCTCCAAGCCGCCTTAGATGAGGGTCTGGGCGATTGCAACGTTCCGGAGATATTTGACTATTTCCTCAAGCTGGGAAAAGGACCGCATTGATCTCATCATGTTTGCGGATGACTTAGAATCTTTGCTTAGGACATGCATGTAGTCAGAAAGCGGTCATTGGCGCAGCCGCAGCAAATGTCTCCTTCGACGGGCCGCAGCGCAGCATGGCAAAGGTTAGTTGAATGGCAGGAATGGGCCGTTGTTGTTCTTCAGTAAACTCTGTCAGAGTTTGCAGTGTGTGAGGCTCGTGTCCAAACACCGCAACTGTGGAATTAAGCCAAACGCCTCAGATGCATGATTTGAGGAGACAGGTTCTTTGGCCACCAAAAACGCCACCAAAATGCAACATGACCAGCTGCGCTTAAGTATAAGTCATTGAAAATATTGGAGGCGAGTACCGGAATCGAACCGGTGTACACGGATTTGCAATCCGCTGCGTCACCACTCCGCCAACTCGCCGTCCATGGTGTGTGAGCGGCGATAGACCATTAAAACGGGCCGTGCAAGGCTGTCTGGCCACGATGCGCCGGAATTCTACGCCATTGGCCACCTGCTGCGTTGCCCACGCGCGCTGACTGTGGCACATGTAAGCAAAAGAACCTGAACGAATGAGTTTAGCTGTAATGCCCGACTTCTCGACCCGGCGCACCATGATGGTAGACACGCAAGTCCGTCCCTCTGATGTGACGAAGTTTCCGATCATTGACGCAATGCTGACTGTCCAGCGCGAGGACTTTGTTCCGGTCGCGCAGCGCGAGACCGCGTATATGGGTGAAAACCTTGACCTTGGGGAAGGGCGTGTTCTGCTTGAGCCGCGCACTTTGGCTAAGATATTGGATGCGCTGGATATTGCTCCTGACGAGCTGGTGCTGGATGTTGGATCCGCGCTTGGCTACTCGGCTGCCGTTATTGCCCATATGGCGCAGGCCGTTGTCGCGCTGGAAGACAACGAAGCCATGGCGACGGAGGCGCAAGATGCGCTGATGTCTGCGGGTATCGACAACGTCATCACGCATGTCGAGGCGTTGGAAGTTGGCGCAGCAGAACACGGTCCCTACGACGTAATTGTTGTTGAAGGGGGCGTGACCCAAGTGCCGGGTGAACTACTCTCTCAACTGAAAGACGGTGGACGCATTGCGGCCCTGTTCATGGACGGTCCGTTGGGAGAGGTTCGGATCGGATACAAGATAGACGGTGCGATGTCGTGGCGCCGGGCATTTAACGCAGGGGCTCCGGTTCTACCGGGGTTTGAAAAACAAGACGCATTTACGCTCTAGTCCGAAAAACATCGGGCAGTTGGATCACCAAGAGGCAGGTTGAGATGATAGGCAAGTTGGCGCGGAGATTTCTGAGTACAACAGCGGTGACAGGAACACTTGTTCTGGGTCTTGGTTCTGCACAGGTGACCGCCGATACGCTTGCGGACGCCATGGTTGGTGCATACACGCACAGCGGGTTGCTTGATCAGAACCGTGCCTTGCTGCGTGCGGCGGACGAGGATGTGCCGATCGCACTGTCGGCACTGCGTCCCATCATAAATTGGACCGGCAGCATCACGCAGGAATTTGGGGATGTGACCAGCCAGGCCGGCATCTCGGGCAGTGCGGAATCCACAGATGTCATTCTGGCATTGAGTGCATCATTGCAATTGTACGACGGCGGTGCCGACCGGGCGCGGGTCGAGGCGACAAAAGAGACAGTACTTGCCACCCGCGCATCCTTGTTGAATGTCGAACAGGCGCTGCTTTTGCGCGCGGCGACCGCCTTCATCAACGTTGGACGACAGCAGAATTTCGTCGCCCTGAGCCAGAACAACCTGCGCCTTTTGCAGGAAGAACTGCGTGCTGCGAATGACCGTTTCGAAGTGGGCGAAGTGACGCGTACCGATGTGTCCTTGGCCGAGGCTGCCGTGGCACAGGCACGCAGCAACCTAGCGGATGCACAGCGCAATCTGATCCAGGCGCAGGCAGAATACACCAATGTTGTTGGGCGGCGCCCGTCACAGCTATCGCCACTGCCTGGACTGCCGCGTACCGAGACAAACGTTGCTTCAGCCCAAGCTGTGGCCGTGCGCAACCACCCGGACATGGAGACAGCGCGTCGGCAAGTGTCTGCGAGTGAGTTGCTCGTCACAGCGGCCGTCAAAGATACATTGCCGGTCGTGTCGTTAGAGGGAGCTTTGGGGGTTCAAGAAGATTTCGGCAATCCGGACAGTGGCAGAACCGGATCGATTGGGGTCGAGGTGACCGGTCCAATCTATCAGGGCGGTAGTCTTTCGGCGCTCGAGAGACAGGCAATGGCATCACGGGATGCGTCCCGCGGGAACCTTCACAATGTGCGTCATGGCGTGCAGCAGGACGTTGTAAATGCCATTTCGGATCTTGAAGCGGCGCGGGCCAGCCTGGCCGCATCCGAACGCCAAATTCGCGCGGCCCGCATCGCATTCCAAGGTGTGCGCGAAGAGGCAACATTGGGGGCCCGGACGACGCTGGACGTTCTGGACGCCGAACAGGATCTGCTTGATGCGGAAACCAACCGCATCGCGGCGCAGGCTGATCAATACATCGCTGCATATTCGGTTCTGGAATCGATGGGGCTGTTGACAGCGCAACGTCTGCAGCTACCGGTGCAGCTGTATGATCCGGCGGCCTACTACAACCTGGTCAAAGACGGTCCTGCAAAGCGATCGAGGCAGGGCAGACAACTGGACCGGGTACTTCGGGCACTTCAAGTAGACGATTAAGGTTTTCAGCATAGTATTGTGCGACTCTCACCCGCGGGGTAAGCTGAGGCCGAGGTTGAGAGTGGTACTTTGACATGTCTGATCCAATGACCAACACCGAGGTGGAGGACGTCTTGGCGTCTATTCGTCGTCTGGTGTCCGATGACAACCGGCAAGCGCCGGAGAGCGAAGCGGCAGCGTCATCCGACAGGCTGGTCCTGACGCCTGCGCTGCGCGTGACCGACGATGTCGAAGAGGAACGCGACAGTGTGGACGAGGCCGCGGCCGATGATGTCACCGATATCGCTGACCAAGAGGTTCCGGAAGCCCAACAGGATGATCTGCCTGAGGACGAAACGCCTGCGTTCGAACTGACGCATGAGGCCCCTGACGAGGGCAGTGATGATGGCGATGAAACCACTCTTGATGACGTTGAGGACAAGCACGAAGACACCTCTGCGCCCGAAGAACATCCCATAGCACTTGATGCGGTCAATCTGGATCAGGACACGCTCATGTCCATTCAGGATGCATTTGACGATGTCGATGACGAGGATGCACTTGCGACAGCAGAGGCCGAGCCGACATTGAACGATGAGGCGACGACACTCAGCGCAAAGATTGCAGCGCTCGAGACGCTGATTGCCGGACAGACTGACGAATTCGAGCCGGACATGGCTGGGGATGGAGAGAATGCGGGAACGGAGCCACCCGCTCTTGCTTGGGAAGATGCAGACGATGAGGTGAGCCCTCCGGAACCGTCGCCGCATGTCGAACCACAGGTGGATAATGCGCGTGATGAGGGCGCGCAGATATTCTCCAGTGACGAAGATGTGCTGGATGAAGAGGCACTTCGTGACTTGGTGAGTGACATTGTGCGCGAAGAGCTGCAGGGCGCATTGGGCGAACGCATCACACGCAATGTGCGCAAACTGGTTCGGCGTGAGATTCACAGGGCACTTGCCGCGCAAGACCTGGAATAGAGTTGCCAGCGTTCAGCCTATTTCGCTGTCCTGAGCGGTCGTGAATACGCCAGCTCATTTACTTGTTGGCGCTGCTGTATTTGGTGGACGCACGCACCAAAAAATCCTTGTCGCTGCCTTTGTTGGGGCAATCCTGCCGGACCTGTCGCTCTATGTTATGGCAGGTGTATCCTTGTTCGTGCTGGGGATTCCGCCAACGATTGTCTTTAACGATCTCTACTTCTCGAACACGTGGCAAACCGTGTTTGCCATCGACAATTCGTTTGTCGTTTGGGGGGTATTGTTCGGTTTGGCCTGCTGGCATCGGACGCCGTGGGCTGTCGCTTTGACCGGTGCGGCCTTGCTGCATGTGCTCCTGGACTTCCCACTGCACCACGACGATGGTCGACCGCATTTCTGGCCATTCAGTTGGTGGGTGTTCGAAAGCCCCATCAGCTACTGGGACCGTGGCCACGGTGCCGCATGGATTGCGCCGATCGAAGCCGCGCTTGCCACATTTTCTGCCGTGATCCTTTGGCGTCGGGGGCTGCCAGCGTGGGGCATTGCTTGTGTCGTACTCCTGTTGCTCGCCGAGCTTTGGGTTGTACGCCAGTGGCTGTTCTTCTTTTCAAACGGATGAGCAAAAGAAAACGCGCCCCGCAGGGCGCGCTCTCTTTATAGCAGCGATGGCTGCGATCAGGCCGCTTCGGCCTGTTGTGCCGCATTGCGGCGCTCTGATTCTTCGCGGCTCAGGGCGACAGATGTGCGGACGCCTTTGCCCACGAATTCCATCAGGCCTTCCACAACCCGTTCGTTCGGGTCGATACCCGCACAGCTCAGCACTTCGCGCCCGTCGCGCGAGCGTGCCCAGCGGGCGATCTGCTCTGGCCCGTTGCCATATTTCTTATCGTCGGCGATTGCATCGTCGAGTGCAGCCAACACAACGGCTGCGAATAGTTTGCGTGCACGGTTGCCTTGCTCATTGTTAAAGGCAGTGCCGTCAACGAAATCTTTCATTCGTCGTCCTTCCTTTATTCTTGCTCTTGTCTTTCCGGCGTGGCGCCCGTTATGGACGAACTGCTCCGATTCGGATACCCTGTTTTTGCATGGCTGCCCTGCATGAAATGCATGCCTAGCTGCTGACGCAGCACAGTATTTCGTTGTCTTGCCGGGACCCACTACGCGAGATATAGGGACCAACAACTTTTCATCAACCTTTCGTCAAGGTTTTGCCACATGCCAAAAATCAACGGAAACGAGATCCGCCCCGGAAACGTGCTTGAGCACAACGATGGTCTATGGGCCGCGGTAAAGGTGGATCATGTCAAGCCCGGCAAGGGTGGGGCCTTTGCCCAGGTCGAACTGCGTAACCTGCGCAACGGATCGAAATTGAACGAACGCTTCCGCAGCGCCGACAAGGTTGAACGGGTCCGGCTGGAGCAGAAGGACCAGCAATTCCTGTACGAGAATGACGGGATGCTGGTGTTCATGGATGCCGACACCTACGAACAGATCGAACTGCCTGCCGAACTTCTCGGCGACCGGCGCCCGTTCTTGCAGGACGGCATGACCATCGTGGTCGAATTCTACGAAGAAGAAGCGCTGAACGCGACCGTACCGCAGAAAGTCACCTGCAAGATCGTCGAGACGGAGCCGGTTGTGAAAGGCCAGACTGCGGCGAACTCGTTCAAGCCCGCAATCCTCGACAACGGGGTCAAGGTGATGGTGCCGCCCTTTGTCGGACAGGACGAAGACATCATTGTGAATACCGAGACTATGGAATACGCGGAACGCGCCTGAGGCGTTTGCATCAGTCTTTATAGACGGTTCTGCGGGGCGCATTGCGCCCCGTTTTCCGTTTATGCCGTTCGTTTCCAGACGCGGTCGCTTTGACAACTCACTGCGCGGGTATCTGCCACAGCTGCTCAAGGTCGTTGATCATCCCGAAAAGCCTGCAATAGCTGCATGCAATGCATGTGCGGGGCACGCATCATCAACATGAGTCCGGCCATTTCAAAACGGTGTCCCGAAAACAGTCCATGACACACGCAGCGCACTCCCCTCTCATGATACGGCCAAGCCTTTGGCTACATGGTGCCAGCCTGACCTGTGCAACATGGCGGAAGGTCGTTGATGGTTTGCCTCTGGCGCAGACACCGAACTTGCCCGCAGTCGAAACGGATGCGCGTGTCGAAGCATATGCCGACATGTTGCAGCCCTTCGCACCCGACGGCGCTGTACTCGTTGGGCACTCTCTCGGGGGGATGATTGCCTTGGAACTGGCCGCGCGCACCCGGCCTGCGGCATTGATCCTGATCGAAGCTGTCCCAACGGTTGTCGATACGTTTGCGGGTCGCCTTGCAGGGCGTGTCCTTCCGGCGGTCCTAAAACGCATCCCGCCGCGCCGTCTCGCCGGTCTGACCGGTGTGGGGGAGCCAAAAAACGTCGCTCTGGAACTGCGTGCGCAAATCCCGCATTGGGGCGCTGATGCGATTGCCGATCAGATGCGCGCCGCTGCGGCCTATGACGGGCGGGGTTGGCTCAGTAAAATCGCGGCTCCAACACTTCTGGTCCGCGGCACGCGCAACCGCGCCACCCGTAGGGGTATGAACGCGCTTGCAACAGGGATCGTCGATTCAGAACTGCTTGAGCTTGATGGAGGGCATAACCTGCCACTGGAAATGCCAGAGACCGTGCGAGTGCAGATCGACGCGTTTCTGACCCGCAGGCTTGGTTGATTGCAGCAGGTACGCCAGACTTGAAAGAAGCTGCTTCAGCCGTCGCTGCGCGTAACGGTGGCTTCCCCGGCCTGCATGGTGCCTTTGGCCCGGTCAAAACGCAGATAAGCGATGGCCCGATCTCCGGCCCGTGACAACAGCGTCCCGGCAGCCTTGCCATCCGCCAAAATCTCGGTCCCCGGCGCGGCATCCCCGGTCACATCCACTTGTGCCAAACCTTTGCGCAGGGTCGTCTTGTGTTTCATGCGGGCGGTCACCTCTTGTCCGACATAGCAACCTTTGCGGAAATCCACGCCGTGCAAGGCCTCAAACCCGACCTCAAGGATGAATGTGTTGGACGTGAGCTCCACGTCTGTTTCAGGGATCAGGTGCGCAACACGCAGCGCTGTCCAATCCGTGTCGTCCTCGGCCTGTGGCGCATCACGATAGGCGCGCCAACCCAAATCGGGGTGGCGCGGGTCTGCGAGCCCGTCTTCTGGAAAATCCCCAAGCCCGCGGTGCAGGTGCAGCGCTGTATCCTCCAGCGTGACGTTCGCGCGCAGTTTGTACATGCTCAGCCGCTGACGCAGCATATCGGCATGATCTTCATGCGCATCCAGCAGCACCTTGTCCCCGTCGGCGGCCAGAAAGAAATCAGAGATGTATTTGCCCTGCGGCGTCAGCAAGGCGGCATAGACCAATCCGTCGGCCAGCCCGTCCACATCGTTGGTCACCAGCCCCTGTAGGAAGCTGTGCGTGTCAGGCCCTGACAGGCGAAAGATATGGCGGCGCGACATGGGTGTTCCTTTTCGATCTTCCTCTTGTCATATAGCAGCGCGAACTCCATCCGAAAGGGGCCGAAGTGCCTGCGCCGATCTCCGTCATCGTTCCGACACTGAATGCCGAGGCTGCACTGGGTCCAACCCTTGCCGCCTTGATGGAGGGTTTGGATGGAGGCATTGTTGCCGAGCTGGTTGTGAGCGATGGCGGTTCAACCGATGACACGCTGAAACGCGCGGAGGCCTGGGGGGCCAACATCGTGACGGGTCCACCGTCGCGGGGCGGACAGCTACGTCGCGGATGCGAGGCTGCCCGGGCAGAATGGTTCCTGGTGGTGCACGCAGACACCGTTCTGTCGCCCGGCTGGTCCGAGGTTGTGTCGGCCCATCTGGGCCAACGGGACGCGGCGTACTTCAAGCTGCGCTTTGATCGGGGCGGCTGCGCGGTGGCCGCGTGGGCCAACCTGCGCGCACGCCTGTTTGGGTTGCCTTACGGGGATCAGGGCCTGTTGATCCGCCGCGATCTCTACGCCCGTGTGGGCGGCTATCCCGACATTCCGCTGATGGAGGATGTGGCACTCGCCCGTGCCTTGCGCGGCCAGCTTGTCCCGCTTGACGCGACAGCCGTGACCAGTGCCGAGAAGTACCGCCGTCAGGGATGGGTGCGCCGCGGGGCACGCAATCTCTGGACGCTGACCCGATACCTGGCTGGTGCTGATCCCGAGGCGCTGGCCGCTGCTTATCGACGTTAGCCGAACAAGCGCGACCTCAGCCGCATGAACAGGCCCTTTGATGCGTTGTTCTCGTCCCGATCGCCCAGCACGTCAGACAGCGGTGCGTCGATGATTGTTTTGCCATCCTTGAATTGTAGGCGGTAGAGATCGGCGTAGATGCCGCCGCGGTCCAGCAGCTCTTGATGGGTTCCCGTGTCCATAACCTCACCGCGATCCATGACGATGATCTGATCCGCGCTGCGGATCGTCGAAAGCCGGTGAGCGATCACCAATGTCGTGCGCCCCGCGGACAACCGATCGAGCGCGTCCTGAACCACTTTTTCAGATTGCGCATCAAGCGCCGAGGTTGCTTCGTCCAGCAACAGGACGGGCGTGTCGCGCAGCAGGGCGCGCGCAATCACCACCCGTTGCCGCTGCCCGCCAGACAAAGCCGATCCGCGTGGGCCGACATGTGTTTCCAATCCGTCAGGTAGCTTTTCCACGAAGTCGGTGACATGTGCGGCATCCAATACTTCCTTGAGGCGTTCGTCGCTCACGTCGGTGCGCCCAAGCAGGATGTTTTCCCGCAGGGATTCATCGAACAGCAGTGCTTCCTGCGTGACCACCGAATACAAGCTACGCAGGGCTTCAAGGTCCATTTCGGTTGTCGGAGTGTCGCCGACATAGACGGTACCAGACTGCGGATCGATCAGCCGCGTCAGCACATTAAAGACGGTGGATTTTCCGGCACCGGATGCACCCACAAGAGCTGTTGTCTCTCCGGGCTTGGCGGTCAATGAAACACCACGCAGAACCGGCGCCTCACCATAAGACAGTTCGACATTCTCAAGGCGGATTTCCGGAACACCAGCCGGTGCAGGTTTGGCGTTCGGCGGGGATGTCAACGCCAACGGTGTATCCATCAATTCCTTGACCCGTTCGATGGACGCAGCCGCCGCTTGCCACAGACCTGAAATTGCCCCAAGTCGCCGCATTGGGTCAAAGGCAAACCCCATTGCCGTAAAGAATGTCATGAACTGGCCGATGGTCTTTTCGCCCGAGATGATCTCGGACCCGCCATACAGGATCACGGCCATGAACCCGACGCCCGAAATGATGTCGATCATAGCCGGGATGGCGGCCCCGCCAAATGCAGTCTTTGTCTGAGTCTTGATGAATCGACGTGTCAGCCCGCGATATTGCCGCGCCTGATAGGCTTCAAGCGCGTTCAGCTTGACTTGAACGATCCCATGGAAAACTTCGTCCAGACGGGTCGAAAGACCGGCGCCCAGGTCGCGCGATTTGCGGGCCTGTTTGCGGACGTAGCGCTGGGCCATGCCTGCCGGAAGCACCAGAACCGGGATACCAATCAGCGCCAGCATCGCCCAGATCGGGTCGACGCTGATTGCTACGCCAAGAAGGACGATCAGTCCCAGGAAATCACGCCCCGCGCCGGTGATGATCGCACGCCACACATTGCCCACAGCCCCAACATCACCTTGTACCCTCTGGATCAGATAGCCCGGTGGATGGGATTGGTGAAATGCGCCGTCTTGCAGCATGATCCTGTCCAGAAGGTCCATACGCAGAGCGGCCGATGTTTTTAACGCCACCTGGGTCAGGATCAGCTTTTGGATAACCGATGACGTGGCCCGCACGATAAAGATGCCGACGACAAGAGTGCCGACCCAGACCAGCATGGCTGAATCACCGTCAACAAATACCTGATCGAACATGGGTTGCATCAGGTAGCTCAGGGCACCCAACATGGATCCTTCGATCAGCATGAACATAACCGCCACACTCATCAGGCCGCTGTGTTTCTTCAGATAGCCGCGCCAGATCCAGCTCAAAAGCTCGCGGGAATCTTCGGTCGGGGTGAAGGGGGCTTTGGGCTCTGTCACGCGTGGTGTCTGTCGGCGTTGCGCCGCGCTCCGGTAAGGGACGTTGGATGGAAGCTCTAGCGCGGCGCGCGCTGGGGGGCAAGCACAGCAGACCGATTGACGCCGGGACGCTGCACGCTACGGTGCGCCGGTCAATTACATGGCGGAGAGCATTCATGACATCACCATCCAAAGGTCGTTCGGGGCGTGAATATCTGGCCATTCCCGGCCCTTCGGTGATGCCTGACGCGGTCTTGCAGGCCATGCACCGCGCCGCGCCGAACATTTACGCGGGCGAGATCGTGGATATCGCGGCCAGTCTGGTCCCAGATCTCAAAGCTGTGGCCCGAACCCAGGGGCACCTGGCCATGTATATCGGCAATGGCCACGCGGCATGGGAGGCGGCCCTGGCCAACGTGATTGCGCCCGGCGACACCATGCTGGTGCCTGCGACGGGCCGTTTTGCGCATGGATGGGCTGAAATGGCCGAGGGGTTGGGCGCAACGGCGCAAATCCTCGATTTCGGCAAGCGCGCGCCGTGGAACATGGATCAGATTGCCGAGGCGTTGCGCGCGGACACAGCGCACAAGATCAAGGCGGTCCTGGCCGTTCATGTCGATACCTCGACCTCGGTGCGCAACGATGTTGCCGCCTTGCGGGGGGTGATGGATGAGGTCGGGCATCCCGCCCTGTTGATGGCCGACTGCATTGCGTCACTGGGGTGCGACGCATTCAAGATGGACGCCTGGGGCGCTGACGTGATGGTCGCGGGGTGTCAAAAGGGGCTCATGGTCCCGCCGGGCATGGCCTTCGTCTTCTTCAATGATAAGGCTGACGCGATGCGCCGCGCGATGCCACGTGTCAGCAAATACTGGGATTGGTCACCCCGGGCCAATCCCGAAGAATTTTACATGTATTGGAATGGCACCGCGCCCACGCATCACCTCTATGGTCTGCGCACCGCTTTGGACATGATCCATGCCGAGGGGATGGAGGCGATATGGGCGCGCCATACCAAACTGGCCCGCGCAATCTGGGCCGCATGCGAGGCGTGGGGCGAGGACGGCCTGCTTGAGCTGAACGTCGTGGATCGCGCGCACCGCAGCTGTGCCGTCACGGCCCTGCGGCTGGAAAGCCCACATGCCACCGCGCTGCGTGATTGGACCGAACAAAACCTTGGGCTGACACTTGGGATCGGGCTGGGCATGGCACCTCCCGGTGACCCGGCGTGGCACGGCTTTTTCCGCTTGGGCCACATGGGGCATGTGAACGGACACATGATCATGGGCCTGCTCGGCGGGATCGAGGCCGGGTTGTCGGCTCTGGGCGTTCCACATGGGCGCGGCGCATTGGACGCTGCGGCTGGAGTGATCGCTGACGTCTGAATGCGGACGCCCCGGGCAAAGCGTACAACAGCAACAGGCCGATGGTCAGGCAAAGCATATGGATGAACACTACAAGGAACAGACGCTCGTAGAGCTTTATGACACCGTGAACGCGTCGCGGAATGATTTTGATTTCTACCGCGCGCGGTTGCCCGACCCGCCAAGCCGCATCCTTGATGTCGGATGCGGCACAGGGACGTTCGCGATCGAACTGTCGGTTGCAGGCTACGCTGTCATTGGCGTCGATCCGGCTGGCGCGATGATTGCGGCCGCACGGGCCAAACCGGGCGGTGACGATGTGCGCTGGGTGGTCGGTGAGGTGTCCGATCTGGATCCAGACATGCGCTTCGATGCTGTCGTCATGACCGGGCATGCGTTCCAGTGTCTGCTGCGCGACGATCAGATTGTGGACCTTTTTCAAAATATGGCGCAACGTCTGACACCGGGTACTTCGTTTTGGTTCGAAACCCGGAACCCGGCTGCAAAGCCCTGGCTGCGCTGGACCCCGGAACATGCCGGGCCACCCAAGACACTTGCGGACGGGCGCATTCTGCAAGTTACCCATGATGTCCAATCGGTCGAAGGTGAGTTCGTCACCTTTTCCGAGAGCTACGCGCTCCAAAACGGGCACGAGGCGCTTTCCACGCAAAGCTGCCTGCGTTTCCCGTCTCTCTCTGCCATCAAGGGGTTGGCAGCGCGCACGGGCCTGTCCGTTCATTCGGTAAGCGGGGACTGGAACGGGGAAGCATTTGACGACCGCAGCCCCGAGATCATTCTAGAACTAAAAAGGCTGGACTAGCCGACCCGGACAGCACCGCGCGTGCGCTGCGCGGTCTTCAGATCTGTTTGCCTCTGCGGATGGACGCCGCCTGTCGCTGCGCGGCCCAGACTTTGCCACGCTCAATCAGATGGTTCACACCCAGACCAAGCAGCATTGCCGCAATCAGGCCCCAGATCGCCCAGATCGCAACCAGGATCCACGTAATGTTCACCCCGAACATCACGATGCAGGCGTTTTTGTAGTTGGGCGCGGTTCCGATGTTGTGATCGTCCATTGCGGCCTCCGGGTTCTCCCCGTCGACTATAATACGGCAAACCGCCCTGTCAGCCCTTTCTCGCGTCATTGAGAGCGGTCGGGAGCGCCGTGGCAAAGGCATCGAGGTTTTCAGCCGTGCCACAACTGACCCGGATGCAGCGGTTCTGGGGCGCGGCAAAGGGCATGCGAACAAAGATGCCGCGCGCGATCAGCCCGTCCAGAACGGCCTTGGCAAAAGCGCCATCCGCACCGCAATCAATGGCGACAAAGTTGGTGGCCGAGGGCAGGGCGGCCAGCCCGTTGTCGCTTGCGATCCGGGCAATGCGGTCGCGCGCCCCGCCAATCTGCTCCTGGACATGGCCCAAATAGGATTGATCTTGCAGCGCGGCCAGCGCTCCGGCCTGGGCGGCGCGGTTCATGCCAAAATGGTTGCGCACCTTGTTGAACGCATCAATCAGGGGGGCTGCCCCGATGGCATAGCCGACGCGCGCACCCGCAATGCCATAGACCTTGGAAAAGGTGCGCATGCGGATTACACGCGGGTCGCCCGGATCGATCTCCGGCGCCGTGCCCGGTGGGGCGCATTCGATATAGGCTTCGTCCAGAACAAGAACGCAGCCATCGGGCAATCGATCCAGCGCCCGTTCCAGCGTCTTGCCATCATGCCACGTGCCCATGGGATTGTCCGGGTTGGCGAGGTAAACCAGCTTCGCGCCGGTCTCTGCTGCCTTGGCAAACAGCGCCTCCGGGTCTTCATGGTCGTCGCTATAGGGGACGGTGTGCAGCGTGCCGCCATAGCCCGCAACGTGGTAGTTGAAGGTCGGGTAGGCACCCAGCGATGTCACGACATGGTCACCCGGCCCAACAAAAAGGCGCACGAGGTAGCCCAGCAGGCCATCGATCCCTTCGCCCACCATGATATGCTGCGCATCGATCCCGTGATGTGCGGCAAGTGCTTGACGCAGATCGTGATTTTCCGGATCGCCATATTTCCAGAGGTCCACTGCCGCCATGGCTTCGGCCACCTTGGGTGAGGGGCCGAAGACGCTTTCATTGGCGCCCAGCCGCGCCTCGAACGCGGCACCGCGTGCGCGCTCCTGCGCTTCGGGGCCGACAAAGGGCACGGTAGAGGGCAGGCTGGCGGCGAGCGGGGTCAGGCGAAGATCGGTCATATCGAGAGGGGTAGCGCGGCACGCCATGGCGGGCAATGCCCTTACGTTCTGCTGGTATGGGATGCCGGTTTGCGCTTCTCTCGCTGTCAAAGGAGATTGCCCATGTCAGATCGTGTATCCGTTACCTACGAAAACCACATCGCCCATGTGCGCCTGACCCGCGCGGACAAGATGAACGCGGTGGATCAGGCCATGATTGACGGGATCATCGCCGCCGGGAATGAGGTGGCGGCCAGCAACGCCCGCGTCTGCGTGATCTCGGGCGAGGGCAAAGGGTTCTGCGCAGGCATCGACATCGGCGGCTTGGGGGCCATGATCGGCAAGGACCCGGTTGACTTGATGATGCCGCGCACCCACGGGGACGGAACCACCAACCAGTGGCAAGAGGTGTCCATGGTCTGGACCCGCGTGCCCGTGCCCGTCATTGCCGCTGTGCACGGCGTGTGTTTCGGTGCCGGGATGCAGCTGGCGCTGGGCGCGGATATTCGGATCGCGGCACCTGATGCGCGGTTCGCGGTGATGGAGATGAAATGGGGCATCGTGCCGGATATGGGCGGCATGGTGTTGATGCCACGGTTGTTGCGGTCGGACGTGATGCGCAAGCTCACCTACACGGCAGAGCCGATTTCAGCCGAGCGGGCAGAGGCTTGGGGCCTGGTCACTGAACTGGCGGATGATCCGTTAGCAGCGGCGATGGCACTGGCTGAGGCGCTGACGTTGAAATCACCAGCTGCCTTGCGGGCGGCCAAGGCGTTGATCGGATATGCAGAGACGCACGCGCCTGACGACATCCTGTTGGAAGAGAGCCGCGCGCAGGCGGGACTGATGGGCACGCCCGAGCAGATGGAGGTCGTGGCGGCGCAGATGCAGAAACGGCCACCTGTGTTCAAAACCTGAAGCGCAGGCGCGCATATTCCTTGGTTGCACGCAGATGAATGGCACGAGGCAAGTGCCGCCTGTCAGACATTCTGATCATTGGGCACTTGCCAACCGGCTGATCCACAGGCGCGCAACATTTGAATGAAGCACGCGCTTGGCGCGTGCGACACATGCTGTGACGCTCGACTTTCGCAAAACTGAAAGCCGGATCGCGCACTAAATTGAGCTATTGATGCATCTCCTGCGTGGTTTCAGGCAGGATGAAGCGGTCCAGCGGGATCTCTGCGATACCGGTGATCTCGATCAGCAGTCTGGGGTCATAAAGGGACGAAACTTCCAAAGTGGTTGTCACAGGAAAGGGCGCTTCAAAGAAGTTCGCCCTGATCTCGCTGCACTGCATGAACGCCTGAATATCCGTCGTGAATTGCTGAAGGGACACGATGTCGCTCATCTGTCCACCCATCGCACCAAGGATGTCGGCCACGTTGTGCAAGACTTGTGTCACCTGAGCCGACATATCACCGTCACCGACAATCTCGCCGTCACGGTCGAGTGCGACCTGTCCTTTGAGGTAAATCGTCTTTCCGCCACCCGAGATGACGGATTGTGAGAAGGCCCCGAACGGGCTCCAGATATTGGGTGGATCGAAGCTCTTTGCCATGCTGCGCCCTTTCAGCCCTGAAACAGGGGGTGGTCGAATGTCGAATGCTGCAAGGCGACCTTACCGCTTTGAAACCACGCAAGCGATGGAAAGTCTCAGGGCGTTCACTGTACCCACATTTCCAGCACGATGGGCGAGGGGCTGACCTTGCGGCGGATCATCCAAAAACGCTCTGGACGTGGTGTGTAAGGCACCGCCCGGAAGGACCAAACGGTGCGGCGATTTGCCGGTCGGCCTTGTCTTTGAATGGTGGGGCAAAGGCGCTTCTTGTGACCGACGAGCGGCGCGATCCTCGGGCCATGTTGATCAAGACGAAATCTTGTGCCGTGGTCAGGGGCGTTTGCAGTGCTACGAGGCCACAATCTCACCCCTTCCTTTTCATTTGTTGCGCTACGGCCACAGGGTTTCCGGCGCGTCATTTCCACTGTTGAGCGAATCCCGCGTCCCATGGATACAGCGCCTCCCGACAGTTCAGGTCGGACCCTAGCGGCAAGAGGTGATCACTCTTCCGGTGCGGGCGGCGCTGCCGACCTCGTATACCAGGGCCGGGTTGACCAAAGGGACGTGGTTTAGGTCCACGCACGATGTGTAGCTCAATCGGTAGAGCATCAGACTGCGAATCTGAGTGTCGCGGGTTCGACTCCCGTCGCAACGACCATGGGTAAAGTGGAAACACTTTGGGTTCGACTCCCACAAGGGCTGTCAAAGGCTCTCACATTTTTGGATCCGGGGTTGCCCCAGCAGGGGCGGACCTCGCGGCATGATGGCTTCGGGCATTGCGCCAAGGGATCCGCACCTGCTCTGACCTCGGGTCGGGCACGTGACTGACGGCGCGCGGGCGCAGGTCCAGGCCGGGTGGATTTCGATCCACCCCATGCCCCGACCGGTGCTCAGACGTCCTCTCGTTGGGGCCCCACCTTTGGTTTTGGCGCGGGGCGGCTCCGGGTCTTTCCCGCCCGTGACCGGGCTTCACACCTGTCAGCCATGATGGCTGCAACCCTCTGAGACCAAGAAGGAGTTCGCGCTTTGCGACGACGATGATCCGAAAGATATGAAGGAGACACGACATGACATTGATAGATTTTGTGATGGGACGGCGGATGCTGACCCTGACGGAAACCGAGCGGGCGCTGGTGATGCGCAAAGGCCGGTTTGACACCATCCTCGGGCCCGGACGGCACGGTATTGCACGGCGCAACACCGACGTTCTGCGGTTCGACATGTCGGAGCCTCACTTCAAATCGGACTACATCGACGCGCTTGTGAAAACGCGGCCCGATCTGGCCCATGCGCATCTGACTGAGGTGCGGACCGGAACCGATGAGGTGGCGATCCTGAGCCGGGATGGCCGGGCGTTCGAGGTGGTGACACCCGATCACCGGACTTTTGTCTGGACCGATGCGGGGCCGTGGACGGTGGATCGGATTGACCTGACTGAGGGTCACGAGGTGCTTGTTGCGCTGGCGCAGCGGCTCATGCGGTCGGGTTTGACCCGGGCGCTGACCTCGACCGAGGTGTCGGCGGGTCACGTGGGCATCCTGTCGATCGACGGGGTTGTCACACGGCAGCTGCCCTCGGGCACGCACTGGTTCTGGATGCTGGGCCGGAAGCACGGGGTCAAGCTGGTTGACACACGGTGGCAGGCCCATGAGGTCGGCGGGCAGGAGATCCTGACCCGGGACCGGGTGTCGCTGCGGGTGAACCTGTCGGCCGACTACCGGGTGACCGACCCTATGCGGGCGGTGGCAGAGGCGCGGGACTTTGTCGGTGCGCTGCATCTGTCGCTGCAGCTGGCGTTCCGGAAAACTCTTGGGGCGCTGACGCTGGACGAGGTGCTGGCCGACAAGGTGTCGGTCAGCGCGGATGCCGCGGCTCAGGTGCGGACCGACATGGCGGCCCTGGGCATCGAGGTGGGTGAGATCGCGCTCAAGGACGTGATTCTGCCCGGCGAGATGCGGGAAATCCTGAACCAGGTGGTTGCGGCCCAGAAAGAGGCCGAGGCCAACGTGATCCGGCGGCGCGAGGAAACGAACGCCACACGGTCGCTGCTCAACACGGCCAAGGTCATGGCAGAACATCCCGTCATGCTGCGGCTGAAAGAGCTGGAAGCGCTGGAAACGATTGCCGGCAAGGTCGAGCGGCTGACCGTACACAACGGGGCCGAGGGGCTGATGCGGGACATCGTCCGGCTGCAGGACTGAAGCAAAGGGCCGATCCGGGGTGATCCCGGATCGGCCCGTTTTCTTTCGGACGCGGGCAAGCCGCGACGCGATTGGTTTTTTGAATGGGGGCTCTGCCCCCAAACCCCCGAAGTTTGTCTGGCAAGATGAAGAAGGATCAGAGTTCTTTGAGGCGGGTGGGGGCTCCTTGGAGTTTTTGAGGTGTGATTTTTTCGCCACGTCGATGACGTCAGCGATGGGCAGGCCGAAGGTGTCGCCGGAGACGGCGAGCGCGATGGTGCCTTTGGGGAGCCTTGCGTCGCCGTTTTGAGCCTGGCGAAGCGCTGACGGCGCGCCTTTTTGCGTGTTTAGGAGGTTTGGATCTGCGGCTCGAACCCTTTGAGTAGGCAAGGAATGTTAGCACTGGCGGGCACATGAATTTGCGCGGGGGCGAAGCGGATGGCTTCAATCAGTTTGATCACCCAGTTGAGTTATCTGTCGGCTTCACTGTTGACCAGATCGGTGGTGAAGGTGGACCAGTTGCTTGGGCCGTGCCTTTGCTGCCAAAGGCTTTCGATGATGAAGGGTGTGATCGGATGCAACAAGATCAGGCATTGGTCGAATGTTTGGGCGTAGGTGGCTTCGTTGATAAGGGGCTTGCCGTTGAACGGCATGTGCGCCGTCGCGCCCATCGGGATGTTGTTGCGTTTGGTGACCCGATAGTCGCCGAAGTCGTGGGTGCCCGCGATCTTGACCGTGCCGGAGCCGAATGTCGCGTTGGGGTATTCGTCGGGATCAAAGATCGAGCTGTTCGCGACAGCAAGGGCCACGGGTGCTGGGCCAGCGATGTCGGCTCGCGCGCGGGCCTCTACGGTGCCGGATGCGGGCAAATCGGCGTCGCAACTGGTGCTGGACACTGCGCGTGCACGCGATAGGTTCGCCCGTGACAATGCCCCTCGGCAGACAGGAGTGTCCCCATGGAAAAATTTGGCAAATCCCAGCCCGTGAAACGCCGCGAGGATGTGCGGTTCTTGACCGGAGAGGGGCGCTATGTGGATGACATTGCCCCGGCGAACGCTTTGCAGACCTTCGTGTTCCGGTCGCCGGTCGCGCATGCTGTGATTACCGAACTGGATGTGAGCGACGCGCGCGAGGCCGACGGAGTGCATGCCGTCTATGTTCTGGCAGACCTCGAAGCGGCAGGCATGAACGTTGGCATGCAGGGCGCGACGGTCAAGAATCGCAATGGCACGGATGGCGCGGCACCTGAGCGGCCCATTCTGGCGCGCGGCCATTTGCGCTTTGTGGGCGAGCCCGTTGCCGTTGTCGTGGCCGAAACACTGGCGCAGGCCCGTGACGCGGCCGAGATGATCATGCTCGATTATGATGATCTGCCCGCCAAGATGGACATGGCATCGGGTGGCGAGGTGGTACACACCGAAGCGCCGGACAATGTGGCCTACGATTGGCATATGGGTGACGAGGCGGCGACCCAATCGGCCTTTGACGCAGCGGCGCGCATCGTGTCGCTGGATGTGGGGGACAACCGTGTCATCGTGAACTCGATGGAGCCGCGCGGCTGCTATGCAGAGCCCGAAGGGGACCGCGTGCATGTGGCCATCAACGGGCAGGGCGTGTGGGGCCCGAAAGACCAGTTGGCCAAGGCGCTGAACGTTCCAGCAGACGATATCCGCGTGACCAACCCGGATACGGGCGGTGGTTTCGGGATGAAGGGGATGATGTACCCGGAATACTTCGTTGTCGCCCATGCCGCCCGTGCCCTGAAGCGTCCCGTGCGCTGGATGTCCGAGCGGACCGAGGCGATGCTGTCGGACAATGCAGGCCGCGATCTGACCTCGCTGACCGAACTGGCTTTTGACGAAAACCATCGCATCATCGGCTACCGCGTGTTCACCGAGGCGAATATGGGCGCCTACAACTCGCAATATGCGCAAGCCATTCAGACGCAGCTGTTCAGCCGCGTGCTGACCGGGGTTTATGACATGCCCGCGGCGTATCTGCGCTCCGTGGGCTACTACACCAACACCACGCAGGTGGACGCCTACCGGGGCGCGGGGCGGCCCGAAGCGATCTACATTCTTGAGCGCGCCATGGACCGTGCTGCGCGTGAATTGGGTGTGGATCCGCTTGAACTGCGCCGCATCAACTTCATCAAGCCCGCGCAGTTCCCCTATGACACGCTGGTCGGTGAAACCTATGATGTGGGTGATTTCGAAAAGGTGCTGACCCGTGCCGAGGCAGAGGCGGATATCCCCGGCTTTGCCGCGCGCAAAGCTGCCGATGCGGCAGAGGGGCGCCTGCGCGGTCTGGGCCTGTGTTACTATATCGAAAGCATTCTGGGTGATCCTACCGAAAGTGCGAAGGTTGAATTCACAGAAGAGGGCCGTGTGAACATCTATGTCGGCACCCAATCGAACGGGCAGGGGCACGAGACGGTCTATGCCCAGTTCCTTGCCGATCAAACCGGAATCCCTGTGGACATGATCGACGTGGTGCAGGGGGACAGTGACCGGATCAAGCAGGGTGGCGGCACGGGGGGATCCCGGTCCGTGACCGTGCAGAACACCGCGACGCTGGCGACGGTGGATGTGATGCGCGAGGCGTTTGTAGCGTTCCTGAGCGAGGAAGAGGGGGTGCCTGCCTCCGATATCTCCTTTGATGATGAGCAGTTCCGGATGGAGGGGTCGAACATGACGCCGACCATGCTCGAGGTGGCCGAGATGGCCCGCGAGAAGGGGCGCGAGGACCTGCTGGTGCATGAACAGCGCACCAAGCTCGAGGCGCGCAGCTTCCCCAACGGCTGTCATGTTACAGAGGTTGTTGTGGATCCCGACACGGGTGTCGTGGCCGTGGACCGTTATGCTGTCGTTGACGATTTTGGCAATCTTATCAACCCGATGCTGGCCGAAGGGCAGGTGCATGGCGGGGTTGTTCAAGGCATCGGACAGGCGCTGACAGAGCATGTTCAGTTCGACGAGGACGGCCAATTGCTCACGGCAACGTTCATGGATTATGCCTTGCCCCGCGCCGATGACGTTCCTTACATCGGGTTTACGTCAGAGCCGGTTCCGTCAACCGCGAATGTCATGGGCATGAAAGGATGTGGCGAGGCTGGCACGGTTGGTGCGTTGGCTGCGGTGTCCAACGCGGTGCAGGACGCGCTGTGGGAGCACGGCGTGCGGCAGGCGGATATGCCATTCACACCGATGAAGGTTTGGGACTTGATGAAAGATGCTCGGATCGCGGCTGAATAATGCCATCTCGAACTGGTTGAAGAACCGGTTCGGGGCAGGCTTGCCAAAAGTGGCCCCGCCGACGCGGGGCCAAACGATCCACGTCATCATCATCGATGGCACCATGTCGACGCTGGAACCCGGCGATGAAACCAACGCCGGACTGACGGCCAAGCTGCTCGGAGAGATGGGCAGCGAGGTGTCGCTCTATTACGAACCGGGTCTGCAATGGTCGCATTGGCGCAAGGCGGGTGACGTGATCTTCGGTCGCGGGATCAATCGGCAAATCCGGCGCGCCTATGGCTATCTTTCGTCGCGCTACCGGCCCGGGGACAAGGTATTCCTGCTTGGATATTCTCGCGGGGCTTATGCCGTGCGGTCGTTGGCGGGCATCATTGATCGTGTGGGGTTGCTGACGCCAGAGGCGGCAACGGAGCGCAACATTCGCGACGTCTACCGCCATTACGAGTGCAGCCCTGACGGCGATGCCGCGCGTATTTTCGCGCGAAACAATTGCCATGCGCAGGTCGAGATCGAGATGATCGGGGTGTGGGATACCGTGAAATCCCTTGGGCTGAACATGCCGTTCCTGTGGCGGCTGAGTGCGCCGCGCCATGCGTTTCACAACCATCAACTGGGCAGGTCCGTGAAACACGGGTTTCACGCGGTGGCCCGGAACGAAACCCGCGTCGCCTATGCCCCCGTGATGTGGGACACCACCCGGGACTGGGACGGGCATCTGGTCCAGATGTGGTTTCGCGGTGTGCATGGCGACATTGGCGGGCATCTCTCGGGGCGGCGCGCATCGCGCCCGCTGGCCAATATCCCGCTGGTCTGGATGCTGGAACAGGCGGACGCCTGTGGCTTGCCCTTGCCCGAAGGGTGGGCCACGCGGTTCCCGCAAGATGCCGAAGCGCCATCCATGGGAACCTTTGCGGGCTTCGGCAAATGGTTTGTCACCCGAAAACCGCGCCGCGCTGGGCTGGACCCGTCAGAGCGTGTTCACCCCTCTTTGACGCAGGCCCCGCCACCACGATCCTGGTCGGAATGGGTGGCCGATCTGCGTGGAACGGGGGCCGACGCTCTTTGATCCTGAGCGGATCAAATTCGCCCCGCCCACCGTCCCAGGTGGGTCAGCGCATTTTCATGATGATGCAGGTTGTGGAGCCCGTGGCATAAAGCTTGCCATCGTCGACACCGCGAATTTCGCCCGTCGCGACACCTGTGCTGCGCCCCGCGTGATCGACACGCCCAATACACGCGATTTCCATGCCCAATGGGATGCCGCGCGTCAGATTGATCTTGTATTCAAGCGTTGTGTAGACCGATCCGGCGGGCACCTTGGTCATCACGGCGCAAGCCATCGCACTGTCCAAAAGCGTGCCGTACCAACCGCCATGGACAGTTCCCATCGGGTTGGTCACGTCGAATTCCGGCGTGCCGCGGAAGGTGACCAGGCCGTCCTGTACTTCATGTAGGGCATATCCCAACGTGTGGCCGATGGGTGGTCCGGGAACGGTGCCGTCCAGAATACCCCGCATGAAGTCGAGGCCAGACATAGACAGGAGCTCGTCTTGGCTGGGCAGGTCCGTGATGCTTTGGGCGAGGCGGGGCATGTCTGTCTCCGGCTTGTTTTGCCGAGACGGTAGTGCGATCAGACCGATTGGTCTAGTGGCAAGTGAAGGAAAGGGTCAGCCCCCGCTTTGCGGACGCCACGGGAGTTGACTTGGCGAGACGAAGTCGATCAGGCGACGTTGCGCATTTGCCTGGGCCGAACGAGGCCAAGGGCGCGACAGACTTTGAGCGTGAGGTCGGGACGATTGAGCGTGTAGAAATGCAGCTTGTCCACCCCTTCGGTGATGAGCGTGTCGCACAGGTCGGCGCAGTGGGTCAGGGCAAAGAGTTGTGCCCGGTCTTCGCGGTCGGCCCGGTCAAACGCGGTTGCAGTCGCCACCGGAATGGGCGTGCCGCATCTTTCTGCAAAGCTGCGCGCGCGCGTCCAGTTGGCCACGGGGAAGATACCTGGCGTGATGGGCGCGGTGATGCCGGCAGCCGCGCAGGCATCACGGAAGCGCAGGAAGCTGTCGGCCTCAAAGAAGAACTGGGTGATCGCTTCGGACGCGCCTGCCTCAATCTTGGCCTTCAGCCAGTCAATGTTTTGCTGGGCCGAGGCCGCGTCCGGGTGGCTATCGGGGTAGGCGCCCACGCGGATGGTGAACTGGCTCATATCCGACAAGGCGCGGATCAGATCGACACTGTCCGTAAAGCCGTCTGGGTGCGGTGCGAAGGCGCCGCCGCCCTGTGCATCGCCGCGCAGGGCCACGATGTCCTTAACCCCGCTGGCCGCATATTTCTCTGCGGTACGCAGAACGTCGTCGCGGCTTTGACCCGTGCAGGTCAGGTGCGCTGCAACCGGCAGGCCGGATGTCTTGCGCAGGGTCCGGGCGGCTTCCTGTGTCAGCGACTGTGTCGTTCCACCCGCGCCATAGGTCACGGAGACAAAGCGCGGGTTCAGGGGGGTGAGCGCCTGCACCGTGTCCCACAGGTGGAATGAAGCGTCGAGGGATTTGGGTGGAAACGTCTCGAACGACAGGGCGACATTGGGCGTGGGCATGCGGCAGGCTCCTTTGGGCTTGTTGTACAATGCCCTGACGCGTATCTTGAGGCAAATTCATAACTCTCAAGATAAACATGAGTTCCGTATGCATATCGAGTTTCGCCATCTGCGCACGATCAAGGCCATTCACGAAGCCGGTGGCTTGGCACGTGCCGCGGATCAGTTGCACATCACCCAGTCAGCGCTGAGCCATCAGATCAAGGGGCTGGAGGCTCAGGCCGGTGTGGAGCTGTTCGTGCGCCGCTCGAAGCCATTGAAACTGTCAGCGGCGGGCCTGCGCTTGCTGCGGTTGGCCGAACAGGTCTTGCCGCAGGTCGAGGCAGCGGCAGCGGAGTTTTCCTCCTTGCGCGACGGGTCCTCGGGTCGCTTGCATATCGCCATCGAATGTCACGCCTGTTTCGAGTGGCTGTTCCCGGTGCTCGAAATGTTTCGCAAAAGCTGGCCGGATGTGGATGTCGATATTCGCCCGGGCCTTGCCTTTGATGCACTGCCCGCGCTGATGAAGGAGGAGGTGGATCTGGTGGTGTCTTCGGACCCTGAAAATCTGCCTGGGGTGACCTTTGTCGAACTCTTTGATTACGCGCCGGTTTTTGTAGCTGCATCATCCCACCCGCTGGCACAGAAACCATATGTTGATGCGGCGGATTTTCGGGATCAGACCTTGATCACCTATCCGGTGGAACGCACCCGGCTGGACGTGTTCAGCCAATTGCTGATCCCGGCCAAGGTGGAGCCTGCGGCGGTGCGGCAGGCCGAGTTGACGGCGGTGATTTTGCTGTTGGTGGCGTCAAATCGCGGTGTTTCTGTATTGCCCGATTGGGTGGTGCGCGAGGTGAAGTATTCGAGCGACTACGTTACTCGTCCGCTGACCAAGGAGGGGTTGACCCGGCGGCTGTATGCGGCGGTGCGGGATGATGATCTGGGCAAACCGTATATGGGTAAGTTGCTTGATCTGGCGCGCGTTGAAGCGCGGAAGCTTCAGGCGGCGTGAGCTCGGGGCTGGCACTGTTTGCTGCGCAAATGCGCCCACCCACCGACCCAACAATCCGTGTCACACAAGTTTGACGATCTGTTTGCCGACATTTTTTCCTTCGAGCAGACCGATGAAAGCCGCAGGCGCGTTTTCCAGCCCCTCGGCGATGTCTTCAACAACCTTGATCTCGCCATTCAGGACTTTGGGGGCGACTTCTTTCAAAAAGCTTGGCAGCCGGTCCCAATGGTTTGAGATGATGAAGCCGTTGACGGACAGGAATTTGACAAGGATAGGCCGCCAGAGTGCGGGGGCGGACAGCGGTGTGTCGGCCCCGGCGCCCAAGCCCCCGGCGTTGTACCACGAGATCATACCGCAGACCGGGATACGCCCATGTGGGTTCATCAGTGGCATGACTGCTTCCAGAACCTTGCCGCCCACGTTTTCGAAGTAGATGTCGATGCCCTTGGGGGCTGCGTCCTTGATCGCGGCGCGGAGCGAGCGGGCATCTGCGTGAGCGCGGTGATCGATGCAGGCGTCGAAGCCGAACGTGTCAGTTGCGAGTGCGCATTTATCTGCGCCGCCTGCAATGCCGACGGTCCGCAGGCCAAGGGATTTGGCAAGCTGGCCGACCATGGAGCCGACGGGGCCTGTGGCGGCCGCGACCACGAGCGTTTCGCCCTGTTTGGGCCGTCCGTATTCCATCAGTCCGTGCCAGCCGGTGAAGCCTGGCATGCCAAGGACACCGAGGGCTGCGGTGAGCGGGCCCATGTTCGGGTCCAACTTGCGAAGCATCTTGGCGTCAGCCACCGCATGGGTGGCCCAGCCGAACATGCCCAAGACCATTTCGCCGGGCGTAAAGCCGTCAGCGTTGGACGTCAGTACTTCGCCCACGCCGCCGCCTTCCATCGTGCCGCCGATCGGTACAGGCGCCGCGTAGGACTGGGCGTCGTCCATGCGCCCGCGCATGTACGGATCCAGTGACATGTAGTGGACGCGGACAAGAACCTCACCTTGCGCAGGCTCTGGGATGGGGGCAGTTTCAAGGGCGAAGTTGTCTGGTGTCGGGGCACCCGTGGGGCGGCTGGTGAGTGTGATGTGCTGCATTTGGTCGGGCATTGTGTATCCTTTCCTGTTGGCATCAGTCGATCAGTCCCGTGCCCCCTTGGCAACCGTGTATCCGCGGCGTATAGCGCGCCCTTGATCTTTCCCATCTCCGGAGCATCCCGATGCAAGGCAGCGCAAATCTCAACATCATGATGAAGGCCGCGCGCAAGGCAGGCCGTTCGCTGGTCAAGGACTTCCGCGAGGTGGAGAACCTGCAGGTGTCGATGAAGGGCGCGGGCGATTTTGTGTCCAAGGCCGACCTCGCTGCCGAAGAGATCCTGAAGGAAGAGCTGCGCACCGCACGTCCGAACTATGGCTGGTTGGCCGAAGAGGGCGGCGAGGAAGACGGCGAAGACCCCACGCGCCGCTGGATCGTGGACCCGCTGGATGGCACCACGAACTTCCTGCACGGTCTGCCGCATTGGGCCGTATCCATCGCGCTTGAACACAAGGGTCAGGTCGTGGCCGGCGTCGTCTATGACGCGGCCAAGGACGAGATGTTCTTCGCCGAAAAGGGCAACGGTGCCTTCATGAACGACAGCCGCTTGCGCGTGTCGGGGCGGCGACAGCTGATCGAGAGCGTGTTTGCCACCGGGCTGCCCTTTGGCGGGCGGTCCGATCTGCCCGAGACACTGAAGGAACTGGCACGCCTGATGCCCACTTGCGCCGGGGTCCGTCGCTTTGGCTCGGCAGCGCTGGATTTGGCCTATGTCGCGGCGGGTCGCTATGACGGCTATTGGGAACGGCGCCTGAACGCGTGGGATTTGGCCGCTGGCTTGCTGATCGTGCGTGAAGCGGGTGGGCTGGTCGAGCCCCTGACCGAAGGCGGCAGCATCCTAAAAGATGGCGAGATCATCTGTGCCAACGAACACATGTTCGCACCCCTGGCCAAGATCATTCGCGTTTAAGACTTTAAAGTCGCGCGTCGATCGGACCTCAGTCTAGCGGCTCTCCGGCTTCTTATCCGGAGCCGCATCCGACGGGTGATTCACCCCATCATGCCACGGGATCGGTTCGTGGTCCGCCGGGTTCACCCCGTCAAGCGCACCCATGTTCACCCCGATCTCGTCGGGGTTCGAGCGGCGGTTGTGGTACATGTATATGCCGCAGACATTGCAAAAGTGATGCTTGGCCGTTTTCGTACCCCATTGATACGTCGTCAGGTTCTCCGCGCCCCTTATGATCCTGACGCCATCCTTCGGCGCGGTGACGGCGGGCGCGGCCCGGCGGCGGCAGAAGGAACAATCGCACCGCCCGGCACTCGCCAAACCGTCGCTCAACGTGACCTCAAGCACGACGGCACCGCAATGGCATGACGCTCTCATCGCCGCACCTTTGGGATGCGAGACATCGCATAACGGGCCTCGGGATGGGGCGGGTGCCCTGCGGTGCGCTGCCAGAATGCGGGCCCCCCGCGCCTGAGCCAGACCGGAATGGTCAGAAGTATGCCCGCGACAAAGCCGCCTGCATGCGCCCAATACGCCACGCCCCCGCCGTTCGGATCGCTGCCGACGCCACCCACAAACTGCATGCCGAACCAGATGACCAACATGATCCAGGCGGGAATGGGGAAGATGCGAAAGATGATGATCAGGATCAGCAGAATGTCGACACGCGCCTTGGGAAACAGCAACAAATACCCGCCCATCACACCGGCAATGGCCCCCGACGCACCCACCACCGGCACCACCGACCCCGGGGCAGACAGAATGTGGATCGCACTCGCCGCGATCCCGGTGGTCAGGTAGAAACCAAGGAAAGGCATATGCCCCATTTCGTCCTCCACATTGTCGCCAAAGATGTACAAAAACAGCATGTTGCCTGCCAGATGCAACCAACCGCCATGCAGGAACATGGAGGTGAGCAGCGTCGAAAACCCGTCCCCGGACAAGATGCGCGCGGGGATCGCGGCATAGTCGAAAAAGAAACGGTTCAGCGCGCGCTCATCGGCAAACAGGCTGACATAGCTCAGGAACACCACCACGTTGATCGCCATCAGGGCGTAGGTGACATAGGGCGTGCGTCCGGAAGGGTTGTGGTCACGGATTGGAAACATGCAGCCACAGTTGGGGTTGGCGTAGCAAGCGTCAAGGACTCAGGGGCCCGGCCCGTCATTTCCCACCGACCGCTCCATGCGTCAAAGCGCAGTTTTCTAAGCAAACGGGAAAATTTCGCCAAACAATTGTCTTTTTTCCGCGGTAACACGTTTGCAACACGCTCATTGCTGACTGGAAAAATGCAAGATGGCCACAGACCCAACGTCGAAGACAACGCCCGATATGTTCCTTGAACAAGAAGCGGGGCGCTATCACTACAACCGTGTCTTCACCTTCATATCCTGGTGTTTTTTCGGCGTAGCAATGCTGACGCCGCTGGCGACGGTCCATGTTTTTGCGGATCCGTCCAGTTCTGACATGCAAAACATAAAGGCACTGATTGCGCTTTTGCTCAGCCCGATCCTGGCGTTGACGACCTACAGCCTCGCCCGGAACTTCAAAGAGATCAGGATTGATCGCGCGGGCATCAAGGTGATGCCCTATGGCCTGCACATCGCATCCGAACATATCGATGACATCCGCTACGGCAAAAACTTCGCGGGCGTCAGAACGATCGAGATCAAGGTAAACAAGCCCTACAGGGTGTTCCAGATGGCGTTGTGGTCGCTGGGTCGCAAAGTAACACTGGGCTTCAACCCGAAACTGTTCAGCTCTGCCCACGGTGAAGCGAACTAGGGACAGGTGCCAGTGATGGTTTGATCCCGCAGGGGGCGAAACATCCTGGCCGCCTTGCGTATTGGCAAGGTGGCGCCCATGCGGCAGTGTTCCGGATTGGCGTCTTTGACGAAGCGCGCTACCATTGGGATATGCAGCCTGAGCAACCCAACCCCCTGATCCGCCTGTTCCTGAACAGCACCGCTGTGGGATTTGCGCTTTCGGCCGTGTTCGTCACGGGCATCTGGTTGCTTGACATTGCGGGCATTCACACACGTGCCGCACGCAGTGACGATGCGTTCCTGATCCTCTTCATCCTCTGGTTCTTCCATGGCCTCCTGTTCGGGGCCGTGCAGATCAGCTATGTGGTCTGGCAAATCGGTCGGGACGACCAATAGACTAGGGGAACCACAATGCGCGCCATGCAAGTCACCGCCCTCGGGCAGCCGCTCGAACTGCGCGAGATCGATACGCCAACCCCCAAGGCAGGCGAGGTGCTGGTGCGCATCCACACCTGCGGTCTCAACTTCGGCGACACGCTGATCGTCAAGGGGACCTATCAGGAAAAACCGCAACTCCCCGCCACCATCGGGATGGAAATGTGCGGCACTGTCGAGGCATTGGGCGAGGGCGTCACGCACTTGACCAAGGGCCAACGCATCGCCGCCTATGCGGGCTTTGGCGGGCTGGGCGAATACGCGGCGCTGTCCGCCAACATCTGCGTGCCCATCCCCGATGACATGACCGAGGTGGATGCGGCAGCCTTCCTCGTGGCCTATGGCACCAGCCACGTCGCGCTCGACTACAAGGCGCACCTGAAACCGGGTGAACGGCTGCTCGTGCTCGGTGCGTCGGGTGGGGTCGGCCTCACCGCCGTCGAGCTGGGCAAGCTGATGGGGGCAGAGGTGATCGCCTGCGCCCGGGGCGCCGACAAACTGAAAATTGCGTCTCATGCAGGGGCCGACCACCTGCTCGACAGCAACATCTGTGATCTGAAGGCGGATGTGAAAGCTTTGGGAGGTGCGGATGTGGTCTATGACCCTGTCGGCGGCGACCTCTTTGATGCGGCGCTGCGCGCCTGCAACCCCGAGGCGCGCCTTCTGCCCCTTGGCTTCGCCTCTGGCACCGTCCCTCAAATCCCCGCCAACTACCTGCTGGTCAAGAACCTGCATGTGCTCGGCTTCTATTGGGGCGGCTACATGCGGGTGAACCCATCGGTGCTGACCGACAGTTTCAAGGTGCTCTTTGGCTGGTATGCCGAAGGCAAGCTGAAACCCCATGTCAGCCATGTGCTGCCGCTGGACCGCTCGAACGAAGCGCTCGACCTGCTGCGGACACGCAAGGCGACGGGCAAGGTCGTGATCCAGGTCGACGGCTAGATCTTACCCAAAAGTTATCGGACCCGCGCAAACCTTAACGCGGCAGCAAAGTTAACAGGGTGTGACTGCACTCTGCGCGAGGAGAATGCGCAGTTTTGGCCGCAAAATGCGCGGTTTTCTGGAAACAAGCTCGAACCCCCTGTTTTCGCGGGGTGTAAAATACGCGGTTTCCGCCTCAAAATGCGCAGTTTTGCGGCATCAGCGCACCGCGCGGTGCCTTAACCATTGCGTCCCCGGACAGGCCGCCGGTCGCCACCCCGCGCTTTTTGTTGTTCCCGCAGAAACACAAACAGACCTGCGCCCAGGATCAGAAGAATGCCGATCCAGACCTCAAGTACCGGCAAATCCCCAAATACCGCCCAGCCCCAGAACACGGCCAGGGGCAGACCAACGTATTCGAAGGGTGCAACTGTTGCCGCATCGGTCAGGCGGTAGGCTTGGCTCAGGCAATACCCGATGATGGCTGAGTTTACGCCCAGCCCGAAAAAGACCCATATATCAGCACCTTGCGGCCAGACCCAAGCCCGCAGCAGAAAGATCACCGATCCGTTTGTCGCGCCTTCGGCATACCGCCCATCACCGGCGACAGCGAAAAAGCCCAAGGATACGATGACAAAGGTCGCCTGGATATAAACCGCCATGGCGCTGGCCTTGCTGGCCACACCCAGTTTCCGCGTAAGTATTTGATTTAACGCATAAGTCAGGGCCGCCAGCACCGGCAGCAGCAACACAACCCGGCTCACCTCAAGCGTATCCGCGTCCGCCCAGGGGCGTTGCATGATGACAACCCCAGCAAATCCAACGGCCACCGCCGACAGTCGCAAGACACCAACCCGTTCACCCAGAATTGGTATAGATAACAATGTGATAAACAGGGGTGCGACAAAGAACAGGGCCGTCACATCTGCCAGTGGCAGCACCGCGAGCCCCACGAAAAAAGTCATGTTGGCAATGACAATCAGAATGCCCCGCAGCGCGTGCTGCCATGGGGTGTTGGTGCGCAGAATGCCAAAGCCACCTTCGTACTGTACGATGATCAGGCTGAACAGAATGCCGATGCCAGAGCGCGCAAAGACAATCTGATGCAGTGGATAGTCTCCTGATAACTGCTTGATAAGCATGTCATTTATCGAGATGCAGAATACAGCGATCAGCACGCATAAAATGCCCAGCCCAGCGATGTTCTGACGTGCGTTGTCCATATTTTCAGCCCTATCACAGCATAGAACCGAATGGCTTGCGAATAGCGCATAGCGCAATTGCATGCGCTGCGGTATCACGGGCCAAAGAGCAAGGGAGCCTCCTCATGCAAATGTCCGATACCCGCCAGATCGCAGCCACCCCGTCCGAGGTCTATGCAGCCCTTCTGAACCCCGAAGTGCTCAAGGCATGTGTGCCCGGCGCGACCGAGGTGACAGGGACCCCCGAAGACGGGTTCGAAGCGTCCGTGACCCAAAAGGTCGGCCCGGTTAAGGCGACTTTCAAAGGTCAGGTGACCTTGTCCGAAATGATTGAGAATCAAAGCCTTACAATCACTGGCGAAGGCAAGGGAGGGGCCGCTGGCTTTGCCAAGGGCGGCGCCGAGGTGCGCATGGCCGAAGTCGATGGCGGAACAGAGCTGTCCTATGATGTTGAGGCGAAAGTGGGCGGCAAACTGGCCCAGCTTGGCAGTCGCATCATCGACGGTTTTGCCAAGAAGATGGCCGATCAGTTCTTCACCAACCTGCAGGACGCATTGGAAGGGCCGGCCGCACCCGAAGCGGAAGCCGAAGCAGAAGATACGCCAAAGAAGGGTTGGCTTGGCCGCCTGACGGGCAAAGAATAGCGGTGCACATGCGGCTGTGCGTGGGCGCGCTGGCGCCGCGTTCCCGCGCAGCATAATTCTGCGCCATCCAATAATTTTGATCCATCCGAAATGAGCCGGAGTATTCATGGCGACGATCCTGAGTATCCAGAACCTGCGTAAATCCTATGCAGGCGGTTTCGAGGCGCTCAAGGGCGTCAATCTGGACATTGAAGAAGGCGAGATCATTGCTCTGCTTGGTCCCAATGGCGCAGGCAAGACGACTTTGATTTCAACGGTTTGCGGCATCACAATGCCGACCTCGGGGACGGTGACAGTTGCGGGCTATGACATCCTCAACAATTACCGGCAGGCGCGTGGCCTGATCGGCTTGGTGCCCCAGGAAATCGCGTTGGAGCCGTTCGAAAAGGTTGTCAACACGGTGCGCTTTTCCCGTGGCCTGTTTGGGAAGGGACGCAAGGACAGCGCGGTCGAAGACATCCTGAAACGCCTGTCTTTGTGGGACAAGCGGGACAACCAGATCCGCGAATTGTCCGGTGGCATGAAACGTCGCGTACTGATCGCCAAGGCATTGGCCCACGAACCCCGGGTGCTGTTTCTCGACGAACCCACGGCGGGTGTCGATGTGGAGCTGCGCAAGGACATGTGGGAAATTGTCGAGCAATTGCGGGCGGATGGCGTCACCACGATCCTGACCACACACTACATCGAAGAGGCTGAAGCCATCGCGGATCGGGTCGGTGTCATCAGCAAAGGCGAAATCCTGTTGGTCGAAGACAAGGACACCCTGATGGCCCGTATGGGTAGGAAGCAACTGGATGTTCAACTGACAACGCAACTGGACGCCGTGCCCGATGTGTTGGCGGCCTATGACCTGAGATTGGGTGATGGTGGTTGGACGTTGATCTACAGCTACGACGTGAATGCAGAACGCACCGGTATCACCAAACTGCTGAATGACGTTCAGGCATCGGGCCTACAGCTTCGTGATGTTGTCACCCGTCAATCCAGCCTTGAAGATATCTTTGTCTCACTGGTCAACCAGCCGAAGGAGATGGCATGAACTGGACTGCGATCCGTGCTATTTACGTCTTTGAAATGGCGCGCTTTTTCCGAACCATCGCGCAATCCCTAATTTCGCCTGTGCTGTCCACATCCCTCTACTTTGTGGTGTTCGGCGCCGCCATCGGCAGCCGTATAGATCAGGTGGAGGGCGTCAGCTATGGCGCGTTCATCGTGCCCGGCCTCATCATGCTGACGGTGATGACCCAAGGCATTTCCAACGCGTCCTTCGGCATCTACTTCCCCAAGTTCATCGGGACAATTTACGAGCTGCTCTCGGCACCCATCAGCTTTCTTGAGATCGTGATGGGCTATGTCGGGGCGGCTGCCACCAAGGCGATGTTTATCGGGATTATTATCCTGATCACGTCGTTTTTCTTCGTAGATATCCAGATACAAAACCCCGCGGCCATGATCGCATTTCTGATCCTGACTTGCGTCAGCTTTGCGCTGTTTGGCTTTATCATCGGCATCTGGGCGGGCAACTTCGAGCAGTTACAACTGGTGCCGCTGCTAATTGTGACCCCACTCGTATTCCTTGGCGGGTCGTTTTATTCCATCTCGATGTTGCCGCCGGTCTGGCAGACGATCTCAATGTTCAATCCAGTTGTCTATCTGATCTCGGGTTTCCGCTGGGCGTTCTTCGGTGTCGAGGATGTGCCGATACTGACATCCCTGGTGGCCATCGCAGTGTTCACTTCGCTGTGCCTGGGGGCGGTCTGGTGGATCTTCAAGACGGGTTGGCGCATTCGGCAATAACGTTACGACGCGCAACTCCTTTTAATTGCGGCCTTGTTCTGTGTGGGGCTGCATTCTACATGGGCTTGGATGAAACGCTGGATCCCTTTCATGAAATCCGACCCGACAGTCGCCGTTGTGCGACTGCAAGGGGTCATTGCCGGTGGGTCGCGCGGCACGCTGAACGATCAGGCGCTGGCCAGTTCCCTTGAAAAGGCGTTCAGCCGGGGAAAGCCCGCTGCTGTCGCACTCGAAATAAATTCGCCAGGCGGCAGTGCGGTACAATCCTCGCTGATCGGTGCACGCATTCGCAGGCTCGCTATTGAAAAAGATGTGCCCGTCATCGCGTTCGTCGAGGATGTGGCCGCGTCCGGTGGATATTGGCTGGCAGCAGCTGCGGATGAAATCTATGCGGATCCGTCTTCAGTGGTCGGGTCCATTGGCGTGATCTCTGCCAGTTTCGGTGCGCATGAGTTACTGACACGACAGGGTGTTGAACGCCGGGTTTATACGGCAGGCAAGTCCAAAAGCATGCTGGACCCGTTCCGCCCGGAAAAGCCCGAAGATGTTGAGCGTCTGAAGGGGCTGTTGAACGACATTCACACGAATTTCATCGAGCATGTGAAAGCCCGCCGCGTGGGCAAGCTTGATGCCGAAGCCGACTTGTTTGCGGGTGAAGTCTGGTTGGCGGAAAAGGCCAAGGCGTTGGGGCTGATTGACGGGATCGGGCACCTCAAGCCCATGATGCAGGACCGGTTTGGCGACAAGGTGAAGTTCCGCCAGTATGGCGTACGACGTCCTTTCTTTGCCCGATTGGGGGCGCATCTGATGGAGGACGCCGTGTCATCCATCGAAGAACGCGCGGCCTACGCCCGGTTTGGACTGTAAGTCATGATGTCCAAGATCGTCCTTCTATTCCTTGCCTTCATTGCGGTGTTGGCCGTCTTTGGCAAACTGCACTGGATCGGGGGTAAGCGATTGGCAGCTGCCAAATGTGCTTGCGGACGGTATCGGATTGGAAAGGGCAAGTGCAGTTGTGGACGGGGTGGAACCTGATGGCGGTTGCAATGCCGTGGCTTCTCAGCGGGCTTGGCCTCGTCATCCTGCTGCTGGCGGGGGACTCGCTCGTCAAGGGGGCCGTGAACTTGTCATTGCGCCTTGGCGTGCCAGCACTGATCGTAAGCCTGACAATTGTTGCATTTGGGACGTCTGCTCCTGAGCTTCTGATCGCCATTCAAGCTGTTTTGGAAGGTGCCCCGGGCATCGCCATTGGTAATGTCGTGGGCTCCAACACGGCCAATATCCTTCTGGTTTTGGGCATTCCGGCTTTGCTGGCGACAATGCACACCTCCGAATGCGAAACAAAAAAGACCTACAACTTCATGATTGCGGCGTCGATTTTGTTCATCGCATTGGCGTTCCGCGGCAAATTTGACTGGATCGCAGCGATCGTTTTGCTGTCCGCGCTTGCATTCGTGCTGTGGGATGCCGCGCGCGAAGCCAGCGGTCACCGTGCTGCCTGTGCCGATGCCACGGTAGATGAAGAAGAAATTGAAGGGGTGGATCCAGATCTACCTGGCTGGCGTATTGCGATTTTTCTGATCCTTGGCCTGATTGGCCTGCCGTTGGGCGCGGATTTGCTGGTCGACAATGCAACGATCATTGCCAAAATGTACGGGGTCAGTGACACGGTGATCGGTCTCACGCTTGTGGCTGTGGGCACGTCCCTGCCTGAGCTGGCCACAACCGTTATGGCCGCACTGCGCAGGCAGGCGGATGTCGCTTTGGGCAATGTAATCGGATCGAACATGTTCAACCTGCTCGCCATTATTGGCGTGGCCAGCTTTGTCGGTACGATCCCCGTGGACTCCGCGTTCCTAAGGTTCGACCTCTGGGTCATGCTGGGGGCATCGATCCTGCTGGTGCCGTTTGTCTACATGCGCCGTGATATCACCCGGGTGTGGGGCGTGATCTTGACCGTCCTCTATCTGACCTATCTGGCTATCGTATTAAGCTGATTTCAAAGAGGGAGGGTGCGATGACGCGCGCACTAGTAACAGGGGCAGGGCACCGCCTGGGCCAGGCTATGGCCGTCTATCTGGCGGGGCGTGGATATGACGTGGCTGTACACTACGCCAGCTCAGACAAGGGCGCGCGCGAGACAGTCGCACAGATCGAAGCCAAGGGGCAGCGTGGTGTTGCCTTGCAAGCCAACCTGCTGGACGAGGCTGACACACAAACGCTGTTCGGACGCGCCGTGGATGCGTTGGGTGGTCCGATCACCTGCCTGGTGAACAATGCCTCCATCTTCGAATACGACACCGTAGAGAGCGCCACCCGGGACAGCTGGGACCGGCACATGGAAAGCAATCTGCGCGCGCCGTTCGTACTGACACAGGCCATGGCGGCCCAGGGGCTGATACCCACGCAAGACGATATGAATGAGCCGGTCGCGGCCGGGCTGATCCTCAACATGGTGGATCAACGTGTGCGCAAGCTGACGCCCGAATTCACGACCTACACCATCGCCAAGATGGGGCTCTGGGCGCTGACCCAGACCAGCGCACGGGCGTTGGCACCGCATATTCGTGTGAACGCGATTGGACCGGGGCCGACACTACAAGGCGGGCGTCAAAGCGCCGAGCATTTTGCCAAGCAACGGGCAGCAACTGTGCTGTCGCGTGGATCAAACCCTGCGGACATTGTTGGCGCTTTGGGGTACTTCCTCGATTCACCGGGCATCACGGGGCAGCTTTTGTGTGTCGATGGGGGGCAGCACCTGGCGTGGGAAACACCTGATGTGATCGGGGTCGAGTAGGTGACGCTAGGTGAGTTTTGCACTGGATTCATTTTGGTTACAAAACTGTTACCAAAAGCCCTGTGATTTCAGTGACTTGTTGCTTGTGTAATAAAAATATACGTGAAAACAATGCGTTAGATATGTGCCTAAAAATTAGGCATTTCAGCGAAACGCCCAAAAAACAAAGAAAAAACCTCAACGCCCAGAAGTTACCCGCACACTTATCCACATGATCCGTGGATGCAAGTATGCTTGATCGGCCAGTCAAATAAGTGCAGCCACAACAGGAAAGACAGCACGAATCGCATGGAGAAAAACGAGCCATCCTCACACGCCCAAATTGAACACCCCGCGCCCGTCGGGCACGAGGTGATCCAGGGCTATCTCAAGACGTTGGATTCATCCCCCGGCGTCTACAGGATGCTCGACCGTGAGAGCCGGGTGCTCTACGTGGGCAAGGCGCGCAACCTGCGAGCGCGGGTGTCGAACTACGCAAGGCCCTCAGGTCATAGCGGTCGGATTGCCCGCATGATCTCGATGACCGCGTCGATGATGTTCCTGACCACGCGAACGGAAACCGAAGCGCTGTTGCTGGAACAGAATCTGATCAAGCAGCTCAAGCCGAAATTCAACGTGCTGCTGCGGGACGACAAGAGTTTTCCGAACATCCTTGTGACGGGCGATCACGCCTATGCGCAGATCAAAAAGCATCGCGGGGCAAAAAAGCAGAAGGGGGCGTATTACGGACCTTTCGCCAGCGCAGGTGCGGTGAACCGCACGCTGAACCAGCTGCAAAAGGTGTTCCTGCTGCGCAATTGCACCGACTCTATGTTCGAGAGCCGCACGCGCCCCTGCTTGCTATACCAGATCAAGCGGTGTTCTGGACCATGCGTGGGCCTGATTTCGGAAGCCGACTACGCTCAATCGGTCAAGGATGCCGAACGCTTCCTGTCCGGCAAAAGCACTGACATTCAGGCAAAACTCGCAGATCAGATGCAGCAGGCATCGGAAGAGATGGAGTTTGAACGCGCTGCTGCCCTGCGCGACCGTATCCGTGCGATGACACAGGTGCAATCGGCACAGGGTATCAACCCGCGCGGTGTGACGGAGGCTGATATCATCGCGCTTCATATGGACAGCGGACAGGCTTGTGTGCAGGTGTTTTTCATCCGGGCGAACCAGAACTGGGGCAACCGCGATTTCTATCCGCGCGTGGGGGCCGACGTGGACGCGGCGGAAGTGCTCGAAGCGTTCCTAGGCCAGTTCTACGACACGAAGGAACCGCCCCGGCAATTGATCCTGTCAAACGAGATCGAAAACCCCGATCTGATGGCCGAGGCGTTGACGCAGAAGCTGGGCCGTAAGGTTGAGTTGCTGGTGCCGCAGCGCGGGGAAAAGGCAGAACTCGTCGATAGCGCGCTGCGCAATGCCCGTGAAAGTTTGGCCCGCAAGATGGCCGAAAGTGCCACACAGGCCAAGCTGCTGCGTGGGCTTGCAGAGGCGTTTGAACTGTCTGAACCGCCCGAGCGGATCGAAGTCTACGACAACTCTCACATTCAGGGCACCAATGCCGTCGGTGCAATGATTGTCGCTGGCCCGGACGGGTTCATGAAAAACAGCTACCGCAAGTTCAACATTCGGGGCGATGACCTGACGCCAGGCGACGATTTCGGGATGATGAAAGAGGTGTTGCACCGCCGTTTCAAACGGCTGCTGTCCGAAGACCCCGATCGGGCCAAGGGAATGTGGCCGGACCTGCTGTTGATCGACGGCGGGGCAGGGCAGGTGAGTGCCGTTGCCCAGATCATGGCCGAACATGGTGTTGAGGATATCCCGATGGTCGGCGTGGCCAAAGGTGTGGACCGCGATGCCGGCAAAGAAGAGTTCTACCGTGTCGGCCAACGCCCGTTTGCGCTGCGCCACAATGATCCGGTGCTGTATTTTGTGCAGCGTATGCGAGACGAGGCGCACCGCTTTGCCATCGGTACGCACCGTGCCAAGCGAGCCAAATCAAATATGAAGAACCCGCTGGATGATATTCCCGGCGTGGGTGCGTCGCGCAAGCGTGCACTGCTGGCGCATTTCGGGTCGGCCAAGGCGGTCAGCCGTGCCAATCTTGCGGACCTCAAAGCAGTGGATGGTGTATCCGAGGGGCTGGCGCAAAAAGTCTATGACTTCTTCCATGATCAGTAGGGCTTGTTAGTGCGGCTTGATACATGATCCATCGGCTCTTCCCGCTCCTGCAAGTTCACGCTAGACCTGCCGCATGACTTGGAACATCCCGAACACTCTCACAACTCTTCGATTGATCGCCGCCCCGCTTGTGGCGGTCATGTTCCTCTATTTCACACGACCTTACGCCGACATCCTTGCTGTGATCCTGTTCGTGGGCGCCGCTATCACTGATTGGTTCGACGGCTACCTTGCCCGCGCATGGGGGCAGCAGACGAAACTGGGTACCATGCTTGACCCGATTGCGGACAAGGCGATGGTGGTGATTGCCTTGATGGTCATCATCGGTTTTTCCAGTTGGTCACCCTGGCTTGTCTTGCCCGCGACAATGATTCTTTTCCGCGAGGTTTTCGTGTCGGGCCTGCGTGAGTATCTGGGCGATACGGCTGGAACGCTGAGTGTCACGAAACTGGCGAAATGGAAGACGACGCTTCAGATGATCGCCATTGCGGTTCTGTTCTCGCAGGGGGTGTTCGAGCACTATTTTGGCATGTCGATCTGGGGCATGGATCAGGCGATGGTCAGCGCCATCCTGAATGGCGACGAACCGGATCACATGGGGCTGTCTTGGAAACTGGCCGGGGCCGATTGGTCTGGTCGTATAGGCCTTTGGTTGCTGTGGATCGCCGCCGCACTTACCTTTATCACCGGGTGGGACTACTTCCGTAAGGCCATGCCGCATTTGAAAGGGTGACAAGGATGGACGTGCTCTATTTCGCCTGGGTCCGCGAACGGATTGGCATTCCCCGTGAGGCGGTCGAAACTAAGGCTACAACAGTCATGGACCTTGTGGACGAACTGCGTGGGCGCGAAGAGCGCTATGCCGCTGCTTTTGCCGACATCACGGCCCTGCGCGTGGCAGTGGACCAGCAGTTGACGGAGTTTGATGCGCCTCTGGACGGTGTGCGCGAAGTTGCCTTTTTTCCTCCGATGACGGGCGGCTAGCGTTATGCGCGTCGTGGTACAGGATACTCCTTTCGATTTCGGGGCCGAGGCGGCGGGTTTTGCCGAAGGTCGCGCTGTATCTGGCGCTGTAGTCACGTTCACGGGCATTGTTCGGGATGTGGATGGCGGGTTGCAGACGATGGAGATCGAACACTATCCCGGAATGACCGAGGCCGCCCTGACCGAGATTGCGGACCAGGCCATGACCCGATGGTCACTTGAGGATGCGTTGGTGATTCACCGCCACGGGCGGTTGGATGTGGGCGAGATGATTATGATGGTCGCCACCGCCGCGCGGCACCGCAAGGATGCGTTCGAGGCCGCCGAATTTCTGATGGATTACCTCAAGTCCCGTGCACCGTTCTGGAAGCGGGAGATCACCAAAGATGGTGCAGAATGGGTCGCGGCGCGGGATGAAGACGAAGACGCACTGACGCGCTGGTAATGGCGGATCAAGATCCGCCTTACGACAGTAGGCGAACGAGAAGCCCTCAAGATTGCTTAGGAGCGGCGGATTGAAATCCGCCTTACTGATACCGACCATCCTGTGACACGGATCTTGATCCGCCTCGCGCGTCAGCTCGCTTGCTGTCGATCAATCCAGGCGCGCAGCTCTTCCGTCTCGTGGCGCGCATCGCGCAAGCCGTCCATGGCGGCACGCAATTCGGCCTCGGTCTGGCTTAGTTGATTGGTCAACTCAGCCTCGCGTTGCTGCAGGTATGTGATGGCCTGATCGCGCGTCTCTTCGGCTTCGTGCAGTTCCTGGCTCATGCGGTCCAGTTCTGCAACATCCCCGGCTGCGACACGGGTAAAGCGATGGATCAGCCAGTTGGCGAACCAGCCAAGGCAAAACGCAATGAAAAGAATGATAGCTGTCGCGATGACAAACTCAGTTCTGCTCATCGTCCTGTCCTTCGGCGCTGTCCTCTGTGCCCGCCTCTGTATCGCCTGTTCCGGCCAGGGTTTCCAGCGTTGTTTCACCTTCCGGCGCGGAAGGGGCTGGGCGGATCAACTTGAATTCGATGCGCCGGTTGGCCTCGCGCCCTTCCTCGGTGTCATTTTCGGCGATAGGATCGGCCTCGCCATATCCTTTGGCCGAATAGGTGGACGTGAGCACACGTCGCGCGCGCAATTCGTTCAACACCGATTGCGCCCGCGCCTGGCTGAGGTTCAGGTTCATCTCTTCACGGCCCTGACTGTCTGTATGCCCTTGAATTTCCAACCGCAGATCACCGCATTGGCGCAGCACTTCGGCAATGTCATCCATGGTGCCAAGGGCACTGGCATCGATGGTTGCGCTGCCTGGCTCGAACCTGATTTTCGAAGAGGATAGGATCGTCGCAATTTCTGCCTCGCATTCGTCTGGCGTCGGAAGTGCGGCAATGGGGTCGAGTTTTTCCTGATAGATGACACGGATGTCGAACTCTTCTGCTTCGCCGAGTTTCGAGGCGAGCAGCGAGGCGATGTTGGTACTGGCCTTTGGGTTACCCGTGTTGCCGGAAACGGTCAGCGTGTCGGGTGTTACGGTCACAGCACCGTTCGAAAGCTGTGACAAAGCCTCAAGCCCAGTGAGCACGCGAACGGGCCAGTTCGACGGCAGGTCGTCGACGATACGCGTCGCGGTATAGACGCTGTCAGTGCCGAAAGCAGCTTGCGCATAGCTGTTCACGAGCGAGCGAAGGTTTTCATCCGAAATCCGACCACGCAGCTGAACGAGGCCTTCAGGGCTGAGCGTGGCGACGAACTCGGGTGGGCCCTGGTTGGGGTCCACTGTCTCGGGCAGCTTGGCGTACAGTGCAAACACCTCGGGGAGCTCATTCTCCAATTCGCCGACCACGCGGTCGAAATCGGCTTGCGGCGTGCCCTCGGCGGCAATCAAGGTGATGTCCGCATCGGAAAACGTCACTGAGCCTGCGCCCAGTTTGGACAAGGCCCCGATGGATTGCGTGACGGCGGTGCTCCATTTCGGGCTGGGCACACCCATGCCAACGGTGCAGGTCGCAGAACCGGTCAGTCCGGCTTCGAGGGCTGCGGTCACAATCCGTGTCCGTGCGGCTTCTGTGTCGGCGGAACAGGCATCAAAGCGTGTTCCGTTCTCGTCCTTGACCAGTCGTAGCGTGAACGGCGTGATGACGGGGCGCGGGGCCGCGATGTCCAACGCCACACGCAATCCGGGTGGTGCGGCGCGGTTCAATTGTGTTTCAAGCTGCGCCTTTTCCTCGGCGCTGTCGGTGATGGCGCGAATGGAAACACGGCCCGCCGTGACCGATACCTTGGCGCGTGGCAAACGTTCCATGGCTGCGAGCGAAAACCCAAGAGAATCCTCCCAATTTGCGGGCGCCGGATAGTCTGCTACCTCGATCAGGTCGGTCACCTGTAGGTCGCCTGCAATGGCCGTGATGCGGTCGATCACGGCGGTTCGATCTGTTGTCGCGGGGATCAGGCCGATGATGGACAGCCCCGCGTCGTTGCGCAGGATTTCAGCAGAAAAGCGGGGCGGCGCAATAGCCGCCGCAGCCTCGACCTCCATCTCGTCGATGACACGGGCGGCGTCAACAACGCTGCCTGCCGTGGACAGAGCGGCAAATCGCACAGCTTCCGTGGGTGCGATGCCTGCCAGCGTGACCTGTAAACCGTCTGCTTCAACCTCCGCCCAGGTCAGGCTCGCTTCATCCAGCGCATCCCGGACGCCGATTTCCGAGGTTTCCTCGATCAGTTTTACCGACAGATTGGCCGTCACCAACGCCAGCACAGCCGCCACGGCAAACGTGGTGACGACGATCAGAAGGGACGACAAACGCATTACATGCAACCCTTTCTAAGGTCAGTAGCGCGACCCGGTTTACGCGGCTTGGAGCTGGGGTTCAATCATACCAGCAATGCTGCGCAGAAAAAGAGGAGCGGAATTGCGCCCGTGTCTCGATTGGCCCGGAACAACTGCAGGCATTTTGCCGGGTCGTCGATGTCCAGCCCGCGCAGTTGCCATGCCATGTGCCAGCCCATGGCCCATGGCCCCCCGAGCGCCAGCACCATCGCCAGCACATTGGCCGCGTCGAGTGCTGCAAAGATCACCGTGATCCCCATCAGGCCCACTGTTGCCATCAGGAATCTGCGTAGCCATTGGGCCGTGTTTTTACCAAACAGGCGCGCGGTTGATTTGACACCGATCAGAGCGTCATCCTCGGTATCCTGATGGGCATAGATCGTGTCATAGAACAGCGTCCATGCGATTCCTGAGAGGTAAAGCACCACGGCTGGTGCCTCCAATTGCCCGGTGTGCGCTGTCCAGGCCAGCAGTGCACCCCAGTTGAAAGCAAGACCCAGAAAAACCTGCGGCCACCATGTGAACCGTTTGGCAAAGGGATAGACCGCGACCGGTAGCAGCGCGAGAACGCCCAACAGGATGGCAGCCGTGTTGAAGGTCAGCAGAATGGCAAAGGCGATGAGCGATTGCAGGCACATCCAGGTGACGGCACCACGCACGGTGACCTGACCCGAAGGGATGGGGCGCGACCGTGTGCGCTCGACCTGTCCGTCAAAGCCACGGTCGGTGATATCGTTCCACGTGCAGCCTGCTCCACGCATCAACCAGGCCCCCAACGCACAGCCAATCGCGATCCATGCGTCTTCCCAGCGTGGGCTTTGATCGTGGATCATTGCAAGCGTCAGCCCCCACAGGCAAGGCAGCAACAGCAGCCATGTGCCAATGGGCCGATCCGCGCGGCTCAGGCGAAGGTAGGGGCGGCTCCAGACGGGGGCCAGCGTGTCCACCCAGTTGCCCGACACTGCGTCGGCGACTTGTCCGTCTGGTGATGGCTGCGTGTTGGTCATATGTAGGGGCTCATGAGTGATGCGAAGATCCGCCTTTATGTAGAACACCCGTTGGGGCAGGGGCAATCCGTCGTCCTGTCGCGGGAACAGGCCCATTACCTTTTTGGCGTCATGCGCCTTACCGGTGGGGCAGCGGTCTCGCTGTTCAACGGGCAGGATGGTGAGTGGCGGGCCGAAGTGGTCGAGGTTGGCAAGCGCGGCGGTACACTTCTGTGCGAGGCTCAGACCCGACCACTGCAAATGCCCCCGGACTTGTGGCTGATGTTCGCCCCGATCAAAAAAGCACGGACAGACTTCATCGTCGAAAAGGCGGCCGAGATGGGTGCACGGCGCATCGTACCGGTCCAGACCGATTTCACGAATGCGGGGCGCGTGCAGCGTGATCGCTTGCAGGCCCATGCGGTTGAGGCAGCAGAGCAATGCGGCGGAACCTATGTGCCCGAGGTGACTGACATGGCCCGGCTCGACCGGGTGCTGGCCGATCTTGGCGACAGGCAGGTGATGTTCTGCGATGAGGCCTTGGCAGGGGCAGGGGACAGTTCCGCGTTGCCGGACATCTCGGGGCCATGGGCGATCTTGATCGGTCCGGAGGGTGGGTTTTCATACAAGGAACGCACGCGCCTGCATGCGCTGGATAACGCACATGCAGTGCAGCTCGGGCCGCGCATCCTGCGTGCTGATACGGCAGCCGTCGCCGCGCTGACAGTGTGGCAACAACGGTTGGGGGATTGGCGGTGACTGGGTCGGTGACCACCCGTTACTGCCGCGCCGGGCCCGAAGATGCCGATGCCATTGAACGTTTCTTGTCCCGGTATTCAGAGACATCCATGTTTCTGCGTTCCAATCTTGCAGAGTGCGGTATCGGCAATAGGGAAGGGGCGCATGCAACGGATTACATTCTGTGGCGCGAAGACGACGATATTCGCGCGGTGTTTGGTCTGACCAGATCCGGTTACCTTCTTGTGCAGATGCCAGATCGCGTGCCTGATCTTGCAACCTTGATCCCTTTCTGGGCTGGTCGCCACGTTTTGGGCATGAGCGGTGTCTCGGATCAGGTTGGCAATGTGTTGCCAGCGCTGGGACTTTTGCCTGACCAAGATGATCTTGTGGAGGATGAGCACTTGCTTATCCTTGATTTGCACGATCTGGCAACTGGAGACGACACGCTGCGTGCTGTGTGTTCGGGGGATGGCGACATTCTGTCGAACTGGTTCTGCAGCTATGGCAAGGAAACGGGTCTGCCGTTTTCCAAGGTCGATATTGAACGGCGCGTGCAGAGTGCTCTGGTTGATGGATTGGTGCAGATACTCGAAAGCGAAGGGCAACCCGTTGCGATGACATCAGTGAACGCCGCTGTTGAAAACACGATCCAGATCGGTGGCGTGTTCGTGCCTCGGTCAGTTCGGAACAGGGGCTATGGTCGCCGGGTTGTGGCGGCACAATTGGCGCAGGCGCGGGACAATGGTGTGCGTTGTGCCATCCTGTTTGCGGCAAACAAGGCGGCCGAGGCAGCCTATGCTGCCATTGGGTTTCGCCGCATTGGCACATACCGCGTGGTCATGTTCAACACACCAAGGACGATCGTGGGGTAATGGATGTTCTTTCGACCTGAGGCAAAGGCCACACTTTGGCGTTGGCGTGAAGTTCTGGCGGGTATCGCGCTGGCGATCCTGGCGTTGTGGTGGCTGGCGCAAGCGCGCGGTGTTCTGGGATACATCGCGCCGGTGATGCTGGTCGGGGCCGGGGCGCTGATCATGGTCGGTCTGCAACGCGGGCGTTTTCGCGGGGCGGGTGGAGGGCTCGGCACCGTTCAAGTGGATGAGGGCGAGGTCACCTATTTTGGGCCGCTTAGTGGTGGATCGGTATCCATGCGTGAAGTGCAACGCTTGACTTTGGACGGCGCGCAGTCGCCAGCGCATTGGCGCCTTGATCAACCTCATCAGCCGCCACTTATGATTCCTGTGGATGCTGATGGGGCAGATGAGTTGTTTGATGCATTCGCCGCGCTGCCTGGGCTCAAAACCGAACGGATGCTGGCCCAATTGCGTTCCAGACCAGACGCGTCGGTTCTGATCTGGGAACGCAGCGCGCCGACACTTGCGCAGATGGAGCCACGCGGGCGGGCGTGAGACCGTGACGCGCGATGACCAGTTGCGCGTGGATGCGCACGGCCCCGTGATTTTACGCACGTCCCCAGCGCATTGACACCTCGGGCAATTCGCCCCATCCCTTGCAGCTTCAGACAAACGCAAAGCGGAGCGCCCCATGTCCATCCCTCAGTCCGGCGGCGGGCCAATCGAACATCACGATCAGCTGGTCCAATACATGGTTGATGGATGCAAGCCGAAGGCGGACTGGCGTATTGGGACCGAGCACGAAAAATTCGGCTACTGCCGCGACACACTGAAACCGCTCCCTTACGAAGGGGCACGGTCGATCGAGGCGGTTCTGAGCGCACTGCGCGACCGCCACCATTGGGGTGAGTTGCGCGAGAGCGGCAAGTTGATTGGCTTGGAAAAGGATGGCGCTAACATTTCTCTCGAACCCGGTGGGGCGCTTGAGTTGTCCGGCGCGCCGCTTGAGACGATCCACGAGACCTGTGACGAGGTGAATCAGCACCTGCGTGAGGTGATGGACATCGCCAACGAGATTGGCGTGGGGTTCATCGGTCTTGGTGCAGCACCAATCTGGAGCCACGAGGAAATGCCGCTGATGCCCAAAGGGCGTTACAAGCTAATGGACGCCTACATGGGCAAGGTCGGCACGATGGGTCGGACGATGATGCGTCGGACGTGTACAGTGCAGGTGAACCTTGATTTCGGGTCCGAGGCGGACATGGTACAAAAGATGCGTGTGGCCGTGGCTTTGCAGCCGGTGGCCGTAGCGCTTTTTGCCAATTCGCCCTTCTTTGAAAACAAGCTGAACGGCCACAAGTCCTGGCGCAGCCGTGTCTGGCGCGATCTTGACCCGGCACGCACCGGCATGGTGCCCTTCGTGTTCGAAGAAGGCTTCGGGTTTGAACGCTGGGTCGAATATGCACTCGATGTGCCCATGTACTTCGTATATCGAGACGGCAAATACATCGATGCGCTAGGTCAATCCTTCCGAGACTTTCTGAACGGCAAGCTGCCAGCACTGCCGGGCGAGACGCCCTTACTCAGCGATTGGGCAGACCACCTGACGACCGCCTTTCCCGAGGCGCGGGTCAAAAAGTTCATTGAAATGCGCGGGGCTGATGGGGGACCGTGGCGTCGCTTGTGTGCCTTGCCGGCGTTCTGGGTCGGGCTGACATATGACCAGACTGCTTTGGATGCGGCCTGGGATCTGGTCAAGGGACTCGACGCTGAAACTCGGAGCGGTTTGCATGTGGCAGCTTCGGTCGATGGGCTGCAGGCTGAGGTGAACGGCGTGAAAATGCACGACCTTGCGCGCGAAGCGGTTGCAATCTCACATGCGGGTCTGAAGGCACGGGCGCGTCCTGGGGCCGGAGGATTGGTTCCGGACGAGACTCACTTTCTTAACGCTCTGCAGGAGAGTGTTGAGACCGGCAAGGTTCCGGCAGACGAGTTGCTGGATCTCTACCATGGTGATTGGAACGGTGACATTAGCCGGGTGTTTTCGGAATACTCTTACTGACAACAGTAACTGTCGCAGCAAGCGCATCTCGATACGGAAACATGCATTCCGATTTTGTGCGACGGCAACCTACGCGGCGGGACGGCTCAGGATAACGCGATTGCGCCCCTTCGCTTTCGCCCCGTAGAGCGCTTTGTCTGCGCGGTCGAGCAGTGCCTCGGGCTTTTGCGCGACGGTCGAGTGAGTCCCGTTCACCGGATCAATCACAGTCATCCCAATCGAGATCGTGGCATCGACTGGGGCCGTCCTGTCGGGCACCTCGAAGGGGGTATTTTGGATGATCCGGCAGAGCCGTTTGGCGGCCCTTCGGGCGTTTCCAAGACCAACGCCGGGAAGCACGATCAGAAATTCCTCACCTCCGATCCGCGCCACGAGATCAACGGCGCGCAGGTTCTCTTTCAACCTGCGCGCCGTTTCGACCAGAACGGCATCCCCCGCAGCGTGGCCGAGCGTGTCATTGATCCGCTTGAAATGATCCATGTCCGCAATCATCACCGCATAGGGTTTGCCCGTGCGCGTTGCACGCTCTGCAATGCGTGACAGGTGCGGCATTGCATAGCGGCGATTGTGTAAACCGGTGAGCGGGTCGATCACTGCCGCTTCGATGCCCGAACGCACGGTGTCGCGTAGTGAATCGGTCACCATCTTCCTGCTCAGCAACGCTTCGAGGCGCAGCGCCAATTCCTCGGACGACCGGGTGCAGCGCATCAAGTCATTGGCGCCCATGTCCAGCATTTGGGCACCAAGCGTCGCATACTCACTGTCCAACACCGCAAGAATTGCGCAGTGACGTGTGTTGGCTTGACTGCGGATCGTTGCCAGCAACTGCAACATCTGCGGGCCTTCATCCGGTCCGATCACCAGCACAAATGCGTCGGGTGTGCATCCTGGCTCCGCTTCCGACACCGCTGCGGCGGGTTTGGCAAATACGGTTCGTGCATTGATACGGTCAGATAGTGCCGTGATCCAGGGGGCAGCAGCGGCTCTGTCCTCGGCAACGATGCGTAAAGTCTGCGCCGGCGAAAACGTCGCTATCTCTTCCCCAAATCCCAGCGCGCGCGACGTGCCCTCGCGCAGGGTCCATTCGCTTGCAGTTGCATAGGCGCGAATGATCGACCGGGTTCTGGCCAGAAGCAGTGCGTCATTGATTGGTTTCTGAAGTACATCGTCGATGCCTCCCGCAAGCAAACGCAAGCGTTCGGATTCGCTGTCCGCGCAACTCAATGCGATGATCGGCATCTTTCCGGCCAATCCCATCTTGCGAATCCGAGAAAGCAGCCGCAGCGGATCTCCATCAGGAAGAGTTCCCGCGCACAGGATCAGGTCGGGTGTATCCTGCGCCAGAACTTGCATGGCATCTGCAATCGAACCGGCTTGGAGCATGTTGTAGTGACTGGCCGCCAGCTTGACACGCAACACAATGCGGTTTGTCGCAATTGGGTCGATAACGAGGACCTTACCGTGCATGAGACGCTTCCAATTCATTGCAAAAGCCGTGCATTAGGTTTTTGATCGTTTAGGTTAACAAAGCGTTTCCATCAGACTGCAAAGGCCAAACTTCATGTCTCATTCGCAAGAATCCGCCGAAGTTGTCGGTTTGCAGGCCGTTGCCTGGATGGCTGGAAACGAAGAGTTGCTGCCCGTCTTTCTTGGCGCCACCGGTGCCAGCGAGACGGACATGCGGGCTGGAGTGGGTGATCCAGCCTTTTTAGGGGCCTTGCTGGATTTCATAATGATGGATGACGCTTGGGTAGCTGCATTCTGCGATGCTCACGGTTTGCCTTACGACACACCCACGCGAGCACGTATGGATCTGCCTGGTGGCGGAGAAGTTCATTGGACGTGACTGTATCTGGGTCTCCTGTTCGTGGGATCATCTTCGATAAGGATGGAACGCTTTTTGATTTTTCCACCACGTGGGAAGCTTGGGCCGCAGCGTTCTTGCGTCGCGCGGCATGTAGAGACGAAGAACGTGCGCAAAGGGCTGGTGCCGCGATTGGCTTTGATCTTGCGCGCGCACGGTTCCTGCCCAAAAGCATTGTGATCGCCGGTACGCCCATCGAAATTGCGTCTGAGTTGAATGCCTATTTTCCGGATCTGTCGTTTGATGAGTTGGTGGCGCTATTGAATGACGAGGCGGCTCACGCACCCCAGGCCGAGGCTGTTCCTCTCAAGCCACTTTTGACCACGTTGCGCGCGCGTGGCGTTGCGCTGGGCGTTGCAACAAATGATGCCGAAGCGCCCGCCCGCGCGCATTTGCAGTCCGCAGGTGTAGACGGCTTTTTCGACTTCATCGCAGGCAGCGACAGCGGTTTTGGTGGCAAGCCTGCGCCAGGACAGTTGCTGGCGTTCTGCGCCGATACCGGGCTTGCAGCCAAAACAGTCGTTATGGTGGGGGACAGCACCCATGATCTGCATGCCGGCAGAGCGGCCGGGATGCGTACGGTTGGCGTTCTGACAGGCATGGCGCCACTTAATGTTCTGGTCCCGCATGCAGACATCGTTTTACCCGACATCGGTGCGCTGCCGGACTGGCTTGATCAATTGGCAACGGTCTGACGAGTGCAAATTCGCCACTTCGACTAAGAAAAACGACACAGCCCGTCGTAAACGGAGATGTACCGAAAGGCTCGCTGCGGTGTCGTGGTCTGCACATGCAGTTCGAAGGGACGATACGATGGCAGACACGGCGACACGACGCAGGACGCGTGGCGGTGGCAGGGCCGGGGCGGCGGCCCGCAGGGGTGCGGCTGTCATTGAACAGATGCCATGGAATCCGCCCGTCATTACCGATCCGCCGGTGGAGCCTTTGCGTCCCGAAGGCGTCGAGGCAATCCACGACGGGGCCATGCGGATCCTTGAAGAGATCGGCATTCAGTTTCTCAACGAGGAGGCACTTGGCATTCTGCGCGACGCTGGGTGCCGTGTTGACGGCGATATTGTCCGCATGGACCGCGATTTCGTGATGGAAATGGTGCGCAAGGCACCATCCGAATTCACCATTAAGCCGCGCAACCCTGACCGGGCGATCACCGTAGGTGGCAAGCATCTGCTTTTTGGCAACGTGTCGTCACCGCCCAACTACTGGGACATGGAAATTGGTACGAAGGTGCCGGGCACGCGTGAGAAGTGCGCCAACCTTCTAAAGCTTACCCAGTATTTCAACTGCATCCATTTCGCCGGCGGGTATCCAGTTGAACCGGTCGATATACACGCCAGCGTACGGCACCTGGACGTGCTTTATGACAAGCTTACACTGACTGACAAAGTCATGCACGCATACTCGCTTGGCAAAGAGCGTGTTGAGGACGTGATGGAGATGGTCCGCATTGCCAGCGGGTTGAGCCACGAAGAATTTGACGCAGCTCCGCGAATGTATACCAACATCAATTCGACCTCTCCGCTGAAGCATGACCACCCCATGATCGACGGCTGTCTGCGCATGGTGCGCCGTGGTCAAGCGGTTGTGGTGACACCGTTTACGCTGGCGGGGGCGATGGCTCCGGTCACTATGGCAGGCGCCGTGGCGCAGTCCATTGCAGAGGCACTGTGTGCGATTGCGCTCTTCCAATATGTTGCTCCGGGTGCACCCTGTGCAATTGGCACGTTCACATCGAATGTCGATATGAAGTCCGGCGCGCCTGCCTTCGGAACGCCAGAGTATATGCGCGCAACCCAGATGACAGGCCAATTGGCGCGGTTCTACGGCTTGCCGCTGCGATCGTCGGGCGTGTGCGCAGCCAACGTGCCGGACGGGCAGGCCATGTGGGAAACCTCGAACAGCTTGTGGGCTGCGGTGCAGTCCGGAACCAACATGGTTTATCACGCGGCTGGATGGCTTGAGGGTGGGCTGATCGCGAGCCCGGAGAAATTCGTCATGGACTGCGAAGTTCTTCAGCAAATTCAACGCTATATGGAGCCGTCGATTGTAGGAACAGGCACGGAAGACATCGCGTTGGACGCTATCAAGTCGGTAGGAAACGAGGGGCATTTCTTTGGCATCCAGCATACGCAGGATCGCTATAGCACCGCCTTTTATCAACCTTTCCTGAGCGACTGGAAGAACTATGAAGGGTGGGAAGCCGCCGGTGCCGTTTGGACGCCTGAGCGGGCGCACCGGCTGTTCAAGGAGATTGTCGCAAGTTTCGAGGCGCCGGCGATGGAGGAGTGCATTCGTGAAGAACTTGCCGATTTCGTGGCGCGTCGCAAATCCGAAGGCGGAGCCCCAACAGATTTTTGAGCGTTTTGGGTCCAAAAACTAGGTCAAATTGCATCTGTTAGAGGATTGTTTAGAGCTGATTGCGCATGGTGCTCCCGTGGAAATGGGAACGTCGTGCAATGCATGGACTGATCAATCGGGCAATTCAGTGTTTCGTAACAGACAGTTATGGAGCGGACAAATGGGTCGAAGCGACCCGGTTTGCGGATCTCGACTTTGTCGAGTTCGAGTCGATGTTGATCTACGATGACGACATTACACCGCGTATTCTGGATGCCATCAGTCAAATTCTGAATCGGCCGCGCAGCGACGTAATGGAAGATATGGGTACATATCTAGTGTCCCATCCCAATGTCGAAGCGCTGCGACGACTGCTCCGTTTTGGCGGCGTAACATTTGTTGAGTTTCTGCATTCGCTCGATGATTTGCCGGATCGTGCCCGTCTTGCTGTCTCTGATCTAGATCTGCCGCGGATCGAGTTGCGCGATCACTCTCCGACGCATTTCAGCCTGATCTGCGAAAGCCCCATTCATGGGTACGGACATGTGATGATGGGCATTCTGCGGACGATGGCGGACGATTATGGTGCGCTTGCACTTCTCGAACACACTGGGCGTGGCAATGGCATCGAGACGATTTCGGTAAGCTTGGTTGAAACCGAGTTTGCAGAGGGGCGTGTTTTTGATTTGGGGGCGCGGGCATCATGATGGATCAGGCTGCACTGATGCAGGCGATGGATGTGCTTTGCCCAATGCATCTTGTGCTAGGGCCAACTGGGCATGTGGTGCATGCCGGTCCCACTCTCCAGAAGTTGCGTCCCAACAGTCCAATGATCGGTCGGCGGTTCCTCGAAATTTTCGACCTGAGGCGGCCGCGCGCAATAACTTCGATCGATGGTCTGCGTGCCACGGCAGGAACAAAGCTTCACTTGCAGTTTCGCGACGCCCCCAAGACCGAGGTCAAAGGGTTGTTGGTTGCTGGCCCGGAAGAAGGACAAAGCATTGTAAACCTGTCATTTGGCATCTCTGTGGTTGATGCCGTGTCGGATTATGCTCTTAACAGTTCTGACTTTGCAGCTACCGATCTCACGATTGAGATGCTGTATCTGGTTGAGGCCAAGTCAGCTGCAATGGAGGCGTCACGCAAACTCAATTTGCGTCTGCAAGGCGCAATGATTGCTGCAGAAGAACAGGCGTTCACTGATACATTGACCGGGCTCAAGAACCGTCGCGCAATGGATCACGTGCTTACTCGTCATATGGATTGGGGTACGCGCTTTGGCTTGATGCAGATAGATCTGGATTGGTTTAAAGCCGTGAACGACACGCTTGGGCACGCAGCCGGTGATCACGTGTTGCAAACGGTCGCGCGCGTCATGGTCGAAGAAACGCGGGAGAGTGACACCGTCGCGCGTGTTGGCGGTGACGAGTTTGTGGTCATTCTCCCCCACGCAAAAGATGGCGATGCGATGGAGGGGATTGGCCGTCGAATCATTCAGCGACTGTCACAGCCAATTCCGTTTCAGGGCGAGTTATGTCGCATCTCGGCAAGTATTGGGTCAGCCATATTTGATCCGGAATCCGAACAGTCTGTGGCAGAAGTCATGGATGATGCCGATGTCGCGCTCTATGCGTCCAAACATGGTGGCCGCGGACAACAGACTCACTACATACCAGTCTTGCGACAGAATGCTCAGAACCTGGTGCCCCCGGTGGGGCGGGACGCCGCAAGCAATGCTTGATCCAGCTTGTCTGTTGCTTCGGCCAGTTCCGAGAGATTTATGTGGGCGATGTTTACTACATAAGGAGGTGAGGTAGAACGATGCGTGACGCTTCGCTTGCCGAACCCAGTACAGTGTGCCGATGTCATCCCCAAGTGTCCAAGATGACCAACATCCAACGCGGCGCGGTAAGCCTAAGGGATAAACACCCCGCAAAACCAAGACAAAGTATTGAAGACTGGCAGCCCGTAGGGGAATCGAACCCCTCTTTCCAGGTTGAAAACCTGGCGTCCTAACCGATAGACGAACGGGCCAGCGCTGGTGTGAGCGCTCAGATAGGCAATTCAACGATGTTGCGCAAGCGGAAAAAACGTCCGACTAGCGATATTTCTGACGAATGCTTGTCGCCTTTGATGTCACGCCCGAGCGGCATCTTCGAGCCGCAGTTGAACGGACTGTCGACCGCGGAAAGAATTGACCTCAATCCGACCCGCCAGGTGGAATGGTGCACCGCCATGGTCCATCAGCGTTTGGCCCAATGGACCGTCGAAAGCACCAAACGCGATGCCATCCAGACGTGCCCCGCCGGGTTCTCCAAAAGTGAGCTTCAGATGTGCTTCTCCCACGCGCCGGGCTTGCAGAATTCGCATCGCCGCAAATGCATAGCGCGGCGCAGGGGCGCCCGCTCCGAACGGACCCGCTGCATCAATCTGGTTCAGCAACTCGACGGTGGCCGCACCGGGCATCAACACGCCGTCAAGGCGCAGGTCCGCGGGGCCGAGAGCATCAGCTCCTTGCTTGGCCAATAGATTCGACAGACGCTCCATGGCTGGCTCGATCTTGTCCGCTTCGACCGTAAGGCCCGCGGCCATCTTGTGCCCGCCGCCTTTGATCAACAAACCTTCGGCTGCCAGCCTCTGAATGGGCGCACCTAGGTCAATGCCCGACACAGATCGGCCCGATCCCTTACCGATCCCATTCTCGACCCCGATGACGATCGACGGGCGGTTGGTTGCCTCCTTCACACGCGATGCCACGATACCGACCACGCCGGGGTGCCACCCGGGACCCGCAGCCCAAGCCAACGCGCCATCCGCGCCGCGTGTTTCGCATTGCGCGATGGCTTCGGCGCGGACATGCGCTTCGATCTCGCGCCGCTCAGCGTTGAGCGTATTGAGGCGTTCGGCCAGCGCTGCCGCCTCGTGTGGATCGGTTGTTGCCAAGAGGCGCGCACCTAAATCCGCCTGTCCGATGCGCCCACCTGCGTTGATGCGTGGCGCGAGCAAATAACCGAGGTGATACGGTGTAGGCGCGGTATCAAGGCCAGCGATATCGGCCAAGGCAACCAGTCCAACGCGTTTACGCCGAGCCATCACTTTGAGCCCCTGTCTTACAAAGGCGCGATTGACACCGACCAAGGGCGCAACATCAGCCACGGTCGCCAAACCCACGAGATCGAGCATGGCCATGAGGTCCGGCCCTTGCTTTCCCTCTTCTCGCAACTGGCGACCCGCTTCGACCAGTGCCAAAAATACGACCGCTGCCGCGCATAGATGGGCCAATGCCCCATCCTCATCCTGCCGGTTCGGGTTCACGACTGCATAGGCATCGGGCAGTGTTTCAGCGCCAAGGTGGTGATCCAAAACGATCACATCTACCCCTTCCGCTGCGGCGATCGGGCCATGCGACAAGGTCCCGCAATCGACGCAGATGATCAGGTCATGCGCAGCGGCGAGCCGCGCCATCGCCTCGTCATTTGGGCCGTATCCTTCGTCAATGCGGTCGGGCACATAGAGCGTTGCGGCTGTCCCCATCGCTCTGAGCCACGTGATCAACAATGCGGCAGAACTGCCGCCGTCCACATCGTAATCTGCAAAGACTGCTATTTTTTGACGTTTCTGCACGGCGTCCAGAAGCCGGGTGGCGGCAGGTTCCATGTCGCGCAAGGAACGCGGATCAGGCATCAGATCCCGCAGGGTGGGGGACAGGTAGGGCTCTGCCCTTTCGGCGGATACGCCCATGCGGGCGAGGATCTGACAGACAGGGCGGGGCAATTGCGTATGCTGCGCTAGGGCTTCGGCAGCACGGTCGGTCGAGACGTCCGGGCCGATCCAAGCCCGTCCGGTCAGTGACTGTTCAATCCCCAAGAATGCCACAGAGCGCCTCCCCTTCGCGCAAGATTGCGCCAGTTTAGGCGCGGGCGCACCTGTGGCAACAATGTCGTAAGGCGGACGTGTCGTCCGCCCCGCACGTCAAACCGTATGCGTTGGCGTCCGGTAGTTGATGCGGCGGACCGATCCGGTCTTGGATCGCATCAGCAGTGTCTCGCATGTCAGCCAACCGGGCTCGCGCTGCACTGCGTGCAAGAGCGATCCGCTGGTGACGCCGGTTGCGGCAAAGATAACGTCCTGTGTCACCATTTCGTCCCGGGTGTAGATCCGGTTCAGATCAGTAATCCCGGCCTTGGCCGCACGGCCTTTTTCGTCGTCATTTCGGAAAAGCAGGCGGCCATAAATCTGTCCACCCATGCATTTCAGAGCCGCAGCAGCCAGGACGCCTTCGGGCGCGCCACCTTCGCCCATGTACATATCGATGCCTGTGGTCGGGTCAGCGCAATGCATCACACCTGCAACGTCCCCATCCGTGATCAGGCGGATCGACGCGCCGGTGCCGCGTACTGCTGCGATCACGGCCTCGTGGCGCGGACGCTCCAGGATGCACACGGTGATGTCCGATGCCGAGCATCCCTTGGCCTTGGCAAGAGCTTCGACACGTTCAGATGGGCTCATATCCAGCGTGACAGTGTCCGGGGCAAAACCCGGGCCGATGGCCAGCTTGTCCATATAGACGTCGGGCGCGTGTAGCATGCTGCCGCGTGGGCCCATCGCAATGACGGTCAGCGCATTGGGCATGTCCTTGGCCGTAAGGGTCGTGCCTTCGAGCGGATCAAGGGCGATATCGACGCCGGGACCGGTGCCCGTCCCAACCTCTTCGCCGATGAACAGCATGGGCGCCTCGTCCCGTTCGCCTTCACCGATGACCACGACGCCCGCGATGTCGAGCATGTTCAATTGCTCTCGCATCGCATTCACCGCGGCTTGGTCTGCGGCTTTTTCGTCCCCGTGGCCAACAAGCCGGGCCGAAGCAAGCGCGGCGGCCTCCGACACGCGGGCAAGGCCCAGTGAAAGCATGCGATCCTGGAATTGTGCGGTGGCTGTCATCTTAGTTGATCCTTTGGGGAGGTATGAAGTTTCAGACGGACTCGATGCGTAAGACAACGGGGTCCGAGGCAAGGACGCCGGTGCCCTGCATCGCGTTGATCGCCTCGTTGACGGCTGCGCGTGTGCAGGTGTGGGTTACAATCAGAACAGGGGCGGTTGTGTCGCTGTGGCCGTATTGCCGCATGCGGTCGATGCTGACGCCGGCCTCTCCCAAAACAGTCGCGATCTTGGCGAGCGCACCGGGTTTGTCGACCAGCGCCATGCGCAGGTAGTAAGGCGCAGGCAGGACGGATGCTGCGCGCGGCGCAGTTTCCAGCGTTCCGGCGGGTTGACCAAAGACGGGCACAGTGAAGCCGCGCGTGATGTCGCAGACGTCGCCCATCACCGCGGACGCTGTGGGACCTTCGCCCGCGCCGGGGCCGCGCAGAACAACCAGTTCTACAGCATGCCCCTCGATGGCAACCATGTTGGTGCCGCCTTGCAACTGGCCGAAGGGCGATGTGTCGGGCACGAGGCACGGCATCATGCGCTGTTCCAATCCGCGCCCGGTTTTTTGGGCAACACCCAGCAGCTTGATCTTGAAGCCCATGTCGGCGGCATGTCGGATGTCGTCAATGCTGATGCGTTCAATGCCCTCAAGCTCGATTCCGTCGAAATCCACGCGGGTGCCGAAAGCAATCGACGAAAGGATCGCCAGCTTGTGCGCCGCGTCGATGCCACCGACGTCAAGTTGCGGATCCGCTTCGAGATATCCAAGCCCGTCAGCCTCGGCAAAGACCTCTTCATAAGTCAGGCCGGCACTTTCCATGCGGGTCAGGATGTAGTTGCACGAGCCGTTCATAACCCCAACGATGCGCGTGATCTCATTGCCGGCAAGTCCTTCCGTCAAGGACTTGATCACGGGGATGCCACCTGCAACGGCAGCCTCGTAGCGCAGGCTGATGCCCTTGGCCTCTGCCGCTTCAGCGAGAACTTGGCCGTGAACGGCAAGCATGGCCTTGTTCGCAGTCACCACATCCTTGCCCGCCGCAATGGCGGCTTCGACGGATGCTTTGGCCGGGCCGTCCGTACCCCCCATCAACTCGACGTAGATATCAACGTCGTCGCGCGCAGCGAGTGCAACGGGATCGTCTTCCCATGCATAGCCATTCAATGGCACACCGCGGTCCTTGTCGCGGGACCTTGCGGAGACAGCGCTGATCTCGATCTTGCGACCTGTGCGCGCTTCCAGCAGCGCGCCGTGCTGGCGAATAATCTTGACCACGCCGATCCCGACGGTGCCCAACCCTGCAATGCCAAGCCGAAGCGGTGCGTTCATGTTGGGGTCCTTTGAGCGATACGTCATCGCGGGCGATGTAACGGGTTCGTGGGCCGGGTGCAATTGCCCTTGCTTGTAGGGCTTAGCCCAAGCGTGCGCGCATCCTGGCTCGCGTGGCGGGGTCGACTATACTGCGTTGTTGCAGTGCGCGTGCCCGGGCCCTGAGTGCGGCAACGCGTGCCTCAAGAGTTTTCGTGGTCTCAACCGGATCGCTCACAACCGGTGCTGCACCAGCCAGAAGCGGCTCCAGCGGCACAAGAGCAGGGAACTCCGACGCTTCGACTTCGGGGGAGACTGTATTGTCCAACTCGGGAAACTGCGTGCAGGCAGTCAGGGTCAGACAAAGAAGGGCTGTCGTTGCGCGCATAGGCGAGACGCTCCGCAAATCTGGTGTTGCCTATGTGATGCACCAAGCCCTTGCATCGTGCAAGCGCGGCTTGGTTTTGAACATACGTTCAGATAATTCTTGCCCATGGCTCGCACCACTGGCTCACATTCCGACATCACCGGCCCGCGCGTTCGCGAAGCGGCACTGCGTTTGTTTGCGCGGCACGGCTATGCTGCTGTTTCCATGCGTCAAATTGCGGGCGAGGTCGGGGTGCAGGCAGGGGCGCTCTATAATTACACACCAGACAAGCAGAGCCTGTTGTTTGCCTTGATGCGTGATCACATGGTTGAATTGCTTGATGCAGTGCCGGTCATGGATACGGATGCGCCGGTGGATCAGCTTGAAGCCTTCGTGCGGTTTCACATCGAGTTTCACCATGCGCGGCCGGATGCCGTGTTCATTGCGTACATGGAGTTGCGCAATCTTGACCCGCAGAATTTCGTTGAAATCGAAAGGCTGAGGGGGCGCTATGAGGCTGCCCTGGAACGGATTTTACGAGATGGCGCTGGCGTAGGGATGTTTGATGTGGCGGATGCCAAGATCGCAACGCTGGCCGTGATTGCGATGCTGACCGGCGTGACGACGTGGTTCCGTGATGAGGGGCGTCTGAGCCTGTCGGACGTACAGGATCAGTATTGGGACATGGTACGTAAAGCCGTGATGGTGTGACGGCGGGTCGGACGCTCTTTGCCGTTGGCAAAGTCGCCCCACCCGCCGTCCCGTTTTGCCCTAGTGCTGGGGTTGGATGAACGTGCCGTTGCGCAGGTCGCGCATGGCTTGCATCAGCTCTTCCTGCGTGTTCATCACAATCGGTCCGTGCCATGCGACCGGTTCATTGATCGGCGCGCCTGAGACAAGCAGGAACCGCAGGCCGTCGGGGCCGGCTTGCACCGTGACTTCATCGCCCGTGCCGAAGCGGATCAAGGTCCGGTTCCCGGAGAGGTCGCGGATATTAACCTCTTGCCCTGCAACCTCTTTTTCGAGCAACACACCTGACGGATCGGAGGCGTCGGCAAAGGCGCCTGCGCCTTGGAACACGTAGGCGAATGCGCGCCGGTACGTGTCGATTTTGAACGTTTTCCTCACCCCGGCAGGGATCGAGATGTCTAGGTATTGCGGGTCAGCCGCGATTCCGTCGACCGGGCCTTTCCTGCCCCAGAATTCGCCTGTGATCACACGCACCCGGGTGCCGTCATCGTCGATGACTTCGGGGATGTCGGACCCGGCGATGTCTTGGTAGCGCGGGGCCGTCATCTTCTGATCCGAGGGCAGGTTGCCCCAGAGCTGGAAGCCGTGCATTTGACCGCGTGCGTTGCCGTGCGGCATCTCTTGGTGGAGGATGCCGGACCCGGCGGTCATCCATTGTACGGATCCCGCACCCAGCGTGCCGGAATTGCCGAGGGAGTCGCTGTGTTCGACCGTGCCTTCCAGCACGTAAGTGATTGTTTCTATTCCTCTATGTGGGTGCCACGGGAACCCTTTTTCGAAATGCGCGGGGATGTCGTTTCGGAAGTCGTCAAACAGCAGAAACGGGTCCAGTTCCGATGGGTCCTGGAAGCCGAATGCGCGGTGCAGGTGCACGCCTGCGCCTTCGAGTGTGGGCTGGGCCTGACGGGTTTCGAGTGTCGGTCTCAGGGACATGGTTGTCTCCTTTCATCTGTGCGTTGAGGCAAAGATAGGCCCGAACGTTAAGTGCGCAATCCGCGGCCACGAACCGGTGCTGTGCGCAGGTGCAGCGCAAGATGTTGGGGTAAGGTGACGGGACCACCACAACCGTTTGGTTCTCTCATTCCCGAGGACCTGTATATACAGGTGGGCGCCAGGTAACCGGACCAGGGCCCGGACAGAGCCAGCTCCCTCGGAATTGCTTAAGGCCACCGGAATGCAACCTGTCACGAGAAGGGTAGAACCCGCCACCGCGCTACATAGGGGTGTGTGGCGTCCGGGACAAGGTGGATGCGGCCGGCGTCTTGGCTGATCGACCCTTCGGGGAGGATTTTTGGAAACAGGGAAGGTGGATTTGCGCGTTTGGAACGTGCGCTGCGTTAATCGTGGGTTCGGGCGCCGTTTCGCGGCGGATTTGGGGCTGCGAATTGAGCAAACTGCGATGTTTGGAGGGGAAACTGCATATTTCGGTCGGGTCAAAACGGAGGTGTTTTAGGCCGGTTTTGGCAAAGTGCACATTTTGAGCCCGAAAATGCGCATTTTGTTCCGCGCGCCGGATTTGAGGCGCGCGGACGGGTTAACGCGATACCTTATGCCGCAGGTTGGCTGGTCTCGGGCCGGGCTGTTTCGCCGTTCAGGTGATCGCGCAGGCTGTCTTCGAAAAAGTGTTGCCAGCCGCGTTGGCAGATGTCGAAACAGGCGATCTGCGGCGACAGCCCTTCGTGGGTCAGCGTGACCGTGCTGCCGCCCGGGGCGGGGGCGATCCGCCAGACAAGGCGGGTGCCTTTCCATTCGGCCGGATCGTCCACACCCTCCATGATCATGTTGGCGTCGGTGCAGGTCCATGTGAAGCTTTGCGCCGTGCTGCCGGGATCGATGGCAAAGGTGGCGTGGCTGGTGTTGAAGCGGATGGTGAAGCCGCCCGGTCGGCGGTCCACGCGGGTGGACCACCAGAGTTCAAGATCGTCGGCAATCTGACGCGCGGCCTGTTCGGGTGGCGCGCTGGTGGTGATCGTGGCGGTGTAGTCCATCAATCCTCTCCATGGATGTCGTTGCGCATACGCATGAGATGTTCGTCCCAACCCTTGTCGAGCGACAGCATAAGGCCGAAGGCGGCTTCGCCCTGGGGCAGCCCTTCGTGTGTCAGCGCCAGTTGCGTGCCGCCCGGGACGTCCGAGAGCGCCCATTTCACCGTGCTGACCGCATCGCCCATCGGGCCGACGGTGAACGTGTATTCGAGGTAGTCGGGGGCGTCGGCCTTGATCACCTTGCCCCAGATCAACAGGTTGCCGCTGGTCGTGCCGTACATTTCCAGCTTTTCGCCCTCGGTCATGGGGGTTTTGGGGGCGTGGAACCATTTGGCGAGATGTTCGGGCTGGGTGAGATAGTCCCACACCATCTGCCGCGGTGCTTTGAGGAAGATGGTTTTCTGCAGGGTCGCATCGGTCATTGGAGGTCCTTTTCGATGGCGGTTTTAAGATCGGACAGGCGGTCATCCCAGAAGCGGTCGAAGAATTCGAGCCAGCTGAAGACCGGGGCGAGCCCGGCGGGATTGAGCGTGTTGATGCGTTCGCGGCCGCGTGCTTCGACCGTGATGAGGCCGCCGTCGCTGAGCACGGTGAGGTGTTTTTTGACGGCGGCGCGTGTCATGTCGAAGCGGTCGGAGACCTGGGCGATGGTCATGTCTTGCCCCGACAGCATGTGCAGGATGTCGCGCCGGGTCGGGTCGGCGAGGGCGCGGAAGGCGTTTTGGGTCGGGTCCGTCATTGCGTCACCGGCAGGAAGTCGAACGCGCCGTCCTGGTAGAGCATGGTGATACAGGGGCTGTCAGAGACGCAGGCCGATATGTGGGGCATGTTTGCGGGCACTTCGTAGTAGCCGCCGGGGCCAACCGTGGTGGCGGCATCTGCGCCGAGGGCCGTGTGCGTCATCTCGCCCTCGATCATCACGCCGTACATGTTGAAGGTTTTGACATGGGGCGGGCTGGTCGTGCCTGCGGGCAGTTTGACCATGGCGAAGTAGGCTTCGGTCCAGCGGTCACCGGAGAGGGCGGCAAAGGCGACGCCTTCGGGTGTGGTTTCCCAGTCGAGCGCGCCCGCTGGGGTGAGGGTGATTGCGGGGTCAGCCAACGCGGGGGTGGCTGCAAGCAGGAGGAGGGCGAGGGGTTTCATCGGGTGTCTCACATATGATGCCATTTGGTATCATATTAATGAGATACCCTTTGGTATCATGTCAAGTCGCTTAAATCCGTACGCAGGTCGGGTGCGCTAAGCTATTCAGAAGATTGCGTAAATCCGTATGTCTCAAGTTCCTCCGGCAGGAGGACATAGATCTGGTCTGGTGGCGTCGACAGGGCGTGTTGCATCACGAGCAGGTCGATTCCCATCTCGTTGAGGTAGGTCATCACCTCGGCCTGACCGCGTTGGATGTCTTCGACCGCGAAGGCGGCGGGCAGGAAGGTGTTCTGGCCGAAATAGTGTTGGTGCACGCCGACCGATGCCGCGTCGTCGATGGTTCGTATCGTCCCAGCCGCCAGCAGGTAGGGGCAGGCGGAATAGCAGAATTCGCCTGCGAGCATTTGGGTGCCGATCCCTTCACGCCGGATCACGCGCCCCAGTGCGAGCGCATCATGGACCGACCCTCCGGGGCTTTGCAGGATCAGCGTTTCGGGGGCGGGGTCAGCCTGCGCGATAAGGTCCGCGAGCCGGTCGGCGTCGCCTGCGCTGATCTCGCCCTCGAGCCGGTAGGTGGTGCCGCTGGCCTGTGTCAGCACCAGTCGGTTGGGCAATTCGCCGGGATCGCGGGCGGGTTGGGTGACGGGGCGGTCGCGGTCGGGGCGGAAGGTGCGGCGCTGGTCGCCGGGGCGCACCGGTTCTGTCAGCCGTGGGGCATCGGGGCCAAAGCTGGGCAGGCGCAGGCCCTGCATGTCGCCAAGGATCAGCAGCCCGCCGATCCCCAGTTGAAAGATCAGCACCCCCATCAGCACGCGCGCGATGGGATTGCGCTGCTTGCCCGTGGCGGTCGTCATTCGGCGACCCGTTTGGGTGGGGTTGGGGCCTTCACCGGCTCGGCCGGCGCGGTCATCGTGGTTTCGACGTCGCGCAGGGCCACCATGGCTGCGCGCAGTTCGGCCAGTGTCAACGTGTCCTCGACCGCCGCCCCTTCGCGTCCGCCGCGGATGGCGGATTGGGTGATGGCCAGGATGAACACCAGGACGGCGGGCAACAGGTCGATGGCGATGGCCCCTGCCCAGGAGGGCACGAAATTGCGGGCGTAGAGGATGACCGCGTCGGCGGAGGAGATCGGCGTGTAGGTCACATCGGTGGCTGGTTCCAGCGCCTGTACCGTCTGGGCGGCTCGTTCGAGCGTGGTGGCGCGTTGGGCCAGCACTTCGAGCACCGAGGTGATGGTCGCTGCCTGATCGGTGCGCCCCTGTTCGGTTGTGCTGTCAAGCTCGGGCAGGACAACCGAGGCGGCAAGGTCCTGGGCTGCGCGTTCGACAAGCGGAGCCACCGAGAGCTGGCGGATCTGCGTGATCAGGCCCGCGAGCCGCACCGCCTGTTCCGAGAATTCGACGCTGCGCGCCTCGACCGGGCCGGGTTCGACGGTGAGCGCGCGCATGCGGGAGAGGATCACGTTGCCCTCGGCAAAGGCGCTTTCGACAAGCGGGGTTTGCGCGCTGATTTGCCCTTCAAGCCCGGACAGTTCGGCGGCTTTCTGGCGCAACACGCGGAAGACCGCGCCGCGGCCTGCGAGGCCGGAGAGTGCGCCGGCGGCTTCCTGTTCGGAGAGGTCTTCGAACGACTGGCGGACGCGGGCCACGTCGCGTTCGAGGGATTGGCCTGTCAGCGCGACTTCGTGCGCGCGTTCGAGGCTGTTCTGGTAGTCCTGCACGGTTTTGGCGAGGTGCTGTTCGACGGCAGCCGATCCGGCGAGGGCTGCGGCGTTGAGCCAGGATGACATGGCCACGATGGCGAGCGATCCGACCCCCATGGCCACGATCAGTCCGATGCGGGCGCGGGCCGAGCGGACGGCGGGAAACAGGCGCATCATGTAGGACCAGAAGACGAAGATGCCGACCGACACGGCGACCGAGTAGGCGATGGCGGCAAAGACCGACATGGCGCCGTTTTCATCCAGAAGGGACGAGACCCCCAGATAGGTGTAGATGCCCGACGCGACGGCCAGCACGCCAAGTGCCGTGCCTGAGAATGTGTCGAGCCAACCGAGGTGCCCCTCAAGCTCGCGGGCGTAGCGGACCCCGCGGGCCTGCCCCTGGGTCAGGCGTGTCTCATCACTCATGAACGGTCCCTTCGTGCTGTCGGCTAAAGGTAGGCGCAGGACAGCGGAGCGCCAAGGGGAAAGCCCGCTCTTGCGTTTGTTCAGGTTTTGTTCATATTCTCGATCTTATGCAAACCACACTTGATCCCGCCACGATGATGCCCGGCCAGTTGCTGGCCCGGGGTGTGTCGCGCCATCTGGCCAGCCTTGGTCTGGCGGCGGTTGAGGAGTTGGTGCCCGCACGTGGTTTGCGGGTCGATGTGATGGCGTTGGGGACGAAGGGCGAGATCTGGGTGATCGAATGCAAGTCCAGCCGCGCAGATTTCATGTCCGACCACAAGTGGGAAGGGTATCTGGAGTGGTGCGACCGTTTCTTTTGGGCCGTGGACGGGGATTTTCCCGTTGATCTGCTGCCGGAGGGGACCGGGTTGATGATTGCGGATGCCTATGATGCCGAGATCATTCGTATGGCCCCCGAGGACAAGCTGGCACCGGCGCGGCGCAAGGTGATGGTCCAGAAATTCGCCACCCATGCCGCGCGGCGGTTGCAGAGCTTGCGTGATCCTGGGGCTGGGCTGGGGTGGTCCTGACCGGGTCCTCTTGCTGCGGCTGCCTGTAGAGTTGCAGGTTTGCGCGGCGATTTGTTTCGCATGTTGACGGTCGCTGTGCGGTCTTTGTCTGGCTTTCACGAAATTTTGGGTGGCTGATCAATCGGCGCATATGTAAATATGCACGTGCCGGTCCTCTGCTTGAGCGGCCAAACGACTGCGCCACATCCTGTCTGACCCCGCTCTGCCAAGGGCCTATGTGATGAACGTGATCCATGTCCCCAAAGCGATGTACCTGGCTGCTTTTCCGCAGATGGCGGTGTCACTTGCCAGATGCGTTTTGCCCACTGTTTTGATTGCAGTTGTGGCCCTATTTGGGATGGGTGACATGAGCAGTCGGGCGGATACGGCCGAGCCTCGCAGGCTTATGCATCAGTTGCAAAAAACACGGTTGGACAACCTGATCCGGCACCAACCGGAACTGGCGGCGCTTTTGTCAGGTTTCGGATCGGGTGCCCTGAACGCCGATGTGACAGACGATCGCGGCGTGTTGCATTTTTCCAGTGGTGTGGATGCGCCGCTTTGGGCGCGGGCGAGCGGGCGGTGGGACGACAACGGTAAACGGAAGGTCAAATACGGATTTGGTGCGATGGGTCTGCATACCTATGTCACGCCGACGCTTGTTGTTGGCGGCATGATCGAGGCGGATTACCTGTCGCAGGCGGGTGCCCAGTCCGACAGGGCGGGCGGGGGCGTGATGGCCGGGTCCTATTTCCTGGCGCGCCACGCCAATCAGCCTTTGTTCGTCGAAGGGCGTCTTTTGCGGGGGCGGGCCTCTCATAGCATCCGCGGTTCCGGTGATGGCGCGCTGTGGCCGGACACGCGGCGCGGTCTGGCGCAACTGAAACTGACGGGTCAGCTGCGCTACGGCGTTACGACCCTGACCCCGAGTTTTCTGGCGTCATACGCCACGGATGATGTGTTGCCGCGCGGGAGCGATCCGCTTGGGTTGCAAGGCATTCAACAGCGCCAGATGCAGTTGGGATTGGAGTTTCGCCACACGCTGCGTGAGGCGAACGGCGCCCCCATCATCCTGACAGGGGGCGGCGCATTCTCGCGGACATCGACCCGCCGCTTTGGGCATGATGCGTTGGCGTTGCCAGGCCAGCGCAGTGGTAGCGGTCGCGTGAGCTTGGGCATCAGATTTTCGACCCAGGCGGGCGGCTCGATTGCGATCGACAGCTTTTGGGGAGGTTTAGGGACGTATGCCCCGGAGAACTACGGCCTGAAGGCTGGCTACGACATTCGCTTCTGATCGATTGTCTGCGGTCGTCTGTGATCAGCGATTCTCGAAGGGTTTTGACGCGCTGAACGTCACCGTTGGATGAAAAGACTGGCACCCTGCGCCCACATGATGGCATCAAACGGCGCCGCGAAGGACGGAGCACAACAAGCGCACCGTACGCGGCGTTAGCGTTTCATGGCCCCGGCAGCTTTGGCGGCCGCCTTGATCTCATCCGCGATTTCATCGGCCTCTTCGGGGTCGAAATCCATTGGAATTTCAACGCCTTTCGCCTCGACATAGATGCGCACCATGCCCGCGTCGGTCGGGCCGATCTGCAGGTTGGCTTCGATGTCGCTTTCTTTGTTGATGCCCATGGTCATCTCCGGCGGAAGTTGAAGCCGGGTGCTAGCCCGATCGGGATTGAAAGGCAAGAAGGCGTCCGCCATGGTCATGCCATGACAGATGTGAGCCTTCGCCCGTTTTGCCCCGAGGATACCGATTGGTTGGTTGATCAGCACGACAGTCTTTATGCGCGCGAAGCCGGGTTCGATGACAGCTTTGGTCCGCTGGTTCGGTCCATCCTTGAGGCGTTCAATGCCGAGCATGATGCATCCTGTGAGCGTGGGTGGATTGCCGAGGCGGATGGGCTGCCTTTGGGGTCTATCTTTTGTGTGCGCCACGATGAAACGACGGCCAAACTGCGATTGTTCCTGCTTGTGCCCGAGGCACGGGGCAGAGGTGCGGGGCGAATGCTGCTGGATCAATGCATGTCGTTTGCGCGCGAAACCGGATATTCGGGGATGACCCTCTGGACCCATGAAAGCCACGAGGCGGCGTGTGCCCTTTATGCCCGTACGGGGTGGGATATGATGGCATCGAAACCTGTCCATTCCTTTGGACAGGATTTGGTGGAACAGACGTGGGTTTATCGCTTTTGATGGTCTTGCAATCGGTCGGCGGCATAGGTATTTGACGCGCAGTGCCGCCGTAGCTCAGTTGGTTAGAGCGCCTGATTGTGGATCAGGAGGTCCCCCGTTCGAGCCGGGGCGGTGGTACCATCCGCACTTTCAAACGAAGTGAGAAAGTGACGGTGAGGTGAGAGTGTTTTAGAAGAAAACGCGCGGCCTCACACCCCTGAACATCTAGGCGCTGCCATTCGCAATCCAATTGAGCGCCTTGCGGCGCGTTCGATGGTTTGCCTTGGCTTCCATTTCACCAAGGTAAAACCTCAGTCCAAGGTGATGGTCTGGCGCAGGGTGCCGGTGACCTGATCATAGATCAGGATTTCATCGTTTTCCGTCACGATCCCGAACCAATCCGATCCGACTGTGAAGGCCGTGGCCGTCGTGCCGTCAGGTAGCGTGACCTGATCGGGCAGCGGGAGCGGCGCGGGGTCGGCATTCAGCCGGATGACAAGCAGGGCGACCACCGTTACAACGCCCCCGATCATGATGATCGTCAACACCGTCACCAGCCGCCTTAGAAAGGTCAGGTTGGCCGGCATTTCTGGGGTGTCCATGTCTTCCACGTCCGTCTCCTTTGTCATTGCGGCTGATCCGCCCGCGCGTCTTGATAAGGCCATCGCCCGCGACGTGCCAGAGGGCGCGGCCCTGTCGCGCACGCGTTTGGCAAGGCTGTTGGCGGATGGAGCTGTGACCGTGGACGGGACAGTTGCGTCGGATCCCAAGGCCAAGGTGGTCGAGGGGGCCGTGGTCGAGGTCACTGTCGAGGCGGCCGAGGAGAGCCATATCGGGGCCGAGGATATCCCGCTGGACGTGGTGTTCGAGGATGATGACCTGATCGTCGTCAACAAGCCTGCGGGGATGGTGGTGCATCCGGCGCCGGGATCGCCCTCGGGCACTTTGGTCAATGCGCTCATGCACCATTGCGGCGATGATCTGTCTGGTGTGGGTGGCATGAAACGTCCGGGCATCGTGCACCGGATCGACAAGGACACGAGCGGGCTGCTTGTGGTGGCAAAGTCTGACGCGGCCCATCACGGGCTGTCTGCGCAATTCGCCAAACATACGGTCGAGCGCTATTACCGCGCGCTTGTCTATGGCGTCCCTGATGGGAACGATCCACGTCTGCGCGGTGTGAAGGGGGCGTCCTTTGAGCCGGGCAACGTGTTGAAACTGACCACGCAGCTTGCGCGCCACAAGACCGACCGGCAGCGGCAGGCCGTATTGTTTCAGGGCGGGCGTCACGCTGTCACGCGGGCACGGTTGGTCGAGCGATATGGCACGCCGCCCGTGTTGAGCCAGGTGGAGTGCTGGCTTGAGACGGGGCGCACGCACCAGATCCGCGTCCACATGGCCCATGCTGGCCACGGGCTGATTGGCGATCCAACCTATGGCGGCAAGCGCAAACTGGCCCGTGGCGCGCTGTCCGAAGCCGCTGCTGCGGCCGTTTCCGGTTTTGCGCGGCAGGCGTTGCATGCCGCGGTTTTGGGATTCGAGCATCCCGTGAGCGGTCAGATGTTACGGTTCGAAGCCTCGTTGCCGCGGGATTTTGCCGATTTGCTGGCCGTTTTGGAGGCTTGAGCGCCCAAAAACCGCTCGGTCAGACGGTCTTTACATAACCCTGTAATGAACAGCACATGCGCGTGACCGCACGGTTTGAGCCCTGCAAAACCGCTGTTCTGCATGCGATATTGGGGGCGCGACGACACCCGCCTCTTGTATGCGGTCGGTCGCCGTCCCATATGGAATGTTAAGCCCCTAAACATGAAACGGGGATACTGGAGGGACATTATGGCTAATTATGCAAATCTTCCCGCACCCACGCCGGAAGGCGGACTGAACCGCTATATGCAGGAAATCCGCAAATTTCCCCTGCTGGAGCCGGAAGAGGAATACATGCTGGCAAAAGCCTGGGTCGAAAAAGAAGACACAGGTGCCGCCCACAGGATGGTGACAAGTCACCTGCGGCTCGCGGCCAAGATCGCCATGGGCTATCGCGGCTATGGACTGCCGCAGGCCGAAGTTATTTCGGAGGCCAATGTGGGCCTGATGCAGGCCGTCAAACGCTTTGACCCGGAAAAGGGTTTCCGCCTCGCCACTTATGCGATGTGGTGGATCCGTGCGTCGATCCAGGAATATATCCTGCGGTCGTGGTCGTTGGTGAAGCTGGGCACGACATCCGCCCAGAAAAAGCTGTTCTTCAACCTGCGCAAGGCCAAGGCCAAGATTGGCGCATTGGAAGAGGGCGATCTGAGGCCTGAAAACGTCAAGCGTATTGCGACGGATCTGGGCGTCACCGAGGCCGAGGTCATTTCCATGAACCGGCGCCTGTCGGGCGGTGATGCGTCGCTGAACGCGACCGTCGGGTCCGAAGGCGAAGGGACCATGCAGTGGCAGGATTGGCTGGAGGACGAAACGGCGGATCAGGCAGGCGATTACGAGGCGCGCGATGAGTTGGAAGTGCGCCGCGAGATGCTGGCCGAGGCGCTGGACGTGCTGAATGAGCGCGAAAAGGACATCCTGACCCAGCGCCGTCTGGCAGATGCGCCTGTGACGCTTGAGGATCTGTCGGGTGAGTATGGCGTGAGCCGTGAACGTATTCGCCAGATCGAGGTGCGCGCCTTTGAAAAGCTGCAAAAGAAGATGCGCGAGATCGCCAAGGCCAAGGGGCTTATGACCCCGGCCTGATCTCTGGCAAATACTTGATTGAGGCACCCCGCCGGGTTCGGCGGGGTGTTTTCGTTTCGGCCCCTTTTCTTGCAGCGCTTTGAGAACAGAGCAACTTGAGGTAGGCTTTGCCTATTGTTTGAGTTCATTCATCAAAGGGCGGGGTCGCCATGCTTATCTTGAAACGATGGAGCGTCATTACGATCATGGGCCTGATCGGGCTGGCGTTGTTGGGGTATCTGATCGGGTCGGATGCAGGAGAGGCCATTCTGCTGTCAGAGACGCCGGACGGTGTCGTGCCGCAAGGTCCCGACACTGGCGGAGACATTGCCGCTGCCGTCACGGCTGTTGCAGGCGCTGTCACAACGCTGGGTGCGGCCGTCTTCGGCCTGTTGGGCAAGTGGACCGATTATCGCAAAGCGCAGCTTGAGGTTGCGGCCAAGGAGCTGGAGCTGGAGCAGAAGCGCCAGGCAGCCAAGGCTGAATGATCTGGCGGCTGGCGGTTGGTCTGGCCCTGTTGGCCGCACCGCTTTGGGCGGAAACGGATGGTCTGGACGAGGCCACGATACGCCCGGACGACCGGTCCGTCACCGAGCGGTTGCTGGTGCGCGCCGGGTTCGGTGAGCTGCAGAAAAGCTATGCCCTGATTGTTGGCGTCAGCGACTTTGATGAATTCACCGACCTGCCGACCGCCAAGGACCCGTTGCGCATGCGGGACTACCTTGTCGACGAGGCGGGCTTTGACCACGTGCATATCCTGACCGGCGACAAGGTCACCAAGGACCGGTTGGAAGAGTTGATGCTGGACGATTTCCGCCAGCTTGTGGGGCCGAATGACCGGTTCCTGTTCTATTGGTCCGGACATGGGGAGACATTGGGCCAGGGGCCGGGTGCTCGCGGCTTTCTGCCCTTGAAAACCAGCCGCAAGGGCCGGTTTTCGACCATGGTGTCGATGGATGATATCGCCGATTGGGACAGCTACATCATTGCGCATCAGGTGCTGTACCTGATGGACAGCTGCTTTTCCGGGTTGGTGGGGTCGGCCCCGCAATCAGATCTGGCGGACATCACCCGCGCCCAGTTGGGCGGGCCTGCGCGCCACGTGATCACGGCGGGGCGTGCAGATGAGCAGACCATCGCGGTGGACCAGTTGGGTGGATCGGTTTTTACCCACGCGCTGCTGAACGGGTTGCGCGGGGCGGCGGATGCGACAAACGCGCTGGGCAAGGACAACCTCGTCTCGGTCGGTGAGTTGAAATCCTATCTGGGTCAGGAGGTGACGCGTCTGCGCACGCGCTTTGGCTGGCAGCGGTCGATCACGCCGCAGATCCGAGATTTGACCGGATCGGATGGGGCATTCTTCTTTCCCGTTCCTGCGGCGTTCGCCCCCGAGGACGATCCCGAGCCTGATCCGCCCGTGTCGGATGGCGTTGCCGAGATGCAGCAGGCGCTGATTGATCTTGGCTATGACACTGGCGGTGTCACAGGCGTTTTGAACCTGAGGACGCAGGTGGCCTTGGTTCTGTTCCAGCGTGATCAGGGGTTGGATGAAACCGGTCAGGCCGATGACGTCACGCGCCGCGCGATCATTGCCGCCCTTGCCGGGTTGGCGCAGCCGCAGGGTGATGGGGATGTGTCCGAGGAGGACAGCCTGCCTGATACAGTGATGGCGATCGAGCGTACGGAGCGGGCTGCAATGGAACCCGCGATACCAGCACATCTCCCACCGCGGGATATACGTGTCCGACCTTGTGAGACGTGCCCGGAGCTGATCCGGGTGCCGGGCGGAACAATGGCTTATGGCCCGCGTCCTGTGGATGATCCGATCCCGTCGATCACGCAGGAGGTTGCGCCGTTCTTTATCTCGGCCACCGAGGTCACCATTGGCCAGTTCCGGGCCTATGCGGAGGACACGGGCGTTGCCTTTGTCGATGGCAAGACGTCCGAGGGGCCCAGTTGCTTTGACTGGCAGGAAGGCGACAAGCTGCGCAAGACTGCACAGGCCTTTAACCAGGGAAGTGACCTGAGCAGCGATCACCCCGTGTCCTGCGTCAGTCGCAGGGATGCGATGGGGTATGTTGATTGGTTGAACGAGCAGACCGATGGGCCGCGCTACCGCCTGCCGACCGAGGCTGAGTTCGAGCTGTTACTGGAACGCCAGTTGAAACACCGGATCGCGGAGGAAGGGTTCAACCGTGACCTCAACAACGATGCAGACGTGGTCTGTGCGCTGGGCAATTTCGGCGATGCGACGTCGCAATTCAGCTGGCGCAACCAGTCCTGCAATGACGGCAATCCGGGCGTGGCGCTGGTCGCGTCCTACCCGGCTGATGCCAATGGCCTGCACGATCTGGCGGGCAATTTGTGGGAATGGGTGGCGGATTGCTGGCGGGGCAACCTGTCTTTGCCACGTGCACTGGAGGGGTGCGAGAGCGGGACGCTCAAAGGTGGGTCGTTTGATGACCCGATCAAGAATGCCGCACCGGAGACACGGCAACCCGTGCCCGCAGACCGGCGCCAGACCAATATCGGGTTCCGCGTGGCGCGCGATCTGGAGTGATCAGTTCAAGCGTGCCTGCAGCACCCGCACCATGTTGCCGCCCATGACCTTGCCGATGGTTTCGGTGTCGAGCCCTGCCTCAAGCAGTGCATGTGTCAGGCTGGACAGTTTGGACGTGTCGAAGGCGGTCTTGACCGAGCCGTCGAAGTCCGACCCGAGCGAGACGTGATCGGCACCCACGGTATCGACGGCCTTGGCGATCATGGCGGCAATGGCCTCGGGCGTGGCGTCGCGGCACAGGATGTCGCCCCAATAGCCGAGGCCGATCACGCCGCCGCTGGCGGCGACGGCCTTCATGATGTCATCCTCGAAATTGCGGGTGACGGGGCAGAAGCCGTGCAGGCCTGTGTGGCTGACAATCACGGGCATGTCGGTGAGGGCCAGCACATCTTGCGCCACCGCCGGGCTTGCATGGGCGAGGTCCAGTACCATTCCGCGCGCTTCGATTTCGGCCACGACGGCGCGCCCGAACTCTGTCAGGCCCATGTCGCGTGTGCCGTGCAGGGAGCCGCCCAGTTCATTGTCAAAGAAATGTTGCAGCCCGATGATGCGGTGCCCGGCCTCTTCCAACCGGTCGAGATTGGCCATGTCCCCTTCGAGCGCGTGTGCGCCTTCGATGCCCAGTAGACCACCCACGGCGCGGCTGCCCGCAGCACGGGCGGCGAGATGCGCGTCCAGTTCGTCCCGCGTGGTGATGACCGTCAGCCGGTCGGGCATCTTGGCGGCGACCTTGTGCAGACGCTCGGCCTGATAGATTGCGCGTTCGGCTAGCGACCCCCATGTGCGGGGCGGCCAGAGCTGGCCGATGGCAAGGGGCGTGATGTTGTCGAAGGCGTCGGCGGAGTTCGCCTCGTAATTCTGTCCTGCAGGGGATTTCGTGACGGCGGCAAAGACCTGTAGCGCCACGCCGCCTTCGATCAGGCGGGGCACATCGACATGGCCACGATCGGCCCGTTTGTCGATGCTGCGTTTCCAGAGCAGGCTGTCGGCGTGCCAATCGCCCACGATCAGGCTGTCATGCAGGGATTGTGCGGCGTCTGACACGGGGTAGGGATCATGCGCGACAATTGTATTTCGGCTGCGTTCGACATGTCCCGGCGCGATGGCCAGAAAGGCCGTAACGCCTGCAACCACCAGAACCAGAAGCCCGATCAGGCCCCGTTTGATCCAACGCATGACGTATCCTCCCTTGGCTGGATGGTATCATAGGCCCGGGCATGTGGCGCGTGCCAGACTGACGGTGCGGCAGGCATCGCCTTGTGCCGGGATCACGGCGCGATATGGTAGCGCAAACGGTGTTGGATGCAGAGAGGGAGATGGCCATGAAAGATCCGATCAGGTGGGGTATTCTGGGGGCCAGCAACTTTGCTCTCAATGACATGGCCCCGGCCATTCACGCGGCCCAAGGGGCCGCATTGACGGCCCTGGCTACTTCATCACCTGCGAAGGCCGAGGGCTTTTCCGCCTTTTGTCCGGGCCTGCGAATCCATGACAGTTATGATGCATTGCTGGCCGATCCTGCGATTGACGCAGTGTACATCCCGCTGCCCAACCACTTGCATGTGGAATGGTCATTGAAAGCGCTGGAGGCTGGGAAACACGTCCTGTGTGAAAAGCCGATGGCGATGGCCGCCGCTGAGTATGAGGCGCTGATTGCGGCGCGGGAGGCGTCGGGCTGTTTTGCAACCGAGGCCTACATGATCGTGCATCACCCGCAGTGGCAGCGCGCACGCACCCTGTACGAAGAAGGGGCCATCGGGCAGCTGATCCATGTTGAGGGTCTGTTCGGCTATGACAATTCGAGCGAACCCGGCAATGTGCGCAACCGGCCCGAGACGGGCGGCGGCGGTATTCCGGACATCGGGGTTTATACCTATGGCTGCACCCGCTGGCTGACGGGTCAGGAACCGGACGAGATCACCCATGCCGATGTGGATTTCGAGAATGGCGTGGATGTGCTGGCCCGCGTGTCGGCCCGGTTCCCCGGCTTTTCCGCTCATTGGGTCAACTCGATGCGCATGCATCCCGTTCAGGAGATGACCTTTGTCGGCTCTGACGGTGTGATCAAGCTGACCGCGCCGTTCAACCCGGCGCGCTTTGCCACGGCGCGGCTTGAGCTACAGCGCAACGTACATGGCGGTGCGGGCGGTGCAACGGTGACCGAAGAACGGTTTCCCGGTGTGGACCACTATGTGCTGCAGGTCGAGGCGTTTTCGGAGCATGTTCGGGATGGTGCGCCATACCCTTGGCACCTTGAAGATGCGCGTGGCACGCAGAAGGTCATTGACGCGGTGTTTTCCAAAGCCAAAACTACTAGTGGTTGATCGACCCTCTTTTGGGGATTCTTTTGGGTCGTAATATGGAGCGGGATCATGGCAGGGGGATGGGCCAAGGACGGCGCTGTGTCTGAACAGATCGAGGCCTCGATCTCGGACGAACTTGCGCGGATGCAGACCCGTAAAACCCCCGTTGGCGAAAGTCTGACCCATTGCGCCGAATGCGATGAACCAATCCCGGCAGCACGACGCATTGCCGTGCCCGGAGTCAAATTATGCGTGGAGTGTGTTGCTGAGCGGGATGCCATTCGTGTCCAGCGTGGCGGCATCAATCGGCGTGGGTCGAAGGACAGTCAATTAAAGTAAAACTTGTCTAATGCCATTGAGAAAAGAGGATTTTTAGTGCCGCGCGGCAGGCGGCAATCTGAAGTTTCAAACGATTAGAGAGTATGGTTCGCGTGTATATTCAACTCGATACTGCCCGAATTTTTTTTGATACTGTTGGCGCCCAGCTTGAGCTTAGCCCCGACATCATGCAAGAGCGGCGGACGCTGCTGGTGCTCCATGGGGGGCCAGGTTTCGACCACTCGACCTTGCGCCCCTATTTTGACCGTTTTGCCGATGATTTTCAGGTGATCTATCTGGATCATCGTGGCAGCGGGCGATCAACCGGTGATCCCGAGACATGGACGCTTGACCAATGGGCCGATGACATAGCCGCATTTTGCGATTTGGTGGGCATCAAGAGGCCGGTGGTCTTTGGACAGTCTTTTGGTGGCATGGTCGCGATGCACTATGGTGCGCGGCATCCCGATGGGCCGTCCAAGCTCATATTATCCTCCACCTGTGCGCAATTCCGTCTGGACGAGACCATGAATATGATGCGCAGACTGGGTGGCGATGCGGCCGCGGAGATGGCGAACGAGTTCTTTTCCAACCCGTCGCAGGAGCGTTTTGATCGCTATGCGCAGATATGCCTGCCGCTGTACAGCCAGACGGAAAACCCCGATGCTGCAGGCTTTCGCAAGCGGGCGATCCAGCGGCCCGAGGTTGCGGTCCATTTTTTTGGTCACGAAATGAAGGACATGGACATGCGCGGCGAGGTTTCCGGCATCACCTGCCCGACCCTCGTCCTTGGCGGCGCGCTTGATCCCGTCACGCCGCCGGTCTGTTCGGAGGAGATTGCGCGGGCAGTGGGTGGCAATGCGACGCTCGAGATGTTCGAGGGGTGCGGACACGGGGTGCACCGCGATGAACCGGATAAGGCCGAGCGCGTGATGAGGGCGTTTCTGGTGGGCGGCTGAGGGCCGCCCGCCGGGACCCTGTCAGTCTTCCATCGCTTCAAGTTCGTCGATGAAGCCAGAGATCATGCTGAGCCCCTTGTCCCAGAATTTCGGGTCCGAGGCGTCGAGGCCGAAGGGGGCCAGCAGTTCCTTGTGGTGTTTGGAGCCGCCTGCTTTCAGCATGTCGAAATACTTGTCTTCAAACCCTTCGGTGCCTTCCGCGTAGACCGAGTAGAGCGCGTTCACCAAGCCGTCGCCGAAGGCGTAGGCGTAGACGTAGAAGGGTGAGTGGACGAAGTGGGGGATGTAGGCCCAGAAGGTCTCGTACCCGTCCATGAATTCGAATGCCGGGCCGAGACTTTCGCCCTGTACGCTCATCCAGATGGCGTTGATGTCTTCAGGCGTGAGTTCCCCGCCGCGCCGCGCTTCGTGCAGTTTGCATTCGAAGTCATAGAAGGCGATCTGGCGCACGACCGTGTTGATCATGTCCTCAACCTTGCCGGCCAGCATGACCTTGCGCTGGGCGTCGTCCTTTGCCCCGTCGAGCATTTTGCGGAAGGTCAGCATTTCGCCAAAGACGGAGGCGGTTTCGGCCAGCGTCAGGGGCGTTGAGGACAGCATCTCGCCCTGACCGGCGGCCAGTACCTGGTGGACGCCGTGGCCCAGTTCGTGCGCCAAGGTCATCACGTCGCGCGGTTTGCCCAGGTAGTTGAGCATCACGTAGGGGTGCACGTCCGTCACCGTGGGGTGGGCGAAGGCTCCAGGGGCTTTGCCCGGCTTTACGCCTGCATCAATCCAGCCCTTCTTGAAGAACGGGTTTGCCAGCTCACCCATGCGCGGATCGAAGGCGTTGTAGGCGTCCATCACCGTCTTTTCCGCTTCGTCCCAGTTCACGATGCGGGGGTCTTCCATGGGCAGGGGCGCGTTGCGGTCCCAGACCTGCATTTTCTCGAGGCCAAGCCATTTGCGTTTCAGCTCGTAGTAGCGGTGGCTGAGTTTGGGATAGGCCGCGACGACGGCGTTGCGCAGCGCCTCGACCACTTCGGGTTCGACCTGGTTCGACAAATGCCGCCCGGTCTGGGCGGTGGGCATGCCGCGCCAGCGGTCGAGGATTTCCTTTTCCTTGGCCTGCGTGTTGTGCACGCGGGCGAAGGTCTTGATGTTGCCCGAGAACACTTCGGCCAGTTCGCGCGCCGCCGTTTCCCGTTTTTTGCGGTCGGGGTCGGTGAGGAAATTCAGCGTGCCTTCGATATTCAGCGCCTCGCCGTCGATGTCGAAGGTCAGGCCCGCGATGGTTTCGTCAAAGAGCCGTTCCCACGCGTCGCCCACGACACCGAGGTCGTGCAGGAATTTCTCCAACTCGTCGGACAGTTGGTAGGGTTTCATCGCTCGGATCTTCTCGAAGACCGGCTTGTAGCGAGCGAGGTCGCTGTTCTTGTCCAAGAGGCCGCTCAAGTGGTCATCTTCCAGCCGGTTGAGTTCCAGTGTGAAGAACACAAGCGGGGTGGTGAAGTTGGTGATCTTCTCCTGCATGTCCGACATGAATTTGGCCCGGTCTGCGTCGGTGGTCAGTTGGTAATAGCGCAGGCCCGCATAGGACATGATGCGACCGGCAACCTGATTGATCCGCTCTTGGCGCTGGATGCAGTCCAACAGTCCTTTGGCGTCCAACTGGTCGAGCTTATTTTCGTAGTCGGCGGCAAAGCTCTTGCACGCGTCCTCCAGCCAGTCGAGGTCGCGTTTGAGTTCGGCGGCATTTTCGCCCGTGTAAAGGTCATCGAGGTTCCATTCGGGCAAGTTGCCCAAGGGCTGATCCCCGGCAGAGGCGTTTGCGTCGCGAACGGGGAAGGGGAGTTGGAACATGTGTCGGCACCTTTGGTTACGTGTTGCGCCCATAGGTATGGGGCGTCGTCGGGAGGAGCAAGGGGTTCACCGCGCCCGGTGCGCGGCGACCGGCTGGGGCTCTGCCCCAGACCCCGAGGTATTTTTGGCCAGAAGAAAGGCTAAGGGGTGAAGAGGCGGTTGGGCGTGTCGAGGAAGATCTTTTGTCGTTCTTCTTCAGTTGTGATGGACGACAGGTTGTCGGCCAGTGTTGCGGCGTGGGGCATCTGCGCGCCGTTCAGCATGATGTGGGGCCAGTCGGAGCCCGAGAGGCAGGCATCTGGGTTGGCGTCAATCAGGCGGCGCATCAGAGGGTGGGTTTGGGTGATGTCGTCCGTCAGCCGGTAGGGAGCGGAGAGTTTGACGAAGGCGTGACCCTCGGCCAGCAGGGCACAGAGGGTGTCGATGGCTGTTGTGTTCGGGTTGAGGTTGGTGGGCCAGCCGCAATGGTCGATGACCAGTGGGACGGGCAGGGCGCAGATGTCGTCGGCCAGCTCCTCGATATGCTGGTCGGCGTGCAGCAGCATCTGGATGTGCATCCCGTGATCGGCCAGCGTGGACGCCATGGCCTTGGCTCCGTCCCATGTGAGCACGCCGCCGTGGACGTAGTTCAGGCGGACGGCGACAATGTTGTTGTCTGCAAACTGCTTGATGTCGCGTGTCGGTGCGCCATGCGGCAGAAGGCCCACGCCTTTGAAGCCCTGGCCCATGGCGCGTACCGCTTCGAGCGTCACGGTGTTGTCGGTGCCGTAGAGGATGGAGTGCACGATAAGGCTGTTTGAGCAGCCAAGCGCGTCCAGATGGGCGCGGTAGCGGGTGAGCCAGCCATCGAAGTCGATGCCTTTGGCTGGGTTTTCTGCGCGGGTGGGCGAGAGGGGGTGTTCGGGGCCGCCCAGCAGATGCACATGGGCGTCCCATGCGCCTGTGGGCAGTGCCGTTTGCGGGGCTGTTGGTGCAGGCGGCGGCAGGGCGCTATCCATAAATTGCAAGCATCTCGTTCAGGTCATCGAGGCTGTTGGCCTCTTGCACGGGTTTGTCGTGCCGCCACCGTGACATGCGGGGAAAGCGCAGCGCCACCCCCGATTTATGGCGCGAGGAGGCCTGTATGCCTTCGAACGCAATCTCGAACACGTGATGGGGCGTGACTTGGCGGACGGGGCCGAACCGTTGCTGGGTGTTCTTTTTGACCCATGCGGTGATCTTGCGGAACTCTTCGTCAGTGAGGCCCGAATAGGCCTTGGTGAAGGGGACGAGGTCATTGCCGTTCCAGACGGCGAAGGTGAAGTCAGTGAACAGGTTTGCGCGCCGCCCGTGGCCCGATTGGGCATAGATCATCACGGCGTCGATGGTCAGCGGGTCGAGCTTCCATTTCCACCAATCGCCTTTTTTGCGGCCTGTGAGGTACGGGCTGTCGCTGCGTTTCAGCATCAGCCCCTCGGCCTGCGCATCGCGGGCGGCGGTGCGGGTTTGGGCGAGCGTGTCCCAACTGTCGAACGGCACGGTGGGAGAGAGCCTGACCGGCGCGTCATCGGGCAGTGAGGCGCATAGGGTTTCGAGGGTTGCGCGGCGGTCCTGAAGTGGTGTTTGCCGCAGGTCCGCGCCGCCCCATTCGAGTAGATCGTAGGCGTAGAGGATCACCGGCGCTTCGCTCAGCAGCTTCTTGGGCACCGTCTTGCGTCCGATCCGCTTTTGCAGGGCGTTGAAGTTTTGTGGGGTTCCGTCGCCCCATGCCAGCAATTCACCATCGAGTACCGTGCCGTCGGGGATAAAGTCGCGGGCGCGGGAGAGTTCGGGGAAACGGTCGGTCATCAGCTCTTCGCCACGGGACCAGACGAAATGTTTGCCGTCGCGCAGGATGAGTTGGCCGCGGATGCCGTCCCACTTCCATTCCGCCTGCCAATCCTTTGGTTCGCCCAGGTTTTCCGGTTCATCTTCAAGTGCGTAGGCGAGGTAGAACGGGTACGGGCGCGAGGCATTGGCGGCGGGGTCATCTTCGAGGATCAGGCGTGCCCATGTGGTTGTGGCCGGGTCCCAATCGCCCATCAGACGATGGGCCATCTCGGCCTCGTCCTTGTCCGTGGCGCGGGCCAATGCGCGGGTCATCAGTTTCTGACTGACACCGATCCGGAAGCCGCCGGTGAGCAGCTTGTTGAAGAGGAAGCGTTGAGTGGGATCGAGCGAGGCCCAGGCGTCGAGAACGAAGGCTCTGCGGTCCGGTTCTTCGACTTGAGAGAGGTCGCGCAACGCATTGATCCAATGCGTCAATCCGTGATCCGTTTCAGTGTCGGGCGGGGGCAGGACCAGTGCGATGGTTTCCGCCAGATCACCGACAATGGGATAAGCCTCTTCAAACAGCCACAGCGGGATGCCCGCCACCTCGGCCCCCCATTCGCGCAGGCGCGTGGTGTTGACCGCGCGCTTGGGGCGTCGGCCTGAGAAGATGGCGATGGTCCAGATACGGTCTTCTTCGGGGGCCTCTTGGAAATACTCTGCGAGGGCTGCGACCTTGACCGTGGTTTTTGTGGATTGGTCGATGGCGTTGAACAGCGCGGCAAAGCGTTTCATGCTGCTTCGTCCTCGGCATCCTCGCCGCCGAACTCGGTTTGCAGCACTTGCGCATTCCAACCCTGATCATTCAGATATCGCGTGAATATTTCCGTGTAACCATGTGTGACGTATATGTTTTCAGCGCCGGTGTTCGTGATGGCGGACAGCAGGTCGGACCAGTCTGCGTGATCCGAGATGACAAAGCCGCGGTCGCCTGCGCGCCGACGACGGATGCCGCGCAGGGCCATCCACCCGGAGGCGAAGGCGTTTTCCTGTGCTCCGAATTTGCGCGCCCACGCGGACCCGAGCGCCGAGGGTGGTGCCAGAACGATTGCGCCCGGATGATCCTTGGGGTTCAGGTCGGGTCCTGCTTGCACAGTGTCTGGCAAGGCGATCCCCTGTGCCCGAATCACCGCATTGGTGTTCTCAATAGCCGTATGTGTCAGGATCGGGCCGATGTCGGGGTTCAGCATGGACATGAGCCGTTGCGCCTTGCCCAACGCATAACAGCCGAGAAAGGCGGTTTTGCCTGCTGCGGCGCACCCCGCCCACCAATCGTTGATTTGCGCAGCGATGACGGCCTGATCCTGCCAGCGGAAGACGGGCAGGCCGAACGTGCTTTCGGTGATGAAGTGGTGACATTTGACCGGTTCGAACGGGGTCGAGAGGCCGTCATCCACCATCTTGTAATCGCCTGAAGCGACCCACACTTCGCCCTCCACTTCGACTCGGATCTGGGCTGAGCCGGGCACGTGTCCAGCCGGGTGAAACGACACGGTTGCGCCGCCGATCTGTAACCGCTCGCCATAACCAATTGTGTCTATGGACACATCGCCGAGGCGGTGGCGCATTACCGGCGCGGCAATATCAGTGGCCAGATACGATTCCATCCCCCAGCGCGCATGGTCTGCGTGGCCGTGGGTGATCAGCGCCCGGCTCACCGGTTTCCACGGGTCAATGTAAAAGTCACCTGCGGGGCAGTAGATGCCTGCGGGGGTAAAGGTCAGTGCGCCGCTCATGTGAGCGAACCTAGCATGTCTGGAGGGTCAGACCAGCCTCAGGCTGCGTCGGCGAAACGGGCGGTCATTGTGTCAAAGATGCCCGTGCGGGCCTTGGCAGCTTCCATAAGCACTTCGTGCTCACCGCCGTGGATCAAGTGCAGGTTGCCGTCTTCCCAACTGTCCATGCGGTTGTGGATGCGCCCCACATGGACAATGCGCTCGTTTGTTCCAAGGAAGGTGTCGCAAGGCAGTTTCGGGGCCGCCATGCGCGACAAGGCCAATGTTTCATCCAGTGCCTCGCGCAACCACACGAAACTGGGGCCGCCAAGGGCGAGGTCAGGATGTGCGTGCAACTGGTCACGCATCATGTCGAACATCTCGAGATCGGTGGTGAGCAGGTTGTCTTCGAACGGTGCCGTCAGAACATAGGAATCGATGATGGTGCCGGGCGGCAGGCGGTGGCCCTGTCCGATGGCAGGCATCATGCGGCCCAAGGCCCAGGCGACCGGGCGCAGGTGGGCCGAGATGCGGATGCCCCACATCGGGCCCGTAAAGGCGGCAGCACTGACAGGCAGCCCTTCGTAGAGCGACCGCAGGCCGATACAGCCGCCCATCGAATGCCCCAGCAGGAAAAATGGCTCTGGCAGGCCCAGTTCCCGGGCTGCAGTGACCATCGCGGTCACATCATGCTGATAGTCGGAAAACGCAAGAACGTGGCCCATCCGGGCATCGTCCAACATCCGGTCGGCCAGACCCTGACCACGCCAATCGACGCTGATTGTCGCGAAGCCGCGCTCGGCAAGCTCACCTGCCGACGGCGCGTATTTCTCTATGTACTCGGTGCGGCCGGGAAACAGCAGGACTGTCCCCTTGGCCGCGTCAGGCTGCCAAACGCCCAACCGAATGCGCACATCGTCCTCTGCGGTCACCCAGTAGGCGGTGCCGTCCAGCGGTGCAGGATGCACATCGGTGAAAAGGGGGGCAGCCGACAGGGTCATCAGGCCAGCACGGACGCCAGTTTCATGGCCATGCCCATGTCGCCATCGACCTTGAGCTTGCCCGTCATGAAGGCAGATGTCGGGTTCGTGTCGCCCTCGAGGATGGAGCGGAACGTGTCTGCGTCTGCCGACAGGGTCACGTCGGCCTCTTCATCGGCGGCACGTGCGCCATTTTCGTCCATCATGATGGCGCCTTCGCCCTCTATGTCGAATTTCGCGGTGCCGGTGAAATCTGCGCCAGCCAGCTTTTCGTTCAGGACGGCCACGGCCTCGGTCACTGTGTCACTCATCTTTGATGCCCTTTTTGGTCTGTGGACGGGTGCGGTCTCTGGAATTTGCGGCCCGGCCTGTTACATTCATTGTTATGGGCACTCACTTGCGTAAACTCTACCCTGTCGTCACGGCACTTTTACTGACAGTAGGGAATTCCTTACCCGCCTTGGCGCAATCATCGCTTGACGAGAAGTTGCAGGCTTTGCAGGACGCTGAACCGGCCGAAGCCACGCGGCTCACGCGCGAGATCGAGCGGGAGTGGTCGCAATCTGGCTCCACGTCGCTTGATATGCTGCTGCGTCGTGGACGCGACGCGCTCGAGGAACAGAAGCCGGACATTGCGATCGAGCATCTGACCGCCTTGATTGATCATGCTCCTGATTTTGCCGAAGGCTGGCATGCGCGCGCCACTGCTTTTTATATGAAGGACCTCTATGGCCCGGCGATCAGTGACCTTGAAAAGGCGCTGACCCTGAACCCGGACAATTACAATGCCATGTTCGGTCTGGGCGTCATGTTTCAGGAGTTCGGGGACAACGTGCGCGCGGAACGGGCTTTTCAACAGGTTCTCGACTTGCATCCGCACCATGAAAACGCCACCAAGGCGCTTGAGCAGCTGAAAGCCCAAGGGATCGGCCGCACTCTGTAAGTACCGGGGGACAGCCCATGTCGGGCGACGCGCGGGTGGTTGCCGTTCTCGGCCCCACCAACACAGGCAAAACCACCTATGCCATCGAACGGATGCTGGGCCACCGCACAGGTGTGATTGGCCTGCCGCTGCGTCTGCTTGCGCGCGAGGTTTATGACCGCATCGTTGCGCTGCGCGGCCCGTCTGTCGTGGCGCTGGTGACAGGGGAGGAGCGTATTGTCCCGCCCCGCACGCAGTACTGGGTCTGTACGGTCGAGGCGATGCCCGAGGGCATGGGCTGCGATTTTCTGGCCGTGGACGAGATCCAGCTTTGCGCCGATCCCGAGCGCGGTCACGTCTTTACCGACCGGCTGCTCAGGGCGCGCGGCCTGCACGAAACGCTGTTTCTTGGCTCCGACACCATGCGCGGGCCGATCTCTGCCCTTGTGCCTGAGGCGCAGTTCATGCGGCGCGAGCGGATGTCGCAGCTTGTCTATTCCGGTCAGAAGAAGATTTCGCGCATGCGGCCCCGGTCGGCAATTGTCGGATTCTCGGTTGATAATGTCTATGCCATCGCCGAGCTGATCCGCCGTCAAAAGGGCGGGGCGGCTGTGGTGATGGGCGCACTCAGCCCGCGCACGCGCAATGCGCAAGTCGACATGTACCAGAACGGCGAGGTGGATTTCCTGGTCGCGACCGACGCCATCGGCATGGGACTGAATCTTGATATCGACCATGTGGCCTTTTCCTCGCTCACCAAGTTCGACGGGCGGCGGATGCGCGCGCTGGCGCCCAATGAATTGGCGCAGATCGCGGGCCGGGCGGGGCGGGGGCAAAAGGATGGGACGTTTGGCGTCACGGGCGATGTCAGTCCGCTGGATGAGGGTGTTGCGCAGGCCATCATGGACCACCGCTTTACCCCGCTCAGCAAGCTGCAATGGCGCAACCATGCCCTACAATTCGGCACCATCGACGCACTGGTGCGCAGCCTTGAGGCACCCTCGGATCACGAAGTGCTGGTCAAGGCGCGCGAAGCTGACGACTTGCAGGTCTTGAAATCGCTCGCCGAAAGCGCCGAGGTGACGGCCCGCTGCACGGATGCGCAATCGGTTCGCCTGCTGTGGGATGTGTGTCGCGTGCCGGATTTCAGAGGCATCAGCCATCAGGAACACTCCAGCCTGCTTGACGTGATCTTTCGCTACCTGCACGAACGCGGGTCTATCCCGAATGACTGGATGGCGCGCCAGATCAAGCGGATTGACCGTGCCGATGGCGACATCGATGCCATCTCCAAGCGATTGGCGTTTATCCGCACATGGACCTATGTCGCCCAACGCAAAGGCTGGGTGGACGACGAAAGCCATTGGCGGGACGAGACGCGCCATGTAGAAGACCGCTTGTCAGATGCTCTTCACGAGAAACTGACTCAAAGATTTGTAGACCGGCGCACGAGCGTGCTCTTGCGCCGGCTAGGCCAGAAGGAGGCCATGGTGGCCGAAGTAAATGACGCAGGTGAAGTGACTGTCGAAGGCGAGTTCGTCGGCAAGTTGGACGGGTTCCGGTTCTCTCAGGACAAGGGGGCGGGGGCGGCCGAGGCCAAGACGATCAAGACCGCCGCGCTGCAAGCGCTGGCGCCGCATTTCCACCTGCGGGCCGACCGGTTCTATAATGCGCCGGACACCGAGCTGGATTTCACCGAACAGGGTGGCCTGATGTGGGGCAGCTCTGCCGTGGGCAAGCTGGTGGCGGGGCAGGACCCGCTGAAACCCATGGTCGAGGTGTTCGTGGACGATGTCGCGGGCCCCGAGGTTGCGCAGAAGGTGCAGCGCCGTCTGCAACATTTCATCGACCGTAAGGTTGCAGCGTTGTTCGAGCCGCTGATTGCGATGCAGAAGGATGAGGCGCTGGCGGGTCTCGCCAAGGGCTTTGCCTTCCAGATGATCGAAGGGCTGGGCGTGCTGCCGCGCGCCGCCGTCGCTGATGACGTCAAAGCGCTGGATCAGGACGCGCGCGGGCTGCTGCGCAAGCATGGCATCCGCTTTGGTCAGTTCACCATCTTCATGCCTTTGCTGTTGAAACCCGCACCCACGCGCCTGCGCCTGGTGCTGTGGTCATTGGCAAATGGGCTTTCTGAATTCCCTGAATCTCCGCCCCCCGGTCTGGTCACTGTGCCCGCGATGGCGGATGGCCCACAGGGTGTGGACACGATGTCGGGCTACCGCAATGCGGGCGAGCGTGCGATCCGCATCGATATGCTGGAGCGGCTGGCCGACATGCTGCGCGCCGAGGATTCGCGCGGCGGGTTCGAGGCCAAGGCCGATATGCTGTCGATCACCGGCATGACGCTTGAACAATTCTCGGGCCTGATGGAAGGGCTGGGCTACAAGGCGGAGAAAGGTGAGCGCGAAAAGGTCAAACCTGCTGACGCAGTTGCGACAGCCGACGCAAAACCTGAGACCGAGGCCACACCGGCAGAAACTGCGGCTGAAGAGGTGGAGACACCCGAAAAGGCCGAAAAGCCAGAAAAGACTGAAGCGCCACAAACGGAGAGTGCCGAGGCTGTGGAAGCGCCCGAAGCCACGTCGGAAGACGTTCCGGTCGCCGATGGTGACGAGGAAGCCGTCGGGCCAGAGATGGAGGTCTTCTATACCTTCACCTGGGGTCGCAGCGCCGGGAATCGCCGTCCGCAACAAGGCGGCAAACCACGTGGTAAGGGCGGCCCCAAAGGTGGCAAGCCCAAGGGCAAAGGTCCGCGTCGTGATGGCGGCAACAAACCTCAGAACTTCTCGAGCCGACCGCCGAAGAAGGAAAAGGCAATCGATCCCGACAACCCCTTTGCTGCAGCCCTTATGGGGTTGAAGGACGGCAAATAAGTGGCTGATGAAGCTGGCAAACTGCGGCTGGACAAATGGCTGTGGTTTGCGCGCTTCTTCAAGACACGGTCGTTGGCGGCCACGCGTGTTGCCGCTGGTGACGTGCGCGTCAACGGTGATCGGGTCACCAAGCGGTCGACCACGATCAGTCCCGGTGATGTGCTGACCTTTTCACAAGGTCGTGTGGTCCGGGTAATCGAGGTCAAAGCAATCGGCACGCGTCGGGGACCTGCTCCCGAAGCGCAGGCGCTTTACAAGGATATGTCCCCGCCACCGCCGCCCAAGGAAACGCCTGTTCCGGAAAACCCAAGGTTCGAGGGAAAAGGACGCCCGACCAAGAAAGACAGGCGGCAAGCTGATCTTTCCCGGTCGCGCCATCTTGAATGATGGCGTGCACTCCTTTAGCTAAGCTATGCCCGACAAGATGAGACACCCCTTATGACCTATATCGTCAACGACGCCTGCATTGCCTGCAAATACACCGACTGTGTCGAGGTATGTCCGGTCGATTGTTTCTACGAGGGCGAGAACATGTTGGTGATCCACCCCGATGAATGCATCGACTGTGGGGTGTGCGAACCCGAATGCCCCGCCGATGCGATCCGCCCCGATACAGAGCCGGATATGGAAAAGTGGGTCGAGTTCAACCGCAAGTATTCCGAGATGTGGCCGGTGATCATCACCAAGAAGGACCCGCTGCCCACCGCCGAAGAGATGGACGGCAAAGAGGGTAAGATGGATATGTTTTCGGAAAATCCGGGCGAGGGCGGCTGAGCGACCGAATCGCTTTGGGGTGGTTTCTTTGCCCTGAAATCGAGACGGAATGACTTGGAAAATCAGGGGCTTCCGAAAGTTTCCTTTGAGTAAACTTCCGAGAGCCCGTTTTTTGTGATATACTCTTCGAACAACAGACAGATGGACGCTGCCCTGATCCGTCGCCAACGCGACAGATTTGACTGAAATTTTGACCCGAACCGCACCAAGACGTGGCAGCGCATGCCCCGCCTGATGCGGTTTTGACTGTCAAAAGGCTGGCCAACCCGGAGTCGCATGAGGATCAGGAATGACAAAATCTAAGAAACTCGACTTCCGCCCCAATGAATACGTCGTCTACCCCGCGCACGGTGTGGGTCAGATCACGTCCGTTGAAAAGCAGGAAGTGGCAGGTATCGAACTGGAATTGTTCGTCATCTCGTTCGAGAAGGACAAGATGACACTGCGCGTGCCCACCAACAAGGCGACCGAGATCGGGATGCGTGCACTGTCCAGCCCCGATGTCATCAGCCAGGCCATGAGAACCCTTAAAGGCAAGGCCAAGGTCAAGCGCGCCATGTGGTCCCGCCGGGCGCAGGAATACGAGCAAAAGATCAACTCGGGCGACCTGATCGCCATTGCCGAGGTGGTCCGCGACCTGCACCGTACCGACGACCAGCGCGAGCAAAGCTATTCCGAGCGTCAGCTTTATGAAGCGGCTCTTGAGCGTCTGACCCGCGAAGTGGCCGCCGTATCCGGCGGGGACGAGATTGCTGCCGCCAAGGAAGTGGGCGACGTCCTGAGCAGCCGGATCGCTGCCTGAGAACCGGCTGACGAAAGTCGCAACGATTTGACAAAAAACGTGTCCCTGCGGGGGCACGTTTTCTATTGGGACATTGTCACCAGAGTGAGCAGAACCGCGATCTCGGTCATCACTTGTGTCGCGCCCAGAATGTCGCCTGTTTGTCCCCCGATCTTGGCGTTTGCCACCAGCCCGACGCCAAGGGTGACCGCACCCGCAGCAAGGGCGGCCATGAGACCTGCGCTGCCAGCGAGCAGTATTGCACCCACACTCCCGATCAGGACCGCAACCACGACGGCGCCCATATTCGGCGCCCCCACGCTATGAGACAGACCCGTGCTGCGCGCGTGGGGCAGGGCCAGCATCAGCGGGGGCATCATCGCGCGGCTCAGCATCAGGGCGGCGATCAACCCGGTCCATGTCACCTCAGCCAGTCCCAGCCAGCGCAGGCCCATTACGACGATCAGTGCCAACACACCATAAGCCCCGATGCGGCTGTCCTTCATGATCTCGAGCCGCCGCTCGCGGTCGTGCCCGCCCCAGAGCCCATCTGCCGTGTCGGCCAGCCCGTCCTCGTGCATTGCGCCGGTCAGCATGACAAGGGCGCCGAGTGTCAAACCGGCGACGATTGGTGCGCTCAAGCCCAGTCCATTCAGGACAGCGGCGAACAGTGCAAGGAGGCCGCCCAAGACCAAGCCGACGACCGGGTAGGCCCACACGGCCCGAGCACCGTGGGCAAAGGCATGATCGGGCAGTGCGGGCATGGGCAGGCGCGTCAGCAAGACCAGAGCGGCCGGCACGTCCCAAAGGCGTGCCGCAAGGGCAATGTCGGAATCATTCTGTGCCATGTCCGGTCCTGACTTGCGGGTGCGTTCCGATTGGGTAAAGAGCGTGGGACGAACAGGCAAGGACAAGACCCATGAGCTTTGAAAGTTTGGATGCGCTGCGCGCTCTTCTGGCCGATGTGCCCGGCCCGGATCAGGCCGCGCTGGCAGGCGCGGCAGAGCGCAACGGGCAACTGACCAAACCCCCGGGCGCGTTGGGGCGGCTTGAGGATTTGGCACAGTGGTATGCGGGCTGGCGGGGCGATGCGCGCCCGTCCATTGATGCGCCGCAGGTCATCGTCTTTGCCGGCAACCATGGCGTTGCTGCGCGCGGCGTGTCTGCCTTCCCACCGGAAGTGACCGTGCAGATGGTTGCGAATTTTGAACATGGCGGGGCTGCGATCAACCAGTTGGCCAAGGCTTTTGGCGCGCGGATGGACGTCGTGGCTCTGGATCTGGACACACCGACAGCAGATTTCACCCAAGGCCCGGCCATGACCGAGGCCGAGGTTGTAGACGCGTTGTGGGCGGGCTGGGATGCTGTTGCCGAGGATGCGGACCTGTTGGTGGTCGGAGAGATGGGGATTGGCAATACAACCTCGGCCGCGGCTATCGCGGCCAAGCTGTTTGGTGGCGAGGCTGGTGATTGGACTGGGCGTGGCACCGGCGTCGAGGGCGACGCACTGGCGCTCAAAATGCAGGTTGTTGCGGACGGGGTGGCCTTGCATGCTGCCGCGACAGACGGGCTCGACGTACTGATGCGTCTGGGCGGGCGTGAGCTGGCCGGGATGGTCGGGGCCATTGCCCGCGCCCGAGCTTTGCGCATTCCAGTGATCATGGACGGCTTCATTTGTACCGCTGCGGCTGCGTGCCTTGCCAAGACGCAAGAGGATGCGCTGGATCACGTGGTGGCGGGACATGAAAGCGCCGAAGCGGCGCATGGCCGGATGCTGGATGCTCTGGGTAAGGCGCCGCTATTGTCCCTTGGTCTGCGTCTTGGTGAAGGGTCCGGTGCGGCCTTGGCCATGGGGGTGCTCAAGGGGGCGATCGCCTGCCATTCCGGTATGGCGACCTTTGCCGAGGCGGGCGTGTCTGACGGCTGACGGGTGCTCTCTTTGTTGTGCAAATTCGCCCACCCGCCAACCCTGGGTAACGCGGCGTGTCAGGCGCGTTTGGGTTGTTCTTGTCGTGCAGACAATGCCGCTTCGAGTGACTTTTCGAGCGATTTGGCACGTTCGACATAAGCATCGTTTTTGGATGCAGGTATGTTGGGGTCCCACACTTCGGCCAATTGGCGCACCGCATCCCGGTCATGGGCGTAGAACACCCGCTCGGCTTCGGCAGCTTCGTATTCCGTAAGGCCCAAATTTTCGAGCGCGTAGCGTCCGGCGCGCAGCGAGCCGTCGAACATCTCGCGGACGATGTCGTTCGCGCCTGCCTGGTAGAGCCGGTAAACGTGCACCCGGTCATAGGCTCGTGCGATGATGTGAATATCGGGCCGTGTCTTGCGGGCATAGGCGACGAGCCGGGTGGACGCATCCTTGTCATCCAGCGCGACCACCAGAATGTGTGCGCTGTCGAGCCCGGCGGCATGCAGGATATCGGGGCGGCTGGGATCGCCCAGAAACCCTTTGAACCCGAACCGGCGCATCAGGGCGATGGTTTCCATATCGTGGTCCAGAACAACCGTCTTGAACCCGGAGCCTTGCAGCAGGCGGTTCACGATCTGCCCGAACCGGCCAATGCCCGCGATGATCACGGGGCCGTCTTCGTCAATCTCGTCGGCTTCGATTTCGACCCCGCGCTTGGCGATTCGACGCGATTGCAGCTCGTAGAGGATAAAGAGCAGGGGGGTGATCAGCATGGTCAGCGCGATGACCAGAAGGAGCGTTTCGGCCACGCCCTGCGGGATCACGCCCTGACCGACGGAGAAGGCCACGAGGACAAATCCGAACTCGCCTGCCTGGGCGAGGCCCAGGGTAAAGAGCCACCGGTCGCGTCCCCGGATCTTGAACGAAACGGCCAGAAGGTAGAGCAGGAAGCCCTTGATCCCGATCACGAGGATCGCCATCGAAAGGAGCGCGGGCCAATCGCGGAACAGCAGGTCGAAGTTGATGCCCGCGCCGACCGTGATGAAGAAGAGCCCCAGCAGCAGACCTTTGAAGGGTTCAAGGTCGGATTCGAGCTCGTGTCGGAATTCCGAGCTGGCCAGCACCACACCGGCGAGGAAGGCCCCCAGTGCGGGGGACAGGCCGACAAGCATCATCAGGAAGCTGATCGACACGACGATCAGGAGGGCAAGGGCCGTGTACATCTCGCGCAGGTGGGCCGCGTGGATGAACCGGAACACGGGCCGAGTGAGAAATACACCGGCGAGGATCACGGCAATGACGGCACCGATTGTCACCAGCGTGACACCCCAGGCGGGCAAGCCTTCAACGAGGCTCATCGTGGCACCATGACCGTGATCGCCATGGTCTTCGCCAACCGCGCGGGTGATCGAGCCGTCCCCGGTGATCTGTACCGGCAGGGTCACCACAAGCAGGGGCAGGAAGGCCAGGATCGGGATCACCGCAATGTCTTGTGTGAGTAGGACCGAGAACACGGATCGCCCGCCGCTGGTCTGCATCAACCCCTTTTCAGAAAGGGTTTGCAGGACGATGGCGGTCGAAGACAGTGACAGGGTCAAACCGATGGCAAGCGCAATACCCCATGGCTGGTTGTAGGCCATGGCGACGCCCATCAGTGCCAGGGCGGACAGAACGATCTGCAACCCACCCAGGCCCAGCAGCTTGTGCCGCATGTCCCAGAGCGCCCTGGGTTCCAATTCCAGACCGATCAGGAACAGCATCACGACAACGCCGAATTCTGCGAAATGCTGAAGATCTTCGGTTTCGGCCCCGACCAGTCCCAGAACGGGACCGATGGCGATACCAGCCGCCAGATAGCCCAGAACGGACCCCAGCCCCAAGCGCGACGCCAGCGGCACTGCAATCACCGCGGCGGCCAGGTAGATCGAAGCTTGGTAGAGAAAACTTTCCATGATGGACCCTGTACGTTTCGGTCTGTTCTCAAGATGCCTCGGCGTTCGGGAAATACAAGGCGAGGGGAACAACTTGGCTTGAATTGGCTTTGGGGTGCCGCGGATGCGCGGCGGTAATAGGCGAAATCGTTCTTATGCGCCCGGGTATGATCTTGGTTCCGGCCCTGCGGGGACACGGCAGATGGGGGCGCTGTCGTGATCCTTATGGGCCTCAGGTTGGCAGCGGTCCGTCGCGTTTGAGCTGATCCATCACGATCTGACTGTGCACGCGTGCGACGGCGGGATGGGGCAGAAGCACATCGTGGATCAATGTGTTCAGCGCCGTCAGGTCGGAACAGTAGACCCGCAGCAGGTAATCGGCCTCACCCGTCATGGTCCATGCGCTTGTCACCTCGGGCTGGGTGTTGATCAGACGTGCGAAGCTGGCGGCATGCTCTGGCCCGTGCACGGATAGCTGCACCTGCACAAATCCCTGAACGTTCAAACCGAGCCGTTTTGCATCCAGACGCGCGACGTAGCTTTCGATGTAGCCCTCAGCCTCGAGCCGCTGGCGTCTGCGCCCCACCTGGCTGGCCGATAAGTGCAGCATGGTGCTGAGCTCTTGCGCCGTCAGATGCGCGTTTTTTTGAAGGGCGGCGAGAAGACGGGTGTCGATGGAATCAAGCATGTGCGGGGTTCGGTCCGGTTTTGCCCACATGATGCGCGAAAGACGCGTGGATTGAAAGTTCTATGCAGCATTATGCGCGGATACCGCGCGCCCGAGGCCTCATATTTGCATCAAACCTGAACAAGGAGGCATCTCCATGGGCCCGTTCCCGCACAACGCACCGAAATCGACCATTTCTGCAGACAACCCCGCTGGCACGGACGGGTTTGAGTTTGTCGAGTTTGCCCATCCCGAGCCGGAAGAGTTGCGCGCGCTCTTTGCCCGGATGGGGTATGCGAACGTTGCCAAGCACAAGACCAAGAACATTGAGCTGTGGCAGCAGGGCGATATCACTTACGTGCTGAACGCCGAGGCGGATAGTTTCGCGGCGCGCTTTGTCGAAGAGCATGGACCCTGCGCGCCGTCGATGGGCTGGCGTGTGGTGGATGCGCAGCATGCCTTTGAGCGGGCGGTGCAGCTTGGCGCCAAACCGTATGAGGGGGATGGCAAGGTGCTGGATGTGCCCGCGATCTACGGCATTGGCGGCAGTCTGATCTACTTCGTGGATCAGTACTATGACACCTCACCTTACAATGGCGAATATGAATGGCTGGCGCAGTCCAAGCCGCGCGGTGTCGGGTTCTTCTACCTCGATCATCTGACCCACAATGTGCACAAGGGGAACATGGATAAGTGGTTCCGGTTTTATGGGGACCTGTTCAACTTCAAGGAAATCCGGTTCTTTGACATCGAGGGCAAGTTTACTGGCCTGTTGTCCCGTGCGCTGACCTCGCCCTGTGGGCGCATCCGTATTCCGATCAACGAAGACCGGGGCGAGACCGGGCAGATCGTGGCCTATCTGAAAAAGTACAAGGGCGAAGGTATTCAGCACATCGCGGTGGGGTCAGACGATATCTATGATAGCACCGATGCGATTGCCGCACATGGGTTGAAGTTCATGCCGGGGCCGCCAGACACCTATTACGATCTGTCCAAGGATCGGGTTGTTGGCCACGAAGAACCGATTGAACGGATGAAGAAACACGGCATCCTGATCGATGGCGAAGGTGTCGTCGACGGGGGCGAGACCAGGATCCTGCTGCAGATCTTCTCCAAGACGGTCATTGGCCCGATCTTTTTCGAGTTTATCCAGCGCAAGGGCGATGATGGCTTTGGCGAGGGGAACTTCAAGGCGCTGTTCGAGAGCATTGAGCAGGAGCAGATCAACAGCGGTGAATTGGTGGCCGATTAGCGCCACGCGATCGTTTTCTGAAAAAACCAAAAGCGCGGAAACCCTATCGGTTTCCGATTAGCCCTTTGGCATCTTCAGGACGAGGTTGCGGTTGCCTTTCTGGTACCGCAATTCGCTGTCGCCGATGGCGGACACGCGCCCGCCGTCAAAGCGGTCACCCACCTTGACCTTCTGATAGCGGCCGTTTTTCAACCGGACCAGTGCGCGGCGGTTGGACGGTGTGCCATAGACGCCGATCAGGTTGACACGGCTGAGGTTGATGGCGTTGCGCACGGTTGCTTCGCGGGTGACCGATGTGGACGAGGGAATGGATGGCGTGACCGTTCTGGGAGCCACGGCGGCCACACGTTGCGGTGCTGACGCGGTGGCCGTGCGGCTGGCGCGGGCAACGACGCGATCGAAGTTCCTGGGTCGCGTCTCGGGCCGGATGGACTGTGCTACGGCGAGCGCACTGATCGGTTCTGTCACGACGCCTTCGGCAAGGTCGGTGGTGTCGACGTCCTGAACCGGTTCCGCGTCTTGGGGGGCGGCAGGGCGCAGGCGGGGTCGCAGCAGGGCCAGTTCGGATCGCAACAGACCGCCCAGCGTCGCGCGTTCGTTCTGTTCGACCAAATCGGTCGGACGGGCCTGCGGGCGGACCTGTACAAGAGCCGCGGTGTTCGGCGTGTCACTACTTGTCTCTGGCGCTTCCTGCTGCTGCAGACGGGCTGCGGGTGGTTTGAGTGGGGGTGACCCCAAGAATACCGTAAACCCATCGGGGCTGAGTGCGCCGTCCTCGGTCGGGACAATGCGCCCATTGTCGTCCACCGCAAAGCGCGTGCCCGGTGGCGGAGGCGATGTGATCTCGGGCAGGGCCGCGTCGGTCAGGTAAGACCGGGTGCTAGGCACGGCAATTGCATCCAGTGCCGGGCTGATGGGGTCGATGCCGGTCACATAGAGGTCTTCGAGGACGATCAGGTCGGAGGGCGACGGGGGAATTTCCGGTACCTTTGGCCAGATCCCAGTGACCGCATAACGCGCTTCGAGCGCGGCACTGTCGATTTCTTCCTGCTCGGTTGGATTGGGTTGCCGATCCCGCAGCGCGTCCAGAACGGCGGCATCTTCGGCTGTCAGACCGTCGTCGCTGATCCCTTCGTTCAGCGACACGACAATCATCTCGTCACCTGTCTGCTCCGTAGGTTTCAGATCAACCGTCGCGCCCACATCCTCGGCCAACGCCCCTTGAACATCAGCGGGGAGGGTCGAGGCAAGGGTGCGTTCGCGTTTGGGAAACAGCTTGGCCAGACCGTCGTCGAGAAAGACCGAGGCCCATGCCGCGACACCGGCGAGAAAGACCAGCAGAATGACCGTCAGGATCAGGCCCAGAAAGCGCGGTTTACCCCCCACTTGCGCATCTGCCCGTGCGCCAAAGACGGTCATGCGCTGTGCTTCGGCATCTGTCACCGCTGCCACGGCCGCTGCAGGTGATCCCACACGCGCAGCCTGCGCAGGTGCTTGCTGGATCGAGGGCGGGGCGGGCGGTATCCGTTTGGGCTTTCGCCGAGACAGGAAGCCGCTTTTCTCTGCGGGCGCCTTCTGTGGTGTCAGTGGTGTTTCGGGTGGCAGATCTTCAATGGGCGGGGCTGCGCGCAAGCTTTTGGCTGCTGCCTGCTGTGGGTTGAGGGCAGGCGTCTTGACTGCTGCCGCGCTGGCAACGTTCAGCCGGGGTGCGGGGCGCTGTGCCGGCGCATCGCGGGTGACACCACCCAGAGGCGCGGCGGACCCTCCGTCTGTGGTCGCGCGGCGGCGTGTTGCGAACCCCATCAGAGCGGATGCCTCATCCGCAGCTTCATCCTTTGATGCCGGGGCTTTTGCAGCCTCACCTTCTTCGGTCTCGGGCACAATATCCTTGGCCTGCAGCGTAAGCTGTTCGCTCACGTTTTTTTCTTCTGCGGCTTTCGGCTTGGCCTCTGGTTTCTTTGCGGCGGGAACCTGTGGATCAGTCTTGTCAGGCTTGTCGGCCGCCGCGACGTCCGGCGGCGATGTCACATCGTCCTTTGCCCCGTCGATGTCTTTTGAAGGAGGCGTTTCGCTGTTGTGAGCCGCGGACATCTTGCGGTCACCAGGTGCGGCCTTTTCTTCAGGTTCCGGCGCACTTTTCGCGGTGGGTGCGGGTGTGTCGACCTTGGCCGTCTGCGCGGGTTCAGGCGCGCTGTCATCGGCGGTTGCATCCTGCGTCGACGCAGCTATTTCTGGCTCTGGCTCTGGCTCTGGCTCTGGCTCTGGCTCTGGCTCTGGCTCTGGCTCTGGCTCTGGCTCTGGCTCTGGCTCTGGCTCTGGCTCGTGCGAGACGATCACGACGCGAATACCGTCTGGCTCGACCTCTGTACCTTCGGCCAGAACATTGTCTGCATGCGCCGTTTGACCAAAGAATGGTTCGCCCAGAAACCCGTCGCCCTCGGGGGCCGCGACAAAGCTGACTGGGTGAAAGCGGTGCTCGACAGCAAACGCTTCGGCCTCGGACAGGGTTTCGCGTGCAACGGCAGCGATGTGCGTTTTGTCCCCATCGACCGAGATGTCGAACGCGAGCGCATCAACAGCGTAGGGGGTGGCACCGTCAAGCGCGTCTCTCGCTGCTTCGCGCCGCGCTTCGGGATCGATGTCTCCGGTTTCGATTGTCAGATATTTGATCTGATTGTCCGGAACAATCAGCTTTGTACGGACCCGTTTGTTCTTAACCTCGTTGGCTTGTTTGCGCAGGGCCTTAAGGCTTCCGGTCAGGTCGTCGGTGCCGACATCCACTGCACCCACTTCACGCCATCCTCCTGCCGCGCGGTGCAGCAGTCGGATCCCGTCAAAGGACAAGGATAACGCAAATTCAGGCTTCATAATTTGCCCATAACAACTGTGCGTTCCGAACGGAACACTGGGGGTGGTTGCGCAAAGAATAAAGCAGGTCTTTGCCCATGCAAAGAAAAAGCCACGTGATCGGCTTGCGCATGCGCCACCCACGCGGGAAGTGTTGGGCCAGTATAGAGATTGGAGATTGCGATGAAACTGTCTTTGGTAAGTGCTGCGGTCTGGATGATGGTAGCGGGCGCGGTTGCCGCGCAGGATGACGGCCCGATATTGTCTGTATCGGGTGAAGGTCAGGTGGCCGTTGCCCCCGACATGGCTGTTATTTCATTGGGCGTCGTGCATGTTGATGAAACGGCGGGCGATGCTATGGCCAAGGTCAGCGCAGATGCGACGGCCCTCATTGCAGTGCTGTCGGAACAGGGGATCGAGGCGCGGGACATTCAGACGTCGCAGTTGAACGTTAATCCGGTCTGGAGCGGCTTTGACTCGACCGACCGCCAGATCACCGGCTTTGAAGCGCGCAATGCGGTGACCGTGCGCGTGCGGGATCTGGATGGTTTGGGCGGTGTACTGGATCAGGTGCTTGAGGTTGGGGCCAATACGTTCAACGGATTGCAATTCCAGTTGCAGGACCCAAGTGCGGCCGAGGCCGAAGCGCGGGCTGCTGCCGTCCGGGATGCGATGGAGAAGGCGGCGCAATTGAGTGAGGCCGCCGGTGTGACCCTTGGCCCTGTGCTGAGCCTGAGCGAAGGAGGGCAAACGGCGCGACCCGAGATGTTTGCAGCCGCGCGGTCTGCCGATGTGCCTATTGCAGCGGGCGAATTGGCCGTGACGGCGCGTGTGTCGATGCGCTTTTCGCTCGAGCCTTGATCCAAAGGGCGCGCTGCGCGCGACGACTTTTTTAAGGGGCTCTGCCCCCGGCCTTTGGCCTCCCCCGGGATTTTTGGGAAACAGGGAAGGGGCGCAGCAAGAGCGGCTGCGCCCTTTTTGTGTCAGCTGGCCGCTTTGGACAGGGCCTGATCAAGATCTGCGATCAGGTCGTCTGCATCCTCGATCCCGATAGAGACCCGCACCACTTCGGGCGCGGCCCCTGCGGCGCGTTGCTGTTCGGTCGTAAGCTGGCGGTGCGTGGTCGAGGCCGAGTGGATGATCAGCGACCTTGCATCGCCAAGGTTCGCCACGTGGCTGAAGATTTCCAGCGCGTTCACCAGTTTCACGCAGGCGTCGTAGCCGCCCTTGACCGCGAAGGTGAAAAGGCCACCCGCGCCGCGGGGGCAGATCTTTTTCACCCGGTCAAAATAGGGTGAGGATTTGAGGCCCGCATAGGTGACGTAATCGACACGGTCGTCTTTTTCGAGCCATTCCGCAATCTTGACCGCATTCTCGACGTGCCGGTCCATGCGCAGTGACAGTGTTTCGGTGCCCATCAGGGTGTAGTGCGCTGCCTGGGGGTTCATCGTCATGCCCAGATCGCGCAAGCCGATGGCAATGCCGTGGAAGGTGAAGGCCAGCGGACCGAATGTCTCGTGGAACTTCAGGCCGTGATAGGCAGGTTCGGGCTGGCTGAGCGACGGGAACTTGTCATTGGCGGACCAGTCGAAGGTGCCGCTGTCCACAACGCACCCACCTGTGACCGTGCCGTTGCCGGTCAGGTACTTGGTTGTCGAGTGCACGACCAGCGTTGCGCCATGTTCGATGGGGCGGCACAGGTATGGCGTGGCTGATGTGTTGTCGACGACCAACGGGATTTCAGCCGCATCGGCAATAGCTGAAATGGCGTCGAGGTCGGTGATGTAGCCGCCGGGGTTGGCGATGGCCTCGCAGAACACGGCGCGGGTCTTGTCATTGATGGCGGCCTTGACCGCATCAAGGTCGTCGAAGTCGACAAAGGTGGCTTCCCACCCGAAGCGCTTGATGGTCTGGCCGAACTGCGTGATGGTCCCGCCATAGAGCCGGGTGGATACGACCACGTTCAGGCCGGGGGCCATCAGCGGGAACAGCGCCATGATCTGTGCCGCGTGACCGGACGAACAGCAGACAGCACCTGCACCGCCCTCGAGCGTTGCAATCCGTTCCTGCAGAACGGCAACGGTGGGGTTGGTTAGGCGAGAGTAGATGTAGCCAACCTCTTGCAGGTTGAAGAGGGCGGCGGCGTGTTCTGCGTCGCGAAAGACAAAGGCGGTCGATTGATAGATCGGTGTTTGCCGCGCACCCGTTGCCGGGTCGGGCCGCGCGCCCGCATGAATTTGAAGGGTGTCAAAGCCGTATTTGGGGCCGTCGGTCATATTTCTCTCCCACCTCCGGCGGGGACCGCCGGGTCATTTGCATTGCCTGCATGGTTAGGCAATGCAACGGATGTGGGCAAGGGCAGGCGCGTTCGCGTTCCCTTAGGCGGTCTGCATCAGGGGTAGCGACGCGCAGACCTCTGGGAACCCGATGGAGGTGTAGTCGATCATCTCGATCTTGGGATGCAGGGCCATCCTGTCCTGAAATACCGCATAGCGCACCTGGCTGGTGCATTTCAGGGTGCCCGCCTCATCGAAGTGATCCCATTCCGTCCAGACCTGCGAATACCCCTTGTTCGGGATACCCGTGGCGACCACCCGCGGCGTGATTTGGGCAATGCGGGATTTGCGGGCCACGTTTCGATACAGCTCGAGGGCTTCCATCAGCACACCGGATGAGCCAAAAACCAGCAACTCGCCCCGTGTATAAAGTGGCAGCGGGTAGGTGAAGTGATCGGTCAGCAGGTCCAACTGATCATTGCAGAATGCGTGCGAAAGTGTCGTCAAAAAACGTGTAAGGGATTGCGTCATCTCAGCCATCCGAATGTGGGGATCAATTTTTATTGACTGAGCAATTAATATCCCCGCGTACGTATGTAAGGGGGAAAATGGCGCAATTTGTCTCAAAATTGCCGCGCGCAAAGTTTTGACGCAGCGTAACCGGTCAGCGCATCCAGAACCCGTTGGATTTGATCCGGTTGCGGATGGCCTGTTCGCGCCGTGGCATGTCGTTCTGATCGAACAATGCGCGCACTTTCGCACCGCGCCCCTGAAAGACCATCCGCTTGATCGGGTCGTAGCCTTTGAGGACTTTCTTGATCTTGTTTGGGGCTGTGACTTCCTCGAGGGTATCGATCACGTTTTGACTTTCACGTGCGTAAAGAAGAGGGAAAATGCGATAGTGGCAGGTGACGCTTCCGTCCAGCAGGCCATGCACGGCGCTGTCACGTCCGCCGCCAAAGCTGTGGATCACGAGCGGTAAGGCGACCTGGTCAAGCCAGGGATCAAGCGGCTGACAGACCAGCGGCGCCGGGGGCGTGTCGCGGATCGCCAATGCGTATTCCAGAAAGCGGGCGCCAAACGCATGGGGGCAGGCGCCAAAGAAGAAGCCCGCATTGAAGTACAGGTAGCGCTTCCAATACTCGTCGGGTTCCGTCGTATCGAGGCTGGTTTCGAAATCCAGACCGAACTGGTCATAGAGGGATTTCCAGATCTCAGTGTAACCGGGGCCATAAAGCTCGATCTGTGGCCACGTGCCTTCCCGCCTGAGCGACGCCGATGGGTAGCCGAAGTCGAATGGCACGGTGGTCAGGTCGCCTGTAACGAGCGTGTCGCTGTCGAAGAATACAAACGGCTCGCCTTTTGGCAAAGCCGTCAGCATCTCGATCTTATTGCCATAGGGGTAGAGTGCGCCGAAATGACGGTTCTGGAAGCTGACAATCTCTGCCCCGAGCGCTTGCAAAGCTTCGCGCACATCGCCGGTCATGCGTGGGTCCTTGGGCCACAGCGGCCCGGGCTGCGGCTCTGCCACCAGCACGCGGCCTGCGAAGTTGGGGCTCTTGGCGCGCAAGGAGGCAACAAACAGCAGCGCCTCGTAACCAAGCCGCCCGGATTGGCCCACAAGGGCAATGTTGAACTTGGGCGGTGCCGATGTCTTGGGTTTGCGTGCCATGTGCCTGTCGATATGCGTTTTCGCTATTTTGTCAGCACTATACGCGGCAGACGGGAACGGCAAAAGCCCCAGATCCGGTCATTCTGGGGGTGGGTTCAAAAGATCGTAGAGTTTTTGCAGGCCGGTCAGGATCACGAAGGCGCCCACGGCCCAAATCAGCAGCTCGAACGGGGCGAAATCCGTACCGCGCAGCCATTGACCGACCAGCCCGCCTTGGGGGCGCAGCGCATCCACGCCAAACAGCCCGTCACGCGGCCAAAGGCGCAGGTACCAGAACCGGGAGACATAGAACAGGATCGCCGCCGTTACTGCCGCGATGATCAGCCAGACGATGCGCTTCATTCTGTCACCTCGATCGTGTCCACGTCGATTTCCCAGATCAGCAGATCACCGTGCTTGGTGATCTCGCCCTCGGCAGTGATGAATTGGGCCACGTGGTCATAGGCTTCGCGCGGCAGGCGCGTGCCATCGGGGCCGACAACGAGGAGGAACTCTTCGCCCAGCACAGGCTGGGTGGATACGAAAATGGGTGGCACGTCGCCCAGCAGGCACAGGTTGGCACAGGCCTTGTGCGCCAGTCCGCGCCCCGGGCGCATGGCGCCTGCAAGGCACTTGCCGTCGCAAATCTCGCCCGCCAGTTTCCAGCGGCCCTGCGGTTCGGGCGTGATGTCCGGGGCATCGCCCTCGGCCGCTTGTATTCCGTTTCGACCGCCCCGCAGTTGCATCATGTAAAGATCACCGCGCTCCAGCACGATGCCGGACACCTGCGCAAGTTGGCCGTTGAGGGGTATGGCGCGGCTGTCGACACCGGATTTGCCGCCCGCCGTCATCATGAAACTGTCGCCGGGCTTGATCCGCTCGTTGCCCTCGGTCACGTGGATGACGGGATAGGGCGTCATCTCGACCACGCCGGTGACGGTCTGGCGACCATAGTCGAAGCGGAAGGCACCGGGGCCGGGGTCGTCCTGTGCGGCACCCATCAGGAAACCCGCACCTGCGAGGCCCGAAATCAACAGGATGCAGGCCGTCAGCAGGAATGCCCTCAGAGGGCCGGGGGCGGGCAGGTAGCCGACGAAGAATGGCTTCTCGCTCATGCCGTTGCTCCTTCCTCGGGCAGGTCCGGCTCGGGTTCGGGCAGGGCAACCGGTTCCACATATGTGCCGGGGGGATTGGCGTCCGGGTGCACCTCGACCATGTCCCCCATCACGCGGATGCGGTAGGTGGGCACCTTTTCGGTGAACGGTGCGGGCGAGCGTCCATTGCGCACGTCGTATTGGAAGCCATGCCAGGGGCATGTGACCAGACAATCGATGATCTTGCCCTCGCCCAGCGGCCCGTTCTGGTGGGCACAGGCGTTGGAAATGGCGCTCAGCTTGCCCTCCATCAGGTAGACGGCAACACGGTCGCCGGTCGCAAGCTTGGCGATCTTGGCATAGCCTTCTTGGAAGTCGCCGACGCGCGCCACCTCGGCCCACGCACCATCCTTGGCCGCTGCCTCCGACCGTTCCTGCATCCATGCAGCCAGATGCAGGACGATGACAGCCCCTGCACCCACGAGGAACAGCACCGTGAACACATGGTTCTGCTGATCCTGCAAAATGCCCAGGGACACATGCGCCGCGACCGAGAAATAGGCCGCATAGATCAGGTAGTGCAGCCGTTTCCACACCGACGGCGTCAGGAACTTGAGCCAGAAGTCGTGAGACGTCGCGGCGAGGATCAGCAGGCAGACCAACGCAAATATGCCAAATATTTCAAAAGGAAAGCCCGCGATCTGGCCAAAGCTGGAATTGGCATAGAGCAGGCCCACGTATTTGTCGGAACTGGAAAAGGCGAAGTACCAGTTCAGGATGTAGCCCGCGTGCGTCAGGGCAACGAAGGCTGTCATCACTCCGAAGTGGCGGCGATTGTAGAGCAGGGGCAGAAACCGCTTGTCCAGCCGCGCAGCAGGCCCGATGCACAGGATCACGGTCAACATGACAAAGGCGCAAGCGCCAAAGGCGCGGGCATTGTGGATTTGCGGGTTGATCGGCCACTCGTGGCTGAGCGCGCCGGGCGTGAGGTACAGAAACACCCAAAGAAACGCGGCGACACCCGCCAGCATCACGGCGTCATAGACCCACTTGTTGGGGTTCCACTGAACGGGGATATACTTGACGCTCATTGGCTTGCCCCTTCGGTCAATTGCACGGGGGCAATGTCAGCGGGCCAGGTCTGGCGCACGCTCAGGCCAGCAATGACAATGATCAAGATGCCGATGCTCATGGCGATGATCGCCAGACCATAGGAGGCACGCACCGGGCGATAGCGGTTGGCCCATGCGGCACGTTCGGTTTCAATCTGCCACCAACGCCACAGGACAATTGGCCAGATCAGCAGCACGCCGGGGATCAGGAGCGGGCGGAAAACATAGGCCCCGCGCGCATCTTCATCAATTCGGTCGATCCCGATGGTCAGGAACACGGCGGCAACAAGTGCGCCGATCATCCCCCATGTTTGCATCGCCATCACGAGGGCCTGTGCCACGTCCATGGGGTGTCGTCCTTGCGTCAGTTCTGTCGTTCCGCACTGACCCTAACAAGCTGATCCCGTTTGCCCCAAGCGCAAACTGCCGCTTTTGCCGGACAGAGCGAAATTGTGATCATAGTGCGCGGACCACCGCGCCCAAATTCATCGCGTAGGCGGGTTTGGACTGTAAGTCCGTGCCGGTTTGGGTCTATCACTTGGCCCATCTTCTGCGAAAATACCGCCAGAACAGGGAGCAAACTCATGAAAAAACTCGCATTTGCCGTAACTTTGATGTTGGGCACCTCTGCCGCATCCATCGCCGCCGCCGAGTGTGGCGAAGTGTCGATCACGGAAATGGACTGGGCCTCGGCTGCTGTTGTGACCAACGTTGCCAAGTTCCTGTTGGAGCAGGGCTATGGCTGTTCCGTCACCGTAGTGCCCACGACCACCGTGCCTGCCATGGCATCCGTGGCAGAAACGGGTGAACCCGACATCCTGACCGAGCTGTGGACCAGCTATACCGAGGTCTACGAAGATCTGCGCGGCGAGGGCAAACTGGTCGAGCTGTCCAAGGTCCTGTCCGATGGCGGGGTTGAGGCGTGGTGGATCCCGGATTACCTGGCCGAAGCGCATCCCGAGCTGAAAACGCTGGACGGCATCAAGGCCAACCCGCAACTGGTCGGAGGCCGCTTCCACGACTGCCCGTCGGGCTGGGGCTGCGACGTCACCAATCATAACAACTTCAAGGCCGCAGGTCTGGCGGACTCGGGCGTCGAACGCTTCCAGCACGGCTCGGGCGAGACTTTGGCAACGGCCATCGCCGCCGCATATGAGGCGAAAGAGCCATGGTTCGGCTACTACTGGGCGCCGACCTCGGTTTTGGGCAAATATCCGATGGTGCAGGTGGAAATGCCCGCCTATGACGCCGAAACGCACACGTGCAACGGTCTGGAAGACTGCGCCACACCCGGCCTGTCCGCGTATCCGGTGTCCAACGTGGTGACGGCCGCGACGCAAGCCTTTATTGACCGTGAACCCGACGCTGCGGCGCTGATGGGCAATGTCACTTTCACGAACGCCCAGATGGGCGAGGTGCTGGCGTGGCAGGAAGCCAACGAAGCCTCGAACGAAGAGGCGGCCGTGTACTTCTTGACCACCTACAAGGATGTCTGGGGTGGCTGGTTGAACGACGAGGCGCGCGGCAACCTCTCGGCCCTGCTGCAATAAGCTCGGGCGCCGGGGTCCGCCCCGGCGCAACCCTCGCCCCCCTTTTGGGCGCAAGATCAAGAAACTGGGGAACGACATGGCAGCCTATGACGGCGTCTTTGACGGCCTTGGCCTGCGGGATTGGTGCGATGTGGGCAAGGAAGATGCGCCCATGTCCATGGCGCAACTTCTGGCCCAGAGTGGCGGCGGCGGCGCAGTGGCAGAGGAGGGTGGTTTGCCGTTTCCATCCCTCGACGAGTTGCACGAGGCCTGCGGGCGCATCGGCCAGACCCGCGACTTGACGGCCGGTATCGAGCGGGGGTTCCTGTCGATCCGATCTGAGCTGAAATTCGTCCTCGACCCCATCACGCAGCCGCTGAGCTGGATGCTCGACGGCACGCTTTGGGTGTTCCAATCCGCACCCTGGTGGGTGATGATTCCCGCTTTGTTGCTGATCACATGGCTGGTCAGTCGCTCGAAATCCGTGACGGCCTTCGTCGCCCTTGTCCTGCTCTTTTTCGGGTTCATCGACCATTACGAGGTGGCGATGCAGACCCTTGCCATCGTGTTTGTCTGTACTGGGCTTTCGGTCCTGCTAGGCGTGCCTATTGGCATCGGTATGTCGAAATCGGACACGGCACAGCGCACCATCGTGCCCATCCTCGACCTGCTGCAAACGCTGCCGACCTTCGTCTACCTGATCCCGCTGATCTTCCTGTTTTCTGTCACGGAATCAAAACTCTACGGTATTGCTATCATCCTGTACGCCATCGTGCCGGTTATCCGCTTGACCGATCTTGGCATCCGCTTGGTGGACAAGGACGTGATTGAGGCGGCCAATGCCTTTGGCCTGACCGCATGGCAAAAGCTCAGCCGGGTTGAGCTGCCATTGGCGTTGCCCAATATCATGGCGGGCGTGAACCAGACGATCATGATGAGCCTCGCGATGGTGGTGATTGCCTCGCTTGTCTCGGCCCCTGGCCTCGGCGTGCTGGTTCTGCGAGGTATCCGCAACCTGGAACTGGGCGTGGGCATCGTTGCCGGGCTGGGCATCGTGCTGCTGGCCGTGATCCTTGATCGCGTGTCCAAGGCTGCGCTCGCCCGTGTCGACACCGGACGCAAGGAACGCTGACATGACTGCAAAAGTGTCCCTGCGCGGACTGTACAAGATCTTTGGGCCCGATGACACGGCGATGGTGCCCCATGTTCAAGCGGGTATGGACAAGACAACCTTGCTGGAAAAGCACAAACATGTGCTGGGTCTGCAGGACATCAACGTGGATATGCAGCCGGGTGAGATCACGGTCATCATGGGCTTGTCTGGCTCTGGCAAGTCCACCCTGATCCGGCACCTCAATCGTCTGATTGACCCATCGGCGGGCGAAATCCTCGTCGATGGGCAGGACGTGATGAAGATGGGGCAGGCGGCCCTGCGGACCCTGCGGCAGAAACAGATGTCGATGGTGTTTCAGAAATTCGCGCTGCTGCCGCACAAGACGGTGCTGGAAAACGCCCAACTGCCGCTGAGCGTGCAGGGCGCTGACAAGGCCACCTGCGATGCCGAAGGGCGCAAATGGCTGGCGCGTGTGGGGCTTGAGGGGTTCGAAGACCGCTATCCTGCGCAACTGTCGGGTGGGATGCAGCAGCGCGTCGGCATCGCCCGTGCGCTCACCGCCAACACCGATATAATGCTGATGGACGAGGCATTCTCGGCCCTTGATCCACTCATTCGCACCGATATGCAGAACCTGCTCTTGGAGCTGCAAAAGGAATTGCACAAAACCATCGTCTTTATCACACACGATCTGGACGAGGCGTTGAAACTGGCCGATCACCTCGTGATCCTCAAGGACGGCGCAGTGGTCCAACAAGGCGAGCCACAGGGTATTTTGCTGGCTCCTTCAGACCCTTACATCGAAGACTTCGTAAGCGACATCAACCGCGCCCGCGTGCTGCGTGTTCGGTCGGTGATGAAACCCATTCAGGGCGATAGCTTCGACGGAGAGGTCGAGGCCTCACGCAACCTTGAGGACATGATCGCGCTGACGGGTGGGGATACCAATCACATCTATCGCGTCATGGACCGGGGCGAGGTCGTCGGTCAGCTCGACATGAAGGATCTGGTCAAGGCATTGGTGCCGCGGGTGTCAGGACACTAAGCTCCGGTATCTCGGATTCGAGATTCATCTTAGTGCTATTGGCGATTTAGAGTGAGACGTGCAACGTCGAGCTAGCCCAGACAAAAAAGTGTCTTTCCGTTTAGGGCATCACAAAACATATCGCTTCACAAAGGCCAATGAATTCGTCGCTAAAGTCTTTTTTGCAATCGAGTTCGCCATCAAACTGGTACTGTTCAGCATTGTCGTTGGCCAACCCAACAACCGCATCTTGAGCATTCACAAAAAAAGCATCGACTTCTCCATGTGTTACGTTAGCGTCTCTTGCCCATTGCCAGGGAGCTTTCTCGATATTTCGATGAGCAGAGATATTGTTGCGCCACAGTCGGAAGGGCCTTTCGTTTTCAATACAGAACCTCATAGAGCTTTGAGTCGTTTCCGATTTTCGCAAGTCTTCGTCGTTTGCGGCATGACAGAGTGAGTACATATCTCTTATCGATGAGATTGAAGCCGTCGTTCATGTAGGTTCGTTGCAGAGCCGAACGAAGTGCGGTGTATCCTTTTCTGGCCATTGTATGTGGACCTAAAGGCTCGCTACCACTCAAGACCTCCGCCAAGGCTCTATAGGCAGCAAGTGCTGACAAACCGTTGGCAACCAACTCATCCAAATGATGGATTTTTCCAGCTACGTCACCCTTCCAACGTTCTTTGGCCAAGGCAGAAACCTTCTTTGGAGGTTAATTATGTGACCCAGCTTGAAGGGAAGCCTAACTCGATGAAACAAGAAAGTTGAATGGTGTCTGCTCGCGCGAAGGGGCGGTGTACCTCAAAAATCCCGGAACACTTGATTTGGAAGTGGTGGGCGACCCTGGAATCGAACCAGGCGTGCGTCTCCGCGAGGGAGTTACAGTCCCCTGCCACACCTTGCGGCCTGTCGCCCACTACGCCATTAGGGCCTGAACCCCGGTGGCGTGAGCGCGTGATTACCGGGACGTATATCAAGGGTCAAGGCACAAAATCAGACCCCAAGGGCCAAAGGTGCAAAGATGAAAAAACCCAAATGGGTCGTCGAAAAGGAACAGGCGAAAAAGGCGGACGCGGTAGCAACCGTCTGGCTGTTCGGTTTGCACGCGGTGCGCGACGCGCTGCTGAACCCAAAGCGTGAAAAACTGCGCCTCATGGTGACGCTGAATGCTCACAACAAACTGGAAGACGCCATTCTGACTGCAGGTATCACGCCCGACGTGATTGATCCCCGCAAGTTCAAGCCGCCGATTGATCCCGGCTCGGTTCACCAGGGGGCAGCACTTGAGGTCAAGCCGCTCGACTGGGGCAGCCTTGCGGATGTGGCCATCGGGGCCGAAGCGCCGCGGCTGATCCTGCTGGACCGGGTGACGGACCCGCACAATGTGGGCGCGATTCTGCGCTCGGCCGAGGTGTTGGGGGCGTCCGCCGTCATTGGCACGCGCCATCACGCAGCGCCTGAAACTGGTGCGTTGGCCAAAACAGCTTCCGGTGCGTTGGAACGCCAACCCTACGTGCGGGTGCGCAATCTGGCGGACGCCATCGTCGAGTTGCAGGGCATGGGTTACATGGTTCTGGGATTGGACGGAGAGGCCGACGCGACGATTGAGACGACCCTGAATGGTCAAAAGGATCGCGCCGTTGCGCTGGTTCTTGGCGCCGAAGGTCCCGGCCTGCGTCAGAAAACCCGCGAAACCTGTGATGCGCTGGTGAAAATCGACGCGGCAGGTGGGTTTGGCTCGCTCAATGTCTCAAATGCGGCTGCGATTGCCCTATATGCCTCCAAGGACCACGCATAGGAGGCGACCATCGCCCACCCCACGAAGATCGCCACCTGCTGCTATTGCGGCACCCGTGCCGCCCTTGTTCTGACAGGGCGCGAGCGCCACGAACTGGCATGTTCCAATTGCGGTGCCCCGCTGCACGACCTGAAGATGTTGCCCAGAAAGCGATCAGGTGACCGCGAAACCGTGCGACCCTCGGCCATTCGCCAAAAAAACAGGCCGAAACCCAGCAAGAAAAAGTACAAGAAGCGCAAGTCGCGTTGGGCGGATATTTTCGACGATGCGTTTGATATCATTGAAGACATTTTTGACTGAGCGCTGCGCTGCGGCTGGCCGGCCAAATCCGATCTTTAAGTTTTCGTTCACAGATTTGCGAGAGGGTCTTTTGCAAGACGTGAGCGATCATATCTTTAAAGGTGAACCACAGGTTTGGAACTCCTGTAGGTTATTTCACTGTCCCTCGTTCCGCACCTGCGCGCCCCTTTCGCTTTGCGATCGGGGCGTTTTTTTGGGAACGTGACCGGGCAGGGGGGAAATCATGTCCGAAATCTATACCGATGCGCATTTGAAACAGGTCCTGACGGCAACCAAGGTTGTCGCGGTCGTGGGCGTGTCCACCAACCCGGTGCGACCCAGCTACTATGTGGCGCGGTACCTCGCGCTCAAAGGGTTCTCCGTGATCCCCGTGAACCCGGTCTACGCAGGCAAGATGCTGTTTGGACGACAGATCGTGCCTGATTTCGATTCGATCGATGAGCCGGTCGATATGGTGGACATCTTCCGCCGGTCCGAGGCCGTGCCCGAGATTGTGGACGCCGCCATGGCCCGCATTCCAACCCTGAAAACAATCTGGATGCAGATTGGAGTGGAACATGCCGAAGCCACGGCCAAGGCGCGTGCGGCGGATCTGACGGTTATTCAGAACCGTTGCCCCAAGATCGAGTATCAGCGCCTGTTCGGCGAGCTGCGGATGGGCGGGTTCAACACCGGCATCATCTCATCCCGGCTCTAGCCGCTTTCCCGTTTCAATCAAGCCCCCTCGGGGCGGACACCACATTCGCGAAAAGCGGGCGCAATACATCACGTCGTGTGCAGGCGAAGCCTTTAGAGAGAAGTGCAGTTCAGCGCACACGTAGCCAGATCTGACTCTGGCAAACGAGGCCCAGACAACCCGACACCGTCATCCGATTGCCATTGACCCGCATCCTGGCGTTGTAGTTGCGATTGTGCGCTGGCACGAAAGCGCGGCCCTCATAGACATTGCTGGACCCGATCATGTCCCAGAACACGCGCTGACCGATTGTGGCCGCACTGATGGGTTCGCCAGACGGGGCAAAGACTGTAACGATTGTCCCGCAATAGGCGACGCCGCATTTCTTGGCATCCACATGCGCAGTCTGGCCCTTGCGGTCGGGCGGGGTCAGCCACACGCCCTCCGGTCCCGATGCCACCGGAGCGGGAAGAATGCCCAGCCACAGGGCTGCGGCGGGCATGACAAATTTAGCCAACAGACGTGTCATGATACACGGCATTGTACCACAGAACGCGATGAACCCCGATGGGCGTCTTGGTCGGTCCGGGTTCCGCGCGTACGGACTAGGACCAAACCGGGGGATCGGGTATGAAAAACCCCGCGCCAAAGGGCACGGGGCATGGGCCAAAAGACGCCTATGGTATCAGTTCACGCGCGACCATGTCTGCTTTTTGCAGAATGGACCAACGCAGCCCGACACTTTCAGGCTGTTGCCGCTCAAGGCCATCTTCGATTTGAAAACCTTGCCGGTCGACGGCTGCCAGATCTTGCCCGAAGCATAGCTACCGCCCCCCTGCGGCTCCATATCCCAGACAAGCTGCTTGCCGACATTCTCGGACGCAATCGGACCGCTGGCATCAAAGGCTTTGGCAATCGTGCCGCAAATCTTCGCGCCGCACGTGCTCATCGCGATGTGGGCATAAGCACCATCGTCAACTTCGGTTTTCCACGTGCCCAGAACCGGGTCCGCCATTGCACTTCCTGCGCTGACAATCGCCACACATGCGGCTGCAATCAGGTGTTTCATGAGTGTCTCCTCCGTAATGGCCGGGACTGTGAGCCATCTGGAAGCGATATGGCAAGAATGACCTTGGGTCGCGTTGCAAATCTCACGGATAGGTGCAAGGACGCGAGCAGACAGCGAAAGGCCCGACAACATGATCTTGTACCCCGCCATCGACCTCAAGGACGGCCAGGCCGTGCGCCTCGTACATGGGGACATGGACAAGGCCACCGTGTTCAACGACGACCCGGCGGCACAGGCGCGCGCCTTTGTAGCGGCTGGCTGCGAATGGCTGCACCTTGTCGATCTCAACGGCGCCTTTGCAGGTGAGCCTGTCAACGCAGCCCCTGTTGAGGCGATCCTGAAATCCTGCGACGTGCCCGCGCAACTTGGTGGCGGCATCCGGGACATGGCGACCATCGAAATGTGGCTGTCCAAGGGCCTGCAGCGGGTCATCCTCGGCACCGTGGCGGTCGAAAACCCCGATCTCGTGCGCGAGGCGGCCAAAGCCTTTCCCGATCACGTCGCCGTGGGCATCGATGCGCGGAACGGCAAGGTTGCGACCAAAGGCTGGGCGACCGAGACGGATGTGGACGCCACCGATCTGGCCAAATCCTTCGAAGATGCGGGCGTGGCCGCGATCATCTACACCGACATCAACCGCGACGGGGCCATGGGCGGGCCAAATATTCCTGCCACGCAGGCCTTGGCCGAAGCAGTGGACATTCCCGTCATCGCAAGCGGCGGCGTGTCGTCTCTGGACGATCTGACGGCGCTCAAGGCGACACGCGTGATCTCAGGCGCCATCTCGGGCCGCGCGCTCTACGATGGGGCCATCGACCTTGCCTCAGCGCTCGCGGCCCTCAAGGGCTAGCGCTTATTGCGCAGCACCATCGGTAAACTTGCCCAACGCGCCGGTCATGGTCTGGACGTAAGCGGCATCGTCAGCCACCCCACCCAGCTTGCCCAACATCGCCGCCGGGTCTTCGTAGGCGATCATGGTCTTGCCGGTCTCGTCTTCGAACACGGCGATTTTCATCGGCAGGAACAATGCAGATGTCCGGTCATCCAGCATCGCCTGCGTGCCCAGTTTGGGATTGCCAAAGATCAGCAACTCCGAGGCACCTATGTCTTCGCCCACACCTTGCGCACCAGCCCCGTGATCAACACGGGCAAAGATGGTCAAACCAGCCCCTTCCAGTGCGGCCTGCAGCGCATCCATTGTTTCGCCCACACTCTTCGCGGATTCCTTGCGAACAATCCCGTTGTCACCAGCCATTGCCGTACCTGCCAAAAAAACGCTCATCACCAGAGCCATCAAAATCCGCATCACGCGTCTCCTCGTTTGCAATAACCCGAACCTGTCATATGCGCGAGCGAAGGCCATGCACCTTTCCGTGAATGGGCGATGATGGGCGGAAATACTCCTTGATCTTGCCGGACAAACCCCGGCGGAGGGCGCAGGCCGGGGGCAGAGCCCCTTTCCCCGCTGTCAAATCCACGCTACCAGACGCGCATGTTGAAAACCCGCATAATACCGTGTCTCGATGTTGCCGATGGCCGCGTGGTCAAGGGCGTCAACTTTGTCGACCTGATCGATGCTGGTGATCCGGTCGAGGCCGCACGCGCCTACGACGCCGCAGGCGCGGACGAGCTGTGTTTTCTGGACATCCACGCGACCCATGAAAACCGCGGAACGATGTTCGACCTGGTGCAACGCACGGCAGAACAGTGCTTTATTCCGCTGACCGTGGGCGGTGGTGTCCGGACGGTGGCGGATGTGCGGGCCTTGCTGCTGGCAGGGGCCGACAAGGTGTCATTCAACTCCGCCGCCGTGGCGGACCCCGATGTGCTCGCGCGGGCTTCCGATCAGTTCGGCAGCCAGTGCATTGTCTGCGCCATCGACGCCAAGACAGTCGAACCGGGCCGCTGGGAAATATTCACCCACGGGGGGCGCAAACCCACGGGTATCGACGCGGTCGAATTTGCCCGCACCGCCGCTGAAAAAGGGGCTGGGGAAATTCTGCTCACCTCCATGGACCGCGACGGGACGCGCGCTGGGTTCAATCTGCCACTGACACGCGCCATCTCGAATGCCGTACCGATCCCCGTGATCGCAAGCGGCGGCGTCGGCACGCCCGATCACCTTGTTGATGGTGTCACCGAAGGGGGCGCATCCGCCGTTCTGGCCGCCTCCATCTTCCACTTCGGTGATTACACCATCGCCCAGGCCAAGGCGCACATGGCGGCCGCCGGTATCCCAATGAGGCTGACATGACGCTGGACGACCTCTTCGCAACAATCGAAGCCCGCAAAGGGGCCGATCCCGACAGTTCCTGGACGGCCAAACTGCTGGCCAAGGGGCCCGAGAAATGCGCCGAGAAGTTCGGCGAGGAAGCGGTCGAAGCCATCATCGAAGCGGTGAAAGATGACAAAGCCGCCCTGACATCCGAGGCAGCAGACGTGCTCTACCACTTGCTGGTCATGCTGGCATCGCGTGACGTCGCCCTGTCGGATGTGATGGATGAACTGGCTCGCCGCCAGGGTGTTTCCGGGCTTGCTGAAAAGGCATCCCGACCTGGCTGAGTTCGATAGTTACACTGCATAACTACCTGTCTTCATCTTGCCAGATAAACTTCGGGGGTTTGGGGGCAGAGCCCCATTCAAACATTAATCGCGTCGCGCAGCGCCCTTGAGATCATCGTACGTTGCGTTAACCGTCAAACGTCCGCCCGTTGGGGGTGTACAGGGGGTGTACGGATGCTGCACGGGGGGTGACACCCCGTTTGAGGCGTCAATCTCCATGAAAACAAGGTAAATGCAGCCCAGAGACTCACCCGCCCGAAACAGTTTGTATGTCAGGGCGCCCAGGTCAGAAAATTGCGGATCATGCGCAGGCCGATATCCTGGCTCTTCTCCGGATGGAACTGCATCCCCAGCATCGTGTCCCGCCCGACAACGGCGGTGACATCTCCGCCGTAATCTACATGGGCCAGCCGCATGGCAGGGTCCGCAACTTCGAAATGATAGGAGTGCACAAAGTAGGTGTGATCGCCCGTCGAAACCCCTTCAAACACGGGGTGCTGCACCTCCAGAACCAGGTCGTTCCACCCCATATGCGGCACCTTCAGGATCGCGTCTGAAGGCGTGATGTGCACGACCTCGCCGTCTATCCAGCCCAATCCGGGCGTGTCGCTGTATTCCCGCCCCCATGCGGCCATCAACTGCATGCCAACGCAGATGCCCAGAAAGGGTCTGCCTTTGTTTTCAACGGCTTCGACAAGTGCATCATACACACCCGATCCACGCAAAGCCGCTGCACATGCGGGAAAGGCCCCGTCGCCGGGCAGCACGATCCGGTCGGCCTTGGCCACCACATCCGCGTCCGAAGTGACAACGACCGTGCCCGCATCCGCCTCGCGCGCCATGCGCTCAAACGCCTTTTCGGCCGAGTGCAGGTTGCCGCTCTCGTAGTCGATCAGAACCGTCAGGCTCATAGGCTGCCTTTGGTCGAGGGGATGGCGTCCGCCATACGCGGATCGACCTCAAGGGCCACGCGCAAGGCACGGGCCACGGCTTTGAAGGCCGCCTCGGCGATGTGGTGGCTGTTGATCCCGTGCAGCATGTCCACATGCAGCGTGATGCCGCCATGGGTGCTGAGCGCCTGGAAGAATTCGCGCACCAATTCGGTGTCGAACGTGCCGATCTTCGGCGTGGGCAGATCCACATTCCACACGAGGAAGGGCCGCCCCGACAGGTCGAGCGCCGCGCGGACAAGGGCATCATCCATCGGCAACAGGCAGGACCCGTAGCGCTGAATTCCCTTTTTGTTTCCAACGGCTTGGCTCAGGGCTTGTCCGATGGCGATGCCCACGTCCTCGACCGTGTGGTGATCATCGATGTGCAGATCGCCCTTACAGCGCACCTTCATGTCGATCAGCGCGTGGCGCGCCAGCTGATCCAGCATGTGGTCAAAGAACCCGACGCCTGTGTCATTGTCGTATTGACCGGTGCCATCCAGGTTGAGCGAGACCGAGATATCGGTTTCGGCGGTGGTGCGGGTAAGGGTGGTGCTGCGCATCACGCGGCCTCCTGCCTAGGGTGTTCGCGTGCCTCTATAGGCGGGCAGGACAGCGCCGCCAAGGGGCGGACCATCACGCTTGCAGGCACCTGTGCAGACGTGCCACTACGGGGATATGCACCGCAGTTGCCCAAGGCCATGCCCATGACCACTTGTGTCTTCATCCAGATCCGCTGCCGCCCCGGTTCCACCTACAAGGTCGCCGAAGAGATTACGCTGCGCGAAATCCATTCCGAGCTTTATTCGACCTCGGGTGACTATGACCTGTTGATGAAGGTCTACATCCCTGAAGGTCAGGATGTTGGGAAATACATCAATGATGAGTTGCTGGATATCGATGGGATCGAACGGTCGCTGACCACGATGACGTTCAAGGTGTTCTAGCGGATACATTTGTGGGTGTCGCGACGCGGCCGGGGCCACGTCGCAGTCTGCGTTAACCGCCAGGCAAGATGCGCAGAAGCCCGCGCTGATTGAACGTTGCGCCGCGCTCAGCCCCGAACACGTACCGGCCGCCGATGCCGACGAATGTTTCATCAGCACCGCCGATGTCAGTGTCAAAGCTGGTGGACCCAATTTCAGCAAACAGGTTCAGGTTGCTGGTGACATCCCGGTCGACCCGTAGTGTTGTGGTCGCCACGTTTGCGGTCGAGCTGCTGCCAACATCTTCGTATCCAAGGGATAATCCGATGCCCGAGTTCAGTTCGTACCGGCCCTCGAAACCGAAAATCGTTTCGTCTTCGTTTTCTGCGTCGAGCTGGCCGAGGAAGCCCTCAACCTCGAAAGCGCCCGTTTCGAACCCAGCTTCAATGCCGAAGATATCGACATCTGCGTCTTCAGCATCTTCGCGCGTATAGAATGCGCCAAGCGACGTGGAGTCGTTCAAGTGGTAGATCGCGTGCAGACCAAAGTTAGTGCCATCGATGTCTGTTTCGCCGAAACTGTTATGGCCCAAGTCAATTTGGGTGCTGAACGACTGCGTGAAGCCAATTTCCATCGAGCCTTCGAGATTGACGCGGTTCAAATCCGTTTCTTCGGTGAAGGCCGAGTACTTCAGTTGTACCGATCCGCCGGTGATCTCGACGGCCTGTGCGGCGCTGGCAATTGGAAGGGTGACGCCAAGTACGGCGCTGAGAACGTATTTCATGTGAGACCTGCTCGTCTTAACGGCTCTTGCATGAGCCTTTTCATTGCGCAGGATCAACCTGCTTGGGCCTGACGCTAATGCGCGCCAGGTGCGGCGTCTACACCTTTGAACGGTGTATATTCGCGCCACGGGCAAAAGTGATGTGGTTGCAACATGTGCAGTTTTCAAAACAAAAAAGACCGCCAAGCGGCGGCCTTTTTGACACTCCCATCTGGGAGGATGTTGGAGCGGGCGAGGCGATTCGAACGCCCGACCCTAACCTTGGCAAGATGCTGCTAAGTCATTGATAACAAGGCTTTATGATCTTTAAATTCGACTAGGAGACATATCGCTATGGCCACAGTTCGGAAGCTACCATCAGGGAAATGGAACGTTCAAGTCCGTCGAGGAGGGAAGTTGCTTAAGTCGTCAACGTTCAGCTCACATGCGGCGGCAACGGCGTGGGCGGAGGATCAGGAGAAACTACTCAATCAGGAGCACCCGCTGTTCATTGATGCAGGCTACGCGTATTGCCACGAAGTCTTGGATGGTAAGCCCTCCCAAAGCCTCGCCCTCAATCGCATCGATCGTATTTGCCAGCACAAAGTCATGTGTAAGACGTTGGACCTAATTACGCTTCAAGACATTAACACCTTCAAGCAGACCCGCTTAGCAAAGGTCGCAACAACAACCTGTCGAGACGAGCTCATGATGATCCGCCGAGTTTACAGGTGGTACATTTCCGAACACCTCGCAGAGACAGGTAACCTGATTGAGAACCCTTGCGAGATGTTGAAGCTGCCGAAAGCGAACAAGCCTCGGGATAGAGTGATTACACGTGATGAATTGCGACTTCTGCTTTCAGCGATGACGCCGGAGATGGCTACTGTCGTGGAACTTGCCTATGAAACCGCGATGCGAAGGGGTGAGTTGCTAAAGCTGACCCTAAATGACCTGCATCTTGACCAACGGTTTCTTCGTGTCGTTGACGGGAAGGAAGGGTCTCGGGATGTGCCCCTCACCAGACGAGCTGTGGAGCTCCTGGAGGCCGCATCAGTTGGTTTAGTGATGCCGAATGCCAAAATTTTTGCCATGGCCTCATACAGCGTTACACAGGCCGTCAGACGAGCGCGTGAAAATGTTGGACTGGGCAAAGATGTTAGGTTTCATCAGCTTCGACACTCACGAATTACGGAAGTGGCACGGTTGGGTCTCAACCAGCTACAAATCATGATGGTTAGCGGGCACAGGGATATTCGAAGCGTGCAGAGGTACACGCATTTGAATGTTCGTGATGTCATCGGGTTGATTGACTGAAAACAACGATGGTAACTGCCTAACATCGTCGGGTAAGGAATGGCTAGAGACAGCCCAAAAGAGACATTGGTCATGGGTGTTCTGATACCAGCAGCGCCGACATAGCTCGGCTTACCTGATGTTAGCTTTCTGGACGGCCCGCTTCAGAAAAAAATAGTGTCACGCTCCATCCATTCAGCCTTTAACTGGATTCGAGCGCAAGCAGACGACTAGTCGATTTTTGCAGTACTGATCGAATAGTCGCCCTTGAACAGTCTAATCTCTGGATAACCATTTCGATCTCGGCGCTCAGGTGACGCAAACAAAAGACCCCCATTTATTTGCGAAATGATTATTCCGCTTATACTACCGTTCGCAGTCTCAATTTCAACTGATTCCTGGGATGTGACGACGTGAAATCTTTCTATTCCGACGATGAAAACGAATAATAGGTTTGAAAAAACTAATGCAGGAAGAAGGTATCCGTTAAATCTCCCTCGCCCAAGCTCACGTGATTCGCGGTCGAAGCGATTTTTCATAATTTTTAGCCTAAGCGTGAATACATATGGGAATGTGATCATTGGCGCAACCAAGATCACCAAAAATAATAATGCATAGTATCCGTCTACGAAACCCAAGTAAATTTCTGCAAATGTTGCCCAAAATACACCCACGTAAAAGCCTGGATGGATCCCCTTCATCGCGCGACTATTTGAATTAATAAAACTTGTCCATTTACGAACTTTTTTTATCAACAATAGTGGAGATACTAGAGCTGGTACTAAGTGCTTTATAGCTTCGAAACTCAGTTTAGTTATTCCTGCTGACACGACAAAAGCGATTGTCAGATCTGATGCTAGCGCTGGAGCGAGATCGTGCGCCAGCCGTAGCGGCCACTCACCCGGGAAGTCAAGTGTGAAACCAATATAATGGACGATGTTGAGCGAAAGTACCGCAAGAAGAATTAAAATCGTCACCTGTAAGTTGTTTCGTGTCAGAATTTCTTGAATATGATTTTGCAACGCTAAACTCCTTCAAAAGGGCGACAACTGACTGCACACTGGATACAACTCTCTTTGGTGTTTTCGCGCCACCCATTTCCCACCAAAACTTGCTAGTCATCAAAAAATTAAAATGAACTTTTCAGTGATGTGTAGGCAAGGTCAACCACAAAATAGCCCAGCTGCAGTACCAAAATATATACGCCACAGCGGTTGCAATCTGCCTTGATTTGGTTGGTATTTGATAACCGTGGATGTTCACTGCAACGCAAAAAAAATGTGATTTGGGCTCGCGACTGACATCCGATGGTTTCTGTCGGTTGACTGGTGGCAGCCCAAACCGGACATTGAGCTGGACCATCGAGATGACCGTAGCGCGGGACCTAGCTGACATTGGGCAAAGGGCAAACCGCAATGGACTTGCCCAACTCCTGTTCAATTTCCTCAATATCGCTTAGAGACACATTGCTTCAAAGGGGTAGTCGGCTCGATGCAGGATGAAGTGCAAATACTGGACGAATTTGGTGAAGTCTTGAGAACCTACCAAGTCCCTATTGGCAAGGATCAGTTTGAGGGCGTTACTTGGGAAGGGGCTCATCTTTATGGAGCTCAGCTTGTGCACGCCAACTTCAAAGGTGCAAACCTATATTGGGCGGGCTTTTTCATGGCGCAATTGGATGGTGCGAATTTCGAGAACGCCAACTTACAGGGTGTTGATCTAAAGGAAGCCTCCTGTGTTGGTGCGAGCTTTCGCGGAGCCAACCTTGGTAGAGATAATCTTGGCGGCGGCTCGCGGCTGCAAGGTGCAGATTTCACAGGAGCCATATTAAACCATGCGAAACTTGAAGGTGCAGAATACGATGAGGAAACTAAGTTCCCGAAAGGTTTTCATCCAAAATCGCACGGTATGATAGAGACCGAATGCAACAGGTAACTCTGGGCTCGCTGCCGACATCCGCCGCGTTCAGATCTAAAGTCACCCCCAGCCCAAAGCGGACATAAAATGAGTCTCCATATGATGAGTCACCATGTAGAGCGCTTCGTCGAGCGCTAGCTCGCAGAGACAAAATTCGTTCGCGCGCGTGGTTTCAGTTCTCTGCTTCCACCTCTTGGACGTGATACTCGTGTTGATATCCGGCCATCATGAGTAATTTCCCAAGAGGGATTGGTGCATCTCGTGCCTCAAAGTAAGACCCTTGAGGATCGGCTTTCATTGCGGCTTGAGCTTGTTCGCGACGATGCTCATCTCGCATGTCAATCACTTGGAATGGGTCATAGAAACTTTTGGCGTTCGATCGGCAGCACGAGGCAATGATTGATTGATCATCTAATTCTCTGCATATTAGCCTCTCAAGCAGACGGAGCATATTGATACTCTTGGGCACCCGCAGTTGCTTGATCACAGTGCCGTTCTGCGCGTAGTGGGTCACAAGATATTCTGTTCGCTTCGCCATCACACCTTACACAGCCTCTTCTGTTCGCTTAGGTCCAAGTATACGGGCATGCGTCAATGCCTGAAGCCCCCAAAGATTAGTTTCAAACCCGGCGCTGATAGCTTTCAAGCAAGTTCTATAATTCGAAAGTCATGGAAGTGCGGCTTATGGGAATGGAAAGGTTTTGATGGTGCAAAAGGTAACCATTCGTCTGTATCGAAACTATAAGATTGTTTCAGAGTTCGATCTACCGGAGTACCGATTTGGGCGGCACGACCTGTACGAGCTGATGCGCTCAATTTATGTTTCGCAAATTTCGTCCGATCCGCAGGATATGGCCCGTTTCTATGTGAACAAACGAAGAGGAACGCCCGTTCGACCACCTTATTTGGAATTGACCGAAATCCGTTCCGAGGAAGCGTTGGAAACAGGCCTCATGCTCGGCACGGCACAGCTAAATGTCACGTCCACCTACAAGCATACCAAGGAGAAGTATGAACTACTGAAGCGACTTTGGGCGCAAAGTGCTGGGTCGGAATAAAGCCTCTTCGCAATAGATGACGTGCTGACTTTGCAAAGTCAGCTTCCTGCGCAATCGCGTACATATACTGCGGTTGTTCCAGTGGATGACTTTTTCGCGCTACACTTATCTTGAACGATGCTGGCGAAAGTGCTGCTTTGTAAAACCAGTTCAAACAGCGAATCTTTAAAAATAAGTAATCAAAAACAATGGGTTAGACGTTGAAGTACAATGCTGTGTTGAGGCGTGCTGTTTAAACCAACAGTCTTGCTAGTTTACCGTTGCGTTGTTAGTGCCTCTAGCAGTGTCAACGGCATGTGTTGAGCCATATCTTCCAACATGAACTGCTGCTGGTGATGGGAAATTAGCGTGGTCTAGTAAGGGGTGGTCTAGTAAGGGGTACGCCCTTCGCCCGGTTGGAGATATGGTTCAGTAACGATGGCGTTCACACAGCATCATCTGTCCCATGGATTGGTTTACTTGGGATATGGTAAGTATAGCGGAGATACGTCGGCCCGTCGCCCGACACAGAGGGCAGAACGTCTCCGCCATTGAACTCAGTATGCGAACAAGATGAGTTTGGCCTGCAAACCTCATTGGAGGGTGCTTTCTACTCTGGTGATGCTTTAGCGACGTTAACGATCTCCAACCCTTCCACATCCACTCGCTCCATCCTTTCGAGAGCCAGATTTATGTTGTTCAACTGACCATGGGTTTGTTCCCATGCGGATTGACGAGCAAAATACCCAGCGTGTGATTGTCGCCTTTCATCGTTTACATCCAAAACCTCGAAGGCATACGCTAGATCATCTCCTTCGTACCCTTCTGGTGGTGTGAGTATGGTGTCGTCCTCATCAATGACCGCGTCATGTCCCACGACTTCGTGAAATGCTTCCCGCATTGCATTGAGAAGGACTTCGTGACGTCCGTAGCGAACAATGAACGAGTCGTGGATAGCGAGAACAACCTCAGGCTCCTCGCGATCTAGCAGGTTAAGCAGAACTCTTTCAACGATTTCAGAGTCCCTACTTTGTAGAGTTCCCCAAACCCCAGTGAAGAAGTGCTGTTCAATGGGGGTATGTAGCTCGAGTAGATCAGCAAGGAGGTCGTCGTAGGGTCGCTCAGTTAGTGCAGTAAAAGCTTGTCTCCTCGCGCTATCCTTCTGGAAACGGTTCAGCTGGTACCAGTTTGCAGGTAATGGGTCCGGATCTAAGCTAGGTGCGAAGCGATGCCACTGGTTCGGGTTCCGCGATGACGGGTTACTGTTCAACAACTGATTGAAGGCTTTCTTCGCTATCTTTCTGGTTTCAGGCGGCCAACCTTGGAGGGAGTAGCTGTCTTCGGGAGGAATCTCGTGCACAAGAGCGTAGAGCATTCTCGGTGCCATGGTTGAGTAGTCGAGTTCAACGGTCATCCAGCCATTGATTTCAATGTGCTTTCTGAGCCTGCTGGGGATGTTCTGCCACCAACCACCATAGAACCTTCCCCCTTGCTGAAAGCTGCTTCTTGCGAAAATCCGGCGAAGCTTTCTGTCGATGAAATCAATTTTGCTTCTGGCCGAATACTCGGTTTCGTCAACGTCAGCCGTCGCGTCGGCGCAGGTGTTTAGTTCGGCTAACTCTTGATCGGAAATGTTGATATTGACGAACGTTTTCTGGAGCGCGGTGTTAATGCGTGTGAGGTTCTAAAGTGTTTGGGGTAGGGGGAACTCACCAGGATCAGGCCACGTTGTTGGTCTTTTCTCATGGTCCTTGACAACGATGCAGTTTTTGTCTGGTTCTTCGTGAACGTGCGTCCAATTCAACCCGCGTGCTGCAAACTCTTCCAATAGTTGCGAAGTTGGCCGCAAACGCGATGAGTAGCTTGAGTAGCCTGGAGGCGCATCCCGCTTTTCGACTAGCCCGCGCTCGCTCAAGTTATCTATGCACGTCAGAAAAAACGTTTCAGACAGCGCGGCGCAGTCGTTCGCGTTGTCCCAGTAAGCACCCCCTCGAACGAAGTTGGTTTTCCCCCGGCTGTATCCAATCCAGACTGAAGGTGTGGTGTCCTTGACCGATAGCAGGTCCATGCATAGGCAAAGTAAGCTCTGGAAACACTTGGTTTTCTGTGCGTCCGAGAACTTTCTTTTTCGGGGAGCCTCGAGTTCTGCCACCCATTCCCAAACCAATGCGTGCGCCTGTTCATTATCGGTCGTCAGGTCGACTCTGTTACGGCGAGAGTTAGCGTTGTGGTCTTCAAGATGTGCTTGCAGCGTCATTGCTTTGTGGCTTGTAACTGTAGCTTGTCGTCAGGAAGACACTATCACACCGGTTTCTGAAATCGTTTGTGTGAATTTCCCGCAGAAATTTCTGAGCCGGATTTTGCATAGCACATGTACCCCATGCCCCCGGCGGCGGCCCCCCAATCCACAAGAAACGTGGGTAAAGTGAGTTCGACTTGTGCGACGCTTACCTCAACAAGGTAAGGGTCAGTTCGTTTTACGGTCTGATTGCAAAGGTTTTTCTTTGAAAATCTGCGACGCTGTTCACCAAGAAAGGTGTGAACCGAGCTAGACAACTCAGTCGCGAAGCAGTTCCCAAGCGGGTATGCCTAGCGCTTCAGAGATGCGAAACACGTTGTCTAACGAAATGTTTTGTTCCGATCGTTCCACTGCGCTCAGGTAGGTGCGGTTGACGCCGGCCTCTAAAGCCAAACCTTCTTGAGACCAGCCTCGCTCTGCTCTCGCAAGGCGAACATTCTTCGCGAACACATCGCGCAGTGGGCTTTTCGGCGTCTTTTTCACAAGCGCCAAGTGCTGCTTTGTTGGTTTTAAATCTACCGGTTATAACATACATTCATTGCGCAGAGCTGGAGCCTTGGACGGCGACCAATAAACTAGGTTGATTGATGGGGGAGTTGAGGGCTATGGGTATATTTGAGAACACGTTCGCGTTTGGATCGGTTTATGGTCTTCTAATGCTTGCGTATTGCCAGAACATCGCAGTCGAAGTCTTGCGGCTTCAGCGAGAGGACCCGCATGGGGTAATGACTGCCCGTGTACTGCATAGTTCGGCTGGCACTGTCTTTGCTCTGGCTGCTCTGCCGTGTGTTGTTTGGCCAGCGCTATACATTGCCTTGTTCGACGGTGTTTTGGCTGGTTTCGCGGCTTGGCTCATGCTCCAGGTCTTCGGAGCTTGTCTAACAATTGTTCTGGGAGTCCGGGGAGGCCTCTTGCCATTCCATCTCATACTTGGCTTAGCTGCACTTCCGGTTGGCTACTATCTGACCCTGACACAGGCACCTTGGGGCTAGCCAATGGCCTGTTGCGGGCGTAGCTCAGGGGTAGAGCAGACATGCTGAAGCTCCGCTTCATGCACCTTGCCAAGATCTTCAGAATCAATTGCTGCAAGGGGAGTTCGCACCCAGATAGGTGAACATTCACACAATATGCTTCTGAATGTGTTGACCCAAAGCCCAGGTGGTTTAAGCTAACCACCTGTAAGGCTTTGTTTTTTTGGAGCGGGCGAGGCGATTCGAACGCCCGACCCTAACCTTGGCAAGGTTATGCTCTACCCCTGAGCTACGCCCGCTTCCTTGGGTGAGGCGTGGAATACTTTTACCCGCCTCGCGCTGCAAGGGGAAAATGGACAAGATTGCAAAAAATTTGCGAACAGGCGACGGAAGGCCGATGACCCTGCGTTCAAGTCATATGATCCGCCACTCACGTGTCATAATTGCGGTACTTGCCCTGCTTTCGGTCTGTGGTTTTCCTTTGGCGACCGAAGCACATGATGGGCCGCATAGTCCCGCGATGATGGCTCGGGTCGAGCGGGTAGTCATGGCGGGACCCCAAGTGGACATACGCCTGACCCTCACGGGGTTGGGTGGTCCATTGGTCCTGCAGGCGATAGCCGTTCCGGGCGCATCCGTGCAGTTCGATGGGCCAGTTACCGTCAGTTTTGCGCAGGACGTTACGGTGAGTGCGACCCTGACATTTGCCACACCGCCTCAGGGGGCAATTACCCTGCTCCTTGATTTCGGCGTTGCGGGGCAGGGTGCGGTCACCGTCATTCCTTCACTTGTTCAGAACACACTCAGCAGACAGGATCTCTGATGAACCTCAGCCTGTCCGCCATGAAATCACTGACGCTCGCCTTTGCGATTGCCCTTGGGTGTGCAGCCTCTGGCGATGCAGAGCCACGCTTGAGACATCATGTGAACGTTGGGATCGAGCTGGTTGGTTCCGCGCTTTTCTCAGCCGCTGCTATCGTCGAAACGCAGGTCGAGACACTGCTTTAGGCGCGTTGGATCAGATCCCAGCGGTTGCCAAAGGGGTCACGGAAGACGGCCACGGTTCCGTAAACCTCATGCCGTGGTTCTTCTTCGAAAACGACCCCGCGCGCGGTCAACCGTGCATGGTCTTGCGCAAAGTTATCCGAGTGCAGAAACAACCAGACCCGTCCGCCACCTTGGGCGCCGACGCTGGCGATTTGCTCTGCGCCGTCCGCCCGGGCGAGGATGATTGAGGTCTGCGCACCGGGTGCGCGCACTTCGACCCAGCGTTTGCGCCCTTGGTCGATGTCGGCCACCAGTTCGAAGCCCAGCGTACCACAGAAAAAGTCCAGGCCTGCTTCGTAATCCGGGACGAGGATGGAGAAGGATTGGATGTGCATGTCGATACCGGCTTTGTCAGTTGGGCGTGGCGAGACCTGATCTATGCTTGATATGGTATCGTCGCAATTGTTGGTTATTGACCGCCCGACCTCATTGCCGAAGTGAACGAAGAAACAAGTGCGCGCGCATGCGTCGGTTCGTGCCACCACGAGCATGCGCTTTCCCAAGCAAGTGCCGCCCATTTTGCGATCGGTGCCTGTGCATCGGACAAGGCAGCTCTGTCAAAAAGGGGGTGATCACGACGTGCTTCGTCCCAATAAATCAACGTCACCGTGCCGTCTTTGTCAGTCAGGATGTTGTCCGGGTTGAGGTCGCCATGCACATGCGTGGTTTCGAGGCTGATTGCCGACCAGGCTGCCCTGAGTTGGACAACCAGATCCGGTGGCATTTCGGCCAGGTCGATGTCACCCCCGGACTGTGCGGTTAGAAGATCGCGTGCGGATGCAAACCCATCACGTTGGGGCAGGTCAGCGGCAGTGCTGTGAAGGTGTGTGATCTTGTCGGCAATTGCCTTTGGAGGTGTGGGGCCTCCCGCGCAGAAAGGTTCGCATATCCAGCCATCAACCACGAAGGTGTTGAGGCTTGACCGAAGAGGCGCGGGCACTTTCAGTCCGCAAACTTCGGCATGGCGTGCCACAGGCAGGAGCCACGCAATGGCTGCCTCTGACCGCCGCGTTGAGCACCTGCTGCCCGACCCGCAGCACTGTGTTGCGATGCCCGCCCGGCAGGGGCACAGGTTGTCCTGTCAGCCCCCATGCGCCGAGCGGTGGGGTCACTCCAACTCGACCAGCAGATCCTTGGCGTCGATCTGGCCCCCCGCCGAGATGTGTACGGCTTTGACAACCGCGTCGCGCTCAGCATGGATGCCGGTTTCCATTTTCATGGCTTCAATGGTCAGAAGCAGGTCGCCTTCGCACACTTCCTGGCCTGCCGTAACACCAACGCTGGCGACGACACCGGGCATCGGGGCACCCACGTGACCTGCATTGCCATCTTCCGCCTTGGGACGGGACACGGTTTGGGACTTTACCAGACGGTTTGGTACGCGGATCGTGCGCGGCTGGCCATTGAGTTCGAAGAACACGCGCACTTCGCCGTCTTCGTTGGTTTCCCCAACAGCCTGCAAGCGGATTTCGAGCGTCTTGCCCGGATCGATTTCCGCCGTGATCTCGTCGCCGGGCTGCATGCCGTAGAAGAACGTCTTGGTTGGCAGGGTTCGAACGGGACCGTATGTGCGGTGACGGCCCATGTAGTCGAGGAAGACCTTGGGATACATAAGGTAGCCCGACAGATCCTCATCATCGATGGCCTTGCCTTCGAGTTGGCCGGACAGGTCGGTACGCGTGTCTTCAAGGTCGACCGGGGGCACATCCGCGCCGGGGCGTGCCGTGTTGGGTTCCTCGCCCTTGAGAACCTTTTGCTGGATGCCATGGGGGAAACCGCCCGGAGGTTGGCCCAGGTTGCCGCGCATCATGTCCACGACACTGTCGGGAAAGGCGACCTCTTTGTCGGCATCCTCGACCTCGTCGCGGGTCAGCCCTTGGGACACCATCATCAGGGCCATGTCGCCGACCACTTTGGACGATGGCGTGACCTTTACGATGTCGCCGAACATCTGGTTCACATCCGCATAGGTGCGGGCGACCTCGTGCCAGCGCTCCTCCAGCCCGAGGCTGCGGGCCTGTGCCTTGAGGTTGGTGAATTGACCGCCCGGCATCTCGTGCAGATACACCTCGGACGAGGGTGCCTGCATACCGCTTTCAAACGCCGTGTAGTGCGCGCGGACAGCTTCCCAGTAATCCGAGATGTCACGGACCGCGTCGATGTTAAGGCCGGTGTCGCGGTCGGTGTGTTGCAGTGCTTCGACGACTGTGCCGAGCGTGGCCTGTGATGTGTTGCCCGACAGCGCATCCATGGCACAATCGACAGCGTCCACGCCGGCCTCGGCCGCGGCAAGGATCGTCGCAACGGCCACGCCAGCCGTGTCATGTGTGTGGAAGTGGATCGGCAGACCAACCTCTTGTTTCAGAGCGCGGATCAGTTGCGTGGCGGCGGTTGGTTTTAAGAGGCCCGCCATGTCCTTCAGCCCCAGCACGTGGGCGCCTGCGTCTTTCAGCTGATTGCCCATGTCGACATAGTATTTCAGGTCATATTTGGCCCGGTCAGGGTCCATGATGTCGCCGGTGTAGCAGATCGTGCCTTCGCAGATCTTGTTCTGCTCTTGCACTGCATCGATGGCGACGCGCATGTTTTCGACCCAGTTCAGGCTGTCGAAGACGCGGAAGACGTCGATGCCCGTGTCGGCTGCAACGCGCACAAACTCCTGCACCACATTGTCGGGGTAGTTGGTGTAGCCCACACCGTTGGCCCCGCGCAGCAGCATCTGTGTCATCAGGTTGGGCATACGCTCGCGCAGGTCGCGCAGGCGTTGCCACGGGCATTCCTGCAGGAAACGGTAGGCCACGTCGAAGGTCGCACCACCCCAGCATTCCATGGAGAACAGCTGTGGCAGGTTGGCGGCATAGGCGGGCGCCACTTTGATCATGTCGTAGCTGCGCATGCGGGTGGCGAGCAGAGACTGGTGCCCGTCGCGCATGGTGGTGTCGGTGATCAGCAGTTGCTGTTGCGATTTCATCCAGTCAGCGACGGCCTGCGGGCCCTTTTGTTCGAGCAGATTGCGCGAGCCCATCTGGTGTGACGGGTCGGCCTGCAGCGATGGCGGCTTGGGGTCCCTAATGTCCGTGCGAGGGCGAGGGCGGTCTTTGACCTCTGGGTGTCCGTTCACAGTAATGTCGGCGATATAGGTCAGCACCTTGGTGCCGCGGTCGCGACGGCGCGGGAATTGGAACAGTTCGGGTGTCTCGTCGATGAACTTGGTTGTGTATTCATTCGACAGGAAGGTCGGGTGTTTCAGCAGGTTTTCGACAAAGGCGATGTTGGTGGACACCCCCCGGATGCGGAATTCGCGCAGGGCGCGGTCCATGCGGGCGATGGCGATCTCGGGCGTTGGGCCTTTGGACGTCACCTTGGTCAGTAGACTATCGTAGTAGCGGGTGATGACGCCGCCCGCATAGGCCGTGCCACCGTCCAGACGAATGCCCATGCCTGTGGCGGAGCGGTATGCTGTAATGCGACCGTAGTCCGGGATGAAGTTGTTTTGTGGGTCTTCCGTCGTGACGCGGGTCTGCAACGCGTGGCCGGTCAGGACGATGTCCTTTTGGCTGGCCTTACCGGTCGCCTCGTCAATCGGCTTGCCCTCTGCGATCAGAATCTGGGCGCGGACGATGTCGATGCCGGTGACTTCCTCGGTCACAGTGTGTTCGACCTGCACGCGGGGGTTCACTTCGATGAAGTAGAACTTGCTGGTTTCCATATCCATCAGGAACTCAACAGTGCCTGCGCATTCGTAGTTCACGTGCTTGCAGATCTTGTAGCCAAGCTGGCAAATCTCATCGCGCTGCGCGTCAGTCAGGTAGGGTGCGGGCGCGCGTTCCACGACTTTCTGGTTGCGGCGCTGGACTGAACAATCGCGTTCAAAGAGGTGGTACATGCCACCATGCTTGTCGCCGAGAATCTGCACCTCGACGTGCCGGGCGCGGGTGATCATTTTTTCCAGGTAGCCTTCGCCGTTGCCAAAGGCAGCCTCGGCTTCGCGACGGCCTTCGAGGACCTTTTCCTCGACCTCATCCTCGCCAAAGATCGGGCGCATGCCGCGGCCGCCACCGCCCCACGATGCCTTGAGCATCAGAGGGTAGCCGACCTCTTTGGCCTCTTTGCGGATCGCATCCATATCGTCGCCAAGTACTTCCGTGGCAGGGATGACGGGCACACCAGCCTCAACTGCAACGCGGCGGGCGCTGGCCTTGTCGCCCAAGGCGCGCATGGTTTCGGATTTGGGGCCGATGAAAGTGATGCCGTTTTTCTCGCAGGCATCTACGAAGTCGGGGTTTTCCGACAAAAGGCCGTAGCCGGGGTGGATGGCATCTGCGCCGCTTTCGCGGGCGACGCGGATCATTTCGTCAATGCTGAGGTAAGCGGCGACGGGGCCGAGGCCCTCGCCGATGCGGTAGGCTTCGTCCGCCTTGAAGCGGTGCAGGCCCAACTTGTCCTCTTCGGCAAAGACGGCGACCGTCTTTTTGCCCATCTCGTTCGCGGCCCGCATGATGCGGATGGCGATCTCACCCCGGTTTGCGATGAGGATTTTCTTGAAGTCGGGCATGTAAGTTCCCCCCGGGGCCGTATTTTGCAGTCGCGGCATTCTCTATGACGTTTACGTGACGCAAACAATACGTGGTTGTGGGTAGATGGCCCTGCAGGAGAAAAGGTGCCCGGCGTGGCCGATGGAGCAGCTGACCTAGTCGCCGGCATTTGTTTGAACAAAAACTGCACTCTCATTGTCACGCAAAAAGAGGCAGGTCACTGACCAGGATGTTTGCCAATACGCCATGCGGAGTTTGCCGACGGTCGGCTTGTGCTGGAAGGTTCTAGCTGTGCAAAAACGGTTTGGGCAGGTCCTGAAGCGCGCGCGCGCCGAGCTGGCCCATGTTGGCCTTCAAGTCTTCGGACAGAATGTGGGTCAGATGATCGATCCCGTCGGGTCCAAGGGCGGCCAGTGCATAGTGCCAACCTCGGCCCAGCATGACGAAATCCGCACCGGATGCCATGGCCCGAAGTATGTCCAATCCACCCTCGATCCCGCTGTCGAAGATGATGGGCAGGCGTGTCGCGCGTCGGACCGCTGGAAGCACTTCGATTGTGGCGGGGGCGGCATCGAATTGCCGACCGGCATGGTTCGAGACCCAGATGGCATCGACGCCAAGCCCTTCGAGCTGTTCGGCATCGGTGCCCCGCATCACACCCTTGACCACGAAAGGCCCATCCCAGGCATCCCGCAGCCATGACACGTAGTCCCAGTCTGGCGACGTGCGCAGCAGGTATCCGACATGGGCCGTGACGGGCAGGTTCTTGGTTGCTGCAGTGGCGTAGGCATCCAGCATCCGCATATGCGGCATGCCCTTGCGCGCCATCGCCATGGCCCATGTGGGCCGCATGGCAACCTGTGCCATCAACCGCGGGGTCAGGCGGGGTGGGTTGGTAATGCCGGATCGTGTTTGCCGTTCGCGTCGGGATGCCACGGGCACATCGACGGTCAGCACCAATGTCTTGAACCCGGCGGCCCGGGCGCGGTCCAGCATGTCCTTGCGAATGCCTTCGTCACGTGGCGGGTACATCTGGAACCAGGCGTCCTTGCCCAGAACAGGGGCAATATCTTCTGGTGACGCAGCGGCGACCGTGGACAGGGTGTAGGGAATGCTCAGACGTGCAGCCCCTTGGGCAAGATGGCGCTCAGCATCGGGCCACATCAGGCCCGACATGCCGACGGGGGCGATGCCAAAGGGCAGGGCGCGCTGCTGCCCCAACAGGTTCGTTGATAGGTCTGCCTCGAATTCGCCATGTAGGATGGATGGAAGCAGCCCAACACGGTCAAGCGCTTTGCGATTGCGGCGGCGTGTGGCCTCGTCGCCCGTGCCGCTGTCCAGATACTCCCAAACGAATTTCGGGATTCGCTGTTGTGCGCGGGTGCGCAGGTCGCTGAGGGCGGGATAGCGGCTGTTCAGATCCATGCGCGCGACTATGGACATGGGGGTGCGGCGCTGCAAGCCGTTGAATTCACGTATGCTCTGCCTGTTGGAGACTCCGAACTGCGGTTTTGAAAGCGGTTAAGAGCGATGGAACATCGCGTGAACATCGGTCTTTTCCTTTGAGTGCGGGCGCGATACATTGCGGCATGAGCAGTTTTGATGATCTTGACGCCTTTGAAGGGGCCTCTCTGTCCGCACGCGCCATGGCCAAGCCGCAGTTGGGGCCTTATCTTGATGGTCTGAACGTGGCCCAGTTAGAGGCAGTCCAGACTTTGGATGGCCCTCTTCTCATGCTGGCTGGCGCTGGCACCGGAAAAACGCGTGCGTTAATGGCTAGACTAACGCATTTGGTCGCCACCGGTCGCGCCAGAACAAACGAAATTTTAGCAGTTACTTTCACTAACAAAGCTGCAGCGCAGATGCAGCAGCGGCTTGGTGAAATGCCTTATCATTTAAAAGATCCAGTACGATGGATGGGCACGTTCCACTCGATTTCTGCTAGACTGCTGCGCCGCCATGCCGAGCTTGCGGGGCTCAAATCGAATTTCACCATTCTGGACACAGACGATCAGATCCGCCTTTTGAAGCAGCTGGTTCAGGCCGCCAATATCGATGACAAACGTTGGCCTGCGCGCCAGTTGGCCAGCATCATCGACGGGTGGAAAAACCGCGCTCTGACACCTGACAAAGTGCCCGCGGCGGATGCGGGGGCCTACAATCACAAGGGCGTTGATCTTTATGCCCAGTATCAGCGCCGTCTGGTCGAGCTGAATGCCTGCGACTTCGGCGACCTGCTTTTGCATATGGTCACCATCTTTCAGGCCCACCCGGATATTCTGCAACAATATCAACGCTGGTTCGCGTTTATTCTTGTGGACGAGTACCAGGATACCAACGTTGCCCAGTACCTGTGGCTGCGGCTGTTGGCGCAGGGGCACAAGAACATCTGCTGTGTCGGTGATGATGATCAGTCGATCTATGGTTGGCGTGGGGCCGAAGTGGGCAACATCCTGCGGTTTGAAAAGGATTTTTCCGGCGCGCATGTGGTGCGGCTGGAACAGAACTATCGCTCGACTCCGCATATCCTAGCGGCGGCGTCCGGTGTCATTGATGGCAACGAAAACCGTCTGGGCAAGACGCTGTGGACCGACAAGGATGAGGGCGAGAAAGTGCGCCTGATCGGTCACTGGGACGGCGAGGAAGAAGCACGCTGGATCGGGGAAGAGATCGAGGCGGCGCAAAAGGGCACACGAGGTGTGCGTCCTATGTCATTGGAAGACATGGCCATTCTGGTCCGCGCCTCACATCAGATGCGCGCGTTTGAAGATCGGTTCCTGACCATCGGTTTGCCCTATCGCGTCATCGGTGGCCCGCGCTTTTATGAGCGGATGGAGATCCGGGATGCGATGGCCTATTTCCGGGTTGTCGTGTCGCCCGATGATGATCTGGCCTTTGAGCGGATCGTGAACACGCCCAAACGCGGCTTGGGGGACAAGGCGCAGCAGACCATTCAGATCACGGCGCGGGCCAATGGTGTGCCGTTGGTTGAAGGGGCGCGGTTGGCCGTTGAACAGGGGTTGATCAAGGGCAAGGGCGGCAAGGAATTGGGCGCGCTTGTGGATGGGATCGCCCGCTGGAATTCCAAGCTGCGGGGACCGCGCATTGAAGTGGCGCAGGACGATTCCGTGATTGACGAGGGCGTGGCGCCGCTGCGTGTCGAATACGGCCCACCGCCGGTGAGCCATATCGAGTTGGCCGAGATCATTCTGGACGAAAGCGGCTACACTGCCCATTGGCAGAATGACAAGACACCCGAAGCGCCCGGCCGATTGGAGAACTTGAAGGAGCTGGTGAAAGCCCTTGAATCCTTTGAGAATTTGCAAGGCTTTCTTGAGCACGTTTCGCTGGTCATGGACAACGCCAGCGAGGATGCCGAGGCGAAGGTGTCGATCATGACCCTGCACGCCGCCAAGGGTTTGGAATTCCCGCAAGTGTTCCTACCGGGGTGGGAAGACGGGCTGTTTCCGTCGCAACGGTCGATGGATGAAAGTGGGATCAAGGGCCTCGAAGAAGAACGCCGCCTGGCCTATGTCGGGATCACCCGTGCGGAAGAGGTTTGCACCATATCCTTTGCGGCCAACCGGAGGGTGTTTGGTCAGTGGCAATCATCCATGCCATCGCGCTTTGTCGACGAACTGCCCGAGGATCATGTGGATGTGCTGACACCACCGGGCCTATATGGGGGTGGCTTTGGCGCTGCGGCCCCAAATATGGGGGCCGAGTCGCGGTTGCACCAAGCGGCGGCGGAGGCGAATGTCTACAACTCGCCCGGCTGGAAGCGGTTGCAGGCGCGGGCCGGTGAGCGGCCCATGAGCCAACCCAAGGAGAGCCGGAACACGGTCATTGATCTGAACGCGGTGTCGGCTTTCACCATGGGGGAGCGGGTGTTTCACCAGAAGTTCGGTTACGGCGTCATCATCGGGATCGAGGGTGACAAGCTGGAAGTGGAGTTCGAGAAGGCGGGCACGAAGAAGGTTGTTTCGCGCTTTATATCCGGCACGGATGACATTCCGTTTTAGAGGCGTGGGGCAGAGCGGTTAACGCGCCGTGCGGTCCTTTCGATCTGGTAAACTGCGCGTTTTTCGCTGGAAACTGCACATTTTGATCCCTGTAAAACCCGGTGTTTTGGTGGCGTTTTTGCCAAACTGCACATTTTGGGGCCGAAACTGCGTGTTTTGCTTGGCCGGACCGCGTTAACGATCCGGTCATTCTTGCCCGTTGTTTACGTTTGCGCGGAGGGCTTAACGGTTTTGAAAGCTTTGCCGTCGGGCGGCTCTGTTTGCCGGCGCAAAGGCGCCCGCCCACCGACCCGGTTCGCGATCAGGTTTGGCAGCTTGTCCGGGTTGCGCATTGTGTACATCCAGCAGATCTGGCCCTGGCTGTTCAATGCCACAGTGAACAGTGTTTCAGCCCGACCGTTTTCGGTCATCAGCAGCGCGGGGTGGCCATTTGCGGTGACCGGTGTGGGCACGAGGACACCGGCATGTTTCAGCGTGACCGCGTGCGAGACCAGAACAATATCATCCGGGCCGATGAGCGGGCGGCGGGCCGCGCGGGCCTTGGCCCCGCCATCCGAGATCGCGATGGCGTCTTCGGCCAGATATGATTTGGCTGCGTCGAGATCATTGCTGACGATGGCGGCGAGAAAGCCGCTGATCTGCGCGGCCCGCTTGCCCGCCGGTTGTGTCAGGTCCGGGGAGGATTGTGCGACGCGACGGTGAGCGCGGCTGACCAGTTGGCGGCAGGCGGCTTCGGATTTGCCCAGTGTCTGGGCAATGTCAGCATAGGATGCATCAAACGCCTCGCGCAGGACAAATGCGGCGCGTTCGCTGGTGGGCAGCGTGTCCATCATCCAGAGCAGCGCCAGTTCACAGTCCTGCGCCTGGGCAAAGCTGTCTTCGGCGGTGTTTTCATCCACGATTAATGGCTCGGGAAGCCATGGCCCCACATAGGATTCGCGCCGGGTCTTGGCCCGCCGCAGGCTGTCGATGGCCACCCGTGTTGCGGCTGTGCGCAACCATGCGGCGGGCGTTCGAATGGCTGTATGATCCGCTGCCGCCCATTTGAACCACGTGTCCTGAACCGCGTCTTCGGCGGCGGCACGTTCGCCGAGCATGCGGTAGCACAGGGCCGTGAGCATCGGCCGCTGTGCTTCGAATTGGTCGGTCCACGTCATGCAGCAACCGGGTGGGTGAGCGTGATGGACGTGCCGTTCACATCCAGCCGTTGGCACAGTTTGCCGTGACCCATGCCGCGCTTGAGTACGGGGTAGGCGCGGGTGAACGCAGCGGCAAAGGACGCTGTAACAACGGCGCGCGGGCCATGCGCCGTTTCGATCCGGGCGCGCAGCGCGTCAAGGGTGTCGTCGCCCCGGATCGCGGCCCAGGCAAACTGGTAGCCGAGGCCGAAGTCACCTGCCGCATCGGGCGCGCCGTTCAGGCTTGCCTGGATGTCTGCCGCACGTGCGCCATAGGCCAGGGCCATATCGACGGTTAGTTGCGCGCAGGGTCCACAATCGCCCTCGACAGCGGAGCCGACCATGGCCCCCATCCGAACATGATGTGCGGATTTGGGGCCAGCATAGGCGCTGACCTTTTGAAACAGGGTCAGGCGCAGACCTGCGCGCGGGTCGGTGTCGATCAAGTCGTGCATGTACTGTGTATTGTAGTTGAACTGCTTGCCAAAGCGGCGGGCGCCGGAATGAAGAAATGCGCGGATCATGAGGTTTGCTCCTTGGGTTGCATTGAGAAAGCGATTGCAAGGCTTGTCCAGACCGGAAGCTGGATGCCCAACAGGTTGACGAGGGTGATCATGTCAAAGGCAAAGTCGCGGTTGGCCCATATCGCGAGGTGATAGAGGGCGTGCAGCGCGGGCCAGCCCAGCCCGACAATCAGGACATCGCGTGACCGTGTGCGTGCGGCGTGCAGGATGGCGAGCCCACTGACGCCAAACACCAATGCAATGTCGCGGATGAAATGAAGGTTGAACGGCCCCATGGCTGCAGCACCGGGGGTGTTGGCGTACCAGAACTGCGGCTGCGTCCACATCAGGACGCCCGAGGCCAAATAATAGATCCCTACGATCCAGAGAACACGCACCATGCGACTGTATCCTTGCCGTTGTCATGATGATGACGTGGCAGGTCGGGCGTGTGTGACATCTCAGAACGAGTTTCTTGAATGTGGAAACAAAAAAAGCGGCGGTCCCCAGGGAGGAGGGGGCCGCCGCCTTCGTCATGCCATCCGGTCAGGGAGGAGGAGGACCGGTTTGACAATCTCTGCACCGTTTTTGGTGCGGTATTCGTGCGACGACATTCGGGAGGAGGTGAATGCCGCCGCTCTTGCAACATCGCGTCGGTCAGGGAGGAGGAAGACCGAAAGTGCGATGTATTGCGGTGTTAAAGTGCGGCGACGCCAGGGAGGAGGAAGGCGCCGCCGCCAATTTCAGATGCCCCAGGGAGGAGGAGGGGGCGATCTGATCCGTGTATTCCTTGTTTAGGCTGCGAGGTCGTTCGCAGATTCCCAAGCCACGCGCTTCAGTTCCGACCGGTGCAGGCCCAAATCGGCCAGTTCGCGGTTGGACAGTGCGTTCAGCTCGGTGAACGTGGTGCGGAAGATGCGCTGTTTAGCGCGACGCTCTGCAGCAGCTTCAAACACGCGGGCAACCGTGCCGAGGGTACGTTCGACCAGGTCGCTGCGACGTGCTACATCATTGTAATAGGCCATGTTCTTTGCCTCATGCTCGTTTCGTTGACCTGAATATAAGCCAATGCTGCGGGTGCACAATACACACCAATTCAATGCTGCTATGCAGCAATTGCATGGGGTTGAGGTCCAAAGCCTAGGCAATGTGCACAAGGATGCGGCGTTTGCTTCGGGGCGGTTTGCAAGCTCTTGTAAGACGCGAAATTTATGCCATTTCTTTCACCATAAAGCGGGGAAATCGAGCATGGCTGTCACGAAGCAAATTGTTATGGACGCGCTGACGCGCGTGGGAATGCCGGACGGTGGTGATCTGATCAGCCGGGATTTGATTCGCGCGGTGCAGGTGCAGGGCAATGCCGTGCAGTTTGTGATCGAGGCACCCACCCCGGAGCTGGCGGCGCAAATGGAACCGGTGCGTGCCGCCGCCGAGGCGGCGGTGCGGTCGTTGGAGGCCGTGGGTGATGTGCGCGTTGCATTGACGGCACATGGACCTGCGAAAAAGCCTGCGGCCCCGCCAAGCCTGAAAATCGGCGGACATCCAAAGCCACAGGACGGACCCACCAAGCCCACAGGTGTCAAACGCATCCTTGCCATCGGATCCGGCAAGGGCGGTGTCGGTAAATCCACCGTGTCGTCGAACCTGGCCGTGGCGCTTGCCAAGCAGGGACGCAAGGTCGGGCTGCTGGATGCAGATATATATGGTCCGTCTCAGCCCCGGATGATGGGGGTAAACAAGCGCCCGGCCTCGCCCGATGGCAAAACCATCATTCCATTGCATGCCCATGGCGTAACGCTGATGTCCATCGGGTTCATGATGGAAGAAGGCAAGGCCGTGGTTTGGCGTGGCCCCATGCTGATGGGCGCGCTGCAACAGATGCTGGGGCAGGTTGAATGGGGTGAGTTGGACATTTTACTTGTCGACCTACCGCCAGGCACTGGCGACGTACAGCTGACCTTGTGCACCAAGTCCGAACTGTCCGGGGCCATTGTTGTCAGCACACCGCAGGATGTCGCATTGATTGACGCCCGCAAGGCGCTGGACATGTTCGCCACGCTCAAGACACCTGTTTTGGGGCTGATCGAGAACATGTCGATGTTTGTGTGTCCGGACTGCGGGTCAGAGCATCAGATTTTCGGCCAGGGCGGTGTGACCGCCGAGGCGGAGAAGATGGGTATTCCGCTTTTGGGCGCATTGCCCATTGATCTTGAGACCCGTCTGGCCGGGGACGGGGGCACGCCCGTGGCCGTGGGGGATGGGCCGATGGCCCAAGCCTACGCCCGTATTGCCGATGGATTGATCAAGGGTGGGATGGCCTGAGCCGGGTGGCTCAGACCTCGCGCCCTTCGACGGCAATGCCATATAGAGTTGTCAGGATGCTTGCGCTGACCAGCGCGAACAGAACCGAGGTGATCACGCTGACAACGCCAAGGATGTAGGGCGCAGGCAGGACGCTGATCACGAGGTTCAGGACAAAGTCCACAACGCCCAGAATGATGGTCAGACCGATAATGGCACCTGACAAGGGGCGGGATGCGGCCCAGCTTTCAGTCAGCTTCATGTCTTTGCCGATCGTGCAGGCCGGCAGGATCAGGCTGAGCCGCAACAACACCCAGCCGAGAATGGCAAACAGTGGGATCGCAACCAGATTTGTGAGAATGTCATTGCCCGTCGACGCAATGATGCCCAAAGGCACAAAGAGCGGGATGGCAGCGATGCCAACAATGATGCCCAACAGAAGGCTGCGCCCGAAATAGCCCAGCACGATACCCGCGCCCGGCGTGAAGCCACCGTCGCGCTGCCCCTCGGGCAGAAGCACATAGCGGTGCCAGGCGGCGACCATCATGATGTAGCCAACAGCCATAACAAGGATTGCCACAACTGCAGCGCCTGCGTTGCCAAATGCATCAGGGTTGAACGCGTCTGTTTCGGTCGCAAGCATCATCGAGCCGAACATGTTTGGTGCCAGGGTCAGGAACAGGACAACCGACAGCGCGACAAGGCTGACGCCCACATAGGTGGCACGCAGCGTGGCGCCGAGATCATGGAAGACCATTGTGAAGGCGTGTGTGAAGATGCGAACGGCGTTGGACATGTCTGCTCCTGTGTCGGATACCCGCTGCGTGTTGCCGTGTTGCGCGAGGGTGCGCAAGGGATTTCATGGGTGGCGGAAGAATATGGCGCCACGATCATGGGAATTCATGGTCAAACGGTATCAAACTTGATCTGATTCGAATCAATTCTGTGTTTATTGCTTGCATTGCGTGAGAACAAAATAAAAACATCCGCAGGTGTTGCGGTTATGGTGAAATTTTTTTGGGAATTTATGGGTTATGCCGCATCAGGTGGGTGAGGTCTACATGTTGTGCCTGATTTCCAGTGAGCAACATGATAGGCGGTATTTTGATCGGTTTTAGGCTTAAATATGGGATTTTAGGCGTACATATAGATGCGCAGCTATCCTCAAGGGGCGCAAAAAACCATTGCTTCCCATGTTTTCCCACGTCATACCTAATGACATCAGATGAGAACGAGCACGGGGCAACAAACGACCCCAAGCAAAAAACAAAACTCTAGCAGGTTTCATACAGGCACCTCGCTTTCATCAGACCAGAGATCCGGCGCGCGAGCGAGCAGACATCCCCCCAGGTGGCGCGCGCAGCTGGACATCCCGCGAGACGGGACGAGGGCGGCGGGTTGATCAGTGGCAGCAGATCAACCCGCCGTTTCCATTTCTCGCCCCCGAAGGGTGGCGGGAAACACAAGCCCCGGCAAGAGGGCGCAGGTGACTGGGGAACGAATTTGAAGCGCTGGGGCGCGGAAACGAAATAGGGACGGGCCAAACAGTGGCACGCAGGTTCAGAGGCGAAAGCGACCACAAGGTGGACGCAAAGGGGCGGGTGTCTATCCCGGCCTCGTTTCGTCGTGTGATCGAAGCCTGCGACCCCGACTGGACTGACGGCCTGCCACCCCGTGTGATCATCGTCTATGGTGGCGCGACCCGCGGTTACCTTGAAGGCTTCACGATTGAAGCCATGGACGAGGTGGACGCCAAGATTTCCAAATTCCCACGAGGGTCCGCCAAGCGGAAGGCGATGGAGCGGCTGTACAGCGCGCAGGCCATCGAAACCGTCGTGGATGACACGGGCCGCATCGTGCTGCCCGCCAAGCTGCGCGAGAAAATCGGTCTTGATGGCATGGCGCGCTTTATATCGTCGGGCGATACGTTCGAGATCTGGCAGCCCGACGCCTATGACGAGAGTATAGCGGCGCTGGACGATGATGGGTTCGATCCGGACCTGGACCCGTCAGCCTACCTTGACGGGGACATGGACTAGGAATGGCTGGGGGGCCACATATTCCGGTTCTGATCGACGCGATCCTGCAGCACTGTGCGCCGATTGAAGGCACATGGCTTGATGGCACCTTTGGCGCCGGCGGCTACACCCGTGCCTTGCTTGAGGCAGGTGCGGATCGGGTGATCGCCGTTGATCGCGACCCGCTTGCATTCGAGATGGCCGCTGGTTGGGCGGATGCCTATGGCGACCGTATCACCATGCAACCCGGTGTGTTTTCCAAGCTGGATCAGTATGGCGCGGGTTTGGACGGTGTTGTGCTGGACCTTGGTGTGAGTTCAATGCAGCTGGATCAGGCTGAGCGCGGCTTTTCCTTCATGAAAGACGGGCCTCTGGACATGCGCATGTCGCAGGATGGGCCATCCGCTGCGGATATCGTGAACGAAGCCGATGAAGGCGTGCTGGCTGATATTCTGTTTCAGTATGGAGAAGAGCGGGCGAGCCGCCGAATTGCGCGGGCGATCATCACGGCGCGTCCAATCGCCACGACAATGGCGCTGGTGGGCGTGATCGAGAAATGCTTGCCGCGTCCCAAGCCCGGTCAATCGCATCCCGCCACACGCAGCTTTCAGGCGCTGCGCATTGCGGTGAACAATGAATATGATGAGCTGTATCAGGGACTTATGGCCGCAGAGCGGGCATTGAAGCCCGGCGGCAAGCTGGCTGTTGTGACCTTCCATTCGGTCGAGGACCGGATGGTCAAACGTTTCATGACGGCGCGGGGTGGGCGGCAAGCCAACCCCAATCGTTACGCGCCCGAGGTCGAGGCCGCACCGGCCCAATTCGAATTGAAGACCCGCAAGGCCATCGGGCCCGACAGGGATGAGCTGGACATGAACCCGCGCAGCCGGTCGGCCAAGCTGCGGGTTGCGGTGCGCACCGATGCGCCCGCCGGAGAGATTGACGCGAAGAGTATTGGTATGCCGCAGGTCAGGGGGGCCATCTGATGCGCACGGTTTTGTATATTTTGACCACATTGGCTGTGATTGGCCTGGCTTTCTGGGCCTATCGCGAGAATTACGCGACGCAAGAGGTGCTGTCCAAGACGGACAGGTTGCATCGCGACATTCGCATGGCGCATTCGCGGCTGGCCGTTCTCAAGGCCGAATGGGCCTATCTGAACCGTCCGGACCGGTTGCGTGATCTGGCCGACATCAACTTTGATCGGCTTGGCCTGATGCCCTTCCGCCCTGACCAGTTTGGTCACGTGGATGAGGTTGCGTATCCTGCGCCCCCGCTGCTGGTCATCGACAATGCGGTCGAAGTGTTCGGTGAATTGCCCGAAGATGGAGAGCAGCCATGACCCGCACGCCCCTGCGCCCATTGGCCCGCATTCTGCCTGCTCGGGCCGCCGGTGAAAGCACCGAGGCAATCGAACGCGAAAACCTGCGTGCCCGTCACGAGGAAATGCGCGACCGGTCGCGTCAGCGCGCCGAAGGGCGTTTGCTGGTTTTGGGGCTGTTCTTTTTCTGCGCCTTTATAACGGTCGCCGTGCGCATGGGTGTGCTGGCGACGTCCGAACCGGTTGAACCGCGTGCGAGCGCCCAAGGGGCGGCCATTTCAGCGGCCCGTGCGGACATCGTGGACCGGAACGGGCGTTTGCTGGCCACGAATTTTGAGACCCATGCGCTGTATGCCCAGCCGCCGCAAATGGTGGACCCCGTGGCATCTGCCAAGGGATTGGCCGCGATCTTCCCCGATCTGAAGGAAGAGGAGCTGCTGAAGGACTTCACCGGCAAGCGCAAGTTCCTTTGGATTCGTAAGAAAATCAGCCCCGAACAGATGCAGGCCGTGCATGAGATCGGCGATCCCGGGCTGCTGTTTGGTCCGCGTGACATGCGGCTTTATCCCAACGGAACGCTTGCCGCCCATGTTCTGGGCGGGGCGAGTTTCGGCAAGGAAGGTGTGAGTGCGGCAGAGGTGATCGGCGTTGCCGGTGTCGAAAAGCAATTCGACGACTATCTGCGCGACCCCGCCAATGGGCAGAAGCCGCTGGAATTGGCGCTGGACCTGACGGTGCAGGCGGCGGCGGAACGTGTGCTTTATGGCGGCATGAGGCTGATGAATGCCAAGGGCGCGTCATCGGTTCTGATGGATGTGCACACCGGTGAGGTCATCTCGGTCGTGTCGTTGCCGCATTTCGACCCCAACAATCGCCCGCGACCGGCCACGACAGGTGATCAGAGCGACAGCCCGCTTTTTAACCGGTCGGTGCAGGGGGTGTATGAGCTGGGGTCGGCGTTCAAGATTTTTACGGCCGCACAAGCCGTGGATCTGGGTATTGTATCACCATCGACTATTATCAACACTGCGGGTCCCATGCGAGTGGGTGGCTTCCGCATCGGGGAGTTCCGCAACAAGAATTACGGCAAGCTGAGCGTCGCCGACATCGTCGTGAAGTCGTCGAACCGCGGCACGGGCCGCCTGGTGTTGCAGATCGGCAAGGAGCGGCAACAGGAGTTCCTGAAGAAGATGGGCTTTTTCGAGCCCACGGATTTCGAGATCGTGGAGGCGCGCACCGGCAAGCCGCTGCTGCCGAAACGCTGGACCGACCTGAGCGCTGTGACGGTGAGCTATGGTCATGGTCTGTCGTCTTCGCCCATGCACCTTGCGGCAGGCTATGCGGCCATTGCCAATGGTGGCCGCATGGTCAAGCCCACGATCCTCAAGCAGGATGGCCCCCGTTTCGGCGAACGAGTGATGAGCGAGGGCACCGCCCGCGCTGCGCGTGCAATGCTGCGTAAGGTGGTAACAGATGGTACGGCCAGCATGGCCGAAGTGCCGGGATATGCCGTGGGTGGCAAGACGGGCACCGCCGACAAGCCCAAGCCGCGCGGTGGGTACTACGACGACAAGGTGATCGCGACCTTTGCCACGATGTTCCCTGCGCATGATCCCAAATACGTGCTGGTCGTGACGTTGGATGAGCCGGTGGAGACGAGCGGAGACAAACCGCGCCGCAGCGCCGGGTGGACGGCGGTGCCTGTCGCCGCCGAGATGATTGGCCGGATCGCGCCGCTTCTGGGCCTGCGCCCAAGCGTTGAACCTGTCACTCTCGCTGATATAACGCTGACCAGCAGCAACTGAGGTGCATTTCGCATCCGAACCATAGGGCCAGCAATATGGGCGCGCAGGCACGATCACTTTCATCGCTGGGCCTGACCGCCCGGGGTGGGGCCAATCCCGATATCACCGGCATTGCCGTGGACAGCCGCGAGGTGAAGGACGGGTTCCTGTTCGCTGCCATGCCGGGCAGTCGCGTGCATGGGGCGGAGTTCATTCAATACGCGGTGCGCATGGGCGCGGCGGCGGTTCTGACCGATGCCGAAGGGGCCGCGCTGGCCGCTGACTGGCTGGAGGGTGTCGCGGTTGTCGTCACCGATGCCCCGCGCGAGGTGCTGAGCCGAACCGCCGCCCTGTGGTTTGGTGGTCAGCCCGATGTGATGGTCGCCGTCACCGGGACCAACGGCAAGACATCCGTATCGACCTTTGTGCGCCAGATCTGGATCGAGATGGGGTTGGCCGCCGTGAACCTTGGCACAACGGGTGTTGAGGGGGCGTGGACCGCTCCGCTTGCTCACACCACGCCAGAGCCGATCACGCTGCACCGCACCTTGGCAGAAGCGAAGGCCAATGGGATCACCCATGCGGCGATGGAAGCCTCATCTCACGGCCTTGATCAGCGCAGGCTGGATGGCGTGACGCTGAAAGCAGCTGGGTTCACGAACTTTACCCAGGATCACCTGGACTACCATCACACGTTCGAAGCGTATTTTGATGCCAAGGCCGGCCTGTTTGCGCGCGTGCTGCCTGAGGATGGCGTGGCTGCGATCAACATGGATGATGCGCGTGGCGTGGACATGGCCGCCATTGCACGCGCACGCGGTCAAAAGGTGTTGGCCGTTGGCCGCGACGGCGGTGACCTTTGCCTGACAGCACAGCGTTTCGACGCCACGGGGCAGGATGTGCGATTTGAATACGGGGGCAGGGCCTATACCGCGCGCTTGCCCCTGATAGGGGGCTTTCAAGCTGACAATGTGATGCTGGCCTGCGGGTTGGTGATTGCCTGTGGCGCCGAACCTGCCAAGGTCTTTGAGACATTGCCGCATTTGGGAACTGTCCGGGGGCGTATGCAGCTGGCCGCAACACGCGAGAATGGTGCTGCCGTTTTCGTGGACTACTCTCACACGCCCGATGCGGTTGAGACGGCGCTCAAGGCGATGCGCCCCCATGTCATGGGCCGCCTGATCGCCGTTGTTGGCGCGGGCGGTGATCGGGATGCAGGCAAGCGCCCATTGATGGGGCAGGCCGCGGCCGAGAATGCGGATATCGTTTTTGTCACTGACGACAACCCGCGCAGCGAGGATCCCGCGTTGATCCGTACCGCCGTTATGGAAGGGTGTCCGGACGCGACTGAAGTTGGCGACCGGGCCGAGGCGATCTTGCGCGCGGTTGACGCGCTTGGCCCCGGTGACGCGCTTTTGATTGCGGGCAAGGGGCACGAGACGGGCCAGGTGGTTGGCGATGATGTGTTGCCCTTTGACGATGTGGAACAGGCCAGCGTGGCAGTGGCTGCCTTGGAAGGACGATTGACATGACGCTTTGGACCTCAGCCGAGGCTGTTGCCGCAACGGGCGGTCGGGCCACGACGGATTGGACGGCCACGGGTGTCTCGATCGATACGCGGACCTTGCAGCCCGGTGATATGTTTGTGGCGCTCAAGGCAGCGCGGGACGGGCATGATTTTGTCGCTCAGGCGCTTGAGAAAGGGGCCGCGGCGGCCCTTGTGACCCATGTTCCGGACGGTGTGGCCGATGATGCACCCTTGCTGATCGTCGAGGATGTTCTGCAGGGGTTGGAGGCGCTGGGTGTTGCGGCGCGTGCACGCACGGAGGCCCGTGTGGTCGCTATTACCGGATCGGTTGGCAAAACCTCGACCAAGGAAATGCTGCGCGCGATCCTGTCCGATCAGGGGCGCACGCATGCCTCTGTCGCCAGTTACAACAATCACTGGGGGGTGCCGCTGACCTTGGCGCGGATGCCCAAGGACACGGAATATGCCGTGATCGAGATCGGGATGAACCACCCCGGAGAGATCGCGCCCTTGGCCAAGATGGCTCGCCCGCATGTCGCGATGATCACCACCGTGGCGGCGGCGCATCTGGAAGCCTTTGAGAATATCGAAGGCATCGCGGTTGAAAAGGCATCAATCATCGACGGGTTGGAATATGGTGGCGCAGCGGTTCTGAACAACGATTGTTCAACAGCGGCCATCCTGCAGGCCAAGGCGCATGATGCCAAGCGTCGTGACATTGGCTTTGGCGGACACGGCTTTGATTTCAAATTGAAATCTGTGGATTTGCAACGCGATACAACCGTGGTGCAGGCCGAGGCACATGATGTCCCGCTGCTGTTCAAGATCGGCGCGGTGGGCAGACACTATGCCATGAACGGTTTGGGTGCGTTGGCCGCAGCCGAGGCGTTGGGTGCGGATCTGGCGCTTGCCGCGCAGTCGCTGGGCCGGTGGTCGCCGTACCAAGGGCGTGGTGCGAGAGAGGTTGTCGTGCTGGATCCGGTTGAAACGCATATGACGCTTGAACTGATCGATGACAGCTACAACGCCAATCCGACGTCGATGGGCGCGGCACTTGAGGTATTGGCGGCAGCTGAAGTGACCCATGACATCGGGCGCGTCAGCAAGGGGCGGCGGATCGCCTTTGTCGGTGACATGAAGGAACTGGGCGATGAAGGCCCCGCGATGCATGCCGAGATTGCCGAATTGCAGTCGCTGTCAGCCATTGACGTAATCCATTGCGTTGGCCCGTTGATGAAGCACCTGCACCAGGCGTTGCCTGCGGACAAACAGGGGCAGTGGACCGAAACGTCAGATGAGATGGCAGGACAGGTGCGGCGTCGGCTGGACAGCGGGGACGTGGTGCTGGTCAAGGGCTCGCTCAGCATGAAACTGGCGCTGGTCGTTGACGCGATCCGCAAAATGGGCCATCCGATGGTTAAGGGCGAAGACCCACAAAATAATGCGTAGGGACAGGCAGGCATGCTCTATTGGTTGACGGCACTTTCGGATGGCGGGGACTTTTTCAACCTGTTCCGCTATATCACTTTTCGGGCCGGGGGCGCGTTTCTGACGGCTCTGGTCTTTGGATTTCTGTTTGGCCGTCCGCTGATTGCGGTGTTGCGGCGCAAGCAGGGCAAGGGCCAGCCGATCCGCGATGACGGTCCCGAGGGGCACTTTTCGAAGGCCGGGACGCCAACGATGGGCGGGCTGTTGATTGTTGGCGCGCTGGCGACCTCAACGCTGTTATGGGCGCGCTGGGACAACCCGTTCATGTGGATCGTGCTGGGGGTTACGCTTGCCTTCGCCCTGATCGGTTTTGCCGATGATTATGCCAAGGTGTCCAAGCAAACCACGGCAGGTGTGCCCGGTAAGATACGGCTTTTGCTTGGGTTTCTGATTGCTGGCATTGCTGCCTATTTTGCCACGATCAGTCATCCGGACGATCTACAGAACCAATTGGCTGTGCCTGTGCTCAAGGATGCGCTGATCAATCTGGGCATACTGTTCATTCCGTTTGCCATCATCGTCATCGTCGGTGCTGCCAATGCCGTGAACCTGACGGACGGGCTGGATGGGCTGGCCATCATGCCGGTGATGATCGCGGGTGGGACGCTGGGTATCATTGCGTACGCCGTTGGGCGGGTTGATTTCACCGAGTATCTGGATGTGCACTATGTGCCCGGCACGGGCGAGCTTTTGATCTTTACCTCCGCTCTTTTTGGCGGGGGGCTTGGGTTCTTGTGGTACAATGCGCCGCCTGCGGCCGTTTTCATGGGCGACACCGGGTCTTTGGCACTGGGTGGTGCTTTGGGCGCGATCGCCGTGGCAACGAAACACGAATTGGTTCTGGCCATCGTAGGTGGCCTGTTCGTCGTCGAAGCGCTGAGTGTCATCATCCAGGTCCTCTACTTCAAACGGACCGGCAAGCGGGTGTTCCTTATGGCCCCGATCCATCACCATTATGAGAAAAAGGGATGGGCCGAGCCGCAGATCGTGATCCGGTTCTGGATCATCTCCCTGATCCTTGCGATGATCGGTCTTGCCACGTTGAAGGTGCGGTAGTGCCGCGTGCGCTGATCACCGGCGGCAACCGAGGGATCGGATATGCCATGGCGCAGGGCCTGCTGGCGCGGGGATGCGACGTTGTGATCGGGGCAAGAGATGCGCAGGCCGGGGCAAAGGCCGCGACCGAATTGGGCTGCGATTGGGTGCATCTTGATCTTGAAGACACCGCCAGTTTTGCGCCGGCCATTGAGGCTGCTGGTGGTGTAGACATCCTGATCAACAATGCAGGTATTCTGATCGAGGACAGCATGGTGCGCCATCCCGAAGGTCTGCGGCGGTCTATGCAGGTGATGTTCCATGCACCGTTCGAGCTGATCCTGCTATGCCTGCCGCATATGGAGCAGGCTGGGCAGGGGCGGATCATCAATGTGAGCTCGGGCTGGGGTGCTTATGACGAAGGCATGGAAGGCCCCGGCGGATACGGTGTGGCCAAAGCCGCGCTGAATGCACTGAGTTTTGCACTGCCGCGCGATCTGCCGCCGGGAGTGACCGTCAACGCGATGTGCCCCGGTTGGGTGCATACGCGCATGGGAGGGGCTGCTGCACCGGGGACGCCTGAGCAGGGCGCCGATACAGGCATCTGGCTTGCCTTGGACGCGCCTGCTGATGTTACCGGGAAGTTCTTTCGCAACCGTCAGGAAAAGGCGTGGTGATGATCCTTCTTCTGGCTGAAAATACCTCGGGGGAGGCCGCAGGCCGGGGGCAGAGCCCCCAAGGAGCACCGCAATGATCCCGGTGCAGGGTCTGAACGGTGCGCGTGTGGCGGTTCTTGGGCTTGGACGCTCCGGCCTTGTTGCGGCGCGCGCGCTGAAGGCGGGTGGGGCGACACCGATCTGCTGGGACGACAATCCGGACGCCCGCGCCAAGGCTGAAACCGAAGGGTTTGCGTGCCTCGACCTCAAGAAAGGCGGTGCTTTTGACAATGTTGCGCGCCTGATCGTAAGCCCCGGCATTCCGCATCTTTATCCGTCGCCAAACCCGGTGATTGCGGCGGCTTGGGCGGCCGGTGTGCCGGTCGACAATGACATTGGTCTGTTCTTCCAATCCTTTGCCACATACGAGTGGAACCGCTTTGACACCGTGCCGCGTGTGATTGCGGTAACCGGATCCAACGGCAAATCGACGACCTGTGCCCTGATCCATCATGTCATGGAAGTCGCGGGCCGTCCCAGCCAGCTTGCGGGCAATATCGGTCGTGGTGTGTTGGACATCGACCCGCCCCATGACGGAGAGATCGTGGTGCTGGAGCTGTCGAGCTACCAAACCGATCTGGCGCGCAGCCTGACACCGGACGTGGCCGTGTTCACCAACCTGTCGCCCGATCATCTGGACCGGCATGCGGGTATGGGTGGATATTTTGCCGCCAAGCGCCGGCTCTTTGCCGAAGGTGGCCCGGACAGGGCCGTCATTGGCGTTGACGAGCACGAAGGGCGATCCCTTGCAGGGCAGCTCAGCGAGGGGCCAAGCGATGATCGCGTGATCCGCGTGTCTGCTGCCGAAAAGCTGACCGGACCCGGATGGCAGGTCTTTGCCAAGAAGGGGTTTCTGGCCGAGTATCGCAAAGGACGGCAGGTGGCGTCGATTGATTTGCGCGACGTTGCAGGCTTGCCCGGTGCACATAATCATCAGAACGCCTGTGCGGCCTATGCCGCCGCGCGCGCCGTTGGTGTGGCCCCTAAGGTGATCGAGCAGGCGTTCCACAGTTTTGCAGGCTTGCCGCATCGCAGCCAGACCATCGCCGAAGCCGACGGTGTCAGGTATGTGAACGACAGCAAGGCCACAAATGTGGACAGCGCAGCCAAGGCGCTTGCGGCGTTCAAGAACATCCGTTGGATTTGCGGTGGGTTGCAGAAGAAGGGCGGGCTTGACCCGCTCAATGATGCGGCATCCGGTGTGCGCAAAGCCTATGTTATCGGACGCGAAGCGGCACAGTTCGCAATGCAACTGAATGTCGAGGCGCAAGTGTGCGGCAGCATGTCGGCTGCTGTTGCGGCTGCCATGGAGGATGCAGAGGCCGGGGACGTGGTCTTGCTGGCCCCGGCGGCGGCCAGTTTCGATCAGTACGACAGCTTTGAACGCCGCGGCGAGGACTTCGTCGCCGAAGTCACGAAACGACTGTAATCCAAAGGCGCGCCTGCGGCGCATTCCATTTTGATTTTGGGTGCGCCTTGCGGCTTCTTTCGGGCTTGGATTAATTCTCGATGGCGCGTGCGGCTGCCATGGCCGATGACCAGGCCCATTGGAAATTGTACCCGCCCAACCAGCCGGTGACATCCAATGCTTCACCGATGAAGAACAGACCGGGGGTGGTTTGTGACTCCATGGTCTTGGAGCTGATCTGGTCGGTGTCGATCCCACCCCGCGTCACTTCCGCTGTGCGGTAGCCCTCTGTGCCGCCCGGCGTCAAAAGCCAGTTTTGCAGGTCGTGGGTCAGTGCCTTGATCCGCGCGTCCGACATGTCACCCAGACGCCCCGACATATCCATTTGAGTGCTGAGATGGTCGACAAGCCGTGCGGGCAGGTGGCGTGCCAGTTCGGTTGTGAGTGCTTTTTTTCCGTCTGTTTGCCGTTTGTCGCGGAGAATTGTGGTCAGGTCCGTGTCGGGTGCCAGATGCACGGTGATGTCCTGACCCGAATGCCAGTAGCTGGACGCTTGCAGAATGGCCGGACCGGACAGACCGCGATGGGTGAACAGCATGGCTTCTTCAAAGCTGGTGCCATTTGCCGTGACCCGCGCGGGGCATGCGACGCCGGAAATGTCGGCAAAGCGGCGGTCGGGGAAGGTGAAGGGGACAAGGGCAGGTTCGGTTTCGGTCACCCGGTGTCCGAACTGGCGTGCGATATCATAGGCAAAGCCGGTGGCCCCCATCTTGGGGATGGATTTGCCGCCCGTCGCCATCACGATGTGCCGGGCCTTGATGTTTTGCCCGTCATGCAAGGTTGCGACAAAGCCGTCGTCGTCCTTGGCCAGTCTGGTGACCGACGTTTGCAGGTGCAGTTCAGCACCGGCCTGCTGCAGCAGACCGCGCAGCATGGCGATGATGTCCTTGGCCGAGGTGTCGCAGAACAGCTGGCCCAGTGTCTTTTCGTGCCACGAGATGCCGTGCCGGTCGATCAGGTCGATAAAGTCCCATTGCGTGTAGCGGGCCAGCGCGGACTTGGCGAAATGCGGGTTCTGGCCGATGAACGCATGTGCGTCGCAATAGAGGTTTGTGAAGTTGCAGCGTCCGCCGCCCGAGATGCGGATCTTTTCGCCGGGGGCCTTGGCGTGATCGATCAACAGCACACGCCCCCCTGCATGTGCTGCGCACATCATGCCCGCAGCTCCGGCCCCTATGACAAGCGTGTCGTATTCCATGACGTCCCCGTGCAGCATCGCACATAAAGGGTCAAGCTCTTGGGGTTGTGTGGGCCTTTGCATTTCCTAGGTCGAGAAGAATGTTGCAAAAAGAAAAGGATATGCAGAATGACAGCTTTGGCCGCAGGGAGTGCTTTCCCCAAACTTGATGTCGCCAGATTGGGTGGCAGTACGTTGTCCCTTGGAACGCCGAGGGACGGGCACGACTGGCAGTTGGTTGTTGTTTATCGCGGTTTGCATTGTCCGCTTTGCAAGAAATACCTCGCCCAATTGCAAGAGCTTGAGAGTGATTTCAACGCCTTGGGTGTGGATGTCGTGACTGTATCCGGTGATCCGGAGAACAAAGCACAAGCGATGGTCGATGAGAAGGAATTGAGCCTGGCCATGGGCTATGGGCTGAGCGTGACGCAGATGGACACGCTGGGCGTCTACATATCTGATCCGCGCAGCCCGCAGGAAACCGATCAGCCGTTTCCCGAGCCGGGCCTGTTTGTTGTGAACGGTGATGGCGCCATCCAGATGGTCGATGTTTCGAACGCCCCGTTCTTGCGCCCCGATCTGCAAAGCGTGCTGAACGGTGTCAAATTCGTGCGTTCGAATGACTACCCGATCCGCGGGACACACAAGGCGGCATAACCCCGCTGGCGGGCCAGTAAACAAAGGCTGGCCCGCGTGATCATTTGCCGCTATGGTATCGCGCAGCATCTTGGATCAACCAAGGGCGTGAGGCAGTACAGGCAGCAAGGCGGCAGATCATGACTGAAATGGTCTATGGCGCGGTCCCGGTGCGGGACGGCGAACCGATTCTTCCAAAATGGTGGCGCACCGTTGACAAGTGGTCACTGAGTTGTGTCCTTTTTCTGTTCGCTATTGGCCTGCTTTTGGCGCTGGCGGCGTCGGTTCCATTGGCCGAGAAAAACGGCTTTCCTCCTTTTCACTATGTGGCGCGGCAAGCGTTTTTTGGATCGGTTGCGCTGATCCTGATGATCATCACGTCGATGATGTCACCGGTCGTGGTGCGCCGTTTGGCGGTGTTGGGTTTCTTGGTGTCCTTTGTGGCGCTCGCCCTGTTGCCGTTTTTTGGGACGGATTTTGGAAAAGGGGCGGTCCGTTGGTATTCGATGGGCTTTGCCAGTATTCAGCCGTCCGAGTTTCTGAAGCCGGGCTTTGTCGTGGCCGCTGCGTGGATGCTAGCCGCCAGCCAAGAGCTGAACGGCCCGCCGGGGCGCACGTGGTCCTTTGCACTGTGTGTCTCGATCGTTTTGATGCTGGCCTTGCAACCTGACTTTGGGCAGGCATGCCTTGTCCTGTTTGGCTGGGGCGTCATGTATTTCGTGGCCGGTGCGCCCATGATCCTGCTGGTCGGCATGGCCGGGCTGGTCGTTTTTGGTGGCACCATTGCCTATTCCAATTCGGAGCACTTTGCCCGTCGTATTGATGGCTTTCTAAGCCCTGATGTCGATCCGCGGACTCAGCTTGGATATGCAACAAATGCGATCCAGGAGGGCGGGCTTTTTGGTGTTGGTGTTGGTGAGGGGCAGGTGAAATGGTCACTTCCTGACGCACATACAGATTTCATCATTGCCGTGGCGGCCGAGGAATACGGTCTGATCCTCGTGTTGTGCATCATCGCGCTTTACACCGGTATTGTCGTGCGGTCGCTGATGCGGTTGGTGCGCGAACGCGATCCGTTTATCCGCCTTGCGGGCACGGGGCTGGCTTGCATGTTTGGTGTTCAGGCGATGATCAACATGGGTGTTGCCGTGCGTCTGTTGCCCGCCAAAGGCATGACACTGCCCTTTGTCAGCTATGGTGGTTCGTCCGTGATCGCATCGGGCATTGCCGTCGGCATGCTGCTGGCCTTTACCCGAAGCCGCCCGCAAGGTGAGATTTCGGATATTTTGGGGCGCCGTCGATGACGAAACAGCCGCTTCTTCTGATCGCAGCCGGTGGCACCGGTGGTCACATGTTCCCGGCTCAGGCTTTGGCCGAGGCGATGCTGGCGCGCGGTTGGCGGGTGAAGCTGAGTACGGATGCGCGCGGCGCGCGCTATACGGGCGGGTTCCCGCACACGACCGAGATTGAACAGGTGTCCTCGGCCACCTTTGCGCGTGGCGGGGTGCTGGCCAAGATTGCGGTTCCGTTTCGTATTGCTGCGGGCATAGCGGCGGCCAAGATCAAGATGCTGCGGGACAGGCCGGCTGTTGTCGTGGGGTTTGGTGGGTATCCGACCATTCCGGCGCTTGCCGCCGCCGCGATCCTGCGTGTTCCACGTATGATACATGAGCAGAACGGTGTGCTGGGCCGTGTGAACCAATTGTTTGCAAAGCGCATGGATGCCGTTGCGTGTGGAACCTGGCCAACGGAATTGCCCGAAGGTGTCGAAGGCACCTATGTGGGCAACCCCGTGCGCAACGCGGTGCTGGAGCGGGCAGGCGCCGGATACATCGCCCCGGGTGACTACCCTATGGAGATTTTAGTGATCGGCGGCAGTCAGGGTGCGCGCATCCTGTCGGATGTCATCCCACCTGCCATTGCAAGCCTGTCCATGGATCGTTTGCGCAACATCCGTGTCAGCCATCAGGCGCGCGGCGAAGATGAAGACCGCGTGCGCACCTTCTATGCGGAAAACGGCATCGATGCCGATGTGCAGCCTTTCTTTCACGATGTACCGCGCCGGATGTCCGAGGCGCAGCTCTTAATCTCGCGCTCGGGCGCATCATCGGTGGCAGATATTGCGATTATCGGTCGTCCGTCGATCCTGGTTCCGTATGCGGCCGCCACAGCGGATCATCAAACCGCAAATGCGCGTGGTCTGGTGGATGCAGGTGCTGCAATTCTAATCCCGGAAAGCCAGTTGAGCGTCGAAAACGTGGCGGAACAGATCAACGCCGTACTGGACAATCCCCACGGCGCGTTGCAGATGGCCAACGCCGCGCTGACCGTGGGCAAACCGGATGCCACCGAACAGCTTGTCTACATGGTCGAAACCCTCGCCCAGAAAGGGACCTGACAATGAATGCCGCAACCAAACTGCCCGGAGATGTGGGACCAATTCACTTCGTCGGTATCGGCGGGATTGGGATGTCAGGCATCGCCGAGGTGCTGTTGAACCATGGATATGTCGTGCAGGGGTCGGATCTTAAACGCACGCCGATCACGGATCGGTTGCAGGAATTGGGCGCGCATATCTTTGTCGGGCAGAATGCCAAGAATGTCGAACAGGCCGAGGTGGTTGTGATTTCGTCCGCCATCAAGCCGGGAAACGCGGAACTTGATGCCGCCCGCGCACGCGGATTGCCCATTGTGCGGCGGGCCGAGATGCTGGCCGAGCTGATGCGCTTGCGCTCGAATATTGCCGTGGCCGGAACCCACGGTAAGACGACAACCACAACCATGGTTGCGGCGCTGCTGGATGAGGGCAAGTTTGACCCGACCGTTGTGAATGGCGGCATCATCCACGCCTATGGCTCGAACGCCCGGAAGGGTGATGGCGAGTGGATGGTGGTTGAAGCGGATGAGAGCGACGGCACCTTCAACCGGCTTCCCGCGACCATTGCCATCGTGACCAATATCGATCCTGAGCATATGGAGCATTGGGGTACCGAAGAGGCGCTGCACAAGGGTTTCTATGACTTCGTGTCGAACATCCCGTTCTACGGTCTGGCGGTGTGCTGCACCGATGATCCGGATGTGCAGGCCCTTGTTGGCAAGATTACTGACCGCCGCGTGACGACCTATGGCTTCAACGCGCAAGCCGATGTGCGGGCCATGAACCTGACCTATGAGAATGGTGTGGCGCATTTCGACATTGCCTTGCAGGCCGAGGATCAGGTGATCGAGGGCTGCAGCCTGCCGATGCCGGGTGATCACAACGTGTCGAACGCGCTGAGTGCCGTCGCCGTGGCCCGCCATCTGGGCATGAAGGCGAATGAGATCCGCACGGCTCTTGCCAATTTCGGCGGCGTTAACCGTCGGTTTACCCGCGTGGGCGAGGTTGAAGGCATTACGATCATCGACGACTACGGCCATCATCCAACGGAGATTGCTGCCGTGTTGAAAGCTGCGCGCCAAGCGACAACGGGCCGCGTGATCGCGGTTCACCAGCCGCACCGCTATACGCGGCTGCATCATCATTTCGATGATTTCTGTTCCTGTTTCAATGATGCCGATGTTGTGGGCATCGCGGACATCTTTGCCGCGGGTGAAGACCCGATCGAGGGGGCCAGCCGCGATGATCTGGTTGCGGGCCTGATCCGTCATGGCCACCGCCACGCCCGCGCCGTCGTGGACGAGAATGATCTGGAACGGTTGGTGCGCGAACAGGCGCGTCCCGGTGATATGGTCGTGTGCCTTGGGGCCGGGTCGATCAGCGCGTGGGCCAATGGCTTGCCAGCAAGGCTGCACAAGGGGGCTGCGTGAGTATTCTCGCGATCATCTTTGCCTTGTTGATGATGCCCGTCGGTATCCTGCTGCGCATGCGCAACCTTCCCATGGTATTGGGTGCGCTGATTGTGCTCTGTGTGATTCTCAGCTTGTACAATCTGTTTGCAGGTACGCCGGGGTCACCGTTGTTCTTTGCCGGTCCGGCAGCGCTCGCGCTGATGTTGGGCTGGACCTTGGGCAAACGGTTCGGAGGGCACGGCTGATGTTGATCTGGGCGTGCATCGGGTGGGTCTTTGCCGCGACGGTTGTCGCGATGCTGCCCATGCGCCATCAATACATTCCTGGTGTCACTCTCTTGATCGTAGCGCCTGCGTTGATCCTGTGGGTTGGCATCAGCGTTGCCTGGTGGGCGGGTGCCCTCGCTCTTGCCGCGTTTGTGTCGATGTTTCGCAACCCGCTGCGCTATTTCCTGGCCAAGGCCCGTGGCCAAAATCCTCAACTTCCGCCGGAGCTCCGTTCATGAGCCTTTCTCTGATCCTTGCGTGCCTTTGGGGCGTCGCGGCAAACGTGCTTGCCATGATGCCAAGCAGGGACAACCATTGGACCAATGCGTATGCGCTGATTGCCATTGGTATTCCGATTATCGGTTACGTCACGTGGCAGCATGGTCCCTGGCTGGGTCTTGTCGTCATGGTCGCGGGGATGAGCATTCTGCGGTGGCCGGTCATCTACCTGAGCCGCTGGATCAAAGGGAGGGTGATCCGATGATGTATGCAATTGCGCTTACGGCGCTTGGTTTGGGTATTGTAGCTGGATGGTCGATGGCCTCGCGTTTCATGTTGCGCAGTTTGGCAGCCGTATTCATTCTGCTGGCCTCGGCGGTCTTGTGGGTCAGTCTGGCGCCCACCACGCTTCCGGGTGATGGTTTTGCTGTCGTGGTTGCTACCTTTTTGGTGGCATTGCCCATGGCCTCCGGGTTGCTGGGCGGCGCTGTGTTTTGCGGCTTGATCCGCCGTCACGCCAAGGCGACTTGACCTCTTCCACCCATGGCGGCATTGCAGCGGCATGAGTTATGACCTGCCAGCCGTACGCGGCACACTGACCCCGAACAAGGACTTGTCCGGCCTGACCTGGTTGCGTGTTGGCGGCCCGGCGGATTGGTTTTTCCAACCTGCTGACATCGAGGATCTGAGCGCGTTTCTCTCTGCCCTTGATCCCTCTGCCCCGGTCTTTCCCATGGGGGTTGGCAGCAACCTGATCGTGCGCGATGGCGGCCTGCGGGCCGTGGTGATCCGTCTGGGACGCGGCTTTAACGGCATCGAAGTGGAGGGTGATACGGTCAAGGCAGGGGCGGCGGCACTTGATGCACATGTCGCCCGCAAAGCAGCGGATGCAGGCATTGATCTGACGTTTTTGCGCACCATTCCGGGTGCCATCGGTGGTGCCGTGCGCATGAATGCGGGCTGCTATGGCAGCTACACGGCAGATGTTTTTGTGAAGGCGCACATCGTGCTGAGGGATGGCACGATCACCACCTTGGACGCCAGCGACCTGAACTTCCAATACCGCCAAACCGACCTGCCCGAGGGCGCGGTCCTGACCCATGTGACGCTGCGCGGGCCCAAGGGCGACCCGCAAGAGTTGCATGCGCGCATGACGGACCAATTGGCCAAACGCGATGCGACCCAACCCACCAAGGACCGTAGCGCAGGGTCCACGTTCCGTAACCCGGCAGGGTTCTCGTCCACCGGGAAGGACGACGATGTGCACGATCTGAAGGCTTGGAAGGTCATTGATGACGCGGGCCTGCGTGGCGCGCGGCGCGGTGGGGCGCAGATGAGCGAGAAGCATTCCAACTTCATGATCAACACTGGGCAGGCGACCGCCGCTGATCTCGAAGGATTGGGCGAAGAAGTGCGAAAAAAGGTTTACGATTCCAGTGGCATCACGCTAGAATGGGAAATCATGCGTATTGGCGATCCGGCATAGGGTTCCACGCGCAAGGCAGGCCGAAAATCGGCGTATAAATCGAGGGTTCGCAAAAGGACCCCGGGACTTAGAGGCACATGTTGGGGCAGTCGAGCAGACGTTCCAAAGTGGCGGTGTTAAAGGGTGGCCCCTCGGCTGAGCGCGAGGTGTCGTTGTCAACGGGACAGGCCTGCGCAGCCGCGCTGAGGGACATGGGATATGATGTGGTTGAGGTCGATGCTGGCCCCGACCTTGTTTCCGTTTTGCAATCAATATCGCCTGATGCGGTCCTGAACTGCCTGCATGGCCGTTGGGGCGAAGATGGCTGTGTCCAAGGTATTCTTGAATGGTTGGGTATCCCGTATTCGCACTCCGGGGTGCTGGCCTCGGCGCTTGCCATGGACAAACAGCGCACCAAGGAAGTCTTTCGTACAGTTGGCTTGCCGGTTGTCGACAGTGTCATCCGATCGAAAGAGGACGTGATGGCCGATCACGTTCTGCCGGTGCCCTATGTCGTGAAGCCCAACAATGAAGGGTCGAGCGTTGGTGTTTACCTCGTCAACGAGGGGGCCAACAGCCCGCCGCGCCTGAGTGACGACATGCCCGAAGAGGTCATGGTTGAAGCCTTCGCGCATGGGCGTGAGCTGACCACCACCGTGATGGGGGATCGCGCGTTGGGTGTGACCGACATCATCACTGACGGTTGGTATGACTACGACGCCAAGTACAAACCCGGTGGATCGCGCCATGTGATCCCGGCGGATGTGCCTTCTGAAATTGCCGACATGTGTCAGGATTATGCGTTGCGGGCGCACCAGGCGCTTGGGTGCCGAGGTGTCACGCGCACCGATTTCCGTTGGGATGAAAGCAAGGGCGCCGCGGGTTTGATCCTGCTTGAAATCAACACGCAGCCCGGCATGACCCCAACATCTCTGACGCCCGAGCAGGCGCAGGCGGCGGGCATGTCCTTTGGCGAGTTCTGCGCCTGGATGGTGGAGGATGCGTCATGCAACAGGTAAAGCGTGCCGATCCTGCACCTTCGCGCTGGTCATGGCGGATGCAGCGGTTGATGCTGACGCCCGGTATCCGGCTGATGCTGCGCGCGGGCGTGCCGTTTGTCCTGTCATTTGGTGCCGCGACATGGTGGCTGTCAAATCCTGACACCCAGGCCGCCATTCATGCCACGGTTGCCGAGGCCCGTGCGAGCATCGAACAACGCCCGGAATTCATGGTGAACCTCATGGCCATTGATGGCGCGGACACTGAATTGTCCGAAGCCATCCGCACGGCTGTTCCGCTCGATTTCCCGATTTCCTCCTTTGACCTTGATCCGGCAACCATCCGCGCGACGGTGCGCGAGATGCCCCCGGTCAAGGAAGCCTCTGTGCGGATCCGCCCGGGCGGCGTCTTGCAGGTGGACATCACGCCCCGGGTTCCCATTGCCATCTGGCGCAAGCCCGAGGGTTTGACCCTGATCGATGAAGTCGGAGCACTGGTTCGACCGATTGCACGGCGCGGGTTGCGTCCCGATCTGCCCGTGATCGCGGGGGAGGGGGCCGCGAGCCACGTGGATGAGGCCATGAAGCTGATCGCAGCGGGCGCACCGCTTGGTGATCGGATGCGCGGGCTAGTCCGCCTGGGTGACCGGCGTTGGGACGTCGTGTTGGACCGCAATCAACGCATCATGCTGCCCGCAGACGGTGCGGTGCAGGCGCTGGAGCGGGTGATTGCCCTTGATGGTGTGGACGAGGTGTTGAAGCGCGACATCGCCCGCATCGACCTGCGTTTGGCGGATCGCCCGACCGTGCGCATGACAGACAATTCCACCGCCGAATGGCGGCGTATCAGACAGTTGACCCCGGGGACCGAGTAGTAGTGATGACCGACCTTTATGCCAGCCAGCGCAGCATGCGGAACATGCGCAAGATCGCGATGCAGCGGGGTGTCGTGGCGATCCTTGATGTCGGCAGTTCGAAAATTGCGTGCCTGGTTCTGCGCTTTGACGGCACGAACCAACTGGGCGAAGAGGGTGAGATCGGCTCGCTTGCCGGGCAATCCGGCTTTCGGGTCATCGGGGCCGCGACAACCCGGTCGCGTGGGGTGCGCTTTGGCGAGATCTGCGCCATGCAGGAAACCGAGCGTGCCATTCGCACTGCGTTGCAGGCTGCACAGAAGATGGCCGGTATCCGCGTGGATCACGTGATCGCATGTTTTGCGGGGGCTGAACCACGCAGCTACGGCCTTGACGCGCGGCTGGACCTTGAGGGCGGTGTCGTCTCTGAACAGGATGTGGCGCGGGTGCTGTCGCGCTGCGATGTGCCGGACTACGGGGAAGGACGCGAGGTGCTGCATGCGCAGCCTGTGAACTTCGCGCTTGATCACCGCTCGGGCCTGTCTGATCCGCGCGGTCAGTTGGGCAATGAATTGGCGGTCGATCTACACATGCTGACTGTCGATGCTTCTGCTGTGCAGCACTTGGCGCATTGCATCAAGCGCTGTGATCTGGAACTGGCGGGTATTGCCTCATCGTCCTACGCGTCCGGGATCGCCGCACTCGTGGAGGATGAGCAAGAACTTGGCTCCGCGTGTATCGATCTGGGTGGTGGGTCGACGGGCGTGTCGATCTTTATCAAGAAACACATGATCTATGGCGATGCGGTGCGCATGGGCGGGGACCATGTGACCAGCGACATTTCCATGGGTTTGCAAGTGCCTATGGCCAATGCCGAACGGATCAAGACGTTCTATGGCGGCGTGCATGCCACCGGTATGGATGACCGCGAAATGATCGAAATCGGTGGTGATACAGGCGACTACGAACATGACCGCCGCACGGCGTCTCGGGCTGAACTGATTGGAATCATGCGCCCCCGTGTGGAAGAGATTCTGGAAGAGGTACGCGCCCGTTTGGACGCTGCCGGGTTTGATCACCTTCCCAGCCAACAGATTGTGTTGACCGGCGGCGGTAGCCAGATCCCCGGCCTTGACGGTCTCGCCTCTAAAATCCTGGGCCAGCAGGTGCGTCTGGGCCGGCCTCTGCGTGTTCACGGTTTGCCGCAGGCGGCGACCGGGCCCGGCTTTGCGTCGGCTGTCGGTCTGGCCCTGTTTGCGGCCCATCCGCAGGACGAATGGTGGGATTTCGATATCCCCGCGGATCGCTATCCTGCGCGCAGTCTGCGGCGCGCGGTCAAATGGTTCCGCGACAATTGGTAGGCGACCGCCTATTCGCGATTGTGCTGGCGGTGCTGTTTGGGCAACCGGGCACGGCCCAACAGCGGATCGCCCCCGAAGAGTTTCTGGCAAGGGTCACGGGTAAAACAGTTTCGTTCTATGATCGCAGCCGAGGCAATCTGGTTGGCATCGAGCAGTTCCTATCCCCAAGGCTCTCCGTTTGGCGCGGTCGCGAAAACAGATGCGTATATGGTGAAATCACGACGCCCGACGGGCAGGTCTGCTTCCTTTACCGTGATCTGGATCAGACCGAGCCGGTGTGCTGGGTGCCTTACGACACGGAGGGGACTCTTATGGTCTTTGGTCTGGGGCGTGGCTTTGGGCAAAGCCAATTGGCGCGGCTCAACGATCAGGATCTGGGGTGTCCGGAGGTGCCGCTGAGCTAGGGAATCGCTTGATTGTCAGGGCGTTATGGACCACCCTGCGTCCAACGCCCGAAAGAGGCGCGCGGCACATGGCAGGCCGCAACACATGGCAGACCGAGCAGTTTGCACCCAAACCCGTTCTTTGCACGCCCTCGCGGCGCGCACCGTTGTGTTGCTTGTGTCATTGCCGCTTTGAGACCCAAGATGTGCATGTTTCGGCGAAATTTTGCGGATCATCATTCGAATATGGCCATATTTTGCGGTGAAACTGCGATTTGTGGGTGACGTTGGGGCGTTGAATCGCTAAGATTGCGGGGATTTAGGCACAAAAACACCCGCGAATGCGGCAAACCAGACAGGCGGAACTGATCTATGACCCTCAACCTCTCCATGCCCGGACATGACGAGCTGAAACCCCGCATCACCGTGTTTGGTGTTGGCGGTGCTGGTGGCAACGCCGTCAATAACATGATTGAAAAACAACTGGATGGCGTCGAATTCGTCGTTGCCAACACCGATGCGCAGGCGCTGCAACAGTCCGCCGCGACCAACCGGGTCCAGTTGGGTATCAAGGTGACTGAGGGCCTTGGCGCAGGGGCGCGCGCGTCCGTAGGGGCCGCAGCAGCCGAAGAATCGATTGAGCAGATCGTGGACCACCTTGCGGGTGCCCACATGTGCTTTATCACCGCCGGTATGGGTGGTGGCACCGGTACCGGTGCTGCGCCGATCATCGCGCAAGCGGCCCGCGAGCTGGGTGTTCTGACCGTCGGTGTTGTGACCAAGCCCTTCCAGTTCGAGGGCGCCAAGCGGATGCGTCAGGCCGAGGACGGCGTTGAATCGCTGCAAAAGATGGTCGACACGCTGATCATCATCCCCAACCAGAACCTGTTCCGTCTGGCGAACGAGAAAACGACCTTTACCGAAGCGTTCAGCATGGCTGATGACGTGCTTTATCAAGGTGTTAAGGGCGTGACTGACCTGATGGTGCGTCCGGGCTTGATCAACCTCGACTTTGCCGACGTGCGCGCCGTGATGGACGAGATGGGCAAAGCCATGATGGGCACAGGCGAAGCGGATGGAGAAGATCGCGCGATCCAGGCCGCCGAGAAGGCCATTGCGAACCCGCTGCTGGACGAAATCTCGCTCCGCGGCGCGAAGGGTGTTCTGATCAACATCACCGGCGCACACGACCTGACCCTGTTCGAACTGGACGAAGCGGCCAACCGCATCCGCGAAGAGGTCGATCCAGATGCGAACATCATCGTGGGTTCGACCCTCGATACTGCGATGGAAGGCAACATGCGCGTAAGCGTGGTTGCGACAGGCATTGACGCATCCGACGTAAACAGCGAAATCCCTGTGCCGCGCCGCTCGATGGCGGCACCGCTCAGCCAACCGGTCATGTCGGAAGAGCCTGCGCCTGCTCCGGCAGCAGAGCATATGCCAGAACCCGCGCCAGCGCCGGTTGCCGCAGCAGCAGAAGAGCCATCGCTGTTCCAGGAGATGGACGTTCAACAGGTGGCGGCACAGGACATGGCCGAGGACATCTTTGCGGATGAAACGCCTGCCGCGGCAGGGGATGATCTGCCTCCGCCAGCCTACCAGCCTCAGGTGGCGGCGTTCGAACCGAAGCCGGATCCGGAAATCACTCCTGCAGAAGAATTCGTCGCGCCTCGCGCCCCGGCACCCGGCACCCCATCGCCCGAGGCACTGGCTCGGTTGCGCGCCGCCACGCAAAAGGCAGCACCTGCCGCGGCACCTGCACCGCAGCCTGCACAACCTGCCGCGTCGGGCGCAGAGAAGCCGCGCTTTGGTATCAACTCGTTGATCAATCGCATGACCGGCACCGCCGAAGGCGCGCCGACAGCGCCTGAACGCCCGGCGCGTCAGCAGCCTCCGGTTCAGGGACATGGCGCAGCTCCGGCACCCGCACCGGCGCCACGGCCCGCCGAAGCAGTTGACCCAGATCAGGAACGGATTGAAATTCCGGCCTTCCTGCGGCGCCAAGCAAACTAAAAACCGGTCACAAACCGACATGAGGGCTGCCTTGAGGCAGCCCTTTTAATTTATACTTTCCAAATACTTACTGACGCATGCGCGCATTGCTGCGCAGTCGTTACATCCATGTTTCATACCGTTGCAAAGAGTGAGTTGAGTGTTTGCCCGTGCCACCTTAGCTCTGGCGATGTCATGAAACTGTAATGGGTGGGCCCCGTGCAAACGACCGTCAAAGGACCAGTTGTTTTTACCGGATGCGGATTGCATTCCGGGAAACCTGCGCGTTTGACTGTGCGTCCGGCCATGGCGGAACATGGCATCTGGTTCCGACGTACTGACATCTCGGATCGCGATGCGCTGATCCCGGCGCGCTACGACGTGGTTCGCCAATCCCCCTTGTGCACGACACTCGTGAACGAGGCGGGTGTGTCTGTTGGGACCGTGGAACATATCATGGCCGCCATTGCAGGCTGCGGTGTCCACAACGCCCTGATCGAAATTGACGGCCCGGAAGTGCCAATCGTCGATGGCTCGGCTCTGCCGTTTGTACGTGGCATCATGCGGCGCGGTCTGCGTCGTCTGCCTGCGCGTGTGCGCGCGTTCGAAGTGCTGAAGCCGGTGACTGTCACCCAAGGGGATGCGACAGCTACCATTGCGCCTTCGGATGTTGTGCGGATCGACTTCCATATTGATTTCGCGGATGCAGCCATCGGGCGCCAGTCGAAGTCTCTGAACATGTCCAATGGCAGTTTTGCGCGCGAACTGAGTGACAGCCGCACCTTCTGCCGCAAGGATGACGTAAAGCAGATGCAGGCCAACGGCTTGGCCCTGGGCGGTACGCCCGGTGTCAATGCGGTTGTCTTTGACGGGGACCGGGTATCGAGCCCGGGCGGCTTGCGCCATTCGGACGAGCCCGTACGTCACAAGATGCTGGATGCACTTGGTGATCTGGCGTTGGCCGGAGCGCCGATTATTGGACACTATACGGGCACGCGTGCGGGCCATACGCTGACCAATCAGTTGCTGCGTGAACTGTTCGCAACACCGGACGCTGTGCGCATGGTGACCTGCGACGCTGAGATGACGGCGCGCCTGCCCGGATCGGGCTTGGTATGGGATGAAATCCCTGAAGTCGCCTGATCCGCGCCATCCGGACAAATCGTCATTTCATCCTCCCGAAACTTTGTGCTAGAGACGGGCAAACAGCCTGAAATGGGCGGTGCTGAGCATCTTGGGGGTGGCAAGGAATGACCCGCGTAAAATCCATGACGCGTCTCGCGGCTGTCGTCACGATAACTGCTCTTGTTGCGGCTTGCGGCAACAGCAGCGGGCGACCAACCACAGGCGGCTTTTTCAACCGTCAGGAAGTACCGCTCGAAAACTTCACCGCACAGCAGATATTCGAGCGGGGCGAGTTCGAACTTGAACAGGGAGAGCTGCCGGAAGCAGCCTTTTATTTCTCGGAAATTGAACGGCTTTATCCATATTCTGACTGGGCGCGACGGGCGCTGATCATGCAGGCCTTTGCCCATCACCGGGACAAGGATTATCCGAACAGCAGGTCCGCCGCGCAACGTTTCATCGATTTCTACCCGGATGATGATGATGCGGCCTATGCCCAATACCTGCTTGCGCTCAGCTACTATGACCAGATCGACGAAGTTGGCCGGGACCAGGGCCTGACGTTTCAAGCGCTGCAGTCGCTGCGCGAGGTCATCGAACGCTACCCGGACAGTGAATATGCCAGATCTTCGATCCTGAAATTCGATCTCGCATTTGACCACTTGGCCGGGAAAGAGATGGAGATCGGTCGCTATTACCTGCGCCGCGACAACTTTTCGGCCGCGATCAATCGTTTCCGTGTTGTGGTCGAGGATTTCCAAACCACGAGCCATACGCCCGAAGCGTTGCACCGACTGGTCGAAGCCTATCTGTCGCTCGGCCTCACGGATGAGGCACAGACCGCTGGCGCCATCCTGGGATACAACTTCCAAGCCACGGAATGGTATCAGGACAGCTTCAACCTGCTGACGGGTCAAGGTCTTGAACCGAACGCGCGCGGAAACAATTGGCTGTCGCAGATCTATCGACAGATGATCCGGGGACGGTGGCTCTGATCTTAGGGCGGGGCCTGTCGACCTTAATGAGGGTCTGTTAATGCTGCGCGGGTTGGATATTTCCGACATGCTGATTATCGACCGGCTGGAATTGCAGTTCCAGCCCGGCCTCAACGTGTTGACCGGAGAAACCGGCGCGGGCAAATCCATCTTGCTGGACAGTCTTGGTTTCGTTTTGGGGTGGCGGGGCCGTGCTGATCTGGTGCGCCAGGGGGCTGCCCAGGGCGAGGTGACAGCATGGTTTGACCTGCCCGATGATCATCCAGCGCGGGCCGTGTTGGATGAGGCGGGATTGCCAGCCGAAGACGAGTTGATCCTGCGGCGTGTGAATACGGCGGATGGGCGCAAAACGGCTTGGGTGAACGACCGGCGTTGTTCGGGTGAAGTGCTGCGTGCCCTCTCTGACACTTTGATCGAATTGCACGGCCAGCATGATGACCGTGGTTTGCTGAACCCGCGCGGTCACCGCGTTATCCTGGATGAATTTGCGGGGCTTGATGCTGTACGCAGCAAGACGCGCAAGGCGTGGCGGGCAATGGGCCAAGCACGTAAGGCCATGGCCGCAGCCGAAGCGGCGATGGCGGCCATCCGTGATGAAGAGGATTTCCTGCGGCACGCGGTTGCTGAGCTGGATACTCTTGATCCACAGCCCGGGGAAGAGGCCGAGCTGGACACCCGCCGCCGGTTGATGCAAGGGGCCGAGCGCATTCGCGAAGACGTGCAGCGCGCGCATCAGATACTGGGTCATGACGGGGCCGAAGGGGCCATGAGTGATGCCATCCGCTGGCTTGATGGTGTTGCTGACAAGGCCGAGGGCCAACTTGATGCGCCCCTTGCCGCATTGGCGCGTGCGATGGTCGAGTTGGACGAGGCAACGGACGGTATCGTATCCGCACTGGATCATCTGACTTTTGACCCGACCGAGCTGGAGGATACCGAAGAACGGTTGTTCGCCATTCGCGGGTTGGCGCGCAAGCATGATGTGTCCCCTGATGATCTGGCCACATTTGCGGATGGGTTGCGCGCAAAACTGTCTGCGCTGGACGCAGGGGATGCCGATCTGGGCCGCCTGAAATCGGCTGTGGCAGAGGCCGAAGCAGCCTATGACACAGCAGCAGAAAAACTTGGTGCAGCGCGTCGGAAGTCGGCCAAGGCGCTGGACAAGGCCGTGATGGCGGAACTGGCCCCGCTCAAGATGGAACGGGCTGTTTTTGAAACCCAGATCACCGATGATGAACCGGGCCCCGATGGACGCGATGCCGTGGCGTTTACCGTTGCCACGAATCCGGGCGCACCATCTGGCCCGCTGAACAAGATTGCGTCCGGCGGCGAGCTTAGTCGCTTCTTGCTGGCGCTAAAGGTGTGCCTGACGCGCGAGCAATCCGGCCTGACCATGATCTTTGACGAGATTGACCGCGGTGTCGGTGGTGCTACTGCCGATGCCGTGGGGCGCCGACTGAGCCAGATTGCCCAGACAGGCCAAGTGCTGGTGGTCACTCACTCCCCGCAAGTGGCCGCATTGGGGGCTCACCACTGGCGCGTCGAAAAGCAAGTGTTGAAGGGCATGACCACCTCACAAGTTGTGCCGCTTGCCGCACCTGAACGGGTGGATGAGATCGCGCGCATGCTGGCCGGCGACACGATTACGGATGAAGCCCGTGGCGCAGCACGCGCGCTGCTGAGCGGTTAAGGTCACAGTCGCCGCACTGTGATGGTGCGAGGGCTTTCGCAGGCGCAGCAAAGGGCGTAACCGTTGAGTAGCCACGTATCTATGTAGCCCGGCCTCATGTCCGCCCCCGACCGATCTGTTCTGTCCCAGCAACTCGACCTTGCAGTCACTGCCTGCAAGGATGGTTGGCATGTGTTGCGCCGCCGCGGTCCCAGTCAAATACAGTTCTGGTTCATCGCGCTTGCCATCGGGATTGCTGCAGGATTTGCGGCCCTGTTTTTCCGCAAGGGGATCGAGGCGCTGCAGGCATTTCTGTACGGGACCGAGGATGTGCAATACCTGCACACATTCGCGTCGTCCCTGCCGTGGTACTGGATTCTGATCATTCCAATTGTAGGCGGACTGATCACGGGTCTGATCTTGCACAATTTCACAAAAGACGCCGTTGCCCGAAGTGTGGCTGATGTGATCGAAGGGGCTGCCCTGCGCGATGGGCGTGTCAGCACACGGGCGGGGGTAGCTTCGGCCTTTGCCAGTTTCATCACCCTGTCCACCGGTGGTTCCACCGGGCGAGAAGGGCCAGTGGTGCACATCGCCGCTGTGATCTCGACCAAGGTGTGTCGCTGGATCAAGGCGGATGGCGTCACGGGGCGCGACTTGCTTGGTTGCGCTGTGGCCGCCGCCGTTTCTGCCAGCTTCAATGCGCCTATCGCCGGGGCGCTCTTTGCCCTCGAGGTAGTGTTGCGTCATTTCGCGGTACATGCCTTTGCCCCCATCGTCATCGCGTCGGTCGCCGGAACCGTCATCAACCGGCTGGAATTTGGCGATGTGACAGAGTTCAGGCTGCCCGAAGCAAACGAACTTGTGTTTTATCAAGAGCTGCCTGCATTCCTTATTCTTGGTCTTTTGTGCGGTCTGGTGTCGGTGGTTCTCATGCGTTCCATCTTCTGGACGGACGATTTCGCCTCACAATTTCAGCGTCGGACCGGGATGCCCCGCTGGTTGCGGCCTGCGGTGGCTGGCGCACTCTTGGGGGGAATGGCGATCTTCTATCCGCACATCATCGGGGTGGGGTATGAAACCACATCGATGGCTCTGACCGGGCAACTTGCCCTGAACGAGGTGATGGTGTTCATCGTGATGAAAACCGCAGCGGTCGCAATCACCATGGCGGGGCGTATGGGGGGCGGTGTGTTTTCCCCATCGCTGATGATTGGGGCGTTGACCGGGCTCGGCTTTGGCCTCGTGGCAACGGGGATTTTCCCGGATGTGTCAGGGTCCGTAACGCTCTATGCATTGGCGGGCATGGGGGCTGTGGCCGCCGCCGTTTTGGGCGCGCCGATTTCCACGACGCTGATTGTGTTCGAATTGACAGGCGACTGGCAAACGGGGCTGGCTGTGATGGTGGCTGTATCCATATCGACAGCGCTGTCGTCGCGGCTGGTGGATCGGTCTTTCTTCCTGACCCAATTGGAACGGCGCGGTGTGCACCTTGCCGCTGGCCCGCAGGCCTACCTTTTGGCAATGTTCCGGGTCGGGTCCGTCATGCGCAAACCGGGCGATGCCCGCATGGCTGACGAAGCACGCTGCTGGGACATGATCTCAGACGGTATTTATGTCGATGAAAGCGCGACGCTGGAAGCCGCGTTGCCGATTTTTGACAGTACCATGGTGCCCTTCATTCCGGTGGTCACGCTGACCGGCGAAAACGCGGCCCCGGAATTGCAGGGCGCGTTGTTCCACGTCGATGCGCTCAAGGCTTACAATCGCGCACTCGCTGCCACCGCGGCAGAAGAGCATAGCTAGTCAGATTTCCTCGACCGTGACGCCGTTGCCGCCATAGAAAGCAAGGTGGTCCTTGATCCGCGCGACGTCGCCTTTGGGGTCCTCATAGGTCCAGACAGCGTTCGCCAGTGTCTGAGATTTTGTGACGACGGAAAAATAGTTGGCGTCGCCCTTGTGCGGGCAATGGGTGGTCTTGTCTGTGCGATCAAGGAACGCCATCGCAATGTCACCACGCGGGAAATAGATGACGGCGGGATAGTCACCTTCACTCAGCTCAAGCGCATTGCTGCTTTCACCCAGAACGGCCCCTCCTGCACGTACTGTCCATGTGCCGGGTGCCTTGCGGATCTTGATGTGATCAGCCATGCCTGCGCCTCCTGTCGTCAGTGTTCTTGCCGTGATGAAGGGCAGGTGTAACAGATCAATGAAACCTCGGCCAGACTTACAGGGGCGCGCAAGCCTGCATCAGCCACTCTCGGGTTTCATTCGATACGCGAGGGCCAATTTTCTCAAGGGTTTCAGCGTGGTAGGCGTTCAGCCACGTACGTGACGTTGCGTCCAGCATGTCCGGCACGATCAATCGCCGATCAATGGGCGCGAAGGTCAGTGTTCGCCAGCTGAGCATCTCTCGATGGGCATCGCCGCCGGGTGGACACTCCGCTTTTTCCACGACAATCAGGTTCTCGATCCGGATACCGAACCCACCTTCCCGGTAATATCCCGGCTCGTTCGACAGGATCATGCCGGGCTTAAAAGGCACGGTGCTGAGGCGGCTCAGGCGCTGCGGTCCCTCATGTACTGAAAGATACGTACCGACACCGTGACCAAGCCCATGATCAAAATCCTGGTGCGCATACCACAAAGGGGCCCGGCCAATCGCCTCGATATCCCGTCCGGCCAGCCCAACCGGCCAGATCAGGCGCGACATGCCGATCATGCCCAGCAACACGCGGGTAAATGCGGTGCGTGCCTCGTCGGGGGGCGCGCCAATGGCAATTGTCCGTGTGATGTCCGTGGTGCCGTCCAGATACTGGCCGCCGCTGTCCAGAACGATCAGATGACCATCCTCCAGCGTGCTGTCTGTCTCTTCCGTCACGCGGTAGTGCATGATGGCGCCATTCGGCCCGGTCCCCGCGATTGTCTCGAAACTGATGTCCTGCAGGGCGTTGTCGCGCCGGCGATACTGTTCCAACTGCGTGACGACCTGCGTTTCGCGCAAGCTGCCGGGGGCCTGTCGGTCCAGCCACGCCAGCAACTCGACCACTGCAGCACCATCGCGCAAATGCGCTTCGGCAGTGCCCGCAATCTCCGCGGCATTCTTGCAGGCCTTGGGAAGGGCACAGGGGTCGTCCCCCCATTGCACGCGATCCCCGATGGCATCCGCAATGATCACGGGGACCGACGATTTTTCAAGGCGCACCGGCCCCTCCAAATCGGCGAGCGCACTCAGAAAGCTGTCTGGCGCATGGCAGGTCACGTCATCCCCAAGATGATCGCGCACCTCGACAAGCTTGATCGCATCCATGAACAGATCGACCGCCCCTGAGGCGTGCAGGATGGCGAAGCCCTGCGCAATTGGATTGCGGGGAATGTCAGAACCACGGATGTTCAACAGCCAGCACAGGCTGTCGGGCAGGGTGATGACGGCCGACTTTGCACCTGCGTCCGAAAGCGTCCGGGCCAGCCGTGTGCGCTTGTCCTTTTGGGACTCGCCCGCAAAGTCCAGCGGATGCACCTTGGCTGGTTCTGCTGCCGGTGCGGGTTGATCATCCCAGATGCGGTCCACAAGGTTCTCGCATTGCACAAGTTCAATGTCAGTTCCTTTCAGCCCGTCCTCTGCCTGCGCGATCTGTCCCGGCGTGTGCAACCAGGGGTCAAAACCGACCTTGCCGCCCTCGGGCAGCTGGTCCTTCAGCCAACTTGCCAGGGACACCTCCGGCCATGGAACAGGGGTGTAGTCCGAAGCCACCTGTGCCTTCACCTGGGTGCGATACCGCCCGTCAATGAATACGCCTGCCACGTCACGCAAGGCGGCACAAAACCCGGCAGAGCCTGTGAACCCGGTCAACCATGCCAACCGTTCATCGCGTGGCGAAACATATTCGCCCTGATGTGCATCTGCGCGCGGGATCAGAAACCCATCCAGACCATCCTTGCCCAGTTCAGCGCGCAGTGCAGCCAGCCGAGGCGGCCCTTGTTCCGGACGTGCAGTGACTTCAAAGCTCTGGAACATCGCTCGGCCTCTTCCCTGTTTCAAAAAATCCTCCCCGAAGGGTCGATCTCAACTGGCCTTCCGCATCCCCATGACACGCGCCCGCGCACGTGGATCACTGTCAAACAGCGCAGCCAATTGTTCAGTCATTGCACCGGCCAATTGTTCGACATCGGTAATGGTCACCGCGCGGTCATAATAGCGGGTCACGTCATGCCCGATCCCGATGGCCAACAATTCAACGGCCTTCTTCCGTTCGACCATCGCGATCACATCTCGCAGATGTTTCTCGAGGTAGTTGGCAGGGTTCACGGACAGGGTGCTGTCATCGACCGGCGCGCCATCCGAAATCACCATCAGAATCTTGCGTGCTTCGGGGCGCCCCGCCATCCGGCGATGCGCCCATTCCAGTGCCTCACCGTCGATGTTTTCCTTCAGCAGGCCTTCTTTCATCATCAGCCCCAGATTGGGCCGTGTCCGGCGCCAGGGCGCGTCGGCAGATTTGTAGATGATATGGCGCAGGTCGTTCAGACGCCCGGGCTGGCTGGGGCGTCCATCGTTCAGCCACGCCTCGCGGGCAAGGCCGCCTTTCCAGGCGCGGGTGGTGAAGCCGAGGATCTCAACCTTCACATTGCACCGCTCAAGCGTGCGGGCCAGAACGTCGGCACAGATGGCCGCAATTGAAATCGGACGCCCACGCATGGACCCGGAATTGTCGAGCAGCAGCGTGACGACCGTATCGCGGAATTCAGTATCCTTTTCGACCTTGAAGGACAGCGGCGTCGTCGGGTTCGCTACCACGCGCGCCAGACGCCCGGCGTCCAGAATTCCTTCCTCGCGGTCGAACTCCCAGCTACGGTTCTGTTGCGCTTGCAAACGGCGCTGCAATTTGTTGGCCAATCGTGAAACAGCACCCTTTAATGGCTCCAACTGTTGATCCAGATAGGCACGCAGCCGTTCCAACTCGACCGGCTCGGCCAGATCCTCGGCGCCGATCTCTTCGTCATGGGTGTCGAGGTAAACTTTGTAGTCCGGATCAGCCTCGGACACCGGCTGCGGGGCAGGGGGCTCCAGCGGCGCCTCGCCTTCGGGCATCTCCGCCTCTTCGCCCATCTCCTGATCGGCCATGTCATCCATGGACACCTGGGCCTCTGAGGCATCCTGCGTCTCGTCCTGCGAGCTTTCAGGCGTGCCTTCGGCGTTCTCTTCGTCCTGATCGTCCTGACCAGTGCTGTCGGGTTCCTGCTCTTCTTCCTGGCCTTCCTCGGCCTGGTCTTCCTGATCCTCGTCCAGCTGATCAGGATCGTCACCCAACTGATCACCATAACCGAGGTCAGTGATCACCTGCCGCGCAAAGCGGGCAAAGGCCGTTTGGTCGTCCAGAATGTCACCAAGGTTTTCCAGCGTGCCGCCCGCCTGATCCTCGATAAAGCCGCGCCACAACTCCATGGCATTCTCAGCCCCGGCAGGTAGTGGACGTCCAGTGGCGAGATGGCGCACCAGATACCCGGCCGCTGCGGCCAAGGGTACGTCGCTCGCTTGCTTGCACTGATCATAGCCCTTACGCAGGGCCTCATTGGCAATCTTGGCATCAATGTTGCCAGCAGTGCCCGGCATGTCCCGCGCACCCATCGCCTCGCATCGGGCGGTTTCCATGGCTTCGTATAGATCGCGCGCCATCTCTCCTTGAGGGGAGTAGCGCGCATGAGTCTGTCCGTTGTGATAGCGGCGGTGCAGGGCCAGTGCGTCGGCGGTCCCACGGGCCAGCAACACCTCTTCGCGGGTCATACGACGGGAAACCTGTGGCAACCGCATGGAATCGCCCGACACACCCGCTGGATCGACAGAGTAGGAGACGTTCAACTCAGGATCATTCGCCATGACCTTGGTGGCCTCGGCGAGGGCCTTCTTGAACGGATCGGCGGGGTTGTCGTTTTGGGTGCTCATGCAGAACCGCCTACGGAATGGTCAGACAGGGTGGCGCGCCCGGTCGCAAGGGCAACCAGCACATCCACATGGATATCAAGCGCGTCGATGACTTCATAGCCCACGTCGCGCCCGTCAAAAGCAAGGTTGAGATCGGTGCCAGCCAACACAACAGCTTGCGCCCCCGCATCGACCAGTTTGCGCCCTTCTTCGATGAAAAAGGCGCGTTGCTCGTCGGTGCACGCTCCGGCAAGGGCCATGTCGGTGTAGGCCGTTCCAACTCCGTCGATATCTTGCGGCGTAACGGCCTTGGTGCGTTCAAGCTGGCCATACAACTGCGTACGCATGACGACGCCCGTTCCAAGCAATCCCACCGTTTCAAAGCCATTTGCGGCAAAGAATGCGTCAAGCGGGCTCACTGCGCTGACCAATGGCAACGCCGACAGCGCGACAGTCTCATCAAAGCAGAAGTGCCCGCCCAGCGACGTGATGGCCACGCATTCGGCGCCAGCCGTCTTTAAACGGTCTATGAGCTTCGCATAAATCCGCGCCTGCGCTGCGGCGTCCCCGGCCAAATTGTTGGCCAACAGGGTCGAGGCTTCTGTATTGACGATGGTCAACTCTAAAGGTTCGCCAACTGTACGCATCGCGCTTGTAAGGCGTTGATAATACGAGATGGTCGCTGCCGGACCAATGCCTCCAATCAGGCCGATATGCATCGTGCCTCCTTCGGCTTACCCCAAGCTCACACTCGCCGCGCTCTCTGGCAGTTCCTCGTCGAACAAACGCTGGTAGAACTCCGCCACTGTTTGACGCTCCAACTCATCACACTTGTTCAGGAAGGATAGGCGGAAGGCATAGCCCACGTTGCGGAAAATCTCGGCGTTCTGTGCCCAGGAAATGACGGTCCGAGGCGACATCACGGTCGACAAGTCGCCGTTCATAAATGCGGTGCGGGTCAGGTCGGCAACGGTCACCATCTGCTTGACGGTCTTGCGACCTTCGGCGGTGTTGTAGTGCGGGTTTTTCGCCAGCACGATTGCCGTTTCGGCATCGATCGACAGGTAATTCAGCGTTGCCACCAGCGACCAGCGGTCCATCTGGCCTTGGTTGATCTGCTGTGTCCCGTGATACAGGCCCGTCGTATCGCCCAGACCGACCGTGTTGGCTGTCGCAAAGATGCGGAAATAGGGGTGCGGGTTGATGACCTGGTTCTGGTCGAGAAGGGTCAGCTTGCCGTCCACCTCCAGCACACGCTGGATCACGAACATCACGTCGGCGCGGCCCGCGTCGTATTCGTCGAACACGATGGCGGTGGGGTTGCGCAAGGCCCAGGGCAGGATACCTTCTTGGAAATCAGTAACTTGTTTGCCGTCCTTCAACTTGATCGCATCCTTGCCGATCAGGTCGATGCGGGAGATATGGCTGTCGAGGTTCACACGGACCGCAGGCCAGTTCAGACGCGACGCCACCTGTTCGATGTGTGTCGACTTGCCCGTCCCGTGATAGCCTTGGATCATCACACGACGGTTGTGGGAAAAGCCCGCAAGGATCGCCAGCGTGGTATCGGGATCGAACTTGTAGGTGCTGTCCAACTCGGGCACGCGCTCTGTCCGGTCTGCAAAACCCTTGACCACCATGTCCGTATCAATGCCGAACACTTCGCGGACCGAGATTTCCTCGGTTGGTTTTGCATTGATGTCCATTCCACCGTCCGCCATCTCAAATTGTCCTTCAGCATAGAAAACGCGCCCCGGATGGGCGCGCTGATCGTGGTGCAACATATAGCCGGAAAGGGCAAGGGGAAGGGGGGTGGGTAGCCTCGGAATTTGCGCAAGACCTGCACAAGCAGCAGATCAGTCTCTGCACAACCCTTGGTCACATTGGGATCGTCAACAAAGGAAATCTCATCGTGACATGCTTCATCCAACCCTCCATTCGAATGCACAGCGCCATCCTGACCGGCATAGGTGGTGGTGCAACAGCGCAAGCCATGAGCCTGTGGGGCGGCGATTTGGCGCGCTTTCTGCCACCAACATGGCTTCTGACTTTGACAGCTGTTTTTGGTGCGGCTTGCGCAGGCGCCATCCTGGCCAGCGCATTGGGCCGCAGTGGGTTGATAGGCGTGGTGATCTGCATCTTGGCCTGGCCGGTCGCCACCGCACTAGGGGCGGCCATCGCTGCGGTGCCGTTCGGCCTATCAGGAGCCGATATGCGTTACGGCGTGGCCGGCGGTTTCGTCACTGCCATGACGGAGGCAGCTCCTCTGGGCCTTTTGGCCGTCGGCGATGGCATCACCACCAGTTGGGTGGTCGCCGCCGTCTGGGTACTGTCGGCGGCGCTGGTTCATGTCATTGTGCGTTTGGAAAGGCAGGTATCTACTTGAAATTCCGGCTGTCTTTGATCTGATCCCACGCCCAGACAACCTCTTGCAACTGCTCTTCCTGACTGCGATCCCCGCCGTTCATGTCGGGGTGCAGCACTTTGATCAGCGCCTTGTAGGCTTTGCGCACTTCGGCCTTGGTCGCATCGGCCGTGGCGTCCAGGATCTCGATGGCGCGCTTTTCAGTGGGCGGCAAACGACGGGCCGCAGCAGAGCCACCGCGACCGGGGTTCTGCGTCGCGTTCTTGCCGAGCACCTGGTGCGGGTCCTCGATGCCCAAGCGTGCCCATGCACGTGCCTCGGGGTCGCCCATCGGTTTGGTCTGACGTTCCCACACCTTGTCCTTGGACTGCTGGGCGTTGATCTCGGCCTCGGTTGTGCCGTCAAAGAAGTTCCACTTGGTGTTGTACTCGCGCACGTGCTGCTGACAGAACCAGAAGAAATCATCCAGCACGTCCGGCGCTTTGGGCGCGCGGAACTTGCCCGCTTCTTCGCAGCCCTCGTGATCACACACCCGAGTGGACGTTTCGGACGCGCCTGACATACCCCTGCGTCCGCGCGGGTTCTTCTTCTTTGCAGAAGACACGGACATATCAAAACCAAATGGATCGTGTTTGGGCATGGGAAGGGGTCCTTTCCGACTCAGGCCCACAAGTTTAGAGTCTGCGGACAGAGATTGAAGGGGGTGAATGAAAAAAATGTCAGGTGAAATGACCGTTCGGCAAGAAATTGAAGACAAGCTGCGCGCCGCGTTCAATCCGCGCGAGGTTGTCGTGGTCGATGACAGCGCCAGTCATGCAGGCCATTTCGGGGCGCCAGCTGCGGGGCAGAGTCACTTTAATGTCATGCTGCGAAGCTCTGTTTTTGAAGGGAAAAACCGTGTTTCTCGTCATCGTGCCGTGCATACAGCGCTTGGACCCGAGCTGATCGGGCGCATTCATGCGCTTGCGCTGGATCTGGATGTTTAAAAAGCTTTAATCTTTTGCGTCTGCACTGCCGCGCTGGCTTGCCAGGTTCTTGAGCGACGCGGTCATGCCGGATACCGGACTGGTTTCTTCGACGCCATTGTCAGATGCCATCTGCGTGGCGCCTTCACCGGGCGCAAATGTCGCATCTACATGCTCGTCCTCTGCTTCGACATCGGTCGTACTGGCTTCCGTTTCCAACGCTTCGGTGGGCGGTGGAAGCAGCTCGGGTTCAAACTCGTCAATCGGGTCGCTGACCGTCCGACGGAACACCAGAAGGTTGCGCCATTCCGTTGTGCTGCCTGTAAGGCCGGACCGTTCGATCGAAGGCAGCGTTTCAGCGCGCTGAAATTCCCAACCTTCACGGCCCATATCGTTCATCATTGCCTCAAGCGCATGTGCAAACCGCGCTTCCGGACCTTTGACGCCCTTGCCCTTCACACCCTTGGTGGGGGCGGGTACGACCTTGTATTCCCAACCTGACATGATCTGTCCCCTCGTCATGTTTCGCGCGGATATATCCGGCAGGGTCAAAAGTGGAAAGCCCGTCCCTTACGTACGGCGAATACCGATGCTGGCGTGCACGCCTTCTGGCTTGCCCAAGGTCGCATGCGCTTGTGCAACGCCCTTCACCCGCGCCAGCACGTCATCGGGCATCGGTGCCACGCGGGGCCCTGATTGGTCCACATGCAACGTCATCGTTTCGCCCGTCGCCGCCAGCCAGCCGTCAGCATGGCGCAGCTCCTGAAAGGAATGCAGCCGCTTTTCATCAAAATCCACAAGGTGGTAGCTGACAATCACCTGATCATTCACATGCAATTCGCGGATGTAGCGGACATGGAACTCGGCCGCATAGGTCGTGTTGCCAGTGCGCGACTGATAGTCCGGGCCGAAGCCGAAATGTTCGAACATCTGGTCCGCGCCCATGTCGAACAGCACGCCGTAATAGGCCATGTTCAGGTGGCCATTGAAGTCGATCCACTCGGGTTTGACCGTCATCACGGTCGATTGAAACGGGGCTTGCATGTAACCTCCTGCTGGCGCGTCCCACCGGATTGCATGCGCGGGCAGGGGTGGTAAAGCTGAAAACCATTGTTTGAATGGATATGCCATGACCGACACCGTGCGCGCCCAGTACGAGGCGTTTCCTTACCCCGAGCGTAAACCCACGGACGAACGCAAACGGCTGATCACCGGCTCGCCGTCGTTGCCGGTCGAAATGGACCACTGGCTCTGGGGCGGGGCACGGGACTGGTCGCAGCCCCTCAAGGCGCTGGTCGCCGGGGGCGGGACAGGCGATGCCCTGATCCAGCTGGCGCAGAAGCTGACGGATGCAGGCCGGTCCTATGACATCACCTATCTCGATCTGTCACAGGCCTCGCGTCGGATTGCTGAGAAGCGGGCAGAGGTGCGTAAACTTAGCGGTATCACTTTTGTGACTGGGTCACTGCTTGATGCAGGCGACTATGGTCCCTTCGACTATATCGATTGTTGCGGTGTGCTGCATCACCTCTCCGACCCACAGGCCGGGTTCAACGCACTCGCGGGTGCTCTTAAACCGGATGGCGGCATTGGCCTCATGGTCTATGCGCCTCACGGGCGGTCTGGCGTTTACCCGCTGCAAGACGCCTTTAACACACTGCTCCACCACCTGCCGCCCGAGAAACAACTGAAGGTCGCCAAGCGCGTCTTTGATCGTCTGCCGGATGCACACCCGTTCAAGCGCAATCAACGCCTTGTGGATCACAAGAACGGGGATGCCGGATTCTATGACCTGCTACTGCACAGCCAGGATCGCCCCTTCACGATCACGGCGCTGATCGAGGCGTTGAACGCTGCCGGGTTGGACTATGCCGGCGCGCCCGAAGCGATGCTCTATGACCCTGCACCGTTGCTGGATGATCCAAGCGGCCTTGACCCGGTCGCAGACATGCAATTGGCCGAGGACCTGCGCGGCACGTTCAAGACCCACATCGCCTATGCCCGTCCCAAGGGACAGGTGATCGCGCCACCATTGGGTCAGTCTGACGCAGTGCCGCATTTGCGCGACATGGATGCCGCAGCAGTGGCCAACCATCTGGCAAAGGGGCAGGGGCTGACCATCGACACGGCAGGGGCATCCTTCTACTTTGATATCCCGGCACAGGCTGCGCCGCTGGTTGCGAGGGTGGATGGGCATCGGCCTGTAGCAGATATCGCGCCGTCGGAAATGGACCTGCGCCACTGGGCGGCGGTCGAGGCGGCGCTCTGCCCATCGGGGCTGATGCACTATTCCCACCTGTTTGTCGGACAAGGCTGAATCGGGCACGCTAGCTAACAACACGCAATGGTGGAACCCTCCGTTTGGGGGGATTGTCGAATGGTACGCAGGCGGTAAATCTCGATCGTATTTTTTGTTATCTTTGAAAGGTTTGAATAGATGCGATTGAGAATTGTGTTTGGTTTTGTGGTTGTCCTTCTTGGATTGGGGACGGCGGTATCTGCCCAAAACAGTGTCGACTTGCGATCACAGCAGACAGGCATTCGGAATCAAGGAAACCAGAATACATGTACCCATTTTGCGGCCATCGCCGCGATCGAGGCCGCGTATCTGCGGCGCGGTATCCGCGTTGATCTGTCCGAAAGCTTTGCGCGGAGCGCGATCAAGACGATGTGGCTGACGCGGTGGACCAATGTCGCGGCAGGGACCGCCGCCCAAACCGAGAACCAATTGGCCTATGCGGGCGGGGGCACTGCCACCGAAACGCTCAAACTGTTGTCGAGTGGTATCAAAGTGCCAACAGAACGCGATTGGCCCTACCGCGACCGCTATACGGTGAATGACGACCCCCGGGTCGCCAACCGCTGGAATGCACCGTTTTGGCAAAGCCAGCGCACGATGAACGATTTCAACCTGACCAGCGGTATCTGGCCGCGCGAAGCGCTGGAAGCGCCGCGTTACTATGCTGGAACCGGGTACACAGACATCAGTTTTGCAAACGGCGTCAATGCTGCCATCCGCCAGATCGAGGGGCGGCTTGCCCAAAACCGAGAGGTGACAGGCGGGTTCACCAACGGCAACGGTGTGATCCGGACGGCAGGGTCGCGCGATACGATCCTGGTAGATGATTGCCCAGGCGGATGTCCTCCTGCCGGTCATGCCATGTTGCTTGTCGGCTATGACAAGACAGACCCGAACCCTGCCAACCACTACTTCATCGCCAAGAACAGTTGGGGGGTATCGAACGGTGCCACCCGGTCCGACGGGTTTACCTATCTCACCTACGCGTTCATGCGGGGCAATCTGGTTAACGCGGGTTACATCACCGGGGTCGTCGAACCGAAACCGTGGCGAGAGGCGGCTTTTGTTGGCCGTTGGAACATCATCTTTGATGGGCATCGTGGCGTGATTGACATCAACAAGGTTCCGGGTGTGATGACCAGCATCACCAAATCCCGTGACGACCTGCAGGATCGGCGCATCGGGACATACTTTGACGCCAACGGCACGGCATACCGGGTGAACGGCGCGATGTCCGGCAATCGTATTCGCTTCTACATCGACAAGGACAATCCGAATGCGCGCTATGATACGCTCACGGGCCGAACGTTCGACTACACGCTGACCGAGGATGCCAGCTTTGCCAGTGGTCAGCATCGCGACACGGACGGGAAAGTCTATGGCGGGTACATGTGGCGTGACGATGTGGATGCACCACAGGCTCCGGCACGCGTGTCGGGCATCGACTGGCAACGCGCGCAGGGCACATGGGACGTCCACACTGGGGCGGGCGGCCCGGTCAGCACGGTTGAGTTGCGATATGACCCGGCACAAGGTCAGCCGCGCATTCTTGAGGGCAGTGTGGTCTACGACACGACGATGCCGCGTACCCGGAACCAGCGATCATTTGTCTTCGCGCGCGGACAGCGCGAGATTGGCATGTTCCACGCCATGAGTTGGGATGCCAATCGTGCAGTCGGGCGTATCGCCTACGGTCCCGCGGCAACGCTGGTGCCAGCCGTGTTTATAAAACGCTAAGTATGGGCGCGGGCGGGTCTGTGACCGCCCGCGTGCCTCATCCCTGAAGCTTCTTGGCGACGATGTCGTTCACGGCTTTGGGGTTGGCCTTGCCGCCCGTGGCCTTCATCACCTGACCCACGAACCAGCCCGCCAGTTTTGGGTTCGCCTTGGCCTTTTCGACCTGCGCGGGGTTGGCGGCAATCACCTCGTCCACGGCGGCTTCGATGGCACCTGTGTCTGTCACCTGTTTCATGCCACGGGCCTCGACGACCTCAGCCGGGTCGCCGCCCTCGGTATAGATGATCTCGAACAGGTCCTTGCCGATCTTGCCCGAGATGTCACCCTTGCCGATCAGGTCGATGATGCCGCCCAACTGGGCCGGGGACACGGGGCTGTCGGTGATGCCCTTGTCATCGTCGCGCTTCAGGCGGCCAAACAACTCGTTGATCGTCCAGTTTGCGGCTTGCTTGCCATCGCGACCTTCGGCAACGGCCTCGAAGTAGGCTGCCGTATCCACATCGGCGGTCAACACGGACGCGTCATAGTCGGTCAGTCCAAAATCCCCGATGAACCGGGTCTTCTTGGCATCTGGCAGTTCGGGCAGGGAGGCGGCGATGTTATCCACCCATGCCTGCTCGATCTCAAGCGGCAGCAGATCGGGATCGGGGAAATAGCGATAATCATGCGCCTCTTCCTTCGACCGCATCGACCGCGTTTCGCCCTTGTCCGGGTCATAAAGGCGTGTTTCCTGATCAACGGAGCCACCGGCCTCGACAATCGCAATCTGACGCCGCGCCTCGACCTCGATCGCCTGCTGAATAAAGCGCATCGAGTTCATGTTCTTGATCTCGCAGCGCGTGCCCAGATGCGAGAAGTCCTGCGTTTCCTGGTACTTCTCGTACTGACCGGGGTGACAGATCGACACGTTCACATCCGCGCGCAGGTTGCCGTTTTGCATGTTGCCGTCGCAGGTGCCGAGATAGCGCATGATCTGGCGCAGCTTGACGATATAGGCGGCGGCCTCTTCGGGGCCGCGAATGTCGGGGCGGCTGACGATTTCCATCAGGCAAACGCCCGTACGGTTCAGGTCCACGAAGGACATGTTCGGATCCATGTCGTGGATCGACTTGCCTGCGTCCTGCTCCATGTGGATACGCTCGATCCGCACCATGCGCGCGGTGCCGTCACCCAATTCGACCAGCACTTCACCTTCACCCACGATAGGATGATAGAGCTGCGAGATCTGGTAGCCCTGCGGCAGGTCAGGGTAGAAATAGTTCTTCCGGTCAAAGGCCGAATTCAGGTTGATCTCGGCCTTCAGACCCAGCCCTGTGCGCACCGCCTGTTCCACGCAATACTCGTTGATGACGGGCAGCATGCCGGGCATGGCCGCGTCGACGAATGCGACGTTGGAATTGGGCTCAGCGCCGAACTTGGTTGAGGCCCCTGAGAACAGCTTGGCGTTGGATGACACCTGTGCGTGCACCTCCATCCCGATCACCAGTTCCCAATCGTGCTTGGCACCGGAAATCACTTTGGGTTTGGGAAGGTCATAGGTCAGGTCAAGCATGGTCTCACCGATCTGCATCAAGGGGCTTCGTGGCGGTGTAATGCGCTGCTGCAGCGCTCGCAAGAGGGCGCGACGATGCGGCGTCTTTGCAGAAGGGGCGTATCATGCAAGCTGGCGCCATGAAGATTGATGAAATCCCGGTGCCGCAGGGCACGTTGATCGCGCCCTACGCTGAAAAAGAGGCGCACTATACCGATTGCTTTGAGACACCGGTTTCAGCGCCGGTGTCACTGGAGACGTTTGTATACGCCTTCTACACCCAACCCTTGTTCAAGGCAGAACGGGTGGTTCTGCGTTTGCTAGCGCAGCAGGCGTCAACAGATGCCGAGGCAGAGGCGCTTGCCAAGGGAACGACAGACCGGTTCGCGGTGTGGCAGGTCGAAGGCCGCACTCCGGCCGAGATTCTGATGGCGGACCGGGCAGGGCGCACGATGTCTTGGCTGATGGTGACAGAGGATCGCATGCGGTTCGGATCCATCGTGGTCCCGCTGCGCACCAAGTCTGGCAAGCTGACACTTGGACCGGTGTTTCACAGCCTGATCGGCGCGCACAAAGTCTACTCTCGCGCACTTCTGTCAGGCGCGGCACGCCGGGTTTAGAAGGACTGAAGCTCGGGGCCGTGGTCAGTGAAAACCACGTTTTTGCCCGATGCCAATTCGCGGCGAAACAACTGGGTCAGATAGCGCAAGGCATCGGCGTGGCCTGACGCGGCAAACCGGTCTGCACAGCGCACGCGCAACCCGTTGTCAAACCCGCGGGCGGCGTGGGCCCAGACCATCGGGTGCACTTCGGTCAGATGCTCGCGCACAACCTCGTCGGCGGCCGCGGCTATCTGAATGCGGATATAATCCGTTTCGTCATCCCCCGTGGGTGCTGCACCCATCGTATTGGCGCAATAGGCCGCAATCAGGTTGACCGTATGCTGATCAGGGCTGCGTTTCAGAATGTCATTCAGACCATCCAGAAAGAAATCCAGATCAAGCCGTGCACAGGCTTCGCTGTCTTGGGCGATTGCATCGAACATCACCCAAGCGTAGGCGCCGGACCCCCACAAATCAAAACTGTGACCGGCGGCGCGGCGGGCTTCGACGTCCAGACGCGCGTATGAACCTCGCCAGCGTGGCAGCAAGTGGGTGCCCATCGCCCGAAATGCGCGCGGGTTCTTTGGATCCAGATCAATCCAGGTCTCGTAGTTGGACACGACCCTTGACGTCGCGCCGCCCTGTCCGGTGATCAAGGCACAATGCGCCGCAGCAAGCAGGGGCGAAGCATGTTCTCTCGCGTCGAAATCCATCAGGATGTCGGCTGCCCTGTCAAAATGGGCGGCAAACGCCTCGCGATTGCGTTCAGGCACTTCAACGTCCCAGCCTGTCCCGCGCCAGGCCCACCCCAGATCCATATGCGTTTGCGCCACGATGGTGGCGATGACAGGGTTGGCTGGATGCTCTGCCAGAACCCTTTCCAGCGCCTCGATGCCAGCCAAAAGGGGCGCGCCCGGATCGGGACGACCTGAAATAAGGGCATGTTCGGCCGCGCTCACCACGTCCGCGCGCGCACCAAAGGCCAATAGCTCTGCAACAGGCGTGCCGCCCAGCGTCTTTTGCCTGGCTTTGTCGGTTCGGGTGATTTCGGCTGTCAGCCGGGACCATTCGTCAAGGCGAGCCAATTTCAACCCGCGCGCCTGATGGGTGTCGCGTGCGCGTTCTTCTGCCGTCGGATTGGGGCAGGGGATCGACAGTTTTCCAGCGGGTGTTTCGGCTTGGCAGGGTGAAAGCGGGTCGGATACATCGGGCGCCTCGCGTCCCATCTGCAGAACGCCATCCGAGGCCATGGTGAAATGTGGCGTCGCAAACATGTTGCGAATATGCGCCCATGGCGCCCTGAGGCGTTCTGCAAAAGCCATAGTTACCTGTCCGCTACTCGTTACAGCATCAAACTTGCCCGAAAAATGGGTCACAAAAGGGGCGAGGCCGGGACAAGTTCGGGCCTTGTATGCAGCCATTTTTGGCAAACTCTCGCGCTGGTTTTATCAATGCACCGCATGCGTGCAGATTGTTGCCAACGCGGCCACAGACCGCGGATTTCAGCCTGTGCGCCGGGTGGACAGAGTCGGCAGGAAACGCGCATATTTGCCGTCATGTCCGGTCTGCGCATACTGCTTGTCCTCGCAACTGCCCTTTTGATGCCGAATCTTTCAAAGGGGCAGGACAGTGATCCCTATGCCGGGCTGCGCCCGCCCGCTCGAACGGGGGACGTACCACGTACCCGATGGACGCATCAGCCAGGCTATGTTCTGTGGAATCGCGCCGCCCTGTCCGCGCTAAAGGGGCATGGTAAACCGCTGGTTGATCTGGTGCCTGCAGACATCGCGGATTGGTGTCCGCGCTATCCGGCGGCGAATGATGATGACCGCCGTGCGTTCTGGCTTGGGTTCATGTCGGCCTTGGCCAAGTATGAAAGCACCTACAAACCGCGTGCCGTCGGAGGCGGCGGGAAATGGTACGGGCTTTTGCAGATATTGCCTGCAACAGCACGCGGCTATGGCTGCAATGTAGGGACGGGTGAGGCGCTGAAAAACGGTGCTGCGAACCTCAGTTGCGCTGTGCGGATCATGGCCACGACCGTCCCCCGGGACGGGGTGATCTATGGGCGTGGCGGCAAGGGCGTGGCCGCCGATTGGGGCCCTATGAGATCTTCGTCCAAACGGGCGGACATGGCCGGTTGGCTCAAACGCCAACGCTATTGCGCGCCCCTGGATACGGTCCGTCCGGTGTCCAGACCTGCTCTGACGGTGGTGACCGACTAAGCGGCGCACCCTGTCGGGCGCACACGATGTTTTGCAGCCCCCTCCGGCGGCTGTTTTGGTGCGAGGCTCTGCCTCGCGCTCCGTGGTATTTTCAGTCAGAAGAAGCCTGGGTCAGTGTTGATGCGATGTGATCCCAGACTTGTGGGTAGGTGAGCAGGATCAGGTGGCCGTGCCCATTGATAAAGGTGGCGCGCGCATCGGGCAGCGTGTCGACGAAGCGTTGCGTCGGGCGCGGTGGAAAGACCGGGTCGACGGCCCCGTGGTAAAAAGAGATATCCGCCCCTGCCAATGCTTCGGGATCGGGGTTCGTCCAGCGCCGCAAGTCACGGGTGTGACGGCGGTAGAGCCCGTTTTCTGGCAACCGGATCCGCTTGTCATTGGCGGCGACCAATGCGTCGGCAGCCTCGACCGTTTCCGGGCGCGTATCGACATCGGGACCATAGGCGAGGCGGCGATAGTATTCGAGCCACACCTTGCGCGGGTTCAGGCTGCGGGCGCGGGCCGCTGCGGCGGCAGTTCCAGCCGCGCCGCGCAGCCCTGCCAGCACGGGTTGTGGTGCGGGCAGCGCAGTCGAGATGCCGATGACATGCACCTCGACATCCGGAGAGGCTGCGCGAATGTCCTTGGCCGTTTCCAGTGCGATCACCGCACCTGTGGAATGGCCGATCAGGTCGATGCGTTTCAGATCATGGGTTCGGACAAGGCGCGCAATCCGTGCCGCGGCGCGGTCTAGCACGATACTTTCCTCTGCAGGACGGCCGTCAAACCCTGGCAGGCGGAAATAGGCGACGGCCCGGTCCCTGGTTTCCAATTCATCGATGGGGCGCAACACGCGGATCGACGTCATTGCGCCGGGGATACCAATCACGACGCTATCTGCCTGTGCCAGCGCCCTTGCATCATAGAGCAATGGGTCAGTGGGAGGGCTGGCTTCCTGTACCGCGCAGGCGGACAGCCAGAGGCTTGCGGCGAGGGCGCAGAACCACCTCATCCCAGCAGCGAGAAATGGTGCCGTTTCACGGTGATCCCCCGGTCTGTTAGCACGGTTTCGAATGTGTCTGCAGGCGGGGTCGCTTCCAGTGGGACGCGCACCTTGCGTCCCGAGGTCAGCACTGCACTGGTCCGCACCGAGAAATCGAGGCGGGTGTCGAGGCGGATATGGTCGATCTTGTCCCATGCAATCTCTCCGGTGCGGCGTCCCGCAAACCAGCTCAGCCCATCTGACGCCAAAGCGATGCCTGCGCTGCGCCCGGAGACCAGATCATAAAGCGCGGGCGCCGTGCACAGCGCGATCAGCGCCATCAGGATCAGTGACGCGTCAAGCAGCGCGATGGCCGCAAGTATCAAAGACCATACGACCACCAGCACAACCAGCGTCCGCCGGTTGCGCCCGGTTGTTTCGTACCGGTATGGCGTCATCGCCCGCCGGTCACGTCAAGGGTCGAGCCGGTCACGTAGCTTGCCTCGTCCGACGCCAGCCAGAGGATCGCCTTGGCCACCTCCTCGGCCGATCCTTCGCGGCGCATGGGCACCATGTGGGCCAGCTTTTGCGCGCGCCCCGGCTGGCCGCCCTTGGCGTGGATCTCTGTGTCGATCAGTCCGGGGCGGACAGACATGACGCGAATACCATCTGGCGCCACTTCGTCTGATAACCCCTTGGTAAAGGTGTCGATGGCGGCCTTGGAGGCGGCATAGTCGATGTATTGATTGCCCGAGCCCAACCGTGCTGCGGCAGAGGAAACGTTAATGATCGCGCCGCCGCTGCCCTGCGCCTGCATACGTATCACAGCCTCCTTTGCGACCAGCATCGCGCCGATCACGTTGACATTCATCATACGTGTCAGGCGGGCATGGTCGATATCGGTCAACGTGGCGGACTGATCTACGATGCCTGCGTTGTTGATCAGCACGTCGACACGGCCAAAGGCATCGTCGGCGGCCTGGTAGATGCGGGCGATGTCCTCGGGCTCTGCCACGTCGCCCTGCACGGTGATGGCCGTGCCGCCAGCCGCTTCAACGGCAGCCTTTGCAGCATTCGCGCCACCCAGATCGGACCGGTAGGCCAGAACGAAATCATAGTCTGCAGCACCAAGCCGGACACATGCGGCACCAATACCGGCGGACGCGCCAGTGATCAGGCAGACAGGGCGTTTGGACATGGAATAACCTTTCGAATTCAATCAGTTCAGGGGTGTGTCGGACACGAAACTGGTGCCGGGACCGTAGATGTGAAACCCATCCAGATCACCCTTCCCAACCTTTGCACCGGCCATCCGCACGGTGGCATAGGCAAGGGTCAGATGAAACTGGGCGTTGGGCAAGGCATAGAGCAAGGCGTAATCGCGGCCCGATTGCGTCAGCTCTGCCTCGCCTGCAACATGCGTGATCTCGCGCGCATCAGCATCGTCAAAGGCAGAGCGGTCCAACTGGTCCAGCAAGAACCGCATGTCATGAGCCAACGCAAGAATAGCGCCCGGATCGGTGTCCATGGGCATCTCGGGCACCTCATCGCCCATCAGTGGCATCACTGTGCGCGCGACATAGCCCAAGGCCAAGCAGAAATGTTCGGCCGCGGAAAAGCTGTCGGGGGCCAGCCGTGCCTCAAGCTGCACCGGATCGTCAAGGCACGACAGCAGGCGCTGCACCGCATCGGTGAGCCGCTTCAAAGGGGGGATCGTTACGTCGTAAATGTCCATTGTCGGCTCGGTTCTAATGTAAGGACCGGGGGCTCTGCCCCCGGACCCCCGAAGTTTACTTGGCAAGATGAAGGCGGATCAGCCCTCGCGAATACGCGTGATCATCTCGGTCGTGTCGCGGCTCAGGTTCGGGGTGGATGCGATACGCTCTAGCTCCTTGCCGATCATTGATTGGCGGATCGCATCATAACGGCGCCAGGTCTGGAAGGCGGAACACATACGCGCTGTCGTTTGCGGGTTCACCGGATCAAGCTTGATCAACCAGTCCGCCAGAAGGGTGTAACCCGAGCCATCCTTGGCGTGGAAACCGGCGTGATGGGCGGCAAAGGTGCCCAGGGTCGCGCGGAACCGGTTGGGGTTCTTCCAGTTGAAATCGGTGTGTTTGGTCAGCGCCTTGGCCGTGTCGGCGGCGTCGTCCGGCTTGGCCTCCATCACCTGCATGCCGAACCATTTGTCCATCACCAGGCGGTCATGCTTCCACTGCGCCTCGAACTGGGCCAGAGCCGCATCGCCGCGGCCCGCGCGGATCAGGTAGGCAAGGGCCGCCAATTGCTGGGTCATGTTGGTGGCGCCGTCAAATTGGGCCTGTGCCATGTCCCCGCTATCAAGCCGCGTCAGGAGGGACAGCGCCGCGTTCCCCAATGCGCGCTGCCCCGATTGCTCTGCGTCCGGGGCATATGGGCCGTGCACCTGATGGCGTGTGTACAGGTCGGGAAGGGCGTCCGACACGCGTTGTGCCAGCGCCTGTCGGTGGCTTTCGCACGCGTCCCAGATCGCGTCCGGGTCCGGCGTTGTGCCGTTGGCATGCAGGTCGGCGGCCAATTGCGATTGACCGGGCAGGGCGAGGCAATAGGCACGATAGGCCGGGTCGAGCGTGTCGTCGATCAGAAGGTCCGCCACCCCGTCGAGCCATTTGGCGTCGGGCGCGCTGCCTTTTGTCACCGCACTGATCAGGGATGCTTTGCCCAGGTTGCGCGCGGCTTCCCAGCGGTTGAACGGGTCGGTGTCGTGGGCCAGCAGGAACGCGTGGTCGGGGGTATGCTCCAATACGATGGGCGCCGAAAATCCGCGCAAGATCGATGGCACTGGTTTGGCACCCAACCCCGGAAAGCTGAAGCTTTGGCTGTCTTTGGTCAGTTCCAGCACCTGGGTTGGCAAAACCTCGTCCCCGTTTGGACCTAACAGGCCGACAGCAATCGGGATCACCTGCGCCTGCGGCTCCGGAGTTGCGGCAGAGGGTGGCGTGAGTTGCTCGAATGTCAGCGTATATGTGCCATTGTCAAAGCTGTCCGTGACGGCGACCCGTGGCGTGCCGGCTTGTGAATACCAACGTTTGAACTGCGTCAGGTCACGGCCCGTGGCATCCTCGAACACCTTGAGCCAGTCTTCGATCGTGGCCGCGTCGCCGTCGTGACGGTCAAAGTAGAGGTCGAGCGCTTTGCTATATCCCTCATCACCCACCAGCGTCTTGAGCATGCGGATCACCTCCGCCCCTTTCTCATAGACGGTGGCGGTATAGAAGTTGTTGATTTCCTGAAAGCTTTCGGGGCGCACCGGGTGGGCGAGTGGCCCCTGATCCTCGGGGAACTGGCGCGCGCGCAAATCGATCACATCGCTGATGCGTTTCACCGGTTCCGACCGCATGTCGGCGGTGAACTGACTGTCACGGAACACCGTGAGTCCCTCTTTCAGACACAGCTGGAACCAGTCCCGGCACGTGATCCGGTTGCCGGTCCAGTTGTGGAAGTATTCGTGCGCGATGATCGCCTCGATCCGTTCGAAATTGGAGTCGGTCGAGGTTTCGGGCGAGGCCAGGACAGCAGAGGCGTTGAAAATGTTCAGCCCCTTGTTCTCCATCGCGCCCATGTTGAAATCGTCCACCGCGACGATGTTGAAAACGTCAAGGTCATAGGCGCGGCCATAGACGTCTTCGTCCCACTTCATTGAGTCTTTCAGCGCCTGCATCCCAAAGGCGCATTTGCCTTCGTCTCCGGGCCGGACGTACAGGGCCAGATCCACCTTGCGCCCTTCCATCGTTGTGAAGCTATCGCGGTGAGCGACCAGTTCACCGGCCACCAGCGCGAACAGATAGGCGGGCTTGGGCCACGGATCGTGCCATTCGGCCCAACCCTCGCCATACGCTATCGGATTGCCGTTGGACAAAAGCACTGGGTGCGGCCCGTTTACCCGGACAGAGAAGGTCGACATCACATCTGGCCGGTCGGGATAATAAGTGATCTTGCGAAACCCTTCGGCCTCGCACTGGGTGCAGTACATCCCGTTCGACAGATACAACCCTTCAAGCGCCGTGTTGGCCGCAGGGTCGATCTGGACTTCCGCCTCCCATGTGAAGGGCACATTGGGCACGTCGCAGGTCAGCCCTTCGTCCGTGAGCGTCGGTTTGACCGTCTCTCCGTCGATCTTGGCCGAGATCAGCGACAGGTTTTTGCCATGCAGGAAAAACGTCTTGTTGGTGGCGTCGGGGTTTGGCGAGAACTTGATGCGCGATGTGACCCGCGTGGCTGAGGGCGCCAGATCGAAGGTCAGATGCACCTCATCCACAACGTAGCCGAAGGGGGTGTAGTCCTTGAGGTAGATCGTCTGTGGGGATGCGTCGCGCATGGGGTCGCCTTTGTGGTCCAGGGTTGCGCGGACGGTAGGCCGATGGCGCGGCAGCGGCAAGAGTGTCGCGGGTGGGTTGGCAAGGATGTGTTCACTGCTAGCTTTTGGCACATGACAACAGTCGTATGGTTCAAACGGGATTTGCGGGTGACAGACCACCCGGCGCTTGCACGGGCAGCGGCGCGGGGGGATGTGGTGCCGCTCTATGTCTTTGAGCCGGAATACTGGGCAGAGCCGGATGTGTCGGGCCGTCAGTTCGCATTTGTGCGTGAAAGCATTGATGATCTGTCAAGTGCCCTTTCAAGGCTTGGCGTGCCTTTGGTGGTGCGGGTGGGACGTGTTGTGGATGTGCCGGCCGATCTTCATGCGCGTTTTGGATTTGACGCGGTGATCAGTCACGAGGAAACGGGCAGTGCTTGGACCTTTGCCCGGGATCGCGAGGTGGCTGCCTGGTGTCGCGACAACAGTGTGGCTTGGGAAGAGTTGGCGCAGTCCGGCGTGGTCCGCCGTCTGAACGGTCGAGACGGGTGGGCCAAGCAGCGCAACGCTTTTTTGCGACAGCCGCAGGTGGATGTCCCCGCGGGGATGACCGGGCCCGAGTTGCCCCCTGACGATGTGCCGACCTTTGTGGCGGGTGATCATTGCCCCGAACGGCAGCGCGGTGGGCGGCAGATGGCGTTGTCCCTGTTGGGGTCATTCCTGACGGAGCGGGGGCAGCATTATCGCAAGGACATGTCGTCACCTGTGACCGGTGAGTGGTCCTGTTCCCGGCTGTCCCCTTACTTGGCGTTCGGTTGTTTGTCGGGGCGCGAGGCGTCTCAGGCCGCTGCAGCGCGACAGCGCGAGGTGAAGGGCACGCGGGAAGGGTGGGGCGGGTCGCTCAAGTCTTTTCAGGCGCGGTTGGCGTGGCGGGATCACTTCATGCAGAAGCTTGAGGACGAACCGGCGCTGGAACACCTTTGCCTGCACTCGGCCTACGAGGATATGCGTCCAAAAGTGCCTGATGCGGAGCGGCTCGCAGCCTGGGAGAAGGGCGAGACCGGGATGCCATTTGTCGACGCCTGCATGAGATATCTGGCGGCGACGGAGTGGATGAACTTTCGGATGCGGTCGATGTTGATGGCTGTTGCGTCCTATCACCTTTGGCTCGACTGGCGGGTGACCGGGCTGCATCTGGCGCGGCAGTTCACCGATTTTGAGCCGGGCATTCATTGGCCGCAAAGCCAGATGCAATCGGGGACCACGGGCATGAATACCGTCCGCATATATAACCCGGTCAAGCAGGGGAAGGATCAGGACCCGACCGGCGTGTTCACACGAAAATGGTGTCCTGAACTGGCACCCGTGCCGGATGCGTTCTTGCAGGAGCCATGGACATGGGAGGGGGCGGGGACGTTGCTGGGCAATGCCTATCCAGCGCCTATTGTGGATGTTTCGGAGGCGGCCCGCGAAGCGCGGGAAAGGGTCTGGGCCGTGCGTCGTGGTGGGGCGTTTCGGGAAGAGGCGCAGCGCGTTGTGCACAAGCATGCCAGCCGCAAGGACCCGCAGGGACACTTTGTTGATGACCGCGCCCCAAGGCGGCGCAAAGCATCGGTGTCACCAGCCAAGGACGGCCGACAGATGGGGTTTGATTTCTGATGGGTCGGATGCGGAAGAAGGCGGACTTGCCTGAGAAAACATGCCCGGTTTGCGACCGTCCTTTCACGTGGCGAAAGAAGTGGGAAAAGGTCTGGGACGAGGTGAAATATTGCTCGGATCGGTGCCGTCGCGAGGCGCGGACAAAGGCGTTGAGACGGCCTTGAGCCGATTTGTCCCCGCGGGGACACGCTTTTCGGTCAGCTCATTGAATTTTCATGGTTTTGCGAAAGTGCAGATGGATCAACGGGTTGACCCATCGCACGGTGCGTTTTGTGGATTTTAACCACCGGGAACGCACACTGCACCCCGAGAGGCGGCGGCACTTTGTTTGGTCGGGTCAGCGGCCACCAATCACCCAGCGATGATCGCCTTGTAAGACGTCGCCCGGCGTTGATCCGAGCAACGTACGGTTCGAGCCAAGACGGCATTGCAGGGTGGGGCCGATCACTGCGGTCCTAGTCCTACGCCGTAATACATGTCCGACAAACGCAGCTGCTTTCCGCAACGCGGTCTAGGCAAAAATCGCTTTGAACTTGTCGACACATAGTCGAAAGCCGTCTTCGAAGTTGCCGTTGCCGGGATGGTACACGCTTTCAAAGGAAATCACGCCGTCATAGCCATCGTCCCGCATGGCATTCGCCATCGGCTCAAACTGGTCCGCGAGCTGGCCTTCACCCATGCGGCGCACTTCAAGCGTGGCGCGCGGTGTGTCGACCATGACATCCTTTATGTGAACATGGCCCAGGTAGCCCCCGCGCATTTCTTCATAGCCATCGGGGTAGGCGCGTTCATGACACCAGCAGTTGTTGCCCGGGTCCCAAAGCACTTTCAGCGTGTCCTTGGCGTCCAGATCATCAATGAGTTTCCGCGCCGTGTAGCAGGAGTTCACAAGCGTGCCGTTGCCTGTTTCTACAACCAGAACCACCCCTTCGGATTTTGCGAGTTCGACGGCTGGTGCGATCAGCGGCGGCATCGTGTCCCAGACCCCGTGTGCGACATTCCATTTTTCGGCGCCATGACTGCCCCAGAGGATCTGTTCCTTGCGTTGGGTCATGATGCGGACCAGCGGCGCACCTACGACATGTGCCATGTCGATGACCCGTTTGAGCGCATCCATGTGTTGGGTATGTAGCGCATCACCCGGTCGGTTGGCCGCTGTCATTCCCGCAAATATGTGGCGCGAGAGGCAGGACACGGGCTTGCCCCGGTCACGCAGAAGGCTGTTTATCTCGGCGATTTCTGCCTTTGAGTGATCGCCCACCTCTGTGTCGCCGACGAATTGCAGCTCGGCATACTCAAGGTCAAATTCGTCCATCACGTCGATAGCGTGGCCAAGATCACGGCTGATGCCGTCGCAAATAACCCCCAGTTTCATGTCGAGCCCTCCGGATTGCGGTGCAACTCGGCGCCGACGATATCCTCGATCACGCGGGTGCACACCCAGTTGTCACCGTCCGGGTATTTCGATTTACCCGCCTGGAAAATCTGCATGGCGGCCGAGGCGGTGTGCATGGGCACGCCAAGATTGGATGCCAGTTCGAGCGATATGGTGAGGTCCTTGTGCATGGTCGAGATATGGCTGCCCGTGCCTTCGAATTGCCTGTCGATGATGTGTTCCAATGCCGTGTTCGCCACGCCGCAGCCTGCGCCGGAGGTCGAGAAGACGCGCAACAGGGCATCGCCGGGTACGCCCGCTTTTGCGGCAAGGGCGCTGGCCTCGAACGTGGCGGAAAAGATCGACCCGATCAGTGTTTGCAGGCACGCCTTCATGGTTTGCCCATCGCCTGCCTTGGTGCCAACGTGATGGATGGTTGCCGAGACCGCTTTCATGACAGAGGCGTTGGCGTCAAGCACCGCAGTATCGGCTGCGGCCATCATGGTGAGCGTTCCATTCTGTGCGCCCGCGAAGCCGCCGGACACGGGGCTGTCAATCAGATGCACGCCTGACCCTTGCATCGCGTGACCGATCGCCTGCGCCTCAGATGGTTTTATCGTGGCCGTGAGGATGACTGATCCGCCGGGGGACATGTTGGCGACAAGTCCGTTGGGGCCGAGAATAACCGATTTGGCCTGATCGCCATTCATCACCATCACGAAGACACAGTCCGACTGTGCCCCGATCTCTGCCGGGCTGTGTGCCGGGGTGCCTCCCATCTCTTCAAACTGGGCCATGCGATCTCTGCTCAGATCGAGGCCCCAGGTTTGAAATCCACTTCCAATGAGGTTCTTGGCTAGGCCGCTGCCCATGTCGCCAAGTCCCACTACGCCTACGGTTTTCATAAAAAACCTCCCGCTGTTTTAGGCAGCCGCATTCGGATGCGGGCTGACATTTCGAAAAGATGCCAAGGGGCATCCAATTTCGCGGGGATTTCACACGCCGATGTGCGGCGTTGGGCGAGTCCGGAAGACACCCCGCTGCCCAGTTAGGTGAGACAAGGGAAGCCGGATTCCTGGATTTCTGCAAGAAAAATTGGGTGCATATGCGTGCTGTGTCTTTCGGCGCCGATCGAAAGCGGGGTCGTGACCCGAGGATGAACCGCGTTTCCGGAGCTAACGGACGCGCCTATGAGGTTTTTTCACGCGCGGTGCGTCTGTGTTTGAGGTCTTATGAAGCTGCATTTTTTGGCTGGTAAGTGGTATTGGTAAATTTTTTTGACCAATGATGTTTACGATAGGAAACTTTTTCTCTAAGCCTTGCGATGAGTCGTAATCCAAGGCCGGGAGGGCATCCTATGACAGCTTATGTGGACCGCAGTGATTTGAAGGTGGCGGACAGCCTCGCGCATTTCATCGAAACGCATGCCCTGCCGGGCACAGGTGTTGCGTCGGCCGATTTCTGGGCCGGGTTTTCGGCACTGGTGCACGATCTGGGTCCAAAGAACCGGGACCTGTTGGCCGAACGTGAAAGCATGCAGGCCAAAATCGATGATTGGCATGTAGCGCATCGCAGTGCGGACCATGATCCGGCGGCCTATCGCGCGTTTCTGGAAGAAATCGGGTATCTTGTTCCGGAGGGGCCTGACTTCGAGATCGAGACCCAGAATGTGGACCCTGAGATTGCAAGCACCCCCGGTGCGCAGTTGGTCGTGCCGATCATGAATGCCCGGTTTGCGCTGAATGCCGCAAATGCGCGGTGGGGGAACCTGTATGACGCCCTGTACGGCACCGATGCGCTGGGCGACCTGCCCGGTGGGAAAGGCTATCACGCCGCCCGTGGCGCGCGTGTGATTGCATGGGCCAAGACGTTTCTGGATGAGGTTGTGCCATTGAACGGTGGGTCGTGGACCGAGGTGACCTCTTTGGGCGTGTCTGGCGGGGCGTTGGATCTTGGGGCCTTTTCCTTGTCCGACCCGGCACAGTTTTTGGGCCATGGCGGGGACGAGGAGGCGCAGACATTCTTGTTCGGCAACAACCATCTGGCCATCGAGATCGTGGTGGACCGCAATGATGTGATCGGTGCCTCTGATCCTGCGGGTATTTCTGCGGTCAACCTTGAGTCCGCGCTGTCCACCATCATGGATTGCGAGGACAGCGTGGCGGCTGTGGACGCCGAGGACAAGGTGCTGGCCTATGGCAACTGGCTGGGCCTGATGAAAGGCGATCTGGAAGAAAGCTTTGAGAAGGGTGGCAAGGTCATCACCCGCCGGATGGCGAGCGACCGGACCTATACTGCGTCTGATGGGTCTGACCTGAGCATGAAGGGCCGCAGCCTAATGCTGGTCCGCAATGTGGGGCACCTGATGACCAATCCGGCCATTCACGACCGCGATGGCAACGAGGTGGGTGAGGGGCTGATGGATGCCATGATCACCACCCTGATCGCCATGCACGACCTGCAGAAGACCGAAGGGCTGCGCAATTCGGTTTGTGGGTCGGTCTATGTGGTGAAGCCCAAGATGCACGGGCCGGTCGAGGTGGCATTCGCTGACGAGATTTTCACCCGGGTCGAGAAGGTGCTGGGCCTGCCTGCCAACACCGTCAAGCTGGGCATCATGGACGAGGAGCGGCGCACGTCGGCCAATCTCAAGGAGTGTATCCGGGCGGCAAGGGCGCGTGTGGCCTTTATCAACACTGGCTTCCTGGATCGGACCGGGGACGAGATTCACACGTCTATGGAAGCGGGGCCGATGATCCCGAAGGGCGAGATGAAGGGGGCGGCGTGGATTGCGTCCTATGAGGATCGCAATGTCGATATCGGTCTCGCCTGTGGTTTGAAGGGCAAGGCGCAGATCGGCAAGGGCATGTGGGCCATGCCGGACCGTATGGCGGAGATGCTGGAGCAGAAGATCGGGCATCCGCAATCGGGCGCGACCTGTGCCTGGGTGCCGTCACCAACGGCTGCGACCTTGCATGCCACGCATTATCACAAGGTGGATGTGATGGCGCGCCAGGACACGCTGAAAGCGGGTGGTGCGCGTGGCACGCTGGAGGATTTGCTGACCATCCCTGTCGCCGTGGGGCGCAATTTCTCCTCCGAAGAAATTGCCCGCGAGATGGAGAACAATGCGCAGGGCATCCTTGGATATGTTGTGCGCTGGGTGGATCACGGCGTTGGCTGTTCCAAGGTGCCGGACATCAATGATGTGGGTCTGATGGAGGACCGCGCGACATGCCGGATCAGCGCGCAGGCCATGGCGAACTGGCTGCATCATGGCGTGGTGAGCGAGGATCAGGTGATGGCGTCCCTCAAGAAGATGGCGGAAGTTGTAGACCGTCAGAATGTGGATGACCCCGCGTATCTGCCAATGGCCCCGGGTTTTGACGGCGTGGCCTTTCAGGCGGCGTGCGATCTGGTTCTGAAGGGCCGGGTGCAGCCGTCGGGTTACACAGAGCCGGTGCTGCATGCGCGCCGCTTGGAGTTCAAGGCGGCCTGAACCGCGTTTTGAACTGGTGGGACCGAGGGGCGCTGCCCCTCGGGCTCCCCGTCGTATTTTCAGTCAGAAGAAACTGGGGCGATGGCCCCAATCAGGAGACAAGACATGGCGATTTCGTTGCGTAAGGCGCGGACCATCATTCGCAAAGCGTTGGAGAAGGGGCGGGAGATGGAGTTGAAGCCCCTGTCTGTTGTGGTGCTCGATGCCGGTGGGCACGTGCAAGCCTTTGAGCGTGAGGATGGCGCGGCGCCCGGTCGGTTCGCGATTGCGCAAGGCAAGGCCTATGGCGCTGTCATGCTGGGCATGGCGGGTACGGCGCAGATGGCGCGGGCTGAACAGCAGGCTTACTTTATGGCGGCGGTGAACGGTGTTTATGGCGGGCAGGTTGTGCCTGTACCGGGCGGTGTGCTGGTGCGTGACAGGAAAGGGGCCGTTATCGGCGCTGTTGGTGTAACTGGCGATACATCGGACAACGATGCGGTTGCTGCCGTTGTGGGCATCGAAGCCGTGTCGCTGGTGGCTGAAATTTAGGCATCGGCCGCTTCTGCGGCTTTTTGCACAGGTCGTTGCGCGCCCGTCTCTCTGTTCAGGAGGCGGGCGTCTGCGTATATCAGGTCAAACGCAACCAGTGCAGAGGACCCCATGGCCCGGCCCATCATCGGCATCATTTCGAACCACCACGTGATCAATGACGAATACGAGGTGCAGGCGGCTGGCCTGATCAACGTGTCGGCTGTCGCAGATGTGGCCGAAGGCTTGCCCATGCTGATCCCGGCGGAGCCTGCGAAGGTGCGGATTTCCGATCTGCTGGAGCATTGTGCGGGTTTTGTGTTCACCGGCGGGCGCGCCAATGTGCACCCTGAAGAGTATGGCGAAGAGCCAACCGAGGCCCATGGGGCGTTTGACCGGAACCGGGACGGCGTGACCTTGCCCCTGATCCGTGCCTGTGTAGAGCGCGGCCAGCCCTTTCTTGGTATTTGCCGGGGTTTTCAGGAAGTGAATGTGGCCATGGGTGGCTCACTCTATCCAGAGATCCGTGATCTGCCGGGCCGCGACAACCATCGCATGCCCCCTGATGGAACTCTGGAAGAAAAGTTTGCCTTGCGCCACGATGTGACCTTTTCCGAGGGCGGCGTGTTTCATCGTCTAATGGGGCGCCAGTCCGTGCCCACGAACACACTGCACGGGCAGGGCATCAAGACTGCTGGCCCGCGTATTGTGGTGGATGGTCATGCACCTGATGGTACGGCTGAAGCCATCTATATCGACGGTGCGCCCGGTTTTACCCTTTCGGTACAGTGGCACCCGGAGTGGAATGCGAAATGCGATCCCGTTTCGCGCCCGTTGTTCGAGGCCTTTGGCGAGGCGTGCCGCGATTGGGCGGATGGCGGGCGCGCGCGCCCGGTTTTGCGCTCGGCTTAAACGGTCGTTAACCAAGACGCGGGCAGGGTGGCGGCATGCCACGTTATGTCCGCTCTGATCGACCCGGTTCCACCTACTTCTTTACGGCCCGCGCCGCGCGCCGCGGCACTGATCTGTTCTTGCGCGAGATAGATCCGCTGCGTGCCGCCATGCGCAAGACGCGGGAGAGGTATCCGTTTTCCATAGAAGAGATCGTTGTCTTGGGGGATGTCATACATACCCTGTGGCAGTTGCCCGAAGGAGATGCCGATTTTTCCACCCGGTGGCGGATGCTGAAAAGCCTGTTTTCCCGGTCCGTAGATGCGCCGCAGGATGTTGCTGCGCCGCGTTTGCGTGCGGGCGAGAAAGGGCTGTGGCAGCGCCGCTTCTGGGAACATGCCATACGGGATGGGGATGATTTGGCGGCCCATCGGTATATGATTTTTTCGGCCCCTGTGCAGGTTGGTTTGGTGAACCGCCCGGAAGACTGGCCGCATTCGTCAATTCACCGGGCCATTGCGCAGGGACGATATATTGCTGGCGGCCCTGTTGGTCGGGCATACCGCCCTTTGCCAACGGCGGGGCGCACGGCACGTGCGCCTTACGATGTACGACACGCTGTAGTGTAAGGCGGGGCTGCGCCCCGCCGTGGGACACTGATTGGTGCGCTGACGTGAACTGTAAGGCGGAGGTGTCCTCCGCCATCGGCGGATCAGGATCCGCCTTACGCTGTCTGCCCGCCAGAGATCTGGATGCATTGGCCGTTGATGCTTTGCGATCCCGGACCAACGAGCCAGAGCGCGGCAGCAGCCACTTCATCCGCGTCGATCAGCCGTTTGTGACGGTTGGAATCGATCATCACCTGCCGCGCGTCTTCTGTGCTCATTCCGGTGCGTTCGGCTATGGCGACCTGGTTGCGGTCGACAATCGGCGTGTCGACATATCCGGGGCAGAGCGCGTTGAAGGTGTAGGGTTGGCCCATGTAGTCCTCACTGAGGCTGCGGATCAGGCCAATCAGCCCGTGCTTGGAGGCCGAATAGGCCGCACCGCCTGGCAAACCACGCAGTCCTGCGATGGACGAGACGGCAATCACGCGGCCCCAGTCAGTGTCTCGCATGCCGGGGAGACAGGCCCGGATGGTCAGGAACGCCCCGTCGAGGTTCGTGGACATCATGTTTCGCCAAAAATCCAGCTTGGTTTTGTGCAACGCCCGCCCTTCGGCGATGCCCGCGTTGGGAACGCAGATCTGGATAGGACCGCGTGCTGCCACGGCCGTGTTTATCACCGTATCGACCGATGCTTCGTCCCGCACATCCATGGCGGCACCCCACAGTCCGTCGCCCGCGACCGCATCCAGGACCTCTTGCCGTCGGCCCGTGATGGTCACCTGCGCGCCGCGCTGGGCAAGGGCGTGCGCAATGGCAAGGCCAATGCCGGTGCCACCGCCGGTGACAAGAGCGTGCTTTCCGGTCAGGGACGTATCGGATGTCATGATGGTGTTCCTTTTTGTGCCAAGGAGTGGACCGAGATTGGGCCGTTTGCGCTGAAGGATCAATCACAATCCACCGGTTGAATGCGCCATTGGTCGCGGTTTCTTTGCAAGGCGTTGACAGTGGCGCGCATTTTCTCTTCAGGTACATCCACTTCTCTTGTGTGCCCAATGATCAGCCTATTGCATATCCCTCCGGTCTGGCTTGTGTTCTGCGTGTTTCTGGCGTGGTGCCAAGGACGCTATCTGCCGCTTGGGATGAGTGTGGATCACCCGGTGACGCACATGATGGCAGGTCTGATGATCGGTGCTGGCCTGCTTTTGATGGCAGCGGCGTTGCGCGCGTTCTGGCGGCACAAGACTACGGTGATCCCGCACCAGGAACCGCAGCGCTTGATCACCGATGGCGTTTTTGCCCGCACCCGAAATCCGATCTATCTGGGCGACACACTCCTTCTTGCGGGTTTGATCCTTCGCTTTGACGCGGTTCCATCCCTGGTGTTGGTTCCGGCCTTTGTCTGGTGGATCGAGCACCAGTTCATCATCCCGGAAGAGGACCGGATGCGCCGCATTTTCAGGGCGGAGTTTGCGCGCTACGAACAAAAAGTGCGCAGGTGGGTCTGAAATTTTTCGAATCTTACTTTTATGACGCAGGGGCGCTTCTTGTATCTCGGGGATGGGTTGGGTAGTGGACAGCTTACGGCGCTGCGCCACATCGCCTTTGGGTTAAGCGTGAAATTGACTGCCACGAACGGATGGGGGTTCTTCGAATGAAGATCGGAACACCAAAAGAGATATTTGAGGGAGAGCGCCGCGTCGCCATGACGCCGGAGAGTGCCGCAGCCTTGCAAAAGCTGGGCCACGACTGTGTGGTCGAGACGGGGGCGGGGACCGAGGCCGGGTTTTCCGATGCCGATTACAAGGCGGCCGGTGTCGAGGTGGTCAAGACCGCAGCCGCCCTTTGGAAAGCCGCAGATGTGGTTGCCAAGGTACGCGCGCCTGACGCGACCGAGATGAAGCGCCTGCGCGAAGATCAGACCCTGATTTCGTTCTTCAGCCCCGTGGCCGACGAGGCCAAGATGGCCTCTGCCGCCAAGAAGGGTGCCACTGTTGTGGCGATGGAGATGATCCCCCGCATCAGCCGCGCCCAGAAGATGGACGCGCTGTCATCCATGGCGAACATCGCGGGCTACCGCGCTGTCATCGAGGCGGGCAACAATTTTGGCCGCTTCTTTACCGGACAGATCACTGCCGCCGGTAAGGTCCCACCGGCCAAGGTTCTGGTGGTTGGTGCAGGTGTCGCCGGTCTGGCTGCCATCGGGACGTCGACTTCGCTCGGGGCCATCACATATGCCTTTGACGTGCGCCCCGAGGTGGCTGAGCAGGTCGAGTCGATGGGTGCCGAATTTGTCTATCTCGACTTCGAAGAGGAACAGCAGGACGGGTCGTCGTCCGGCGGCTATGCCTCTGTTTCTTCGCCTGAATTCCGCGAAGCGCAGCTTGCCAAGTTCCGGGAATTGGCACCGGAGATGGACATTGTCATCACCACGGCCCTGATTCCGAACCGCGAAGCGCCGGAGCTGTGGACCGAGGATATGGTGAAAGCCATGAAGCCCGGTTCGGTCATCGTGGACCTTGCTGCGGAAAAGGGCGGTAACTGCAAGCTGACCGTAGCCGACGAGAAGATCGTGACCGACAATGGCGTGACCATCATCGGCTACACCGACTTCCCTAGCCGGATGGCGACGCAGTCATCGAGCCTTTATGCCACCAACATCCGTCACCTTATGACGGACCTGACGCCGGAAAAAGACGGTGTCATCAACCATGACATGGAAGATGACGTGATCCGTGGCGCGACGATCGCCCATGCAAAAGAAGTCACGTTCCCACCGCCACCGCCCAAGGTGGCTGCGATTGCCGCAGCCCCGAAAAAGGAAGCGGCAAAGGAACTGACGCCTGAAGAGAAACGCGCCGCAGAAGTGGCGGCGTTCAAGGCCCAGACGAAGAACCAGGTCACATTGCTGGCCATTGGTGGCGGGTTGGTGCTGCTCGCGGGGCTCTATACCCCGGCCAGCTTCATGCAGCACTTCATTGTTTTCGTGTTGAGCGTGTTCATCGGCTTCCAGGTGATCTGGGGTGTGGCGCACAGTCTGCACACACCACTGATGGCGGTAACAAACGCCATTTCGTCCATCGTGATCCTTGGCGCACTCATACAGATCGGATCAAGTTCAGGGGTCATCACGTTCCTGGCGATATTCGGGATATTCATGGCAGCCATCAACATCTTCGGTGGCTTCCTCGTGACACGGCGCATGCTCGCCATGTTCCAGAAATCGTAAGTAGGGGCGGGAACTATGGAACTCGGATTTACTACCGCCGCGTACGCTGTTGCGGCTGTTCTTTTCATTCTGTCCCTGGGCGGTCTGTCCGGTCAGGAAAGCGCCAAGCGGGCCGTCTGGTATGGCATCGTGGGCATGTTCATCGCCGTTGTTGCGACGTTGATCGGACCGGGATCGGGCCTGTGGCTGTTGTCGCTGGTGCTGATCGCGGGTGGTGCTGTGGTTGGCTACCAACTCGCGACCAAGGTCGAGATGACGCAGATGCCCGAGCTTGTGGCCGGTATGCACGCCCTTGTGGGTTTGGCTGCCGTTTTCATCGGCTTCAACGCGCATATCATGATCGGCTACGTGGACAACCACTTGGCCGAGAATGGTGCGCAGCTGGGCGGTGCGCTGGCCAATGGGCAGTGGATTCAGTCAGTCGAAAAGGCCGTGCTTGAGCCGTTGTCGGCCTTTGGTCAGCTGATTGCCAAGAAAACAACTGTTGAGATCACTATCCTGAAGATCGAGCTGGTGCTGGGTGTCTGGATCGGTGCGGTGACCTTTACCGGGTCCTACGTGGCCTGGGGCAAGCTGTCGGGCAGGGTCGACTCTGCGGCGACCAAGCTGCCGGGCGGGCACATGCTGAACGCCGCTGCGGCGGGCGCGTCGCTGATCCTTGCCATCATCTACTTCGCCACGGGTGGATTGCTGCCGCTGGTGCTGCTGACCTTGCTGGCCCTGTTCATTGGCTGGCACCTGATCATGGGCATTGGCGGGGCGGATATGCCGGTCGTGGTGTCAATGCTGAACAGCTATTCCGGCTGGGCGGCGGCGGCCATTGGTTTCAGCCTTGGCAACGACCTGCTGATTGTTGTGGGCGCGCTTGTGGGTTCGTCTGGTGCGATCCTGTCCTACATCATGTGTAAGGCGATGAACCGGTCCTTTGTCTCTGTCATTCTGGGCGGCTTTGGTGGCCCGGCAGGGGAGCAGATGGCCGTTGAAGGTGAGCAGATCGCTATTGAAGCAGATGGCGTCGCCACGGCCCTGAACGAGGCCGATAGCGTCATTATCATCCCGGGCTACGGCATGGCCGTGGCGCAAGCCCAGCAAGGTGTGGCCGAGTTGACGCGCAAGCTGCGCGCTGCGGGCAAGGAGGTGCGCTTTGCGATCCACCCCGTTGCGGGTCGTTTGCCGGGTCACATGAACGTGCTGCTGGCCGAGGCGAAGGTGCCTTACGACATCGTGCTGGAGATGGACGAGATCAATGACGACTTCCCGGACACGGATGTGGCCATCGTTATCGGCTCGAACGACATCGTGAACCCGGCCGCACAGGACGATCCCAACAGCCCCATCGCAGGTATGCCAGTGCTTGAATGCTGGAAGGCCAAGCAGGTGTTCGTGTCCAAGCGTGGGCAGGGCACCGGGTATTCCGGCATCGAGAACCCGCTGTTCTTCAAGGAGAATACGCGCATGTTCTACGGTGATGCCAAGCAGTCCATCGACAAGCTGTTGCCGATGATCGATTGACGGACCTCCATTCGCATTGAGTCAGGAAGGCGGGTCGATTGGCCCGCCTTTTTTGATTCCGGGTGCACCGAAGGGGGTTGAATGACTTCGGTATACCATTGCACCCCGATAAGCCATTGATAAGATATGATAATCTTGGTTGACTTTGGCTGATTTGATATTATTTGGGCAATACTAATCATCGGAGCGAGCATGGCCCCTATCGAAGATCATCCCCTGCGCTATCAACTGGCGAATGAGCTACATGCCCGCCCGTTTCCGTCCATGCGCGCGCCGTGTGCTGCGGCTTATGTCGCGTTCAAGCAGCCGGAGATGGCGGTCAACCGCGACCGCGCCAAGGATGTTGCGCATTTGCAGGCTTTGCTGGATCGCCACGGGGCACCGCATCCGCAGCCGGGGGCCACGCACTACTATGGGCAGATCGGGCGGCATTGGCTGAAGTGGGAACAGCATACCGAGTTTGTGACCTACACCATCTTTTCGGATGGGGTCGAAGATCGCCCCTTTGACGCCCGTGCGTTCGAACCGTTTCCGCAAGAATGGCTGGAAGCCGCGCCAGGTCAGCGTTTTACATCGGTCCTCATTCGGGTTGAACCACGACCGGAAGAGGCAGAGATTAAAAACCGTTTGCTGGACTGGTTTGTGCCGGAAAGCTTGGCCGTCAGCTCTGTCTTGGATGATGCCGCTGTCATTGCTGGGGATTTTCGGATCGATCAGAATGGCAATATGCGCTTCGCCGCCTTCATTTCTGAACAGACGGGCCAGCGGCGCGTCGGGCGGATCGTACAACGCCTGTGCGAGATCGAGACATACAAATCCATGTCGATGCTGGGCTTTGCCCGCGCCCGCACGACCGGTGCGCAGTTGACCGCACTCGACACCCGGTTGATCGAATTGGTCGAGAGCATGTCGGGCGAACATGCGGAAGCCGAAGAGACCCTGCGGGCGCTGTTGTCCATTTCCGCAGAGCTGGAAAGCCTGTCGGCGCAATCTTCGTTTCGTATCGGGGCTACCCGGGCATATGAGGCTATTGTGAACGAGCGGATCGAAGCCTTGCGCGAGGATCGCTATCAGGGGCGCCAGACCTTTGCCGAGTTCATGATGCGCCGGTATCAACCTGCGATGCGAACGGTACAGTCCACTGAGCGGCGCTTGGCTGCCATGTCGGACCGCAGTGTACGTGCCGCAGACCTATTACGGACACAGGTGGACGTGGAGCGGTCGGCTCAGAACCAGGCGCTGCTTGAAAGCATGGACCGGCGGTCGGACTTGCAGATGCGTTTGCAGCGCACGGTCGAAGGGTTCTCGGCGGTGGCCATCAGTTACTATTCGGTGTCGTTGCTGTCGTACCTGTTCTATTCGCTGGAGGCGACGACGGGTATTTCAAAGAACCTGATGACCGCTTTGATTACGGTGCCGGTGGTGTTCCTTGTGTGGACGGCGATCAAGCGCTTGAAGAGCAAGGTGGAGCGGTAGGGACGGGGGCGGACGCTGTTTGCCTTTGGCAAATGCGCCCCGCCCGCCGTCCCTTTGTTGTTACGGGTAGAATCGACGAGGGGCGCTGCCCCGCGGCTGCGCCCCCATCCTATTTTCAGTCAGAAGACGTCAGCGCCCGCGGATCCGTGGATCGAGTGCGTCGCGCAGGCCATCACCGAGGTAGTTCACACCCAACACCGTCAGCGAGATCAGGATGCCGGGCAGCACAACGCGTTCGGGGTATTGTTCCATCCGTTGCACGGCGTCCGCCAGCAATTTGCCCCAAGTGGGGAAGTCGGAAGGGAAGCCGACGCCAAGGAAGCTGAGCGCGCTTTCGGTGATGATCGCCGTTGCGAGACCCAAAGTGGCCGACACCATGATGGGCGAGATCACGTTGGGAAGCAGGTGCCGCCGGATGATCTTGCCCGAAGTGGTGCCGATGGAGCGGGCGGCGAGGATGAACTCGCGTTCCTTGAGCGCCAGGATATCGCCGCGCACGATGCGCGCTGTTTGCATCCATGACGTCAGGCCCACGACCCCCACGATCAGGATGAACATGCCGCCTTCGGGGCCGAAATTGGCCCTGAGCGGTTCGCGGAACAGGGTCACGGCCACCAGCAACAGCGGCAGGATGGGCAGAGACAGAACCAGGTCCGTGAAACGCATCAGCCAGAAGTCGGCCTTTTTGAAATACCCGGAAATCACGCCTATGGACGTACCGATCAGCAGCGCAAGGACCATCGCGGCCCAGCCAACGGCCATGGAGGCGCGACCGCCGGCAATCAGGTTGGCAAGGATATCACGGCCCAGGTTGTCGGTGCCCAGGGGCCGGAACCACCCGACCTTGGCGTCGCCATTCCAGAGGGCCACGTAGATGGGCCGCATATCCTTGTTCCGGATATCCAGCTTTTGCGGATCGACCTGCCAGATATAGGGGCCCAGGATCACCGCCAGAGTGATGAACACGAGGAAGCCACCGCCAAAGAGGGCGCCCTTGTGCCGTTTGAACTGATCCCACACATCCTTCCACTGGCTGCGCGGGGCTTTTGGCGGCTCCTTGTCCTGGAGCGCGGCATAGGGGTCTGCTGCTTGATCAGTCATAGCGGATCCTCGGGTCGAGCACGCCGTAGAGTACGTCGGCAATCAGGTTGAAGAGCACGATCAGGATCGCGAAGATGAAGGTCAGAGTCATGACCATCGGGATGTCGTTGGCAAACAGTGCTGTCAGCAGCAATTGCCCGATCCCGTTCACCTTGAACACGTTCTCGGTGATGATAGCGCCGCCGAAGATCGAAGGCACGCCAAGCGCGATCACGGTGATGACCGGGATCATCGAGTTCCGCAAAACGTGCTGCATCACGACGACACCTTCGCGCAGGCCCTTGGCCCGCGCCGTGCGTACATAGTCCTGACCGAGATTGTCGAGCATGGAAGACCGCATGTACCGGCTGATCTGGGCGGTGGTCTGGAGCGCCAGCACCATCACCGGCATGACCATTTGCATGAACTGCACTTTGAAACTGGCCCAGTCGGTGACCACGTGCGTCGTGTCATAGATCGAGGGCAGCCAGCCCAGTTGTACCGAAAAGACCACGATCAGCAGGGGGCCGGTAAAGAAGGGTGGGATCGAAAAGCCGATCATCGTGATGAACGTGCCGGACTGATCGAAAACGGAGTATTGCTTGTAGGCGGAGTAGATGCCGATGGGCAGGGCAATCAGGATACCCACGATATAGGACAGGCCAACCACCCAGAGCGTTTGCGGGATACGCTGCACCACGATGTCCATGACCGGGCTGCGGGTCTGCCAAGAGATCACGCGTTGCTTGCCTTCGGCGAAAGAGGTGCCGAACCAGTGGTCAAAAAGCACCTGCGGTTCGATCCAGAAAAACTGAACGATCCATTTCCAGTATTGGATATGAATGGGCTGACCGAGGCCAAGCGCTTCGCGCATCTTTTCTTTGACTTCGGGGGGAACGGTCAGCGGGACCTGCGCCATCGGGTCGCCCGGGGCGAGCTGCAACAGCAGGAAAATAACAAGGCTGATGAACAAAAGCGTCGGGATCGACAGGATCAACCGGCGGATTGTGAAGGTCAGCATATGAGGCCAATCCTTTTGCGGAGGTCTTTTTGTTATTGGTCAGAGAGCGGGGCAGGCGATATCGCCCACCCCGAAAATCTGATCACTTGACGCGGTACCAGTCCGCAGTGTTCCAGATCTCGCTGTCCCAGACGTTCAGCTTTACGCCGCCCAGTGTATTCGAGTGGGCGGACACGCGGCCACGGTGCACAAGTGGCACAATGGTGAAGGTGTCTTTGGTAATCATGTTGTTCATCTTGATCGCGATTTCAGCGCGTTTTTCGATGTCACCCGTGCGGGCCAGTTCATCGATCAGTGCGTCATATTCGGGATCGCAGAAGCGGTTGATGTTCTCACCCTGCCATTGGCTTGCAGGACGTGGTTCGTTGCCACACCGGTAGGCCGCCAGGTATTGCTGGGGGTCGGTGCCGTTGAACGTGTTGGCGTACATTTCAACATCGGCATAGAACTTCTGGAACGTGTCGGGCGAGCCCGGGTCACCGCCGAAGAACACGGACGCGTCCAGGTTGCGCAGTTCCGTTTCCACGCCAATCTCTTCCCACCATGCCTTGATCAGCGCCTGGAAGTCCTGACGCACGGCGTTGGTCGACGTCTGGTAGAGGATCGACAATTCGACGCCGTCCTTGTCGCGGATGCCGTTGCCATTGCTGTCTACCCAGCCTGCTTCGTCCAGAAGGGCCTTGGCGCCATCAATGTCCTGCGTGGCACAGTGCATGTCGCCGGAGGCAAACATGTCCGGTGCGGGAACGAGGTCACAGGTCACCTTGCCTGCTTTGCCATAACCTACCTCAACCAGAAGCGGACGGTCGATGGCCATGGATAGGGCCTGACGTACAGCCATATCGCTCAGGAATGGGTGCGGTTCAGCCACGGTCGACCGCGTCTCTGCCGGCAGCGATGGGGACGGGTTCGTCAGGTTCATTTCGAGCCGCTCAACAAGCGGGCCAAATCCGGCGATGGCCTTGCCCTTGCCGCCTTCTTCCATCTTGGCAATGACATCGGGTGCCAGTTGCAGGTTCCAGGCGTAGTCGAACTCGCCCGTTTCCAGTACGGCCCGGCCAGCAGCGGTTGCGTCACCGCCACCTTTGAACGTCACGCGTGCGAAAGCGGGTTTCGCTGGGTCGCGGTAGTTTTCGTTCGCGACCATGGTGATCACGTCGTTGGGACGGAAGTCTTCAACCTTGAAACCACCTGTGCCGATGGGATTGAAGTTTGCCTCGGTGCATTCGGGGGCCTTGGCGCCCAGGCATTCGGCGAATTGCGCTGCCTGGATGATCGGTGATTGGCCACCCACGAATGGGCCATACGGGTTGGGTTTTGGTTGGTTGAACGTGACCTTCACGGTCAGATCGTCCAGTGCTTCGACATTCTCCACGCCATCGAAGAATGCCAGCTGCGCGCAGCCGCCTTCGGGGTGCATGCAGTACTCGGCGGTGAATTTCACGTCAGCCGAGGTGAACGGGGTGCCGTCAGACCAGGTGATGCCTTCCTTGATCTTCCAGGTGATGGTGGTGAGGTCTTCGCTCACGCCGCCGTTGCCGACAGTCGGGATTTCCGCAGCCAGCCAGGGTGTCAGGGCGCCGGTTTCGTCGTAACGGGCGAGGGGTTCGATGATCATGGAGGCGGATTCGATATCCTTGGTGCCGCCCGAAAGATACGGGTTCAGGATCGATGGCGCCTGCCAGTAGATGATCTTGAGTTCGCCATCCGAGCCACGCTCGGCAAAGGCTGCCGGGGCAAGTGCCACCGATGCCACAGCACCCATGAGAAGGGTTTTGAGGGTCATATCATACTCCTTGTTGGACGGCAGGTTTGGCCTGCTCGTCAAATGCACGCCAAACCCAGTATGGCGCAAATCCAGCTTGAGGGGAGGATACGTGTACGCGATAACCTACGGTTTCCCCGTAGTTTTTACTCTTGGCCCCCAAGCGACAGGCAATATCGAAACAGCTTTTGGGGAAATTGCAAGCGTTGCGTGCGGTCAACGATGAATTTCGTAGGTCTATGTTTGACAGTGCCCGTACCTTCGCCCACTCTTTGGAAAACCTGAGCCGAAAAGGCTCGATTGCGGGGATACGAATGCTCGACCACACAGATACGTCGCCGATTGCCAACATTCAGAACCTGCGCGTGCAGTTTCAAACCAAGGACGGCCCTGTCCTCGGTGTCGAGGATGTATCGTTCGAGGTCCACGCCGGTGAAACTGTTTGTGTCGTTGGCGAATCCGGGTCCGGCAAGTCGGTGTCGTCGCTGTCACTGATGCGGCTTGTGGAGTTCGGTGGGGGCGAGATTGCAGGCGGTCGGCTACTGTTTGATCGCAAGGCAGCGGATGCCGTCGATCTGGCCAACACGGATCAAAACCTGATGCGCACCATTCGCGGCAACGAGATTGGTATGATCTTTCAGGAGCCGATGACGGCGCTGAACCCCGTGTTCACCGTGGGGCGTCAGCTCACCGAAGGTTTGCGCCTGCACAAAGGCTTGAACAAGGCGCAGGCTGAAGAACGTGCCCTGTCGCTCTTGCAGCAGGTGCGCATTCCGGAACCTGCCCGCCGGATGAAGCAATACCCGCACGAACTGTCGGGCGGGATGCGGCAGCGTGTTGTGATTGCCATGGCACTAGCGTGTGAGCCGCGTTTGCTGATCGCGGACGAGCCGACGACTGCATTGGATGTTACGATCCAGGCGGAAATTCTGGCACTCATGGACCGGTTGAAGCGCGAAACCGGCACGGCGGTGATGTTTATCACCCACGACATGGCCGTCGTCGCGCAGATGGCGGATCGTGTCGTTGTCATGTTCCGCGGCAATAAGGTCGAGGAAGGCCCGGTCGCCGAGATTTTTGAGAATCCGCAGCACCCTTACACCAAGGCATTGCTGGCCGCCGTGCCCAAGTTGGGTGAGATGCGAGGCAAGACCTATCCCGAGCCGATGAAGCTTTTGGGCCGGTCGCAGGGTGAAATCGCCCCGATCCCCGGCACCGATGAAAAGCTGCTGGAAGTGCTTAACCTGACCACGCGTTTTCCGGTCAAGGGTGGGTTTTTCCGGCGCACAGTGGCGAACGTGCACGCTGTCGAGGATGTGTCCTTTACCATCAACAAGGGCCAAACCCTGAGCTTGGTTGGGGAATCGGGCTGTGGCAAATCGTCAGCGGGTCGGTCGATCCTGCGTTTGGTCGAGCCGCAATCGGGGCATATCGTACTGGATGGCACCGATATCATGGCGCTGAACGATCGCGATTTGCGCGAGGCGCGGCGTGACATGCAGATGATCTTTCAGGATCCGTTTGCGTCCTTGAACCCGCAAATGCAGTTGGCCGATCAGGTGGCCGAACCGATGCACAATTTCGGCATGTTCAAGGGCGACGAAGGCACCAAGCGTGTTGAAATGCTCTTTGACCGGGTGGAACTGCCACGCAGCTTCATGCGCCGGTATCCGCACGAACTCTCTGGAGGTCAGCGGCAACGTGTCGCCATCGCCCGTGCGCTGGCGTTGAACCCCAAGCTGATCATCGCGGATGAGGCCGTTTCAGCGTTAGACGTGTCTGTTCAGGCGCAGGTTTTGAACCTGATGATGGAGTTGCAGGCAGAGTTGGGACTTTCCTTTCTATTCATCAGCCACGACATGGCGGTGGTTGAACGCGTCAGCCACCATGTGGGCGTCATGTATCTGGGCCGCATTGTCGAAATGGGTCCGCGCGCTCGTGTCTTCGAGAACCCGCAGCACGCCTATACTCAAGCCTTGATGAAGGCTGTGCCGATTGCTGATCCGCGCCAGCGGAAGGCCGAGAAAGACTTGAATTTCAAGCCGATCCCATCACCCATTCACCCGGTCGATTATGATCCTGCGCCATCTGAGTATAACGAAGTTGAGCCGGGCCATTTCGTCCTGACCACGGACAGCGGTTACTGATCGCGGCGGAGCTGCGCCGCATCGGCATTCAAATCGGAACGTGACCGCAATGGCACGGCATCGTGGGCAATGCGCAGTCCCGCGTCTGTTTGGACGATGTGCTTTGCCGAGACGATGTCATTGCTTTCCTGTAGGGGCACAACGTTGAGATGTGCATGTGCAACCCCGAACCCATGCACCACGTATCCAACCCGTTTGGGTGCGAAGACCTGCATCATCCGCCGTCCCAACCGTTGGCCTGTCACCATGATGTGCGCCGCCAGATCGTCGGACAGGTCGGTGAAATGATCGATGTGCTGCAGCGGGATCACCATGAACTCGCCTGGATGTAGTGGGCGAAGGTTCATGAAGGCCATGCATTGATCATCGCGGTGCACGACGCTTGCGGGCGCATGACCTGCTATGATGGCGCAAAATATGCAGGTGGTGCCGTTGTGATCGGTCATTTCCTTGGCTCAAGTCCGGAGTTCTTGCACTGGCGATAGGTCAGCACTACGCCTAGGCTGAACGCGCATCAAACGGGATCCAAATGACACGCAGAATGACGCCTCTTGAGCTGATGACCAAGCTCATCAGTTTTCCGACAGTGAGCCGCGACACCAACTTGCCCTTGGTGGATTGGGTCGAGGGGTATCTGAACGACCACGGCATTTCGGCGCATCGGTATTATCACCCGGAGGAGCCCAAGGCGGCCCTTTACGCCCATGTCGGTCCCGAGGTTGAAGGGGCTGTTGTTCTGTCCGGCCACACCGATGTCGTGCCCGTGGATGGGCAGCCCTGGGACACAGATCCGTTTGTGGTCACCGAAAAGGACGGAAAGTATTTCGGACGAGGCACATGCGACATGAAGGGGTTCGACGCGTTAGCCCTTTGGGCGCTGGTGGAAGCACATCATGCGGGTGTGAAAACACCGTTGCAGCTGGCGCTGAGCTTTGATGAGGAGATCGGGTGTTTGGGTGCACCACCGATGATCAAGGCCATGCAAGGTGTTGTGCCCAAGGGTGGTCCGGTCATCGTCGGCGAACCTTCGATGATGAAAGCCGTGACAGGCCACAAGGGCGGGCAGGGGTTTGACACGCATGTGGTGGGCTTCGAAGTGCATTCGTCCCTGCTTCCCCAAGGGGTAAGCGCGATCCTTGAGGGTGCAAAGATCATCGACTTTGCCAACCAGCGGAATGCCGAGAACATGGCGGCTGAACCTTCGACGCTGGCGGCTATGTTCGACCCGCCCTTTACAACGTGGCATGTCGGGCAGGTGCACGGCGGAACGGCGCACAATATCACGGCCAAGGACTGTCACTTCGCGATGGATTTTCGCGCAGTCCCGGGGGATGACTTGGTTGCCCTGAAAGAGGGTTATCTGGCCCATGTTGCAGAGATTGAAAAAGGGATGAAAGCCATACATCCCGAGACCCGGGTCGAGATCGAAACCCGGTTTGATGTGCCGCCATTGAAACCGGAAGAGGACGGTGAAGCCGAGGGACTTGCACGCGCCATTACAGGCGACAATGGCACCCATGTCGTCAGCTACGGAACCGAGGCTGGGCAGTTCCAGGCAGCCGGTTACTCTGCGGTGGTCTGTGGACCGGGCGACATTGCGCAGGCGCACCAGCCCAACGAGTTTATCACTATCGCCCAGTTCGAAGCCGGGCACGCATTCATGCGTGATCTGGTGGCGCGCCTTGCTTAGGGCACTGGGACATGAGGCGCCAAACGGGTCGGAGCCTGTGCGGTGTTGTCTTTTGCGACTGAAACCCGGTGCAACATCCGTCGGTTTGGCATGACCGGTTTCCCTATCGACGATGCAACCCCCGTGACCTGGCCCGGCCCACAGCCGGAAGAGGCAGATGTGGTGGTGATTGGCGGCGGTGTCATCGGCGTCTGCACTGCCTTGTATCTGGCGGAATCCGGACAACGAGTCGTTCTTTTGGAAAAGGGCCGCATTGCCGGGGAACAGTCCAGCCGCAATTGGGGGTGGATCCGTCAGCAGGGGCGCGATCCGGACGAATTGCCCATCATGGTAGAGGCCAACCGCCTGTGGCGCGATCTGGCCCAGCGAACCAATGTTGATATCGGTCTGACGCAAGGTGGGGTGACCTACCTGGCGAAAACGGATGCCGAAATGGCGCGCTATGCCGATTGGATACACCACGCCGCAGCGCATGATGTGGATAGCCGCCTGCTGCGCGCAGGTGAAGTGGCCGACCTTATCCCGGGAATGTCGCGGGGCTATGCCGGTGCGCTCTATACCGCGTCTGACATGCGGGCCGAACCTTGGGTGGCCGTGCCAGCGCTGGCGGGCGTTGCCGCGCGTGCAGGTGCAACCATTGTTGAGAACTGCGCGGTTCGGGCACTCGATATACAGGCGGGTCGCGTAGCAGGGGTTGTTACCGAACAGGGCCGGATCGCAGCGCCTGAAGTTGTGCTTGCGGGGGGCGCTTGGTCTGCATTGCTGCTTCGCCGTCACGGTATTGCGTTACCGCAGCTGTCGGTGCGTGCGACCGTTGCTGCAACGGATCCACTGCCGATGGTGTTTCCCGGCGGTGCCGCCGATGACGGGATTGCATTCCGACCGCGCAAGGATGGGGGCTATTCCCTTGCGGCTGGTGGGTCTCACGAATTGTTCGTTGGCCCGGATGCGTTTCGTGCGCTGCCGAAATACCTAGCCCAATTGCGCGCCGATCCGTTCGGCACGCGGTTCCTGCCAGCCGCACCGCGTGGGTATCCCGACGCGTGGTCAACGCCGCGCCGTTGGGATGCCGATGGTCCAAGCCCTTTCGAAAAGATGCGCATTCTCAACCCGGCACCCAATCGCCGCAAGGTTGCGCAATTGACCAGCAGGTTTCACGCGCTGTTCCCCGATATTGGCCCTGTGCGGATCAAGACCGCGTGGGCGGGCATGATTGACACGATGCCCGACGTGGTTCCGGTCGTGGATCGGGTGGACGCCTTGCCAGGGCTGACCATCGGCACGGGCATGAGCGGTCATGGTTTCGGTATTGGACCGGGTATGGGAAAGGTGTTGGCCGCTCTGGTCATGGGCGACGATCCGGGTCATGATCTGACACGGTTCCGCCTGAGCCGTTTTTCCGATGGCAGCAAGATGCGCCTCGGCCCATCTGTCTGACAGGATCACACTATGCCCATCAAGAACCGCCTTGCTGAGACCCACGCTGAGATCACGGGCTGGCGCCGCCACCTGCATGCGCATCCAGAACTGGATTTCGACGTGCATGAAACGGCGGCTTTCGTTGTGGAACGGCTGCGAGACTTCGGTGTTGACGACATCACAACGGGTATCGGCAAGACCGGTGTGGTTGCAGTCATCAAGGGCCGTACGGACACGAAGGGTCGTGTTGTTGGTCTGCGCGCCGATATGGATGCACTTCCGATCGAAGAAGCAACCGGGCTTGACTACGCGTCGAAGCACCCGGGCAAGATGCATGCTTGCGGCCATGACGGGCACACGTCGATCCTGCTCGGGGCAGCGCAATATCTGGCTGAGACGCGGAACTTTGACGGCACGGTTGTGCTCGCCTTCCAACCTGCCGAGGAAGGTGGCGGCGGGGGGCGCGAGATGGTCAATGACGGGCTGATTGATCGCTGGGGCATTCAGGAAGTGTATGGCCTGCACAACATGCCGGGCCTGCCTACAGGCAGCTTTGCCATTCGGCCCGGGGCTTTGCTGGCCTCCGCCGATGAATTCGAGGTCACGGTAACGGGCAAAGGCGGCCACGCCGCCGCGCCACACCAGTCCATCGACCCCAACGTGGCGGCGGCCCATATCATCCTTGGCTTGCAAAGTATTGCGAGCCGGAACGTGGACCCGCTCGCCTCGGCCGTTGTGTCGGTGTGCGCGCTGCATTCCGACATCGACACGCACAACATCATCCCACAGGTCACACGGATGACCGGTACGGTTCGCGCACTGGACTCAGAGGTGAGGGATTTCGTGGAAGCGCGGGTGACCGAGATCGTAACCGCCACAGCTCAAGCCTACCAATGTGAAGCCAAGGTGGATTACACCGTTGGGTATCCTGTGACCATTAACCATGATGAACATACAGAATATGCGGCGGCGGCTGCCCGCGCCGTGGCCGGGGACGTAATTACCGATATCCCGCCCATCATGGCAGCCGAGGATTTCTCGTTCATGTTAAATGCCTGTCCCGGTGCCTATATCATGCTGGGGAATGGAGATGGGCCGATGGTGCATCACCCCGAATATCAATTCGATGACGAAGCTATTCCCGCAGGCGCCAGCTGGTTCGTGGAACTGGTCGAACAACGTATGCCTGCGCAGTAAACAAAGGACGCATTAATGCCCATAAAGAACCGCTTTGCCGAAATGCACGCCGACATCACTGCGTGGCGACGTGACATCCATCAGCATCCCGAAATTCTGTTCGATACCCATCGCACCAGCGCGCTGGTGGCCGAAAAGCTGCGCGCTTTTGGCTGTGATGAAGTGGTTGAAGGGATTGGACGCACCGGCGTCGTGGGCGTGATCAAAGGGAAGGCTGATGGATCGGGCAAGGTCATTGGTCTGCGCGCAGATATGGATGCGCTGCCAATCCACGAGGCGACCGGCGTTGAATATGCGTCGAAAACCGACGGGGCAATGCATGCCTGCGGCCATGATGGGCACACGGCGATGCTGCTTGGGGCCGCGCAGTATCTTTCGGAAACGCGGAACTTCGACGGATCGGTTGTCGTGATCTTCCAGCCTGCGGAAGAGGGTGGCGGCGGCGGTCGCGAGATGTGCAATGATGGCATGATGGATCGGTGGGGCATTCATGAAGTCTATGGCATGCACAACTGGCCGGGCCGTCCTGTGGGCGAATTCTCCATCCGTCCGGGGCCGTTTTTTGCGGCAACCGACCTGCTTGAGATCGAGTTCGAAGGTCTTGGCGGGCATGCAGCAAAGCCGCACGAGACAATCGATACGACCCTGATGGCGTCTCATGCCGTGACGATGCTGCAATCGATCGTGAGCCGCAATGCGGACCCGATCGACCGGATCGTGGTGTCCATCACGTCGTTCGAGACATCGTCTAAGGCGTTTAACGTGATCCCGCAAACGGTGCAGATCATGGGCACGGTACGCACCATGAGTGCCGAGGCGCGCGATCTGGCCGAAAAGCGGGTGGTGGAAATCTGTGAGGGTGTTGCCAGCACTTTTGGCGGCGTGGCGCGGGTGAATTACAACCGGAACTATCCGGTGATGGTGAACCATGATGAGCAGACGGAATTCGCTGCTGACGTGGCGCGGTCGGTGTCAGGGCAATGCGAAGAGGCTGCGTTGGTTATGGGAGGCGAGGATTTCGCCTTTATGCTGGAGGAACGTCCCGGGGCTTACATCCTTATGGGTAACGGTGACACGGCGATGGTTCATCACCCGGAATACAACTTCAATGACGAGGCGATTCCGGCGGGTTGTTCATGGTGGGCGGAGATTGTGGAGCAGCGGTTACCAATTGCGTCGTGACGGCGTGTGACGCTCCTGCCTTTGGCAGATCGCCCCACCGACCGTCCCTTCAGGTGCTTAGAAGATATCTGTAGATCGCGATGATTGCGTCCGCTTCCTGCTGAAGCTGGAAGTGATCGACCATGTGCTGACGGGCGTTGTTCGACCATTCGGTTAGTTTGTCTGGATTGGTCAGCAGCGCGGTCGATGCATCCACCATCTGGTCCACATCTCCAGCGTCGATGAGCGTGCCTGTTTGCCCATCAACAATCAACTCTTCGAACGCACCAACACGGGTGGCGATGGCGGGCGCACCGCAGGCCATGGCCTCAAGCGGAGTGAGGCCAAAGCCTTCCCACCGCTGGGGTGCGATGTAGATGTCGAGGGCCTGGTAGAAGCGGGGGGTTTCCCAGACGGGAACCTCTGGCAGGAACAGTAGTCGATCAGCAAGACCAGCGGCCTGCACACGCGCTTTGAGGTCGTCGAGAAAGCTTTGATCCTTGTCGACGGCCCGGCCCATGACAATGGCGGCAGCCCGTTGATGATCGTTCAACACCCGGATCATTGCATCAACGAAGACATCCGTGCCCTTCTGCGCCCGAATGCGCCCGAAACAGCCCATGAGTGGACCATGTGGCAACCCGAGTTCTGACCTGAGTGCTGCCTTGTCCGGATGCGGCACAAAGGTGTTGGTGTCGATACCATGGTGGATAACCGTGGCATCGCGCTCAAGATAGCTGGCCGTCTTAGCAGACGTGGCAATGATCGCGTCCATGCGTGCGATCAGCGCCTTGGTCAGCCCCGTATGGTGGCGTTGGCTGGCTGAGGTAAACAGCAGCTTGAGCCGCTTTCCCAGCAGCCCGCGCAGGGCCAAGCCAGCGATCATCTCCACATTGCGCCGGGCATGCCAGACCCGTGCGCCGGACGGACCGCTGCGCGGCATGTTCAGAAGGCGGGACCATGGGACGTTTGGTACGTCGTCCGGCATTTCGGGGGCGCAGGCGGTAATGGCGATGGACTGCGCTTGCAGCGGCACCAGCCGCGCAACGGTGGCTGTTACACCCGAAAGCCGTCTTTTGAAATTTGGGGCAATAACGTCGATGTCAGCAAGGTCAGGCATGAGGGTCCATAGCCTGACCATCCATCAGAGAGAAGAGGCGGTGCGCAATCGCATCCAGCGCTTCGGTGCCCGTGGGGGCAAGTGGGCGGGCGTTGGCGGCCAGTTGCGCGGCGCGGCTTGGGTGGGTGAGGAGTGTGTCGATCTCTGCGGCGAGTGTGGCGCTGTCTGTCACTTGCACGCTTGCGTCCTTCATCCGGAAAGCGGCGTAGGCCTCCGCGAAGTTTGCGTAGTTCGGCCCGTGCACGATGGCTGTATGTGCCGCTGCCGGTTCGAACGGCGTGTGGCCTCCGACATCCGAGAAAGAGCCGCCGAGAAACACGATTGGACTGAGCGCGTACCAAAGGTCTGTCTCGCCCATCGTGTCGGCGAGATAGACTTGCGTAGGTGCGTCCAAACTCTGCCCCATGCTGCGCTGTGCGACGCTTAGGTTGGCCTCACGGATCAAGGACAGGATATCGGTAGCCCGTTCTGGATGGCGTGGCACAAGGATCAGGCACAGGTTCGGGTGCGACTTCAGCAGAACGTTGTGCGCGGCCAGCACCTGTTCTTCTTCGCCGGGATGGGTTGAGGCTGCGACCCAGACAGGTCGTCCTCCCAGCGCGCTGTGTGCCGCATCCAACTCTTCCGGTTTGACGCGGGGTGCTCCGAGGATGGATTTGAGGTTGGTGCCCTGTTCAGCCTCAATGAGCCCCATATCCCGTAAGTGGTCACGGCTGCGCCTGTCCTGGCAATGCGCCCAGGTTATCCCGCGCAGAACATAGGACGCGGTGGTTGGAAATTTCTTCCACCCGTCCGCGCTGCGATCTGACAAACGGGCATTTAGCAGTGCAACGGGCAAATCCCGTTGCGCGCAGATATCCAACAGGTTGGGCCATAACTCGGATTCGACCAGTACACACAGGTCGGGGCGCCAATGGTTCAGAAAGCGGGTGAGGGGACCCATGCCATCCAGGGGACTGAACTGGTGCAGGACGCCTGTGGGCAGATGAGGAGCAACAGCTTCGGCTGAAGTGGCGGTGCCCGACGTCAGCAGCACTTGCACATCCGGAGCCACATCGCGGATGCGCTTGATCAGCGGCAGCACCGATTTTGCTTCGCCCACCGAAGCGCCATGAAACCAGATCAATGGTCCAAGCGGACGTTCAGCACTGGCGTGTCCCAGCCGTTCATGCGCGCGATCCACTGTAACCCCAGCCCGCCGCAATTTGTTTACAGCAGAGCGCGCGGCAAAGGGCAGGGCCACCGCGCTGAGGGCGCGGTAAAGCCGGAACAGGGCCGTGGGGTGCATGGGCGTCCTAGCCGCCCGTATGGCTCATGTGCCGGGGCATCTGCCCATCCAGCCTTTGACGAGAATAGTCGAAATCATGTCCCTTGGGCTTGAGCGCGATGGCCGCCCGAATGGCCTCCTTGAGCGGGCCGTCGTCCTCTGGAAAATCACGCAATGGCGCGCGCAGGTCGGCCATATCTTCCTGACCAAGGCACATGTATATCTCGCCCGTGCACGTGATCCGCACGCGGTTGCAGCTTTCGCAGAAATTGTGGCTCAGCGGGGTGATGAAGCCGATCTTTTGACCTGTTTCCTCCAGCCGGACATAGCGTGCCGGGCCGCCGGTGCGTTCGGCGAGATCGGTGACTGTGTAGTGTTCAGCGTAGCGCGCGCGCACATCCTTCAGTGACCAGTATTGGCCCAACCGGTCCTCGTTGCCGATGTCGCCCATCGGCATGACCTCAATCCAGGTGAGGTCCATGTCGCGTTCAGCGCACCATTGGGTGATGGTCGGCAACTCGTCTTCGTTGAAGCCCTTGAGTGCGACGGCGTTGATCTTGATCCGCAGGCCGGCTGCCTGAGCTGCATCAATGCCGCGCAGCACCTGGGGCAGGCGGCCCCAGCGTGTGATGTCGGCGAATTTACCCTCGTCCAGAGTATCCAGCGATACGTTCACCCGACGGACACCCGCAGCATAGAGATCCTTGGCGAAACGCTCCAGCTGACTGCCATTTGTCGTGAGCGTCAGTTCCTTGAGCGATCCCGCATCGAGATGCCGACCCATGCCGTTGAAGAACGTCATGATGTCCCGCCGCACCAGCGGTTCGCCGCCTGTAATGCGCAGTTTTTGCACGCCGAGGTCGACAAAGGTCGAACACATGCGGTCCAGTTCTTCCAGTGTCAGCAACTCTTTCTTGGGCAGAAAGGTCATGTTTTCCGACATGCAATATACGCAGCGAAAATCGCACCGGTCGGTAACGGATACGCGCAGATAGGTGATGGCGCGCTGGAAGGGGTCGATCAAAGGGGCTGTCATAGGTTAATTGGTATGCATCGCGCGGCCTACCTGCAAGGGGCATTGCGCGACAATGGACCAAAGTCGAGGTATGCGAATGCGCTGGTTTATGTTGAGTGTCTGCGTTCTGAGTGTGGCGGGATGCGATGCGCTGCCCCAATGGGCGGGCGGTGCCAGGCCCGCGCCAAAGGTGGAACAACCGGTCGATGAACAGGCTGGAGGGGCGGAAACTGATGCGGACGACGCGGTTGATGAACAATCTGCTGCAGCACCTGATGACGCGACCGAGGTGTCGATCGGAACACTTGGGCGCACCGTTGCATCGCTTGGGAATGCGGCGGAACCGGGGTTGTGGTTGAAGACGCCGCTGGTGTCGGTCGAACAGAGTGGCCGCGTGTACTATGCCGAAACCAATACGACCGTGGACGTCACATTGATCCCCATTGACGGACCCAGCACAGCAGGCAGTCGCCTGTCCCTTCAGGCGATGCAGGCGCTGGGTGCGCCTTTGACCGGACTGCCGGAAGTGGATGTTTTTGGCGCGTAGCGCTAGGCTTTCAGAGGTACTTTCCCGCCTCACGCCGCGCAAAGGGTTTCATCGCATCACCGTATGTTGCCAAGAATTCTGTGGCGCGCGGGACGTCGTGTTTTGAAAGCTCACGCACCCACCATGCAATCGCTTTCTGGATGAACCACGTCTGATCCGGCACATAGGTTGCGGCCCAGCCCAGTACGCGGTCACGTATTTCAATGTCCTGCGGCTTGGGATTGTTCTGCTTGGTCCACGGGAGGGTAATGACCAGAGCCGCTCGGCGCGTCCACATGTGATCCGAGCCTGTCCAGGCTTCGACTTGATCTACTCGCGTTGGGTCAGCGACAAGCCGTTTTTGACCCGCCATGCAGGCGTGATCGGCGATGGCCCAGCTGTCGAAGTCGGGAACCCATGACGCGATCAGAGCCCAGGCATCCTCATCTGGCCGCATCCGCGCTTGCGTCAACAGCTTGGCGGCTGCAACACGCGCTTCGTAAACGTCCGTCTGCCAAAGCCCGTCGGCCAAGGCGATGCGCGCTGGAACGTCCAGTGACTGCCGCCATTGCTTGGACAGGTCGTTCAGAACAGGGTTCGGCACGCCCAAATGCAGCCGGTCAGACTTGTGATAGGCTTTCGCGCCCGCTGCACGTTCGACATCAGCATGCGCATTTATCTGATCCAGTGCCTCTTCGGGGGTCATTCCACGGTCACGGATTTGGCGAGGTTGCGGGGCTGATCCACATCGGTGCCTTTGGCGACAGCAGTGTGATAGGCCAGCAACTGCGCGGGCAGGGCATAGAGGATGGGTGCGACGATATCCGGACAGTCGGGCATGGCGATCTCTGACCAAACGCCATCCCCGGCTTCGGCAATACCGGACGCATTTGAGACCAGAACTACTTTGCCCTTACGAGCCATGACTTCCTGCATGTTTGACACCGTTTTGTCGAACAACCCGTCCTTGGGCGCCATGACAACCACCGGAACATGTTTGTCGACCAACGCAATGGGCCCGTGCTTCAACTCACCTGATGCATAAGCTTCAGCGTGTATATAGCTGATTTCTTTTAGTTTAAGCGCGCCTTCCAAAGCGAGTGGATACATGACGCCACGCCCGAGGAACAGGATATCCCGCGCCTCGGCCAGCTTGCGTGCCGTGCGCTTCATCACGGCGCTTCGGTCGATGCCATGTGTCATCAGCGATGGCAGGCTGCGCAGTGCCGATACATGATCGGCGAAGGTTGCTGCGTCGATCTCTCCGCGATCCCGCGCTGCGCGCAGGGCCAACATCAATAGAACCGTCAACTGGCAGGTGAACGCCTTGGTCGATGCCACGCCAACTTCGACCCCTGCATGGATCGGCAGGGCGAGGTCGCTTTCGCGGGCAATCGAGCTTTCAGGGACGTTGATCACGGATACGATTTTGTCCGCCTTGCCGTCGCAATAGCGCAAGGCGGCAAGCGTGTCGGCTGTTTCGCCGGACTGACTGACAAACAGGGCCAGCGTCTTGCCGGGGATGGGTGGCTCACGGTAGCGGAATTCGGACGCGACATCGACCTCGACCGGCAGGCGAGCGATCTGTTCGAACCAGTACTTTGCGGTCAGGCAGGCGTAGTATGCAGTGCCGCAAGCAACCATGGTCAGCCGCTCAATGTTTTTGAAGTCGATGCCGGGGTCGGGCAGGGTGATTTCGCCATCGCTGCCCAGATAATTGGCAAGCGTATTGTTCAGAACATTGGGCTGTTCCGCGATTTCCTTGGCCATGAAGTGCTTGTGACCGGCCTTGTCCACGCGGGCCGCATCGATCTGGATTTGACGTACCGCCCGGTTGGCCAAAGTGCCGTTGGCATCCCGGATTTCGACCCCTTGGCGGGTAACAACAGCCCGGTCGCCTTCTTCCAGGTATGTGATGCGGTCTGTCAGGGGGGCCAACGCGATGGCATCTGACCCGACAAACATCTCACCCTCACCATGACCAATGGCAAGGGGGGAGCCCTTGCGTGCGGCGATAATCAGATCATCGTGACCATCAAAAAGAAAGGCGAGGGCGAATGCGCCCTCAAGCCGGTCCAACGTTTTGAACGCGGCCTCAACTGGCTCGGCACCTTGCTGCATGTGGTGATGCGTCATCAGGGCGACGGTTTCGGTGTCTGTCTCGGTCTCGAAACTGATCTCGGCGTCGGCCAGTTCAGCACGCAATTCGCGGAAGTTTTCGATGATACCGTTGTGCACCACCGCAACCGGACCGGCGCGATGCGGGTGCGCGTTGCCCTCGCTTGGGCCGCCATGTGTGGCCCAGCGGGTGTGACCTATCCCCGCTTTCCCAGCCAGGGGTTCATGCACCAACTTGTCGCTCAGGTTCACGAGCTTGCCAACGGCACGGCGGCGGTCAAGGACACCACCGTTGATCGTTGCAATCCCGGCGCTGTCATAGCCACGGTATTCGAGCCGCTTCAGCGCCTCGACCAGAATGGGTGCCACTTCATGATCGCCCAGAACGCCTACAATTCCACACATTTAACTGCCTCTGCTCTGACGGGCCTTCTTGGCGCGCAACATTTCAAAGAGTTTGCGGGCCATACCCGGTTTTTCGACTTGCGGCGCGCGGGCGATGGCAAGAGCGCCATCCTCCACATCGGATGTGATGACCGAGCCGGAGCCTGTCATTGCCTCATCACCGACGGACACAGGCGCCACAAGCATCGTGTTGGACCCGATAAAGGCACGTGCACCGATTTCGGTCCGGTGTTTCATGACGCCGTCGTAGTTGCAGGTGATGGTCCCCGCGCCGATATTGCTGGCCTCGCCCACCGACGCGTCGCCGATATAGGACAGGTGATTGACCTTGGCCCCGGTGGCCAGCGTCGCGTTCTTGACCTCGACGAAATTGCCGATGCGCACGTCCTCGGCCAGCTCGGCACCGGGGCGCAGGCGGGCATAGGGGCCAACGATCGCACCGCGCGATACGTGGCACCCCTCCAGATGCGAGAAGGCGCGGATGGTTGCGCCGCTTTCAACGGTCACGTCAGGGCCGAAGACCACATTTGGCTCGATCAAAGCATCCCGCCCGACGACGGTGTCAAAGGACAGATACACCGTATCGGGGGCCATCATTGTCACGCCACTGTCCAGCAATTCAGCGCGCGCGCGGGTCTGAAAGATAGCGTCGGCATCGGCAAGGTCAGAGCGGCTGTCGACACCCAGGGTTTCGGCCTCATCGCACTTCACCGCCGTGACCTTCAGTCCGCGCGCATTGGCCAGTTCAGGCACGGCAGTTAAGTAGTATTCGCCCGATGCGTTGTCGTTTGTGACCTCAGACAGAAGTTCGAACAGCACCTTTGCGTCACAGGCCATCAACCCGCTGTTGGTAAAGCGGATGGCACGTTCGTCTTCGGTGGCATCCTTGTATTCGACGATCTTGATCAGGCGGTCCCCGTCCATGACCAGACGTCCGTAGCGGGGCTGCAGCTCGGCGATGTCAAAGCCCAGTACGACGACATCGTGGGTGCGCCGGGCCTCAACCATACGGGTGAGGGTGTCGGGTTGCAGAAAGGGTGTGTCACCAAAGACGACAACCACGTCGCCCTCAAATCCTTCAAGCGCTGCGCGGGCCTGATTCACAGCATGGCCGGTGCCAAGCTGTTCTTTCTGAAGCACCACCTGAACGCTTGGTTCAAAATCCATCGCTGACGCGCGCACCTGATCGCTGCCGTGTCCTGCGACCACGATTGTGTGTGCGGGTTCGAGGGCTGATCCGGCACTGAGCGTGTGGTGCAGCATCGGGGCGCCAGCAATGGGATGAAGGACCTTGGGCAGGTCCGATTTCATCCGTGTGCCTTTGCCCGCGGCCAGGATGATTAGTGCAACGCTCATGGCTTTCTCTTTGTATTTTTGTTTGGCCCTGTTTATCCGCTGGGCGCAAAGGCGCAAGCGTGCGGCAATCAAAGAAGATTTCGGCTTGCAACAGGAATGGGCGGTCATCCGCCAGAAGGGGCGACGCATGGCGGCAGTGATTTTCGATCTCGATGGCACATTGGCGGACACCAGTGGGGACCTGTTGGCCGCAGCCAATCACTGTTTTCGCGACATGGGTTTGGGTGATGTTCTGGGGCCGGACGATGCGGGTGTGGCGTTGCGGGGCGGGCGGATGATGCTGCGCACTGGCCTGACACGTGTGGAGCAGATGGATGATGCGGTGATCGACAAGTACTACCCCATACTCCTCGAAGCTTATGCAGGGGACATCAGCAGCCGCACAACACTTTACCCCGGCGTTATGCAAGCTATCGCGGCCTTGTCCGATCAGGGCTATGCCATCGGCATCTGCACCAACAAACCCGAAGGGTTGGCCGAACAATTGATGCGGGACCTTGGTGTACGGGACGCTTTCGGCAGCCTGGTCGGCGCGGATACGCTGCCGGTGCGCAAACCTGACCCGGAACCGTTGTTCGAAGCGACCCGTCGTCTTGGGATCAATCCGCAGACCTGCATTCTGGTGGGTGATAGTGACACCGACCGGAACACTGCCCGCGCTGCGGGTGTGCCCTCGGTCCTTGTCACCTTTGGTCCGTCTGGCGAAGATATGGCGGCCCTGGAACCCGAAGCATTGCTGGATGACTACGCCGCACTGCCCAGCGTTGTCACAGCGCTGCGTCCATTGGCGTAATCCCGCAGGTTCGCTTTCGGAACATGAAATAAGGCCCGGATGTCTTGACGGGTTCTGCGCCACATCTCACAAACACCACCATGACAGAGCATTTTACCGGCAGTTTCACCCAGCAAGAGCCCATTCCCGAAGCGGGGATCGAGGCGGCGATTGCAGTTATGCGGCATGGCCGCTTGCACCGATACAACACGGTCGAAGGCGAGTTGTCGGAAACGGCGCTGCTGGAACAGGAGTTTGCAGCCGAGGTCGGCGCGCAATACTGCCTTGCCGTGGCATCGGGCGGGTATGCCATGGCGACGGCCCTGCGTGCGGTCGGGGTGCAGGCAGGGGACAAGGTGCTGTCAAATGCCTTTACCCTCGCGCCGGTGCCTGGTGCGATTGCATCGCTTGGTGCCGTGCCTGTGTTTGTTGGGGTGACTGAAAGCCTGACCATCGATCTGGATGATCTCGAGGGCAAACTGGGTGAAGCGAAGGTGCTGCTGCTCAGTCACATGCGCGGGCATATCTGCGATATGGACCGCTTGATGGCCATGTGCAACGCCGCTGGCGTGACGGTGGTCGAGGATTGCGCCCACACCATGGGGGCTGCATGGAACGGGACAGCGTCGGGGCGACATGGGGCCATTGGTTGCTATTCCTGCCAGACCTATAAACACGTCAATTCGGGCGAGGGCGGATTTCTGGTCACTGATGATCCGCATCTGGCGGCCAAGGCCATAATGCTGTCCGGCAGCTACATGCTGTTCGAGCGTCACCTTGCCGCCCCGCCGAAAGAGGCGTTCGACGACATCAAATACCACACACCCAACATCTCAGGGCGTATGGACAACCTGCGCGCAGCAATCCTGCGCCCACAGATTGCGGATATTGCAACACAGTGTCAGCGCTGGAACGACCGCTACTATGCGATTGAAGACGGTTTGCGCGACACGCCTGGCCTGACCGTTATTGACCGTCCCAAGGCAGAAACGATTGTTGGGTCGTCCATTCAGTTTCTTTTGCTGGATTGGGCTGCATCCGCGGTGCGCGAAGTCATTAGCCGATGCGGTGCACGTGGTGTTGAATTGAAATGGTTTGGCGCAGCAGAACCGGTTGCGTTCACCAGTCGCTATGACAGCTGGCGCTATGCCCCTTCAAAACCGATGGCGGCAAGTGACCGGGTGCTGGCGGGCATCGTGGATATGCGTGTTCCCTTGACGTTCAGCCTGGAAGACTGCGCGTTGATTGCCCGGATCATTCGGGACGAAGTCACCCGTATCAACAATCGCATGACGGCCTGAACGTGGATAAATAGGCGGATGGGCGCCGCTCTAGCGGGCTCAAATGCTTTGTCCGGACACGAATTGGCGTGCGTCCCGGCACGTTGGTGATAGCATTTGGTGCATTCCGTGCGGCTTATGTTCAGCAGCACGACATTGACCAAAAGCTATCGACTATGCGCACAGAGAAGAAGTCTGAGACCCTCGAAGTTCGGGTGAGCCTGAGTGAAAAATCCGCCTTTGCAGCCCGTGCGGCTGCGCGGGGCGAATCCATGAGCGCTGCCCTGCGCAGGCTGATTGCAGAAGATGCCGTGCCTCATCTTTTATTCAATGAGGTTCCCATGTGGCGAAAATTCGTCTTTGCCGGTGCGCCGGCCGCTCTCACCGCTTCTGTCCTGATCGCCGTCTCTCTTGCCGGAGCGGAAGCCAAAACTGATTTCAAGGGCAACTTTCGCTCCTTGGATACCAATCGGGATGGTGTGGTCGACCGCGCAGAACTTGTGGCGGACATGACCCATCAAATTGCACAGGCAGACATTCCACGTTCGTGCAAAGGCACGCAATGGGAAGAACGCTGGACCGCCACACCCGAGAAGTTGGCCGATGGGCATATGGAATTTTATGACGCAAATGGTGACGGGGAAGTGACGCTGAAGGAATACATAGCCTCCTTTGAACGTCAGAGAGCAAACGACTTCGTTGATGCAGACACGGACAACAGCGGCTTTGTCACCCTGAGCGAGCTTGAAGCGGCGTATCGTTTGGATGAAGCCAAAGTGAGTGCCAAATGCCGTGCGGCAATCGGGATGCAGAGCGCGGCAAAAGCCCCTGACATCCTCGAGTTTCTGGACGCCGATGGCGATGGCCACGTGAGTCTGCGGGAATTCGTGGACCACTGACCGGGACTCGACACTGAAATCCTTCCTCGCTATTATTGAACGTGCGTTCAATTTACGGGCGAATATCGGGGGAGGACCCATGTTCCACGCATCAATGACTTTCGATCTGGGTGACGAGATCGGCGCGCTGCGCGATATGGTCCATCGTTGGGCGCAGGATCGTGTGAAACCGATTGCGGCCAAGATCGACACGGACAACAGCTTTCCGCCCGAACTTTGGCCCGAGATGGGTGAGCTTGGTCTACTTGGCATTACCGTGTCAGAGGAAGACGGTGGGGCGGGCATGGGCTATCTCGCCCATACGGTCGCTGTCGAGGAAATCGCACGGGCCAGCGCTTCGGTCTCTCTCAGCTACGGTGCGCATTCGAACCTTTGTGTGAACCAGATCAAACTGAATGCCACCCCCGAGCAGAAGGCAAAGTACTTGCCCGGATTGGTCAGCGGGGAAAATGTCGGCGCACTTGCCATGTCGGAAGCTGGCGCTGGCTCGGACGTTGTGTCGATGAAACTGCATGCCGAGAAACGCAATGATCGCTTTATCCTGAACGGTACGAAGTATTGGATCACCAACGGACCGGACGCCGATACGCTGGTTGTCTACGCCAAGACTGATCCGAACGCCGGTGCCCGGGGCATGACAGCATTCCTGATCGAACGCAGTATGGTCGGGTTTTCGACGCCTCCACACTTTGACAAATTGGGCATGCGCGGGTCGAACACGGGCGAGTTGATCTTTGAGGATGTCGAAGTTCCGTTCGAGAATATCCTTGGCCAAGAGGGTCACGGCGTGGCCGTCCTCATGTCGGGCCTGGACTATGAACGGGTTGTTCTGTCGGGGATTGGCCTTGGCATCATGGCGGCATGTCTGGACGAGGTCATGCCCTATGTCACCGAGCGCAAGCAATTCGGTCAGCCCATCGGAAACTTCCAATTGATGCAGGGAAAGATCGCAGACATGTATGCCGCGATGAACTCGTCCCGCGCCTATGTCTACGAAGTCGCCAAGGCCTGTGATCGGGGCGAGGTCACGCGGCAGGACGCGGCTGCATGCTGTCTCTATGCGTCCGAGGAAGCCATGAAACAGGCGCATCAGGCCGTTCAGGCCATGGGTGGCGCAGGATTTCTGAACGATGCACCCGTTGCGCGGATTTTCCGCGACGCAAAGCTGATGGAAATCGGGGCGGGAACATCGGAAATCAGGCGCATGCTGGTGGGGCGTGAGCTGGTTTCGGCCATGATGTGATGCCGCGCCAGGTTGTCATTACAACGGCCACTTTGGTTGTTCTGGCCGCGCTCGGTGGCTTCTGGCTGGGCCAGCGGCAGGTGAACCTGGACGCGACTGGTGTGATCGAGGCAGTCGCCGATGCCCATGTGGCAATACATGGCGGCGATCGCAGCCAATGCGTTGGGTGGCCCGGGGATGACAGCGCTGTCTTTTTGGTTCGTTGCGGTGCATCACTTTATGCTGTGGACAGGTGGGGGCGTGTCTCTTTGATTGATCAGGAGGACGGTGCATGAACATGGCGGCCCAATGCCTGAAACATCCCGACGAACAGGTCTCAATCATTGATCTCGCGCCAACCGATCGTGTCGACGTGACCTATGCCGATTTGTCCGAGATGGTGGACGGATTGGCCCGCGCTTTGCAAGCCGAAGTGAGACCGGGTGATCGCGTGGGCGTGTTGTTGTCACAGTCGCCTTGGTGCGCTGCGGCGCATCTGGCGATCTGGAAAATTGGCGCGATTTCAGTGCCTTTGTTCAAGTTATTCAAGCATGACGCGTTGCAGTCTCGTATCAGCGATGCGGCGATTTCTTTGGTTTTGACGGATCCGGAAGGTGCCGCACTGGTTGGGGAGCTGGCCCCGTGCTGGCAGGCCGATCAGGCAGGCATCCCGGGTGATCCTGTGCCTTTTGCATCTGCGACGGCAAAAACTCCGGCCGTTCTCATCTACACATCCGGCACCACCGGCAGCCCGAAGGGCGCACTGCATGGGCACGGGGTTCTGGACGGCCACTTGCCCGGTGTCTCGCTCAGCCATGATGAGCTGGGCCGGGCGGGCGATTGTTTGTGGACACCAGCGGACTGGGCCTGGATTGGTGGCCTCTTTGATGTGTTGATGCCGGGGCTTGCCTTGGGCGTGCCCGTTGTCGCCGCACGCATGCCAAAGTTCACCGTGGAAGGTTGCCTGAAGACAATCGAACAAGCATCTGTACGAAATGTGTTTTTTCCCCCAACGGCTCTGCGTATGTTGAAGGCTGAGGGCGCTCGGATTGGCGGATTGCGGTCGGTTGCCAGTGGCGGCGAACCGTTGGGCACGGAAATGCTGGCCTGGGGTAGGGACGCACTGGGTGTCACGATCAACGAGTTTTATGGCCAGACGGAATGCAACATGGTGGTGACATCCTGCGCTGCACAGTATGAGACCAAGCCGGGATGCATGGGCCGCCCGGTGCCCGGCTTTGACGTGGCGATCATCGATGAAGATGGCAACATAGCGGAAGGTGAGGGCGATATAGCGGTCAGGCGCGGTGCTCCCTCAATGATGCTTGAGTATTGGCAGCGCCCGGAGGCGACGGCAGACAAGTTTCGAGGCGAGTGGATGCTGACCGGGGATCGTGGTCAACAAGACGGACCCGATATCCGCTTTGTTGGACGCGACGATGATGTCATCACGTCGGGAGGTTATCGTATTGGACCGGCCGAGATTGAAGACTGCCTGTTGACGCATCCGGACGTCGCCACTGTTGGAGTCGTGGGCAAGCCCGACGCATTGAGAACCGAGATCGTCAAAGCCTATGTTGTGCCAAAACCGGGTAGGCAGCCTAACGCGAATTCTCTGCAAGCCTTCGTGAAAGAGAGGCTCGCAAACTATTCATACCCAAGGGAAATCGAATTTTTGGATGCCTTGCCCATGACCGTCACAGGCAAGGTTATTCGCAAAGAACTCAAGGCGCGTGCAATCCGCGAGGTGCAGGACTGATGCGCGCCTTGGCCTTAGAAGCGCCGCACGTAGGCAAAGTTCAGAACGATCGGATCAATCTCGGCGGTGCCGACGTTTGCACCGTTCAGGGTCACATCACTGTCGATGTCGATCCAACGGATGTTGGCTCGGAAGGCGTCGCGATCGCTGATCGCATAGTCGACACCGGCCTGCACAGCCACACCCCAGCTGTCATCCAGCTCGAGGTCGCCAAGACGCGAGGATTCGTCCGAGAAGGTGGTGTAGTTCACACCGATGCCCAGATAGGGTTTCCAGGCGGTATCAGTGGGGAAGTGATAGTTGACCGACAAGGTCGGAGGCAGGTGTTTGACCGACCCGATATCGCCCGAGGTGGACAAGGATACGTCGTGTTTAAATTGGGTTGCGGCCAAAAGTTCGATGCCCCAGTTGTCGGCAAAGAAGTATTCACCGGTAATGGTCAGCGCATAGCCATCATCGACATCTGCAGTTTGAGAGGCAACGGTCCCATTGTCAGAGTCGGGGAAAACCCCACCCAGACCGACACCAAGGGTCCAGTCTCCTTTCGATTGAGCGGCTGCGCCACCGGCAAGAGCCAGCACTGCGCAGGCGGCGATTACGAATCTACTGGTGTGTTTCATCTCTTTTTTCACCTGTTTTTGAGTTCCTGCGTATCTTTTGCCCAATCAGCAATTTCTCGCGATGATCCAGATCAATCGCAGTCACAATTCGGTTGCGACATTCCGTCCGCAAATCTCTCTACATACGGAGTTATGCCATGCGCCTGACCTCTTCGGTCCTAACCGGGTCCGACGATTTTCGTTCCAACCGCGCGGCGCATCTGGACGCTTTGCGCGTTGTTGAAGAGGCGGCGCACGCGGCGGTGCAAGGCGGCGGCGAACGGTCACGCGACCGGCACATCAGTCGCGGCAAGATGTTGCCGCGTGATCGTGTGGCAAACCTGTTGGACCCCGGTTCGCCTTTCCTTGAGGTTGGGGCGACTGCCGCGCACGGGCTCTATGACGGCGCGGCACCCTGTGCCGGGGTGATTGCAGGTGTGGGGCGCGTCATGGGGCACGAGGTCATGGTGGTGTGCAACGATGCCACCGTGAAGGGCGGCACCTACTACCCCATGACCGTCAAAAAGCACCTGCGCGCGCAGGAGATCGCGGAACAGAACCATCTGCCCTGCATCTATCTGGTCGACAGCGGTGGTGCGAACCTCCCCAATCAGGACGAGGTTTTCCCGGATCGTGACCATTTCGGGCGCATCTTCTTCAACCAGGCGCAGATGAGCGCAAAGGGCATTCCCCAGATTGCGGTCGTCATGGGGTCATGCACGGCGGGTGGCGCCTATGTCCCTGCCATGTCCGACGTGACAATCATCGTAAAGGAGCAGGGCACGATCTTTCTGGCCGGGCCGCCACTGGTCAAGGCCGCCACAGGCGAGGTCGTAAGCGCCGAAGACCTTGGCGGCGGCGACGTACACACGCGTCTCTCTGGTGTGGCCGACTATCTGGCCGAGGATGATGCGCACGCACTGGCTTTGGCGCGTAGAAGCGTTGGCAACCTCAACCTGCGCAAGCCGACCACCGTCACGCTGCAAAGTGTTGAGGAACCTGCTTATGACCCCGAGGAAATCCTTGGTGTCGTGCCTGCCGACCTGCGCACACCTTATGACATTCACGAGGTGATTGCCCGTGTCGTTGACGGTTCACGCTTCGATCCGTTCAAGGCGCGGTTTGGCGAAACGCTGGTCTGTGGTTTTGCCCATATCAAGGGCGTGCCCGTCGGCATCATCGCCAACAACGGTGTGCTGTTTTCCGAAGCGGCTCAGAAGGGCGCGCATTTTGTCGAACTGTGTTCGCAGCGCAAAATCCCCCTGGTGTTTCTGCAGAATATCACTGGCTTTATGGTTGGCCAGAAATACGAAAATGAAGGGATCGCGCGCCACGGGGCCAAGATGGTGACGGCTGTGGCAACCACGTCTGTGCCGAAGGTGACGATGCTTGTCGGTGGATCCTTTGGCGCGGGCAATTACGGCATGGCCGGGCGCGCCTATTCCCCAAGGTTCCTGTGGTCATGGCCGAACGCGCGCATATCCGTCATGGGCGGCGCACAAGCCGCGGGTGTGCTGGCCACTGTGAAACGGGACGGGATCGAGCGGGGCGGGGGCACGTGGTCAGCCGAGGAAGAGGCCGCGTTCAAACAGCCCACCATAGATATGTTCGAAGAGCAGTCGCATCCGCTCTACGCCTCTGCGCGCCTTTGGGATGACGGCGTGATCGATCCCCGCAAGGCGCGGGACGTTTTGCACCTCAGTCTGTCCGCTGCCCTGAATGCACCGATTGAGGACACACGCTTTGGCGTGTTCCGGATGTGATGAAGCGTTTCCGAGGTCAAGTAGAACATGTTTTTGACATTCCCCAAAAAGGTGCCGGATTCATGCTGACGCATGTAGAAGGAGATCCGGTCGTCGGAATGAAAGTGGCTCTCAACGACGCGCGCACCACAATTCTGGAGCTGGGTCGCAATACAACGGATGGCAAGCCGATCAGCGACCGAGACTGCCTTACAGGCCAACCTTGCCCACGATATGGGGCCGTTCGCCTTGATTGGAGTGCGGCCACGGCGGGCTTGCGCGGTCTATGGATCGAGGAGGTGACTGAGCAATGACGCGCCGTGCTGACAACACCGCTGGCTTCACAGAACGACGGCACTCACCTCGCAAACTTCTTCTACTAAGCTGTCAGGACTCGCCGGATGTTTAATACAATACTCATAGCAAACCGGGGCGAGATTGCGTGCCGCGTTATCAAAACGGCTCAAGCCATGGGCGTGCGTTGTGTGGCGGTGTATTCTGAAGCCGACGCATCGGCCAAACATGTGCAAATGGCCGACATAGCCGCGTCCATCGGCGGTGCAGCGCCTGCTGATAGTTACCTGAAAGGCGACGTGATTATTCAAGCTGCGTTAGAAACTGGTGCGCAAGCTATCCATCCCGGCTATGGCTTTCTGTCTGAAAACCCGGATTTCGTGGAAGCGGTTGAGGCGGCGGGCCTGACCTTTATCGGGCCATCGGCGCAAGCGATCCGGGCCATGGGGCTCAAGGACGCGGCCAAGGCCCTGATGGTCGAAGCGGGCGTACCTGTTGTGCCAGGCTATCACGGCGCGGATCAGTCCGATGACCTTTTGGCGGCCGAGGCGGGCAAGATGGGTTATCCCGTTCTGATCAAGGCCGTTGCAGGTGGCGGTGGCAAAGGTATGCGCCTCGTGGAACGTGCAGCCGACTTTGCAGACGCGCTCGCCAGCGCCCGAAGCGAGGCGCAGACTGCCTTTGGCAACCCGGATGTGCTGGTCGAAAAATTCGTAACGCACCCCCGCCATATCGAAGTGCAGGTCTTTGGCGACGGTACGAACGCTCTGCATCTCTTTGAACGCGACTGTTCGCTGCAGCGCCGTCACCAGAAGGTCATTGAAGAGGCGCCAGCGCCCGGCATGACAGACGAGATGCGGGCGACGATGGGGGCTGCTGCCGTGCGGGCAGCGGAAGCCATCGGTTACAAGGGGGCAGGGACGGTTGAGTTCATCGTTGATGGCTCCGGCCCGCTGCGCTCCGACGGCTTCTTTTTCATGGAAATGAACACGCGCCTGCAAGTCGAGCACCCGGTGACCGAGGCGATCACCGGCGTCGATCTGGTCGAATGGCAATTGCGCGTCGCGGCGGGGGAGCCTTTGCCTGCCACACAAGATGATCTGGCGATTTCGGGTCATGCGTTCGAGGCGCGGCTCTATGCCGAGGATGTACCGGCCGGGTTCCTGCCCGCAACCGGGATACTGACGCATCTGAGTTTCCCGGACGCGGCACGCGCTGACAGCGGCGTGCGTGCAGGGGATGAGATCAGCCCGCATTACGATCCGATGATCGCCAAGGTCATCGTGCACGGGCCGACGCGTGATATTGCGCTGAAACGCTTGTCGCAGGCACTGGCAAAGACACAGGTCGCGGGCACGGTGACCAACCTTGCTTTCCTTGGCGCGCTGGCGGGGCACGAGGGCTTTGCGGCTGGCGAGGTAGATACCGGCCTGATTGCGCGCGACATTGATGTCTTGACCACGCTATCAGAGGTTCAGCCAAGGCACGCCATTGCGGCTGCGATGGCTGTGTCCGGTCTGGATGGCGTTGTCTCCAACGCCGGGTTCACTCTCTGGCAGCCACTGCGACGCTCAGTACCGCTGATGTATGGCGACGACGTATTGGAGTGCCGTGTCGAGGTTCTGGATCAGGACACGCAGCGCTGGCATCTTGATGGAACCGATGTGTTAGCCGAGCGACGGCAGGGACAATGGACGATCGGTGGTCAACTCGCTCCGGATATGCACGTTGCCGATGGTATCGCCACGGTCTTTGACGGCTATGGAATTGCGTTCCAAATTGTCGATCCTTTGAATGTGAACGCCACAGCGGCGGGTGACGGCAATGTGGTTGAGGCACCGATGCCCGGTCTGGTCAAGGCGGTGTTCGCTGCACCAGGGGCGGTTGTCGCCGAAGGCGACAGGCTCGCCATTCTTGAGGCGATGAAGATGGAGCACGTCCTACTGGCGGCGCGCGATGGAACGGTGGCGGAGGTGTTGGCGTCCGCAGGCGATCAGGTGGTCGCGGGCGCTGCGCTGGTGCGGTTGGAGGATCAGGCGTGATCACGCTGCATCACTGCCCCCAAACCCGATCCATGCGGTCGCTGTGGTTGCTGCACGAATTGGATGTGGACTTTCGGGTCCACGTGCACCCGTTCGACAAGTCGTTGCGCGCCCCGGAGTTCTTGAACCTCAGCCCCGCTGGTCGGGTCCCCGCGCTTGAGATTGACGGTCACCGCATGTTCGAAACCGGCGCCATCACGCAGTATCTGTGCGAGCGTTTCAGCCCCGATGGGCTTGGCCGCCGCCCCGGCACGCCTGAGCGCATGGATTGGTTGGTCTGGGTGCACTTCGCGGAAACCGTCAGCCAGCACGCGGCTGCGCTGACGCAGCAACATGTTGTTCTCTATGATGACAACATGCGCAGCCCGACCGTGATGAAGCTTGAGGCGGCGCGTCTGGGAAAATGTTATGACGCGATCGAGGCGCGCTTGTCCGACCCGTCCGCTGAACGCGATTATCTGCTAACGTCAGGTTTCTCTGCTGCGGATGTTTCCGTTGGGCAGGCTGTCTATATGGCGCGGTACTTCCGCACCTTTGATGATCATCCAGCCTTGGCGCGCTGGTTTGAGCGGATCACCGAACGCCCGGCATTTCAGGCAAGTTTGCCGGATGTGTCCGACCGGCTCTATGATCAAGACTTCTATCCTGCTTGGGAGGCATAAATGGACGCGGTTGAAATCTACGAAGTTGGACCGCGCGACGGTCTGCAGAACGAGGCTGGAGAGATCCCCGTTGCAGACAAGATCGCCCTTATCGACAAACTGAGCGCAGCAGGCTTTCGGCGGATCGAGTGCGCGAGCTTTGTCAGCCCCAAATGGGTGCCGCAGATGGCGGGCAGCGCCCAGGTTCTGGCGGGTATTACCCGTGCACCCGGTATCCGCTATGCCGCCTTGACCCCGAACATGCGCGGTTTTGACGACGCGCGAACCGCTGGAGCGGATGAAATTGCGGTGTTTGGCTCGGCCAGCGAAGGGTTTTCGCGCGCCAACATAAACGCCAGTATCGACGAGTCACTGGATCGGTTTGCCCCCGTCATCGATGCCGCGCGCGCCGTCGATCTGCCCGTGCGGGGCTATGTTTCTTGCGTGGTGGAGTGCCCCTACGACGGCGCGGTTGACCCCGAGGCAGTAGCGCGCGTCGCGGACCGCCTGTTCGCCATGGGCTGCTATGAAATCAGTCTGGGGGACACCATTGGGCAGGGCACGCCGGACGCGGTCGCGCGCATGCTGCTTGCCGTGCGTGACGTGGTGCCAGTGGGCCGCCTCGCGGGGCATTTTCACGACACCAATGGACGGGCGCTCGACAACATCGACGCATCTCTTGCGCTGGGTGTTCGGGTCTTTGACGCCGCCGTCGGTGGTTTGGGCGGATGCCCCTATGCGCCGGGGGCGGCGGGCAATGTTGCGACCGAAGCGGTGGCGGCGCATTTGAAACGTCTGGGATACGAGACCGAGCTTGATCAATCGCTGATCGAAGAAGCTGCCGAGTTGGCGCGCAGCATGCGCAATACAGCGTAAGGCAAGGAACAGAACCGTGACTGACACTCTTTCGATCACTGTTGATCCACGCGGTGTTGCAACGCTGCTGCTGGACCGTGCGGACAAGCACAATGCGATGAATGCGGCCATGATTGCGGACCTGCACAAGGCAGCCAAGGCGCTGGGCAGCGACGACGCTGTTCGTGTTGTCGTGCTTGCCGCCGCCGGCAAAACCTTCTGCGCAGGTGGCGATCTGGGCTGGATGCGTGAGCAGATGCAGTCGGATGCGGACACAAGAGCGCACGAGGCCGGCAAGCTCGCCCACATGCTGCACGCTTTGAACACAATGCCGAAGCCCCTCATCGGCGCCTTGCATGGCAATGCCTTTGGGGGCGGGGTTGGCATGGCGTCGGTCTGCGATGTGGCGATAGGGGCTGATCACATTAAGATGGGACTGACCGAGACTCGGCTTGGCATTATTCCAGCAACAATTGGTCCCTATGTGGTCGCGCGGATGGGCGAGGGGCGTGCCCGGCGCGTATTCATGTCTTCGCGGCTGTTTGATGCGTCCGAAGCGGTTGAGCTTGGCCTTTTGGCCAAAGCGGTGCCGGCGGATGATCTGATGCAGGCCGTCGAGGACCAAGTGACCCCGTATCTGAACTGTGCACCCGGCGCCGTCGCCGCCGCCAAGGCATTGGCGCGGGAGTTTGGTTCCCGGATTGATGACCAGACGATTGCCACGTCCATTGCAGCACTGAAAGCACGCTGGGAAACGGAAGAGGCCGCAGAAGGCATTGACGCTTTCTTTGCCAAGCGCAAAGCAACCTGGGTGCGGGCCTAGTCTTCGTCCGCACCGGCAAAGGCAGAACGTTTCCGGCGCAGCGCAGTTGAGACGAATTCGGTAAAGGTGGCGATGCGTGGTACCGCACGCAAATCTGCATGGGTCAGCACCCATATGGGCAGGTAAGGCATAAGCGGGAGGCCGGGCACGCGGGCAAGGTCCGGATCCGTGTCGCCGATAATGCAAGGAACACGCGAGGCGCCAAGATCGGCCCGTATCGCCCCCAGCATGGCCACCATGTCATCAAGGGCCATAAAGGTTCTCGTGTTCGGATAAATGGTCAGCACCTCTTTGGGCGTCGGCTGCCAATGCAGAAAGCGCAACCACCGCAAACAACGATTTGGGTCGCTTTCCAGCTTTGCGATATAGGCTTTGCTCGCATAAACAGCGGATTTCTGGACCGCCACTTGCCGTCCGACCAGATCCGGATCGGGAGTGTCCGAGATTCGAATGGCCACGTCAGCTTCGCGTTCTGCAAGATTCAGCGTTTCAATGCTGCCTATGATCGTCAGCTCGATGTCGGGGTGCGCTTGTGCAAAATCGCCAAGGATTGGCGCAAGCACAGACTGCACCATCAAATGGGGGGCCGTGACGGTCAGCGGACCGCTCAGGGCAACATCGCGTGCGGCAATCGCACGCGACAGGCTGGCATGCTCGATTTCAAATGCTTCTGCGGTGCGGGCTGCATCACGGCCGGCTTGTGTGGGCACATATCCAGAGGGGCGGCGGTCAAAAAGTGATGTTCCAAGCGCCGCTTCTGCTGCCGAAATCCGGCGCGAGACAGTGGCGTGATTGACCCCAAGCGCCCGAGATGCGCCGCTTATGCCGCCGTGCCGAACAGTCTCCAGAACATATTTCAGATCATTCCAATCCATATCGCCCTCGTCCTCACTGCCACGCTTGACCATTTTTGCACATGGTTTGCGCAAATACTCTCATTTTCCTCACAGGTTGGACGTGGTCAAGATATGTGGAAACTCCAAAAGCAAAGGATGGAAAACATGACCACGCATGCCGTCGTGATGATGCGGATCACAAACCCGGAAAGCCTGGCTCAATATCGTGAGCAGGCTGCTGATGCACTTGCCCGCCACGGTGGGGAAGTGGTGCAGGCTTCTCCTGATCCGATTGCACTTGAGGGCGCGCCTGTGATGCCAGACGTGCTTGCGGTCCTGCGGTTTCCTGATCGCGCTGCCGCTGAAGCGTGGAAAGCCGACCCAGAGCTGCAGAGCATCCATGAATTGAGACGCGCCAGCGGTGGCTCGGACATAATACTGATGTGATTGCCGCGTGACTCAAAGCAATCGTTTGTGCAATCGTTGGATGCAAACGCAAAGTCCGATGGGCGGGTCAGCCCTTCGGATCGTTTTTGTTTTACCTGGCGTCAACATTTCGATATTTCTCATTGAGTACGCTGCGCTATACTGCGCATGACGGGTTGCGTAGTGGATCTAGAAAGATGGCAGATTTTGCATTTGATTTCAGCCATACGGACGAGTTTGATAAACTTGCGCGTGCCATAAAAACGAAGCTGAACTGCCAAACAAGCATGATCAGTGTACGGCAAGACGACGCGATCCTTGCTTTGGGTCATTCGACCAAGTCAACGCAGCTCGAAGATCGCTTGTTTGCCGCGCAGGACACGATCTGCACGTACACGATGAAAATCCGGGCGCCGCTGCGTGTGGTTGATGTTCCAAGCCATAGTTGCTGGCGCCACGCGCCGGTTACGACAACCCTTAACATAGGCGCTTACCTCGGGGTGCCTGTTCGGTTGAACGAAGGCGACCCAGTCGGCGCCGTGTGCGTGCTCTCAAGTGCGCCGCGCATCTGGAGTGATGAAGAGCTCGCCTATCTCGAGACAATTGCTGACCTGATCGGCAGTAAAATTGAGCGCCTTATGCTGCGATACGAGCAAAAGGCACTGAGTGATGCGCTTGCTGAGAACGATGCAATCCTGACTACACTCGCCGAGACAAGCGGCAAAGCCATCACTGTTCACAATGATGCAGGCGAACTGGTCTTTGCCAATGCGGCACTTCGGGCGGATTTGGAACTTACATATCAGGAACTGCTTACACTTCCTCACGTCGCGCAGCGGCTTGCCAGTGATGGTGCAAGGTCCGGCGCGGTATCGGTCAGCGCGCCGGGTCGCCCAAGCCAGGCACTGCACGTTCAGCTCTACGCGCCGAAGGAAGGATTGACGTTGGCCGAGTGGAGCAGGAGCGACGCGTCAATCACATTTATCTGAAGACGCTGCGTCGAAATCACCCGGTAATTTCCGCGTCTTCGTGCACCTGCCTTTATTGACCCTGCCGGGTGGCGCGCGTAAACCCGTTGTCAGCCAATCATGCCACTTGACCTGGCGCACTCACGCTCGCGCCAAGAAAAGGAGCCCAACGTGGAAGAGATGTTGCGGGAGTATCTCCCCATTCTCGTATTTCTGGCCGTCGCCATTGGCCTCGGACTTGTTCTTATCCTAGCTGCTGTGGTCCTTGCTGTACGCAACCCGGACCCTGAAAAAGTGTCGGCTTACGAATGCGGATTCAACGCATTTGACGATGCGCGCATGAAATTCGATGTGCGCTTCTACCTCGTGTCGATCCTGTTCATCATCTTCGATTTGGAAATCGCCTTTCTGTTCCCCTGGGCCGTCGCGTTCCAGGATGTGAGCATGGTCGGGTTCTGGTCCATGATGGTGTTCCTGGGCGTTCTGACCATCGGCTTTGCCTATGAATGGAAGAAGGGGGCGCTGGAATGGCAATGACAGACACCGCCGGTCCCGCCTATGCAGGTGGAGACAAGGACCACGCCGCGCAGGCCCTGAATGCCGAGCTGCAGGATAAAGGCTTCCTGCTCACGTCGACCGACGACATCATCAACTGGGCGCGCACCGGTTCGCTGCACTGGATGACTTTTGGCCTCGCCTGCTGCGCGGTCGAGATGATGCACACCTCCATGCCGCGCTATGACCTCGAACGGTTCGGCACCGCGCCCCGCGCTTCCCCGCGCCAGTCCGATCTGATGATCGTTGCGGGTACGCTCACAAACAAGATGGCGCCAGCGCTGCGCAAGGTCTATGACCAGATGCCCGAGCCACGCTATGTCATCTCCATGGGCTCCTGCGCCAATGGCGGCGGCTATTACCACTACAGCTACTCCGTGGTGCGCGGCTGCGACCGGATCGTCCCGGTCGATGTCTACGTCCCCGGTTGCCCGCCCACAGCCGAGGCGCTGCTTTACGGCATCCTGCAGCTGCAACGCAAAATCCGCCGCACTGGCACCATCGTCCGCTAGGGGGTCCTCATGTCCGAAGCAATGACCGAACTTGGCACCTATCTCGAAGCCAAGCGCCCCGATTGCGTGCTGGCGTGGGACGTCACCCATGGCGAGCTGAACATCGACGTGGCCCCGTCCAGCCTGACTGGCTTTGTCGAATTCATCACCTCCGACAGCACCTGCAAATTTTCGTCGCTCGTGGACATCACAGGCGTCGACTACCCCGGCCGGGCCAAACGGTTCGACGTCGTCTACCACTTCCTGTCGATGTACCAGAACCACCGAATCCGCCTGCGCGTGTCGATCCGCGAGGATCAGATGGTGCCGTCAATCGTGGACATCCACCCGTCCGCCAACTGGTTCGAACGCGAGGTGTTCGACATGTTCGGCATCCTGTTCTCGGGCCACCCGGACCTGCGGCGCATCCTCACGGACTACGGCTTTCGCGGCTATCCGCTGCGCAAGGACTTCCCGACCACGGGCTATACCGAGGTCCGCTATGACGAGGCTGAAAAGCGCGTTGTCTACGAACCTGTCAGCCTCGTGCAAGAATACCGCCAATTCGACTTCATGTCGCCTTGGGAAGGGGCCGAATACATCCTTCCGGGCGACGAAAAAGAAGCGGAGGCGAAGTAGTGGACATGATCTGGTGGCTTCTGATCGCTGCGGCAAGCATCATCCCGATGTTCAAACTGCTGCCCCATTTCGGGATCAACCAGTACTGGGCATTGTTCTGCATCCTGCCCGTAGGGACCATCGTACTGCTCTGGATCATGGCGATGAAGCTGCAAGAGCTGGAGAAGCGGTGATGTGGTTTGAGCTTATCAACACTGCGATTGCGGCTGCAGGCTTGGGGTTGGCGTCCTTGCCCTTTTTTAAAAAATCTTGTGACTACACATTTTGTGTAGTTTCGCTCGGAGAAACGACATGATGGACGGCTCCAAAGGTTTCGACGACGCCCTCACGGGCGAACAGAAAATCCGCAACTTCAACATCAACTTCGGCCCGCAACACCCTGCGGCGCACGGGGTTCTGCGGCTGGTGCTCGAACTGGATGGCGAGGTCGTGGAACGCTGCGACCCGCATATCGGCCTGTTGCACCGTGGCACCGAAAAGCTGATGGAAAGCCGGACCTACCTGCAAAACCTGCCCTATTTTGACCGGCTCGACTACGTGGCCCCCATGAACCAGGAACACGCCTGGTGTCTGGCCATCGAAAAGCTCACAGGAGTCGAAGTACCCCGTCGGGCCAGCCTCATCCGCGTGCTGTTTTGCGAAATCGGTCGCGTCCTGAACCACCTGCTCAACATCACCACGCAAGCGCTTGACGTGGGCGCGCTCACGCCGCCGCTCTGGGGCTTTGAAGAGCGTGAACAGCTGATGATCTTCTACGAACGGGCCTGCGGCGCGCGCCTGCACGCGGCCTATTTCCGCCCCGGCGGTGTGCATCAGGACCTGCCGCCCGAACTGCTCGATGATATCGAGGAATGGGCGCACAAGTTCATGTCTGGGTTCATGGAAGATATCGACGGCCTGTTGACCGAAAACCGCATCTTCAAACAGCGCAACGCCGATATCGGCATCGTCACCGAAGAAGACATCCTGAACTACGGCTTCTCGGGCGTCATGGTGCGGGGCAGTGGCCTCGCCTGGGATCTGCGCCGCTCGCAGCCCTACGAATGCTACGACGAATTCGACTTCCAGATACCTGTGGGCAAGAACGGCGACTGCTACGATCGCTACCTCGTCCGTATGGAGGAGATGCGCCAATCTGTGTCGATCATCAAGCAGGCCATCGGCAAACTGCGCGATTGCCCCGGCGACATTCTGGCGCGCGGCAAGATCACACCACCGTCGCGCACCGACATGAAAACGTCGATGGAAGCGCTGATCCACCACTTCAAACTCTACACCGAAGGCTTCCACGTGCCCGAAGGCGAAGTGTATTGCGCGGTCGAAGCGCCCAAGGGCGAGTTTGGCGTGTACCTTGTGGCCGATGGTTCCAACAAACCCTATCGCTGCAAAATCCGCGCGCCGGGCTTCCTGCATTTGCAGGCAATGGACTACATCTCCAAAGGGCACCAGTTGGCCGACGTCGCCGCGATCATCGGCACCATGGACGTGGTGTTCGGGGAAATTGACCGCTGATCCACCTTCATCTTGCCAAATAAACTTCCGCCGGAGGCTCCCGCAGTTTCCACGCAGACCAAGGGAAGACCATAATGCTCCGCCGTCTCCACTCAGAACAACCAGACAGCTTCGCGTTCACCCCGGACAACCAGGCATGGGCCGAAGCGCAGATCACCAAATATCCCGAAGGCCGTCAGGCCAGCGCCATCATTCCGTTGCTGTGGCGTGCACAGGAACAAGAGGGCTGGCTGACCCGACCGGCGATCGAAGCAGTCGCGGACATGCTGGACCTCGCCTATATCCGCGCACTGGAAGTAGCCTCTTTCTACTTCATGTTTCAGCTGCAACCCGTTGGTTCTGTTGCTCATATTCAGGTTTGCGGCACGACATCCTGTATGATCTGCGGGGCTGAAGATCTCGTCGCCGTCTGCAAGGACAAGATTGCCCCAAAAGCGCATCAGTTGTCCGTCGATGGCAAGTTTTCATGGGAGGAAGTCGAATGCCTCGGCTCCTGCGCCAACGCGCCCATGGCGCAGATCGGCAAGGACTACTACGAGGACCTGACCGCTGCGCGGATGGGAGAAATCATCGACGAACTGGCCGCTGGCACAGTGCCAACGCCCGGGCCGCAGAACGGGCGCTTTGCCTCTGAACCCCTGAGCGGTCTGACCAGCCTCAAGGAATTTGACAGCGGGCATACGAAATACAACGCCTCTGTTCAGCTCGCCACGGACATCGGCGACACAGTCAAGCGTATCGACGGGGCCGAGGTGCCATTGCTGGCACCATGGGGGAAGGCGAACGCATCGGCGGATGCCAGCAACGCCAATGAAAAGCCTGCCGCGAAACCTGCCGCTAAGGTGGCGAAGGCCAAGGCGAAATCCAAAACGGACGCACCGGCAACGAAGAATAAATCCAAGGAAAAACAAAAGGGTATCGCTGTCCCCGCGGGGACAAAACCCACGTTGCTTTCGGAAGCACGCGATGGTGGGGCGGATGATCTCAAGCTGATCAAAGGCGTCGGACCCAAGCTCGAGGGTGTTCTGAACGGCATCGGCGTGTTCCACTATGACCAGATCGCAGCCTGGAGTGATAACGAAGTCGCTTGGGCGGATCAGAACCTCGTGGGCTTCAAAGGTCGGGTGAGCCGTGACAATTGGGTCACGCAGGCGCAGGCCCTCGCGCGGGGAGAAGAGACAGAATTTTCCCAACGCGCGAAAAAAGACGATATCTATAAAGAATAACATCCTTAAACAGGAGAGGTATCGTTATGAACAAGAACGAGGGAATGATCAGTTGCGCAGTGGGCTGCTGGCTGGTCGCGCTGCTGGGTGGTGTTTTGGCAGCGATGCTGCTGATGGTGCTGGGCGGTTGGACGTTTATGCAGGGCGTGTTTATGGGCGTCGTTGTATTTGTCGTCGCCGGTGCGCTTCTCAGCTGGATCATTTGCAAACCGCTACCGGCGGTCGGCGAAGCATCAGTTGACGCGGCGAAACCGGAAGAGGCTCCGCGCCCCGCTGCAAAATCGTCGGCTCAAGCCACTGCAGCGTCTACCGCCGCAACTGCCGAGCCGGAGATCAAACCTTCGACACCGTTGCCGGGCGAAGCTGATCTAGCGGCGCGCAAGGGCGAATGGAAATACGAGGCTGAGCCGAAGGCCGACGAAAAGCCAAAGGCGAAGAAAGCTGCCAAGAAACCCGCGGCCAAGAAAAAAGCCGCTGCGCCGGGCGAGGGCACCAAGCCCGAGACGCTTTCAGCCGCACGCGAGGGTGGTCCTGACAACTTGAAAGAGATCAAGGGCGTCGGGCCAAAGCTTGAGGCGCTTTTGCATTCGATGGGTTTCTACCATTTCGATCAGGTTGCGGGCTGGGGTGCCGACGAGGTGGCCTGGGTTGATCAGAACCTGCAGGGTTTCAAGGGCCGTGTTAGCCGCGACGACTGGGTCGCGCAGGCCAAGATTCTTGCCGAGGGCGGTGAAACCGAGTTCTCCAAGAAGGTCGGTAAAGGCGACGTTTACTAACGCATGTCTGATCGGCTTGATCCAAAACTGGCCCGGCAGGGCCGTATCGCGGCCCTTGTCATTGCAGGGGCCGCTTTGTTGTCTGTGTTCGCGCCGGTGATTGTGCAGGGCCTTGGTTTACCTGCGCGTTACGAAATTCTGATTTTGCTTTTTGCACTGGCTGCGTTCATTTGGTCTCTGGTGGTTGCCATCAGGATTTGGCAAAAGAGCCGTGACAACTGATAGCCCGGCGCGCAGGGCTTCGAGGCAAAGGATAACACCCATGCTGGCTGACAAGGATCGCATCTTTACCAATATCTACGGCATGCACGACCGCACGCTGAAAGGTGCGCAGGCGCGTGGGCATTGGGATGGCACGGACAAGCTGATCCGGAAGGGGCGCGACTGGATCGTGCAAGAGATGAAGGACAGCGGCCTGCGCGGTCGTGGCGGTGCTGGATTTCCGACCGGTCTGAAATGGTCCTTCATGCCCAAGGAAAGTGACGGGCGGCCAAGCTATCTTGTTGTTAATGCTGATGAATCTGAGCCAGGCACGTGCAAGGACCGCGAGATCATGCGCCATGATCCGCACACACTGGTCGAAGGGTGCCTGATTGCGTCCTTCGCGATGAATGCAAACGCCTGCTACATTTACATCCGCGGTGAATACATCCGGGAAAAGGAAGCGCTGCAGGCGGCCATCGACGAAGCCTATGATGCAGGTCTGGTGGGCAAGAACGCGGCAGGCTCGGGCTGGGATTTCGAAATTTACCTGCACCATGGGGCAGGGGCCTATATCTGCGGTGAGGAAACCGCCCTGCTTGAATCGCTCGAAGGCAAGAAGGGCATGCCCCGTATGAAGCCGCCATTTCCGGCGGGCGCGGGCCTGTATGGCTGTCCGACCACGGTGAACAACGTTGAATCCATTGCCGTTGTTCCGACGATCCTGCGCCGTGGCGCCTCGTGGTTCTCTGGCTTTGGTCGCCCGAACAACGCCGGCACCAAGCTGTTCGCCATCTCGGGCCATGTGAACAACCCGTGTGTCGTCGAAGAGGCGATGTCCATCAGCTTTGAAGAGTTGATCGAAAAGCATTGCGGCGGCATTCGGGGCGGCTGGGACAACCTCAAGGCCGTGATCCCCGGTGGGTCTTCTGTTCCCTGTGTGCGCGGGGAAAAGATGAAAGACGCCATCATGGACTTCGACTATCTGCGGAATGATCTGCAGTCAGGTCTGGGTACGGCGGCGGTGATCGTGATGGATCAGAGCACCGATATCATCAAGGCGATCTGGCGGCTGTCGAAGTTCTACAAGCACGAGTCCTGCGGTCAGTGCACGCCATGCCGCGAAGGCACGGGCTGGATGATGCGTGTGATGGACCGTCTGGTGCGCGGCGAGGCGGAGGTCGAGGAGATCGACATGCTGCTTGACGTGACCAAGCAGGTCGAAGGGCACACGATCTGTGCGCTGGGTGACGCGGCGGCATGGCCGATCCAGGGGCTGATCCGAAATTTCCGGGATGAGATTGAGGATCGGATCGCAGGCAAGCGGATCGCGGCGGAGTAATCCAAGGCTGTGAACACTTTTTATACCTTCGCATCGCTGATCCTGTTTCTCCTTACGATTTATGTGCTTGCGTGTGCAGATGGATGGAGCAAGGCGAGAGCCGCCGCGCTAACTCTGGCTGTAGTTGTCATACCTGCAGCGATGGTTATCTTGGTTTTTGTGTTTCCCGCACCTGAAATCGTCGTCGAAACTGTGAGCGGCGTGGGGCCCGTTGGTGCCATGGTTGTCTTGTTTGCGTTGGCTAAGTCCGTTGCAAACAAGATAAAAACCTAACCACCATGCACCTCGCTGAATTCAACATCGGCACCCTAAAATACGACTGGGAAGACCCGCGTGTCGCGGACTTTCTCAACAATCTCGACCGTGTCTATGACATTGCGCGCCGGTCGCCGGGTTATGTCTGGCATTTGGAAGGCGACGACATGGAGGTTGCGCAGCTTGACCCCGAAGGGCCGCTGGGTGGCAACCCGCGCACGGCCAGCACGCTATCTGTCTGGAAAGACATCGAAAGCCTGCACAACTTCACCTTCAACACCGTTCACAAGCAGTTCTATGACCGCAAGGGCGAGTGGTACGACCCCGATCAGGGTTTGCGTTTTGTCATGTGGTGGGTTCCCGAAGGACATATACCCACGATCAAAGAGGCAATCGACCGCTTCCATCATCTTGAAAACCATGGCAATACTGACGTTGCCTTTGGCTGGGACCACCTGCCGCACTAAGGCCAAGATCCGGTGGAGGAGACCGCATTGATCCAGACGAAAACCCGCGCATTGCCCGATATGCGGCCAACACTTTTGACTGGTGCGCTGTTGATCGCGGCCTTGCTTCTGTCTGCCTGTCAAGAACGGCGCTCGGAGCGCGTTGCTTTTGACGGCGTGTTTTTCCGTGCAACTTCGGGCAAGGTAGACAAGGAACGCGAACAATTCGAAATTGGTGTCAGTCCCGTATCTGCATCTCTTGAAGGTGCACGTGAAGCGGGGCGCTATGAGGCGGTACGTTATTGCATCAAGCAGTTCGGTTCTTCTGATATCGTATGGATCGAAGGGCCGGATGCCGAGGACGGCAGGCTGCGTATTTCCGGGGACAAGCTGCTCTTGCGCGGCACCTGCACGCCAGCGTGATAACAACCCGTTTTCAAGGCGACATTTTGCGTCCTAACGGGTTGTGTCGGCCCGTGTTATTGCATAGCACAGACCTGCTTTCCCACATGGCATCAAAGTGATGCAGTACGTGGAGAGAAAACGATGCGCGCGATGACCATGGCCTTGATCCTTAGCCTGACTGCCGGGATAGCCTCGGCGAAGCCACACCTTCGGGATGTGCCCGAGATTGATGGCACCATTCTGGCGATTGGGATCGCGGACGAGATCCGCAAGAACTGCCCGAGTATTTCGGCCCGCATGTTCAGGGCGTTTAGCGTTGCGAATGGTTTGAAGTCCCGCGCCCGGAACCTGGGTTACTCGGACGAAGAGATTGATGCCTACCGCAATTCTGATGCTGAACGAGAGCGTCTGAAGGCAAAGCGCAGGGCATATCTGAAACAAGGCGGCGTGACCGCTGGCCAGCCGGCAAGCTACTGTGCGCTTGGCCGCGCAGAAATCAAAAAAGGCGGCCAGATCGGCGCCCTACTGAGGATGAACTGACGCATGAGCGACCTCCGCAAGATCATCATCGACGGCAACGAGATCGAGGTGGACGGGGCAATGACCCTGATCCAGGCCTGTGAAGAGGCGGGGATTGAAATTCCGCGCTTCTGTTATCATGAGCGTCTGTCGATCGCAGGTAACTGCCGGATGTGTCTTGTGGAAGTTGTGGGCGGTCCACCCAAGCCCGCGGCCTCCTGCGCGATGCAGGTGCGCGACTTGCGACCCGGTCCCGAAGGGCAGCCGCCGGTCGTGAAAACCAATTCGCCCATGGTCAAGAAGGCCCGCGAGGGCGTGATGGAATTCCTGCTGATCAACCACCCGCTGGATTGCCCGATCTGCGACCAGGGCGGTGAGTGTGACCTGCAGGATCAGGCAATGGCTTACGGTGTTGATTTCAGCCGCTTCCGCGAGCCAAAGCGTGCCGTGGATGATCTGGATCTTGGTCCGCTTGTTGAAACCCACATGACCCGCTGTATTTCCTGCACCCGCTGCGTGCGGTTCACGACCGAGGTCGCGGGCATTACGCAGATGGGTCAAACAGGCCGGGGTGAAGACAGCGAGATCACTTCCTATCTGGGCGAGACATTGGATTCGAACCTGCAGGGCAACATCATTGATCTGTGCCCCGTGGGTGCACTGGTGTCGAAACCCTATGCGTTCACCGCCCGTCCTTGGGAACTGACCAAGACCGAGAGCATCGACGTGATGGATGCGCTTGGGTCCTCCATCCGCGTGGACACCAAGGGCCGCGAGGTCATGCGTTTCCTGCCGCTCAACCACGACGGCACGAACGAAGAATGGATTTCCGACAAGACCCGGTTCGTTTGGGATGGCCTGCGCCGTCAGCGTCTTGATCGACCTTACATCCGCGAGAATGGAAAGCTGCGTGCAGCCTCTTGGGGTGAGGCATTGGGCAAAGCGTCGGATGCGATCAAGGGCGCGTCTTCGCTCGCCGGTTTGGTCGGTGATCTGGCTTCGGTTGAAGCCGCCTATGCGCTCAAGGAGCTGATCGAAGGGCAGGGCGGTCTCGTCGAATGCCGCACTGATGGCGCTAAGCTGCCCTCGGGCAACCGGGCCGCATATGTCGGGACGGCTGCTGTTGAAGACATCGACACAGCTGAAGCAATCATGCTGATCGGCACCAACCCGCGTCTGGAGGCGCCTGTGTTGAACGCGCGTATCCGCAAGGCGTGGGCACGTGGCGCCAATGTGGGTGTGATCGGTGAGATGCCGGACCTGACCTATGAGGCGAACCACATCGGGACAGATGCAACCGTCATCAATGATCTGCTGAAGCGTGATCATTCGGCGGTGCAGGAAAAGCCGTCGATCATCATCGTCGGCATGGGTGCCCTGACCCGGGGCGATGGCGCGGCAATCCTTGCCGGGGCGCAGGCGCTGGCGGAAAGCACCAAGTCGGGTCTTATGATCCTGCACACGGCAGCGGGCCGGGTCGGTGCGATGGATATTGGCGCCACAAACCCTGATGCAATGACGGCCATTGAGAAAGCGGATGTCATCTACAACCTCGGCGCCGATGAAATTGAAATCGGCGACGGGGCATTTGTCATCTACCAGGGCAGCCATGGCGACCGCGGCGCGCATCGTGCCGATGTGATCCTGCCGGGGGCGGCCTACACCGAAGAAGGCGGGCTGTTCGTCAACACCGAAGGGCGACCACAGCTGGCGCAACGCGCTGGTTTCGCACCGGGTGAGGCAAAGGAAAACTGGGCCATCCTGCGTGCCTTGTCGGGCGAGATGGGCGCGACCTTGCCCTATGACAGCCTTGCTACTTTACGTCAGAAACTGGTGGGCGACCATCCGCACCTCGGCGATGTGGATGTTGTTGCGGAAAATACTGGGGACGCGTTGGAAGCTGGCAAGATTGAAGGTGGGGTTCTGACTTCGACCGTCAGCGATTTCTACCTGACCAACCCGATTGCCCGTGCCAGCCAGTTGATGGCCGAACTGAGCGCCAATGCCAAGGCGCGCCGGACCGAGGCAATGGCCGCCGAATGAAGGCCAGTTGGCTCATATCCCTGACACCGCTTATGGCCTGCGAACCCGTGCCGACAGCTGAACAGTTCATCCCCGACTATCGCGGGGTCGAAACGAAGCTCTTGGCCGAGGATCTTGTGCAGTTTGATGTTGAGATGACCAACGCGCTGACAACAGCCGATGTTGAGGATTACGCCGAATGTGTCGCCGCTGGATATACGTTGATCCGCGGTTGGGGATTTGCGCGTCATTTGCGCACAAATGTGAATGAAGAGGCTGGCGTGTGGAGAGCGGATGCTGTTTACACGATTTCGCCAGCCCTCCCGCGTGGGATCAAGACCATCGACGCCGAAGTCGTGGCCGCTGCCTGTGCGGAGAGGGGAATACCGACGGTGTGAGGACTGATGGCTGATTTCTTTACCACTCCTGGCGGCATCGCCGTCCTGATCTTGGCCCAAGTGCTGGCCGTCGTGGCGTTCGTCATGATCTCACTCTTGTTCCTGGTCTATGGTGACCGCAAGATCTGGGCCGCCGTGCAGATGCGCCGGGGGCCGAACGTGGTGGGTGTCTACGGCCTGCTGCAAACCGTGGCCGACGCACTGAAATACGTGGTGAAAGAGGTCGTCGTGCCTGCTGGCGCAGACAAGACCCTGTTCATGCTCGCTCCGATGACCAGTTTCGTACTTGCCATGGTGGCGTGGGCGGTGATCCCGTTCAACGATGGTTGGGTGCTGTCCGACATCAATGTTGCGATCCTCTATGTTTTCGCCATCTCGTCGCTTGAGGTTTATGGTGTGATCATCGGCGGCTGGGCGTCGAACTCGAAATATCCGTTCCTTGGATCGCTGCGGTCCGCAGCACAGATGATTTCCTACGAAGTCAGCATTGGCTTGATCATCATCGGAGTGATCCTGTCGACCGGGTCGCTGAACTTCGGTGCGATCGTGAACGCGCAAGATACTGGCTACGGCTTCTTCGGTTGGTACTGGCTGCCGCACCTGCCGATGGTGTTCCTGTTCTTCATCAGCGCCTTGGCTGAAACGAACCGTCCGCCGTTCGATCTGCCGGAAGCGGAATCTGAATTGGTCGCCGGCTATCAGGTCGAATACTCCTCGACCCCGTTCCTGCTGTTCATGGCGGGCGAATACATCGCCATCTTCCTGATGTGCGCGCTGATGTCGCTGCTGTTCTTTGGCGGCTGGCTGTCGCCCATCCCCGGCCTGCCGGACGGCGTGCTGTGGATGGTTGCGAAGATGGCTTTCTTCTTCTTCCTCTTCGCCATGGTGAAGGCGATTACGCCCCGCTACCGTTATGACCAACTGATGCGCTTGGGCTGGAAAGTGTTCCTGCCCTTCAGCCTGGTCTGGGTCGTGTTCGTGGCCTTTGCCGCCAAGTTCGATTGGTTCTGGGGCATCTATGCCCGCTGGGCCGTAGGGGGCTGATATGGGATTGGCCACTGCCATCAATGAAGCGCCGGAACACCATCTGGATGACCTTGTGTCGTTCCTAAGTTCCGAGTTCGCCATTGGAACGACCGATGAAGACGGGGCGCTTGACCGCGCGGATCCCGGGGAAGTCGTCTCGGCCCTCAAGGCCTGGGCGTATATGCATCTTAACGACGGAACACAGGGAGACTAGCAATGACGCAGATCGACTACGGCCGCGCCGCCAAATACTTCCTGCTGCAAGACTTCTGGCAAGGTATGAAGCTGGGGCTCAAGTACTTCTTTGCGCCCAAGGCCACTCTGAACTACCCGCACGAAAAGGGGCCTTTGTCCCCACGTTTCCGCGGCGAGCACGCGCTGCGCCGCTATCCCAACGGGGAAGAACGCTGTATCGCGTGCAAGCTGTGCGAGGCGATTTGCCCGGCGCAGGCGATTACCATCGACGCTGAACCGCGCGAGGACGGCAGCCGCCGCACCACCCGGTATGACATCGACATGACCAAATGCATCTATTGCGGCTTCTGTCAGGAAGCGTGCCCGGTCGATGCCATTGTCGAAGGTCCGAACTTCGAATTCGCCACCGAGACCCGCGAAGAGCTTTTCTATGACAAGGAAAAGCTGTTGGAGAATGGTGAGCGATGGGAAGCCGAGATCGCACGCAATCTTGAACTGGATGCACCGTATCGCTGATGGGAGCCTGGGGACCACATAGCTTTGACAACGATACGGCAGCCGACCTGCTGGATACGTTGAAAAACCTCGATCAGCCGTTCGAGCAGGCCGAAGCTGTTTGCGAAAGCTTTGAGGCAGTGTTTGAGGCACCGGCGGGTGATCTTGATGCGGATCTGGCATCGACAGCGGTGGCCGGAGCCGAGGTTATTGCGGCGTGTTTGGGGCAGCCGAAGGACGAGGCCGAAGCGCCGTTTGATCTCGAAGCCTCGTTCAAGTTTTACGATGACGCAGTCGGGATGGCTCTTGCGGCTTTGGACCGGGTGACCACCGCAGGCTCAGAACTGGCTGAACTGTGGGACGAGACCGAAGATGCGAGCACGTGGCGCGCAAGCGTTGCTGATCTTGCCGCGCGTTTGAAGGCCGCGGCGAAAGTCCATGACCTTGCGACAGATTTCGCACCCGACGCGCGTGAGGCTGACCCTGAACAGGCGCTGCGCAGTGACGTAGATCAAGTCTATGCCGACATGATGGTTGAGATCGAGCGTCTCGCCGATGGCGCGGCGGGTAACGTTCAAGTCGAGGTTCTGCGCCATTTGGTGCGCAAGCTGCATCTGATTCACAGCGACATCAACAACACGCGCTATTTTATTGCGGATAGCCTGGATGCACTGACCGCCCGCATCGAAGGTCTCGAGGGGCAACGCTCATGACAGATGACAAGAACAACCCCTTTGCCGCGATGCTGGCCCAGATGCAGGAGATGACCAAAGCGTTTCCGCAAATGGCGGCGTTCGATCCGTCGAAAGGGTTTGATCCCAAGATGTTCGAGGCCCTGTGGCCGACCATGCCCAAGGATTTGATGGAGACGTGGTTTGGCAACAAACTCAATGAGAATGGGCTGGATGCCAAAACCCGGCTCCTGCTGACCCTTGCCGGGCTGACCATGCAAGGTGCCCAGGCTGATACGGCCATTCGCCAGACCGTGCGACACGCACGCGAGGCGGGTGCCACCGACCAACAGATTTCCGAGACTTTGGGCATGATGGCGATGTTTGCCGGTGTGCCCGCCATGACCCGTGCGATGGCATTGGCCCAAGAGGTCATGGGTGACGACGAGGACGAGACATGACTGTATTTGCCTTCTACCTCTTTGCGATCAGCGTGATCGCGGGCGGCCTGTTCACCGTGATCAGCCGCAACCCCGTCCACTCGGTCCTATGGTTGATCCTGTCCTTCCTAAGCGCGGCGGGCTTGTTCGTGCTCTTGGGCGCTGAGTTCGTCGCGATGCTTTTGATCATTGTCTATGTGGGCGCGGTCGCGGTGCTGTTCCTTTTTGTGGTGATGATGCTGGACGTGGACTTTGCCGAGCTGAAGGCGGAGATGGCGAAGTACATGCCGCTTGCGCTGCTTATTGCTGTAGTAATCCTGATGCAGTTCGTCATGGCCTTTGGCGCATGGGAATCGAACGCCGCCGCCGAAGGTCTGCGTGCGCAGGTGACGCCCGTGGATCGCCACAACACTGAAGCTCTTGGGATGATCCTTTACGACCAATATTTCCTGCTTTTCCAGCTTGCGGGTCTGATACTGCTGGTCGCCATGGTGGGTGCAATCGTGCTGACCCTGCGCCACCGTTCAGACGTGAAGCGACAGGACGTTATCGCCCAGATGATGCGCGACCCTGCGACAGCGATGGAGCTGAAGGATGTCAAACCGGGGCAGGGGCTGTAACCCTTGATTCAACGGTGCATATATCTTGCAGCATTTGTCGCAATGCTTGGTGGTGAGGCCGTTGCCTTGGCCCTAACCGATTGTGACCGCACCACGCATATCTCGCATGGCGGTCAGGCTGACCACGTCGATCTGGGCGAGGGTCGCGTGATGTGGCGTGACTGGTGGAGCCAGGAAGGGACGGCGACGTCGTTTTCGGTTGTAGATTGCGCGCCCGGCACAGCTCTGAGCTTCCGTACGCAAGAAGAGAACATGGGCAATCGTTTGCCCTTTGACCGGACCGACAAGGCGCTGGCTGTGATTGATCGCCACGAAAGCGGGGCACGGGCTTTTGCCAGTTTTGACCGCATCGCCGCCGATCTGGATGGCATCGCGCGAGACATCAACATCATCACGCTGGAAGCAGAGCCTTGCGCCTGCGCCGCACTCTACCCCGAGGTTCGGGGTGACAAGACGGAATTCATGCTGGGCTGAGCCCTGCAACAGACGACAAGCGGGGGCACACCGCGGAGGGACGACATGATAGGACTTGAGCATTACCTGACCGTCGCGGCGACGCTGTTCGTCATTGGCATCTTCGGGCTTTTCCTGAACCGCAAGAATGTGATCATCCTGCTGATGAGCATCGAGTTGATGCTGCTGGCGGTGAACATCAACCTCGTGGCCTTCTCGTCCTTCCTGGATGACCTTGTGGGGCAGGTGTTCACCCTGTTCGTGCTGACCGTCGCCGCGGCTGAGGCCGCCATCGGTCTGGCCATCCTGGTCTGTTTCTTCCGCAACCGCGGCACCATCGCTGTCGAAGACGTCAACGTGATGAAGGGCTAAGTCACAATGGAAACCATTATCCTTTTTGCCCCTCTCGTTGGCGCGCTGCTTTGCGGGTTTGGCTGGCGCATTTTTGGCGAAACCGCCGCCATGTGGATCTCCACGGGCCTGCTGTTCCTGTCGGCCATCCTGTCCTGGATCGTGTTCCTGACCTTTGACGGCACGACCGAGCAGATCCAGATTCTGCGCTTCATCGAAAGCGGATCGCTCAGCACAGATTGGTCCATCCGGCTTGACCGTTTGACGGCGATCATGCTGATCGTGATCACCACAGTGTCGTCGCTGGTCCACCTTTACAGCTTTGGCTACATGGACCACGACCCGCAGTGGAAAGAGGGCGAAAGCTATAAGCCGCGCTTTTTTGCCTACCTATCGTTCTTCACCTTCGCGATGTTGATGCTGGTGACAGCAGACAACCTTGTTCAGATGTTCTTTGGCTGGGAAGGCGTGGGCGTCGCTTCGTACCTGTTGATCGGGTTCTACTACCGCAAACCATCGGCCAATGCGGCCGCTATCAAGGCGTTTGTGGTGAACCGCGTTGGCGATTTCGGCTTTGCCTTGGGTATTTTCGCGCTGTTTTTCCTCACTGACTCAATCAAGTTCGACGACATCTTTGCAGCTGCACCCGAGCTGGCGCAAACGCAGCTGACCTTCCTGTGGAGCGAGTGGAACGCGGCGAATCTGATCGCCTTCCTGTTGTTCATCGGGGCCATGGGCAAGTCGGCGCAACTGTTCCTGCACACCTGGTTGCCTGACGCGATGGAAGGGCCGACGCCTGTGTCGGCCCTGATCCACGCCGCGACCATGGTGACAGCGGGTGTGTTCCTTGTTTGCCGCATGTCGCCGCTGATGGAGTTCGCGCCCGAGGCGATGGCCTTTGTAACGTTCCTGGGGGCCGCCACCGCATTCTTCGCGGCGACTGTGGGTCTGGTTCAGACCGACATCAAGCGTGTGATCGCTTACTCGACGTGTTCGCAGCTGGGCTACATGTTCGTGGCCGCGGGCGTTGGTATGTATTCGGCGGCCATGTTCCACCTGCTGACGCACGCCTTCTTCAAGGCTATGTTGTTCCTTGGCGCAGGCTCGGTGATCCACGCGATGCACCACGAGCAGGATATGATGAACTACGGCAACCTGCGGAAGAAAATTCCCTACACGTTCTGGGCGATGATGATTGGCACGCTGGCGATCACTGGTGTTGGTATTCCGGTCTGGATCTTTACGCTGGGTGAGATCCCGATTGGCTTTGCAGGCTTCCAGTCCAAGGATGCGATTGTGGAAAGCGCCTATGCGGCTGGCACCGGCTTCAGCTTCTGGGCGCTTGTGATTGCCGCGCTGTTCACAAGCTTCTACTCGTGGCGCCTTATGTTCCTGACCTTCTACGGCGAGGCGCGGGGCGACAAGCACACTCATGACCACGCCCATGAAAGCCCAATGACGATGATCGTTCCGCTGGGTGTTCTGAGCGTGGGCGCGATCTTTGCCGGGATGGTCTGGTACGGGTCTTTCTTTGGTCACACGGATCAGGTCGCCAAGTTCTACGGCATTCCTTACGCAGAAGAGAGCCATGGGGACGATCACGCCAAGGCGGACGATCATGACGAAGCGAAAGCGGATGATCACGGTGACGACCACGGCAAGGCCAAGGACGAGCATCACTACATGTTCGCCGGGGAACCGGGGCAGGGCGCTATCTACATCGGCGAGGGCAACACCGTCTTGGATGACGCCCACAAGGTGCCGTACTGGGTGAAAACCTCGCCCTTTGCCGCGATGCTGATCGGCTTCCTGATGGCCTACTGGTTCTACATCAAGAACCCGGAGCTGCCGAAGCGCCTGGCCGAGAACCAGCGCCCCCTCTACCTGTTCCTGAAGAACAAGTGGTACTTTGACGAGCTTTACGACTTCATCTTTGTGCAGCCCGCCATGTGGATCGGCAAGAAGCTGTGGAAGAAGGGCGATGGCAACGTCATTGACGGGACCATCAACGGCGTGTCGATGGGCATCGTGCCCTTCTTCACCCGGCTCGCGGGCCGCGCGCAGTCCGGCTACATCTTTACCTATGCCTTCGCCATGGTGATCGGGATCGCGGTCCTTGTCACCTGGATGACGCTCAGCGGAGGAGCGAACTGATGGACAATATCCTTTCCATCACCACTTTCATGCCCGCGCTGGCAGCGTTGATCCTAGCCGTGTTTCTGCGGGGCGAGGATGAAGCGGCGCAGCGCAATGCCAAGTGGGTGGCCATGGCCACGACGGGGATCACCTTCATCGCGTCGCTGTTCATCCTGTTCGAATTCGACCCCAACGACACCGGCTTCCAGTTCGTGGAAGAGGGCACGTGGATCATGGGCCTGACCTACAAGATGGGGGTCGACGGGATCAGCGTTCTGTTCGTGATGCTGACCACCTTCATAATGCCGCTGGTCATTGCTGCGTCGTGGTCCGTGACGGATCGGGTCAAGGAATACATGATTGCCTTCCTGCTGCTGGAAACGCTCATGCTGGGCGTGTTCATGGCGCTGGATCTCGTGCTGTTCTACCTGTTCTTCGAGGCCGGTCTGATCCCGATGTTCCTGATCATCGGCATCTGGGGCGGGGCGAACCGCATCTACGCGAGCTTCAAATTCTTCCTCTACACCTTCCTCGGCTCGGTGCTGATGCTGGTGGCGATGGTCGGGATGTATGCCGATGCCGGCACCACCGATATCGAGACGCTGCTGAACCACCAGTTCCGGACAGAGACGTTCAGCTTGCTGGGCATTCAGATTGTCGGCGGGATGCAGACGCTGCTGTTCCTCGCCTTCTTCGCCAGTTTTGCAGTGAAGATGCCGATGTGGCCGGTGCATACGTGGTTGCCAGATGCGCACGTTCAGGCCCCAACGGCCGGGTCGGTCGTGCTGGCCGCCATCCTGCTGAAGCTTGGTGGCTACGGCTTTATCCGCTTCTCAATCGGCATGTTCCCGGTTGGATCCGATGTGATGGCCCCGCTTGTGCTATGGATGTCGGCGATTGCGATTGTCTACACCTCGCTCGTGGCGCTTGTGCAAGAGGACATGAAGAAGCTGATTGCCTATTCGTCGGTGGCCCACATGGGTTTTGTGACGATGGGCATCTTTGCCGCCAACCAACAGGGGCTGGACGGTGCGATCTTCCAGATGCTTAGCCACGGGTTCATCTCAGGCGCGCTCTTCCTGTGTGTTGGCGTGATCTATGACCGGATGCACACGCGGGACATTGACGCCTATGGCGGTCTGGTGAACCGGATGCCGGCCTATGCGCTGATCTTCATGCTGTTCACCATGGCCAATGTGGGCTTGCCAGGCACGTCCGGGTTTGTCGGCGAATTCCTGACGCTGATGGCGGTGTTCCAGGTCAACACATGGGTCGCGGCTGTGGCGACGACCGGTGTGATCTTCTCTGCCGCCTATGCACTATGGCTCTATCGCCGAGTGGTGATGGGCGATCTGATCAAAGAAAGCCTGAAGTCGATCACCGATATGAGCCGCCGAGAGCGGGCAATCTTTGCCCCGCTGGTGGTGATGACGATCCTGCTGGGTGTGTATCCGGCGCTGATCCTCGACATCATTGGCCCGTCGGTGGCTGCCCTTGTGACCCAATACGATACGGCACTGGCCGCGGCGGAAGCTGCGACGCAGTTCGCCGAAAACTAAGGACGCTGATATGTCTGCTGATCTGACCATCATCCTGCCCGAGATCCTGCTGAGCGTCTTTGCCATGCTGGGTCTCATTGGGGCGGTTTACACGTCCAAGGACGGCCTCGCGTCACCTTTGCTTTGGGCGACATCCGCCGTGTTCTTGGCCGTTGCTGCCTGGATCGGGTTTGCGGGTGAGGGGACGAATGTCGCCTTTGGCGGCATGTTCGTTGATGACGGGTTTTCGCGCTTTGCCAAGGTCACGATCCTTGTGTCCGCCGCCGCAGTCCTGTTGATGAGCGAAGGTTACATGTCGCAGCGTGGGCTGCTGCGCTTTGAATACCCGATGCTGGTTGTTCTGGCGGTGGTCGGCATGATGACTATGGTCTCCGCCGGTGATCTGATGGCGCTCTATATGGGCCTCGAATTGCAGTCGCTGGCTTTGTACGTGGTGGCGTCCTTGCGCCGCGATTCTGTGAAGTCGACCGAGGCGGGTCTGAAGTATTTTGTGCTGGGCGCATTGTCCTCCGGCTTGCTGCTCTATGGTGCGTCGCTGGTTTATGGCTATGCGGGCACCACGCTGTTCTCCGGCATTGTGCAAGTCGCGGAAGAGGGCGTGTCGCTTGGCCTGCTCTTCGGTCTCGTCTTCCTGATGGCTGGCTTTGCGTTCAAAGTTTCGGCTGTGCCCTTCCACATGTGGACACCGGACGTTTATGAGGGATCGCCCACGCCGGTTACAGCGTTCTTTGCAACGGCCCCCAAGATGGCAGCCATGGCGTTGTTTGCCCGGGTGATGCATGACGCCTTTGGCGGCGCGGTGGCCGACTGGCAGCAGGTGATGGCGCTGTTGTCTGTGCTGTCGATGTTCCTTGGGGCCTTCGCTGCTATCGGCCAGACCAACATCAAGCGGCTGATGGCGTTTTCGTCCATTGCCCATATGGGCTATGCCCTCATGGGGTTGGCGGCGGGCACCGTACTGGGTGTACAGGCGATGTTGGTCTACATGGCGATCTACGTGACCATGAACGTGGGTACCTTTGCCTTCATCCTTATGATGGAGAAGGACGGGCAGCCGGTGGTCGAGATCGACTCGCTCAAAATGTATTCCAAGCGCGAACCGGGCAAGGCCCTGGCAATGCTGGTGTTGCTGTTTTCGCTTGCTGGCGTTCCGCCGATGCTGGGCTTCTTTGGCAAACTCTATGTGCTGCGCGCGGCCTATGAGGGCGGACTGGCATGGTTGGCCATCGCGGGTGTGATCGCATCCGTGATCGGTGCCTACTATTACCTGCGCATTGTCTTCTACATGTACTTTGGCGACACGGATGAAGAGCGCCTGAACGGCGGTAAATCCCCGATCCTGTGGGCGATGCTGATGGGATCGGCCGCCGTCATGGTGCTGGGGATCATCAACATGTTCGGTGTCGAAGGGGCTGCTGCTGCGGCTGCGCTGACCTTGGTGAACTAGGGCGCCTTTGACACACCGGCCCTTCGGGGAGGATTTTTTGGAAACAGGGAAGTCATGACCGCTTGGCCCTCAGGATATGGGCGGCGCGTACTGCCGTCGGTGGATTCAACCCTGAGCGAGTCGGCGCGTATCGCATCCGATCTGGCGGGACCGGAGTGGCTTTTGGCGCTGGAGCAAACTGCAGCGCGTGGGCGTCGCGGTCGGACTTGGGCGATGCCGGCCGGCAACTTTGCTGGCACGTTGGTGTTGCCGTTGGACGAGGAGCCAGGGCAGGCTGCCTTGCGGTCTTTTGTCATGTCTTTGGCCCTTCGCGATGCGTTTGTGGCCGCAACGGGTCGAGAGGATGTGTTCGCTCTGAAGTGGCCCAATGATGTGCTGCTGCGCGGTGGCAAAGTGGCCGGTATCCTGCTGGAGAGCGTTGGCAGTGGTGCGCGGGTCACTCATTTGGCAATTGGGGTGGGCGTAAACCTTGCTGCAGCGCCTGACGCATCTCAGGTAGAAGAAGGGGCGCTGCCGCCCGTGGCGTTCAAGCCGACGCTCGGAGCGGATATCTCGCCGGAAAGCTTCCTGGACTTGCTAGCGGCTGCCTACGCGCGTTACGAAGACCAATTCCGAACTTATGGGTTTGATCCGATCCGCACCGCTTGGCGCGCGCACGCGGCCAAAATGGGCGAGGTTATCACGGCCCGCACGACGCGCGACACACATGTCGGTACTTTCATGGACGTGGACCGCGATGGTCAACTTGTTCTAGAGACGGCCAAGGGCCGGATCACCATCCCGGCGGGCGACGTCTATTTCTGAAAAGGGGCATACGATGCTTCTAACCATCGATTGCGGCAACACGAACACAGTCTTCTCGATCTGGGATGGAACAGAGTTCCTTGCCACATGGCGCGCCTCGACCGAATGGCAGCGCACCGCAGATCAATACTATGTCTGGCTGTCGACCCTGATGGAGTTCCAGAAGCTGGACGTGGACATCACGGATGTCATCATTTCATCCACGGTTCCCCGCGTTGTCTTTAACCTGCGCGTCCTGTGTGACCGCTATTTTAACTGCCGTCCTTACGTTGTGGGCAAGTCTGACTGTTTACTGCCAGCACCGCCGCGCGTGGATGAAGGGACGCAGATTGGTCCAGACCGTCTGGTCAACACGGCGGGGGCTTATGACCGGTGTGGCGGCGACCTGATCGTTGTGGATTTTGGGACCGCGACCACCTTTGACGTCGTGGCCTCCGACGGTGCCTATGTCGGTGGGGTTATCGCACCCGGTGTGAACTTGAGCCTTGAGGCCCTACATAGTGCAGCGGCAGCGCTGCCACATGTCGATATCACCAAGCCACAGGCCGTTGTGGGCACGAACACCGTGGCCTGTATGCAGTCTGGCGTCTTTTGGGGTTACGTGGGCCTTGTTCGTGAGATATGTGCCCGAATTAAAGCGGAGCGCGCCCGCGAGATGCGCGTGATCTCGACAGGGGGGCTGGCCCCCCTGTTTCAGCAGTCCGAGCCGCTGTTTGACGACTTTCAAGACGATTTGACGATGCATGGCCTGACGGTCATCCATCGCTTTAACAAGGAAAACAACTGAAGCAATGAGCAGTAAACGTTTGATCTACCTGCCCCTCGGGGGAGCGGGTGAAATTGGCATGAATGCCTATGTCTATGGCTATGGCCCCGAAGATGCCGAGCGGCTGATCGTGGTCGATCTGGGCGTGACCTTCCCGGATATGGACAGCACGCCCGGTGTGGACCTGATCCTGCCCGACATCACCTGGTTGGCTGAGCGGAAGGATCGCATCGATGGTATCTTTGTCACGCACGCCCACGAGGACCACATCGGGGCCGTCGCGCATACCTATGGCCAGCTTGGCGCACCGATCTATGCACGGCCTTTCACGGCCAATATCGCGCGTCGCAAGATGGATGAGCACGGGCACCCCGACGATGCCGTTCGGGTCGTGGCTGGATGGCCGGATCAGGTCCATGCGGGTCCTTTCCACGTGGGCTTTCTGCCGATGTCCCATTCGATCCCGGAAAGTGCTGCGCTGATCATCGACAGCCCTGAGGGCCGTGTGATCCATTCGGGCGACTTCAAACTGGATCCGACACCTGTTGTTGGCGAGCCTTTTGATCCAGACCTTTGGGCCGACGTCAGCAAGGACGGGGTCAAGGCATTGGTCTGTGACTCGACCAACATTTTTTCACCGCATCCCGGACGGTCCGAGATTTCGGTGGGGCCGGAGATCGAAAAGCTGGTGCGTGGCCACACCTCGGGGATCGTGGTTGCCACAACATTTGCATCGAACGTCGCGCGGGTCAAAACGCTGGCCGAGGCGGGTGAGCGGGCAGGGCGGTCCATTGTCCTGCTGGGTCGCGCCATGCGCCGGATGATTGAGGCCGCCGTTGAGACTGGTGTCCTGACGGAGTTTCCATCGGTTGTCAGCCCGGAGGATGCCAAGAACATCCCGCGTGAAAACCTGATGCTGCTCGTCACCGGCAGTCAAGGCGAACGGCGTGCGGCGTCAGCCCAACTGGCGAATGGCAAGTACATGGGGTTGGAGCTGAAAGAGGGCGATCTGTTCCTGTTCTCGTCCAAGACCATTCCGGGCAACGAGCGTGGTGTGATCCGCATCATCAACCAGCTTTCCGAAAAGGGTGTTGATGTTGTCGATGATTCATCGGGGCTCTACCACGTATCGGGGCACGCCAACCGGCCCGATCTTGAACGCCTGCAGGACATCGTGAACCCTCAGATCGTTGTTCCCATGCATGGTGAACACCGGCATTTGCGGGAACATGTTAAGCTGACCGAGGGTAAGGGGCGCGCAGGTGTCCTTGCTGTGAATGGCATGATGATTGACCTGAGCGGCAATGCCCCGAAGGTTGCGGAGTATATCGAAACCGGGCGGACGTATCTGGATGGATCCGTGCAGATCGGTGCGTTGGACGGTGTGGTCCGTGACCGTATCCGCATGGCGCTGAACGGGCATGTGCTGGTCACGCTGATCTTGGATGAAGAGGATGAACCGCTCGGTGAGCCATGGTGTGAACTGATGGGCCTGTCCGAGACCGGGCGCAGCAATGCTGCGCTGGTTGAGGTGCTGGAAGAAGACCTGAGCCAGTTCCTTGGGCGGGCAGATGCCAAGACCTTGCGTGACGATGATAGCTTGACCGAAGCGTTGCGGCGCATCGTGCGCAAGTCGGCGCAGGATGAGATCGGCAAGAAGCCCGAAGTGACGGTTGTGATCAGTCGGATGCACTGAACAAAAAAAGGCGGGCCAAGGCCCGCCTTTTTCTTCATAAGAATGCGATGGTCAGCTCGCCATACGCTCTTCAAAGCTCAGGCCAATGAAACTGGGCGTATGATCACCCAATCCAACAACCTTGTTGCCACCACGATCATCGCGGGACGACCGGCTGCGGCTGGAGGATGAGCGGCTGCGCGATTTCGAAGAGGTGTCCTCGCGAGGCGTTTCTGCCTTGGTTTCGGTTATGGCTTCGACAGGTGTTTCGGTTTTCGGTTCCGACTTTGACCGTGACGACCGGCTGCGTGTCGACTTTGGTTTTTCTTCTGCGTCGGTTTTTTCTGTTGCCGCAGGTTTGGACGATTTCACCGGGTTGTCGAGGCGCGGGATTTCCTTCTGGATCAGCTTCTCGACCGCGTCGAACTGCTTTTCATCGCGGGGCACGCAGATGGTAATCGCCTTGCCCGCCCGCCCGGCGCGGCCGGTCCGACCGATGCGGTGAACATAGTCCTCGGGGTGGCCGGGGACATCGAAGTTGAACACGTGGCTCACCGACGGCACATCAAGGCCGCGCGCCGCCACATCCGACGCCACAAGGATACGCAGTTCACCGTTGCGGAAGCCATCCAGTGTGCGGGTCCGTTGTGACTGATCCAGATCACCGTGGATCGGGGCAGCATCATATTTGTATTTTTTCAAAGACTTGGCGACGATATCTACATCCGTCTTGCGGTTGCAGAAGATGATCGCATTGGTCAGCTTTTCGCCTTCGGCATCGATCAGGCCGCGCAGAACTTTGCGTTTTTCCGAAGCCTCGCGGTCTTTGCGCGAGCCTTTGAACATGACAACGCCCTGTTCGATCGTCTCGGATGCGGTGGCCTGACGGGCCACTTCGATACGTTCCGGGTTCGACAGGAAGGTGTTGGTGATGCGCTCGATCTCGGGGGCCATGGTGGCAGAGAAGAACAGTGTCTGGCGGGTAAATGGTGTCAGGCCAAAGATGCGTTCGATGTCAGGGATGAAACCCATGTCCAGCATCCGGTCGGCTTCGTCCACGACCATGACCTTTACATCGTTCAGGATTAGCTTGCCGCGCTCGAAGTGATCGAGCAAGCGGCCGGGTGTGGCAATCAGCACATCGACACCTTTGTCGATCAGCAGGTCCTGTTCCTTGAAGCTGACGCCGCCGATGAGCAAAGCCTTGGTCAGCTTCACATGCTTGGCGTAGGTGTCAAAGTTTTCGGCCACCTGTGCCGCCAGTTCGCGTGTCGGACACAGCACAAGGCTGCGCGGCATCCGGGCGCGGGCGCGGCCACGGGCCAGCGCGGTGATCAGGGGCAGGGTGAAGCTGGCGGTCTTGCCGGTGCCTGTCTGGGCGATGCCCAGAACATCACGCCCGTCCAAGGCGGCGGGAATCGCACCCGCCTGAATTGGGGTTGGCGTTTCATAGCCAGCTTCATCGATGGCTTTCAGCACCTTTGGATTCAGGTTCAGATCAGAAAATTTTGTCATGTATGTCCGTTGGTTGCGGACACTGACTTGGCCCGCGGCGTATGATGATGTTAGCCGGAGTGGCCCAAAGGGGGCACCGTGCCCCAACATGCTGCGCGTCCATAGCAAAGGCGCTGCTTGAGGTCAAACTGCGGCGTTGGGGAAATGCTTGGCCATCAGGGTTTCGAGGTTCAAATCAACCTCGCGCAAGAGACCGTGCGCTTGCAATCGGGCACGCATGTCGGGGCTGTCGCCGATCACCTCGTCATAAAACGCACGCAGCCCATCTTCGCCCTCAGTCGCTTCCAGATGCTTGAACACCTCGTGCAGTGTCATCCCACCTTTCTCGGGTGTCATGGCAGGCTTGAGTTCCGCGCGGTAGGACCCCTTTTCGAGCCGGTATGCATAGGTGGCCCGCCAAGCCTCCCAGGATTTGGAGTGACAATGCGCGAGTGCGATCTCGGGCAGTTCGACAGCGTTCGCTAACATCTGGCCGCTTTGAAAGGCATTGTGGATGCGGACCTGGATGTCCGGCAGGCCGGTGCGGACAAAGAGTTTGCCTGCAACATGGCTGAGGAAGCCACCTTTCACATATGCGCCGAATGTGGGGTAGGTCGCGCGTACGATCTTTGCCCTGTTCGAACCCGGTGGCAGATATGCCTTGAACGCGTTGTCAGACCCGCCCAGCACCTCCATCGGGCGGACGCGGGCGTGGTGTTGTTTGGCGTCCAAAGCCACCAGACGCTCTGAAACTGACTGGTCTGGCACCAGAAATTCATCAGCATCCATGTGGATCAACCAATCCACCTCGGGCCGCCGGTTGTACGCATGTGTCGCATTCTTTGTCTGGCGCACCTGATGCTTGACTGGACGCCCACCCTGCTGCTTCCAGTAGGTGGCATCGCATGTTTGAACGCGCACTTTCGGGTGCTTTTTCAGATGGTTGAAAGCGTCCCGATTGTCATCGTCCAGATAGATGTAGAGCCGATGCGCGCCCAGCTCGATGTGATGGGCCGCAAAGCGCAGGATGTCTTGGGTCGGGGCAAGAATGGTTGCTGAGAGACCCCACTTGACCATCCCTCAATCCTCCAGATTTCCGAAGAAACGTTCGACCTTGGCATCCAGGTTCAGCGCCTCCACCCGAAGCAAATCATGTTCCTTTAAAAGTGCAATTCGCTCCTTTGTAGGGACACAAAGCTCGGTATGGAATGCGCGCAATGCGTCGGGTTCCGGGTCATCCATCAAAGCCCTGAACAGGTGACCCCGCAGGTTCGTTTCACCGTTGCGGTCATGGTAGCTGCCCTTTGACAACCGGTAGGCCAAATGCCGTTCAAACGTCTCGAAATTGGGAGCGTGGGCGTGCCCGAGTTCGACACCCGGAAGCAGTGCGGCCCCCGGAACCGGCTGACCGGCATGGTGCAGCGCGTGGATGCCTAGGCGGACATTTGGCAACCCGGTGCGTGCCACAATTTTTGGAGAACGTGTGCCGATGAACCCGCCGGGGATGTGCTCTCCGAACACCGGGTAGATGGTACGTCGGATCGTCTTTGAGGCTGGGCGTTTGAAGTGATGCGGGTCTGCAGAACCTTCCATCATTTCAACAGGTTGCAGTTCGATATGTGACGCATCGGGCTCAACTGCAGCCAACAAGTCGGCCAGCGGGTGCGGGCTCAGAATAAACTCGTCCACATCGATATGTATCAGCCAATCCAGCTGGCTCATCCGGTAGGTCCGGGCGGCATTGAACATTTGCCGCCTCTGGTGGGTTGTCCAGGCACGGCTGGGCTTGCCTTGCCAATACCCGTCGTCACATTGCGTGAAGCGCACCCGTGGATGTGCGAGCCGTTCAGCGATGGATAGGTCAGGCACATCCAGATGGATGCGGATGCGTTGGGCGCCAAGATCGAGGTGAAAGGCGATGAATTCCGCGATCTTGCGCAACGGCGCTTTGACAGTGGACACGATGCCCCAACGCAGTTTTTCCGGGTCTGTTTGAACCGGCTGCGGGACCGGGATTTGCGGCCCGTTGGTCATGTCGTCAGACCATCATTTCCTTGGTCGCGCTCAGTGTCACATCCGGATAGTCGCGGGCCACGCGGTCGATGTCCCACTGCAGGCGCGTGAGGTAGACAATGTCGCCGTCATGGTCGTGACTGATATGCTGTTTGTTGCTTTCCGCAAATTTATCAACGGCTTGTTTGTCACCGCTCACCCAGCGGGCAGAGGTGAATTGTGATTGTTCGAACCGCACGGGCAGCCCGTATTCCAGCTCGATCCGGCTGGCGAGTACTTCGAATTGCAGTGCGCCAACTACACCAACGATAAAGCCCGCTCCGATGGACGGTTTGAAAACCTTGGCCGCCCCTTCCTCTGCAAATTGCATCAACGCCTTTTCCAGATGCTTGGCCTTCAATGGATCGCCTGCGCGGACACCTTGTAGCAGTTCAGGCGCAAAGCTTGGAATACCTGTAACACGCAAAGCTTCACCTTCGGTTAACGTGTCGCCGATGCGCAATTGGCCGTGGTTCGGAATGCCGATGATGTCGCCGGCCCAAGCCTCTTCCGCCAGTTCGCGGTCGGAGGCGAGGAACATGACAGGGTTCGAGATGGCCATGGGTTTCTTGGACCGCACATGGGTCAGTTTCATGCCGCGTTTGAAGTGACCCGAGGCCATTCGGACAAAAGCCACGCGGTCGCGGTGCTTGGGGTCCATGTTGGCCTGCACTTTGAAGACAAAGCCGGAAACCTTTGTTTCTTCGGGTGAAATCTGGCGGGGCTGTGCGGACTGAACCTGTGGCTGCGGGCCATAGTTGGCGATGCCGTCCATCAGTTCCTTGACGCCAAACGAGTTGATCGCCGAGCCGAACCAGATCGGTGTCAGCGTGCCTTGCAGCATCGCCTCGGCATCCAGCGGTGGCAGCAACTCGCGGGCCATTTCAAGTTCTTCGCGGAGCTGGTTCAATTGTGCTTCGGGCACGTGCTCGGCCAGCTTGGGGTCGTCCAAGCCGTTAATTTCAATGCTTTCCGCGACCTTGTTGCGGTCCGCGCGGTCCATGAGTTCCAAGCGGTCGCGCAGGATGTCGTAGCAGCCGATGAAGTCGCGGCCCACACCGATGGGCCAGGAGGCCGGGGTGACGTCAATAGCGAGGTTTTCCTGAATTTCGTCAATGATCTCAAAGACGTCGCGGCTTTCGCGGTCCATCTTGTTACAGAAGGTCAGGATGGGCAGATCACGCAGGCGGCAGACCTCGAACAGCTTTTGCGTCTGGCTTTCGACGCCCTTGGCCCCGTCGATGACCATGATCGCTGCGTCGACTGCAGTGAGCGTGCGATAGGTGTCTTCCGAGAAGTCGGAGTGGCCGGGTGTGTCGACAAGATTGAACCGGAACTCTTTGAAATCGAACGACATTGCAGAGGCCGAGACGGAGATGCCGCGGTCTTTCTCCATCGCCATGAAGTCAGAGCGGGTGCGCCGCGCCTCGCCCTTGGCCCGGACCTGTCCAGCCATCTGAATAGCCCCGCCGAACAGCAGGAACTTTTCGGTCAGGGTCGTCTTGCCCGCGTCGGGGTGCGAGATGATCGCAAAGGTGCGGCGACGGGCGATTTCGGGGGGCAATTCAGGGCGGTTATCCAACATGAGCGCCGTATATCCGGGGTCTTAAACCGGGGCAAGCGCAGCATGTTTCGGGGTCAGCAGCAGGGTGTCACCCCCCGTGCAGCATCCGTACACCCCCTGTGCACCCCCAACGCGCGCATCGGTCAGTGCACGTTAACCCTTTGGTGACAGTCTTGCCCTGTTTGCAGATCGAAGTCAGGAGCCGACGACATGCACCAGAGCCAGCGCAAAGCCCAACTGGATTTGATGGTCACGTTGGACCGTCATCAGGGTGAAATGCGGTACAAGCATATCGAAGAGTCGATCCCGGCGGCCTGGAACGGGCTGGACAGTTTCGATGGCGTCAAGCCGCACAAGACGCGCGTCACCATTCGACTGGATGCGGACATGGTGAAGTGGTTTCGCAAGCTGGGGCCGAATTATTCCCAACGGATGAACGATGTTTTGCGCATCTACTGGTCTGCATTGATGGGCGGTCAAATCACGGCCTTTATCGGAGACGACCCCATGCCGCGCATGTCGCTGGAGATGAGTGCGTTGAACCGCCGGCTGAAAGAGCAGAATGCGGACATGGGGATCACCGAGCCGTCGTGACAAAAACTGTCAGTAGGGCGGCGTAGGGTTGGGATATTCATTTCAACGAGGATATCGCCATGACGCTAAATGAAATTGCCGACAAACTGGTCGAAGGCTGCCGCAACAACACCTCGGCGGACAATCTTGACGCGCTCTATGCCGCAGATGCTGTTTCGGTCGAAGCGACGGACAATGGCATGGGCCGCGAAGTTCAGGGTATTCCGGCGATCCGGGGCAAGCACGACTGGTGGGAAGCCACGTTTGAAGTCATGGATGCTTCGGTTTCGGATGCGATGCTGCACCCGGACGACCGTTTTGCCGTGATCTTTGAGTTGAAGGCCAAGCACAAGGAAAGTGGTGAGGTCACCGACATGAAGGAAGTGGCGCTGTATACGGTCGCGGATGGTAAGATCGCGCGGGAAGAGTTTTTCTACTCGGTCTGAGCTTACCCGTTTGTTTCTTTCATCAATGATGTGCGCGAGAGGCGCATCGAAGTCTCTCGCGCTTTGTCAGCAGTCTTTGTAATGCTGGTTAAGGTCTTGCGATCAATACATCGCACAGGGGTTCCCGCATGAGGTCGGTCGCAAGTGAGCCAAGCAGGCTGCGCGCCGCACCAACCCGCCCGTGGGCACCCACGGCAATCAAGTCAACATTGCCGGTGTCTACCTTGCGGCGCAGAATGGGGTAGGGCACGCCCGCCAGAATTTCGAGTTGCTCCATCTGTTCCGATGGCAGGTCCTCGCCTCGCATCCAAGCTTTTGCTGCACTTTCTGCTTCTTGTCGGAACGACGCTTCGATGGCGTCGGCGGCGGCCTTGGTCTGCGACAGCATGCCAGAATAGGGGATGTGCAGCGCGTGCACTGGGTGAATGGTGGCGGTGGGCGCCAAGGCGTGCGCCATCCGCATGGCGCCGCTGCAGGCCGGGGAAAAGTCGCAGGCAGACAGAATCGTGGAATAGGCATGATCGACCCGGTCCGTCACCAGAAGAACAGGTGTTGATATGCGCCGCACGATGCGTTGCATCGTCGTTTCACGCACGGCGTCCAGAAACGGGCGTTGACGGTGCGTGCCCATGACAAGCAAATCCACCTCGTCCGTGCAGGCGCGAATGATGTTGGCGCTGGGATCCCCTGGTTCGGCCTTGATCGTCACGTTCACCCCGTCGCAGACCGAGGTGACGAACCGGTCCAGCGTGGCGCGGGCCTTTGCGTGCAGGGTGTCGATGATCTCCAATGGCATCGCATCGTCCAGCACCGTCAGAACCGTCAGCGCAGCACCATGTTCACGCGCGATTTGCGCGGCCCGGCGCACGGCCCGATCAGACCGGATGGACAGGTCTGTGGCAACAAGGATCGAGGTCAGCTTGGTCATTGATGTCTCCGTTTCAGGTGCTTGAACCTGATGTGGCGACTGCGACGCCTGCTTGCCTTGATATGCGTCAAGCGTCGGCGGATTTCAGCGCGTTGATGCCCGTTTGAGCAATTCGGCAACGTCCGGACGGTCCAAAAGCGTCTCGGTCACATCGAGGCCGGACAGGCCCGCGTCGGTGTGTGAGGTGAGTTGCGATGAGATCTCTTTGGGCAAGACTGGCATTGTCCGCGTGTCGATCAGCATGGATTCCGCCGCGATGCCTTCGGCATATATGATCTGGTGGGTGTCGAAGAGAAGTTCGAAGTAGTCCACGAACCCGCCGTCCTGCACCGTCACGCTGTCATTGTTGACCAGGTGCCTGGCCTTGACGAGAAGTTCGGAACGGCCAGCACCGAGACGATCCTTGCGCTGGTAAATGAACAGCCGGTGATCGGGTGAAACGATCAGGTCGCGGTCATTGTTCAATGTGCCTGCGCGAATGCGGATGGGGGCGAAGTCGCCCGTCGCCCGAACCGTCGATTGACCAACCCATCGCACCTCTTGCACACCATCATTGCGCGTCAGCACGCGCTCTCCGACCACCAGGTCTTCGATCGGTTTTTGGGCGCCGGAGGCCATAGTAATATGGGTGCCGCGGGTGAATCGGGCGCAGGTGAGATGCGCAAGTTTACTACGCGCTTCGTCCCGTTCGATGCCGACAAGGGCGTAACCGATCCGCGGAGCCAGCCGGGCGAGTGGCAGCAGGTAGACCTGATTGATATTGCCTGCAGCGTCCACTTCGACCAGTACGATGGCGTCCGTGATGTGCCCATCTGGCGACATGAGCGTGAGGGCGCAATCGAGGTGGATGGCCGCCCCGGGCGCGCCGCATTCGCTGCCTTCCGCGACGGTCAGATGAGCCGGGTCACCGGCATGTGTCGACAGCCGCATGGGCTGGGCTGACGCGGCCAGCGCATAAATATCATCCAGCAGCATATCGTCCGCGTACGTCAAAGGGTCGCCCAGATTGGCGCCTTCACTCACCACAAAGTCTTCTGCGCGGAAGACGGACATGCTTTGCGCTGGTGTATGGGCGATCTTCGTCATCTGATTTGCTACTTGGGTAATATACCACCCACTTAAATAGAATTGTGCCCCCCCCGGTCAACGATTTGGTCTTTTACTGGCGCATCAGTGAACGTCCCGTTACCTGTTGGTGCGAAAACTGAATGGGAGAGCGATCATGGATCTTGGAATTGCAGGCAAGCGGGCGGTTGTGTGCGCCTCGTCCAAGGGGCTGGGTCTGGGATGCGCCGAGGCGCTGGCGGCTGCGGGTGTGCATCTGGTCATGAATGCGCGTGGCGCCGAGGCGTTGGAGGCATCGGCAGACGCGATCCGCGCGGCGCACGGCGTTGATGTGCAGACGGTCGCGGCTGATGTGACAACGGCCGAGGGGCAGAGCGCGTTGGTCGCGGCTGCTGGTGATGCCGACATTCTGGTCAACAATGCAGGCGGCCCGCCCCCCGGCATGTGGCATGACTGGGACCGTGACGATTTCATCAAAGCGCTCGACGCCAACATGCTTGCGCCCATTGCTCTTATCAAAGCCCTTGTGCCCGGCATGATGGATCGCGGCTGGGGCCGGGTGGTGAACATCACGTCACAATCGGTGAAAGCGCCCATTCCCGTGCTTGGGTTGTCGAACTCGGCCCGGGCGGGTCTGACCGGCTATGTCGCGGGCACCTCGCGGCAGGTGGCAAACAAGGGCGTGACCATCAACAACCTGCTTCCTGGCATTCATGCCACGGACCGTGCCGATGCGCTGGACGGGGGCGTGGTGGCGGCCAAGGGCATCACGTTGGAGGAGGCACGCGCCGAGCGTGCAGCCACCATTCCGGCGGGCCGCTATGGCACTCGCGAAGAGTTTGGCGCCGCTTGCGCGTTCCTGTGTTCGCAGCATGCGGGCTTTATCGTGGGTCAGAACCTGCTGCTGGATGGCGGCGCAACGGTGGCGACAATATAAAGAGCGGTCGCATCGGCAGACGCGGCCAGTGGCAAGGGTCGCTTCTGCTGCCAAAAACTGTCAGCGTCCCGGGGCTATTGGGACTGTGCACGCAACCATCTTTGCATTGAAGGATAGACCCAATGGCCAAGGCGCAGCCGACTTTTTCGCTGAAAGACCAACTTTTCAACGCGGAGTCCTTGGGTGACTTGGCGGATGAGTTTGTAGCGGGCGTGCCCGGATTTGACCGCGATGCTTTTCATGCCGCGGCCCTGTCGGGCATTGCCGAGCGGTCGTTGATGGAGTGTCTGGATTGGTTTGCGGATTGTCTGGAGCCGCATCTGGCCGCTGATTTCCCGACGATGGCGGACCAGTTGCAGGCGGCAATGCCGCCCCGGCTTGACCCCGCGCTACGCGATGACGATTTTGGCCGCTTCATTCACGCAGTGCCGGGGGTTCTGGCGGTCCGGCACGGGCTGGAGGATCACCGGGAGCGTGCGTTGGACCTGCTCTATGAAGCCACGCAGCGCTTTTCCATGGAATTTTACATCCGTGCCTTCCTGAACCGGTGGGCGGATGAAACACTGGCCCGCCTGGAGATGTGGGCCGGTGACGAGAATTACCATGTAAGGCGGTTGGTCAGTGAAGGGATGCGGCCCAAGCTGCCCTGGGCAAGGAAGGTGGAGCTGACGCTGAACCAGACCTTGCCGCTGCTGGACCGTTTGCAGGCGGATTCCACGCGCTTTGTGACCCGTTCTGTCGCCAACCATCTCAATGACGTGGCCAAGACCGCGCCAGATGCCGTGCTGGAGCGGCTGGCGACGTGGGAGGCGCAAGCCACGCAGGACGCCAAGGAGCGCGCGTGGATGCGCCGACATGCCTTGCGGACGCTGATCAAGGATGGGCATCCGAGCGCGATGGACATGCTGGGCTATCGCGGCGATGCGGACCTGTCGGTGTCTGTTGATGTGGCGACGCCAAAGGTGCCGTTGGGCGATGGGTTGGCATTCACCGTCACACTGGAGGGGGCAGAGGCAACCCCCGTGCTGGTTGACTACCGCATCCGGTTTGCGCGGCCCGGGGGGAAAACCGGTGAAAAAGTGTTCAAACTGAAGGTGGCGGAGGTGAAGCCTGGCAAGCCGCTGGTGCTGAAAAAGGTGCACAAGCTGAAGGCCAATGCGACGACCTTTGAATTGCACCCCGGCGCGCATGGGCTGGTTGTGCAGGTGAACGGTGTGGATCGTGCCGAGGCGTCATTCGACATCGTTTAGGGTTGGTGCGTGCACTCTTTGCTGCGCAAATTCGCCCACCCACCGACCCTGATGATCATTCAGCCTGATCCATATTGATGGTCATGATGCTGTTGTTGGCACCGTAGGACCACTTGTCCTGCGCGGCGACAATAGAAGCGGTCACAAGGCCAACCACCAAACCAGCGGGCGAAGCGGCGCCCACTGCGGTGCCGTTCAGGACTGGGTTGACTGTTTGTTTGCCGCTGAGGCCGGGTGCATTGCAATCAACGCGCAGGGCGGTTGGCTGCCCTTTGAAGATGGGCATGCGCACGATGGCTGGTGTGACGGCCGAGCCGGTGAGTTCGGCTGAGTCAAACGTGCAGCGCGCGCCCACAACTTCGCTTTGATTGCCGTCCTTGCGCACGAATGTACGCATCGTGGGTTCTGTAAATCCGAGTACTTGGCGTCCGCTTGTTTTCATGCTGACCTCGACGGGTGCTTGCGTGACCTCGGCATAGTCGCAGCCCGCCACAAGGAGACATGCGGCAAGCACACTGGCTTTCAGTTTCATGATGGTTCCGTACCTTTGTTGGTTTTTTTGGTGCCGCAGTCTTGCCATCCCCGGTTGATGCATCCAATCGGCGATTGACGCGACCTAACGTCAGCTCACAATCCGGTGCAGACGTGCAACATGCGTGGCCAACCCCAAACGTCAGTGTTACCGCTGCGATCAAATGAAATGGGGTGAGCAGCAATGGATCCATTTGTATTGATTGTACTTTTTGTTGTCCTGATCGGGGCGAGCGTGCTGGCGGCGCCGCGCCGCGTGTCGGTCGAGGGGTTTTATTCGGGTCAGGTGGCGGGGCAGGCACCCGGTTTGTGGGTGCTGGTGCTAAGCCAGGTCACGACCTGGATCTTTGCCCGGAGCCTTATGAACGCCGCCATTCTTGGCTATTTCTACGGGATTGCCGGCACGTTGGCCTACGCCGCTTACTACGGCAGCTTTCTGACCGGTGGCTTCATCGTCGCGCGGTTGCGGGTGAAAGGGGCAATGTCCGTTCAGGATTGGTTGCACGACCGGTTCGGTGCGCGCGGCACCGTGGCTTACAACCTTGTCATTGCGCTGCGCCTGCTGTCCGAGGTGTTTGCCAATCTGTTGGTGGTTGGGTTGATTGCAGGTGCCGTGATTGAGGGTAGTGGCACGTGGGCCATCCTGATCGTGGCCGTTGTCGGGCTGGCCTATTCCGCGTGGGGAGGATTGAGTGCTGCCTTACGTACAGATGTCGTCCAGATGTCAGTTTTTCTTGGCGTGTTTGGCCTTGCGCTCCTCTACCTTGTGCTGAGCCCCGGCTTTTCGCTGGGGGCTGTGCTGACCGCGCCGGGGACGGCAGGGGCTTGGAATGGGTGGGTGTTGCTGGCTGTTGCGGCGCTTCAGGTGTTTTCCTATCCCGCCCATGATCCAGTGATGATGGACCGGGGGTTCATTGCGGATGAAGAGACCACGCGCCGGTCTTTCTTGTATGCCTTCTGGCTGTCGACCTTTTGCATCATCGGGTTCGGGTTCTTTGGCATTCAAGCAAGCCTTGTGGGGGCAGAGTACAAGGGCGAGTTGATTGGCACATGGGGGACAATGTTCCCGATGTGGGTCTTTGCCCTCTTGATGCTGTCGCTGCTTGTGTCGGCCCTGTCGACGCTGGATTCAGCCTTGTCCTCTTCGGCTCGGTTGGTGGTTGAGGAGTTGGCGCTGGCACCGCGCACGCTGATGGGCGGGCGCGCTGTGATGGTGGTGTTCATGGTGTTGGGCGCGGCATTGACCCTTTGGGGAAATGCGACGCTGTTTGATGCCGTGGCCGTCAGTGGTACGGCGTCGATGTTCCTGACACCCGTGCTGATCGTGGGGCTGGTGATGGGTTTGCGCGTGCCAACGTGGTCTTATCTGCTCGCCTTTGCCGCTGCCATGCTTGGGGCTTTGGCCTATTTCGGGCGCGCGTGGCCTGTCTTTGCCTCTGTCCTGCCGGAGGGTCACAAGTACGAGCAATTGCTGGTGATTTGTGTTTTCGTTCTGGTCGCCGGATTTGCAGCAGTGCTTGCGGGCGCGCGCCGGGCCTGATACGTCCCGACTGTTTTGATCGGGTATGGGGACGCCGTGACTGCACCTCGGCTGGAAATTCGCAATCTCGTGCGCAGCTTTGGGGGGCGGCGTGTGGTCGATGGGGTGAGCCTGTCGATCCAGCCTGGGCAGGTGACGTGCCTGTTGGGACCCTCCGGATGTGGCAAGTCGACGACCTTGCGTATGATTGCCGGGGTCGAGATGCAGGACTCGGGCGAGATATACGTTGATGGCAAGCTGATCTGTGACACCCGGTTTCGTGTGCCGCCTGAACGGCGCGAGATTGGCTTGATGTTTCAGGACTTTGCCCTGTTCCCGCATCTGAGCGTTGAGGGCAATATCGCCTATGGTCTGTCGGGCAGTCATGACGAAAAGCGCGCGCGTGTGGTCGAGATGCTGGCGCGGGTGCGCATGTCGCGCTTCATCGATATGTATCCGCACCAGTTGTCTGGAGGTGAGCAGCAGCGCATCGCTTTGGCCCGGGCACTGGCGCCCCGTCCACGCATCATGCTGATGGATGAACCGTTTTCCGGCCTCGACAACCGGTTGCGGGATGGCATTCGGGACGAGACGCTGGCGATCCTCAAGGAAGAGGATACCGGCGTACTGCTTGTCACGCATGAACCGGAAGAGGCCATGCGCATGGCCGATGAGATTGCCCTGATGCGGGATGGTCATATTGTGCAGCAGGGTGCACCGTATAATGTCTACACCCGCCCTGTGGATCGCGCGTCTGTTGCATTTTTCAGCGATGCCAATAGGTTGCGGTCCGTTGTTGAAGGGGCTTTGGCGATAACGCCCTTTGGTCACTTCCTGGCCCCGGGTGTGGCGGATGGCACGCAGGTGGATATCGTTTTTCGCCCTCAGCATGTGAAGATCGACTTCGACCGAGCGGGGATTGGTCCCAGTCCGACGGCGACGGAGGGGACGGCGGCGCGGGCCCATGTGGTGCGGGCGCGGTTCATGGGCAATGAGAGCCTTGTGGAGTTTCGTCTGGATGACGGGGTTGCCCAGATCAAGAGCACCGTGCCGGGCGTGTTTCTGCCGCAACCCGATACCGTGATGTGGCTGCGCGTCCGGCGCGACAAATGCTATGTATTTCCAAGCGCGGAGGCGGCGGAATGAGTGGACCGATGATTGTGGAATTCGGCCTGGGTACGTCCTTGCGCCGGGGCAGCTATACCGAGGCGGCGGCGCGGGCTGTGCGCGCGGCGTTGTGGCGCAATTCGATCAACCTGGCCGAATATATGGGCGTTGGCAAAGAGGATATGCGCATCGAAGTGCATATCGGGTGTGCCAAGCCTGAACTGGTGGACACCGACGTGTTGGCCGAGGTGTTCCCCTATGGTGAGACCTCTTTCGTCGTCGGGCATGGCGGTCTTGATGTTGCGCGGCCTGAGGGGCAGGGAAACCCGACAGTGATGGCGCAGGCGGCGTTGATCGTGTCGGTGGGGGTGTCAAATGCCTGAGCAGCGGTTGATCATCGAGATGGCGCAGGGTGTTGATCTGCATGGCCGCGACGACACGAAGGCGGCAAAGCGCGCGGTGGAGCAGGCGTTGCAGGGCGCATCCTTGCCGATCTTTGGCACATTGGGTGTGGACCGCGAGACGATGCGCGTTGTGGTGCATGTGGCTGTGCCACGTCCCGAGGCAGTGGATGTCGATGTGATCGCAGGTTTGCTGCCCTATGGGTCGGTTGAGGTTGTCGCGGAACAGGGCGGGCTGGATGTGCCTGTGGCCGGAGATGTAGCAGTGATGGCTGTCGCGGCCATCGAAGTGTTCCTGCCGGTGCAGGGCTGAGATTTTTCTGCGAAAAATCTGGTCGCGTGCGTCACAGATTCGGGTCGTAATCTGACAAACGTTTGCCCGGTTCGTCCACGAACATTTCCGGCAGTGCCTCGGCCGACTGGATCAGATCCACGCGGAAGACGCGGAAGTCGTCGCGTAGCTCGCACCACGAGGTCAGCGTCCAGACGCGGCCCCAGTATTCCATATGCAATGGGCGGATGGTGCGGGTGCTGATCCGGTCGCCTTTGGAGTGATAGGTTAGCTTCAGTTTCTGCTTGGCACGGATCGCCGCCCGCAAGGTGGGCATCTGGGCAAAGCCACGCACTGCGTCGGCAAAGGGGTAGACTGCAAACTTCCATTTGTCAGCTTCGGCCACGGTCCGTTCGGGCAGCACAGCGTCGATCTTGTCGGCCAGCGTGCGGGCCGCGGATTTGAGCGTGTCATCCGCCGCTTCGGCCACAATCGCCATGCCGAGGTTCAGCGCCTCAAGCTCTTCGGTCGTGAGGGTGAGCGGCGGCAGGCTGATCGCTTCGGTGATCATGTAGCCCACCCCGCGTTCACCTTGCACGGGCACGCCCGAGGCCACCAGCGTGTCCATGTCGCGGTAAACGGTGCGCACCGACACTTCGCAGACATCCGCGATCTCCTGTGCTTTGTGCAACTTGCCGTCGCGCAGGATCTGGATGATGTCAAAAAGGCGGTCGGTGCGGCGCATGTTACTCCTGTTGTAACTGTATGGGGGCGTGGCGCATGTCGATGCTGTCGTGATCTATCATCGACATGACGGGCTGCGCCTCGGGCCTTTGGAACATTTCGTTTGCAGCCGTTTTGGCGGCTTCGAGGGATGTCCAGGTGATGTGGTCGGTCCAGAGACCGCTTTCATCTGACGACAGTGTGCGTTTGATCATCGCGCCCGTGCTGCGCAGAAAGGGTCCCATGCCATCTGCGGCAGAGATGAAAGACGCCGGATCGGTGCCGTCGACCAGCCGGAATGTCACGATTTCGGCGACGGGCTGAGCGCCTGCTGTCCCTTCGCCTGTGGGTGCGTGGTTAATGGCAGGTGCAAAGAGGTTGGTTATAGGTGTGCGCATCGGTTTCTCCTGTGTTCGAGCGGTGATGCGCCGGGTTTAGGACTATCCAACTGACATTAACCTGTCAGTTGAACGCAGGCCACAGGAATTTTCTTGCGGATTTGGCGTCTTCGTTACCGCGAAGCTGGCCGTCAGCCTTTTCGCAACTGCGGCAAAACCATAGAACACTAACCGACAGGCGGCATTCCGTCGCCAGAGATGGGAGAGACACCATGGGAATTGGAAACATTGGACTTCCGGGCCTGCTGCTGATCGCCGTTGTGGTGCTGGTGCTGTTTGGCCGGGGCAAGATTTCAAGCCTGATGGGTGAGGTCGGCAAGGGCATCACCAGCTTCAAGAAGGGCATCAACGAAGGCAAGGAAGAGCTGGAAGCAGCGCAGGCCGATGAGGCCAAGGACATCACGCCCGAGTCCGAAAAAGACAAGGTCTGATCCATGTTTGACCTTGGGCTGGCGGAATTGCTGGTCATCGGGATCGTGGCGCTGATCGTCATTGGCCCCAAAGACCTGCCAATGGTGTTTCGCAATGTCGGCCGCTTCGTCGGCAAGGCACGGGGCATGGCACGCGAGTTTTCGTCTGCCATGAACCAGGCTGCGGACGAGGCGGGCGTCAAAGACATTCAGCGCACGATCAAGACTGCCAGTAATCCGGTCAAGAGTGCGATGGATGGGGTGAAAGATGCGGCACGCGATGTGACATCTTCGCTGACCGATCTCGATCCCGAGAGCGAGACGGGAAAGCTGGCCGCGGACAAGGCGGAGCGGGCCGAAAATGCGCGCAAGATCCAAGCCGCAACCGCCCGTGCACAGGCCGAGCGCAAGGCCCAAGAGGCCGCAGATGCGTTGAAAAAAGCCGAAGAGCTTGAAGCACAGGCGCCGAAAGAGAGCTAGATGAGCCAGACCGAAAACATCGACGACAGCACAGCGCCACTGATTGAACATCTGGCCGAGCTGCGCACGCGGCTGATCCGGTCGGTGATTGCGTTCATCATTGCGATTACGGTGTTCTTTATCCCCATCCAGGGCGAGTTCATTGCGGTGCATGTGCTGAACTTCCTGATGGAGCCGATCGTCGACACATTGCGCGATCTGGGAGACCCGTCGCCCACGCTGCAATATACGTCGCCCCAAGAGTATCTGTTCACGCTGTTCCGCATCTCGATGGTGTTTGGGTTTGCTCTGGCCTTTCCGGTCATTGGTTTTCAGATGTGGCGGTTCGTGGCGCCGGGACTGTACCGTCAGGAAAAGAACGCGTTCCTGCCGTTCCTGATCGCATCACCCGTGATGTTCCTGCTCGGCGCAAGCTTTGCGCAGTTTGTGGTGACACCGCTGGCGATGGCGTTTTTCCTGGGTTTTGCTGATGTGTCATCCGTTCTGGCGATTGTGTTTGGCAACCCGGAAAACCTACCCGACGGCGCCGTGATAACGCCCGATGCAGCGACCGAAGGTCCGACAATCACCTTTTTCGGGAAGGTCAACGAGAGCCTTGATATCACGCTGAAATTCATCATGGCCTTTGGCTTGTGCTTTCAGCTTCCCGTGCTGCTGACCTTGATGGGCAAGGCGGGGCTGGTCAGTTCCGAGGGCCTCGGCAATGTGCGCAAATACGCGATGGTTGGCATTCTGGTGCTGGCCGCTGTTGTCACGCCGCCTGATGTCATCACGCAGTTGATCCTATTCACGGTCGTTTACGGTCTTTACGAGGTGTCGATCTGGCTCGTCCGGCGTGTCGAGAAGAAGCGCGACGCGCAGCTGCGTGAAGAAGGATACTTTGACGACGAGGATGACCTTGGTGACATGACCGAGGAAGACCTGAAGTGATCGACGACCCCATGGACCGCATTGCAGCGGCGCTTGAGCGGATGTCTCCTGCGCCGTTGGAGGCCCCTGATTTTGATGCGGCATCGGCCTTTGTCTGGCAAACAGGTCCTGACCGGCTCGAACCCGTCGCGCATGTGTCGCGCGTGCCATTGGACTTGCTGCTGGGTGTCGAGCGATCACGCGATACATTGTTGGCCAACACGCGTCAATTTGCCCAAGGACTGCCTGCGAACAACGCGCTGCTATGGGGTGCGCGTGGCATGGGGAAATCCAGCCTTGTCAAAGCAATACATGGCGCACTTGAAGTTGATTTTCGGCAGCTGAAGATTGTCGAGCTGCATCGGGAGGACCTGCCCACAGTTGGCCGCTTGCTGAACGTTCTACGCGAAGCACCTGATGCACGTTTCATCCTGTTCTGCGATGATCTGAGCTTTAGCCACGATGATCAGCATTACAAATCCCTCAAGGCTGTACTGGATGGCGGTATCGAAGGGCGGCCTGACAACGTGATCCTTTATGCGACGTCCAACCGCCGTCACCTGATGCCCCGCGATATGATCGAGAATGAGCGCGGCAGTGCCATCAACCCGTCCGAAGCAGTCGAAGAGAAGGTAAGCCTGTCCGACCGCTTTGGCCTTTGGCTGGGCTTCCACGCTTGCGATCAGGATCAGTATCTGGCGATGATCCGGGGCTACTGCGCGGCTTACGAGGTCAAGATCGACGACGATACGCTGTGGGCCGAGGCCATTGAATGGCAGGCCACGCGCGGGTCCAGATCGGGGCGCGTGGCGTGGCAGTACTTTTGCGATTTAGCCGGGCGGCGGGGCGTCGCGATCTAGGCGGCCAGAAGATGTGCTTCGTAACCTTTCAGACAGGGCGCACACATCGGGCCATATCCGGTCAGGTCCGGGAACAGTTGTTCGATTTCACGACGGGCATCGTCGCCCACAGCACCCATGGTAATTGAACCGGGATAGAGGGTTTCGCTCCAGATTCCGTGCGACTTCACGACGTTATGCTCATTGAGCAGGATGTGATGATACGTCACGCGCCCTCCGACCTTGCGATAGACACCATCCATGCAAAGCAAGTCCTTGGCCCGAACAAGAACCTCGTCCTGACCAAAGAGCAACTCGGCCCGCCAATCCGTCAGCATGATTGCATGCTGTGGTGAAACGACAAGATCACGGTCGTTTTCAAGGGTGCCAGCAGAGATGACGATAGGGGCCAGGTCGTCCGTGGCCAGAACCGTTGTTTGGCCCACCCAGAGAATGGGTTGCGGGCCTGACGCGCCAGTTTGGACAAGGTCGCCTTCGTTCAACGCCTCAATAGTGCGGGGGCCCGTCGGTGTTTCGATCAATGTGCCGGACGCAAAACACACAATGGTGCCGCCAAGATCTCCGTGTGCGACGAATTCGCCGTTTTCGACGATACCACCGATCGTGAGGTCTGTGTTGGGCGGGGGGATGCCATCGGGAAAGACAAGAAAGTACCCGTCTTCATCGGTTGCGGTCGCATCAGCACCATCATTGAGGTCGTTGTCATTGTTGAGGTCGACGTCGATGACAGCCACTTGCCATGTGGTTGTGCCGTCAGTCACCGTGAACGTGTAGTCCCAGATGACCTGTCGGTCTGTGCCATCAATGGTGACTGTTTGCGGGAAAGCGCCGCCAATGCGTTCCTGGGCCTGGACTGTTTCGTTGTTGGCGCCGTCACCATTGAATACGGTCGCGCCATCATTTTCATTCACCACGAAATAGGTGGTGTCGCCCGTGTAGCGCCACGTGCCTGTCGGCGCGAACGCATAGTTGTTCGCCGCGCCGTTGACGGTGCTCTGAATGCCCCGCAGGGCAAAGCTGTATCCATAAAAGACAGGCATGCGCCCGAACCAATCCAAACCGTTTCTTTGGATTGTTTCTGATCCCTCAACCGGGCGGAGTTAGGGCCATACGCCGCTGTTTGCGGAGAATTCAGGGAATGTTTGGGGCAATTTCGGCACATTCACCCGCGTGAGTGGCAATCAGCCGCAATTGCCCAAGGTCGGCCTTATTTGAAGAACGGGTTGGGGTTCACGCTGTCGAAACCGTCGCGCACTTCGAAGTGGACATACGCCGTGTCGCTGGTGTCGCGCAGTTTTGCGATGGACTGTCCACGCGATACCGTGTCGCCCTTTGCAACAGTTACGTCCGTGACGTTGGCATAAACGGTCAGAAGGTTATCCGGGTGCCGCACAACGATGATCGGCACGCCCTCGGCGCTTTCCGTGATGGCGGCGACGGTGCCGCCGGCCGCTGCGCTGACAGCCGTGCCCGGTGCGGCCTGGATGTCGATGCCTTCGTTCCGGCCCTTGGCATAGTCCCGAATGATGGTCCCTTGAACGGGCAGAGACATTTCACCGGACTGGGCAGGGGCGCTGGTCTGGCCAACATCTGCAACCGGCTTGTCGGGATCCGGGGTTGCGGCGGGTGGGTTGGCGGTATCGTCCTCCGGCAAAGGCTTGGTTGCGCTCGGCGGCAGCGGCGTCGGCGAACCTGCACCGGGAGCCGTTGTGGCGGTGTCAGGTGCTGCGGCGCGCCGTTCGGGCGCGTTGGCGCGCGCCACGGGGATCAGCAGATACTGTCCTTCGCGCACGGCAAAATCGGCACCAAGGCCATTCCATTCCGCCAGCGATTTTGCGGGTACCTGGTACAGCCGCGCGATTGTAAAGGCGGTTTCGCCCCGTTCCACCCTGTGGCGGATCGGCTCCTGGCCCGTTTGGGGCAGGGGTGTGGTTGTCGGAGCATTGGCCACAGGCGTCGGTGCGGCATTGTCGATCGCATTGCCCGCAAGCGTGGTCACATCCACGGATGATGGCTGAATGGGGCCGGTGCCGATCGCGCCGGTCAGTGGTGAGGGTTCCGACACACGGCGGGGCAGGGCGATGATTTCGCCGTTGCGCAACGGCACGTCCGTTTCAACGCCATTGAAGCTTGCCAACTCAGTCACTGGCAACCCAACGCGGGTCGCCACATCCTGTAGCGTATCGCCCCGCCTGGCGACGGCAACCTGGTAGTTCGGATAGGAGATGACGCCGCGGTTGTCCGGTTCCGGTCTGTCCGCTGTTGCGTTCTGTGCCGCCTCGGCCGTCGTAAACCCGCCACCAAGACCGCGCAGGTCAAAATCCAGCGGCTCTTCGCAGGCTGCCAGCACCAGCAAGCCGCAGGTTGCAATCATCAGGGGCGCACGGGGGCGCTGTAGGGTCGGGATCATCTGCGTCGTCCTCTTCCTGACCCCTCGTGAATGGGGGCCTTGTCGGTTGCGCGATGTTTACACCAGTTTCAGTCTTTGCCCAAGCCCTCGAGCAAGGGAACAAAGCGCACATCGCGCAATTCGTCATATTCGAGGCCGTCTGCCGTTTTGTGCACACGGATCAGGCTTTGCACCGCATCTGATTGCCCCACGGGCAGCACCATGATCCCACCCTCTTTCAACTGACCCAGCAGGGGGCCGGGCGGATCCTCGGCGGCGGCTGTGACGATGATGCGGTCAAAGGGCGCCTGGTCCGGCAAGCCGAAAGACCCATCCCCCGTGATCGCGGTGATGGTGTGGAGGTTCAGCTCTTCGAAGATCGCGCGCGCCTCGTGTACCAATCGCCGGTGCCGATCGATGGTGTAGACCCGACGTGCCAGCTTGGCGAGGATGGCCGCCTGGTAGCCGGACCCGGTCCCGATTTCGAGCACCTTGTCCCGTGGGCTGACATTCAAGGCTTGCGTCATCAGACCAACGACCGATGGCTGGCTGATGGTCTGTCCGCAGGCAATGGGCAAAGGCATATCTTCATATGCCCGCTCGGAAAACAGCCCACGCACAAAGGGGCCGCGGTCGATCTCTTCCATCGCGCCGAGTACACGCTTGTCGGTCACACCCTTGGACCGCAGCGCATAAAGGAACTGCATCTTGCGCGTGGCGAGATCGGTGTCCTCACTCATGTGGCAATAGACCCAAGCTGGCCCAGCATGTCATGCGCGGTGAAATCCGCGCGCATGGGCGTGACCGAGATATAGCCATCCAGGTTTACGGCCGCGTCCGTATCGGGGGCGGTGTGGACATGCTGATTACCGCCCCGGATCCACAGGAAGTTCCGCCCGCTGGGCGATTGCGTCTGTTCGGTATGGAATCCCATGCCGGGGCGCAGGCCCTGGGACACGACGCGCGTGCCTTTGACATCTGCTGCGGCCATGGGCGGAATGTTGACGTTATAGAACAACTGATATCCGGGCTGATCTTTCGGCGTGGCGGCAATAATCCGCTCAACAAGTGCCTTGCAGTGGGTGGCAGACGCCTCGAACGGGTCATCCAGCTCTCGGTTCGCGGGGCCAAAGTACTGTGATAGCGCGATGGACAACACGCCTTGCAACGCCCCTTCAATCGCCGCGCCCAAGGTGCCGGAATAAAGCGCGTTCTCAGCCGAGTTGTTGCCACGGTTCACGCCGGACAGGATCAGGTCGGGTGGGCCTTCCAGCACCTGATGAAGTCCGGCCAGAACACAATCTGCGGGGCTGCCTTCAACCGTGTACCGGTTGGGTGCGATCTGCTGGAACATGAAGGGCCGCGCGTAGTTGATGCAGTGGGCCACGCCCGACTGCTCAAATGCGGGGGCCACGGTGGTCACATGCCCGTCCGGCCCGGCAAGGTCGACCGCGATCTGTTCAAGTACCCGAAGGCCGGGGGCCGAGATACCGTCGTCATTTGTGATGAGAATGCGCATGTGTCGCCCCTTTGCGCCTTACTATGTGCCGCGCACGCGCGGGGCAACTGTCGCGGCCCCCGACGGCGTTTTTTTTGGAACAGCGACATGGGACCGTTGCGTACCCGCTACGGGCGAATGGCGATGTATCCGTGTGATACGCGGCTGGGTGGGCCGCTTTTGAACGGGTGGAGTGTGATGTCGGTAAATCCCGCGGCGTGCAGCATGTGTTGGGCTTGAGCGGGGGTATACGCGGCATTACCCCACCGCCATCGAACAAGTGCCGTGCACCAGTGGGGACGAGAGAGGGCAAGGACCAACATTCCGCCGGGTGCAATATGATCATGCAACCATGCCAGGGCCGCTTGTGGGTCCTCCAGATGCTCGATCACATGGGCGCACAGCACGACATCCTGTGGCGGCAACTGATCCAATTGCCCTCCCAACGGGGTTGCAATCGTGGCGGCGCCGGGCAAACGGGCCGCAGCTGTGTCGAGCATGGATTGCGAGATATCCGTCAGTGTCAGGGTGGCGGGTGCCCCATGTGCGTCCAGCCACGCTTGTGCGAATGCGCCGGTGCCCGTGCCGACGTCCAGCACCGTTGGGCTAGTTCTGACGGCAGGAACGGAAGACATCAAATCAGCATAGGCCGACAGGAACCCCAGCTTGGAAATGCCGTCCTGCCAGCCTGTTGCAGCCGCATCGTAGATGGATTGCAGGGTGCCAGACCGCGCAGGCGGTCGGGGCCGGTCAAATCGAGTAAGGCGGGTCAGCATGATCCTATTGGGTCATGCCTGCCTGCTTCGTTCAACCGTTGATTTCGGACAGGATACGGGCTGCTTCGTCCGCCGGATTGGCGAGGGGGGAGCGATCTTCGCCGGGATGGAAGCGCGCACGCGTTGCCGTTGGCATGGGTTGAGGGGTTGCGATATGCACCTGTGGTCCTGTCTTGGCCGTCTCAGCTTGCCAACTGCGGGCCAGCGCGATCTGCGCGGCCTTGGTTGCGCCATATGCGCCGTAGAACGATTGGCCAGCGACCGGGTCATCCATGAACACAGCCTTGCCGGATGTGCCGAGCAGGGGGGCAATGTAAGTGATCAGTGTCGCCGTCGCTGCCACGTTGCCTGCGATGGACTTTGACATGTCCTTGGCGTCGATCATGCTGGTCGGGGCCAGTGGGGCGGCATGGATTGCGCAATGTACCCACATGTCCAGGCTGCCCCAGCGGTCAAAGATACCACGGCACAGGGTTTGCATTGCCGCGTCGTTGCCGATGTCCATGGGCGCAAGCGTTGCGGCGCCACCTTTGGCAGTGATCTCGTCATCCAGCTCTTCCAGTGCGCCCGTTGTTTTGGCCACTGCAATGATGTGATGCGTCGGGGCAAGGGCCAACGCCATGGCCGCGCCAAGGCCACGGGAGGCACCAGTGATAAGGGCAGTCTGTGTCATGGCCCGCTCTTGCCTTGTGGCGGGCCAAGGGTCAAGCGGCAGCCTTGGGCCGGCCGGGCAAAGTAAGCGTGCGTTGGCCGACGCCTCCTGCCAAGACAACCCGATCCTCGCCTATGGCAATGACAGTACCGTGGCGAAACGTGTCGCCAACCTGCACCATGCGTGTTTGCCCTCCAGCCGTTCGCAAGAGTGCGCGGCGGCTGTTTTCTGTCCCTACAACACCCAGAAGCTGCAGGTTGCGCAGCGGTAGCACACCGTTTTGGGTCGCAAGATCTGCGGTTGTTGCGTTTGTCTCTTCGGCCATTTGCGTGTTCATCCCCATGAATCAAGGGGCGCGGCTAACATGACCTTTTGGCAAGGTGAACGGGTCCGGGCATCAATACGCAATGCTTTGCCCAGTGACGTTGGGACATTCGGCGGTGGCGTGCTGATCAGCCCTGACGTTTGGCCCTGTGATAGGTCAACGTGATATGGGCAAGTTGCCAAACGGCATCCTCATCCAGTGGCGCATCAAGATCGAACCCCAGCGCGCGCCGCCCGTCATTGTGGAACTGTTGTGGAAATCGGTTGTCCATTTGCGCTGCCAGATCGGTCTTGCAGTCGACAAAGGCCATCAGGCGATTTGGCGTTGTAGGCGACCAATCCACGCGCAAGGTTGATCCGACGCGTGGGCGTTTGGGCCGCCATGCGGGCTGCCCCCATTTCAGGCTTTCGTCCAGAGGTCCGATGTCGGCACTGGTCGCTACATCATGCACAATGCTGCGAAGACGCAGGAAATGTGTCTGCGCCTCGTCAGGCCAATTCTCGGTTCGGTTCAAAATCTCTGAAGGCGTAACATCCATACTGAACCATCGCCCGCCCTGATGTCATATAATGTCAGCAGCGACTATTCCGCCGCCTTCATCTCAAAACCCTTCTCGATCATGTCGGCGGGTTCGACCGGGTATTCGCCCGAGAAGCAGGCATCACAATATTGCGGACTGGATGCATCGCGCCCCTTGGTCTCGCCGACAGCGCGGTAGAGGCCATCGAGCGAGATGAACTTCAGGCTGTCGACGCCCAGATGCTGGCACATCTCTTCCTCGCTCATGGTCGCGGCCAGCAGCTTTTCGCGCTGTGGTGTATCGACACCGTAGAAACAAGGCCAAGCCGTGGGCGGCGAAGCGATGCGGAAATGCACCTCTTTGGCACCTGCGTCCAGGATCATTTCCTTGATCTTGCGAGATGTCGTGCCGCGCACAACCGAGTCGTCGACCAAAATCACCCGTTTGCCCCGGATCAGGGCGCGGTTCACGTTCAGCTTCAGACGTACACCCATGTTGCGGATGCTTTCGGTCGGCTCGATGAACGTCCGGCCCATGTATTGGTTGCGGATGATGCCCATGGCGTAGGGGATGCCGGATTCCAGCGAATAGCCAATGGCGGCAGGTGTGCCGCTGTCGGGGACGGGGCAGACGAGGTCTGCCTCGACCGGGGCCTCCTTGGCCAATTCGCGCCCAATGTTTTCACGTGTCTCATAGACCGATCTGCCGCCGAGGATGCTGTCGGGACGGCTGAAATATACATGTTCGAAGATGCAGAAGCGGGGTTTCTGCGGACGGAACGGGAACCGACTGTCGACACCCTTGTCCGTGATGACCACCATTTCACCCGGTTCGATTTCCCGCACGAACTCGGCCCCGATGATGTCGAGCGCACAGGTTTCCGAGCTGAGGACATAGCCGGTGTCGAGCTTGCCCAGCACCAGTGGGCGCACGCCCAACGCATCGCGCACGCCGATCAGCTTTGTGCGGGTCATGGCGACGACCGAAAAGGCGCCTTCGACCCGGCGCAAGGCGTCTTCCATCCGCTCGGGGATGTTGCGCTGCAGGCTGCGGGCCATCAGGTGGATGATGCATTCGCTGTCCGAGGAAGACTGGAAGATCGAGCCGCGCTCGATCAATTCCCGGCGCAGCGCGTCAGCATTGGTGATATTGCCGTTGTGGGCAATGGCCGCGCCGCCCATAGCAAATTCGCCAAAGAAGGGCTGCACGTCACGGATCGCGGTTTGCCCTTTGGACCCAGCTGTTGAGTAGCGCACATGGCCAATCGAAAGGGAGCCGGGAAGCGTTTCCATCACCGCCTGAGAGGTGAAGTTGTCGCGGACATAGCCAAAGCGCCGGGCCGAATTGAAACCGTGTTCGGGGTGGTAGGCAACGATGCCGCCCGCTTCTTGTCCACGATGTTGCAGGGCGTGCAGGCCAAGGGCCACGAAATTCGCGGCGTCCATTGTCCCGAGGACCCCGAATATCCCGCATTCTTCCTTGAGTTTGTCGTCATCAAAGGGATGGGCAAGGGGCATTTGCGCGTGTGCGGCAAGGTCGGACAAGGGGCAGCTCCGAATCCGTGAATGGGATATGGGCGCGGTGTAACAAGACAGACTGCCCCTGTCACGAAAGGATCACAATTGATCGTGCATTACGCAGCGACCGTGTCCGGTTGGCCAATTTTGCCAGCGGACAGGGCCAGCATGGCGCGAGTGTCACCGTAATTGAGCTTGGAAAAGAAGCTGTCGCCTGATGACGGTGCGGCGTGGATCAGCAGGCCAGACTGGGCGTAGATCATCTCTTCGTCCGCGAAATGCAACTCAGCCAGGTCCGGCCCATTAAACAGGGTAGGGCGGATCCCACACCAACCGCTAAGTGCCTTGACCGGGACAGAGACCACGGGTGCGTCTACCCAGCGGGCAGGGGTGTGCAACGCGACATGGGCATTTGCGGGCAAGGCGATGTCGGAGCAGGTCGAGAGGACACCGCCGGGGATATGCACAAGCGGTACAGTGCGGTCGGGGCGCGTGATCGCGGTGATTTCGGCAAAGCCACCATCGAGTGTCGCCACGGCGTCGCCTGCCTGCAGCGTGTCAACCGATGCCCATCCGTTTTCAGTCTCCAGCAATGTATGTGCCGTGACTGTTGCGCTGATGCGCGGGGCAGCCGGTGTTTTAATGGGCGTAATGTCGGCAAATGCGGCGTCATGGTTCAGAAACATCGGTGTATCCTCGGGTCAGTTTGTGTTCGTGTTCTGGGGACAAGAACGCTCCACAAATCTGCCGCTTTTTGGTCACAACCACGGCCAAAGCCGGGCGCTGTTTCGCCACAGTCACCAGTGGGGTGCAGGCGGCCCACACTCTCCGCATCACGGCGACGCGATTAATCCGTGCTTAACCATGATTGCGTGCGGGCGGTGCTGCCCGCGCCTTTGAAATGTCTGATTCCCGCTTCGTTGGGACGAATTATTCGCTACAGGCGCCCACAAGGCTCTCGTATTGGCGGGTGATCCAGCCAAGCGCCTCTTCGGGGTTCTGCTCTTCGATCTGCCCGGTGAAGCGGCCAAACACGGCGGCCGAACGGCTTTCATCAACGATGGTGAATTCCTGGCCGGTGATCACCGTGTCGTAGACAAAGAACGCAATGGCAACCAGAAGGATGCCGCGCGCCACGCCAAAGAGAAAACCAAGACCCTGATCGATACCGCCGAGAGCGGACCGTTGCACAATCGATGAAAAAAGCGGGGTGAACAGGGACACCACGATCAACGCAACAGCAAAGACAAGGGCAAAGGCCCCAATAATGCTGAGCTCGCAACTGTCAGCGATGAAGTCGCCCACAACCGGAATCTCGCGCACCAGCGGTTCCACGCGCGGGGCAAACAGGAATGCCAGAATGGCGGCTGCAATCCAGCCTGCAATTGCCATGGCTTCGCGCACGAACCCGCGCCCATAGGCCAATAGGGCCGACAGGATGATGACCACGGCAACTACGCCGTCAATGATGGTGAACCCTTCCATGGTCCTGCCCCTTATGTTCTGCTCGTGCGGCGTCTAGCCTGCGCCGAATACGTCGCCTACAAACCCGGTCAGGTCACTGAAGCGTTTCAGCGTCATTCCCGGTGCACCTTGGGCTTTGCCGCCCTTGGGTGCAATGGATGACGAAAAACCAAGTTTTTGGGCTTCTTTCAACCTGTTTTCCGTCTGAGGGGCAGGCCGAAGCGCGCCAGATAGGCTGATTTCCCCAAAAACAACTGTATCTGCGGGCAATGCACTATCCTCGCGTGCAGACAAAAGGGCGGCTGCGACGGCCAGATCGGCAGCAGGTTCGCTGATTTTCATGCCGCCTGCGACATTCAGATACACATCAAGCCCGGCAAAAGGGATGCCACAGCGTGCCTCAAGGACCGCAAGGATCATGGCAAGACGCCCACCATCCCAACCCACCACGGTCCGGCGCGCTTGGGAATGCGGGGAGGGTGCGACAAGGGCCTGCATCTCGCACAACACGGGACGGGTGCCTTCGATCCCGGCAAATACCACGGACCCGGGCGACGGCTCGCCGCGTTCGGACAAGAACAGGGCCGACGGGTTCGTGACCTCGGCCAGTCCTTTGCCGGTCATTTCGAACACGCCAATTTCGTCGGCGGGGCCGAAGCGGTTCTTGACTGCGCGCAGGATGCGGAATTGGTGCCCGCGCTCGCCTTCGAAGTACAAGACCGTATCGACCATGTGTTCGACCACGCGGGGGCCTGCAATCTGCCCTTCTTTGGTCACGTGCCCAACCAGAATGACGCTGATGCCCTTTCGCTTGGCAAAGGTCGTCAGTTCATGTGCGGCGGCGCGAACCTGGCTGACCGACCCGGGCGCACTGTCGACAGTGTCGAGCCACATGGTCTGGATTGAATCGATGATGGCCAACCCCGGCGCCTCGGCCTCGAGTGTGGTCAGGATGTTGCGCAGGTTGGTATCCGCCGCCAGCTGTACTGGCGCATCGGACAGCCCGAGGCGCTCCGCGCGCATCCGGACCTGCGCACTTGCCTCTTCGCCGCTGACATAGATCGTTTTCAGGCCGTTGCGGGCGAAACGCGCCGCGGCTTGCAACAGAAGGGTGGATTTGCCGATGCCAGGATCGCCACCAACCAGAATGGCAGAAGCGGGGACAAGACCGCCGCCCAGTACCCGGTCAAGCTCGGCCACCTTGCTTTCGGTTCGGGGTGGTGGCGTTTCCTGCGTCGCCAGATCGGTCAGGGTGACCGTATTGCCCCGTTTTGTGCCCAGCCCCTTGCTGCTGGGGCCCGCAGAAAGGCCGGCGTCTTCGCTGATGGTGTTCCACTCACCACAGCCGTCACAGCGCCCGGACCACTTGGAGAAGGACGCGCCGCATGAGGAGCAGGAATAGGTCGTGCCGGTTTTTACCATGCGCGTTGGTCTGCCAGCGGCGGCGTGGGCGGGCAAGCCCTATTCAGCGCGCAGGGGCAGTTGGGTGACTTTTGACGGTGTGGCAGGTTGGTTCAGTTCGGGCAGCAGTCGCTCCATCTGGTCCAAAAGACGTTCAAGATGGGCGCGTGCCACGTTCTCCTCCAGTTCCAGCCGGTTGATCCAGGTTGAAAACTCGCCATGGATCGCCTTGGCCTGTTCCAAGCGGTCGTTGAACTGCTCAATCTCGAATTGGCGCTGCTGAAGGAAGGACCGCGCCCGTTCGACCTTGGTGTCTGAATAGGCTTGGGCAAGGTCCCGACTGATATGGGACATCTTTGCCGCCAACTCCAGCAGTTCAGGCTCCAACATACCCAGATCGGGATGATCGCGCAGGAACGCCAGACGATCCTGCGTGCTTTCAAACGCATCGCTCAGACCAAAAGTGCCGCTGCGATCCGCGTGATGTGCAGCGTGATAGGCACGGGTGATGTCATCTACGCCAACACTGAATTGCCGGTGCGAGTTTTCAAGCTGCATGATGCGCATGTTCGTTGGCAGGAAAAAACACAAGGCAACTGCAAGGACAGTCAGCCCGATCTGGGCGATCATCCCAGCTTGGTCAACCGGCGCGCCATTCCAAGTAACCGAAAGGTCAATCCACGGCCAAAAGCCTGCTGCAGCCATCCCAGTTGTGACAATCAATCCAAGTGCGAGCGCAGCGAAAAGAAAAAGCGCGAGCCGTTGCATGGTTGCAGCAAGAACCTGTGCTGCGAAAATTACTTGTTTCATTAGCCTTCCCCCCAGAAGACGCACTAATCTAGGCAGCATATCCTTAAGCGTCGGAAAATACAGTCAAAAAGTGGTGACTTGTGAGGGCGCGATATGGATTGTTTCCGGTTTCGCATCAATCCATGAGGTTGGACGCAATCCTTTCAGTTCGAACACCGACCCAAAGCGATGCCAGAATGCACGCGGTAAAGAGGTAAAGCCCCCACGCCACTTCCAGCCGTCCAACACCGATGCCTTTGGCAACCGTGATGTACATTGCGATCAGAAAAATATCGGCCATCGCCAGCTTCCCCATGATCCGCAGCGCAGGGGCAAGGCGCGGGCTGGCCATGTTCCAATGCACCAGCGCCAACCCGATGGTCTTGGCCATCGGCGCCACAAGGGCAAAGATGGCAACGATTAGGGCAAGGAAGACATCCGTGCCCCAAAGCGATTGAAGCCCGGTCAGAACGGAAATCTCTTTCAGCTTGAAAAGTGGCAGTAGCCCGGCCTTGAGTAATGGCGCAAACCACGAGACCGGGAACAGGATAAGCAGGGACAGGTTGATCCAGCGATGCATGACGGCAAGTGGCCGCGCCGGAATGCCTGTGTCAAGCGCTGCACGCCTCAGCGCACGGTCTCGATCGGCCCTTCTGCCCGCCCGTGAATGAACTGATCCACGTATGGATCGGTTGCCCCGTCAATGTCGGCCACGGGACCTGTCCAGCGGATCTTGCCTCCGTGCAGCATCGCGACATTATCCGCGATGGTCCGCACGGACGTCATGTCATGGGTGATTGTCATCGTGGTCGCACCCATCTCGGTCACGATCTCGCGGATGAGGTCGTTGATGACGCCCGCCATGATCGGATCAAGTCCGGTGGTCGGTTCGTCAAAAAAGATGATCTCGGGCTCTGCCGCAATGGCCCGCGCCAGCCCCACGCGTTTTTGCATCCCGCCCGATAGTTCGGCAGGCAGACGATCCGCCACATCCGGCGTCAGCCCCACACGGCGCAATTTCTCGATGGCAATCTCATGCGCCTCTGCCTTCGGGCGCGCAAGACTGCCGCGCAGTAGGCGAAAGGCGACGTTCTGCCAGACGGGTAGGGAGTCAAACAAGGCAGCGCCCTGAAACAGCATCCCGAACCGGGCCAGAAAGGCATCGCGATCTCCGGTCTGGCTGACATCCTGACCGTCAACCGTGATCGTGCCCTTCTCGGGCGTAACAAGGCCAAGGATCGTCTTGATCGCGATGGACTTGCCGGTACCGGAGCCGCCAATGATCACCATCGATGTGCCGCGCGCGACATGCAGATCAACACCGCGCAGAACGTGATTGTCGCCAAAGCTTTTGTGGATGTTGTCGAGTGTGATCATCTGGCGGGGCCTGTAACGGACAAGGAAGAGGGCGTGTTCTGGGTCATACGGAAAAGAACACCCCCGTGAGCACGAAGTTGGCGGCCAGGATCAGCACGGCAGCGGCCTCGACCGACCCCTTGGTCGCACGGCCCACGCCCTGCGCACCCCGGCCTGAGTTCATGCCGAAGTAGCATCCCATCAAGGCGGCGATGCAGCCGAACACCGCGCCTTTCACAAGGCTGGATGTGATGTCCCGCGTTTGCAGGAAATCGACCGTGTTCTGGATATAGGCGGCCGCGTTAAACCCCAACGTGCCCGTGGCAACCGCATAACCACCAAAGATGCCAATCACATCACCAACGGCCACCAACAGCGGCACAACCAGTGTCGCAGCCAGAACGCGCGGCACTGTCAGGTATTTCATGGGATGGGTCGACAGCGTGACCAAAGCATCAATCTGCTCGGTCACTTTCATCGTCGCAATCTCGGCCGCGATGGAAGAGGTGACGCGCGCGGCGATCATCAACCCGACAAGCACCGGACCCAGTTCGCGCACCATGCCTATGGCAACGATCTGGGGCACCACCGCCTCGGCATTGAAGCGCGCGCCGCCGGCATAGATTTGCAGCGCCAATGCGCCGCCCGTGAAAATGGCCGTCAACCCGACGACAGGCAGGGACAACCACCCGATATTCAGCAGGGCCAGGGCCAGCTCGCGCGGATAAAACGGGGGCCGCAACAGGTGGGTGACCGACGTGCCAAAGAACATGGCCACACGGCCCATGGCGGCCAAAAGGCCCAGCGTGGCCCGTCCAAGTGCTGCGATCCAGCTCATCCGACAAGGCTCCGTTGATAGCGCAGGCCAAGCGAGGTCAGGATTTCATAACCAATGGTGCCGGCGGCATCAGCCACCGTATCGACAGATTGATGACGCCCCATAAGCTGCAATTCGGTGGGATCATGATCCAGTGTCGTAACGTCCGCCGTGATCAGATCCATGGACACACGGCCAACGACAGGGCAAGGCGTGTCACCCGCAAAAAGCGTCGCCTTGGGACCCATCGCGCGGATCAGCCCGTCTGCATAGCCGCCGGAGACCGTCGCGATGCGGCTGTCTCGTGGGGCAGTCCAAGTGTTGCCGTAGCCGACGCTTTCCCCCTGCACGACGTCCCGAACCTGAATGACGGGCAGATCAAGCGTGACCACCGGGGCCGCATCGGCAAAGGGCAGACCGCCATAGAGGCCGATACCCGGACGCGTCATGTCAAAGTGATAGTCCGGGCCAAGTATGGTGCCGCCGGTGGCAGCTAGAGAGCGGGGAATGTCCAATCCGTCAGTCATCGCACGGAACTCGGACAATTGCCTTGCATTCATCGGGTGATCAGGCTCATCCGCACAGGCCAGATGCGACATGATCAGCGCTGGACCTTGGGCAATTGCAATGTCGCGTACAGCAGACCATTCGGCGTGCTCCATACCCAGACGGTTCATCCCGCTGTCCAGTTGAATGCCGAAGGGCGCACCCGGCAACGCCTCGACATGGCGCAGCATCTGGTCAACGGAGTTAAGCAGCGGGGTTAATACCGCTTCGCGGATCGCGTTGATATCGCCAGCCATGTGCCCGGAAAAGACGTAGATCGCTGGCCCTTGACCAATCGCCCCGCGCAGCGTGTTGCCTTCTTCGGCCGTGGCCACGAAAAAGCTTCGCACGCCAGCGCGTACAAGGGCGCGGCCCACGACGGGCGCACCCAGACCATAGCCATTGGCTTTGACCACCGCACCGGTTTCGCACGCGCTGAGTGCATCAAGGGATTGCCAATTGCGCACAAGCGCGCCGAGGTCGATAGAGAGGGTCGCAGATGTCATGACCGGCTGTTTGGCAGGACGACGCGCATTGGTGAAGAGGAAAATGCGATATGGGCTTAAGGCAGCGCAAAGATGTCGCGATTGCGTTCCCAGATTTCCTCTCCGATCAGGCAGTTATAGGGTGCTGTGGCTTGGGCACGCCACAGACGCGCGGACTGTCCGGCAATTTCAAGGACCAGTTTGCGCCGCACCGCATCCTCAAATTCCGCCCAATCCGTAACGGGCACGACAAAGGCACCGGTGCCGCCAATGACACATGCGGTGTAGTACGCATCAAGATCGGGAATATTCCACCGGGACGTAAATCCGTCATCTTGGGTCATCAATGGCAGTCCGTTGATCGTGATGCCCCGCGCCAGAACGGCATCTCGGGCCAGGGTGACGGGACGCCCCATGTTGTTCGGGCCGTCCCCTGACACGTCAATAACCCTGCGCAAGCCATCAAATGCGTTCCGGTCAATGCTTTCAGCGGCATGCATCAACGCGCCTGAAATCGAAGTGCGGCGCATCGCATCGTCAAAATGGGCTGTGATCTGACCTGCAATCCTGGCCGCATCCTCGGGGGTGGCCAAAACGGTCCAAGGTACAATCACCCGTTGGTCATGCGTCCCGGCCCATTCAACATAGGTGATTGCGATCCGACCCAGAAACCCACTTGTGATGGCGGCCTGCACCTCGGGCGCTTGAAGGGCAGCGGCATAGCCACGCCGCTGGATTTCAAGCTCGTAGGGTTGCATAGAGCGGCTTACATCAACGGCGAGGAACAGCTCTACATCCACCTCGATCCGCTCCTGCGCATGCACGACCGAGCCAAAACACACCAACAAACCAAGAACCAAGCGCATGCTGTCACTGTGACGGGCCGGCGTGACTCTGTCCAATCACAACCCGGCCATACAGCTTCTTCTGGCCAAAAATACCTCGGGGACGCCGAAGGCGGGGGCAGAGCCCCTAAAACATTGGCGTCGCGCGCAGCGCGTCCTTGTGATCAGAACCCGGCGTCGCCGCCGCCACCCTGTTGCCAGGGCTGCACGAGGTTGCCGAAACGGGTAAAGCGCCCTTCGAAACTCAGGTCCACTGTGCCAATGGGGCCGTGACGCTGCTTGCCGATGATGACTTCGGCGCGACCATGCAGCCGCTCCATCTCTTCCTGCCACTTGGCCATGGCTTCCAGGTCGTGGTCACCGGGCTTCTCACGTTCCTTATAATACTCTTCGCGGAAAACGAACATGACGACGTCGGCGTCTTGCTCAATCGATCCCGATTCCCGAAGGTCTGACAGCTGCGGGCGCTTGTCCTCCCGGTTTTCGACCTGACGCGAAAGCTGCGACAGCGCGATGACGGGGATGTTCAGCTCTTTGGCGATGGCCTTCAGGCCCATGGATATCTCGCCGATCTCCTGTACACGGTTTTCGGACACACCGCGCACCAGTTGCAGGTAGTCGACAATCAGCACATCCAGCCCGTGCGTCCGCTTCAACCGGCGCGCGCGCGCGGACAGCTGGGCAATCGGGATGGCGGCAGTGTCGTCAATATAGAGCGGGCAGGCTTCGAGCTGTTTGGCCGCGTCCACAAAGCGCCGGAACTCGGCCTCGGTCATGTCACCACGACGAATGTTTTCCGAGGGCACTTCGGCGGCCTCGGACAGGATACGCGCGGCGAGCTGCTCCGCGCTCATCTCGAGTGAATAGAAGCCCACAACGCCGCCTTCAATCGCGCCTTCGGCTCCGTCGGGTTTCAGGCCTTTCTTGTAGGCCTTGGCGATGTTGAAGGCGATGTTGGTGGCGAGCGAGGTTTTCCCCATCGACGGACGGCCCGCAAGGATCAGAAGGTCAGACGGGTGCAGACCCCCCAGCTTCTTGTCCATATCGATCAGGCCAGTTGAGATACCCGCAAGTCCGCCTTCCCGCTGATACGCGGCATTGGCGACATTAACTGCATCCGTTACAGCCTTGAGAAAGCTCTGAAATCCACCCTCGGATGTGCCCTGTTCGGCCAGCTTATAAAGCGCCTGTTCGGCCTCTACGATCTGCTCCTTGGGCTCCGAGGCGACATCGACCTTGGCCGCCTTGGCGCTGATGTCGCGCCCCAGTTGGATCAGGTCGCGGCGTACGGCAAGATCATAAATCATCTGCGCATAATCGCGCACGGCAAAGGCACTGATGGCGGCCCCGGCAAGGCGGGCAAGGTAGGCCGGACCGCCCAGCTCTTTCAGCCCCTCATCCTCCTCCATGAACGCCTTGAGCGTCACGGGAGAGGCAAGATTGTTTTTGGCGATCCGAGCCGCCGAAATCTCAAAGATGCGGGCGTGTACCGGGTCATAGAAATGGGTCGGATTGATGATCGATGCGACACGGTCATAGATGTCGTTGTTGGTCAGAATCGCGCCCAGCAATTGCTGCTCGGCCTCGATCGAGTGGGGCATGGTCTCGGCATCCTGAACCGCAACCCCGGTCGGATTGATTGCTGCAATCTCGTTCATCGCCCCACTCTCTGCTCGTTGTTTTATTGTCCCCGCGTTCCGGGTGTCTTGCCACAAGCGCATAGGCGTTGAAAACCGGGAGCAAGTCTGTGGAAAACCCGGTGGATTCTCCACAATCGTGGTTTACACTTTCCCACATATGGCAATGGCGTCCTGCACGCATACCACATCTGTCCGGCGCCGTGCAAAAGAATCATGGTTTTGCACACTGTTCCACAGCCAGACTCTATGTAGAAAAGCTACAAACGGAGCCGTATCGGCAAAGTTCCGTTACGTCCGGGCTGCCTGCCACGCGCGTGGGTCGTTCAGGAAGTCCTGGACGCCGTCCAAAGTCGCCGCATCAAACGCGCCGGACGCCTTGGCCTCGGCCAACACATCCCACCATGTGCACAGGTGATGCAGCGTCACACCATGTTCGCCCAATACCTTCTCGGTCTCTGGGAAAATCCCGTAGTAAAAGATAACAGCTGTGTGCGCGCAGGCTGCCCCAGCATCACGGATGGCATCCACAAAGCTCAGCTTTGATCCACCATCGGTCGTCAGATCCTCGACCAGCAAAACGCGCTGACCATCGGTCATGTCCCCTTCGATCCGGGCGCCCTTGCCATATCCCTTGGGCTTTTTTCGAACGTAGGTCATCGGCAGGGCCATCCGCTCGGCCACGAAGGCAGCAAAAGGGATGCCTGCCGTCTCGCCACCCGCGATGTTGTCGAACGCTTCAAACCCCGCATTGCGCATAACGGTGACAGTGAGAAAATCCATCAGCGTCGACCGGATGCGCGGGTAAGAGATCAGCTTGCGACAGTCGATATAGGTCGGGCTTGGCAGGCCCGAAGCCAATGTGAACGGCTCTGCCGCGTTGAAATGTACGGCCTTGATTTCCAGCAGCATGCGGGCCGTCAGACGGGCCATTTCTTCGGGTGTGGGGTAGCTTGTTGGGATCATGGCGCTTTGCTTTCGGGCTTTGTGCTGCGTGGAGGGGGCGGGAGCCTCCGGCGGGGATTTTCTTGAAACAGGGAAGTTACTGGACGGACCACGTCAGATCGAAACCGGGATCAAAGACGGTGACCGGGCCATCGTCAGTGTCAATTTGGTCAGGCAGCGTAGGGGCGGATTTGGTGAGGGCAATGGTGTCTTCGTTGGCGGGTAGCCCATAGAAGGCTGGGCCGTTGCGCGATGTGAAGCCTTCGAGCTTGTCCAGCGCATCCTCTTCCTCAAACACCTGTGCGAGTATGGGCAGCGTGTTGGGGGCTGTGAAGCAACCCGCACAGCCACATGGCAACAGCTTGTTCTCATCGGTGTGCGGCGCGCTGTCGGTACCCAGAAAGAACCGCGCCTCGCCACTGGTTGCAGCAGCACGCAGCGCCAGTCGGTGCTCCTCCCGTTTGGCAACAGGCAGGCAGTAGTAGTGCGGCTTGATACCCCCGGCCAAGATGTGGTTGCGGTTGATCACCAGGTGATGCGTCGTGATCGTGGCCCCAAGGCTCTCATCCTGTGCGCGGGCGTAGTCGACCGCGTTCGACGTGGTGATGTGTTCCATGACAACGCGCAAGCCGGGTGTGGTGCGTCGGATTGGGTCGAGAACCCGGTCGATGAACACCGCTTCACGGTCGAAGATGTCGATGTCATGGTCGGTGACCTCACCATGCACGCATAGGGGCAGGCCAATCTCCGCCATGCGCTCCAGCACCGGGCGCACCTTGTCGAAGTTTGCGACGCCCGAAGCGGAATTGGTGGTTGCCCCGGCCGGATAGAGTTTGACGGCTTTGACCAAACCACTTGCGTGCGCTGCGGCCACGTCATCCGCATCCGTGTCGTCGGTCAGGTACAGCGTCATCAACGGATCAAAGTCCATGCCGTCGGGCAGGGCGGACAGGATGCGATCGCGATAGGCAGCAGCTTGAGCACCTGTAACAACCGGAGGCACGAGGTTGGGCATGATTATGGCGCGGGCAAAATGTTGCGCGGTCCATGGCAGCACGGCGCGCATCATTGCGCCGTCACGCAGATGCAGGTGCCAATCGTCGGGGCGGGCGATGGTGAGTGTGGTCATGCGCCGCCGTTAGCATGGGCATGACATGGGTTTCTAGTCCTCGGGCTCGGCACTTCTGGCATTTGCGGCATTGCGCAGTGCGTCAATCTCGGCCAGGCGGCGCTGGAACCGAGGTGCCCGCTTCATACGCGACACCACGTTGCGCGCCATCATGTAGGTCAGCTCGGTCCGTTCGTTGCGGTCGAGGGCGGCCAGAACACGACGCAGATAGCCCGGATAGGTGCGGCGCGCGCGATAGATCTTGGCGAATTGCAGATCATCCAGCGTGCCTTCGGCGGCCATTTCAAGCAGGTCAGGCAGCACGTTCATGGCCATCAGGTCGCTCTGGATCGTGTCGCCCATATTACGAAGGCGATATTGTGTCACACCGGCGCGGGTGAACAGGGCGGCGTGCATGGCGTCCAGTCTTTCAACCGGATCGTACAGCACATAGGCTTGCGCACAGGCGTCCAGCATGTCTGGCGCGTAGCCGTAGCGCGACGTGAAGTCGGTGCGCCGCATCTCGATAAATCGGTCGTCCCATTCCGTCACACGCGGATCAAGCGTGGCCTGGGGTTGGATCAAAAGCACCTGCGCCCCCGGTGCGGCTACGGAATAGGCAGCAGCGGCATATCCGCAGGGACCGGCCCCGTAGAACAGCACCGTTTCGAAGTCGTCGAAAAAGCCGTCATCGACCAGCTGATCGAATAGGCCGATCACGTGCCGGTCGCGAAACCAAGTGTCGCCGTCCGACGCGATACACAGGTGCGACCAGTCATTGTCGCGCACCATGGACCAGCCCAAAGGCTCGGCCCGCTCTGACAGGGCGCGCATACCCTGTACCGATTCGAAGGTCACGACCAACGTGTCGCCGCGCCGAATGTGCGCTGCAAAATGCTTGCGCCCCAGGGCTTGGAAAAACCCTTGGTCTTCAGCGGTTTGCATCAGGCGTGACAGCCACTCAGCTTTCGGCAGATCGGCCAGATCCGGCTCGAACGGAATCTCTTGGTCCTGCATTGCTCTATCCTCACATCCCGCCTTTGAACCGCGGGTTGAGGGTGAGGTACCGCCGCAATGGGGCAAAAATGGGGAAAATTTGCGCGACTATTGCGCCGAGCGACGCGCCTGGTTGGCGTATTGGATCATGAATTGCGCGGCTTTTGGCGGTACAGGGCGTGTGGGTGGCGTCATCAGCAGACGGCCAAACAGCGCGCGAAACGGTTCTTGCTGCATCAATTCATCGAACCTTGATTTGCGCCACGCGACGGCGTCGTCGTGCAGTGTTGCAAGCACACTATCAGCCTTCAGGTCGGCCAGATGCGCATCGCGCCGTTCCGCATACCGGCTGATCGTTCGGTCCTCATCCGTACAGAAGTTCCGCTCAACCCAGTAATCGACGCCCAGCAAATCGTCCGAATGTACGGCGCGGCCCCGGTCCGCCTTCAGAACATAGCTTTCCATCGCTCCCAGCGGGTAGTGATTGAGCTGCGCCAACCCGTAATTGGGTTGCCCGTAGTTGGAAAACAGGCGGCGGGTTTTGAACTGTTCCGGCAACGCGCGTCCATGGCTATCGAACCAATTGGCCTGCGCAAGCTTGCTGCCATCCGCATCGCGCGGGCGATGCACGCCGGGTTTGCGATACGTACCGTCATTCGCATAGAGCGTCTTGAACATGGATGCGCGCCACGGCCAGTGCAGGACCTCTGGTGCAGCCATGGGAAAGGTATCCGTCACCGGTCGGTCCAGATATCGAACCTGGCCATTGTTGCCGAACAGACGCCATGTCAACGTGATGGCTGTGGCTTCGGGCAGGGCGGCGTGCAGGGCCGATAATGTACCGTCACCAGTATGAATGTTGACGAACTCATCGACATCAAGCGGCAGAATCCAATCCGCTGTCTTGATCTGATCCATCTTGGCAGCGGCCTTGAGGGCCGTGAACTGGATACCGCCTTTGTCATAGGGGCCTTCGTTGCGCACATGGCTCAGCCAGCCAAGCCCGGCCAGCCGATCCAGCATGGTATCGGTGCCATCATCGCAATCATTGGAAAACACAAGGAAATCGTCAAAACCGACAGCCCGGTGATGGGCCAGCCATTCCAGAATGAACGCAGCCTCGTTCCGGACCGTCAGAAGGGCAAGATGTGTCACTTCAGCGGCCAGGCCCTGCGGAAAGTGACGACTTTTTGCGTGGATAATTTGGGGTAATAGGCCAGACCGGCGCCCATCATTGCGCCAAAGACTGCGTTCACACCTTCTGGGCCGATCCATTGCGGATGCAGTTCAATGACGGCGGCGCGCAGGGTGCTCAGGTCCATCTCGGGCAGCAATTCTGCCTCGTCCCCTTCGATGTCACACACCAGAACCGTGGGTTTGATTGCCTTGGTCTGTTGGCCCGCATTCACGACATCTACGGTCTCTGTGCGCACGATGCCCTCGCCATTTGTCTCTTCGACGGACGAAGCCAGGATGTTGCCGCGCACATGGAAGTCCTTGGTCCCCTTGCGCTTGCCCAGTATGGCGTGATGCACGGTCGTATTCTCGATCCCATTGGCGACGTGCACCCGGCGGATGTAATCAGCCAGAACACTGTTCGCCTCGTAGACATGCACATGCGCTGCCTGGCTTTTCTTGGCCACAAGGGTGGAAATAAAGCCAACCCCGCCGCCCAACTCCAGAACGACATCATCAGGCTGGATGACGCGCAACACCGCGTCACCTTCCTTCCTCTCATAAAGGCCGCGCCGCAAGCTGCCCGCAATGCGTGGCTTCAGCACATCCGTATCGCGTGGGAACAACAATCCCCGCGGGGTCGTGATCACGTCATGCTCGATCTGTGCACCATCCATCTCAACTCTCCATGTCGAGGGCGAGGGCATAGGCCACCCGCTCAGTCTCGGTCAGTTTGACCTTAAGGGCCTGATCATACAGGTCTTGGAACTCCGGATTGGCGTGGAGCTCGTCCGCCTTGGTCCGATGCCATGTCAGACCAAATTCGTGCCACTTGCGCAGTTCGGCATCCTGCATCAACGTCTCATATTCGGTGCGCATGCGGGGCAGGTTTCGTTTGATGGTGATGTCGCGGAAATCGGACCAATCCATACGGATCCAATAGTTGATCCCGATGGACCGATCCACGTGCAGCGCACGGCCACGCTGCCGCTTGATCAGAAAGCTTTCTGCGCTGCGCAGAGCATAGTGATTGAGCTGCAGAAGGTCATACCCAATTGATTTCTTTGAGCTTCTCCAGCCGTTTTCGGCGACTTCCTTGGTCATGTCCTTGCCCGAGCCATTCACCCACTGCACTTTCTTGGCAAATTTGGGGTCCAGCTTGTTCGGCCGGTGGCAGCTGATCTTTTCGTAGGCGCCGATGTTTTTGAACATCGTCTTGAACCCCCAGACCGTGTGCGGTTTGGGGCAATATTTCGGGGCGCAGTGGTCGAACTGGTCGATGACAAACTCGTCTTTCAACTCGGTCACGCCGTTATGGCCGAACAACCGCCAGGTCATGGCGACATTCGTTGCATCCGGTACTGCGTCAAAGAAATCCTGCAACGTGCCGTTGCCGGTGCGCACGTTCATGAACTCATCCACATCAATATGGATGATCCAGTCTGCGTTCTTGATCAGAGGCTCTTTCAGTGACTGGTTCAGCGCGTATTGCTGGGGCGAATTGCCCTTCCAGTTGTCGTTGTTGCGGTGCTGGAGCACGCCCATGTCTTGCAAACGATCCAGGATTTCCGACGTGCCGTCTTCGCATCCGTTGGTGTAGATCAGGAAATTGTCGACGCCCATCGCCCGGTGATAGGCGACCCATTCGACGATATAGGGCGCCTCATTCTTCATGCAGCCGACAATGACATTGCCGGTCGACCCCTTGGGCAGATCGCGCTTGCCGATGGGTGGGTAGGCTGCGGCCAGTTCCTCTTCGTTGACGGCGCCCAGCTTGTTGTGCGGTGCAAATGAGGACGTGCGCAGCTTTTCAAAGTTTTGCACGGCCAGCGGTGGCATCAAGGCGCGGGCCGTATCTGTCAGACCATCGCTTGGCACAGGGTCCGGCCCCGGCGGTGTGGGGGCGGTGGCTCCGTTCAGGCGGGCCAGATCAGCTGCTTTGGTCTTGCGCTCTTCTTGTGTCGCCTTGTCGATCCGCCACATGAAGCCCAGTAGATACTGGGAGGCGCGGAAGCCGCGTGTCGGATTCGCCTCTTCCCAGGCCTTCTTTGCACGCGGTGCTTTGAACAGATCCGTGGGCAGGCCGTGTGCCTTGGCAATGGCAGTGTTCTGCGTGGCAAAGGTTTTTGAGATGGCGGATAGCGATGCGGGATCAATGGGATCACCGTCCACCTTGATTTCATTCACAAAAGATCGCCACAACTGCCGGGGCAGAATGCGTTTCTCATTCGCCAGCACCTGCAGGATCAGGTCGTTCAACTGCCGCCCGCGCGCTAACCACGCCGCAGATGGTTCGGAAGGCACATCCGCCTTTGCAGTCTTGCCAATGGCCGGTTTGATCTGAAATGCCGCACGTATTTCTTCGGTCACCGTTTCGGCGGCAAAACCCTCTGCATCGTAGGCCCGGAACGTGAGGGCGCCCTCGCCAAACACCGCGTTCCAGTGTCGTTCCAGGGCGCTGTAGTCCAGCCAGCATGGGGCAGCCTGGCTTTCGATGAACACACCCGCCTGCGGATTGATCCGGGGCGCGGCTGCCAGTGCGTCTGCCCACCATGTCTTGCTGCCCGCAAGCTCCAGTTCCTGGGTAAGCGCGACGCCGCGCCCCTCCATGATCTGTTCCCGGTAGTGGCGGGCCAGCAGGTGCGCAGGTTCATCGATATGCGCAATGATGCGAATGTCCTCGGACAAGGGTGCCAGCAGGGCCTTCAATCGCTCAAGTTCGGATTTGGACACCAGGCTCACACCCAGTTGCGACGCGGACAGGATCAAGTGATCTGGTGAAAACTGCGCGACTTCCTTGGCCAGATCAGCCGCGACCGTATCATGCAGAACTTTCTGTTTGTCAGCTGTGATGTATCCGCGGTTGTAACGCAATGGATCGACATGCGCAGTCTCTGTCACCGCCATGTAAAGGCGCGTATGGTTCTTGTTTCCGGGGCTGCGCGCATAAAGCACGCCCTTGGTGATCATCTGGTCCCGTTTGGCGGCCAGCACGTTCTGCAGGCGGTCTGCGCCCACCTGTTCCAACCCGATATGCAGGTGGATTCGCATCAGGCAACCTCGTTCAACTTGTTCACATTGGTCCGACCCCACCAGTTCACCGGCAGCTCGATGAAACCGCTGATCAGGTCTTTGGCTTCGGGGTCGGCCACGTCGTATTCCAGAAAATCGTCATCATCGCGAAAGATCGCGCGCAGATGGGCATAATGGGCTTCGATCCACTGCATCCGCTGAATGCTTGTCTCTCCAAACCCTTCCGGCAGGCCTGGGATGTTGTTGGCGGGCAGGCGCGACGTGCCCAGATCGGACCACGCCAACATGGATTGCGACATCTCGAAAGGATCGCGGTTCGAAGCAAGGAACTTGACGCCGGGATTGTGCTTGCGGATCGCCATGATCAGCCCGAAATCCATTTGTGGCCACAGCGACCGTCCCGCGCGCAGCACACTCATCTCCGAAATCGCATCGAAGTCGGCGAAGTACGCGGCCGGATCACCTGTCTCAAAATATCCACGATACAAAAGGTCGGCGACAAATTCATTGTGCAGCTGCGTATTGTTGGTTTGGCGCGGCCGCACGCGATGGTCCGCCACATGCAGCCCCGCCCGACGCAGGGCACGGGCCAGCGTCGTGGTGCCGGTCTTGGGCAGACCAAGGTTCACAACGCGCAAACTCATGCCGCGGGCTCCATCAATCCCAGGTCGATCAACATCGCTTCTTCCTGCGGCGGCAGGGTCGAGGCGGCATGCAACTGTGCCTGCATTGCCTGGTATTCCGGAATTGCCAGCAACTCGTCCCGCTTGGCGATATGCCGCTGCACGCAGTCGTCATGCAGCGCACTGATCTCCTTGTCTTTCTTCAGCTCCACCAACGCCTTTTTCAGATCAGGCAAATAGCGCTGAATGCTCTTGTCTTCCCAGGCGGGGTCATTCCGCTCGCGCCAATAGGTGTCGTCAAAGGCCCGGTTTTCGCGGTTCACATCGCCCCGGTCATTCTTGACCAGATAGCTATCCAAAGATCGCAAAGCATAATGGTTCAAGGTCGCAAACTCCCGCGCCCCGTGGGCGGGAAAGCGGCGAATGCGGCGTGGATTGGCGGCGACAAGGAACTTGTGCGGCACCTTGCGACCCGACCCATCGGTCCACGCAGGCTTGGCTTTGCCCTTCTGGAACGGGCGATGTGCGCCGTAGTACTGCAAGGGAAAGTCGTGACGCACCAGCGACTTGACCTCAATCGCGGCCTCTCCACACCAAAGGTCCGGATTGTGCGAGCGATGGAACTGGCCGATCACCGGCGCATCAACAAACGTGTCGACGCCATCATTGGCAAAAAACTGGAAGGTCACCGAAATCGCCTGCGGGTCACCGCAGGCCTCGATCAGCGCCGGGATCGTGTGATTGCCCACATGGATGTTCAAAAACTCGTCCACATCCGCGACCCAAACCCAGTCGGCGTCGGTCACGACATCCTGACGGCGCGCATCCTTCAGCGCCTCCATCTGGTAATTGCGCCCCTCGGCCGGGTTCGGCAAATGCCGACACAACCCGCGATCGGCCAAGGCGTCCAGCAGGGTATCGGTCCCATCGGTACAATCATTGGAATAAAACAGATGATCGGTCACGCCGATCAGGCGGTTGAAGGCAATCCACTCCAACAGAAACGGGCCCTCGTTTTTCACGCAGGTCACAGCCGTAATGCGCATCAAACGCCAGCCTTTCGTGATCGGGTCATTGCCCACCGCCTCTGTTCCGGGTCCCGGTATCTATGCCGCGAACCTCATTCTTATCCCGTTAACACCATGCCATTTCTCGCGAATCCCGTCAACGCACAGGACTTTAGGAGGCCTTGACGACAGGGCCCAGCGATGCAGGTTGGACGCAAGGAAGGAAACCCGATGCACACACCCACCTCCATTGACGCCGTCCAGACCATGCTGGCCGACCAAGGCTATGTCTGTGACCGCGCTCTTGGGACCGTCGTGTTCCTTAGCCTGTCACTTGGCCGCCCCCTGTTCCTGGAAGGCGAAGCAGGCGTCGGCAAAACCGAAATCGCCAAGGCGCTGGCGGCTGCACTTGGCCGTCGCCTGATCCGGTTGCAGTGCTACGAAGGGCTCGATGCGTCATCGGCCGTCTACGAATGGAACTTCCCGGCACAGATGGTCGCGATCCGCACGGCGGAAGCATCGGGCGGGGCCGACCGCAAGGCGCTGCAAACCGAGCTTTTCTCGGATGATTACCTGATCGAGCGCCCACTGCTCGACGCGATGCGCCCCGACGAAAACGGTGCGCCGGTCCTGCTGATCGACGAGTTGGACCGCACGGATGAGCCGTTCGAGGCCTTCCTGCTCGAAGCGCTCTCCGACTTTCAGGTCACGATCCCCGAACTGGGCACGATCAAGGCCCCGGAACCGCCCATCGTCATCCTCACCTCCAACCGCACGCGCGAAGTGCACGACGCGCTCAAACGTCGTTGCCTCTATCACTGGGTCGACTACCCGAATTTCGACCGCGAGATGGAAATCCTGAACGCCCGCGCGCCCGAGGCGGCCGCAGAACTCAGCCGCGAGGTGGTGGCGTTCGTTCAACGCCTGCGGACCGAGGACTTGTTCAAGAAACCTGGCGTCGCCGAAACCATCGACTGGGCCAAATGCCTGCTGGCGCTCGATGTACTCACCCTAAGCCCGGAGGTTATCGCCGACACGCTTGGCGCAATCCTCAAATACCAGGACGACATCCAGAAACTCCAAGGTTCCGAGGCCAAACGCCTGCTGGATGAAGCCAAGGCATCCTTGGAGCCGGCATGATCCAACTTCATCTTGCCAGGAAAACTTCGGGGGTCCGGGGGCTGGCCCCCGGCACGACAGATGCCTGAATACGCAACTCTCGAACTCCCCGAAAACCCGAAGCTCGCGGGAAACATCACCCATTTCGCCCGCGCCCTGCGCCGCGCTGGCCTACCTATTGGTACGGGCCGCGTGATGGATGCCATCACGGCAGTGACCAAGGCGGGCTTCACCGAGAAACGTGACTTTTACTGGACGCTGCACGCCTGCTTTGTCTCAAAGCCGGAACACCGGGCGGTCTTTGCCCAGATTTTCCGCCTCTACTGGCGCGACCCACGCTACCTCGAACACATGATGGCTGCCATGCTGCCTGCCGTGCGGGGCGTACAGGAAGACCGTAGCGCACAAGCCGCTGAGAAACGCGCCGCCGAAGCGCTGCTTGATGGAGCTGGCGATGACATCGACCTGCCAGAGATGGAGGAAGGCGGGACCGAGATCGAAATTGACGCCTCGCTCACCATGAGCAACGAGGAACAGCTCAAAACCCTCGATTTTGAGCAGATGAGCGCGCAGGAAATGGCGCAAGCCAAAGCCATGCTTGCCCGCATGGCGCTGCCGGTCGATCCCATGCCCACGCGCCGGACACGGGTCGCAGGGCTGGGGCGCATCGATCCCGCCCGCACCTTGCGCGCCGCCATGCGACAGGGCGGTGAGATGCGCGATCTGAAATGGAAAACGCCGAGGGTCCGCTATCCGAACCTAGTAGCGCTCTGCGACATCTCGGGCTCGATGAGCCAGTATTCCCGCGTCGTGCTGCACTTCCTCCATGCTGTGGCGAATGCAAAAGGGGCGGGCTGGGCCAAGGTGCACGCTTTCACTTTTGGCACGCGGCTCACAAACATCACGCGGCATTTGGCACAGCGTGACGTGGATGCGGCGCTGCAAGCCGCAGGGGCGGAAGCGCAGGATTGGGAAGGTGGTACGCGGATTGGATCGTGCCTTGAAACGTTCAATCGCGACTGGTCCCGCCGGGTGCTGGGGCAAGGGGCCGTGGTCCTGTTGATCACAGACGGCCTCGACCGCGACGACCCGGATGCATTGGCAAAACAGATGGAGCGTCTGCACCTCTCCGCACAACGTCTGATCTGGATCAACCCGTTGTTAAGATGGGAGGATTTTGCACCCCGTGCCCGTGGCATTGCGGCGATGTTGCCTCATGTGGACAGCTTCCGCGCGGGTCATTCTATCGCGTCAATCGAAGAACTGGCGCAGGTGATCTCCCTGCGTGACGACGTTGGCGACCGAGACCGCTTGCTCCGAATGATCACCGCCTGATCCGGGCCAAGATTTTTCGTACGAAAAGTCTCGCCGTCCCAACAGGGTCACGCGAATGTATCGGCAAAGCTGTTGCGATAGATGTCCGACAATTCCGACAGCGGGGCCGAGCTGTTGCCCATCCACACCGTGTCGCCCGAGAATTTGCCGACGGAAACGATAGGAACACCCGCCTTGCCAGCGGCGATCATCAAGGCTTCGGCCTTGTCGAACGAACACGCTACCAGGTAACGTGCCTGATCTTCGCCAAAGAAGCTGCCCATCTCGTTGGCGTCGATCCATACGCCAACGCCTGCCGCCTCTGCCAGTTCAAAGGCAGCAAGGGCAAGGCCGCCATCGCTCAGATCGGTGCAGGCGTTGATCAAGTGTCTGTTTTCGCGAATGAAATCGCCATTCCGCTTCTCGGCATCAAGATCCACATGTGGCGCGTCCCCGTCGGTACGTCCAAACACTTCCGCAAGGATTGCCGACTGACCCAGATGCCCGCCGCAGTCTCCGACCAGCAAGGCCACGTGGCCATCGCGCACGTCGCCACCGATGATGTTGTCTGGGTGATCGATCAGCCCAACGGCCCCGATGGTGGGGGTGGGCAGGATGCCGGTGCCGTCCGTCTCGTTGTAAAGCGACACGTTGCCCGACACGATGGGCATGTCGAGCGCTTCGCAAGCCTGACCAATCCCGTCGAGCGCCCCCACGAACTGCCCCATGATCTCGGGCTTTTCAGGGTTGCCGAAGTTCAGATTGTCTGTTGTTGCCAATGGCTTGGCGCCCACTGCCGTCAAGTTTCGATAGGCTTCAGCCACGGCCTGCTTACCGCCCTCGACCGGGTTGGCCTTGACGTAACGTGGGGTGACGTCCGACGTGAAGGCAAGGGACTTGTCCGTGCCATGCACCCGCATGATCCCGGCCCCCAGACCCGGTGTGCGGGCGCTGTCGGCCATGACCATGGTGTCATATTGCTCAAACACCCACTGTTTCGCGGCGTAGTTGGGGCTGGCCAGCAGGGCCTTGAGGCCGTCGATCGGGTCGATGCTTGGGATGTCCCCGAGGGGACTGGCTTCTGGTGTGGGTTCCCATGGGCGGTCATATTCCGGGGCCTCGGAGGCGAGTTTGGACAGCGGCAGGTCTGCTTTGACCTCGCCATCGTGCTCGATCAGAAAGCGGTCTTCGGGAAGCGTTTCACCCACGATGGCGAAGTCCAGATCCCACTTATCGAAGACGGCCTTGGCCTCGGCCTCAAGCTCGGGATTGAGGACCATGAGCATGCGTTCTTGGGACTCAGACAGCATCATCTCATACGCGGTCATGTTCTCTTCGCGCACAGGCACGTCGTTGAGGTTCAGCTTAACGCCAAGACCGCCCTTGTCGCCCATCTCGACGGCAGAGCAGGTCAGACCTGCCGCCCCCATGTCTTGGATCGAGATCACGGCACCGGTCTTCATCAGTTCCAGCGTCGCTTCCATCAGGCGCTTTTCGGTGAAGGGGTCACCTACCTGAACAGTGGGGCGTTTCTCTTCAATCGTGTCATCGAACTCGGCAGAGGCCATGGTGGCTCCGCCCACACCGTCGCGGCCTGTTTTGGCACCGAGGTAAACCACCGGCATGCCAACGCCTGAAGCGGCGGAGTAGAAAATCTTGTCGGCGTCGGCCAAACCGGCAGCGAAAGCGTTGACCAGACAGTTGCCGTTATAGGCAGGATCAAACCGCACTTCTCCGCCAGCACACGGCACGCCGAAGGCGTTGCCGTAGCCGCCGATACCTTCGACGACACCATGGACCAATTGGCGGGTTTTGGGGTGATCGGGTTCGCCGAAAGACAGGGCGTTCATAGATGCAATCGGGCGGGCACCCATCGTGAAGACATCGCGCAGGATGCCACCCACGCCGGTGGCCGCGCCCTGGTAGGGTTCGATGTAGCTGGGATGGTTGTGCGACTCCATCTTGAACACCACGGCCTGTCCGTCGCCGATGTCCACCACGCCGGCGTTCTCACCCGGGCCACAGATCACTTGAGGGCCCGTGGTCGGCAGTTTCTTGAGGTGGATTTTGGAGGATTTGTAGGAGCAGTGTTCGTTCCACATGGCCGAAAAGATACCGAGCTCGGTAAAGGTTGGCTCACGTCCGATGATCTCGAGGATGCGGTCGTATTCGTCGGGTTTGAGCCCGTGACTAGCGATCAGATCTTCGGTGATTTTCGGCTCGGTCATGTGGCGTCCCCCGCGGCTTTGGACCGCTCTTTAGAGCAGGGACGGGGCAGGGGAAAGGGTTTGTCCCCGCGGGGACAGCCTGTACGTTGCGTTTAGGGTATTTTCATCGCTTTTTGATCGTTCCGAGAGATCAATTGCTTAGATCGTCGCGCGGTCGCTTTGGCCGAAATTAACCTGACTTAGGCAGGCTGGGCCATGACCCGGAGCGGTTGCGCGCGCCATGTCGGACACAAGATGCGCGCAACACAGGGTGTGTCTTAGCCATTCAAAAGCAGGATGGTCACGATTCCATCGTCATCAGAGGACGATGACCGGGCCTTGATCCGCAGCCTTTGGGTGTCGGCATCAATCACAATATTTCCATCCTGCAGCGTCAACAGGTCGGTCTTGGTTGTGACGATCACGTCCTTGCCACGCAAACGAAAAATGGATCCGGCGCGCGGCACCAAAAAGAGGCGCGTGCGATCCTGGTTGATGCGCAAGCCATTGGTCAGCCCCACGAAGTCACCGTCTGAAGAATAGACGCGAATACCGCTTTTGCCATCGATGGCGGCGATATCCGACGGGCTGAGGTCGGCGTGCGCAACAGTGGCTGAGAGGCCGAGTGTCAATGCGGTAAGGGTCGATTTAATAAACGTCATAACAGGCTCCTTTTTATGCTGTTGCACATCAAATGGTTGCCAGCTTCCCCAAAGAAAGGTGGTGTCACGACCACGTGTCGATCACCCTATGTCATCACACCGGAATGCGATGCCGCGTGACTGAATAAAGTTTTCTTTCTCGTTTTTAGGTCGACCGCTTCAATCCCCGGGTTTATCCGCCGCAGGAGCTTGATCCGCCACCTCTTGCGCGGCCTGTGTCGCGGCTGCGGCGATGGTGGCCTTGTCCTCATCCGTCAGTTTGTCCTGATCCGTGAGGTTCGGGATGGCCACACGCACCTCGCGGCGCGCGAATTCGAGGCCGTTCTCTTCGAACGCCTTGTTGACGCGGTTGTAGATTTCCTTGCGCAGCACGAATTGTGTGCCGGGTTTGGCCATGAACTTGCCCCGGATCACGATGCCCACGTCGTCGAACTCGAACACGCCTTGGGATTTGAAGGGTTGCAGGAAGTCGTCCTTGAACTGGTCCAGGGCCATCATTTCCTGCCCGATCTTCTTGAACAGTTTTCGGACCTTTTCAGGATCGGTGCCGAAGGGGACGGTAAAGCGCAGTTTCATGATCACCCAGTCGCGGCTGAAATTGGTGATCTTTGGGATTTCGCCATAGGGCAAGGTATGCACCGGGCCCTTGTGGTGGCGCAGCTGCATGGAGCGGATCGAGATTTTTTCGACCGTGCCCATGGTGCCATCCACTTCGACATATTCGCCGGTGCGGAAGGCGTCATCGACCAGGAAAAAGATACCCGACACAACGTCCGTCACCAATTTCTGCGCGCCAAAGCCGATGGCGAGGCCGACGATACCGGCACCTGCCAGCAGCGGCGTCGTGTCCACCCCGATGTTGCTGAGCCCCAACAAGAGGAACAGGACGATGATGGTTGCCTGACTCACGCCAAGGATCAGGGGCAACACGGTCGACAGGCGCGATCCGCCCGCGCCGCCGCCATCGCCGGTGTCTTCCGTGTCAGGGTCGTAGCCTGATGCCGTTTGTTCCGCGGCCAGCTTGCGGTTGATGATGAGCGAGACGACCTCGTAGACCAGATAGCCGATTGCGATGATCATCAGGAATTCGATCAGGCTGGCGGCGAAGCGTTCGCCAACACCGGCCGAGGCGAGCGTTGTCGGTGTCATGCCCCAGAAGCCCGCGATCGAGATCAGCACGATACCGAACACGATGACTCGGCCGATGCGGATATAGGACCGTTTCGTTGCAACATATGCGCGTTGTGCGACCGCCCCTTCACCCGTCATCGGCGGGGCCAACCGCCGCACGAGGCCGCGGATTGCCGTGTCCATGGCCGGAGCGAACAGCAGAAGTGTCATGGTCTTGTAGTGAGGTGCGCTGGCCAGCGCCGCGAAGTTGCCATAGCTGACCACGATGTTGACCACCCACCATGTGCCTATGGCGGTCGCAATGGCGAAATAGGGGAAGGCGCGCGCAATGCGTTCTTCGACCGGGCTGACGTCAGGATCAGCGCCGCGCATCATGCGCACCATGGCATCGCGGTAGCGCCAGACGATGACGGCCACATAAACGTGCACCGAAAGATTGATCCAGAAACCGATGCGGGATTCACCCATTGGCACGCCATTCGCTGCGTTGAACGGGATGATGGAGGCACCAAACCCGATCAGGAGCGCAAGCCAGAACATATGAAATACGATGGCGCGTGCGACCTCGTCCGTGGCGTGCACGATCCGGTATGCAGGCGCCGTCGGCGCCATGAAGAAGCGCCCCACCGCGATGGCCAACCGAGGCAGGCCCACGAGGTTGAATCCGAACAAGGTGATGAATGGATGGTAGTAGGGTGGCACGACGAGGTTTGTCAGTGCGATGGCTGCCGCGATAAAGACCCCCACTGCGGCCAGTTCGCTGAGCAATCGGATAAAGAGCAGGGACAGAGTGGACCGCAAGTTGGCATCCTGATCCGCCTGTTCGGGCAGGATCAGCCATCTGCGGATAAAGCGCCGGAACACCAGTTCGATCAACAGCGCTCCGATTGTGACCAGAATGAAGAAGCCTGCGGTTGCTAGCAGACCATTTGTGCCCACGAAGTTGGCGAAATTCGAAAACGCCTTGGCCTGGCTGCTGAACAGGATCGGCACGCGTTCTACCGACTCCGTGATTGTGCCGAACGCACCGGTCGTTAGGTGGTACAGAAATTCGCCAACACCTGCGTCTTCCTGTTCCGGAACAGCTTGCGCGTTGAGTTGATCCAGCAGCAGCTCGCGCACTTGCGTGTCGGACAGGCGCGAGATCAATGCGTTTGCTGCATCCTCGGTCAGAGGGTCGGGCAGCTCGGGGACCGTTTCGCTGGAAGATGAGCTGCTTCCTGTCACGGACAGGCCCTGTGCGGATGCGCCGACGGCAATGGTCAATGAAAGGACGAATACCATCGTCCGCAGCAGGAAATTCATCAAATGCATAGGCCCCCCGGCGCAAAGTCTTTTTTCCCGGCATGACCGGAAAAGGGATTCGTTGCAACGCGGGGATAAAAAAAGGCCGAGCGCGAAGCTCGGCCAAGTCCAACAGGGAGGTATGAAGATGGCGCGATATGCGCCGTGTATCTTCAGTAGGCGAGGTAGGGATGCTAATGCCCCCGATCAAGGCACTTTCTGCACGCGCAAAGGCATGGCAGATATGCATTTTTCGCATATCTCAGGGATTTTCTTTTTTCCTCAACATCTTACGGTACGCGATGATCTCTTCCTGCACGAAGTCCCGGAAGGCGGCGATCCGCTTGGATTGGCGCAATTCTTCTGGGTACGCCAAAAAAACAGGCACATCAGCAGATTCAATCTCGGGTAGCACGCGGACGAGTCGCGGATCGTCCAGTGAGACGTAGTCGGGCAGGATGCCAAGGCCGAGATCCTGAAGCACCCCCTGCAACACGCCGAAGTAGTTGTTCACTGTCAGAAGGGACCGCACTTCGTAGGTCAGCAAGTGCTGCACGAGGCTGCTGCCTGCGCCCACCTGGGCCGAGTTTACGTTCTGGCAGATCAGGCGGTGATGGATCAGGTCTTCCGGCGTGTTGGGTGTGCCATTGGCATCAAGATAAGCCTGCGTGGCGAACACCTGCATCTTGACCGTCATAAGACGCTTTCGGATCAGGTCGGCCTGGCTGGGTTCTTTCATACGGATGGCCACGTCGGCCTCGCGCATGGGCAGGTCGAGCACGCGCTCTTCGAGCATGAGATCGACGCGGAGGTCTGGGTATTGCTCATAGAGTTTGACCAGACGCGGGGCCAGCCACAGCGTGCCGAAGCCGATTGTGGTCGTGACGCGTAGATCGCCGAACACTTCTTCTTCGCTGTCGCGGATGCGGGCGCTTGCAGTGTCCAGCCGCTTGTTCATCGCGGTCGTCGCATCAAACAGCAACTCGCCCTGTTCCGTCAGGATCAGCCCGCGTGCATGGCGGTGAAACAAGGTGGCGTTCAGCGATTCTTCGAGCCCGCGGATTTGCCGGGACACGGCGGATTGGCTCAGATTCAGCTTGTCACCTGCGTGAGTCAGGCTGCCCGCGTCTGCGACCGCGTGAAATATCCGTAACTTATCCCAGTCCATTTGCACCACTTTCGTAACGTTTGCGCTACCGTATCCGAAATAGTCTCTTTTCACATCGCTTGCATGACCGGAACCGGGAACGCACGAAAAATTTTCTGGTAAGGTCAGAGTGTGTGACCTATTATTCAACTGAGAATATGCAAGACTGATCACGGCAGGGGAGGCCAGCGATGAGCACGCAAAAGATTTCCTTGAACGACCGCTACGATCTTGAAAAGAGCCCCGTTTTGCTGAACGGGACACAGGCGCTTGTGCGCTTGATGCTGATGCAGAAGGCGCGGGATACCGCTGCGGGGCTGAATACTGCCGGCCTGGTGACTGGATATCGCGGGTCTCCGCTTGGGGCCGTGGACATGCAGATGACGCGGGCGCTGAAGCAGCTTGCCGCGCATGACGTGACATTTCAGCCGGGGCTGAACGAGGATTTGGCAGCGACTGCCCTATGGGGCGCGCAGCAGGCCGAATTGCGTGGCGAGGGCAAGTTCGATGGCGTCTTTGGTCTGTGGTACGGCAAGGGGCCGGGCGTGGACCGGTCTGGCGACGCATTCAAACACGCCAACATGGCTGGATCGTCGAAACATGGCGGTGTGCTGGTCGCCATGGGGGACGACCATACAGGTGAAAGCTCGACCGTATTGCACCAGTCCGAATGGGCGCTGATTGACGCCTACATGCCTGTTGTCTCTCCGGCGGGCGTGCAGGAGATCATGGACTATGGTGTCTATGGTTGGGCGCTGAGCCGGTTTTCGGGGCTGTGGGTTGGTCTGAAGACCATGAAGGACACGGTGGAGGCCACCAGTGTCGTGGATGGCGACCCGCATCGCATGGCCATCAAGGTGCCGGACTACCAACTGCCCGAGGGCGGATTAAACATTCGTTTGGTGGATACGCCGACCGAACAAGAAACGCGGATGATTGACCACAAACGCTTTGCGGCAGAGGCGTTTTCACGCGCCAACCGCATGGACAAGCGCATGTGGGGCAAGCCCGGAGCCAAGATCGGCTTTGTCGCTGCGGGCAAGAACTGGTTGGATTTGGTCCACGCTTTGAACCTGCTCAATATCGATGAGAACGAAGCCGAGCGGCTGGGCATCACGACCTACAAGGTGGGGCAGACTTTTCCGCTGGACATGCAGGGCTTCCACGACTGGGCCGAAGGCTTGGACCTGATCGTTGTCGTCGAGGAAAAGCGCAAGCTGATCGAGGTGCAGATCAAGGAGGCGATCTTTGACGACCGGCGCGGGCGGCGCGTTTACGGCTGGTATAAGGGGGGTGCCGGTGGCCTGCACCGCGAAGAGCTGTTTCCGACCCGTGGGGCGCTGGACCCGATCCTGATTGCTGAGAAACTGGGCGGTATTCTTTTGGAGGAAGGCCGCAATACCGATGGGATCAAGGCAGGGCTGTCCAAGCTGGACGAGGCACGCCGGTCCGACAATGCCGAGGATATCGCGGCGCGCTTGCCCTATTTCTGTTCAGGCTGTCCGCACAATTCATCGACCAAAGTGCCCGAGGGGTCGCGGGCCTATGCCGGGATTGGCTGTCACTACATGGTGCAATGGATGGACCGCGAGACCATCGGGTATACCCATATGGGGGCCGAGGGCGCGAACTGGATCGGCGAGGCGCCGTTTTCGACACGCGATCATGTGTTTCAGAATATAGGCGACGGGACTTATAACCACTCGGGCGTGCAGGCCATTCGCGCAGCTTTGGCTGCCGGAACCAACATCACTTACAAGATCCTGTACAACGACGCTGTTGCCATGACGGGTGGGCAGGGGAATGAGGGTGGCCTTGATCCCTACCGCATCGTCGATGAAGTCCGAGCGATGGGCTGTGAGCATGTCGCCGTTGTCTATGACGAAAAGGAAGATGTGGATGTCTCGCGCTTTCCTACGGGTGTGCCGACCCATGAGCGGGCGGAGTTGCCGCTGGTTCAAGAGCGCTTTGCTAAGACTGAAGGCGTGAGTGCCATCGTTTATGTGCAGACTTGTGCGGCCGAGAAGCGTCGGCGCCGCAAGCGCGGCACCTTTCCGGACATCGACAAGCGTGTGTTCATCAACACGGATGTGTGCGAGGGCTGCGGCGATTGTGGCGTGCAGTCGAACTGTGTCTCCATCGTGCCGAAAGAGACCGAGCTGGGCCGGAAGCGGGCGATTGACCAGTCGTCCTGCAACAAGGATTTTTCCTGCCTCAAAGGGTTCTGCCCCAGCTTCGTGACGCTGGAAGGGGCGCAGGTGAAGAAGGCTGCGACGACCGAGTTGCATTTGCCTGATCTGCCGATGCCCAAACTGCCTGAGATCAAAGGCACTTGGAATGTGGTGATTACGGGTGTCGGTGGCACTGGTGTTGTGACCATTGGCGCGGTCATGGCGCAGGCGGCGCATATCGACGGTAAAGGTGCCGGGATGATGGAAATGGCGGGGCTGGCGCAGAAGGGCGGTGCGGTGCACATCCATTGTCGGTTGGCGAATGATCCTGCCGATATCAGTGCCATTCGGGTTGCGACGGGCGAGTGTGATGCGCTGATTGGCGGCGACCTGGTGGTCAGCGCTGGGGCCAAGACGCTTGGCCTGACCAGCGCTGGGCGCACGGGCGCGGTGGTGAACAGTCATGAGATCATCACCGGGGATTTCACCCGTGATACAGAGTTTGCGCTGCCGTCTGATCGACTATCCCTTGCGCTGGAAGCGCGTCTGCGGGATCGGGTGGACATGTTCGATGCCTCGGATCTGGCGAAGGCCACGATGGGCGACAGCATTTTTTCCAACATGATGATCTTTGGTGCTGCGTGGCAACGGGGCTTGGTGCCGTTGACCCATGACGCCATCGTGGCGGCGATTGATCTGAACGGTGCGGCGGTTGAGCGCAACAAACGCGCCTTTGATATCGGGCGCTGGGCGGTGCTGCATGCGGAAGAGGCCGCGCGGATTGCGGAGCCCAAGGTGATCCAGTTGCCGAAATCGCTGGATGAGAAGATCGCCTTCCGGGCGGATCATCTGGTGAAGTACCAATCCAAGCGGCTGGCCAAGCGCTATCGCAAGCTGGTGGATGGGATTGAGGACGTCGCTGTGAAGGAGGCGGTGGCCAAGGGCTATCACAAGCTGCTGGCCTACAAGGACGAGTACGAGGTGGCCCGCCTGCATCTGGAAACAGAGGCCAAGGCGCGCGAGCAGTTCGAGGGGGATTTCAAGATGAAGTTCCATCTGGCCCCGCCGATGCTGTCAAAAGACGGTCCGGATGGGCGGCCTGTGAAGAAGGAGTACGGTCCTGGCATGATGCGCAACTTCCGTCTGTTGGCGAAGTTGAAGGGTTTACGCGGGACACCGCTGGACATCTTTGGGCGGACCGAGGAACGGCGGATGGAGCGGGCGCTGATCAAGCAGTATGAGGCCGATATGAAGGCGGTGCTGCCCAAGCTGGATGAAGGCACCCGCGATGCGATTTTGGCGCTGGCTGCGCTTCCGCTCGACATTCGGGGCTTTGGTCCGGTCAAGCAGGCGAACGAGGTGAAGGCGGCCAAGCGGCGTGAGGAGTTGCTGTCCGTTATTCGGGCAGGAGGGCCAGAACAGGCCAAGGCGGCTGAGTGATCGCGTCACACCTGCGTCATATGGGCTAGGCAGGATTGCGCGCACCCCGTAAAACGGGTGGCTAGTACCGTCATCAGGCAAAGCACCATGCCCAACCGTCAGCAACGCGAAATCACGCGCGAGATCAGCTATTCCCACTCGGCCGAGACCAAGGGTGGGCGCGCGTTGATCCGTATCCTTGAAAACACGACCGGGCGCTTGCGGCTGATCAAGCGGGCGCAGGGCTACGAACACGAAGTGGCGGCGGGCCGTGACTTCTGGGCCGTAATGGTGGAGCGCTATGGGCTATCGCTGAATGTCGTTGCGGGCAGTTTGGACAACATCCCGCGTGACAAGCCGCTTATTCTAATTGCGAACCATCCGTATGGCATTCTGGATGGTTTGATGATGGGACATATCCTGTCGACCATCCGGGGCGATTTTCGGATCATGGCAAACTCGGTCTTCAAGAAGGCCGAGGAGTTGAACAAGGTGCTACTGCCAATCAGCTTTGATGACACGCGTGAGGCGATGGCGCTGAACGTGGCGACCCGCAAGGAGGCGTTGCGCTATCTTGGCGACAGCGGAGCGATTGGCATCTTTCCCGGTGGGACTGTCAGCACGGCAGCAAAGCCGTTTTCGCGGCCCATGGACCCCGGTTGGCGCAGTTTTACGGCGCGCATGGTGGCGAAATCCGAGGCGACCGTTGTGCCGCTCTACTTCGATGGACACACCAGCCGCATGTTCCAGATTGCCAGCCATCTGCACAATACGCTGCGCCTTGGCTTGCTGATCAAAGAGTTCAAGAAGCGGGTGGATACGCCCGTGGATGTGGTGATTGGGGACCCTATCGGCAGGGATGTGCTTAACCCGATGGCGCAGCACCCCAAACAGATGATGGAATTCCTGCGCAAAGCCACGTATGAGCTGAACCCGAACCCGGTGAAGATGTTTGACCTGGGATATGAGTTCGAAGAGCGGCACCGCACGTGAGCCGCGAGAGGTGCTGCATGGCAGTTGGTATTTTCGATTCCGGTTTGGGCGGTTTGACCGTGCTGGATGCTGCGCAAAAGCGGCTGCCGGATGTGGATTTCGTGTACCTCGCCGACAGTGCGAATGCGCCCTACGGTGTGCGGACGGCCGACAATATCTATGACCTGACGACTGCGGCTGTGCAGCGCCTGTTCGATGCGGGTTGCGATCTGGTGATCTTGGCCTGCAACACGGCCTCTGCAGCGGCTTTGCGCCGGATGCAGGAACGGTGGGTGCCATCTGACAAACGTGTGCTGGGTGTTTTTGTACCAATGATCGAAGCGCTGACCGAGCGTCAGTGGGGAGACAATTCTCCGCCGCGCGAGGTCGGGGTGCAGCATGTTGCATTGTTTGCAACGCCTGCGACAGTGGCGAGCCGCGCGTTTCAGCGCGAGCTGGCCTTTCGCGCCATTGGCGTCGATGTCGAAGCGCAGGCCTGTGGGGGCGTTGTGGATGCCATCGAGGATGGCGACATGATTTTGGCGGATGCGCTGGTGCGGTCCCATGTGGATGCGCTGAAGCGTAAGATGCCCGAGCCGCAGGCTGCCATTCTGGGCTGTACCCACTATCCGCTGATGCAGGACGAGTTTCAGGACGCGCTGGGCGCGGATGTGGCTGTGTATTCGCAAGCCGGTTTGGTGGGCGAGAGCCTGGCCGACTATCTGCAGCGTCACCCTGACAAGATGGGCAGCGGTGCGTCGGGGTATCTGACCACCGGTGATCCCAAGACCGTCAGCCAGCGCGCCACGCAATTCTTGCGACGACAGATCACGTTTGAAGCCGCTTGATCTGACCCTTTATCCAAGAAGACTGACATGACCTATAACATCGCTATTCTGGGCGCTTCCGGCTACACGGGCGCTGAATTGATCCGGCTGATTGCTGGGCACTCTTCCATTGAAATCAAGGCTTTGGGTGCGTTCTCTAAAGCTGGGCAGACTGTTGCGCAGGTCTATCCTCACTTACGTCATCTGGATCTGCCGCTCATGGTCGCCTTTGACCAGATCGACTGGGCGGGGATTGACCTGTGTTTCTGTGCCTTGCCGCACAAGACGAGCCAAGAGGTGATCTCGGGCTTGCCGCGCGATCTGCGGATCATTGATCTGAGCGCGGATTTCCGGCTGCGCGACCCGGAGGCCTATCAGAAGTGGTACGGCAACCCGCATTCGGCGGTCGAGATGCAGGGCGAAGCTGTCTATGGCCTGACCGAGTTTTATCGCGATGAAATTACCGCTGCGCGGTTGGTGGCTGGCACGGGGTGCAACGCTGCCACGGGACAGTTTGCGTTGCGGCCATTGATTTCGGCGGGCGTGATTGATCTGGATGACATCATTCTTGACCTCAAGGCGGCCGTGTCTGGCGCGGGGCGGGCGTTGAAAGAGAATTTGCTGCATGCCGAGTTGAGCGAAGGGTATCACGCCTATGCCACGGGCGGCGCGCACCGGCATTTGGGCGAGTTTGACCAGGAGTTTTCCAAGGTTGCGGGGCGGGATGTGCATATCCAGTTCCAGCCGCATCTGATCCCTGCAAACCGGGGGATTTTGGGCACGGCCTATGTGAAGGGCGAGGCACAGGCGATTTATGACACTTTGGCGGCGACCTATGCGGCTGAACCGTTCATCGAAGTGCTGCCGATGGGCGAGGTGCCCAGCACCCGGCATGTACGTGGATCGAACTTCTGCCATATCGGTGTCGCGGCGGATCGGTTGCCCGGGCGGACGGTGGTGGTTGCTGCCCTCGATAATTTGACCAAGGGATCGTCGGGGCAGGCGTTGCAAAATGCCAATCTGATGTTAGGTATTCCAGAGACTGAAGGGCTGTTGATGGCCCCGTTGTTCCCTTGATGTGAGCCCATGAAAAGTCTGAAGAAGCAGCGCCGGATCCAGATCATCGCCCTCGCGGCGGTCGCACTGACGGTTTCGACGGTGCTGATTGGCTATGCCATGCGCGACGGTATCAACTTTTTTCGGGCGCCCAGTCAGATTATGGCGGAACCGCCTGGTCCGAACGAGGTGTTCCGCATTGGCGGACTGGTCGCTGAAGGGTCGTTGATACGTGGCCAGGGCGAGTCGATTCGCTTTGAAGTGACCGATGGCGGCGCAACGGTGCCCGTTGTGTTTACAGGTGTGTTGCCGGATCTTTTTGAAGAGAACCAAGGCATGGTTGGGACCGGATCGTACATCAACGGCGTATTTGAAGCCTCTGAAATTCTTGCGAAACACGATGAGACCTATATGCCTGCCGAGGTCGTCGATGCGCTCAAGGCGCAAGGTGTCTACAAAGAGCCCGACACGTAGCGTTCGGTCAAGTTAAAGCCCGTTAACCGACATCACAGCAGTCTTCCCATCACATCTACGGGAAGGGCTGGCTGATGCAGAATGTCCAAGACATTGCAGAAGAGATCGTGGGCCGCGAGGGCGGATTCGTGAATGATCCGGATGATCCGGGCGGCGCCACGAAGTTTGGTGTCACGATCCACACAATGGAGCGCTTGGGTCTTGATCTGGACCAGGATGGCGATGTGGACGTGCGCGACGTGCGTCGTCTCAGCCGTGCGCAAGCGGTGGATATTTTCATCACGCATTACTTCGAGCGACCAAGAATTGCAGCGTTGCCGGATGCACTGCACGCCACCGTCTTTGACATGTATGTCAACGGGGGTGCCAATGCGATCAAGATCCTGCAGCGTTTACTGAACACCATGGGGCACGCCGTTGTGGTCGATGGGGCGCTTGGACCGCAGAGCATCGGGGCCACGCGGGCTGCTTACGATGCGGCACCTGATCATCTGGTTGATGCTTACGGGATTGCGCGGCGCAACTATTACTTCCGCATCGCTGATAATCGGCCCGCCAGCCGCAAGTACGCGCGCAGCCGTGCAGGCGGGAAGGGCGGCTGGATCAAGCGGGCCGAGGAGTTCGTCGCCCCGCGCTTTCATCTGACAGAGACGCAGTTTCGGGAAAGGGTTGCGGCATGGGGTTGATGCAGGGGTTGTTCGCGCTGCTGTTCGGCAGTGATCGTAATGTGGTGAAGGACACGGTTGAGGTGTTCCGGGAGAATGCCGAGGCCGGATCGGCACGGGCCCATGAGGTTCAAATTCAGGCGATGCGCGAGTTGGGGGCCGAGTTTGCGGTGCCGCGCGTGGGTTGGTTTGACCGCGTGATGGACGGGATCAACCGCTTGCCACGTCCGGCGCTGGCTTTGGGGACCCTGGGCTTGTTCGTGTCGGCCATGGTGGCGCCCTTGTGGTTTGCCGAACGTATGCAGGGGATTGCGCTGGTGCCTGAACCGCTCTGGTGGCTCTTGGGTGTGATTGTGTCCTTTTATTTTGGGGCCCGCCATCAGGTTAAGGCGCAGCAGTTTCAGCGGGAGATTGTGCAGACGATGTCGCATGTTCCGCAAGTGATGGAGAATGTTTCGGCCCTTCGGAAGATGCGGCATGACGGGATTGGTGCGGCTGCGACGGACGGGGATGCGCGGCTGACTGTCGCGTCGTTGGCGCGGGGCGAGAATGCGGCACTTGACGAGTGGCGTGCTGCGGCGTGATCCAAAGGCCGCTTGCGCGACGACATTCTTCAGGGGCTCTGCCCCCGCCTGCGGCGTCCCCGTGGTATTTATTGTCAGAAGAAACGCAGTTTCTGGCGATGTCGTGATGCGACATAAACGGCATACCCATTGGCGGCGGGCATAGGGCGTCATATAACCGAGACATGATTACAGAGCTCGGTCACTTCGCCCTCGTCCTCGCCTTTCTGATTGCCATTGTTCAGGCTGTTGTCCCGTTGGTTGGCGCATGGCGGCGCGATGCGCGCTGGATGGCGGTTGCGGAACCTGCGGCGTCGGCGCAGTTCCTGCTGATTGCCTTTTCCTTTGCGGCACTCATGTGGGCGTTCATCGTCTCGGATTTCTCTTTGCGGCTGGTGGTGCTGAACAGCCATTCGGCAAAGCCGATGCTCTACAAAATCTCGGGCACGTGGGGAAATCACGAGGGGTCCATGCTGCTTTGGGTGCTGATCGTGGCGCTGTTCGGGGCGATGGCCGCGTGGTTTGGGGACAATCTGCCGCCCACCTTGCGCGCACGGGTGCTGGCGGTCCAAGGGGCGATTGGTGTCGCCTTTCTTGCCTTCATCCTGTTCACATCGAATCCGTTTCTGCGTTTGGCCGTACCGCCCTTTGACGGGCAGGATTTGAACCCGCTGTTGCAGGATCCCGGTTTGGCCTTCCACCCGCCGTTTCTGTATCTGGGCTATGTTGGCCTGAGCATGGCGTTTTCCTTTGCCGTCGCTGCGTTGATCGAAGGCCGTGTAGATGCGGCCTGGGGCCGTTGGGTGCGACCCTGGACGCTGGCGGCCTGGGTTTTTCTGACCATTGGAATCGCGTTGGGGTCCTGGTGGGCCTATTACGAGCTGGGTTGGGGCGGCTTCTGGTTCTGGGACCCGGTCGAGAATGCGTCTTTCATGCCATGGCTGCTGGCGGCAGCGCTGCTGCATTCGGCCATCGTGGTTGAGAAACGCGAGAGCCTGAAATCATGGACCATCCTGCTGGCGATCCTCGCCTTTGGGTTTTCGTTGATCGGCACGTTTATCGTGCGCTCTGGCTTGCTGACCTCGGTCCACGCCTTTGCCAATGATCCCGAGCGTGGTGTGTTCATCCTGATGATCATGGGCTTCTTCATGGGAGGCGCGTTGCTGCTGTTTGCACTGCGTGCGGGTACCATGGAGGCGCGGGGCGTGTTTGGCATGGTCAGCCGCGAAAGTGCACTGATTGCCAACAACCTGCTGCTTGCGGTCAGTTGTTTTGTGGTCTTCGTGGGTACGATGTGGCCGCTGGTGGCCGAGATGTTTTTTGACCGGAAGTTAAGTGTCGGTCCGCCTTTCTTCAATATGGCGTTCACGCCTTTCATGGTGATACTCGGTTTGATCTTGCCGATCGGCGCGATGATCCCGTGGAAGCGGGGGCAGATCTCGAAAGCGGTACGGCCGCTGCGCTATGTCTTTGTATTGGCCTTGGCCTTTGGTGGGTTGGCCTGGGCGATGAACACGGGCAAGCCGTTGACTGGCCCACTGGGTGCGTTCCTTGGCGCGTGGCTGGTGATGGGGGCAATGGTCGATCTTGCGTCTCGGACCGGGAAGAAATTTGATTTCGGACGGCTTTGGCGCCTTCCGCGGGCGGACTGGGGCAAGACGGTTGCCCATGCAGGCTTGGGTGTCACGATGATTGGTGTTGCGGGCCTGACGGCTTGGCAAACCGAAGACATCCGTGTCGCCCAGATTGGGGAGCAATTCAATGTCGGTGGATATGATTTGACCCTTGATGCCGTCGAGGATGTGGAAGGACCGAACTACCTGTCCACGATGGCCTCTATCACGCTGTCACGAAACGGGAGTGAGATTGCGCAGCTGCGCCCCGAGAAACGTATCTATCCGGTGGCGCAGATGCCCACGACCGAAGCCGGGATCGATTATGATCTGGCTCGGGATGTGTATGTTGTGATCGGTGACGCCCAGCAGGGCGGCGGTTGGGCTGTGCGGACCTATATCAAGCCGCTGACCAACTGGATCTGGATTGGTTGTGCGCTCATGTCCCTGGGAGGGCTCTTGTCACTGAGCGACCGACGCTTCCGTGTGGCCGTTGGGGCGCGCAAGGTTCAGGCGGTGCCTGCGGAATGAAGCGGCTTGTCGTTCTTTTCTGGATGGTTCTGAGCACGGCGGCGCTGGCACTTGATCCGTCGGAAATGCTTGAAGACCCCGAGCAAGAGGCACGCGCCCGTTCGTTGGATCATGCGCTGCGCTGCGTGGTTTGCCAGTCCGAATCCGTTGCATCGTCGAATGCACAGTGGGCCATTGATGCGCGGCAGGTCATTCGCGAGCAGGTGGCGGAGGGACAGAGCAACGCGCAGATTGTTGATTTCTTTGTCGAACGCTACGGAGAGTTCGTGTTGATGACGCCCCGCACATCCGGGTCCAACTGGATGTTGTGGGCGGCTGGGCCGCTGATGTTCCTTTTGGCCGCTGGCATCGGTTTTGGCTATTTGCGCGGGCGCAGTCGTGCGCCTGTCACCACAGAAGCCGGGTTGAGCGATGAGGAAACCCGTCGTTTGCGCGAGATTATGGACGAGTAACGGCGCGTCGGGGCTTTTCTAAACTGATCGGTTTGATATTGAGGATCGGAACCTGAAGGGACACCGGCCATGAATTACGAGACGCTCACCTACGCAATGGAAGATGGCGCAGCGATCATCACGCTGAACAGGCCCGACGTGATGAATGCGCTGACGACGCAGATGCGAGCGGAGATCGAGGTGGCCGTTACCCATGCAGGCAAGACGGCGCGCGTTGTGGTGTTGACCGGTGCCGGGCGTGCCTTTTGCTCGGGTCAGGATTTGGGGGATCGCGCCAATGCGTCCAACCTGGATTTGGAACGCACATTGCGCGACGAATACACACCGATGTTGAATGCGATTGTTGACTGTCCCGTACCCACTGTGGCCGTGGTCAATGGTGCAGCCGCCGGGGCGGGGGCGAACCTTGCACTGGCATGCGATGTGGTGATCGCATCAGAAAGCGCGTATTTTCTGCAAGCCTTTACCCGGATCGGCCTGATCCCGGATGCGGGGGGGACCTATGTGTTGCCGCGTACGATGGGTATGGCCAAGGCCATTGGGGCCGCGCTGTTTGCCGAAAAGATCACGGCCCGCCAAGCGGACGCATGGGGCATGATCTGGGAAGCGGTGGCGGATGAGGCGTTCGAGGATCACTGGAAAGCGCGTGTCGCGCATCTGGCGAATGGTCCGACCAAGGCCTTTGCCGCCGCCAAGCGCGTGATCCGCGCAAGCTGGGGCAACGACCTTGAGGCACAGATGGCATCAGAAGCGTCCGAGCAGGGCGATTGCGGTCAAAGCCGTGACTTCCGCGAGGGCGTGCTGGCCTTTGTCGAGAAGCGCAAGCCGAGTTTCGAGGGGCGCTGACCCGCGCGGGATCAGCACCCCCGCGGGTCAGACCGTTGTGTTGGGGTCGAGAACCGAGACAGGGATACCGGCGATAAAGCCGATGTCGTCCGTTGACAGAGATCCTGCTGCCCCGTTCACAATCGTAACAGGTTGACCATTCAGGGCGACAATTGCGTCGTCACCTGCTGTCAGGACAGAAACGCTTGCTGGTGTCGCGGCATCTGGATCATCCAGAATGAAGATAAAGTCTTCTCCAGGGACATAGTCCGTGATCGTGCTCGGGCCCTGATCTCCTGACAGGGCATCTGCGAAAATCCCGAACTCATCCTCGCCCTCGCCACCGGTTGCGATGTCTCCGCTCCCGATGAGTAGTGCGTCATTGCCGTCACCGCCGTTCAGTGTATCGGCGGCGTTGTCTTCCGCGTCAGCCACGCTGAGCAGGACGTCGTCCAAGTCTTCCAGCCCGGCGGCTTCGACAAAGCTCAGCGTCCCATCCCGCAAACCGGCCAATTCAAATTCTGACAGGTCGATCTCGGCCAAGTCGCCGCCCATGATCAAGTCAGTGCCGCCGCCGCCCTCAAGTGAATCGGCGTCGGTACCGCCAACCAACGTATCTTCTCCGAACCCGGCCGCAATGGTGTCACTGCCGTCGCCGCCCTCAAGCCAGTCCCGACCGAGACTACCGGTCAGCCTGTCATCGCCGCCGCGACCTTGTGCAAAGTCGTCGCCCTGGCCGCTGGCAATTGTATCATCGCCTCCGCCGCCGATGATCACATCGTCATCCGCTTGGCCTAGAAGTTGGTCATCACCAGCGTCGCCTACAATGCGGTCGTCACCTGCGCCGCCTTCGATCGTGTCCGAAGATGCATCACCGTTGATTATGTCTTGACCATCGCCGCCGATCAGAAGGTCCGTCCCTTCTGTCCCGTTGATGATCTCTGAATCTTCGGTGCCGGTGACTTCTACACCGTCTGGCTCTGTGACCGAGTTGCTTGAACTGTCGTCGTCATCATCCACTAGGCTAACGATCAGGCCAATGCCCAGCAACGTCAGAAGAGTAAAACCAATTACCATAACAACACCCCCCAGTGTTTTGTCTTTTTTTGGAGCGGTGGTGCGTCTTCTGTCAAGCAGATATGGGCATTGTCGACGGCGACGAAACGATGCGGAAAAACAGATTGAATTGATCGAAAAAAAGCCCCGCACTGGGCGGGGCTTTTCCTTGGATCAGCGGTTTTCGATGTCCACGTAATCGCGGGACGTTTCGCCCAGATACAACTGGCGCGGGCGGCCAATCTTGTTCTGCGGATCTGCGATCATTTCTTTCCACTGCGAGATCCAGCCCACCGTCCGCGACATCGCAAAGATTGGTGTGAACATCGACGTGGGGAAGCCCATCGCTTCGAGGATAATGCCGGAATAGAAGTCCACGTTCGGGAACAGCTTCTTCTCGGCAAAGTACGGATCCTCCAGCGCCTGCTTTTCAAGTTCCTTTGCAACTTGCAGGATCGGATTGTTGTCGACCCCCAAGAGCTCCAGAACCTCGTCCGCTGATTGCTTCATAACCGTCGCACGGGGATCGAAGTTCTTGTAGACGCGGTGGCCGAAACCCATCAGGCGGAACGGATCGTTCTTGTCCTTGGCACGGGCAATGAATTCGGGGATGCGGTCGACGCTGCCGATTTCCTTGAGCATCTCGAGGCATGCCTGGTTTGCACCGCCATGGGCCGGGCCCCAGAGGCAGGCGATACCGGCCGCGATACAGGCGAACGGGTTCGCCCCCGAAGAGGAGGCCAGACGCACGGTTGAGGTCGAGGCGTTCTGTTCGTGATCCGCGTGCAGGGTAAAGATGCGGTCCATGGCACGGGACAGGATCGGGTTGACCTCGTAATCCTCGGCCGGGACGGCAAAGCACATGCGCAGGAAGTTCGACGCATAATCCAGATCGTTGCGCGGATAGATGAACGGCTGGCCGATCGAGAATTTGTAGGCCCAGGCGGCAATCGTCGGCATCTTGGCGATCAGGCGGATCGAGGCGACCTCGCGCTGGTGGGCGTCGTGGATGTCGGTGCTGTCGTGGTAGAAGGCCGACATCGCCCCAACCACGCCGGTCATGATCGCCATAGGGTGCGCGTCCCGGCGGAAGCCGCGGTAGAAATACACCATCTGCTCGTGCAGCATGGTGTGGTTTGTCACGAGGCTTTCGAATTCTTCCAATTGTGCGGCTGACGGCAATTCACCGTAGAGCAGCAGGTAGCACACTTCGAGATAGTGCGATTTGCCAGCCAGTTGATCAATGGGATAGCCACGGTGCAGCAGCACGCCCTTGTCCCCGTCGATGAAGGTGATGGTGCTGTCGCAGCTGGCGGTCGAGGTATAACCGGGGTCATAGGTGAACACACCCGCCTGGCCATAGAGTTTGCGGATATCCAGCACATCGGGGCCCGCGGTGGGCGAGTGGATTGGCAGATCGAAGCTGTCGTCACCAATTGTCAGGGTTGCGGATTTTTGGGTATCGGCCATCAGGGTCGTTCCTTTCGTCGCGTGGCGGGCATGCCCGCCTGGGGCCGCGGTAGACCCGCGTGCCCATCGTTAGACTGCGCACCATGAACGATTGATGAACCTCGTCAGGCGGCAGCATCCTCAAGCCTGGCAAGGGTTTCTTCGCGCCCCAGCACCAGCATCATGTCAAAGACCGAAGGCGTTACGGCCCGACCCGCAAGGGCGGCCCGCAACGGGCCTGCCAGCTTGCCGAATTTCGTGTCCTGTGACGCAGCAAAATCGTTCAGGACCGCCTCCAAACTGTCACGGGACCAAGTAACGGTTTGCAACTGCGGCGTCAATTGCGACAGTATACTACGGGATACCGTATCAAGCGCTTTTGATGCCTTTTCATCCGGTGCGATTGGCCGCTCCGTCAGAACAAAATGCGCTTTTTCAAGCAGTTCTGGCAAGGTCTTTGCCCGTTCCTTGACGTAGGGTAGCGCGTTCAACAACCCATCTTTCTGCGATTGTTTCAGAGGTTCCTTGCCCGCAGCCTTCAAAAAGTTCTCAATTTCTTGCTGCAACGCAGCGTCCTCGGTCTGCGCGATGTGCTGACCGCTGAGGTTTTCAAGCTTCTTTACGTCAAAGCGGGCGGGGCTTTTCCCGATGCCGCCAAGGTCAAACCACTCCTTTGCCTGCGCATCGGTAAAGAACTCGTCGTCGCCGTGGCTCCATCCCAGGCGAGCAAGGTAATTGCGCATACCGGCGGCGGGATACCCCATGACCTGATACTCTTGCGCACCAAGCGCACCGTGCCGTTTCGACAATTTTTTACCGTCTGGCCCGTGGATGAGTGGGATATGCGCCCAGACGGGAACATCCCAGCCCATGGCATCATAGATCATCATCTGTCGGGCGGCGTTATTCAGGTGGTCATCGCCGCGGATCACGTGCGTGACCCCCATGTCGTGATCATCCACCACGACGGCAAGCATGTAGACGGGCGTGCCGTCAGCGCGCAGCAGAACCATGTCGTCCAGTTGGTCATTCCGAATGGTCACATCACCTTGCACTTCGTCACGGATCACGGTGTTGCCCTCTTTCGGGGCCTTGATCCGAACCACGAACGGCGCATCGGGGTGTGTGGCAGGGTCAGCGTCGCGCCAGGGTGAGCGGAAGAGGGTCGATTTGCCCTCGGCCCGTGCGGCATCGCGGAAGGCTGCAATCTCTTCCTGCGTCGAGAAGCATTTGTACGCTTTGCCTTCTGCCAGAAGCTGATGCGCGACCTCTGCATGGCGGTCAGCGTTTGCGAACTGGCTGGTCGCCTCGCCATCGTGGTCAAGCCCGAGCCACGCCATCCCATCGAAGATTGCTTGTGTTGCTTCCGGGGTGGAGCGCGCGCGATCGGTATCTTCGATCCGTAGCAGGAAGGTTCCGCCGCGCCCCCGCGCGTACAGCCAGTTGAACAGCGCCGTGCGTGCACTGCCGATGTGCAGGAACCCCGTGGGTGAAGGAGCAAAGCGGGTGACGACGGGTTGTGACATGGTGCGCGTTTACCTTTGTTTAACCACGGTGGGTCTACGGTTTGCGCTCCTGATACTCACCATGGGCGAGAGGGGCAAGCATGGGGCATGGCCTGGGATTTCGCCACGTGATGCTGATCCAGCGCGGCCACCTGTTTGGATGGTGCCCGGTTGGAATGGCCTGTGGAATTGCGCTGTTTTTCGGACTGCGGTTTGAGCCATCTGTTGCCCTGATCCTGAGTGTCGGTTCTGTGGGGGCGGGTGCCGCGTTTGTCTCTCGGCGCATCGGTGAGGCGATGTCGCCTGTATTCGTGTTTCTGACCATGATTGCTCTTGGTTTTGTCCTGGCCGGATGGCGGGCGCATTCCGTGGCTGGTCCGGTGCTGGACTGGCGCTATTACGGGCCAGTTGAGGGACGCATCGTTGGTATGGATCGCAGTGCATCTGATGCTGTGCGCCTGACCTTGGATCACGTCAAGCTGGACCGCGTTGCCCCGTCGGATACGCCAAGACGGGTGCGCATTTCATTACATGACAAATCTGATCTGGGTGTGACGCCGGAACCCGGTTTGCGGGTGATGACCACCGCGCATCTTGGGCCTCCGGGTGGCCCGGTGGAGCCCGGAGGTTTCGATTTCCAACGCCATGCGTGGTTCGCAGAACTGGGTGCGGTCGGTTACACTCGCGTGCCTTTGCTTGCCATCAGCATGGCGGAATTCGATCTGCGCCAGACAGTCTTCCGTATCCGCATGTCCGTGTCGACCCATGTGCGGGCAGTCTTGCCCGGGGATGTGGGAGGGTTTGCCGCGGCTGTGACCACCGGGGATCGCAGCGGGATCAGCCAGAATGCCTTGCAAGACCTGCGAGCCTCCAACACGGCGCATTTGCTGGCGATTTCGGGGCTGCATATGGGCCTGCTGTCGGGCTTTGTGTTCGGTCTGCTGCGCCTGCTCTTTGCCTTGATACCACGCATTGCACTGTATTGGCCTGCTCGAAAAATGGCCGCCGTGGGCGCTTTGATTGCAGCCTCGGTCTATCTTGCTTTGTCCGGAGGAAATGTAGCGACCGAGCGTGCCTTTGTTATGGTAGCGGTGGCCCTCTGTGCGGTGCTGGTCAATCGGCGTGCCCTCAGCCTGCGGGCGGTGGCCATGGCCGCGTTGATTGTTTTGACTTTACGACCAGAGGCGTTGATGGGCCCCGGTTTCCAGATGTCCTTTGCCGCCACCACCGCGCTTGTCGCCGTCTTTGGCTGGATCCGTGATCTTGACTGGTCGCTTGGCCCGAAATGGTTGCAGCCTGTTTTGGGGGTCGTGATCTCTTCGGCTGTGGCAGGGCTTGCGACGGCACCCATCGGTGCCGCGCATTTCAACACGATGGCGCATTACGGGCTAATTGCGAACCTCGCAAGTGTGCCGCTCATGGGCACGCTTGTGATTCCGGCGGCGGTTTTGGCGCTGGTGCTGGCACCTGTTGGCCTTGATGGCATCGGTTTGTGGTTGATGGGTCTGGGGTTGCGTTGGATTCTTTGGGTTGCCGATACAGTGTCCGGGTTGGAGGGGGCACAGGGTTACGTGGCGGGGCCGGGTCCAGCCGTGTTGCCCTTGATGGCTTTGGGCATGCTCTTTGTGATCCTTTGGCAGGGGCGTGTGCGCTTTGCAGGGGGGGCCGCCGTCGCTCTTGCTTTCTTGCTTTGGCAAACAGGATCGCGCCCGCAGGTGTTGGTGGCCGATACGGGCGGTATCGTGGGCCTCATGACCGATGAAGGGCGCGCCTTGAGCAAAGCCAAGGGTGCGGGGTTTGTCGCGCGCAACTGGTTGGAAAACGATGGGGAGGGGATTGAACAAGAAGATGCCGCAGCGCGCTGGAAAGAGGGGAGCGGTCCCCGGATCGTGCACCTGAGTGGCAAACGCGCGGCTGCGGGATTTTCTGGCTGCGCGAAGGGCGACATTGTTGTCAGCAACACGGAGCTGCTCGACGCTGCAAACCTTCCGTGTCTTGTGCTATCCCCACCCATTCTGCGGCGCACCGGTGCCATTGCCTTTGTGGAAACAGGGGGCGGGTTGCGTATTCGCACAGCGCGTGACGTTGCCGGGGATCGCATGTGGTCTGGCTGGGCCAAAGCCCCACCACCCGAACTGACAAGGCTTTTCGAAAACAATTGGGCTGTTGCGGAAAACAAGTAAGGCGGACCATTGGTCCGCCCTACGACACACATTCTGTGCGGTGATCGTAACGAGTAAGGCGCACGTGTCGTGCGCCCTTGTTCAATAGGTGCGGATCAAACCAACGAGCCGCCCTTGCACCTTGACCTGTCCCACGGGGAAAACACGTGTCTCGTAGGCTGGATTGGCCGCTTCAAGCGCAATCGTATCACCCTTGCGCATATAGCGCTTCAACGTTGCCTCGTGGTCTTCGACAAGCGCCACGACGATGTCGCCGTTGTCCGCCGTTGATGTTTCGCGAATGACCACGACATCGCCGTCATTGATGCCTGCATCGATCATCGAGTCGCCCTTGACCTCAAGCGCATAGTGATCGCCTTGTCCCGAAAGCATCTGTCCGGGCACAGCCACGGAGTGCGAGACCTCTGATATTGCAGAGATTGGCACCCCGGCGGCAATCCGGCCCATAACAGGCAAATTTATCGCGTCTGCGGTCTCAACAGGACGGGCAGCAGCCGGGGGCGGCGCGTCAGGTTTGTCGCCATCGATGACCCGGGGCTGGAAGCCGCTCGGGGCACCGCCCAGACTTTCAGGCAGCCGCACAACTTCGATGGCACGGGCGCGGTGGGCGAGGCGGCGAATGAAGCCGCGTTCCTCAAGCGCCGTGATCAGGCGGTGGATGCCCGACTTGGACCGCAGGTCCAACGCCTCTTTCATCTCGTCAAAGCTGGGGGGAACCCCGTCGCGCTGCACCCGTTTATGAATGAATTCGAGCAGATCCAGCTGCTTCTTTGTCAACACTGTTCGTCCTCCAAGCCCATTTTGTTTGGGTTTGTTCTACGGACGTTCCCCTTTTGTGTCAACGGGTCAGGTCAAATCAACCACATCCACCAGATCACCGGCGTTACGGGGCGGATCATTTGGCGCGCGCACGATAAGGGCATTTGCGTTGGCCAGCACACTTAACAATGAACTGTCCTGCAGCCCGGCATCTTCTACGGCACCATTCCGGACCCGCCCGCGCATGTAATGCTCGCGTGGGCCATTTGCGCTAAGCGGCGCAGAGAGCGGCATCAGTTGACGTGTGGCGGGAGCCCGGCCCAACCCTTGCATTGCGCGGATCATCGGAGCCAGAAAAATTGTGCCGCACACCATGGCGGACACGGGATTTCCCGGAAGGCCAATCATGGGCGTGCCGTGCAACCGTCCCGCCATCAGTGGTTTGCCCGGGCGCATCGCGACCTTGTAGAAACTGCGCTCCATACCCAACTCGCCCGCAACATGGCCAACAAGGTCATGGTCACCGACCGAAGCACCACCAATGGTGACGATCAGATCCGCGCCTTTTGCCAGGCTGAACACGGTTGTCAGGGACGCGGCGCTGTCACGCGCGATGGGCAAGAGGCGGGGCACAGCCCCAAGCCGCCGCAGCATTGCAGACAGGCCAAACGTGTTCGATGCGATAATCTGATCCGGGCCGGGGTCTTCGCCCGGCATGACCAACTCGTCACCCGTCGCGATCAGCGCCACGACCGGTCCGCGTCGCACAGGAACCTGTGGCACGTTCATCGACGCCAAAAGGGCAATGTCAGCCGGGGCGAGGATGCGGGGCGCGTCGAGCGTATCCCCTTCGGCAAAGTCGATGCCAGCGGGACGGATGTTGTCTTTTGTGCCGGGATCATCCGTGATCGTGATCAGATCGCCGCTGCGTGTGACGTCTTCCTGGATGACAACCTTATCCGCTCCATCGGGCACTGGCGCGCCAGTAAAGATGCGCACGGCTTGACCGGCGCCGACGGTCCCGTTCCATCCATGTCCAGCGGCGGCTTCACCCACCACTTTGAACTGCGCGTGCAAATCTGCCTCGACCGCCTTGAGCGCGTAGCCATCCATTGAAGATGCGGCAAAGGGCGGCTGGGTGCGCTGCGAAGCGACGGGTTCAGCCAGCACCCGACCATCCGCTTCAAGAAGGGGCACATGTTCGGTCGGCATTTCGTCCGCAAGGTCGAACAGGTTTTCCAGCGCTTGGGTGACGGTGATCATGTCGCCTCGTAGCGCCCAGACTTCCCGCCATCTTTCAGAACGACGCGCAGACCGCCGATCTCCATGCCTTTGTCGACGGCCTTGGCCATGTCGTAGACCGTGAGAGCGGCGGTGGAGGCGGCGGTCAGCGCTTCCATCTCGACACCGGTTTGGCCGGTTGTCTTCACAGTGGCCGTGATACGTAGCCCAGGCAGGGCGGCGTCAGGGGTCAGATCAACGGACACTTTGGTTATGGGCAGCGGATGGCACAGCGGGATCAGGTCAGCAGTGCGCTTGGCCCCCATGATCCCGGCCAGACGTGCAACCCCGATGACATCACCCTTTTTTGCGCGTCCTTCGGTAATGATATCAAAGGTTTCCGGCTTCATCTTCACCCATGTTTCAGCCACGGCGATGCGGTCAGTGACATCCTTGTTAGACACATCGACCATGTGGGCCGCACCCTGATCGTCGAAATGCGTAAGTGCCATTACATCCCCCCTCCGGCGGTGAGCGGGTTGGCGAGCAAGGTTCGCGTGGCAGCGGCCACGTCGTCCTGCCGCATCAGGCTTTCCCCAATCAGGAAGGTTCGGGCGCCGTACATGGCAAGATCAGCAAGGTCGGCCGGTGTGTTTAGCCCGCTTTCGGCAACGATGGTTCGATCTGCCGGCACCTGTTTCGACAGGGTGCGGGTGGTGTCCAGAGACACCTCAAATGTCTTGAGGTTGCGGTTGTTGATGCCCATGAGCGGGCTTTTCAGAGCCGCAGCGCGCTCAAGCTCTTCCGCGTCGTGCACTTCCAGCAGCACGTCCATGCCCCATTCCATCGCCGCTTCTTCCAGCTCGTGGGCCTGTGCATCACTGACTGACGCCATGATGATCAGGATGCAATCGGCCCCAAGTGCGCGCGCTTCGGCCACCTGATAGGTGTCGTACATGAAATCCTTGCGCAAAGCGGGCAGGGCGCAGGCGTTGCGGGCTTGTGTCAGGAACTCTTTGGCGCCCTGAAAACTTGGGGTATCCGTCAGGACCGATAGGCATGTGGCGCCGCCGTCTTCGTAGGCTTTCGCGAGCTCCGCCGGATCAAAATCCGCCCTGATCAACCCTTTGGATGGGCTGGCTTTCTTGATCTCGGCAATCAAGCCATAGGCTTCCCTGTTCGCAACCTGCAGGGCCTTCGCAAACGGACGTACAGGGGATGCCTCGCGCGCTTCCGCTTCCACGGCTTCGAGCGGTTTGGACGCCTTGTCGGCCGCCACTTCCTCAAGTTTGTAGGCTTTGATTTTGTCGAGGATCGTATCGGTCATCTGGCGCGCTTTTTGTCTGACGGTGGGGGCGAGGGGCAGTCTCTCGTGCTCTCCGGAGTTTATCTGGCTGGGTGAATGAGCATCAACCCGCTTGCGTGATCTTTGCGACCATATTGATCTTGTCGCGTGCGGCGCCGCTGTCGATGCTTTCCGCGGCGCGTGCGGCCCCTTCCTTCAAGTCCGTGACTGTGCCGGCAACTTTGAGTGCGGCTGCGGAATTCAGAAGTACGGCATCACGATAGGCGCCGGGTGCGCCGTCCAGCAGGGCCGAGAACGATTTGGCATTCTCTTCGGGTGTGCCGCCAACGATCGCCTCGAACGGATGGGTGGGCAGGCCAGCTTCTTCTGGGTGCACTTCAAAATCAGTGACTGTGCCATCGGACAGGCCGGACACCCAGGACACGCCTGTGATCGTCAGTTCATCCGTGCCATCCGAACCGTGCACCAGCCATGCAGCTTCGGAACCAAGCTGACCGAGTGTTTCGGCCATGGGGCGGATCAGGTCGCGCGAAAATGCGCCGGTCAGTTGCCGTTTGACACCCGCGGGATTTGTAAGCGGGCCGAGGATATTGAAGATTGTGCGCGTGCCAAGTTCTGCTCTCGTCGGCATCACATGGGCGATGGCGGGGTGATGCATGGGGGCCATCATAAAGCCAATGCCAGCACCCTTGATGGCTTTTTCGACCACATCGGGGCCGACCATCACGTTGATTCCCATCTGGGTCAGCGCATCCGCCGCCCCGGACTTCGAACTGAGGTTGCGGTTGCCGTGTTTGGCGACCGTCACGCCTGCGCCTGCCACGACGAATGCGGTGGCTGTCGAGATATTCAGCGTGCCCTTGCCGTCCCCACCTGTGCCAACGATGTCCATAGCGCCCTCAGGCGCTTTGACCGGGTTGCACTTGGCGCGCATCACGGCGGCGGCGGCGGCGTATTCGTCGACCGTTTCGCCACGTGTACGCAGGGCCATCAGCAATCCGCCAATTTGGCTGGGCGTTGCTTCGCCGTCAAAGAGAATCTGGAAAGCTGCTTCGGCCTGATCGCGTGTCAGGGGACCGTTTGCCGCTGCATCAATGAGCGGTTTTAGTGCGTCACTCATGCGGCCACCGGCATCAGATCCAGGAAGTTCTGGAGCATGGCGTGCCCATGTTCCGAGCGGATCGATTCCGGATGGAATTGCACGCCGTGGATCGGCAATTCCTTGTGGGCAAGGCCCATGATCGTGCCGTCTTCGAGCGCGCCGGTGATTTCCAGCTCATCCGGCAGGCTGTCCCGGTCGACGATCAGCGAATGGTAACGGGTTGCTTCGAACGGGCTGGGCAACCCTTTGAACACCGAGCGATTGTCATGGTGCATGGTGCCCATCTTGCCATGAACGATCTCGTCCGCGCGCACGACCTTGCCGCCAAAGGCTTGCCCGATGGTCTGGTGACCAAGGCATACACCCATAAGGGGGGTGCGTGTTTCAGCAGCGGCTGCGGTGAGTGCAAGACAGATACCGGCCTGATCCGGCGTCGCGGGACCAGGTGACAGAAGGATGCCTTCGGGCTTGAGTGCCATCGCTTCTTGCACATTCAGGGCGTCATTGCGGTAGACATGAACATCCGCCCCCAACGATCCCAAATAATGGACGAGGTTGTAGGTAAAACTGTCGTAATTGTCGATCAGCAGAAGCATGGGCGTATTCGATGTTCCAAGGGCGGGCGTTGGCCGGTATAGTTGCGCCATACATGTTCAGGCTTGCCCGCCAGCGTCAAGAGGCGGGGGGTGTTCGAACAGGCACGAAGAGCAGGCTGTGGCACATCGCAAAGCGAGGTCACAGCGGGACAGGCAAAGAGGTCAGATATGGCACGGGGTTTTCTGAGCGGCATTTTTTGGGGTGGCGTGGTGAGCGTTGCAGGCGCGGCGGCCTTGTCTATTGCCAGTGACGGCCCGACGGCGCCAGATGCAGTCGTGCGCGCACCGCAGGGTGTTGACGCACCTCAGGAAGGCACAGGCGAGACGCCGCAGACCCGTGGCGATGCCGATCTGGTCATGGATGGTGACGCGCCACAAATCGACAGTCCGGAGGCCGATGACCTGACTGCCGCAGAAGCGGCGGGTGCCGATACACCATCTGTACCACAGACCGGTCAGGCAGAAGGGCTGGCTGATCCTGCCGAGGTTGGTGAAGGTGCAACTGTCGCAATCGACACGGATGCACCGGTGCAGCCCAGCCCACAGGGCGAAGCGCCACAAGCGCCTGTGGGTGAGACGGAATTGTCCATTTCGACAGACCCCGCGCAACCGCCTGCACCGCAGGTTCCGGATGCGCCAAGCGCATTCGCTGAAGACGCGCCAACAACGCCTGACGGCACGGACGCGCCAACCGCCGAAGCTGCGGCGCCCGATGCGCCAGATGCTGCCCCGGCTCCGGACGTTCCCGAGCGGGTCGATACACCAGCTGATCCAGAAACAGCACCTGAACGGTCTGCCGCACTTCCCTCGGCGCTGGATCCAGAGACTGATATTGCACGACCCACGATTGGGCGCCCTGCCACGTCCCTGGTCGATCGCGCTCCCAGTGCGGAGGAGCCGCTTGCAGAGACGGACGAGGTGGCAAATGGTGCAGCGGCAGATGGGCCTCCGATCCAGATTTATGCTGCGCCTTTCGAGAACCCTGAAGACAAGCCCTTGATGTCCATTGTCTTGATTGATGAGGGCGCAGATCTGACTGGCGGCAGCGTTGGCCTCGCTGCTTTGCAGAGTTTTCCCTATCCGCTGACATTCGCGGTGAAGGCGTCGCTGCCCGATGCAGCGGAGCGGGCCGCCGAGTACCGCGGACAGGGGTTCGAGGTTGCGGCGCTTTTGGATCTGCCTGCGGGTGCAACGGCCTCTGATACCGAGGTGACGCTTTCGGCGGCCATAGATGCCGTGCCGGAAGCTGTTGCAGTGATGGAAGGGACAGGCACAGGTCTGCAAGAAACACGCGACGCGTCTGACCAGGTGGCTGCGGCTGTTTTGGCATCCGGTCACGGATTGATCCTGCAATCCAAAGGGTTGAATACGGCGCAAAAGCTGGCCGCGCGCGACGGTGTGCCGACAGGCCTCGTGTTCCGCGACTTCGACAGCGCGGGTCAGACACCCACGGTCATCCGGCGCTTTTTGGATCAAGCGGCGTTCCGCGCGGGGCAAGAAGGCGGTGTGATCATGGTGGGGCGGGTGCGGCCGGACACAATCTCGGCCCTGTTGTTGTGGGGCTTGCAAGACAGGGCAGAGCGTGTGGCGCTTGCGCCAGTGTCATCTGTCCTGCAGTTGCTTGCCGAACAACCGCAATAGCGCTCAGATAATCTCATCCTCGTCAAAGAGTGGGTCGGTTTCCAATTGGGCCGTCATCGCTCCGACCGTGTCTTCGTCTGCCGTGGGGCTGATCTCGGCCAGATGAAACACGGCGTCTCCCTCGTTCACGACGGGCAGAACGGCGCGCCCGATGAGTATACCGGACGACGGGGCAATGAGTTCGGTTTCCGTTGACCCTGCTGGGTCAGAAATGGCCGCCAGAACCTCGTTTTCCTCCACCACGTCGCCCTCGGCCCGGAAGGTGCGCAGCAGACCACCGGAGGGCGCGCGCAACCACGTAGAGCCATTGCAGGCCAAAGATGGTGTCCGTGGGTGTGCAATGCCCTTGGCGGCCAACATGTCCTGGTCGCGCATGACGCGGAGGATGCCCGCAACACCTACGCGCACAGAAAACTCATCAAAGCGCAGGCCTTCACCTGCTTCATAAAGCAAGACGGGTGTCCCGCGCTCGGCCGCCTCGCCACGCAATGACCTCTGGCGCAGGGACGACGTCAGAATGACAGGCGCACCAAAGCTGCGCGCCATTTTCGCGGTGATCGGGTCGCCAGGCGTGATGCGGATTTGCGGCAGATTGGTGCGATGAACGGCTGCTGAATGCAGGTCGATGCCGAAATCGCAGCGCAGAACCACATCATTCAGAAAGATGTGGGCCAAGCGCGATCCAAGGGATCCGCTCGCACTGCCGGGAAAACAACGGTTCAGGTCGCGGCGGTCTGGCAGATAGCGGGATCGCGCCAGAAAGCCGAATGCATTTACGATCGGAACAACCAGCAGAGTCCCCTGCAATTTGTCGAGCTGCGATGTGCGGAGCAGACGGCGTACAATTTCTACCCCGATCACCTCATCCCCATGTACAGCGGCGCTGACGAACATGGTTGGGCCTGGGCGTTTGCCGTGCAAAACCTCGACCCGAAGGGAAACCGGCGTGTGATCCGGCAAATCCGAAACGGGCAGGGCTACCGATGCGCGGCTGCCTGCTGCAACACTTGTGCCGCCCAGCTCGAACGCGTCACGCGGCATCAGCTCTGACCCATTGCCACGCGAGTCTGTGCGTCACTGATTGCCGCCGCCAAAGCGCGCGGCGTCCGCAGCCGCCCGCCGAATGGCACCAGACTTGTGCACTGTTTCCATGAATTCGGCCTCGGGATCGCTGTCATAGACAACGCCGCCGCCAGCTTGGATGTAGAGCTTCTGGTCCTGAACAACGGCCGTGCGCAAGGCGATGCACATATCCATGTCGCCGCCCGCACTGAAATAGCCGACACCGCCGCCATAAACCCCGCGCTTTTCCGGTTCCAGCTCGTCAATGATCTCCATCGCCCGCACCTTGGGCGCGCCAGACACGGTGCCAGCAGGCATCCCGGCAAAGAACGCATCAAGCGCGTCTTTGCCCTGGGCCAGTTCGCCCACGACGTTCGACACGATGTGCATCACGTGGCTGTAGCGTTCGACGATGAATTCCTCGGTGGGGCGCACGGTGCCAATCTTGGCCACGCGGCCCACGTCGTTGCGGCCGAGGTCCAGTAGCATGAGGTGCTCTGCCAGCTCTTTCTTGTCGGCAAGCAGATCGGCTTCCAGTTCCTTGTCCTTTTCAGGTGTGTCCCCGCGGGGACGGGTGCCTGCAATCGGGCGGATCGTGACCTCGTTGCCGAACACACGGACTAGGATTTCGGGGCTTGCGCCGACGACCTGAAACCCACCGAAGTTGAAGTAAAACATGAAGGGCGACGGGTTCGTGCGCCGCAGCGACCGGTAGAGTGCGAAGGGAGGCTCCCGGAACTCTTGCGTCCAGCGCTGCGCCGGTACGACCTGGAAGATGTCGCCCGCCTTGATGTAGTCGCGCGCCTTTTCCACTGCGGCCTTGTAGCCGTCCTTGGTGAAATTCGATACCGGTTCGGCTTGCGGGCTTGCGTCCCCCAGATCACGGGTTTCGACCGGCATTGCGCGTTCAAGATCGCGGACCGCGTCCATCACCCGTTCCGCCGCCTGTGCATAGGCAGCGCGGGCCGATTGGCCGTCACTGACCCATGCGGGGGACACGACGGTTACCTCGCCTTTGACGCCATCCAGCACGGCGACGACGGATGGGCGCAGCATCAGTGCGTCGGGCAATCCCAGCGGATCGGGGTTCACATCGGGCAGACGTTCAACCAGCCGGATCATGTCGTAGCCCAGGTAGCCAAACAGACCAGCCGCGGCCTGAGGCAGATCGTCGGGCAGATCGATGCGGCTTTCTTCGATAAGGGCGCGCAGTGCATCAAGCGGATTGCCATCGAGTGGTTCAAAGGCGTCAGTGTCGTAGCGTGCCATCCGGTTTATAGCGGATGCCTCGCCATCGCAGCGCCAGATCAGGTCCGGTTTCATCCCGATGATCGAATATCGCCCGCGCACCTCACCGCCGGTGACGGACTCAAGTACAAAGGCATCTTTCTGAGCACCCGTTAGCTTCAGCATGAGAGACACAGGTGTGTCCAGATCTGCCGCCAGCCGGGTGTAAACCACTTGGTTCTGGCCCTCCGCATAGGCTGCGGCAAAGCTGTCGAAATCGGGAACCAGTGCCATCAGGGGAAGTTCACGTGCACGGCGTCCAGTGCCTGCTGGTTGATTTGCGTTCCCGCGCGCAGCACAACGTCTTCACCAAAGATGTTGAAGATTTCACCGGCGAGGAGCTGGCCCATCTCGGCGCTGAGCGCTTCGGTTTCCGCCTGCACTTCCGGTGTGTCAGTGGTTTCGTTGATTGCGTCGAGGCGAACAACCAGCACCGCGCCATAGCCGGGGATGATGCGAACGTCGCCGGGCTCCATCTCGAACACTGCGGGCATGAACGCGGGCGGCGTGCCCTGCACAAACGCGCTGCGATCCAGATCGGTTTCAACGATGGAGTCCAAGGATTGGCTGGCAAAGCTTTCGCCTGCTTCCAGTGCAGGCAGCAGCGCTTCGGCCGTTTCGGTCAGCCTGTTTTCGGTCTGCTCAGCTTCCCAGTTGCCCTGCACGTTCAGCTTCGCTTCTTCAAACGGGGCGGGGCGTGGCGGCAGTAGGTCGTCCATCCGCATGGCGACGATACCGCCATCGTCCAGTTGGACGATTTCTGGAAAGTCGTCTTGGGTCAGTTCGACTGCGGCGTCGCGGAAGCCATCATAGGCTGCAATTCCGTCGCCCATGACCGAGAACCAATCGATGGTGCCCAGCTGCATGTCGGTTTCCGCATCCAATTCTTCGAGCGTGGCACCTCCGGCCAACAGATTGTCGAACTCTTCGGCCAGAACGGCGACCTGCCGGCGTGCGGCGTCCAGCGCCAGTTCCTGGCGCAGTTGCGGCTCGGCATCCTCAAAGCTGGTGGTCTGAGCAGGCAGGACCCCGTTCACACGGAACAGCGCCGGGCCAAGCGATGACGGAAGGGGTCCAACGACATCTCCGACCTCGGCATTGAAAACAGCTTCACCCGCTGCGTCCAGTTGAAGCCGGTTCACGTCGCCCATGTCGACATCAGCCAATTCCAACCCGCGTTCCGTCACCAGTGCTTCGAACGTGGTGCCGTCCACCTCGAGCTGCGCCGCCGCGCGTTCAGCTGCATCTGCATCAAGATAGACGAGACGTTCAACGAGGCGCCGCTCGGGCTGGTTGTATTGATCCGCCCGCGCGTCGTATTCGGCGCGCAGCGTGCTTTCCTCAACCTCCATGGAGTCCAGGATCATGTCGGGCAGCAGTGCTGCATAGGTGATGCGCTTAGTTTCGGGCAGTTCGTAGTCGTCAAGGTTGTCGTCGTAATACGCGCGCAACACCTCGTCCGAGGGTGCGGGCAGTGCCGTTTCAAGGTCGGCCTGACCCAGACGCACCCATGTGAAGTCGCGGGTTTCACCAAGGAAGGACACCAGCGTGCGGGCATATGTTTCAGGCATGCTGACACCCGAAACGATGGCACCTTGCAGGATTGAGCGGGACACTTCCTCGCGCAGTTGATTTTCGAACTCCGACTCGCTGGTGCCTTGCTGATCCAAGGTGAAGCGATAGGCGTCGCGGTCAAACGAACCATCAAGGCCACGGAACGCTGGAATGTTCAGGATTTCATCTCGGATCGTTTCGTCACCCACGCTCAGGCCCATTTCACCTGCTTCGTGGTCCAGCGCACGGGCGCGGACCAGACGGGCCAGAACGGCCTGGTCCAGTCCAATGGCTTGTGCACGGGCAAAGGTCAGTGGGCTGCCCGTCTGTTGCCCAACCGCCTGCATTTCGCGCTGCAGCGTATTGGCGTAGGTTTGCACATCGATGTGCCTGTCGCCGACCTTGCCCACGGTGCGGATCGTACCGCCCAGACCATCAAGGCCGAAGCCGAGGCTGAGACCGACGAATAAAAGGCCCAGAAGGATCCAAACGGCGATTTTCGAGATGGATGTTTTGCTCTTGGCCATGTGCGCCTTCTAACGGGTGTCGTTGCGGTTGAGGATGTCTAACGGCACTGCCTGAGACGGGCAAGAGCGCGTGGGATTCAAAGGGTCAGGGCTGACAGCCTTGTGTACAGGTCATTTATGCCGCTGGCGTCGAGATTGGCGAATGCAATGCGCAATTGTTGGCGTCCCTCGACGGCATCGTCGGGCCAGAACATTGTACCGGGCAAGCATAGGATGCCCGCCTCCTGCACCAATTTCGGGGCAAGCTCGGCCGACGACATATCGAACGGGTGCTTCATGTAGGCGAAATAGGCGCCCAACCCCATAAGCTCCCAACCTTTGTCCGCCAACACAGGAAACCCATCGGTAATGGCCTTGCGACGAACAAGGATTTCGTTCCGTTCTCCGGCGACCCAATTGCCAAGGTTCTCAAGCCCCCAAAGGGCAGCGTATTGCCCGATCTGGCCGGGACAGATGGCGACCGTATCAAGGAACTTCTCGGCCTCGGCCAAACGCGCAGGGGACGCGACCAATGCGCCGACCCGGTGACCGGTCAATCGGTATGTCTTGGAGAACGAATAGAGATGGATGAACGTCTCATCCCAGCCATCCTGCTGGAAAAGGGTATGGGGCGCGCCGCTGCGGCTGTCAAAGTCGCGATAGGTTTCGTCGACGATTAGGGCAATGCCGCGCGCCTTTGCCAATTCGAAGAAATCCAGCATGAGGTTGTCGGGGTATTCGACACCTGCCGGATTGTTCGGCGTGACCAGTGCGATGGCGCGTGTCCGGTCTGTGATCAAAGCCTCTGCTGCGGCGACATCCGGCAACATACCGTTCCCGACAGGCAGCGGCACGGAGGCAACCCCGCTCATGTCCAACCACATTTTGTGATTGAAATACCATGGGGTTGGCAGGATAACTTCATTCCCTTCCTCGCACAGCGTTGCGATTGTCGCGGCGAAGGCTTGATTGCAGCCGGAGGTGATGGCGATGTTTTCTGTCGTCGTGCGCGCGTCATAGTGCCGGATGATCTGGTCAGACAATCCGGCGCGCAGGGCCGTCATGCCTAGAACCGGACCGTAGAGATGCGCGTCGTCCTTGGTGAGAGCCGCATCGGCCATGGCTTGGCGCAGGGCATCCGGTGGAGGATCGACCGGAGCGGCCTGGCTCACGTTGATCAGCGGACGGTTTTCAGGGAAATTGACGCCTTCAATCCAGCGCCGCGCCTCCATCACCGGAGGAGCGAATGTGGATGCGGTGCGCGTCAGGGTCATGAGGTCGCTCGTTTTGAAAGCACCGGAGTCTCCGGCGGTAGTTATCTGGCAAGATGAAGAGGATTAATCAGTGCCGCGATAGGGTTCGACATATTGCAGCGCCATGTCCCAGGGAAAGAAGATCCAGGTGTCCTGGCTGACGCCGGTGATGAACGTATCAACCATCGGCTCGCCTTTGGGCTTGGCATAGACAGTGGCAAAATGCGCCTTTGGGTAGTGATCGCGCACCACTTCGAGGGTGCGGCCTGAGTCGACCAGATCGTCAATGACAAGGATGCCTGTGCCATCCCCCATCAGGTCTGCGTCAGGTGCCTTCAGCACTTCAACCTCTCCCTGACTTTGGTGATGGTAGGATTTGACGCTGATCGTATCCACAGTGCGGATGTCCAACTCGCGACTGACGATCATCGCTGGTGCCATGCCACCCCGCGTGATCGCAACCACGGCCCGCCAGGCACCATTGTCTGGTCCTTGTCCATCAAGACGCCAGGCGAGCGCCCGGCTGTCGCGGTGGATTTGATCCCAGCTGATGTGGAACCCTTTTTCATGGGGGAGGCGGTCTGCCATTGGTTATTTCTCCAGGATCAGGCGCAGGCCAAGCGCGCCAAGCAGTGTAGCCGCGATGCGGTCGAAAACAGGTTTGAGGCTGACATAGCCGCGTCGAATGTGCGGCGTGCTCAGAGCAAGGGCGAGAAGAGTATAAAACGCCAGTTCAAGCAGCCAGTGGTTCAGGACGATCGCCACGATATCAGCCGCCGCGAGGCCTTTGGGAAAGACAACGACGATCACAGCCGCCGCAAACAACATCGATTTCGGGTTGCCCAAATTCAAAAGTATTCCGGACAAGATCGCTTGTCCGCGCGGTTTCGGTGCATCCCCAAGCGGGTCGCGCGAATGTCGCCACGTTTGGATGGCAATCCAGATCAGGTACAGCGCCCCTCCGATCTTGAGCGCGGTGTAAGTCCATGGAAAGAACGTGAACACAGCCTCAAGTCCAAGCAATGCCGCGAGGGTCCACATCGCGGCCGCGGTGCCAAGACCAATGCCGGTGGCAATCCCGGCGGCTCGGCCACCTGTCACGGTTGCCTTGGTAATGAACAACATGGCTGCTCCGGGTGAAAGCAAGGCAGCCAGCAGGATGGTATTGAAGGCAACAAGCTCTGCCAGTGTCAGGCTCATCCGTTACCCTTTTTCGATGTCAGGCGCGTCGACCGCCTTCATGCCGACCACGTGGTAGCCCGCGTCGACGTGAAGATTTTCGCCGGTCGTGCCAGACCCCAGATCGCTGAGCAGGAACAGCGCCGATTTGCCAACATCATCGATGGTCACATTGCGCCGCAGGGGCGAGTTGTACTCGTTCCACTTCATGATGTAGCGGAAGTCGCCGATGCCCGAGGCTGCAAGGGTCTTGATCGGTCCAGCGCTGATCGCATTGACGCGAATGTTGTCCTTGCCCAGATCCTCGGCCAGATATTTGACCGACGCCTCAAGTGCAGCCTTGGCGACACCCATGACGTTATAGTGCGGCATCACCTGTTCAGCGCCGTAGTATGTGAGGGTCAGGGCGCTGCCCCCATCTGTCATCATCTTTTCGGCCCGCTGCATTACCGCGGTGAATGAATAGACTGAGATATCCATCGTCAGCGTGAAATTGCCGCGGCTTGTGTCAACATAACGGCCGCGCAACTCATTCTTGTCCGAGAAGCCGATGGCGTGGACGATAAAGTCCAGTTTGCCCCAACGCTCTTTCAGTGCTTCGAATAGGGCATCAATCGATGCCTCATCGCCCACGTCGCAAGGAAGCACGATGTCGCTGCCCAGTTGAGCGGCCAGCGGATCGACGCGCTTCTTGAGCGCATCACCTTGATAAGAAAACGCAAGTTCGGCCCCAGCCTCGCTGAGAGTCCGTGCAATACCCCATGCGATGGATTTATCATTGGCGAGACCCATGATCAGACCTCGCTTGCCTGTCATCAGATCGCTCGCCATGTCGCTACCCATCCCGTCCCTCGTTTTCGGCTTTGTGTCTGGCGGCCAGCTTTATGCCATTGCCCAACACGCATCAAGAGAGGGTGCGGCAGTTGAACCTGGTTGCGTGCAGGGCTAGCTGTTTCAAAACACGACAGGAGACAGATATGGCAGACCGAGCGGGCAAATTCGCTGGCGAGAACCCTTTTGATATTGTTCGTGCATGGATGGCTGAGGCAGAAGAGGCGGAGCTGAACGATCCGAATGCCATCGCGCTCAGCACCGTGGACGCTGAGGGCTTGCCCAATGTCCGCATGGTGTTGTTGAAGGATGTCGAGGATGACGCCTTTGTCTTCTATACGAATTACACCAGCGCGAAGGCGGCAGAACTGGACCAGGCGGGCAAGGCCGCCTTTGTGATGCATTGGAAGTCGCTGCGGCGGCAAGTGCGGGTGCGCGGTATTGTCGAGAAAGAGGAGGGAGCGAAGGCTGACGCCTACTATGCATCCCGTTCATTGAAATCACGCCTTGGGGCATGGGCGTCAGACCAAAGTGCGCCGCTGGACAGTCGTGCCGCACTGATGGCTACGGTCGCCAAGGTCACAGCGCAACAGGGCACCAATCCATCCCGTCCACCGTTTTGGGGCGGCTACAGGATCACACCGGTTGAGATCGAATTTTGGGCTGACGGCGCATTTCGATTGCATGATCGCTTCTGCTGGAGGCGTGAAAAACTTGGTTCTGCGTGGCAAGTGACACGGCTCAGCCCATGAATTTCACGTAGCGTGAAATGTAAATAACTGAATTATAAACAGTATTTCATGCTTGAATTATGAGGTGAAAATGGCGCAAGTCTTGGTATGCGGCATAATGCACTCATAGAAAGACAAGTCGTGTCACAACACACTCAAGATACGGATGTGGTCACTGGGACCGTGAAGTGGTTCGATCCCGTTAAGGGATTCGGTTTTATCGTGGCCAATTCAGGTGGTCCGGACATTTTGCTGCATGTAAATGTGTTGCGAAACTTTGGTCAGTCTTCGGTGGCGGATGGCGCCGAGGTAAACGTGCGTATCCAACATACGGAGCGTGGCGTGCAGGCTGTCGAGGTCATATCGATAAAACCACCAGACCATACGGATTCGTCCTCCCTTACCGATCTTGCTGAGATGGATCAGCACGATGTGACAGATGCGCCGTTGCAACCGGGTCGCGTCAAGTGGTTCGACAAGGGTAAGGGGTTTGGATTTGCCAATGTGTTCGGCAGTGCAGACGACGTGTTCCTGCACGTCGAAGTATTGCGCCGCTCCGGTTTGTCTGACCTCCAGCCGGGCGAAGCGCTTGCGTTGCGCGTGATTGATGGAAAGCGCGGTCACATGGCGGCCGAAGTGTTGGCGTGGGAAGCGGCGCTCACCAAGAAGGGCGATTGATCATGCGCGGCTCGTTGCATCGGGCATTTGCAGCACTGATTTTTTGTCTATGTGCGCAGGTTGTTGCAGCAAAGTGCAATGATGCGACTGTTTGGCTGCGTGGTGATTTTGGTTCGGCGCGCTTTAACGTCGAGATTGCAGATACCAATCGTGAGCGCGCCATTGGACTGATGAACAGACCGTCAATGCCAACAAGCGAGGGGATGCTATTTATCTATCCCCGCCCGCAACCGCTGTCGTTCTGGATGCGAAACACTCTGATCTCGCTTGATCTGTTATTCGTGGATCCGACTGGAACGGTAACCAAGATACATCACGAGGCGATCCCGCTGGATGAGACGCCCATTCCCGGGGGGGATGGCCTTACTCATGTCCTCGAAATCAACGGAGGCCTTGCGCGCATGATGGGGATTCAGGAAGGGGCGCAGATGCGACACCCCAGCTTTGATCAAGATATCGCAGTTTGGCCCTGTTGATTGCACGCTTTGGGCTTTTCAATTGCGTTTGCCCCGTCTAAGACAGCGCCACGGTCGGAGCGTGGCGCAGCCTGGTAGCGCACCTGTTTTGGGTACAGGGGGTCGGAGGTTCGAATCCTCTCGCTCCGACCATTTCACCTAGTTAGATGCAATTCCGCCTGTTGCGACCAGCAACTGATCCATCAATTGATCCAGTGCGCGTTGCTTGATGTAGATACGTCTCGGGTTGCCTGATTTTTGCACGACCTCTGCAAAATAAGACAATTCGACAACGAAGTCCCCGTTGTCTTTGTCTGTCTCTTTTTGGACCACCAGCGTCGGCGCTTCGAGCGCGCCATCGTATTGCAGCACAAGAAACGCGGCCACGTCGGGCGGCGGTAGAATGCGGCATTGTACAACAGAGCGGGATACAACAAGCAGCTCATCCCCAGGTGCGTCGCATGATGAGCGGAATGCGTCATCCAGTGGAGCGGGATTCGCGGCAAATGTTGCGCGACGCACAGGCAGATCTTGTTCGTCCGTTACTACAGTTTCTACATATTGTGGTGCGCAGGCGCTCAGCGCGACCGCGAAACAGACTATAAGGGGTCGCATTTGGGTGCCTTTGCTCAGGGATATGCAGACCTCATCATATTTTCCGCAGCGCGGCAAAACCTTTCTGATTGGACGCGCGTTAACTGTGGATAAGTTCACGTGAAGCATCCACAGCCTGGATTAAGTAGTGAGATTGGTTTGGGTTTTTCGGCTGCATGCCGTGGACGAAATTTCGCCGAAACACCGAGGTGTTAACGAAGTGAATCGCATGTGACGCCGCCGTACAAAGTTGGCCTCAACGGTCAAGGAAAAAGATGTCAAAAAACTTTTAAAATGTCGTTGACGTGAACCCTCCCTATACGTCAGTTTGTGTGGGCCGGGTGGTTCACCACAACATTTAGTGGTCAACGCTATAGGTGAAGCGCCGGGCACGAGGGATAGGGGACACCGCCATACTAGGGGATTTCGCAGACACGTATCCGGGTCTGGCGGGTGGTTCAGTGAATTTGTGCCGGCATTAACAATGGGGCCCTGCAACGTCAGGCGCACCTTTCGGAACACCAGCTGGGAATGAGGCAGCGCGATGAAGATTGAAAGACAGTTCACCAAAGCCGGTCAGGACGCATATGCGGCTCTTGATTTCGTGACGACCGCGTCCGAGATCCGCAATCCTGATGGAACCGTCGTGTTCCGCTTGGACGAGGTGGAAGTGCCGGGCAGCTGGAGCCAGGTTGCCAGCGACGTCATCGCGCAGAAGTATTTCCGCAAGGCTGGCGTGCCTTCCAAACTGCAGAAGGTCGAAGAAAAGGACGTTCCCGAGTTCCTTTGGCGGTCCGAAGCGGCTGATGGGGCCGAAATGGGCGGTGAAACGTCCTCCAAGCAAGTATTTGACCGTCTGGCAGGCGCCTGGGCCTATTGGGGTTGGAAGGGTGGCTACTTCTCGACCGAAGAAGATGCGCGCGCCTATTACGATGAAATGCGTCACATGCTGGCGACGCAACGCGCTGCACCGAACTCTCCCCAGTGGTTCAACACCGGCCTGCATTGGGCGTATGGCATTGATGGTCCCGCGCAAGGACACCACTATGTCGACTACAAGACCGGCAAGCTGACCAAATCCAAGTCTTCCTATGAACATCCGCAGCCGCATGCTTGCTTCATTCAGTCCGTCGCCGACGATCTGGTGAATGATGGCGGTATCATGGACCTTTGGGTCCGCGAGGCGCGCCTGTTCAAATACGGTTCAGGCACCGGCACCAACTTCTCCAGCCTCCGCGCCGCAGGCGAGAGCTTGTCGGGTGGCGGCAAGTCGTCGGGTCTGATGGGCTTCCTGAAAATCGGCGATCGGGCCGCGGGCGCTATCAAGTCGGGCGGCACAACACGCCGCGCGGCCAAGATGGTGATCGTCGATGCGGATCACCCTGACATTCAGGACTTCATTAACTGGAAGGTCATCGAAGAGCAGAAAGTGGCGTCCATCGTCGCAGGCTCCAAGATGCACGAGGAAAAGCTGAACGGCATCTTTGAAGCCATTGGTACATGGGATGGTGCGGAAGCGGACGCTTACGATCCCAAGAAAAATAACGCGTTGAAGGATGCAGTGAAAGCGGCCAAGAGGGTTGCGATCCCCGAAACGTACATCAAGCGCGTGTTGGACTACGCTCGTCAGGGGCACACGTCCATCGAGTTCCCGACCTACGATACCGACTGGGATTCTGAAGCGTATAGCTCAGTCTCGGGCCAAAACTCGAACAACTCGATCCGCGTGACCAACGCCTTCCTCACTGCGGTCGAAAAGGACGCTGATTGGGAATTGATCAGCCGTGTCGATGGATCGGTCACCAAGACGGTAAAGGCACGCGAATTGTGGGAACAAGTGGGCCATGCCGCATGGGCCTGTGCCGATCCAGGCATCCAGTACCACGACACTGTCAACGACTGGCACACATGCCCCGAAGACGGGCAAATCCGTGGCTCGAACCCGTGTTCGGAATACATGTTCCTCGACGACACTGCATGTAACCTCGCGTCGATGAACCTGCTGACCTTCCTCAAGGACGGGCAGTTTCAGGTCGAGGACTACATGCATGCCTCCCGCCTTTGGACTGTGACACTGGAAATCAGCGTGATGATGGCGCAGTTCCCTTCGAAAGAGATTGCACAGCGCTCATATGACTTCCGTACCTTGGGTCTTGGCTATGCAAACATCGGCGGCCTGCTGATGAACATGGGCCACGGCTATGACAGCGACGAAGGCCGCGCGCTTTGTGGTGCCCTGACTGCCATTATGACCGGCGTGTCCTATGCCACATCTGCCGAGATGGCGGGTGAGCTTGGCCCGTTCCCTGGCTACAAGAAGAACGCGGATCACATGCTGCGCGTCATGCGGAACCACCGCAACGCGGCCTACGGGGCGACCGAAGGCTACGAAAAACTGGCGGTCAGACCGGTCGCTCTGGACCACGCCAACTGCCCAGATCCACGTCTGATCGACGTCGCCATGGGTGCATGGGACGAAGCGCTGAAACTGGGCGAGAAGAACGGTTACCGCAACGCGCAATCCACTGTGATCGCACCGACCGGCACGATTGGCCTGGTCATGGACTGCGATACAACCGGGATTGAGCCTGACTTTGCCCTGGTGAAGTTCAAGAAGCTTGCCGGTGGTGGTTACTTCAAGATCATCAACCGTTCGGTACCTGCGGCGCTCGAAAACCTCGGCTATGGCTCGGCTCAGATCGAAGAGATCATCAGCTACGCGGTGGGCCATGGCTCCATCGGTAATGCGCCTGCGATCAACCACACGACACTGACTGGGCATGGCTTTGGTGCCAATGAACTGGCGAAAGTGGATGCGGCGCTGGAAAGTGCCTTCGACATCCGGTTCGTGTTCAACCAGTGGACGCTCGGCGAAGAGTTCTGCACAGGCGTGCTGGGCATTCCGGCCGAAAAGCTGAACGACCCAACCTTTGACCTGCTGAAGTCGCTGGGCTTTTCCAAGGCCGATATCGACGCTGCGAACGATCACGTCTGCGGAACGATGACGCTGGAAGACGCTCCGCACCTCAAGGAAGAGCATTACCACATCTTCGACTGCGCCAACCCGTGCGGCAAGAAGGGCAAGCGTTTCCTGAGCGTGGACAGCCACATCACGATGATGGCCGCTGCACAGAGCTTTATCTCAGGTGCGATTTCCAAAACCATTAACATGCCGAACGATGCCACTATCGAAGACTGCCAGCGTGCTTATGAGCTGTCTTGGTCATTGGGTGTGAAGGCGAACGCGCTCTACCGTGATGGCTCCAAACTCTCGCAGCCTTTGGCGGCTGCGTTGGTCGAGGATGACGAAGAGGCCCAAGAGGTGCTGGAAAGCGGCGCACCCGCCGAAAAAGCCGCCGTGCTGGCCGAAAAGATCGTTGAGAAGATCATCGTGAAGGAGATTGTGAAATCTCACCGCGAAAAGATGCCTCAGCGCCGCAAGGGCTACACTCAGAAAGCCATCGTTGGGGGCCACAAAGTCTACCTTCGGACGGGCGAGTATGAGGACGGCAACCTGGGCGAGATCTTCATCGACATGCACAAGGAAGGCGCTGGCTTCCGTGCGATGATGAACAACTTTGCCATCGCCGTGTCCGTGGGCCTGCAATACGGTGTGCCGCTCGAAGAGTTCGTGGACGCCTTTACCTTCACCAAGTTCGAACCCGCAGGTATGGTCCAGGGCAATGACAGCATCAAGAACGCGACGTCGATCCTTGACTACGTGTTCCGTGAACTGGCTGTGTCCTACCTTGACCGCACGGATTTGGCGCATGTGAAACCCGAAGGGGCCACGTTCGACGATATCGGTCGGGGCGAGGAAGAGGGCGTGTCCAACGTTTCGGAACTGTCTGAGACGGCAGCATCGAAGTCCTTGGAAGTGCTGAAACAAATCAGCTCGACCGGCTATCTGCGCAAGCGTTTGCCCCAGGATCTGGTGGTGCTGCAGGGCGGCATGGCTGAAGGGGTCACGGTGGACGCAGAAGTCGCATTGCAGACGCTGGTGCCCGAGGTGGCTGTGAACGGTGCGGCATCGGTGTCGACCACGACTGTGACGGCGGCAACCACGACCATGGACGCCCGCACCAAGGCCAAGATGCAGGGCTACGAAGGCGAGGCATGTGGCGAATGCGGCAACTACACGCTGGTGCGCAACGGCACTTGCATGAAGTGCAACACCTGCGGCGGCACGTCCGGGTGCAGCTAAGAGTTACGCACCCCGGGGAAGGGGCGCGAGGGGGCCGGGCCGGCTGGATCGGTCTGGCTCCCGACGAAAAGAAGGGCAGGGATAATTGTCCCCGCCCAGCAGTTAAATGGGGTGAGACTCCGGGAAAGTGAACTTTCCCTCTGTCTCACTCATTGAGAAATCCTTGATTTCTCAATGCTATAGGGTGGGGCGGTACTTTGTCCCCCCACCTTTACACGGGGCGGGTGCGCTCGCCCCTAACGACGTTCAGGCCGCAGGCAGAAAAGTACCGGGCGGTTAACATATTGAGCCTGAACGGCGAAACTCACAGGGGGGCCTTTTGGTCCCCCTTTTTTCTTTTGATGTGGTTGGTGCTCTCTTTGCTGCGCAAATTCGCCCACCCACCGCCCCTGCGGAGGGGCGACTGCTTCTGTTCTTACTCGGCCAGGACAAGCCGCAGTTTTGCGCGGGCGCGGGCGAGACGCGACATAACCGTGCCAAGAGGCAGGTCCGTGCTGTTTGCAAGTGCGCGGGGCGAGGTTTCTCCGGCAACGACGAGTTCCATCAACTGGCGCTGTGGTTTGGGCAGCTTTGTGATCGCGGCAAGGGTGTCTGCACAATCCAGTCGCAGCAGGGCATCTGGTTCTGTCAGCGCGTGATCATCCTTCAGCTTGTCCGTGGTCTGCAGTCTCAACCCGCGCCGCGCACGGTTTGACAGTGTGCGCATTGCGTAGACGGACAAGTCGTCGATCGGGTGGCCGTCGCGCAGCCGTTGGCACAGGGCGAGCAACGTGTCCTGTACGAGGTCTTCGGCCTCGGCGCGGTTGCCCGCCAGCTTGAGCGCGCGCCGCGTCAACAGGGGTATAATTGGTACGAGGCCGCGGGGACTGATGGGGTGAGTCATGGCTGCGAAGCTGGGCTTTCTCATACCGCTTGAATAGCCCGGGGGTTTTCGCCGATTCCCGCTGCGCCCTCTTTTTGGGCAGCACGCCGCGCATGCCAATTGCCCGGATCGGCAGGCGCTTGCGCGGTTGCAGGGGTGGCGATCTCGAGGGGGGTGCAGTCCTGAAATTTGTGCTCATGTACATCAAGGGCGCCGGAAACAGGCCCCTCAAACAACCAAACTCGATAGGAGTTCACCAATGACCAAGATTGCTTCTCTGACTTTCGTAGCAGCGCTCACTATCCCGGCCTTTGCAGTGGCCCAGGGCGCAGCGGATCTTGATACGAATGGGGATGGCGTGCTGACCATCGACGAAGTGCAAGCAAGCTTTCCCGACGTAACATCCGATGTTTTCACAGCGATGGACCTGAACGCCGATGGCGCGCTGGATGCAGATGAAGTCGCCGCAGCCCAAGAAGCCGGCCTTATGCCACCCACGGACGGCTAACCCGTACACCCGACTTTTACCGCGTGTCATTGTCCGCGTGGTGAAGGGTGGGGGTGTGAGGTCCGGTCTCCCCCCAGGGGCCGGGCCTCATTTTTTTGTTTTAGGTGTGGCAGGGGCGGATTCGCCCGTGGATTCACCTTGTTTTCATGAAGATGAAGGCTGGTGACAGGGTGTCACCCCCCATGCAGCATCCGTACACCCCCTGTACACCCCCAACGGGCGGACCTTGGGCGGTTAACGCAACGCGCGGTGATCCAAAAGACGCTGCGCGACGCCATTTGCCGGGCATGTGGAGGCCTGAGCCCTCGGCCTGCCACGCATCGGCTGCTTGGCCGACGGGCCCTTCGGGGAGGATTTTTTTGAAACAGGGAAGAGGGACCGTTCTGACCGGTTGGTCCCTACTTATTCAGGTTCAGGCGTTTGGCAGGTGGATTTTGAATGTGTCGCGGATATCTGCATCGAGCGCGGGTTCGAGTGCGGCCGCTGGGCGGCTGGCGAGAATTTCCGCCTTGCGCGCCGCCGCTTTCTCCAAGAGGTCCGGCTTGCCCAGTTCGGCCCATTCCTTGGGTGAGGTGCGGTCTCCGAATGTCGGGTAGACGCAATCTGATTGCATGCGCGACAGCGTCTGTTCGGTCCCAAGGTAGTGACCTGGGCCTTCCATGCACACCTGCGCCATCTGGTCCAGGGCCAGCGTTTCATCCGTCACTTCGATCCCGCGTGTGCAGCGCAGGGCCTGACCGATGATGTCGTCGCCCAGGATCAGGCTTTCGTGGCAGAACCCCAGAAGCGATGCATGCATGCCTGCGGCCTCGTAGACCATGTTCAGCCCCGACAGCCCCGCCATGACATTGGAACACATCTGTTCCCATCCCGCCTGCATGTCCGGCAGCTTGCTGTCCGACGCACCGGCAGCAGCGCCGCCGGGCAGATCGTAGAACCTGTGCATCTGTGCGCAGCCTGCTGTCAACAAGGCTTGCTCGCCTGAGCCGATCGACATTGCCCCGGTGCGCAGATCAAGGCCGAAGGGCCATGTGCCGAAGATGGCAGGTGCGCCCGGTTTGACGGCGTTGACATAGACAAGGCCCGCTAGGCACTCGGCCACGGCCTGCACGATGGCGCCCGCAATGGTCGATGGCGCGGTGGCACCGCTCATCCCCGCCGAGAGCAGCAGAACGGGCAGCCCGGCCTTGATGCATTCCTCCATCACCTGGCAGCTTTCGGAGGCGAATTTCATCGGCGGGACAACGAAGCAGTTCGTGTTTGAGACAAAGGGGCGCGCGCGCCAGGCGTCTTCCCCGCCCGCAATCATGTGCAACATCTCGACCGCGGGCGCCACGCAATGCGGTTCAGAAAAGCTGGTACCGATGTGTTTGGTTGTGCCCGAGACGCAGGCGTAGACCGAGTTATACTCCATCTCGACCGTGTCGGGGATGTCGCGGCAGATCATTGGCCGCTGACAGAAGTGGATGTTGTCGAGCACGTCGCAAATGCGCGCCGCGTCGTGCAGATCCTGTACTGTGCTGTCGCGGTAGTTCCGTCCATCAACATCGACCATATGCACAGCCGCACCAGCCGTGCCGTAGTGGACGCGGGAGCCGCTGAGATCAAGGTCGTGCTTGCCGTCGCGGCTGCACAGGGTGATCGATCTGTTGGCCTTTGCAATGGTGTCTTCAACAAGTGCGCGCGGGAAACGGATGCGCCCGTCTTCGCCCAGGATCGCGCCTGCATTGGTCAGGTATTCCACGCCGGACGGTGGGGCATCGGCGAGGCCGATGGTTTCGAGAGCGTCCAGTGCAGCTGTGTGGATGCGCTGAACCTCTGCGTCGGTCAGTGGATTGTAGCGGCCACCCTCAAGGCCGGGGCGCACCGGGCGCAGATGGTCGGGGAGGGCGGTGGCGCGCGCAGCACGGCGTGCGGCCCGGCCGCCAGAGCGAGAGGGGGATTGATCGTTCATTTGCATAGTCCATGGGTAAGTGTGCGAAGTATCGTGTGCGGTCAGATCACAACGATGCAGGTCGCCCACGCGCGGCCCTGCCGCGTTCGGCCCCGATGGTACGTGCCACCAGTGAAATCTTGCTAAAGGTGCCCTGCACGACGTGCGGCTCCTCCGTCACCTTTGTTTCAACATGTCACTCTTCGTCACGCTGACGTGCGAAACGTCGCCTGTCTTGTCTGTTTGCGACACCGTGCACGCGGCTTGTCGCTGCAACTTTGCATGGTTTTGGGCGGTCTCATGCGCAGTCACCGCACCGTGAGGGGTCAGGACTGGAACTGTGCCGCGTCATGCCCAGTTGTGTACGGGGCGGCGCGTGATCGCGCTGTGCCACGAAAAAAGGAGCAGACTTATGAAGACGCGCATTTTTGCGATTGGGTTGGCAACGGCCCTGGCAAGCCCGGCTCTGGCTGGCAGCCTTGAGCCCCCGGCACCCGAACCTGTGGCGCCTGTACCCCCACCTCCCGCGCCGGTGCAGACGTTTGGCGGCGACTGGACGGGTGGTTATGCTGGTTTGCAGTTGGGTTATGGCGATGTCGATGGATCTGGTGATGCGGATGGTGACGACATTCTTTACGGTGCGCATGTCGGGTACCGGTATGACTTCGGCACGTTCGTTCTGGGTGGTGAGCTTGACTATGACTTCACCGACATTGACCTGAACGGGGCTGCGGATGTTGACAGTGTCGCCCGGTTGAAGCTGCAGGCTGGCTACGACTTCGGTCGCACGCTGGGGTATTTCACGGCTGGTGTTGCTGATTTGGACACGTCGATCGGTTCTGAGACCGGCGAGTTTTATGGTATCGGCGTGGCCTACCAGATCAACGACCGTTACACCGTCGGGGCGGAGCTTTTGGAGCACAGCTTTGACGACATCGACGGCTCGGGCGTAGATGCGGATGCCACGACCCTGACCGTACGCGGTTCGATCCGCTTCTGATCTCAGGCTGCGCGCGCTTCGGCAAATGTCGTGAGCGTGCGCAGTGCCTGTTCAAAGTCGGCGTCGTCGATTGTCATGGCGACCCGAATGTGACCGGCGGCGGCTTGTCCAAAGCTTTCGCCGGGCATGACAGCTATGTGGTGTTCGTCCAGAAGGGCGTTGGCAAAGTCGTCCCCCGTCATCCCTGTCGCCCGGATGTCCAGCATCAGATACATGGCCCCTTGGGCCGGGATCAGGCCAATGGTGTTCTGGCCTGACAATACGTGCCGCGCGATGGCGCGACGGCGTTTGAATGGCGCCGCGATCTCAACTTCGAAGTCCGGGCCCTGATCCAGCGCGAAGACCGAGGCGTCCTGAATGAACCCGGGCACGCCGTACGTCGTGTGCGTGGCGAAGGTGATCAGGTGCCCAATCACCTCTTGTGGTCCGATCACCCAGCCGCAGCGTGAGCCGGTCATGGCGTGGCTTTTGGACATGGAGCCAATCACCATTGTGCGTTCAGCCATGTCGGGCAGGGAGCGTGGCGAGATATGTTCACCCTCCCACACTTGCGTGTCATAGACTTCGTCCGAGATCAGCCACAGGTCATTTTCGATGCACACCTGTGCGATCCCGTCGAGCGTGGCGCGGGAATAGACGGTGCCTGTCGGGTTGTTGGGGGAGTTGATCAGCAGGCTTTTGGCGTTTGTGGCATGCGCGGCGATGTCTGAGGCGCGGGGCTGGAAGGCGTCTTCGGCTCGGGTCTGGATCGCCTTTGGGATGGCAGAGACACCACGGATCGTACCGGGATAGGTGGCGTAGTAGGGGTCAAGATAAAGCGCTGTGTCGCCGGGATCGCAGGCCGCGGCGTGGGCGGCAAAGAGAGCCGATTGCCCGCCCGGGGTGATCAGGACGTTGTCCCGGGTTGTGGCGATGCCTGTCCGTTCCGTTGTTCGTTTTGCTACTGTGTCGCGCAATGTGTCGGTGCCCGGGACCATGGCGTAGCCGGTGTGCCCACCAAGCGCGCTTTTGTGCATGTCCAGCAGGATAGGGGCCGCCGTGCGAATGTCGTGTTCGCCGATGGTCAGCTCCGTGACCGGCGTGCCCTCGGCGATCATTTTGCGGGCCTTGATGAACACGTCCCAACCATCTGATCCTCCGCCTGTCAGCGTTTGCATACGTTGGGAGAGGTTCATGTTTGACTCCTTGGCATGTGTTGGCGTCAAGGGGTCAGAGGGGGCGGGGGATGTCAACACATTGACTGGGGGCCAGCCCCCAGACCCCCGAAGTTTACTTGGCAAGATGAAGGAGGATCAGGTGTCGTCCTGCCATGCGGCGAGTTCGGCTTGTGCTCTCTTGGGCAGGCTATTGCGGATGATGCCATAGGAGGTATGGATGCGGTCCTGCAATGCGTCCACGCCTGGGTGATCGAACGGGATGCGGATCCATGAGCGATGGAAATACTTGGCTTTTTCGGCGGCTCCGATCTCGATCAGGAACTGGGCGCTTTCGGGGTCGGCTGTTTTGACCGAAATCCCGTCAAGCGCGTGGCCGTAGCAGGCGAACATCTTGTCGCCTACTTTCCACGCCTCAAGCCCGCCATCGGCGCTGGAGTGATACCACGCGCCGGGCAGGGCGCTGCAGATGCGGTTTGCGTATTCGAGCGTCATTTCACGAGTGTGGCGGGGCCTGCGGCCCGAAACAAGGGTTGACCGGCGTCGGGCGTGCGCGCTACTGACAGATTATGACCCGGAACACCTGCATCATTTGCTGCATTATCTGCTGATTTCTTCGGCGGGCCGGTTCTTTGTTTCCATGACAGATCAGAATTGCTAGGCCCGCGCCAACCATGCGCCCACATTCATGCCTTGCGAGACCATGCCATGACGATCCAGCTTTACAACACTGCGACCCGCCGGAAAGAGGTGTTCGAACCCCTCGATCCCGATAATGTGCGCATGTATGTCTGCGGCCCCACGGTCTACGATCGGGCGCATCTGGGCAATGCGCGGCCCGTGCTCGTCTTTGATGTTTTGTTCCGGCTGCTGCGCCATGTTTATGGCGAAGATGCAGTGACTTACGTGCGGAACTTCACGGACGTGGATGACAAGATCAACGCCACGGCCTTGGCCCGGAAAGAAACGGGTGCCGACGGGACGCTGGAAGAGCTGGTCGCCGAGCGGTCGGACGAGACCATCGGCTGGTATCACGCGGACATGGATGCGTTGGGGGCTTTGCGTCCCTCGCAAGAGCCGCGGGCGACCCAATACATCGCACAGATGGTCACGATGATCGAGGATTTGATCGGCAAAGGCTTTGCCTATGCCAAGGACGGCCATGTGCTGTTTCGGGTGCGTGAGTATGACAAGTATGGCGCGCTGTCGGGTCGCTCCGTTGACGACATGATCGCAGGTGCGCGGGTTGAGGTCGCGCCCTACAAGGAGGACCCGATGGACTTCGTGCTTTGGAAGCCATCGGATGATGACTTGCCCGGTTGGGACAGTCCTTGGGGACGGGGGCGGCCGGGGTGGCATATCGAATGCTCGGCTATGGCGTACGATCTGCTGGGTGATACGTTCGACATTCACGGCGGAGGCAACGACTTGCAGTTTCCCCACCATGAGAACGAGATCGCGCAGTCGAAATGCGCGGGTCACGGGTTTGCCCGGTTTTGGATGCACAACGAGATGTTGCAGGTCGAGGGCAAGAAGATGTCCAAGTCTTTGGGCAACTTTTTTACCGTTCGGGACTTGCTGGATCAGCATGTGCCGGGGGACGTGATACGCTTCGTGATGTTGTCGACGCATTATAGGAAGCCGATGGATTGGACCCAGAAGAAGCGAGCCGAGGCGGAAGACACGCTGCACAGATGGTACCATTCGTTAGATCGTATCGGCTCCCAGGACTTGCCCGTCGAAGTGATTGAAGCATTGAAAGATGATTTGAACACACCGGGCGCTATTGCGGTGCTGCATAAATACTATCGCGAGGGAAACCTGACCGCATTGCTCGGAGGAATGAAGCTATTGGGCATTCCGGGGCCACTGGAAAGCAAATGGTGGCAAGAAGTTTGGGCTGGCGACCCGCACACCGATGAATTGCATATCTGGACGGCGAGGTTGTTGGCTGCTCGCAAGGAGGCGATGGAAACGAAAGACTTTTCCGCCGTTGATGCCATGAAGGCCAGCCTTACTAGTGCCGGTGTGGAAGTTCGCATGTCAAAGGCTGGCGTCGAGCTAGTTCCTGCTGCGGGCTTCGATCCCTCAAAACTGGAGGGGCTGGAATGATCTACTCCGAACACAGGACAGTCCCCGGCCGCGGGTGGGGGTGTAGCCCCCGCCTGGGTGGGCGCTCGGGGGCTGGCCGTGACGCAGGCGCCACGGCTGGAACTGAGAAGAGTGGGGACGTGTTGTGACCAAAGAACGCCTCTATCTTTTCGACACCACGTTGCGCGATGGGCAGCAGACCCAAGGCGTGCAGTTCTCGACCCCTGAAAAGCATCAGATCGCGCAAGCGCTCGACACTCTTGGCATTGACTACATCGAGGGCGGCTGGCCCGGAGCCAACCCCACAGACAGCGCGTTTTTTGAGGAGCAACCCAAGACCCGCGCCACCTTCACCGCCTTTGGCATGACCAAGCGGGCAGGGATCAGTGCCGAGAATGACGATGTCCTGGCTGCCGTGCTGAATGCCGGGACACCAGCCGTCTGTCTGGTCGGCAAGACCCATGATTTCCATGTGGAAAAGGCCCTTGGCATCTCACTGGCCGAGAATATCGACAACATCGCCCAGAGCTTTGCCCACCTCGTCGCGAATGGGCGCGAGGCGATCTTTGATGCCGAGCACTTCTTTGATGGCTACAAGAGCAACCCGGACTATGCGCTTGAGGCGATCCACGCAGCCTATGACGCAGGTGCGCGTTGGATTGCGCTATGTGATACCAATGGCGGGACGCTGCCGCATGACATCCATGCTATCACCAAGGCGGTGATTGCTTCGGGCATCGATGGAAACCGTCTGGGCATTCACACCCACAATGACACCGAAAACGCGGTGGCCGGGTCGCTGGCTGCTGTCGATGCGGGCGCGCGGCAGATCCAGGGCACGCTCAATGGGTTGGGGGAGCGGTGTGGGAATGCGAACCTGACGTCGATCATCCCAATCCTGCTGTTGAAAGAGCCCTATGCCAGCCGGTTCGAGACGGGTGTTTCGATGGATGCTTTGGCGGGCTTGACGCGGACAAGCCGGATGCTGGATGATATCCTCAACCGGGTGCCGCAGAAGCAGGCGGCCTTTGTCGGAGCGTCTGCCTTTGCGCACAAGGCAGGTTTGCACGCGTCGGCGATCCTAAAGGACCCGACTACCTATGAGCATGTGGTCCCGGATACAGTGGGCAATGCGCGCATCATTCCGATGTCGAACCAGGCGGGGCAGTCGAACCTGCGTAAGCGCTTAGCCGAGATGGGGCTGGATGTGCCTGCCAAAGACCCGGCCTTGCCGCGCATTCTGGATCGGATCAAGGCACGCGAGGATGCCGGATATTCCTATGACACCGCGCAGGCGTCGTTCGAGCTGCTGGCGCGGGACGAGTTGGGCCTATTGCCGGAATTCTTCGAGGTGAAGCGCTACCGCGTGACCATTGAGCGCCGCAAGAACAAGCGGGACCGGATGGTGTCCTTGTCCGAAGCAGTTGTCGTGGTGAAGGTCGATGGGAAGAAGATGTTGTCTGTGTCGGAATCCATGGATGAGCTTGGGACTGACCGAGGCCCCGTGAATGCGCTTGCCAAGGCGCTGGCGAAGGATTTGGGCCGGTATCAGAAGAATGTCGAGGATATACGTCTGGTCGATTTCAAGGTGCGGATCACGCAAGGCGGGACCGAGGCCGTGACCCGGGTCATCATCGACAGTGAGGACGGGCAGGGGCGGCGATGGTCGACCGTGGGTGTGTCAGCGAACATAGTGGATGCGTCGTTCGAGGCGCTGCTGGATGCGATCCGGTGGAAGCTGGTACGGGATGGTGCGACATGACCCCTGAACAATGGTCGGCTTTTCTGGAAGTCCACAAGGACCTGCCACGCGAAGGACCGGGTGCTCCGGAGGACGTGCATTGGGCCTTGGACCGAATTGGCATTTCCGGCGCGGTTGACGTGTTTGACGCAGGCTGTGCGACAGGGGGGGACACTGTCACCTTGGCGCAGGCTTTGCCCGAGGCGCGGATCAGGGCGGTTGATACGACAGAGCCGTTTGTGGCCCATGCACAAGCGCGTCTTGCGCCGTTTGGGGACCGTGTGCGTGTTGAGCTTGGCAGCATGGCCGAGCCGGGTGGGACCTATGACCTGATCTGGTGCGCCGGGGCGCTGTATTTTCTGGGCGTGACCGAAGGACTGACCCTGTGGCGTGATGCGTTGAAACCCGGTGGGCATGTCGCCTTTTCCGAACCGGTTGCTTTGGGGCCCTTGTCGGCCGACGCAACGGCGTTTTGGGAAGAGTACCCGCAGATCACCGATCTTGCCGCGATAGAGGCGCGGGTTTCTGCCGCCGGTTACCGCGTGTGGGATCATCGCATGATCGTCGGCGCGCCTTGGCTCTCCTACTATAATCCGATGCAGGCACGGATTGATCATTTGCGAACGACCAACACCGATCCGGTGATCGCGGAAGCCATGGCCGAATGCCAGCGCGAGATTGACCTGTGGCATGCCGCCCGGGACGAGATTGCCTATGCGCTGTTGATCGTGGCGCCGGAATGAGCCTGCCAGAGATGGTCATTCCCTGTGCGCGGATTGTCGAGCAGGGGGATCCCGATCGGTTTCGGACGGTCATGGCGGCGCCGGTGTCGGCCCGTGCGGCACTGTTCCCGCTCTATGCCCTGAATGTGGAGGTGTCGCGTGCGCCTTGGGTCACGCAAGAGGTGATGATTGCGGAGATGCGTCTGCAATGGTGGCGGGATGCCTTGGAGGAGATCGCGGACCGACAGATGGTGCGCAAGCATGAGGTCACAACGCCCTTGGCCGGGGTGCTGACGGTGGACATGGCGCGCCGGTTGGACGAAAGCGTGGCGGCGCGGCGCTGGGATGTCTATCGTGAGCCATTTGAAGATAAGGCGCATTTTGACAGCTATATCGACCAGACCGCGGGCCACCTGATGTGGACCGCTGCAGAATGTCTTGGGGCGCCTGCAGATCAGGAAAGTTCGGTGCGGTCCGTTGCCTTGGCGGCCGGGCTTGTTGCATTTTTGCGGGCTGTTCCCAAGCTGGAAGACGCGGGCCGCATTCCCTTGCTTGATGGCACTCAGGACGGTGTTGCGGCCTTGGCTGGGCGCACCAGGATGCGCCTTACGGTTCCACGATTGCCCACATCGGCGCGGGCAGCGCTCTGGCCTGCGATTGGCGTCCGGTCCGTGTTGGATCAGATCGCGCGCGACCCGGCCATGGTGGTTGAGGGGCGCGTGCCGACCGTCGCGCCCTGGCGGCTGAGTTTCAGCGCTTTGACGGGGCGCGTGATGCTGTAGCCCGCAGGCTGGCGCATCAAGATGCGCCTTACACGGCGATTGCGCGTTTCCGCATCACAAGCCAGATCAACGATCCACCGGCCAGCACGAGGAAGGGCACCATGGCGATGTTCACCGCCGCCCAGCCTTCGACTGGGTCTCCGCCTGCGCAGTTCATCAAGCCGCCGGATGCCAGCGATGCCAAGGTGACGCCGCCGAAAACGATCAAGTCGTTCATGCCTTGCATACGCCCCCGTTCCTGCGCCGAGTGGGCCCCGGCCAACATGGAGGTGGCCCCGATGAACCCAAAGTTCCAGCCCAGTCCCAAGAAGAACAGCGCCCAATAGAAATTGGCGAGGTCGACGCCCTGAAGTGCGACAACGCCAGCCACACCAAGGATGCCAAGGCCAAGACCCATGATCCGCTCGGCCCCAAAGCGCGAGATCAGGTGGCCGGTGAAAAAGGACGGGGCAAACATGGCCAGAACGTGCACTGTGACCACGTTTGCCGCGTCTGGTTCAGTAAACCCGCAGCCGACCACGGCGAGCGGTGTGGAGGTCATCACGAGGTTCATCAGCGCGTAGGATACGGCGGCACAGATTACGGCGACCACGATGCGCGGATCCCGAAGCAATTCCTTGCGCGTGCGTCCCGCGCCTTCTGTCGCTGACGGCGGGGCTGGCTTGGGAATATCAAGCAGCATGAACAGCGCCATGCCCATCACGTTGAAGCCCATGGCAACCCAATAGATCGGAATGTAGCGCGTGACCGTGGCATCGGCTGTGTCTGCGGTCACATAACCAACGACCTGCGGTCCGATGATGGCCGACAGCAGGCCGCCTGCCATCACGTAAGAAATGGCCTTGGGGCGGAAGGCATCAGATGCCGTGTCGGCAGCCGCAAAGCGATAGAAACCCTGCGCCGACATGTAGATGCCGGTCATGAAGCTGCCCGCGAGAAACAGCCAGAAGCTGCCGATGCTCAGCGCCCAGACCCCGATGGCTGCACCCGCCAGTCCGCCAAGCGCGCCTACGATGAACCCCGTTTTGCGTCCAAAGCGCTGCATGACGTTCGACAGCCACGGCGCTGTTGTCATCGACCCGAACACGATGAGCGAGATGGGCAGCGTCGCCAGACAGGCATAGGGCGTCAGCTGTTGTCCGGCCAGACCAGCCACCACAAACATCATGGTGATCTGGCTGCCAAGAAAGGCCTGCGCCGCAACCAGAACGGCCACGTTGCGCTTGGCACGGGTATCATCAACATAGGTCATATTTGCTGGGTATCCCCGGGCGCGTTCTGCGGCAAGTGCGCGATTAAGCACAGGTGGTTGCGCGCCGGCGACATGGGGCTAGGGTGGCGGCATGAAACGGGTTCTTGTTCTGGGCGGATCGGCGATGACCGAACCTGCGGTGCGCACCTTGCAGGCGGTGGGGCACGACGTTGTCGTCTATTGGTCGCGTGCGCCGAGCGTGGCAGAGCTGCCGCGCGCTGCCACGCTGCGGAGCGGTTTGCTGGACACCGAAGCGGTTGTCGATGTCACCCATCCTTTTGATGAAACCTTGCGTGCCTTGGCGAACAGTATCGCGCCCACAGTCCCGCGGGTACGGTTGGGCCGCGCCCCCTGGACATCTGAGGCAGAGCACAATTGGCAGCAGGTCGATGATCTGGCGCAGGCTGTTGCAGCCTTGCCGCCGGGCGCACGCGTTTTTGCCGCTTCGGGAAGGGACAGCGCAGAGGTGCTGACGCATCATGACGGCGCCGTTTTTCTGCGGCAATTGCACCGCCATGACGATCCAGCACCGGACAGGTGCACTTATGTGTTTGGAGACGGCCCGTTCGATGTCGCCGGAGAGATGGCGACATTCAAAGACTTGGACATTGATGTTGTTCTGGCGCGGAACACTGGCGGGCGCAGCGGGTTTCCCAAGATCGCCGCGGCGCGGATGCTCGGCCTGCCGGTGATCCTGATTGCGCAGCCTGATGCGGGCACTGCGTCTATTGTGAACGATCCAGGTGGTTTGTTGGCGTGGATGGATACTCTTTGACTGGGCGTATAATCGAAAACGATGCTGATGTGGCCGAAGGGGCTGCGTGGTTGGCGGCGCAACATCCAGCGCTGGCGCGTGCGCTTGAGTTGGCGGGGCCTTTGCCGCTCCGGCGACGGCCAGATGGGTTTGCCGCGCTGCTCAATGCCATCATTGGCCAACAGGTCAGTACCGCATCGGCCAATGCGATTTGGACCCGGATGCAGGAGGCCGGGCTGGTCGCGCCTGCGCCTGTGATTGCGGCGGGCGAGGACGGTTTGCGCGCGGCAGGCCTGAGCCGCCAGAAGATTGCCTATGCGCTGGCGCTGGCCGGGGCCGGGATCAACTATGATGCGTTGCGTCGCGCGCCGGATGCGGATGTCATTTCCACCCTGACCGCCGTGAAGGGCATCGGGGTTTGGACGGCCGAGATTTATGCCATGTTCGCGCTGGGTCGGGCGGATGTCTTTGCTCCGGGTGATCTGGCGTTGCAGGAGGCGGCACGCATGATCTTTGATCTGCCGGAGCGGCCCAAGGAAAAAGTGCTGCGCCAGATGGCCGAGGACTGGTCGCCCTGGCGGGCGGTTGCTGCGCGGCTTTTCTTCACCTACTACCGGGTCGCAAAGGGCCGAGAGGGGATCACATGACACGGGTACTGCAGGCAGGGCGGGTTGAGCCGCAATCAGGTGAGTTGCGGTCTATCGTTGTATTTCTGCATGGGTACGGTGCGAACGGTGCGGACCTGTTGGGGCTGGCGGACCCTTTGGGTGAGCATTTGCCCGATACGCTGTTTGTGGCCCCTGACGCGCCCGAGGCTATTCCGGGGTATCCGGGCGGTTATCAGTGGTTCCCGATCCCCTGGATTGACGGATCATCGGAGGAAGAGGCGGAACGCGGTCTGAACGCCGCTGCCGAGGATTTGAACGCGTTTCTTGATGCGTTGATGGTGGATGAGGATGTGCTGCCGGAGCAGGTCGTCCTGTTTGGCTTTTCCCAAGGCACAATGATGTCTTTGCACGTGGCACCTCGGCGTGAAGATCCGGTCGCCGGTATTGTAGCTTTTTCCGGGCGGTTGCTGAACCCCGAACTGTTGGAAGATGAGGTGGTGAGCCGCCCGCCTGTCCTGCTGGTTCACGGGGATCAGGACGATGTGGTTCCACCGCAATCCCTGCCGCAAGCGGCCGAGGCGCTGCAAGGGGCCGGGTGGAAGGACGTGTTTGCGCATGTCATGAAAGGCACAGCGCACGGTATCGCGCCCGATGGGCTGAGTGTCGCACTGGCCTTTATGCGGGATAAGTTGGGGCTGTGATCCGCTTCATTCTGAGAAGCGCATTCGTCAGTGCCATGGCACTGACGTCCGTGTCCGCGACTGCTCAGTCCTCCAGTGAAGGTGACGTTCCTACAACTCCGTTGACGATTCTCGTGGATGGCGATGCGCTGCCGACTCTGAAACGTGATTTGTATGCCTTGGATGCCGGGGTAGGGGCCTTTGAGACGGAGGTGGTGCCGCTCTCCATGCTCGAGGTGGATGCCTATATCTGGGTGATCGACCGGCGCGATACGTTTGTGCCGGACAGGGATCACATTTTCCAGGACTCCCTGCAACGGATGATTGCGGATCAGCCCGGGGATGCGGAAACGGTACTGGAATGGAGCGTGCTGCGTTTGGTCGATGATCGGGACGGGCGCATTCACCGGGTGCGGCTTGTTTTGGCCTATGCCCATGGGTTGCGACGCTATCCGGCCCTGTGCGTTGCTGTTGGTGTGCGGGACGTCATCTATTCTGTGGATGCCGAAGGTGGTGAGGAGGCGACCAGCGATCCGTTCGGCGGTATGGAGCGGTGCCGTGCTGAAGGCTGGTCCACTCCGCTGGATGCTGTCGGACAGTAGCTGCCCCGCACGGCTTGAGATGCACAAAAACCGTCACATCGCTGTCACCAAACCGTTCTATTGCGGCTGCGACATCTCGTGGTACGCATGGCACTTGCAACCCGCTTTCCACAAGATATAGTCACGACATAAAGCCGGGGCGGGATCCCCGCTCTGGTGCCATAACGGGCAGACAGGGCGAGGACGGAGTCACGCATGGACGGCGATTTCAGAACGGAATTTACACGCAGCCCATCTGCGTTGAAACAGCACCCGGCGTTGGTGCTGAATGCGGACTACAGGCCGCTCAGCTATTACCCGTTGTCCCTGTGGCCCTGGCAGGAGGCGGTCAAGGCGGCCTGGCTTGATAGGGTGGACATCGTGGCCGAGTATGACGAGGTCGTTCGGTCCCCGAGTACCGAGATCCGAATACCTTCTGTCGTGGTCCTGAAAGACTATGTGAAACCTCAAAAGCGCGTGGCCTTCACGCGCTTTAATTTATTTCTGAGGGACGAATTCCGCTGCCAGTACTGTGGGGCCAAAGGGGATCTGACCTTTGATCACGTGGTCCCGCGCGCATCAGGCGGTGTAACCAGCTGGCAGAACGTGGTTGCGGCGTGCAGTCCGTGCAACCTGCGCAAGGGCTCCAAGGCGCTGCACCGTACGGGCATGGCCCTGCGCAAACCACCGCGACAGCCCGGAGCGGAAGAGCTGCGCAACATGGGCCGCAAGTTTCCACCAAACCACCTGCATGACAGCTGGATGGATTTTCTGTATTGGGATGCCGAACTGGAGGCATAACAGAGCAGCGATGGTGTTGCGCCTTCACGTGCTCGTGAACTTAAGCCCCATGCGCCTACGTATGAACTGGGGCATGTTTCATGGATGCGCCAGTTTATTGCCTGTCTTATTGCTCTTCTCGCGACCCAGCCGGTGACGGCCCAGATATTGCAAGGAAAAATCCTCCAGCAAAGCGGAGACGGACGGTTCGTATTGCTGGATACAGAGACCCCCTTTGCCGTCGGCGAAGACACGTTCGATGATGACAATCTGTATGGGTTCGATGAAGATCAGAACATCACGCTGGTCGAACCCATTCGGGTGGATATCGGCAATGAAAAGGGTCTGATTCCGGCAGGGACAGTTGTGGCAAGTCACTATGTGTTCTTTGACAGCCTGTCTGGCATTCACACTGGCTATGTTGACTTTGACGCGCCCATCCTTGGGGTTGCGGCTTTTCAGGACACGATGGCGGCGACCGACTTTCTGGCTGACACGGGCGTAACCTATCTCAGCACCGAGCTGCGCGGTTTGGAGCAGGGCGACTACGTCTGGATTGACGAGAACCTGCCCACCCGACTGTGGGTGTATTGGGCGGGATCGTCGCCGGGTGACTACATCCGTGTCTTTACCGAAGAGTCCAAGGGCGCATTGCTGATGTAGGGCGCTGTTGGCGGCGCGATGTCAGGCCGCCAGGTCAACCCATACCGGGACGTGATCCGATGGCTTTTCCTCGCCCCGCACCGCCTTGTCGATCTGACAGTCCATCATCAGGTCGGCGCAGTTCGGGCTGAGCAGGAAATGGTCGATGCGGATACCGTCATCCTTGTTCCACGCGCCAGCCTGGTAGTCCCAGAATGAATAATGCCCGGGGCCAAAGCTACGCGCACGGAAGGCTTCGGTCAGTCCAAGGTTCAGCAAGCGCCGGAAGGCGGTGCGGCTTTCGAGGCGGAACAGCGCGTCCTCGCGCCATGCATCCGGTCGCTTGGCATCTTCGGCCTGCGGGATGATGTTGTAGTCTCCGGCCATGAGGAAGGGCGTCTCTTCGGCCATCAGGGCAATCGCGCGCTGCCGCAGCCGTTCCATCCAGGCCAGTTTATAGTCATATTTTGGTCCAGGCACCGGATTGCCATTGGGCAGGTACAGTCCGCACAGGCGCACGGCCTGAGTGTCGCCCACGACGGTCGCCTCAATATATCTGGCCTGTTCGTCGTCTGCGTCACCGGGCAGACCACGTGTCACGTCCTCAAGCGGCAGTTTCGACAGGATGGCCACGCCATTAAACGACTTTTGACCGTGTGTTTCGACGTTATATCCGCGATCCTCGAACAGCTCGCGTGGAAAGTTTTCGTCGACCGATTTGATCTCTTGCAACAGCACAACATCCGGGTTCGCTGCATCCAGCCATCGGGGGAGAGCTTCGATACGGGCCTTGATGCCGTTTATGTTGAAGGTTGCGATTTTCATGTTTGCCCCCGTTTGCGCTGCTCTTCCGGTGTCGCGCATCCAATCGCTCTGAGCAAGACCCGATGATAACGGGTGCAGATCCCCTAAATTAACTATTTCTTAACTAATCGATTCGGGGTAATCTTTGAATATTGCTGAGCGCAATACAGGAAAATCACAGCAAAAACAGGGCTGTGGATAAGAAAATTTGTTCCAAAAATGTTCTGGGCTGAAGCCGGGGGCGTGCAAATGCTTCTATGCTTTTCCTTATGTGGATAACCCTTGATCCACTCGCTTCTAGCAAGAAATTTCCTTTTGTAAATCTCCTTTAACGGGCAACGCTTGGGGCACCACAACCAAAAGATGAAAAGGGGAAGCTGCTATGACGGCTCAACGCAAAACAAACGTCGCTCTGGACACCACTTCAATCAGTGGCCTGCACTCTGGTGAAGGGGTTGAAATGTTCTCGACCAGCAGCACGCCAACGGCGCGGGACACACTGATGGGCGACGGGGTTCATATGTTCTCGACCAGCAGTGCACGGACCGCACGGGATGTCGTTGCCGGTGACGGGGTCGAGATGTTTTCAACAAGCAGCGCACCGGCTGCGCGTGAAACTGCGGCTGGCGACGGCGTCGAACTCTTTTCGACCAGCAGTGCGCCTGCTCAGACAGGCGCAGTCATGCAGGGTGAGCTGACAAATCTGTTCTCGTCAGGGTCCTGACCTCGGGCGGCGGGACGACAAGACAACAGACAAAGGGGTACGACAAATATGTCAAATGTCATTGAGCTTCACGTCCCGCCGCGCCGACAACGCCTGACCGAACGCGCGGGCGGATTGATCGAACTTTTTGCAACGCACCGTCGACACCCGGATGATGTGTTCTGGCTGAAAGAGAATGCAGAGCTTCTTGGCATTCTGGAGTGTACAGGCACCAAAGTTGGTGTTGAGGCGTTGCTACCTCATCAGGATTTTTACAAGACGCTGTCCGAGCGACTGCAGTTTTTTCCGCAGTACTACCGGTTCCTATTGTCCATAGGCATGGACCTCGAAGACCTCGGCCTGCCCGGAACGCAGATGGAGGGTCTGTGTCATTGGGTTGCGCATCAACGCTTGCCGGAGGCTGAGCTTAGTGATTTACAGCGCGCCGAAGCACGGCGTTTGCTGGCCCGCCGCGGTGTGGATTGCACTGCCGCCGATCCCGGGCTGGATGACCGCTTGCGCGGGTTTATTGCCCGACCCGAAACATTTGCGCTGCCGAACAAGAAGGCCGCGTATGAGCTGACTCATATCGTTTTTTACTTGTCCGAATACGGACGTCGCGACCCATGTTTGGATGCCGCGACGTTGCAAAGCCTTGAATATGTGGGTATTTTGGCGTATCTGGATCAAAACATCGACTTACTGGCCGAGGTCTGTGTCGCATTGCGGCAGGCTGGAAAAGCACCGAATGCCATTTGGGTAGAAGCCGTGCGCAGGTCGATTTCCGGATTTAGGGTTATAGAAGACCCATCCGGGACAGCATCAGACGATTATCACGAATACCTTGTCGCATCCTGGGCGGTGCAGGCTCTTGGCTTAGATGGCACCGGATGCCCGCTGCCCCAAGGGCGGGCGGTCTTTCAGCAAAGGATCGAACAACCCAGCGCATTGCGCGCAGTATCTGCGGCTCTGCTTGCTACATCCGAGACGCGCAGCTGCGATTGGGGGCAAATGTGCGACTATATCTTTGATCTTCTGGATGACGATGCAGGGTTAGTCCTGGAAACGACCATAGCGTCGACCGCACAGTTCGAGCCGTTTTTCGAACTGTTCGCGCGCGCTTGAAGGCTACATCGAGAAGGACGTACCGCACCCGCAAGAACTGGTGGCGTTTGGGTTCTCGATCACGAAACGGGCACCGATCAGTTCTTCGGAGAAATCAATGACTGCATTGGAAAGGAAGGGCAGGCTGATGCTGTCCACGACAACCTTTTGACCCGCGCCCTCCAGAACAAGGTCATCATCCTTGGGGTCGTCCAAAGCAATCTCGTATTGGAAGCCGGAACACCCCCCACCTTCAACGGCCACACGCAGGGCCTGTCCCTGATCGGCTGCGCCGATCTCGGCCAAGCGCTCAAAGGCGCGTTCGGTGACTTTGGGTGGCAATTGCATTGCATCTGCTCCGGATGGTTTTCTTCGTGCTGCGTCTGCAATATATGCGCGGTACGAACAGGCGACAAGGATCACCGGAAATGCCAGCCGCATATGCTTCTGATCCTGAACGCGCCCGAGGGCGGCGCTGGCCGGAGGAAGAGATGTCATTCCGCTCGCCGTTCCAGCGCGATCGGGACAGGATCATTCATGCCTCGGCCTTTCGGCGGCTCAAGCACAAGACGCAAGTCTTTGTCGAGCACGAGGGTGACTATTACCGTACGCGCTTGACCCATTCCATCGAAGTGGCACAGGTCGCACGTACAATTGCAGGCGCCTTGGGTCTGAATGATTGCCTGACCGAGGCCGTGGCGCTGGCACATGATCTGGGCCATCCCCCCTTTGGCCATACAGGTGAGGATGCGCTGCAGTCACTTATGGCCCCCTTTGGCGGCTTCGATCACAACGCTCAGGCGATCAAGATCGTGACGCGGCTGGAATGCCATTACGCCGATTTCGATGGGTTGAACCTCACCTGGGAAGCCCTTGAAGGTATTGCAAAACATAATGGTCCGGTCACGGGTGATCTGCCCTATGCGCTGGCTGAGTACGATTCCGAACACGACCTTGAACTTGGCACCCATGCGAGTGCGGAAGCACAGGTTGCGGCGCTGTCTGATGACATCGCGTACAACAACCATGACTTGCATGATGGTCTGCGTGCGGGCCTTTTTGACGAGGCTGACATCTGTCACCTGCCCATGATCGGCGCAGCCTTTGCCGAGGTTGATGCGATGCACGCCGATCTTGATCCGATGCGGCGGCGCCATGAAGGGCTGCGCCGTGTCTTTGCCGCCATGGTAACGGATGTGGTCGATACGTCTCGGACATTGCTCGCTGAAAGCGGTGCGCAGTCGGTCGAGGATATCCGCCACTTTGGCCGCCCAGTTGTCCGCTTTTCAGATACGCTTTGGGCAGATCTGCAACAGATCCGAACGTTCCTGTTCACCAACATGTACCGCGCACCTTCGGTCATGGTGAAGCGCGAAGAAGTGACGTGCATTGTCAACGATCTGTTCCCGCTGTTCCTGTCCAAGCCTGACCTGCTGCCTTCTGAATGGCGCCGCAATGTCGATGCACGGGACGAGGTGGCGCTGGCCCGCAGTGTTTCCGACTATATCTCGGGCATGACAGACCGATTTGCCCTGCAGGAACACGCCCGCCTGATCAGGTAGTCATGCTTGACGCTTGGGGTGCGCGTGATACACCCCGCGCATCCAATGAATAGGCCCCTCATGAACCTTTTTGCCGATATCCGCGCCCTTGTGCTGACCAACCTCGCCGCCATGGCCGAGGCGGGGGAACTGCCTGCCGATTTGGCAACGCACAACGTGACGGTCGAGCCGCCGCGCGATGCAGCGCATGGTGACATGGCGACGAACGCGGCGATGGTGCTGGCCAAACCTGCCAAGATGAAGCCGCGCGACATCGCCGAAGTCTTGGCCAAGCGTCTTGCGGAAGACGACCGCATCACCAGTGCCGAAGTGGCTGGGCCCGGTTTTCTGAACCTGCGGCTTGCGCCATCGGTCTGGCAGGGGGTGGTTGGCGCCGTGCTGGCTGCCGGCACGGATTATGGTCGGTCCGATCTGGGCGCTGGTCTGAAGGTCAATGTCGAATACGTCTCGGCCAACCCCACAGGCCCCCTGCATGTCGGTCACACGCGCGGCGCGGTCTTTGGCGATGCGTTGGCCTCGCTGCTGGATTTTGCGGGCCATGATGTGACGCGCGAATATTATATCAATGACGGCGGTGCGCAGGTCGATGTCCTCGCCCGGTCAGTCTACCTCCGGTATCTCGAAGCGCACGGGCAAAAGGTTGCATTCGAGGATGGAACCTATCCCGGCGACTACCTGATCGGCGTTGGTGAAGCGCTGAAAAACAAGGTTGGCGATGCCTTTGTCGACAAGGGCGAACAGTTCTGGTTGGCCGAGGTGCGGGAGTTCGCAACCGAAGCCATGATGGACCTGATCCGGGATGACCTTGCGGCGCTTGGGGTTGAGATGGATGTCTTTTACTCCGAAAAGTCGTTGTACGGCACAGGCCGGATCGAGGCGGCGCTGGATGATCTGCGCAGCAAGGGCCTGATCTATGAGGGTGTGTTGGAGCCGCCGAAAGGCAAGAAGCCCGAGGATTGGGAGCCACGGGAGCAAACCCTTTTCAAATCCACGGATCATGGTGACGATGTGGACCGCCCTGTGATGAAGTCGGACGGTTCATGGACCTATTTTGCGCCTGACATTGCCTATCACTACGACAAGGTGCAGCGCGGCTTCGACGCGCTGATCGACGTGTTTGGTGCGGATCACGGTGGCTATGTCAAACGGATGAAGGCGGCGGTCAGTGCGTTGTCTGATGGCAAGGTGCCGCTGGACGTCAAGCTCACCCAACTGGTGAAACTGTTCAAGGACGGGCAGGAATTCAAGATGTCCAAGCGGGCAGGGACCTTTGTGACCCTGCGCGACGTGGTGGACGAGGTTGGCCCCGATGTGACCCGCTTCATGATGCTAACGCGCAAGAATGATGCGATGTTCGACTTTGACCTGGACGCGGCCCTTGAGCAGTCCAAGGAAAACCCGGTGTTCTATGTGCAATACGCGCATGCGCGGGTGAAATCGGTTTTGCGCAAGGCGGTAGAGGCAGGTGTTGGGGTTGATGACACGACCTTGGCCGCTGCTGACCTATCCAAGCTGGATCACGAGGCGGAACTGGCGCTGGCCGCCAAGCTCGCTGAATGGCCGCGACTGGTCGAAACGGCTGTCCGGACCAATGAACCTCATCGCATTGCATTCTACCTCTACGACCTTGCTGGTGTGTTCCATGGCTTGTGGAACCGGGGGAATGAACTGCCCGAATTGCGCTTCCTGCAGGATGATGCCGCAACCTCTCAGTCAAAAATCGCGCTCGCGCGTGCCTCCGCCGTTGTAATTGCAGCGGGCCTTGGTATTCTTGGGGTGAAACCGGCCGAAGAGCTGCGTTAACGTCCCGCCAATAGGGGCACACAGGCACATATCCCAAGGCACGCCACCGGGCGGGCACAACCAACAAGATGACTTGCGCGGGCATGTATCCGTGCGGGCAATGAGGCTACAGATGGCAGATATGCATTATTCCCACGACGCGGGTCCCGGGGGCTATGACGCTTACCAGGGAACATCAGCGCCACCTTCGAACACACTGAAGAACTTTACAAATTTCGCGGGCGCGGCTGTTTCCCTAGCGTTGATCGCAGGGGTGTCGGTTTGGGGCTACAAGCTGGTGATGCGTGACGTGTCCGGTATCCCGGTTGTCCGCGCCGCCGAAGGCGAGATGCGTGTGCGTCCTGAAAATCCGGGCGGCCAACTGGCCCGCAATACTGGGCTTGCCGTGAACGAAGTGGCCGCTGCAGGCGAAGCCTCTGGCCCGGTGGATCAGGTCACATTGGCCCCGCGCCCCGTGGATCTGACGGAAGAAGATCAGCCGATCCCCGCTCAAACGGTGGCGCCTGTGCAACAGCCCGAACCGCTAAACGTCGCAGCCAGCCTTGAGGCCGCGCAAGTGGATGTGGCGACCGCGCTTGACGGTGGCGATATTGATGATCTCGTCAGACAGCTGACCAGCGGTGCCGAGACAATTGAAGACAACCCGGCTGAGGTGGAGCCGGTGCTGGCCAGCGTAACAACTGCTGATCTGCCGGAAACGCCAACGCCGGTTCCGGCGGTCGTAAAGGGGCCGGGGCCAAAAGCCTCCAAACGGCCCCAACTGCGCCCAGCTTCCGCGCCGCAGACAGTTGTTCCTGAAACCACGGTCCGCGCAGAGCCACAAACAAGCGATCTTGAAGCCACATCAATACCGTCGGGGACGCGATTGGTGCAGCTTGGCGCATTCGATAGCCCAGAGGTGGCGCGGTCCGAATGGGACAAGATGCAGGGACGCTTTGGCGATCTGTTGCGGGGCAAGGACCGGATCGTGCAACAGGCACAGTCGGGTGGCCGCACCTTCTACCGCTTGCGCGCCCATGGCTTTGCCGATCTCAGTGATGCCCGCCGCTTCTGTTCGGCGCTTGTCGCTGAAGGCGCGGACTGCATCCCGGTGGTCACACGATGAGCAATTTTGGCGCGACCATCCTCGATGCGGATGGTTTGCGTCTCACCAAGGATGAAAAGGCATTCTTTCGCGATGCCGATCCGTTCGGTTTCATCCTGTTTGCCCGCAATATCGATACACCCGACCAGGTTTATGGCCTGTGTTCCGAGTTCCGCGAGGCGGTCGGGCGCGAAGCGATCATCACTATTGATCAAGAAGGCGGGCGTGTGCAGCGGATGCGTGGCCCAACATGGACCGAATGGCTGCCGCCACTGGATTTTGTACGCGCCGCGGGTGATGATGCAGAGCGCGCAATGTATTTGCGGTACAGACACATAGCGCATGAACTTAAAGCACTCACCATTGACAGCAATTGCGCGCCGATGGTTGATCTTGTGGTCAAGGAAACCCACGATTTCCTGCGCAACCGCTGCTATGGAACGTCACCGGGCGATATCGCGGCCTTGGGCCGTGCGGCCGCCCAAGGGCATCTGGATGGCGGTGTTCTGCCTGTGCTAAAACACATTCCGGGTCATGGCCGCACCGATTTGGACAGTCACTACGACTTGCCGCGCGTGGATGTCAGCCTCGACACGCTACGCGAGACCGATTTCGCACCGTTCCGAGAACTCAATGACCTCCCCATGGGCATGACGGCGCACGTTGTCTACGAGGCGGTAGATGAAACACCGGCAACATTGTCAGCCGATACCATGGCCCTGATCCGCAGCGATATCGGCTTTGACGGGCTGATCATGACGGATGACATCGGGATGAAAGCGCTGAATGGCACACCGGATCAGATCGCGCGCCGCGCGCTTGATGCGGGATGTGATGTGGTCCTGCACTGCAATGCACCACTCGTCGACCGCATTGCATCAGCGAATGCCGCTGGTCAAATGACGGACGCCGCCCAAGCGCGGGCCGAGGCCGCTTTGGCGGCGCGTCAAACCCCCGACGACATTGACATTGCCGAGCTCAACGCCGAACTTGAGGCGCTTTTGAGCGGGGCAGGTAAAAGCGTGGGGCATGGCTGAAGATACATTCGAGGAAGACCGCGTGTCGGTCGCCGACCGCCTTGCAGCGGAGGCTCTGATTGTTGATGTCGACGGCTTTGAGGGGCCGCTTGATCTGTTGCTGACCCTCAGCCGCACGCAAAAGGTCGACTTGCGCAAAATCTCTGTGCTTGAACTCGCGCATCAGTACCTTGCTTTCGTTGAAAAAGCGAAGCAGCTGCGGCTGGAACTGGCCGCCGACTACCTTGTGATGGCCGCGTGGCTCGCGTTCCTGAAATCTCGTCTGCTCCTGCCACCCGACCCGACTGAAGAGGGACCATCAGGCGAGGAACTGGCCGCGCATCTGGCGTTCCAGCTTGAACGCCTGCAGGCCATGCGCGACTCTGCCGCCCGACTGATGGCGCGGGATCAGCTAGGCCGCGACTTCTTTGCTCGTGGCCAATCCGAGATGGTCACACGGGTGCGCAAGGTGACCTATACCGCCACGTTGCTGGACTTGATGCAGGGCTATGCCCGTATCCGTACCCGCGATGAGTTCCGGCCATTCGTGATGGACCGCGACGCGGTGTTCACCATGGAACAGGCACTGGACCGTATGCGTGGCCTCATCGGTTTTGCGGGCGATTGGACCGACATTCTGTCCTACCTGCCCGAGGGCTGGGAGATGGATCCGGCCAAGCGCCGGTCGGCCACTGCAGCCACCTTTGCGGCCAGTTTGGAACTGGTAAAGGAAGGGCACTTGGAAATCCGTCAGTCCGAGACATTCGCCCCCATTCAGCTGCGCAAGAGAGATGAGAAACGTGACCGAAGCACCTGAAGATCAAGAAGAAAGCCTGTTCGAGGCGCCGCCCATGGCGGAACAGGAACGTATGGTCGAAGCCATCCTCTTTGCGACAACGGAACCCATTACCACGCGCGAATTGGAGGCACGTATGCCGCACGGCTGCGACGCGGCAGAAGCATTGGTCTATCTGCGCAAACGCTATGAAGGGCGTGGTGTGCAGGTGATGAAGGTCGGTGATGCGTGGGCAATCCGCACAGCCGCCGATCTTGGATTCCTGATGCAAAAGGAAACGGTTGAGACGCGCAAACTGTCGCGCGCTGCAATCGAGACATTGGCTATCATCGCCTACCACCAGCCCGTGACTAGGGCCGAGATCGAAGAGATCCGCGGCGTCAGCGTGAGCCGCGGCACCGTCGATCAGCTGCTTGAACTGGAATGGATACGCTTTGGGCGGCGCAAGATGACCCCCGGACGGCCTGTGACCTTTGTTGTCACCCAATCGTTCCTGGATCATTTCGGTCTGGAAAACGCCCGCGATCTGCCCGGCCTCAAGGAATTGCGTGCCGCTGGCCTGCTGGAGAATCGCCCGCCGCCCGGAACACTTCCGGGCCCCGAGACCGATCCGGAAGACGAAAGCGAAGAGGGTCAGTCCGAGCTTTTTGAAGACTGAAAAAAGATTCGATCTGAAATTCGACGTATTTGTCGTTATATTGGACCAAGGCGAACAGGGCGGAGCAGTCCCATGAATGCAAATCAGATCATCAACATGATCATGCGGATCATCATGCGCAAGGCAATCAACAAGGGTATTGATGCTGGCGTAAACCGCGCAACGCGCGGTCGGCAGTCGGCACCGCCGCCGCAGCCTCAACTGGACGATCACGACGGCCCGACGCAGGCTGAAGTGCGGGAACAACGGCGTGCGCGACGTGCAGCACGTCAGGCGCGGCAAGCTGCAAAAGCGGAACGAAAATAGTCCAATAGTTGTCAGACCGTGCGTGAAGGTGGGGAAAACCACCGTTGATTGCATAAATTCAGTGCCGTAGCGTAACCCTCATTGTTCTGGGGGGAACTCATTATGGCACATAGCAAGCCCAGTATTTTTGTATCTTCAGTTTCATTGGGCGTCACAGTCATCGGGCTGTACGTCATTTTCGTGCTGTTCGTCACGATTGGCTTTGGCAGCTACATCTATCGCACAGCTTGGCAGGCTGAGCCTGTCGCGCAAACGGCCACGCAGGAAAGCCGGGCGTTGGTGTCGGACATCGACAATCTGCTTTTCATCATCAAGCGTGAACAGGATTTGGAACGGGCAAAGACGGGTGTCACGCGGGACATTCAGCTTCACGCCGCCAAGATGTCGGATATCGAGGCCAGACACAGCCGTTCCTTTGGCGCAATCGCCGTTGCCAAGTCGACCTTGAGAGCTGAGGTAGACGCAACCCTTGGCAAGCTGTCGGAATACCAGTTTGCGTTGGCTGGACCTCAGCGGCTTGTCTATGACACCACGCTCGAAACCTTGCACAGCACCGTGTCAACAGCGCAACCGACCCTGCGTGCCAAGACGGCGGAGTTACAGTTGCGGACCTTGATGCGGACGCTGGACGATGGGCTTGAAAAGAGCGATGTCGATCTGGACACTACGGATAGGTTCACCGCGCTACATGACCAGACATTTGTGACGCTGGATCTTTTGTCCGACGCAGTGGAAACGGCAAACAGTGCTTCGCTGGTCATCAAAGCCGAGAAGGAGGCGATGCAGGCTCAGATTGACGAGCTGCGGCAACGTTGGACCGGCCACAACAATCAGATACTCGCACTGCAGGATACGTTGGGGCCGGGTGATCCTGCGCGTGCCCGCTTGTCGGCACTGTCGCTGAACTTTCCGATCTTTCCCGACATTCTGATGCGCTTTGTCAGCTTTCCCACCATTTTCCTGACCTTGATTGTGACTATTGCATCGGGAGGGCTGGGCACGGTCGTTGCCTTCTCGCGCCGCTACTATTCGTCGAAAGAAGCAGACACACTGACCCTGTCGCGGCTTTTCGTGAATGTGGGCGAGGGGATTGCCGCCGCCATTGCCATCTTCCTGTTTTCCGGCGCTGGCATGCTGGCCCTGACACAAGGCAGTGGGCCTGCCAACGATGTCGAACTCAGCCCCTATACCGTGGCCTTCATCGCATTCCTGTCCGGCTTCATGGCCGAGGATGCCTTTGCCTCCATCCAATCGGCAGGCAAGCGTATCTTCAAGCCAGATCCTCCGGCCCCGCAGAACGGTGAACCGCCAGCGGAGCCCGCAGACGGCAGCTAGGTGTTGGGCGCAGCAAAGTGCTTGGATAGTTTCAGGCCCTGGCCTTGGTAGTTCGAGGCAATGCCCGCGCCATAGAGTTGCGCAGGTTGCGCCGCCATCCGCTCGTAAATCAGGCGTCCGACAATCTGGCCATGCTCAAGGACAAAAGGCGCCTCGTGACAGCGCACTTCAAGTACGCCGCGTGAACCGGTACCGCCTGCTGCATCGTGCCCGAAGCCGGGATCGAAGAAACCGGCATAGTGCACGCGAAACTCGCCCACCATGGCCAGGTAGGGGGCCATTTCGGCAGCGTAGTCGGGCGGGATGTGGACAGCCTCACGACTGACCAGAATGTAGAACGCGCCGGGATCGAGGATGATATGACCGTCCCGCGCGTGCACCTCTTCCCAGAACTCGGCGGGGTCATAATGGCCGATATTGTCCAGATCGATCACACCTGTGTGCGGCTTGGCCCGGTATCCCACCAGTGTTGTGTCCGGCAGACGCAAATCCACGGAAAAGCCCAAACCCTCGTCAATGACTGCGGGCCCGTTCACCAATGGGATATCATCGTGCAGCTTGCTGAGCTCGCCATCGCTCAGCACCGCTTGCCCTGCGCGAAAGCGGATCTGGTTCAAGCGCATGCCGGGCCGGACAAGAACGGAAAACGAGCGCGGGCAAATCTCGGCATAGAGTGGGCCGGTGTAGCCCGGTGGAATGCGGTCAAACTCGGTGCCGCCATCAGTGATCGTCCGGGTCAGCAGGTCCAAGCGCCCGGTCGAGCTTTTGGCATTGGCCACCGCCTGCACCCCGTCGGGCAGGTCCAGCGCTTCCATCAAGGGCACGACATAGACGCAGCCCTTTTCCAGTACAGCGCCGCCGGACAGATTGACCTCGTGCATCTGGAATTCAGCCAGCCGGTTACTGACGCGCGCACCATGGCCTGCAAGGAAGGATGCACGCACGCGATAGGCGACGGTACCCAAACGCAAATCAAGGCTAGCGGGTTGGACCTGTGCATCAATCACGGCTGGGTCTGCGGCAATCTCACCGCGATCCATCATCGCTTTCAGTTCCGTGTCGGGAAGTACGCCGATCATATCGCCCCCTCGTGTCGTGTTGCGGGGCCTGCGGCCAGTGACCCCGTAGCGCCGGGGCGGTGTTTAATGGTCGGGCTAGCAGGACTCGAACCTGCGACCTTCCGTCCCCCAGACGGACGCGCTACCAGGCTGCGCCATAGCCCGACGTGTGGGGTGTCATACCCGATTTCTGGCCGGGGGCAAGGGGGGAATTGCACGAGGTTTGCGTTCTTCTTAGCGCGGGTCGCGCCGGTTGCTTGCCATCTGGTCGCGCAATGCGGTCAGCTGTGTCAAAAGGGGACGGACCATATTGCGCTGCGCATCGCTCAGATGTGTCAAGCCCGCTGCCTTGCTCAGTGCCGATGGGGCAGCCAGAATGGTCTCTGGGTCGGGATCGTCGGGCACGTTGACAATCTTGGGCTTCGCAGTTGCGGCAATAGGCTCTGCTTCCTCCGCTTGCGCGACAACAGAATCTTCGTCCGCTGTGGCCGGTTCCGCATAGTCAGACAGAAATGACGGCAACGTAGCTGCGGGCTCCGCTTCCGTGTCTTCGGTTGCTTCATCCTCTGCTTGTGTCTCAGCAGAATTCAGCTTCGCAGCCTCAGCCTCAGCTGGCACATCGGCATCATCTGGTTTCGCAGCGTCGGATGCGGGCGTCAAAACCTGTTCTGCAGGCGTAGGCTCCGCGATGTCGTCGGTCGGGGCAGGCGCATCAGCGTCCGCCTGCTCCTCATCCTGCGCGGGTGCATCCTCGACCAGTGGCGGGTAGGGAAGACCGGGTTGATCATCGGCATCAGAGGTCTCGGCACCGGCTTCAGGTGCTTGAGTGCGCAAGAAAGAGGGCAAAGGCGCATCCGTTGCCGCCGCTTCCGGTTCGTCAACATCGGCAATGTCATCATCATCTGACGCAGCATACGCTGGTGCAGGGTCCTGAGTGGACTCAAAGGGCAATACATCAGCCTCAACAGGCGGCGGAGTTACATCCTCGTCGATGCGTGCCGTCAGATCTGCGTCCAACTGGGCGTCTGTTTCCGCATCAAGCGGAGGGGACAGATCGGCGACGTACGCCATACCTTCTTCGCGCAGGATTTTTTGAACGCCCTTGATGGTCAGGCCATCGTCATGCAGCAGTTTGCGAATGCCACCCAAAAGCAACATATCGCTTGGGCGATAGTACCGTCGGCCGCCTGCGCGTTTTACGGGTTTGACTTGGGTGAACTTACTTTCCCAAAAGCGCAGAACATGGGTCTGAACGCCCAACCACTCGGCAACTTCCGAAATCGTGCGAAAGGCGTCCGCGGACTTGGCCATCTGTTCAGGACTTGTTGCCTACGGCCACGCGATCTTTCATCAGATGCGAGGGGCGAAAGGTCAGGACACGGCGCGGGTTGATGGGCACTTCTTCACCGGTTTTGGGGTTGCGACCAACACGTGCAGATTTGTCCCGAACTGAAAAAGTACCAAAGGATGAAATCTTGACCTGTTCGCCGCGCACAAGCGCGTCCGACATATGATCCAGGACGCTTTCCACCAGCTGTGCGCTTTCATTTCGTGACAGTCCCACCTCGCGGAAAACGGCTTCACTCAAATCCATGCGCGTCAATGTCTTGTCAGTCATAAGTTCTCCCCTTTGGCAAAGCATAGGGCGCGGAGAAATTCCGAGTCAATATCAAGACCTTGGCCACGACACCGGATGTACGTTTTATGGCCGGTCTGGCCGGCTTTTTCTGCATTTCCGCTGGTTGGCACAACGGTCACCCGACCAAACGGCAGCGTATTCGGAGAATAGGCGAAAATCCGCGGAAAATGCATCGCGTGAAAAAACTGTCACCAAATCACGAAAGACTGGTCACAAGATTTGATGTAGATTCAACCTATGATTACATGCCGGGAGGAGAAACCGTGCCGCATCATGCTGCCGTACTCAAAGATATTCCGACTATTCTCACCATCCCACCAGCCGCTGATCCTTGTAACGAGGGCCGCGGCGGGCAGGCACTTGCACGCCGAAATCAGGCGCTAAGCGAAAAATCATATGAGCGGATCGTTACGTGGATGCGCGCGCGTATCGGTGAACGTATCACAGAAGATATGCTACACAAGCTCAGCCCTATGGGCCGTCACGCATTCCGCCGTGCGTTCGAGGCGCGTGCGGGGATGCCTCCCATGCATTTCCTGACATGGATGCGCGTGGACTTGGCCGTGCGACTTCTGATCGACACCCGCTTCAACCTCAATGAAATCGCATTTGTCACCGGTCTCGAGAACAAGCAGACTTTAGCAGATACGTTTCGAGGTACGCTTGGTGTTCGCCCTCAAGCGCTGCGGGTGTCGTCGCGGTGACGCGTATGGCGGAAGGGCCGCGCTACCAGCGCAGCACAACAGCGCCCCAAGCCAGCCCACCGCCGATAGCTTCGGTCACGATCAGGTCGCCATCCTTGATCTGACCGCTCGCACGACCGACCGACAGAGCCAACGGAATGGACGCCGCGGAGGTGTTGCCGTGGTCCTGAACCGTCACGACGACGCGGTCCATTGCGATCCCCATCTTCTTGGCCGTGCCTTGGATGATGCGGATATTGGCCTGATGCGGCACGATCCAGTCGACCTCATCCGCCGTTACACCTGCGCGTTCCATGGCTGTTTCCGCCGTTGACGCCAGTTTTTCCACCGCATGACGGAACACCTGGTTCCCCTGCATCCGCAGATAGCCGCTTGTGCCGGTGCTCACACCGCCATCGACGTAAAGCAGGTCACGGTGCCGACCGTCCGAGTTCAGATCGGTTGCCAGAATGCCACGATCCGCCGCGGTGCCGCCGCCTTCATGGGCTTCAAGAACCAAAGCGCCTGCACCATCACCAAAGAGCACACAGGTACTGCGATCGGTCCAGTCCATGATCTTGGAAAACGTTTCCGCTCCGATGACCATGACCCGTTTGGCCTGGCCCGACACGATCAGCGCATTCGCATTCGACAGGGCATAGACAAAGCCGGCACACACAGCCTGAACATCGAAGGCAAAACCCCCGGTCATCCCAAGCTTGTCTTGCACCATCGTTGCAGCGGACGGAAAGGTCAGGTCTGCCGTTGATGTGGCCAGTATAATGGCGTCAATGTCATCCGGTTGCAGTCCCGCATCCGCAAGTGCCGCTTGCGCCGCTGCTGTTGCCATGGACGATGTCGTATCGTCTTCGGTTGCAAAGTGGCGCCGCTCGATCCCCGAACGGGATCGAATCCATTCATCGGATGTGTCGAGCGTTGCCTCGAATTCGGCATTCTCGACCACGCGTTCGGGCAGGTAATGCCCCACGCCACGGACCACCGCACGAAGCGTCATCTATTGCTCTCCTCTGCTCGCTGCGTGGCCCGGGCAACCCGGGCGGCGAGCTTGTCGTTAAAGCCTTGTTCGGACAATTGGGCCGCCAGTTTTATGGCCGCCGAAACACCCGTAGCATCTGCTCCGCCGTGCGATTTGACAACCGTTCCGTTCAAACCAAGGAAAACACCGCCATTTACACGGCGCGGATCTATGCGTTTGCGCAGGCGCCGCATCGACGTAAAGGCCAGCAGATAGGCCAGGCGCGACAGGGGGGTGAACTTGAACGCTTCCCGCAGAAGATCACCGATCAGGCTGGCAGTGCCTTCGCCGGTCTTGATGGCGACGTTTCCGGTAAAACCATCCGTGACGATCACATCTGCAACCTCGCCCTGAATGTCACCACCTTCGACAAAGCCCACGAAATCAAACTCTGCGGCATCGGCCTGTGCACCAATCAGTTCGTATGCCTCTTTCAGCTCCGCGCGGCCCTTATGTTCCTCGGTACCTACGTTTAGCAGGCCGATTCGAGGACGCGGCAGGTCCATGCCATTCCGGGCATAGGACGCGCCCATCAGAGCATAGCGCAGCAAATCATCTGCGTCGGCGCGCACATCTGCGCCTACGTCCAGCATCACGTTGAAGCCTTGCGGGTTCCGGCTGGGCCACAGGACTGCAATGGCGGGGCGGTTCACACCCGGCAGCTTGCGCAGGCGGATCATCGACAATGCCATCAACGCGCCGGTGTTTCCGCAACTCACAGCCACGTCCGCATCGCCCGCGCGCACAGATTCGATGGCGGACCACATCGAGGTGCCCTTGCCATTGCGCACCACGTGACTGGGTTTGTCGTCCATTGTCACAACGCCCGCGGCGTCACGGATCACGCATCGACCCACAAGATTTTTGCGGCGGCCAATCAGCGTTTCCAGCTCTTCCCGCGGACCATGCAGGATAAAGCCCAGCTTTGGATTCTTTTTCGCAGATGTCGAACAGCCGGACACGACTGCGGCGGGGCCCATGTCCCCGCCCATCGTGTCGACCGAAAGAATAATGGGAAAGGCAAGCTCTGCTGCCGCGTCGGCCGGGTCTGTGGAAGGGGCCGTCATTGCGCGCTGTCTTGCCTTGTCGCCTGTGACGCCACTCAGGCCGCGTCGTCTTCCAGATCAACCTCTTCGGTCATGGCGACGATCTCGTTGTCGTCGTAATGACCGCATGCCGCGCAAACATGGTGCGGGCGCTTCAGCTCACCGCAGTTGGGGCATTCGTTGGGGTTGGCGGGGGTCAAGCTGTCGTGGGCGCGGCGGTTGTTGCGGCGCGATTTCGACACTTTATTCTGTTGTACAGCCATTGAAGTGGGCCTTTGGTTCGGGCAGCGCCGCGTATCGTGCGCGGATGCGAGGTGTTTCGTGGTCCCGGATCGGGTGTTTGGTCTTCCAAGTACGGGTTGAGCAGCGTTTAGGCAAAGCGCCACGCCATGTCCAACCCAAAATCTCGTGAGGGCGGCAAAATACGCATCCTTGGCCGGGACGCAAGGGTAAATCAGTCGTCTTTTTCGTCGCTCAACTGCGACTTCAGATCCGCCAGACCGGCAAAGGGTTTGGCAGCTTCGTCTGTCAAGGGCGCAACACCCGGTTCGGTCAGCACCATCTCACCCAACTCGGCACCGTCGGCCCGTGGGAAATCCGGGATGGCAAGGCTCAGGGATTCGATCATGACGGTCTCGGGGTCGATCCAGTTGCCTAGGCGTTCAACTTCGTCATCTTCTGGCATTTCTGCCTCCGGCGTATCGATCTCTTCATAGTCGCGCACATACAGACGGCGAACAGGCAAATCGATCCGCGTGGTCACTGGCTTCAGCGTCACTGCACAGGGCTGCGTGACCGTTGCGCCAAGCGTGCCGGTCAGCAACCAATCTGTTGCACCATGGGCTTCGATCTGCCCTTCGAACCGCAACTTGCGCAGTCCGCTCAACTCCAATGCGTCCGCCAAGGCTGTCATTGCTTTGGCATCCGGCAAAATCTGGAACGGTGTTGCGGCGTTTTGCGCCAAACCACTGACGCGTAGCGCAGTGGTGGATGGGGGCGTCTGTGACATGGATCGCTTTCGTTTCTTGAACCAAGGCCAAAGCTTGAGTAAGTCGAGATAAAAGCACCACGCGCCCTGAGCAAGGGGTGGCTTATAACAAGGGGGGTCAGATGGCGACCTTTACACCACTATCCGCTGCAGGGCTTGCCCTGATCGTCTCGCTTGGTGTCGCGGGATGCTCGCCCACGTTCCGCAATCACGGATATGTCCCACCCGAGGAAGATCTTGCGGAACTCGTCGTCGGCATCGACACACGCGCATCGGTCGAAGATGTGGTTGGACCACCAACAGCAGGCGGTGTTCTAGAAGGCGGGGACTACTTCTACATTCGCAGCAAGGTGCGCACATTCGGGCCACGCCGCCCAGAAGTTGTAGAACGTCAGGTTTTGGCTATTACTTTCGATGCCGATGGTGTGTTGAAGAACATCGAACGCTTTGGCCTTGAAGACGGACGTGTGGTTGCTCTGTCGCGTCGTGTGACCGAAAGCGGTGTAACCGACACCAGCTTCCTGCGTCAGCTTCTCGGCAACATCGGTCGCATCGGGCCACAGGGCGTCCTCTGATCTTTTGGGTTCATCCGCACGTCATGTGCCCCATGTTATCGGGGCCACATATGGCTTGGGCAGGAGGCTGAACCGATGATCAGGTTGAAAAAAGGGCGGTATGTGGCGCGGCAAGCCGGGGGCCTTGCTGACATCGAAGCTGCCAAGAGGTTGCGCGCCCGTTGTTTTGGGCTGGTGTCGGATGCGGATGTCTTTGATGACCGGTGCAAGCATATCTTGATCCACCGAATCGCGGATGACGCGCTTGTCTGCTGCTTCCGGATGCTGCCTCTCACCGGGGCCACAATCTCGCACAGCTATTCGGCCCAGTACTATGAACTCACTGCGCTGGAAGCTTTTGATGGCAAGATGGTCGAGATGGGCCGTTTTTGTGTCGATCCCGCTGCGGCGGACCCGGACATCCTGCGTGTCGCTTGGGGGGCAATGACCGCATATGTGGATGACGAAGGGGTCGAACTGCTTTTTGGCTGTTCGTCGTTCTCGGGCACCGAGACGGCAGAATATCTGGATGCCTTCGCGATGCTCAAGGCCCGCCACCTTGCCCCCAAACGCTGGTTGCCGCGGGTCAAGGCGCCAAAAGTCTTCAAATATGCCGCGCGTCTGCGCCGCAAGCCGGATGCGAAAAAGGCGATGCTGCGCATGCCGCCCTTGCTGCGGACCTATCTGATGATGGGCGGGTGGGTCAGCGACCATGCGGTGGTTGATGACAAGATGAACACGCTGCACGTTTTTACCGGGGTCGAAATCGGGTCCATTCCTCCAGCGCGAAAAAAGCTGCTACGCGCGGTCGTCGGCTGATTTCAGCACGTCGAGACCAAAGTGCTCATAAGTCAAGGCGGTCTGCCCCTGTTGCGCACCAAGGCATTTCAGCGCGCGTTGGGGGTGCACAGGGGGTGTACGGATGCTGCACGGGGGGTGACACCCCGGTTGACGCCCCCGGATTGACCCACTAGCTGCCCGGATATGGCTCGTGTTCCTCTGCTTCAGCTCTCCGATATCTCGCTCACATTTGGCGGCGATCCCGTCTTTGATGACCTGTCCCTGGTTGTACAACCGGGCGATCGTATCGCCCTTGTGGGTCGCAATGGATCGGGCAAGTCGACACTGATGAAAGTGATGGGCGGCTTGGTCGAAGTAGACCGCGGTGAGGTCGTCCCAGGCCCCGGCGTGAGTGTCGGATACATGGAGCAAGACCCTGATATGAAAGGGTTTGCGACGCTGGGTGACTTTGCAATTCACGGGTTGGAACCGTCCGATCTATACAAGGTTGAGCGGGCCGGCGAAGGGCTGAAATTCGATCCGGCGCGTCCGGTGGACACCGCCTCAGGAGGGGAGCGCCGCCGCGCTGCATTGGCGCGCTTGATGGCCGAAGCGCCGGATCTAATGCTGCTGGACGAACCGACAAACCACCTCGACATCGAAGCCATTGCTTGGCTCGAAGCCGAATTGAAGGCCACCCGAGCCGGTTTTGTCCTTATCTCCCACGACCGAGCATTCCTACGTGAGCTCACCCGTGCAACCCTTTGGATAGACAGAGGAAGTGTTCGCCGCCAGGAAAAAGGTTTTGAGGCGTTTGAAGTGTGGCGAGACACGGTCTGGGATGACGAGGACACCGCCCGCCACAAGCTGAACCGCAAGATCAAGGCCGAGGCGCGATGGGCTGTCGAAGGCATCAGCGCGCGACGTAAGCGCAACATGGGCCGCGTGCGTGCGCTGCAAGACCTGCGTGCCGAGCGGGCCGCTCAGATCAAGCGTCAGGGCGCGGCTGCGATGGCATTGGACGCAGGACCCAAGTCCGGTCGGAAGGTGTTGGAAGCAAAAGGTATTTCAAAATCTTACGATGGAAAGGTGATCCTTGAGCCATTTTCGCTCAAGGTGCAGCGCGGTGATCGCATTGCCTTTGTCGGCCCGAATGGTGTCGGAAAGACCACTTTGCTCAAGATGCTGATCGGAGAGGTCGCGCCCGATACCGGTACGGTCACAATGGGCACCAATCTGGAACTGGCCGTTTTTGATCAGGCCCGTTCGAAACTCGACCCGGATGCCAGCCTGTGGGACAGTCTGACAAGCGATCCCGACATGCGGGTCAGCGGCAAGGCCGATCAGGTCATGGTGCGGGGCAACCCAAAGCATGTCGTTGGATACCTTAAGGAATTCCTGTTTGATGAAGCGCAAGCGCGTGCGCCCGTGCGGTCCCTTTCAGGGGGTGAAAAGGCGCGTCTGCTGCTGGCACGCATCATGGCGCGGCAGTCCAATGTCCTGGTGCTTGATGAGCCGACCAACGATCTGGATGTCGAAACACTGGACTTGTTGCAGGACCTGCTGGGCCAGTATGATGGCACGGTCCTTTTGGTCAGTCACGACCGTGATTTCCTTGACCGTGTGGCGGTCACCACCATTGCGATGGAGGGGGACGGGAAGGCCACTGTCTATGCTGGTGGATGGAGCGATTATCAATCCCAGCGCGGTCCGAAACAAACTCCGCAATCTGTTGAAGCAGTTAAGAGACCGGGGGCCGCCACGGCCAAGCCAAAGCAGTCGCCCAAGGTTGGGTTGTCCTTTACGGAAAAGCACCGGCTTGAAGCGCTGCCAGCCGAGATTGAGCGGCTTGAAGCGGAATTGGCCAAGCTGCAAGGGTTGTTGTCTGACCCTGATCTTTATACTCGTGAACCGGTCAAATTCCGCAAGGCAACCGAGGCATTGACCGAACGACAGACCATGCTGGACGCCGCGGAAGAAGAGTGGCTGATGCTTGAGGAGAAGGCCGAAGCCTAAGTCGGACGGGCAGGGACACCTACCACCGTTGCGCCTTCGGCAATGTCTTTGGTCACAACGGCACCAGCGCCCACGATCGCTTGGTCCTTGATCGTAATTCCAGGCATGATGATCGCACCGGCCCCGATCCACACATCCGCACCAATGGTCACAGGCAATGCCCGTTCTATCCCGGCACGCCGTTTGACTGGATCACGATGGTGATCCGCACACAGAATCTGCGCACCTGTGCCAATCATTGTGCCCTCTCCAATCCGCACAGAGGCGCTGTCGAGGATCACGCAGCCGCTATTGATAAACACCTCGGCCCCAAGATGAATGTTCCGACCGTAGGAACAATGAAAGGGGGCTTCGATCAGGCAATTTGTACCGGCCTCGGCAAAAAGCGCGCGCAATGGCGCGCTAAGTGTTCGCCGCTCTGACGGGGACAAATGGTTATGTGCGTGCACCGCATTCAATGCCACCATACGCAGGTCTTCCAGCGCATCATCAAGGCAGGTGTACCACTCACCTGCCTCCATCTTTTCCCGCTCGGTGCGCATCATCGCATCCGCAGTGCGCCATCCAAGCGGATGACCTCGCCATTCAAATAACCCATCTCGACGATAAAGGCTGCAAGACGTGCATATTCATTCGGATCACCCAAACGTGGCGGGTTTGGCACATCGGCTGCCAGGGCTGCCTGCACATCCTCGGGCAACCCGGCCAGCATCGGGGTTTTGAAGATGCCCGGTGCAATCGTCATGACTCGCACGCCAGACGATGCGAGATCGCGTGCCATTGGCAGCGTCATCCCCACAACACCACCTTTGGACGCGGCATAGGCGGCTTGACCCTTCTGCCCGTCAAAAGCGGCAATCGAGGCTGTGTTGATGATCACGCCCCGCGCACCATCGGATTCGGGTTCGTTGTCGGCCATCGCCACCGCTGCCAGACGCGCGACGTTGAAACTGCCAACCAAATTGATGTCGATCGTTTTTTGAAAGGCGGGAAGGGGATGTGGCCCATCACGTCCTACTGTCTTGATACCAACGGCAATGCCCGCGCAATTCACTGCCGCGTTTAGCCCGCCCATCCTGCTGTGGGCCAAATCAATGGCTGCTGCGACCGATGTTTCGTCCGTCACGTCAGTTTCGGCAAAATGTCCGCCAATCTCGCTTGCAACATCCGTTCCGCGTTCCGCGTCGCGATCCAACAGCGTGACCTGCGCACCCTGCGCGGCAAAGTGGCGTGCAGTTGCTTCGCCAAGCCCGGACGCGCCGCCCGTTACGACCGCCATGGTTGTGTCGAGTTTCATGCGAACCACTCCTGTCAAAATATGAACGTATGTTCAGTTAACCGGAAGCAGCATCGTCTGACAAGGCGCAGGGACTAACCCTGGTGGATCCACCCACCGCCAAAGATTCGACTGCTGTCCCGATCATAGAACACACAGGCTTGCCCAGGGGACACGCCCGCCTCGGCTGCAGCCAATTCAACGGTGGCTTCGGTTGCGCTGTTCGGCCGGATGATGGCGTCGGTCGGTGGTCGGGTTGATCGGACTTTGACAGCCACATGCCACTCGTCTTTGCTGTCGAATCGGGTGTCACCCAGCCAATTCACTTCGCGCACGGGAATCGTGCGGGTGGCCAGCATCTCCTTGGGTCCAACGACAACCTGCCGGTTTTCGGCATCCAGCTTTACGACAAAAAGCGGATCCGCCAAGCCGCCGATTCCCAGACCGCGACGTTGTCCAATCGTATAGTTGATCACCCCGTCATGGCTGCCCAACACCCGCCCGGTGTGATCGACAATGTCACCAGGGGCCGCAGCTTCGGGGCGCAGCTTGCGGATGACTGACGCATAGTCGCCATTGGGTACGAAGCAGATGTCCTGACTGTCAGGCTTGTCCGCCACGCCCAATCCGTACTTTGCAGCCAGCGCACGTGTGTCGTCTTTGGAAGGCAGATGCCCCAATGGAAAACGCAGGTAGTCCAACTGCTCAGACGTGGTCGAAAACAGGAAATAACTCTGATCGCGTCCGGCATCTGCTGCTGCATGCAGCTCAGCTCCGTGCGCGCCCAATTTGCGTTGGATATAGTGACCGGTCGCCATGCAATCGGCCTCAAGATCCTTAGCTGTTTCAAGCAGATCCTTGAATTTCACTCGCTCATTGCAGCGGATGCATGGGACTGGCGTCGCGCCGCCCAGATAGCTGTCAGCAAACTCATCAATGACTGCGTCGCGGAACACGTTTTCGTAGTCGAGGACATAGTGGGGAAACCCCATTTCCTCTGCCACGCGGCGTGCGTCATGAATGTCCCGGCCCGCACAGCACGCCCCCTTTTTGGCAAGCGCTGCGCCGTGATCATAAAGCTGCAGAGTCACGCCCACGACATCGTAGCCTTGGCTCTTCAGCTCTGCCGCCACAACAGAACTGTCCACGCCGCCGGACATGGCGACGACGACACGAGTGTCAGCCGGGTCTTTGGCAAAGCCCAGTGAGTTGAGCGGACCGTTTTGGTCAAGCATGGCAGATCTCCGAGGGGATTGGGCGCATATATATGAAAATCCGAAATAGTCTCAAGGCCCCGTTTAACGGCGCATTAAACGCATTCGCCCAAGCTCTGCGCAAACATGAATAGTGAGCGGTGTGTGATGTATTTGAAGAAAGTGGATGGCCCACGTGCTGTAACCTTGCCGGATGGTTCCGTGCTGACGCAAGCGGACCTGCCTCCCGCCACGACACGGCGCTGGGTCGCGTCGCGCAAGGCGGCGGTGGTGCGCGGCGTGTTGTACGGTCTTCTCACGCAAGAGGCGGCACTTGAGCGCTATGGGTTGAGCGAAGAGGAATTTCACGAATGGGTTCGCGCCGTTTCGACGCACGGAGAGGAGGCTTTGAAGGCAACAGCACTACAAAAATATAGACAACTTTAGGTTGTTAAGTTACGACTTCATCAAGGGTAACGTGTGGTTAACCTTTTCGGTTCACGTTTGCTTCAACACCTGAACGCCCTTTGTGTGGAGATCCGAAGAATGCGCGTATTGCTTGTAGAAGACGACCCAACCACCTCGAAAAGCATCGAACTGATGCTGACCCATGCCAACCTGAACGTTTATGCGACGGATTTGGGTGAGGAAGGGATCGACCTGGCCAAGCTCTATGATTACGACCTGATCCTTCTCGATCTGGATTTGCCGGATATGAACGGGCACGAAGTGCTGCGCCAATTGCGTCTGGCCCGGGTTGAAACGCCAATCTTGATCCTGTCAGGCGCGGACGACACCGAAAACAAGATCAAGGGGTTCGGTTTTGGCGCCGATGACTACCTGACAAAACCATTCCACCGCGAAGAACTGGTTGCACGTATCCACGCCATCATCCGCCGCTCGAAGGGGCATTCGCAATCCGTCATCAATACCGGCGATGTATCCGTCAACCTGGATGCCAAGACAGTCAGTGTTGACAACAAAACGGTCCACCTGACCGGCAAAGAATATCAGATGCTTGAGCTTCTGAGCCTGCGGAAGGGCACGACACTGACGAAAGAGATGTTCTTGAACCATCTTTATGGCGGCATGGACGAGCCTGAGCTGAAAATCATCGACGTGTTCATCTGCAAGTTGCGCAAAAAGCTCAGCAATGCCACAGGCGGTCAGAACTACATCGAAACCGTTTGGGGTCGTGGATACGTGCTGCGCGATCCTGAGCCGGCAGAGATGGCAGACAATACACCGATGGCCGTGGGCGCCTAGAGGCAGCTACAACCCTCCGAAAATGGGTCGCCGCACGGGGTAGTGCAGCGACCCTTTTTTTGTTTCACCTTTAGACGTTCATCAATGACTGGACCACTTGCGCTTCGGCTTTTATCTCTTGGCGCGACAAGCGCAGGGGATGAATTGTGACGGACACTATCAAGATCGACGCGATGACTCGGGATCAGGCCGTGGCGGAACTTGCGCGTCTGGCGGATATTCTGGCGCGCGCCAATGCTGCCTATCACACCGAAGATGCCCCTGACATCAGTGATGCCGAGTATGATCGCCTCAAGCGCCGCAATGCAGAGATTGAAGCGCATTTTCCCGATCTGAAACGGGGTGACAGCCCAAGCGAACAGGTGGGTGCGCCGGTAGCCGACGGGTTTTCCAAGGTCACCCATGCCGTTGCGATGCTGTCACTTTCAAATGCGTTTGACGATGCGGATGTGTCTGAATTCGACGGACGCATTCGGAAGTATCTTGGCCTCGGATCGGATGTGGCACTGTCCTACACTGCAGAACCAAAGATTGATGGCCTATCCTTGTCCCTGCGTTATGAAGGCGGGGTTCTCATGCAGGCAGCCACGCGCGGTGACGGGGCCGTGGGCGAAAATGTGACGGCCAATGCTCGCACGATCGACGACATTCCAGGTACGCTCGAAGGGGCGCCCGCGATTCTGGAGGTGCGAGGTGAAGTCTACATGTCGCACCCAGACTTCGAAGCGCTGAATGATCGACAGGCAGCCGCGGGGCAAAAAACATTTGCCAACCCACGCAACGCAGCGGCCGGGTCCTTGCGTCAACTTGATGCCAACATAACACGTGCCCGACCGCTTCGGTTCTTTGCATACGCTTGGGGTGCGCTGTCCGATCCACTTGCGAATACCCAGATGGGGGCCATCGAACGGCTGAACACTCTTGGTTTCCAAACCAATCCGCTCACCCGACTGTGTAATGGGCCGGAAGAGATGATCACGCATTACCGCCTGATCGAACAGGAGCGCGCGACTCTTGGCTATGACATCGACGGCGTTGTCTACAAGGTCAATGACCTCGGGCTACAGTCCCGGCTGGGCTTCCGGTCCACCACGCCGCGATGGGCTGTGGCCCATAAGTTCCCTGCAGAGCTAGCCTGGACCCGGCTTGAAGCCATCGACATTCAGGTGGGTCGCACCGGCGCACTCAGCCCGGTTGCGCGCCTGACACCTGTCACTGTCGGCGGTGTCGTGGTGTCGAACGCCACGTTGCACAACGAGGATTACATCGCGGGCCGTGACAACAAAGGTGAACAGATTCGCGACGGCAAGGACATCCGTGTTGGTGATTGGGTGCAGGTTTACCGCGCTGGTGACGTGATTCCCAAGGTAGCGGATGTTGATCTGTCCAAGCGCCCCAAGGATGCAGAGCCCTATGTCATGCCGAACCGCTGCCCCGAGTGCAACAGCGAGGCCGTGCGCGAGCCGGGCGATGCTGTACGCCGCTGTACGGGCGGGCTGATTTGTCCGGCGCAGGCGGTGGAAAAGTTAAAGCATTTTGTAAGCCGTACTGCGTTCGACATCGACGGACTGGGCGCGAAACAGGTGGAACAATTCCACGGCGACAAGTGGATTACTGAACCGGCTGACATTTTCACCCTACGCGACCGGTATGGCGCCGGACTGCAGCAACTTAAGAACCGTGAAGGCTGGGGTGAAAAGTCAGCGGCAAATCTGTTTGATGCTATTGATGAGCGTCGCAACATTGGGCTTGGGCGCGTGATTTTCGCGCTCGGGATTCGCCATGTTGGCGAGGCCGCAGCGAACCTGTTGGCCACGCACTACGGAACATGGGACGCGTTCAGCACAGCGATGCGCGGTGCCGAAGAAGGCAACGAGGCGTGGGAGGATCTGCTCAGCATCGACGGTGTCGGCGCGGTCATGGCCGGGTCGCTTGCCACAACCTTCAATCAAGAGGCCGAGATCGCGAGCATTGACCGCCTTGTCGCGCATTTGAACATTGAAGAGGCAGCACGCCCAAACACATCGGGCAGCCCGGTCGCAGGTAAGACAGTCGTTTTCACCGGTACATTGGAAAAGATGACACGAGCCGAGGCAAAGGCGCGGGCCGAGGCCTTGGGGGCCAAGGTGTCTGGGTCGGTCAGTGCGAAGACGGATTTGCTGGTGGCTGGCCCCGGCGCGGGCTCAAAGGCAAAGAAGGCGGCGGATCTGGGCATTGAAACCATCGACGAAGATGGCTGGCTGGATCTGATCGGCGCAGTATGAGCCGCCCTGAAATCCTGTTTCCGCTCTTTGCGGATCTTGAAACGCTCGACGGCGTTGGACCCAAGACGGCGCAGAACCTGGGCCATATGGGCATTTCTACGCCGCGTGATCTGTTGTTCACCTTGCCGCATACGGGCGTTGATCGTGCCATGCGCGAAACGGTTGAAGGGGCCGCACTGCCCGCGACCCTGACGGTGAAGGTGAAGGTGGGTGCCCATCATCCCGCCCGCAATCGGGGCGGTGCATATCGCATTCATGTGGAGGATGCACAGAGCAGCTTTCAGCTCGTCTTTTTCCACGGGCGCAGCGACTACCTGAACAAGGTGCTACCGACCGGCAGCACTCGCGTCGTGTCTGGCAAGGTCGAATTGTTCGATGGCATCGCGAACATGGTGCATCCCGACCATATCCTGCCCGTGGAAGAGGCCGGAGATATCCCGCCGTTCGAACCGGTGTATCCCCTGACGGCAGGGGTCACGCAAAAGACAATGTTCAAGGCCTCCCGCTCTGCCTTGGCCCGTGTGCCGGAATTGGCTGAGTGGATTGATCCGGGGCAATTGATGCAAGAAACCTGGCCCGATTTTTCTTCGGCAATGCAAGCGGTGCATACGCCTGAGGCGCAAGGTGACCTGTCTCCGGATGCTGTTGCGCGCACGCGGCTGGCGTACGATGAGTTGATGGCACATCAGCTTACCCTTGCTTTGGCGCGCGCGTCCGAACGTCAGACCGTGGGGATCGAAACCAAGGGCACGGAACGGCTTCAGACGCGCGTGCGCGCCGCATTGCCTTACGCACCCACGGGAGCACAGGAACGCGCCATTTCCGAGATTGCCGGGGACATGGCGGCATCCACCCGCATGAACCGTCTTTTGCAGGGCGATGTGGGCGCGGGCAAAACGCTGGTCGCGTTCATGGCCTTACTAATTGCCGTCGAAGCAGGCGGGCAGGGCGTGATGATGGCGCCGACCGAAATCCTGGCGCGTCAGCATCTGGAAGGCTTGCAGCCCTTGGCCGAAGATGCCGGCGTTGTTCTTGAGCTGCTGACGGGCCGGGACAAAGGGGGCGAACGCCGCGCAAAGCTGTCTGCGCTGGCACGTGGCGACATTCAGATCCTTGTGGGCACCCATGCCGTTTTTCAGGACGACGTTGTCTTCTCTGATTTGCGTTTAGCCATTGTTGACGAACAGCATCGCTTCGGTGTGCGGCAACGGTTGGCCCTTGGCAAAAAGGGTGGGGCGGCGGATGTGTTGGTGATGACGGCCACGCCGATCCCGCGCTCGCTGGCTCTGGCGCAGTATGGCGATATGGATGTGTCGGTGCTGGATGAAAAGCCGCCCGGGCGCAAGCCGATCAAAACTGCCATGGTCAGCACCGGCCGCATGGATGAGGTGGTTGCACGTTTGCAGGCCGCGATGGACGAGGGGCGGCAGTGCTACTGGGTCTGCCCGCTGGTCGAAGAGAGCGAGGCTGTCGACCTGACCGCAGCCGAGGAACGATTCAAGCGTTTGCGCGCGGTGCTAGGCGAGGGGCGCGTCGGGTTGGTTCACGGCCAGATGCCACCTGCAGAGAAAGATGCTGCCATGGCCCGGTTCCAGTCTGGCGAAACAGGTGTGCTGGTCGCGACAACGGTGATCGAGGTGGGCGTAAACGTTCCCAACGCCACGATCATGGTGATCGAACGGGCAGAAACTTTTGGCCTTGCGCAGTTACACCAGTTGCGTGGACGTGTCGGGCGGGGGGATGCTGCCTCAACCTGCCTGCTCCTGTACCAAACACCGTTGTCGGATGCCGGGAAAAAACGGCTGGAAGTGCTGCGCGGAACCGAGGATGGATTTCGTATCGCCGAGACAGATTTACAAATGCGAGGGTACGGTGACCTGATCGGCACAGCCCAATCTGGCGTGCCGCAGTTTCAGGTTGCGGACCTTGAGCGGCAGGCGGGTTTGATGGCGATTGCGCAATCAGACGCCCGCAAACTGCTGACCGAAGACCCCGAGCTTTTGTCCCCGCGGGGACAGGCGGCGCGCGTTCTCCTGTGGCTTATGCGACAGGACGAAGCGATCCGTTTGATTTCAGTGGGTTAGGCGTTTTGTTCCGAAAAGTTCGCAAATGTTCTTAAAAAGTTCTTTACGCATCGTTAAGAATATGAGAACAAAGAGGCAACTCGAAGATGGAGATGTCGACATGACCACGTTGCGCCAAATCAAGGATATCGCCTCCCGCGCCGAAGCCACGTTGCTTCAGGACGCTGCGGGTGCTGCTGCCCTGACGGTGATGCTGGTTGTTGCGCTGCACCTGCCGTCTTTGATCTGAGTTTCTGCCTGCGATCTTGCTTGATCCCATACCGCACCCGTCCCAGGTGCTGTCCCGCGTTTCACCGGCTCTGCCTGCCGTATGAACGCTCCCGTTTGCCGCGGGGTCCCGGATCTGTCCCACGCAAGAGACGCTTTTCCTGCGCCGCCATCCGCCCGGATGTGCGGCGCTTTTTTTTGCTATCTTTTTAAGTTGTAGCCGTGCTGCGTGGCGGCATCCTGTCAATCAGTAACCGCTCAGGCGCAATCGGATTGCAGCGCCTGTTCCATCGCCTCAGCCGTGGCTTCGATGCTGAGCAAGATAGACGCATGTCGGTTCTTGTAATCGCGCGCGGGTTCCAGAACTTCGAATCCGTCAAACGGCGCTTCTGGAACAGGGCCACCAGATTTCAGCATGGCACGTAGCGCATCACGCGCCGTTTGCACTTCGTCCAGTGTGCGACCGATGACGGCACCGCCCGTGACAGCCGCTGCAGCCTGACCAAGAGCGCATGCTTTGACATCTTGACCAAAGCCGGTGATGCGCCCGTCTTCCACTTGCACATCAATTGTCACGGTTGATCCACAAAGGGGCGAGCGCTTCTTGACCGTCGCATGAGGGTCAGCCAGCCGTGCGTGATGCGGAATATCAGCGGCGAGGCCCAGGATGCGACTGGAATAAAGCTTGATCAGGTCGGTATCGGCGGGCATGGCCCCTCCGCTCTGGTGTCGTAAGTCGTTTCCCCCTACATAGTCGGCTCGGACACAGATGCAAAAGGTTTTGCCATGTCGGATTTCGATCCCAACAGCCTGAAATTCAACGACCAGGGCTTGATCCCGGCCATTGCGCAGGACGCAAACAGTCATGAAGTGCTGATGATGGCATGGATGAATGCCGAGGCGGTTTCCCGTACCTTGGAGACCGGCCGTGTCACGTATTGGTCCCGGTCGCGGCAAGCGTTCTGGGTCAAGGGGGAAACCTCAGGCAATGTTCAGGAACTTGTGTCCTTCCGTGTGGATTGCGACCGCGATTGCCTGCTGATGCTTGTGAAGCAGACGGGGCCGGCATGCCACACGGGGCGGCGGACATGTTTTTATACAGACGTGACAGGTGGGTCCGAGATCGAGCTGATGACACCGATGGAGTAACACCGCTTCACGGGGCAGGCGGCAGGCCGACCATCTGCCTGATGTCGTTCGGTGTGGCACCTTCAGCCCTGTATTTCGAGATCGCGCGCGCATCGTCGCGCTTTGCCAGCCGTTTGCCGGCCTCGTCCCGGATCAGGCGGTGATGGTGGTAGATGGGGGTAGGAAGGTCCAACAAGTGTTGCAGGATGACATGAATGCCAGTTGCTTCTGCCAAATCAGCGCCGCGTATAATGTGGGTCACTCCTTGGGCCGCATCATCAACCACAACGGACAAATGGTAAGACGTACCCATGTCCCGGCGCGCCAAAACGATGTCGCCAATGGTCTGCATCGGATTGCTGATTTCGATTTGCCCGGCGTCCTCGCCAGTTTCGGAATAGGTGAGTGTGGCGCCGATCTGGGCAATGGCCGCCGATAGATCAAGCCGCAGTGCCACTGTTTCGGGGCGTGAACCTGTGCGCGGATGTGCGTGACGACAGGTGCCGGGATAGATGAGACCATCGGGACCGTGCGTCGGGGCGTCTTCTTGTGGTGCTTGTGCCGCGTCAAGAATGTCGCGCCGTTTACAGTCGCATTGGTAAAGCAAACCCTTGTCCCAGAGGATATCCAGCGCATGGGAATAGGCTGCCGTGTTCTCTGACTGGCGTATCACCGGCCCGTCCCACGTCACGCCCAACCATCGCAGGTCGTCATAGATCTGGTTTTCCCAGTGGGTCCGCGCGCGTGATTTATCAATATCCTCAATCCGCAGTAGGAAATCGCCATTCTCAGCCCGTGCCATGTCGTGCGCCAGCATAGCAGAATAGGCGTGACCCAGATGCAGTGGGCCCGTCGGTGAAGGTGCAAAACGGATAACGAAAGTCACGCTTTTTCAAGCACGTAAACATTGGACTTCAAGTCAATGCCGGGTAGGTGATCCCCGTGCTCTTTGAACAGAAGACGACCCGCACCGCAATCGGTCCAAGCGGCCACACCGGCTTCGTTTGCCGGATCTTCAAGCGCGTGGTCGTTGAAAGAGAACACCAGTTTACCGCCTTTGGGTAGCGCCCGCATCAGCGTATGAAGTACGTCGATGGGCGCGGCCCCTGCGCCAATGACGCCGATCGCGGCCATAGCCGTGTAGCAGTCTCTTGGCAACGCGCCGTCTGCTTCGATCTGATCCAAGTGCCGATACACAGCCTTGGTGCGTGCGCCTTCAAGCATCTCGGCAGACAGGTCGACGCCGTCGATGGCCTCGAACCCAGCCAACTTCAACGCCAGGCCTGACAGACCTGTCCCACAGCCGAAGTCGAGGATCGGGGCGGAGAGGTCGGCCACATACTTCCGCAATGCTTCGGCGCAACGGCCTGGTGTGGCATATCCGTTTTCGGCCACTTCCGCTTCGTAGCTGGCGGCCCAATCGTCATAAAGCGCGCGGGTCGAAGTCGCGTCGCGTGCCCGATAGGCCTTGTCCAAAAATCCAGTCATGCCAACAGAGTAAAGGCCTGATGCCGTATCAGTCCAGTATTTAGGCGGCTGCGGCCTGCGGGGCGAGCCAAGCCTGCCAATCCGCCTTGGCCCGATCGGTGTAGGCCTTGTAGCGGTCCTTGCGCCCACGCCGGCCGCCTCGCAATCCCTCGACCGGAGGAAAAAGACCGAAGTTGACGTTCATCGGCTGGAATGTCTTGGCGTCGGCCCCACCGGTGATGTGGGTGATCAGGGCACCCATGGCCGTTGTGGCCGGGGGCATGTCCAACGAACCGCCAAGGATCTCGGTGGCTGCCGCGCGTCCTGCCAGCAGGCCCATTGCCGAGGATTCAACATATCCTTCGACACCGGTGATTTGTCCCGCAAAGCGGATATTGGGGCGCGACCTCAGGCGCATATCTGCGGTCAACAATGTGGGGGAGTTTAGGAACGTGTTGCGGTGAATGCCCCCAAGACGCGCAAAACGAGCATTCTCAAGTCCAGGAATGCATTTGAAAACATCGGCCTGCGCGCCGTACTTCATCTTTGTCTGGAAGCCGACGATATTGTAAAGCGTGCCCAGTTTATTGTCGCGCCGCAGCTGCACGACGGCGTGCGCCTTGACCTCAGGTTGGTGCGGGTTCGTGAGCCCCACGGGCTTCATCGGCCCATGGCGCAGCGTTTCGCGACCGCGTTCTGCCATCACTTCGATGGGCAGACAGCCGTCGAAGTATCCCGCTGTCTCGCCTTCGTGGAACTCCGTCTTGTCGGCAGCCAGCAGTGCGTCGATGAAGTCTTCGTACTGCTGCCTGTCCATGGGGCAGTTGAGGTAGGCGGTACGCTCTTCCTCGGTCTCGCCCTTATCATAGCGCGATTGCATCCACGCTTGGTCCATATCGATGGAGTCGAAATAGACGATCGGCGCGATTGCGTCGAAAAATGCCAGCGCTGCGGCGCCCGTTTCATTCGAAATCGCTTGCCCCAAAGCTGTGGAAGTCAACGGGCCAGTGGCGATGATCCAGTGACCATCATCGGGCAGGGCGGCGATCTCTCCGTATTCGACAGAGATTTTGGGATGCGCCATCAGCGTGTCGGTCACCGATTGCGCAAAGGGGTCGCGGTCAACAGCCAGTGCGCCACCTGCAGGCAAGCGATGCTTGTCAGCGGTTTGCATGATCAGCCCGTTCGCTGCGCGCATTTCCCAGTGCAGTAACCCAACGGCATTCTGCTCGCTGTCGTCCGAGCGGAATGAGTTAGAGCAGACCATCTCGCCCAAAAGGCCGGTTTGGTGCGCGAAGGTGCCAACTTTGGGACGCATTTCGTGGATCACGACTTGAACGCCCATGTTTGCCGCCTGCCAAGCAGCCTCGGACCCGGCCATGCCGCCGCCCACGATATGAAGGATCTGTGTCATGGCGCGGATGTAGGGCATGCGCGTCGGTCGCGCAATCCATGCCCAGTCCGCTTTGGCAATTGATAAGGATCAATGTGGCCTTGCTCGGCGGCCTCTATGCAGGGTGCACAATTGTACAGGACAGGACTATGACACTACTCAGACTCGCTTTCGTGGTTTCAGCACTCTTCGCCTTGCAGGCGTGCGAGGAACCGGACCGTTATCCGATCAGCGGAGAGCCATGCAGCCCCGAGGACCCGGTGATTGTTGCGCCTCCTGGTGATTGCGGGCCGGTTACATAGGTAACGCACTCGTTGGCGGGCCCAGAAATTGTTCGATTTTGAAGGGAGATTTTTGGGGTCGCCGCTGCGGGGATGGTCGGTCAGAGAGAGGCTGACCTGGAGGGACCTTCCGCACTCGGCGACCCAAAAATGTCATTGGTTTGTTAACCGTGTCCAATTTGTGCCTCATTTGTGCCCAAATTGCTAGTGGTATATCGGAAATAGTCGGTCCACGATTTGGAAACAACCAAAACTCTTACGGGATTTTATCCGCTTTTGCCGGGTTATTGTGACCAGTTTGGTGGGCGTTTTTCGATAAACGCGTCAATACCCTCGACCGTATCCGGATTCATCATATTCGCGACCATAACCTCTCCGGTATAAGTGTAGGCCTGGGCGATGGGCATCTGAAGCTGTTCATAGAATGCCTGCTTGCCGATCTTGACCGCGCTGCCCAGCTTGTCAGCGATCCGGTTGGCAAGGTCGTGGGCCGTTGCATTCAACTCTTCCATCGGCACGGCATGGTTAACAAGGCCCAGCTCAACCGCACGTGCTGCCTCGATAAACTCGCCAGTGGTCAGCATTTCAAAGGCCTGTTTGCGCGGAATATTGCGGCTTAGCGCCACCATCGGCGTTGAACAGAACAGGCCGATGTTTACACCATTGACCCCAAACCGCGTTCCGTGGGCCGCGACCGCAAGGTCACAGGTTGCTACCAGTTGGCAGCCCGCTGCCGTCGCGATGCCGTGCACTTGTGCAATGACGGGTTGGGGCAGGGATTGGATGCGCGCCATCATTGCGGCGCAACGGTCGAACAGATCTTTGAAATATGCCGTGCCACCATCGGCTGCCTGCCGCCCCGCCGTCATCTGTTTGAGGTCGTGGCCTGCGCAAAACGCCTTGCCCGCACCCGACAGCACCACGGCACGCACTGAACTGTCATTTGCGACATCATCCAAAGCGCCATGCAATTCGGCGATCATTTCATCCGAGAGCGCATTCAGGCGATCAGGTGCGTTCATGCGCAGATGAGCAACTGCCCCTGTGACCTCACGTTCCAGAATTGTCATCTTGCCCTCCAACATATTTGCGTCTCACCCTAGGGCAGGGACAAGGGAAGGAAAAGCATGGCTGTTGTAATGACCGCGCCCGAGATGAACGCATTTCTACAAAAGGTGTTCTTGGAAGTTGCGGGTGAGTTCCATGTCGAGGAGGTGACAGAAGAGGGGGTCGTTCTGCGTCTACTGGTACAGGATCGGCATTTGCGCCCAGGGGGTACGGTTTCAGGGCCTGCGATGTTCGGGTTGGCGGACGTGACGGCGTACATGGTGACTTTGGCCCATATTGGGCCGCGAGCGCTAGCTGTGACGACAAACTGTTCCATCGACTTCATGCGTAAACCGAAGGCCGGGGTTGATCTGATCGCGCATGGTCGTTTGTTGAAGCTGGGCAAGCAATTGTCGGTGACGGATGCCTTGTTGTTTTCGGAGGGTGATGACAAGCCTGTGGCGCGGGCCAGTCTGACCTACGCCATTCCACCCCAAGGCGTTGATCTGCAGAAATAAAAAACGGCCGGGTCAAGCCCGGCCGTAAGGAAGAGGTCTGGCAGGTGCCACGGGGATGTCACGCCCGCCAGAACACGCGCCAGGCTTCGTACTCAGCCTCGGCGGGTGTCAGTCCCACGTCGCGCAGCAAGTGCGGATCCAACTGGCGCAAGGCCAGGCGACTGCGACGACGTTCGGCCCATTTCGACAGCATCACCGCAATGCGCAGCGCGACAACCGAGGTTGCCGGAATGCGGTTCTGCGCAGTCAGGTAAGCCAGGTGCGAGGCGGGCGTTTGCATGTAATGTGTCATGGGAAACTCCTAAATTGTATTGACACAATGTGGCGATATTGCCATGAATATGTGATACAATGCGAAATCAGATAACGCTACGGAAACATTGTAATGGATACAATTTGGTCGCCTGATCTGCTGGATGGACAAGGGCCGAAATACAAGGCGGTGATGCATGTCATCCGCCAGCGTATCTCGGACCATGATCTGACACCGGGGGACAAACTGCCGCCTGTGCGCGATCTGGCTTGGAGCCTTGGCATTACACCTGGCACTGTGGCGCGTGCGTATACACTGTTGACGGATGATGGGACTCTGAAGGCAGAGGTGGGGCGCGGCACTTTCGTCGCGCAACCCGATGAAAAGGGGCCGCTTTTCTCAGACGCACCTATCGAGGTCGATAGTGTCACGCATAATTCCGGGGCGCAGACTTGGGACGTCAACCTGTTCTCTCCTCATTTGCCCAACGTTGGGCAAGCGACACTGATCCGTAAGCTTCTGGCGAAAGTTGCCCACGACCCGCCCTCAGGGGTGATGCACTATCCGACGCGGGCCGGAGGCGCGCAGGCGCGCACAGCCTCGGCGGCTTGGTTGGCCGGGGCGCCGATTGGATCTTTTGGACCAGATGACATCGTTTTGGCCAATGGCGGGCAGAATGCGATTCTCCTGATACTTCAGGCGCTTCTGAAAGGGCGACGCCCCGCAATCCTGGTTGAGGATCTCGCCTATCCGGGCTTTCGGCGTGCTGCCGAGTTGCTGCGCACTGACACGATCCCTGTCGAAATGGATGCACAAGGGGTCATACCGGAGGCATTGGACGCGGCGGCCAAGGCGCATGATGCGCAGATATTTTGCACCTCTCCCGAAGTGCATAATCCCACATGTGGCTTCACACCGCGGGCCCGGCGCGAAGAGCTTGCCGAGGTCGCGCGCCGTCATGACCTGCAAATCCTTGAAGATGATTGTTACAGGCTTGGGCAGGCACAGGCCCCCAGTTATAGGATGATTGTACCAGAGCGTACTTGGTACATTTCCTCGATCTCCAAATCCATTACACCTGCCTTGCGGCTTGGAATTGCTGTTGCACCAAAAGGGCGGGCCAATGTCCTGCGGCGCACAGCCGAATATTCGTTCTTTGGTCTGGCCACACCCATGACGGACCTGTTTGCGACCTTGCTTGTTCACCCGGAGTTGCCCGATCTCATGGCAAGCGCGCGCAAGGGGATCGGCACTTATGTTCAGCGCACGGTGAATGTGCTGGGCGGCTATGACATCGCTTGGCGCAAGGATGTCCCATTCCTATGGCTGCGGTTGCCCGAAGGATGGCGGGCTGGCGCATTTGTGCAAGCAGCGTCAAAGCAAGGCGTCGGTATCCGTGCAGCCGAAGACTATGCTTGCCGAGATGCCCGTACACCGCATGCCGTGCGCATCGCTATCAATGCAGGGGTCAGCCTGCAGTCTTTCGAAGCTGCCATCGAAAGGTTGCGAGACCTGCTGGACAATCCGCCCGATCAGATCGGGGTTTAAAGCAGACCGCCAGCGCCCCAAGCGAGGCCAAAGGCTATTGTCAGGCCGGACAACACCGCCGCGTATCCCGTAAGTTTCGCCCATGAAAACGGGCGCTCGCCATAGGTGCGTCCTTGCATACCGCACACAACAACCTTCATCGCGTCGCCATTGTACTGATAGTGCAGGATCCAGACGGGCAGCAGGATGCGCCTGTACCGAACACCGGTGGTATCAGTGATATAGCGCACGTCATGCACGCCAGACTTGCCCACGTGTCCCTTGATCCGGTTGCGGATCAAAAGGTCCTTGTCCTCTGCATTTGCGCCCAGCCCTTCGGCCACAGATTGGTGGTGTCGTTCGGCTCCAAACCCGGCCAGGTAGCCAGGGCGGTAGGGGCGTAGTCGGCGCGGTTCAAAGTCATGCAGGATGCCGTCGCGGATCAAGGGGGTGATGTGAGGCGATGCGGGGACCAGCAGATCGTCAAATGTGATGCGCAGGGCGCCCGAGGTTTTTCGCACAACGGTTCGCTTGTTCCTGCGTATCTTGTACTTGGCCCAATAGTTCACGGCCTCTTCGCTGTCGAAAGTCCAGAATGGGACATAGAGGCCGACGACGCGCGCCTCGGCAACAACGGCTCTCAGGTCGGACGGGGCGGCCCAACGCCGTGCAACCCAATCCACGGCCGCCACTTGGGCATCACGTTCAGGCACACGAAACGGGATCAACGCCTTGGTCTGATAGCCGGTGTCGCTGGTTGCCAGCACCACCGGTCCGTCACAATAGGCGCAGCGCTCGGATAAGGTTTGGCCGACAAACACCACGTCCCCGCCGCAGGTCTCGCAATGATGGACGCGGGTTTCGGTCAGTATGGGCGGGTCATCCTCTGGCGTATCCGGATCGAAATCAAACTCTTGTGCTGCCCGATGATCGTTCTTGGTTTCCAACCCATATCGCGTGGCGCAACTGGTGCAGACCAGCGCCTGTTGCGCCGGGTCATAGATGCACTGCCCTGCGCAATTGCTGCATTGCAGTTCGGACTGCGCCGCGCTGATGTCATCCATCAATCGGACTCCATAATGGCCATGGCAATCTCAAGCAGGATGCGCAGGCGCAGCCAGCCGCGATCAATCGCCGCCTCAAGGTCTCCGTTCACGGCCCAGTCGCCAATGATTGTCGCAACGAACCACGTGGTCATCACCCAGAAGGCAACCATCGACCACCCTCGGATTGATCGCAGCCAGCCCGCAGAGCCATGCTTTAGCTCATGCTTGGCTTCGTAGACGGTAATCAGCTTGCGCATGGCTGGCGCGCCAATGGCAGTGGCACAGACCATTAGGGCCAAAGCCGCAAGGGCAGGGGCGGCCAATTCGATCAGCATAAGGCTGAGTGTCCGGGTCGTTGTGTGGGGTAATATAATACCTTATTTTCAAGCGTATGATTTTGCAAGATTAAAACTGCCTTCATGCCGTTGACGCAGGTTGGCCCTGCTGTATAACCACGCAATCTGAAATTCCACCCTTCAAGGGATTCACTCATATGAAAACCTATACCGCAACACCTGCGGACATCGACAAGAAATGGATCCTGATCGACGCCGAGGGCGTTGTTCTGGGCCGTCTTGCCTCGATCGTCGCCATGCGTCTGCGTGGCAAGCACAAGCCGTCGTTCACACCCCACATGGACTGTGGCGACAACGTGATCATCATCAACGCGGACAAGATCCAGTTGACCGGCAACAAGCGCCAGGAACATCATTACTGGCACACCGGCCACCCCGGCGGGATCAAGTCGCGCACCAAGGAGCAGATCCTTGAAGGCGCACATCCCGAGCGCGTTGTGACCCTGGCCGTCAAGCGGATGCTGCCCGGCAACCGTCTGAGCCGCCAGATCATGACCAACCTGCGTGTCTATGCCGGGGCCGAGCACCCGCATGAAGCACAAAGCCCCGAAGTTCTGGACGTGAAGTCCATGAACAAGAAAAACACCCGGAGCGCATAAGCATGGCTGACGAAATCAACACACTCGAAGACCTGCAAGCCGTCGCTGGCGACGCTGCCCCGGTCGAAGTCGAAATGACCCCGCGCGAACCCGTCCGTGACGAGTTCGGTCGTTCCTATGCTACCGGCAAACGGAAGGACGCGGTTGCCCGTGTTTGGATCAAGCCGGGTTCCGGCAAGGTCACCGTGAACGGCAAAGAGCTGAACACATATTTCGCACGCCCCGTGCTGCAGATGATTCTGCGCCAACCCTTCCAGGTTGCCGGTGTCGAAGATCAGTTTGACGTGACAGCCACCGTCAAGGGTGGTGGCCTGTCGGGGCAAGCCGGCGCAGTCAAGCACGGCATCTCGAAAGCCCTGCAGTTGTATGATCCTAGCCTGCGCGGCGCACTGAAAGCCGCCGGCTTCCTGACGCGCGACAGCCGTGTGGTTGAACGTAAGAAATACGGTAAGGCCAAAGCGCGTAAGAGCTTCCAGTTCTCCAAGCGTTAACAGCCATCGTATTGATGGATATGAATGTCGAACGGCCGCAATCATTTGCGGCCGTTTTCAATTGCAGGGTGCAGGTGAGACTGGATATGCAAGTGCTGAATGCCAACGGGAGATAATAGATTGGGACTACGGCGCTTATGGAAAAACCACTCACCGCTACGGCGGTTGGAGAAGTCTGTGCTGCTGCGGCAAGAACAGAACCGGCGCAACGATGTTACTGCCATTCCAACCTACACGTTGGAGGCTCGTCACTGTGCGGGTGCGCACCTTTTGAGCAATCGCGCGGCGTTGCTGACGCAGATGCCATTGAACGGAGTGGTTGCTGAACTGGGCGCGGATGAAGGGAACTTTAGCGCGGCCATTCTGGAAACGACGAAGCCAGAAATGTTGCACTTAGTGGATGTCTGGGGCACGGAACGATATGGTGACCAGAAGGCTAACGCCGTTAAGGGTCGCTTCAAGTCAGAGATCAATGCAGGCCGTGTGCAGATTAAGCGCAAGCTGTCGACGGAGGCGGCTGGTGATTTCGCAGATGACTATTTTGATTGGATCTATATCGATACCGATCACAGTTACAAAACCACGCTGAGCGAGCTTTATGCTTATGCTGGCAAAGTCAAACAGGACGGGTTTATCGCCGGCCACGATTACACCATGGGCAACTGGGTGACAGGATACAAATACGGGGTGATCGAGGCGGTTGCCGAGTTCTGCGTCAAGGAAAACTGGAGGATTGCGTTCCTCACCGCTGGTTTTGGTGAAAGCAACAGTTTTGCGATAAAGCGGATTTGACCCGCAACGCGACAGGCGACGAGACGCTGGCGTCCCAGATTTGATTTTGACGGCTGTGCCCGATGCCGTACGCTTCCCAAACGCCACCCATTCAGGTGACGACCAGGGAGGAAACACCATGGATCGAATGCGCTTTGGCATCTTTCTCGCCCCGTTCCATAAACCGGGGGTTAATCCGACTCTTGCTTTGGAACAGGACCTCGAACTCGTTCAATGGCTCGACCGCTGTGACTATGACGAGGTTTGGTTTGGCGAACACCACTCTGCCGGTTCCGAGATTTCAGCCAGCCCTGAGATTATGATCGCGACAGCCGCGCCACGCACACGGCGGATCAAGCTGGGCACCGGTGTTGTATCGGTCAGCTATCACAACCCGCTTTGGGTGGCCGAAAAGATCGTGCAGCTTGATCACTTGACGCGGGGCCGGGCCATGTTGGGCCTTGGGCCGGGATCACTGCCGACCGATGCCGCAATGATCGGGTTGAGCCAAAAAGACACGCGCGGCCTTCTTGCCGATGGGCTTGACGTGATCACGCGACTGCTGCGTTCGGACGAGCCGGTCAATTTTGAGAATGATCGGTGGGTGCTCAAGGATGCACGGCTGCATCTGCGACCCTATTCCAATTTTGACCTTGCGACGGCCGCGGTCGCCTCGCCCACGGGGCCGAAACTCGCTGGCAAATACGGTACCGGGTTGATCTCGATCGGGGCGACAACGGCTGCAGGGTTTGATGCGCTGGCGCTGCATTGGGACGTGATTGAAGAAGAGGCCAAACATCATGGTCATACGCCGGACCGTTCGAAATGGCGCCTTGTTGGTCTTTGCCACATTGCTGAAACAGCAGAACAGGCGCGGCGCGATGTGGAGTATGGGATTGAACACTGGTTCAACTATTTCCAGGAAATTGCGGCGTTCCCGCAGATGTCGATGCCAGGACAGAACGCCAAAGAGATGATCGACTTTATCAACGACAGCGGATTTGGTGCTATCGGCACGCCGGAAATGTGCAAGGCGCAGATTGACCGTCTCTGGAAACAGTCGAATGGCGGCTTTGGCGCGTATCTGATGCTCGCGCACAATTGGGCCAACTTCGAAGCGACCAAGAAATCCTACGAACTGATCGCGCGTGAAGTGTTCCCGCATTTCCAAGGGCAGCATTTGGCGACAATGAATGCGGCCGTGCGCGCGCAAAAACTACGTCCGGAGCTGGCAGATATTCACATGAAAGCGGTTGAGACTGCACAAGCCAAATACGAGGCTGAGAAAGAGGCGCGGCACACAAGCGAGCCGGCTGAATAGGCCCGCGCGCATGCGTCGCTCGCGCAAACACGTGGGCGACGCATCAGTCGTCAGGACGGATCAGGCCCAAACCACGCAAATAGATCCCGATCCCTGTCTCGAGCAAATCCTCGGGCGGGAAGGGCGATGTTGTGCCGGGTGAGTTGCGTGCAAACAGCTCAACCACCCCGTGGCTCAGGGCCCAAATATGGGCCGAGAACATTGAGGCTGGGGGGCGCTTGTCTTCAGGAATGTGCTGAGACAAATCCGCCGCTGCTTTTTCCAAGACAGCATTTGCACGTGTCACCACGTCAGCAAGCTCAGGCGTGCGGTTGGTCGAAATGCCACTTTCGAACATCGCGATATAGTGGCCGGGAAATCGGCGGGCAAAGGCGAGATAGGCGCGTCCAGTGGCCTCGAAGGCGGCGAGCGCAGACGGTTGCCCGGATTGGTACGCGTGCTCCATCAAGTCGGCAAAGATGCCATAGCCCTGGCGTGCGCATTCCGCGATCAGGTCTTCGCGCCCTTCATAGTGACGATAGACCGCCGCGGGGGTCACACCTGCTTGCTTGGCCGCTTCGGACAGCGTGAACCCGGTTGGACCCTTGTTTTCGATCAGCTGCAGGGCTGCTTCGATCAGGGCTTGACGCAGGTTACCGTGGTGGTACCCGCGTTTAGGCATCCCAGATATCCGGTCCGCCGCAAATATCTTTTTCTATCTTTCCAATGTTTTGCGGGTCTTTGTTTGTGTAGTCGAGCCCATGAAGAACCGTGCGGATCGCATTGAGGCGTGCACGCTTTTTGTCATCGGATCGCACGACGGTCCAAGGCGCGTGGCTGGTGTGGGATCGGTCCAAGGTCTCGCGGATGGCATCGGTATAGAGATCCCATCGTTTCAATCCTTCTACGTCAATCCAGCTCAGTTTCCATTGCTTCAGCGGATCCCGCTCACGCGCGAGAATACGGCGCAACTGTTCGGCACGGCAGACGTTCAGCCAGAACTTGAAGACGTGAATGCCTTCATCGACCAACATCTCTTCAAACGGATTGACCTGAACAAAGAAATGCTGTCGCTGCTTGGTGGTGCAAAAATCAAAAACCTTCTCGACCACTGCGCGGTTGTACCAGCTACGGTCAAAGAATGTGATTTCACCACCCGAGGGCAACCGCCTGATGTAGCGTTGGAAATACCATTCAGAGGCTTCGGTTTCCGTGGGTTTGGACAGCGCTACAACATGGGCACCACGCGGGTTCAGGTTTTCGCGGAACCGCTTGATCGTACCGCCCTTACCGGCCGCGTCCCGGCCTTCAAAGACACAGGTTACGCGTGCCCCGGTGTTCGACACCCAGTTCTGCATCTTGACCAGTTCGATCTGCAGGGCATCCATCTCGCGCTCGTAGGCCTTCCTGCTCATTCTTTCGTCGTGCGGATAAGTGGGTGTCAGGATGTCGTCTTTGTCCGCTGTGCGAAGCTTGTCCCGAATGTCATCGGGCGCACCGGTCTCGAAGAATTCGGTGATCGCGCCATCGAAGGGAAGGCTCATGGTTCGAGACCCCAAGTTACTGCTCTTAACATGTAATATGGGCGAGACAGGCGTTTAACGCAAACCCGCACGGGTAGCGACGCGGTCAATTGCTGCAATTACATCGCTGGCGTGCGTGTGGTGCGGCATATGTCCCACACCGTGCAGGACTGTAAGGTTGGCGCCAGCAATCTGATCGGGCAGTTTGATGGAATGCACGTCCAGCGGCACAATTGTGTCCGCATCTCCATGCACGATTTCTACAGGCTCAGTGATCGCGTTGTAGCGCGCGGACAGGTCCACAACATGTGGGCGCAGCCAGTTCACCTGTCGCGTATTGGCGCGCATGGTGTTGCGGCGCAGGGTCATCGCCGATCCGACGTGTTCCAGGTACCCGGCCGGGGCCTTCTGCGGTTCAAAGATACCTGCAACAATAGTGTCGACATAGGTTTGCGGCACGAACGCGGAAAGCAGAGGGATCACCAAAGCACCGCCCCAGGCAGTCCCGCCAACCGTATAGGTCCAGTCCAATGTGCCTGGCCAAGGGTTTGCGACACCAGCAACGGACACAATGCCAGCCAGATCATCAAACTCGACACCCCAGGCAAGGGCAACGATGCCCCCAAAGGAATGGCCCAGAACAATCGGGTTTTCGACACCTAGCTTCTGTGTTGCTGCACGCAGCAGACGCGCCTGCGTGATCGGATCCTCGTGCGCATTGGTCCAGATCCGCTCATATTGCGGCCCGGCACGGTCGCTCCACCCAAGCCCTGGGCGATCGAGGATCGTGATCCGGTACCGGTCTTTGAGTAAATCGGCAAAGGCAAAGGTGAAATCCCGCGTGTTCCCCGATGCTCCGTGGATCAGCACGAGGTCCGGACCTTTGCCCATTTGTTCCACATGCACAGCCACGCCGTCCACTTCGATCAACGTGCCTTGCGGCGGGTAGTGAACTGCTGCATTGCGTTCGCGCTTCTGCGCAAGGACTTGCACGGTTCCAATGCCAACAATGGCCAGTACCACCAACACAACCAACAACGTCTTCATATCCTTAACCTCGCAGATCGGTGCGGTCCCGGCCGATCCGGTTCATGTCATACGGCGTGGTCAGATAAATCTCGGACAGCCAATTGCCATAAAGAAGGTGCGCATGGCTGCGCCACCGATTGGTGGGCATGTGCGTCGGGTCATCGCCGGGGAAATAGTCGACAGGCAGGGCGATCTCGGCCCCTTCGACCTGAACATTAGCCAGATCGCGGTCATATTCCTGTTTTAGCGTGTCACTGTCGTATTCAAAATGGTTCAGGATGTAGAGGGCGCGGTGCGCTGGGTCCTCGATCAGGCACGGCCCGGCTACATCCGAGCCCAGCAAGACGGGCAGGCCAGCGGCTTCGACTTCCGCGGCGCGCACTTCGGTCCAGCGAGAGACAGGCACCACGCAGTCATCGGAAAAGCCCCGCAGATATGGCGATGCAGGCGCCAGATTCGCATGCCGATACGTGCCGAACAGTTTTGACCCAAGCAGGTGTTTGGGCACCCTGTGGAAATGATGCAGCATGGCCATCCCGCCCCAACACACACCAAATGTGGAGTGCACATTGGTCTGGGTCCAATCCATGACCTCTTCCAACTCGGCCCAGTAATCCACGTCCTCGAAATCAAGGTGTTCGATGGGAGCACCGGTAATGATCAACCCGTCAAACTTCTGCGCCTTCACCTCCTGAAAGGGGCGGTAAAAGCTCTCCATATGCGCGGCGGCCGTGTTCTTTGTCTCGTGGTCCGACATACGGATCAGCGTCAGCTCGATCTGCAAAGGCGTGGCCCCGATCAGGCGCGCAAACTGTGTTTCTGTCTGGATCTTCTTGGGCATCAGATTCAACAGCCCGATCTTCAGCGGGCGGATATCCTGATGACTTGCCAGCTCCTCGTCCATCACCATCACGCCTTCGTTCGTCAGAACGTCATAGGCGGGCAGGGTGGATGGCAATTTGATAGGCATGATCGCAATCTTTCACAGTGGTCGCGATCAGATAGCGGTTGCTGGCCCGGGTTTCCAGATGTGTAGGCGTTGGTAAACAAACCTTGACAGGGGTGTGACGTCCAACCGATGGTTGACGATATTTTATAAAGTTCGATTTCAGGAGGTCTGCGATGGCACGTTTTTGCCTGATTGCCCTTTGTTTATTTGCACTATCTGCCTGCAACGCGCCGGATGCTGGCCCCGGCGTCAAGGCGTTTGGAGAAACAGTCGCTGCTGCATCCAAGTCTGCCGAACCGGAGATTGATAGGGCTGTTGCCGAGCAAACGCGCGCGTCCGTTGCTGCAGCTGCCCGCAGTGGGCGCGACATCTATGCCGCGCCACTGGGCTGTCAGGATGTGGCGCTGTCTCTGGATCTCAGCACAGTCCCAGATGATCAGGCGGTTGCGCCTTGTGATCTGACGCCAAAGGTCACCCTGTCGAAAAAGAGGGGCGACGCGAAGTTTGCGCAAGAGGGGCTACAAACCTTGCAGGACTATGCAGCGACATTGTCCGCGATTTCCGGGTCTTCGGTGGCCGGTGACGTGACCACCAATTTCAATGCCTTCAACAAAAGCCTGACCGAGTTTGCTGCAACGGTGAATGTGGCGCCCAAGAACGCACCCCTAAATGCTGAACAAGTTGGCGCATTGGGCAACCTGCTCGGAACGGCGGTTGAGGCACGTCGTCGCGCTATTCTGGAGCGCCTCGTCTCAACAGCGCATCCTGAAATCCGCACAATCGTCTACGAGTTGATCGCGCATTTCGAGATCAAGGGTGACGATGACATGCTGGACGCTTTCGACCGTTTGGATGCTGCCTATGGGCGCATGACGGACGCACAGGGTACATCCGGATATCTGTCCGCTGTGCGGGCGTATGAACAAGAGTTCAAGCGCTTTGAAAAGCAGAAGGCCAAGGCGCAGTCAGTCAAATTGCTGGCCATTTGGCGCCAACACCAACTGTTGTTGGAGCAGGTAAAGTCTCGACCGGATGCGGCTGAGATTGGCAAGCTGGTCAAACAGGTCCAGGCCCTCAAGGGCTGATTATTTGAATAGGTGATTTATGGGAAAAAATGTCATTGGAATGGCAACCTACGAAGAGTTGTTGATTGTAGGACGTGCAGCCTCGGCCGAGTTGGAGGAGCGTGCGGATGAAGAATCTGATCTGAGCCAGAAAAAAGCGCTGCGGCGGACGGCCCGAGATATTCGGAGCGGCATGACCAAGCTGCGGCGCGCGCAGTATGTTGAGCTGACAACGCCGCGCCCCGGCGAACCATCCAGTGCGGGCGCGCGTCTGCGTGCTGCGGTAAAGGCGGCCAAGGCGGATCTTCGCAAACTGGAAAAAGCGGCCAATGCGCTCAAGACCGCCGCGAACTGGCTGGATCGCGCGACGAAGCTGTTCCGGATCGTCGCCTAGCTGCTGCGCAGTTTAGATGTCAGCGCGTCTGCGATCAGATCGTTAAAGTTGGCCTCGCCGTTCAGGGTGGCCACGTCGTCTGCGGTCACTGTCACACCCCAGCGCGACATCGCTTCGTATCGTGGTTGGCGGTGTGCCAGCGCACGGGCGTAGGTCCAGCGGACAAAGGCATTGGGATCGACCTTGTCCTCGGCGTCGCCCGTTTCGGCAAGGTATTCAGACCAGCAGCCCAGCAGAAAGTCAGGCTGATACGCCATGGGTTTCGGCGCTTTATCGAAGCGGGCGATCAGCGCGGCAGTGTGTGCTTCGTCCCCTTTGATCCAGATCGGAAGCGCTACAGAGCTTAGCGTGGTCATCAAGGGGTCATTGTCATCGTTGGGATCGACCCATTCGCAGATCGACCCGCCTGTGTCACAGATAAAATTGGGGTATCCATAAAGCCGCTGTGCCCGTTCAGCGAAATAGCCGGTGTCGTTAAGCGCGGCGATTTCTGACAGGCGGAACTGCTCTTGCCGACGGCGATACTCTGCGATTGGCAAGCCACCTTTGGCCGGGTCGCCTGGTTTTCCCAGGTAGGTGGAAACAGGGCTCAGGTTATGGAAGGTGATGTTAGAGCCGATATAGATGCTGTCGGACATCAGAAGATCGCGCAGAAACGGCACCTTCATCGCTTCGGCCTTGGCATTGTCGGTGATGCGTTCGCCCATGTAGCGCGTGCCGATCCGGTAATCGATCGAGTAGTGGAACCAATTCCCGCTGTCGCGCAATGTCGTGGACATGTGTGTCTTGCCCAAACCGGACATGCCAAAAACAAGCACACGTTTCGACGGAGCGGCCCGCCAGCTGTCCGCATCGCGATAAAGCATTGTCGTCAAGGTCCCCGCGCCGTTTTCCGGTTTGGGCTGTCCTAGCCGCGAGGGGTGGGGCGGTCAACGCTCCTGCGTCGCAGAAGGGTGAGGATGCGACCATCGATGATGGCCAACCCAAGCGCCAGCAGGGCGAAACCAGCAAAGGCGTTTGGGTTCAGTACCTCGTCCCGCACAATTGAACCCAAGATGATTGCGACCGGTGGAATGACCAATGTTACCAGCATCAGATTGCCCGATCCGGCCATGGCCAGAACGCGATAGTAGAGAAGGTAGGCGCCTGCCGTCGCGATGATTGCATAGTAGGCAATGGCCAGAACAGTGTCGGTGTGCAGGTTCAGGCTGATTGGCCCATCGACCATCCAAGCCAACGGAACTGTTACCAGGCTGGACCCCGTCAGCATGCCCGCCGCCGCGACCTGCGGGCGTAAACCACTCAGGAAGTGCCGCCCCCAAACGCCAGCCAGAGCGTAACTGACTGTGCCGGCCACAATTGCCACTTGGGCCAGGCTGCGCAGATCGAAGGATTTGAAATTCTCAAGTCCGATCGCAGTTGCCACACCGAAAAAGCCCAGGACAACACCCACTGCCTTGCGGGCACTGATCCGTTCATCCGCGAAGAAGAGCGCTGCTGCAATCACGCCAAAGATGGCCGTGGCCGCGTTCAGGATCGAGGTAAGACCGGTTTCAATGTAAAGCTGCCCCCAAGCCATGAGGCCGAAGGGGATGACGTTGTTCAGAACACCCATGCCCAGGAACGCGACCCAGACGCGCGGATCGCGCGGCACAGGCAGGCGCATGGCCCAGACCACAAGCCACAGGGCGCACATGGCCCAGAACGTGCGATGTGCTATGCTGGTCAGGGGGGCGATTTCATCCAGCGCAATGCGGATGGACAAGAATGAAGCGCCCCAGATGAGACCAAGAAGCAATAGTTCGGACCATGCGCGTCCTGAGAGGGTCTTTTGTGCTGTCATGGACGTATCCTGTCAGCCCGACTTATCTTCCGCCACCCGGAACCTGCGCAAAGAAAAACCCCGCCCAGGAAGGGCGGGGTTTCTGATGTATCCCTGCTGGGATAGAATCAGAACTGGTAGGCGAACTTGATGCCGACAGAGACCGCGTTGTTGCCGTCGAAGTCCGCGACTGGGCTGCCGCCGGGAGACGACACCGCGTCACCCAGAATTGTATAGCGTACACCGCCAGAAATCGCGAACTGATCGTTTACATCATATTTAGCACCGACGGCGACGTGACGTGAACCGTTGTTTGGTCCAAGGGGAGACACCAGATTATCGTCACCCACTGTGGAGAACCCAGCGGCAATTGAAGCGGACCACTTCTCATTGAAACGGCGGCCGACCCCAATTTCGAAATCGTAACCGTCTTCAAGGTCGGTCAAAGGTCCGCCTGATGGATTGACTGATACAAAGCCGGTTGGAGCAACAACAGTATCGCTGTAACGTGCATAGCGGAGGCTACCGAACAAGAGAGTGTCCTGGGCAATGCCGGTTTGGAAATCCAAATTAATCGATTCAGGTGTGTCAACTTCAGTTGTTGCACCAGGTGCTGAGATTTGGACCGGACCAACAAACTCAGTTGTCGGCAAGTTGTGGGTTGTTGACGAATTGTAGGTCAGAGCAACACGCAAAGCGATTGCGGGTATTTCGTACGCAGCACCAACGACATATCCAACATCACCGTCAGAAGCGAAGTTACCAGAGTAGCCATTGAGCCCTCGGAACGCGACACCACCAAGTGTCACACCGGCCGAAACTTCCTGATAGCGCACGCCGCCATGAACTGACCAGTTGTCATTGAACTTGTAGCGCGCCAGTGCAGTCACAGCATTGCTGTCAACAGTCGCTCCTGTGCCCCCAAGAACGCTTGCGGTTGGGTCGCCAGGGTAAAAAACGTCGGAACCATATGGCTCGTCGGAGATGATGGCAAATGACAGTTTGTCATTGAAGTCATACTTCAAGCCCAAGTTCCAAATAAGGAAGTTGTCCCCAACATTGTCGATAGGCTGATCTGCGAATGGCCCGAAAAGCGGGTTATTTTGCGACCGGCCTTCAACGCTTGGGCTAGTATACCCAAAGCTCAGCTCAACACGGTTGCCTTCCTCGAACAGGATGCCAATGCGCTGGCCGGACCGGTCGAGGCCAACGGCGTGTGCGGATGCGGTGGACGCCAGCAGCGCCGCAACCGTCAAAAGACGGGTTTTCATACTATTTCCTCCCAAAACAGCGCACATGTGGATGTCGAGTGGGTGCGCTTTGGTAGACTATAAGCCGTTTTCAAGGGGTGTGCGTCAATATTGACGCTAGGGCAGATAAGCGCTCGTGACGGAGCGTCATAAGTTTGTGACATTCGGGTCACATCGCTTTGGATTGCCGCGATTCGACCAGAATGTTCACGTAATTGCCCGCAAAGATGACGGCTGCGCCAACAAATACCCAAACATCAATGACTTCGCCATAAACGAGCATCCCGATCACTGCGATGGTTGGCAGGCGAATAAAGTCAATGGGGACTACGACGGTTGCAGGTGCAATGGAAAGTGCGTTGGTCAGGCAATAATGCGCCAACAGGCCAGCGCAGCCGATCAGGAATACCCAAGGCCCGGTTTGCAGGTCGGGCAGGGCGATGTCGCCATCATATCCCGCCATGGCGATTCCCATGACCAACTGCATGGATGTCAGCCAGAACAGGATGGATGTGATCCCTTCGTGCCGGGTTAACCGCTTGGTCAACATGATCGTGAGCGCAAAGAAGATGGCCGAGGACGCTGCGGTGATAACACCAGCGTTGATCCCGGCCATGTCGGGCCGCGCAACGATCAAGATGCCAACGAACCCCATAATCGCGGCCAGTGCGCGCACGCGGGTCAGCCGTTCACCCAATATCAGTGGACTCAAAACAATCACCCAGATAGGCGAGGTGAACTCCAGCGCAAAGACCTGCGCAAGTGGGATCACCGTGACCGCGTAGAACCAAAGGTTCTGGCCCGTGAAATGCGCGACGTTGCGGACCAGATGTGTACCAAGGCGATCCGTCTTGATGCTGCGCCAGGCACCGGTGGCCAAGGCGAACGCACAGACGACCACGATGCCAACGACGCTCCGATACATCATGATCTCAAACGTATCTAGGCTGTCGGAAACCTCGCGTCCGGCGACTGCCATGGTCGAAAAAGACGCGATGGACCCTGTCATCCAAAGCGCTGCCCTAAGGACTGGACTCATGGCATGCCCTTGATGGCGTAGTCGCGAGCAATACCCGCTGTTTCTTTCGCCCAGTCCGAGTTTGAGGCGCGAGACTGATGTGCATCAAAAGCTGCGGGATCAGTAAACTCTTCCGAGACAGCCCAAACCAACGGATCGTCTGTGGGCAACACATCGAATCGAATGCAGCCGGGTTCGGCCCGTGTCAGACGCACGTGCTCGGGCAGCGCTGCACGCACACGTGCTGCCTCTGCCTCTGACGCACAGCGCAGAAACCCATCCAGCGTTACTCCCATTCGATGGTGCCTGGAGGTTTCGATGTGATGTCATAGGTGACGCGGTTGATGCCCGGCACTTCGTTGATGATCCGGGTGGCTGTCTCTCCAAGGAAGTCGTGGCTGAACGGGTAGTAGTCTGCCGTCATCCCATCGACTGAAGTAACCGCGCGCAGCGCGCAGGCATAGTCGTAGGTCCGTCCATCGCCCATCACGCCGACCGTGCGCACGGGAAGGATGGCGCAGAAGGCCTGCCAGATCTCGTCATACAACCCGTGTTTGCGAATCTGATCGATATAGACAGCATCCGCCTCGCGCAGAATATCCAGCTTGGCCCGCGTGATCTCTCCAGGGCAGCGGATGGCAAGGCCGGGGCCGGGGAAGGGGTGGCGACCGATGAAGTGATCGGGAAGGCCCAATTCACGGCCCAAGGCGCGGACTTCGTCCTTAAACAACTCACGCAACGGCTCGACCAGCTTCAGTCCCATCTTTTCCGGCAGGCCGCCCACATTGTGGTGCGATTTAATTGTGACCGACGGACCGCCCGAGAAGCTGACGCTTTCGATGACGTCCGGGTAGAGCGTACCTTGGGCCAGGAACTCGGCACCCTCGATCTGGTCAGCGTATTTCTGGAACACGTCGATGAACAGGCGACCAATGATCTTGCGCTTGGTCTCGGGATCGGACTGACCTTCAAGTTCACCCAGAAACAGCTCTGTCTCGTCTGCGTGGATAACTTGGAGGTTCATGTGGTCGCGGAACATGTCAACGACCTCTTCGGCCTCGTTCTTGCGCAGCAGGCCATGATCGACAAAAACACAGGTCAGCTGGTCCCCAACAGCCTCGTGGATCAACGCCGCGGCGACGGAACTGTCGACACCGCCGGATAGGGCGCAGATGACATTTTTGTTGCCAACCTGATCGCGAATACGCTGCACTGCTTCCTCGCGGTAGGCGCCCATCGTCCAATCGCCGGCAAAACCCGCCAACCGCACGAAGTTTTCATAAAGTTTCGCGCCTTTGGGGGTGTGGTGCACCTCGGGGTGGAACTGAACGGCATAGAAGTTGCGCGCGGTGTCCGCGGTAATCGCATAGGGCGCGTTGGGCGAGGTCCCATAGACTTCGAACCCGGGGGCAAGCTTGGACACATGGTCGCCGTGGCTCATCCACACCTGTTCCTTGCCATCACCGAACCAGCCGTCCAGCAGGTTAAGCTGCCCTTCCGGCGTGACAAACGCGCGGCCAAACTCCGCCGTGCCACCGCCGCCAGAGATCTTGCCGCCTTCAACCAGACCACCCAGCTGCTGCATCATCACTTGCTGGCCATAACAGATACCCAGAACCGGGATGCCCATATCGAACAAGGCGTCCGGCGCCCGGGGCGAGCCCTCACGCGTTACACTGTCCGGTCCACCCGACAGGATGACGGCCTTGGGCGCCATGTCCCGAATGAGGTCGGCGTCGACGTTCTGATAGGGGTGGATTTCGCAATAGACATCCAGCTCGCGCAGGCGGCGCGCGATCAATTGCGTCACCTGGCTACCGAAGTCGATGATGAGAAGGCGGTCATGGATCTGGTCGGTCATGTGCGTGCAATAGGCATGTGTGTCAGGGGTGGCAAGCGTCGGATAGTGGCTCTGCCCCAGACCCCGTCGTATTTTTTGTCAGAAGAAGGGAGGATGTCGCTTTTTTCCCTTGATGGACGCTAACCGCGCGCCGTTGGGTTTGGGATAGGGTAATCACCTTGGCATCAATTCATGTGAAAAGGGGATGCGGCATGGAACAGGCACCGACACGCAGACGGGGACGCGGTGGCGGCGGCGCTGCGCGGCGTGCCGAACGCAGTGCCGTGTCCTTCGAGACTGCAAAGTTCATCGAACGCAATATCCCGAATTTCGAGGTGTTGACGGAAGAGGCTCTCGAAATCATCGAAAACAACGCCGAGAAGGTGTTGGAAGAGATCGGTGTGAACTTCCCCGATAATCCGGCCGCGTTGCAGCGTTGGCGCGATGCGGGCGCAGATGTAGACGGTGAACGGGTGCGCATTCCATGTGGCCTGGCGCGCAAGTTGTGTGAAACAGCGCCGTCATCGTACACCCAGCATGCGCGCAACCCGGCGCGTACGGTTGAGGTGGGTGGCAAGAGTCTTGTCCTCGCCCCCGTCTATGGCCCGCCTTTTGTTCGGGATGCCAGTGGCGGCCGGCGTTACGCGACGATGGAGGATTTCCGCAACTTCGTGAAGCTGGGCTACATGTCGAAATGGTTGCACCATTCAGGTGGCACGGTCTGTGAACCCACGGATGTAGCGGTGAACAAGCGGCACCTTGATATGTTGCACGCCCATATGACGTTGTCAGACAAGCCCTACATGGGATCTGTCACCGAACCCAGCCGTGCCCGCGATTCGGTCGAGATGTCGGAAATTCTGTTTGGTAAGGATTTTGTGGCCGAGAACACGGTGATGACATCGCTCATCAACATCAACTCACCGATGACCTTCGATGATGTGATGATGGGTGCGCTTGAGGTCTATGCGCAGGCAAATCAGGCCTGCATTATCTCGCCCTTCATCGTGGGCGGTGCCATGGCACCAGTGTCGGTGGCGGGGACGCTCACACAAGTGCTGGCCGAGGTGCTGGCAGGCATCGCGTATTCCCAGCTGTGCAGGGCAGGGGCGCCGGTCATCATGGGGGCGTTTGTCACCTCCATAGACATGAATTCAGGTGCACCCACCTTTGGCACGCCGGAGGCATCGCACATCACATATGGCGCTGGGCAATTGGCGCGGCGCCTTGGGCTTCCCTTCCGGTCGGCCGGTTCTTTCTGCGGCTCGAAACTGCCCGACGCGCAGGCCGCGTATGAAACTGCCAATTCACTCAATATGGGTCTTCTGTCGGGCGTGAACTTCATGCTGCACTCATGTGGTTGGCTTGAGGGCGGGCTGGTCAGCTCTTACGAGAAATTCGTCATGGATGCGGACCAACTTGGGACGCTGCACCATCTGGCTGCTGGTGTCCAGGTAGACGAGAACGCGCAGGCGATGGATGCCATTCGTGAAGTAGGGCCAGGTGGGCACTACCTTGGATGCGCCCATACGCAAGCGAACTTCAAGTCAGCGTTCTGGAAGTCAGACCTTCTGGACTACAAGCCGTTTGAAACCTGGGAAGACGAGGGCGCGCGGGATACGGCCGCGCTGGCCACGCTTCGGGTGCAAAAGCTTCTGTCGGACTACCAGCAACCTGCCATGGACCTCGCCACGCGCGAGGCGCTGGACGCCTACGTGGCCGAAAAGAAAGCGGCAGAGCCCGACAGCTTCATGTGATCAGCCAGCGGGCTCGCTTTGTGCGGCCCGCAGCGTGCGCGCCTCGCCTACAATCGCGATCAAGATGTCGATGTGGCGCAGCAGGCTGTAGGACGAATCGTCATTGACGCGCTGGGCATTCAGGTCGCCTTCGATTTCCATCAGGCGCATGAGTGCGGCACCGTGGCGGGGCAACTGTCCGTAGCCCAGAAGACGCGGCAGATGCGCGTTTCGGCGATAGTCTTCCGCTCCGATTCGCGCGGCGCGCATCAGCAGGCGTGGACGACGAAGTGCGCTTAGCATTGTCAGAATATCTTGCATTTCCGGTCTCCTAAACTTGATGTCGACCCGATCCCCGTCGGGTGAGTGCAAGCAAACCATTGCACAACCTGAACGGGTGTTGCGCACGTCAAGCTGACCGCGCACGTTCGTTTAGCAACTGTTTATCTTTTGGAAACAATGCTGCGGATATCGATGAATGTTAACGATCCAGTAATCAATGCAGCTCTAGGTTGTGTGGATGTTTTTGTGGATAACCCGATGCGAACAAAGACATTCGGGGCCCAAAAAGGGAAGAAGGACGGAAAACAGCTATGCGCCACAGCGATGTACTCTGCTCGACGGACCTGAACCTGCCTGCCTGGGTTCCAGACGGGGCCGTACACTACCTTGCACACACCGAAGCCGGTTTGCCGATCCGCGAACTGGCGCGCAAGTCGGGCTGTCATGCCTCGACCGTACTGCGCCAGATCCGGCGGTTTGAAACCCGTCGCGACGATCCTTTGGTGGATGCAGTGCTGCGTAAATTGGGGAAGTCTCTGGGTCGGAAACGTTCGTCGGCTGCACCTCAGCCCATGAAGGATGATCCGGAAATGCAAAATGCTCTTGCGCGGGACCACGGTCCAGACACCACCATGATGACACAGGATTCGGTCCGCATTCTGCGGCGGCTCTGTGAAACGGGGGCGGTTCTCGCGGTCGCGGTTGATATGGAAAAGGCGGTCGTCGTACGCGATGGCGTGACCGGCAGCAGCACGCGCACTGCCGTGGTTGATCGCAAGATTGCCGAAGCGATGGCGCTTCAGGATTGGATCAGCGCGGAAAGCACGGGGCGTATTACGCGTTACCGTATCACTCCCGCGGGCCGTGCGGCCCTCGCCGAGATGATGGGAGAGGTTGAAGACGCGCAGCCGGGCTTTGCCGAGGCTGCAACACCCTTCGCAGACCAGCACCGTCAATGGAGTGAGCGTACGGTGCGCGACACGGATACGGGCCAGCCACGCAAGGTACGCTACAACCTCGCTGAATCTCCGCTGACGGCATTGGCGCGCCGCCGTGATAAGGCGGGGCAACCGTTTCTTTCAGATGATCTTGTCACTGCAGGTGAACGTCTGCGCGAGGACTTTGAACTTGCCCAGATGGGTCCCCGCGTGGCCCAAAACTGGGACCGCTTCCTGACGGGCGGCGGGCGCGGTGGGTTTGCTATGGACAGCGGTGTCGGCAATGGGCCGGAAGGGGCCCGCACGCGTGTTGCGGCGGCCTTGCGGGATCTCGGTCCCGGCCTGTCGGATGTTGTTCTGCGCTGCTGTTGTTACCTGGAAGGGCTCGAGAGTGCTGAAAAGCAACTCGGCTGGTCCGCCCGGTCCGGCAAGATCGTGCTGCGCATCGCCCTGATGCGCCTGAAACAGCATTATGACGAGACGATGGGACCGGGCGGCGGCCTGATCGGCTGAAAACCGCGCCTGTTCCGCCAAATGGCGCTGCGTCCTCCCCGCAGCGCCATTTTTTTGGTTTCTGTTCCTGTGTGACTCGCTTGCCCGCCGGTGCGGTTGGTCACAATCAACGGGCGGTGAAGCATGATGGCATCGTCAAAACTTTGAACGTACTTGCGGTGGAGGTTTTGGATGCATCGATCAGCGATGGCGCTGTGTGCGTACGCCCGTGTGATGATGGTGATTTTGCTTCTTTTCATGTGCAGCGTGTCTGCAACGCGCGCCGAGCGACAGATGTATTTTTCTGGGTTTGTCGGCACCATGACCGAAAACAGATGGCATGACGCGTTGGTCCCTGGGCGGGTTCAGTTTGCGGATTCGCATCTCGTAGGCGGTGCGCTGGGATGGGATCGCCAAATCGGTGACAGCCGCTTTCGCTATGGATTCGAAGCGCAATTGGCGGTGCATTTCGGACGTCAGGATCTTCTTGAATTAACCGTGCCGGTTGTCCTGCGATATGTTCCGGAAAAGGAAACGGCGGTGCGTTCGATTGCCGCCGGTATCGGATTGTCCTACGCGTCCGAAATTCCACAGGTCGAGATCGATCGCAATGGCGCGTCTCAGCGTCTGTTCGTCCATTGGATGGCCGAGCTTGAGTTCGGGCTATCTGATCCGAATAGATCCGCATTTGTGCGATTGCATCACCGCTCTGACGGATATGGTGTGTTCGAAGTTGATGCAGGATCGACGGGCTTTGTGTTGGGCGTTCGGCATCGCTTTTGAAGGGGACAAGTAACGCTTTTTCCGCACTCTGTGCATAGCGGCCATGCGCCACGTGGTATTCAGCGGGAAAGTCTTTATGTTAGAACAAGTTTAACGCTGAACCAATTGGCAGAGATCCATGCGCGACCTGAAAATCCCCGAGCAGCGGCACCCGGAAAAGGCGCGGCGACCTGATAATCCGCAGCCCAAGAAGCCGGATTGGATCCGGGTCAAGGCACCGGTCAGTGAAGGGTACAAAGACACACGCAAGATCATGCGTGACAACGGGCTTGTCACCGTGTGCGAAGAAGCCGGGTGCCCGAATGTGGGCGAGTGCTGGAGTCAGGGCCACGCAACCATGATGATCATGGGCGAGGTTTGTACCCGCGCCTGCACCTTCTGCAACATCGCAACGGGCAAGCCACCCGAAGCGCTGGATGCGTTCGAGCCCGGTCGCGTGGCACATGCGGTTGAAAAGCTGGGTCTAAACCACGTGGTCGTCACCTCCGTCGACCGTGACGACATCGAGGACGGTGGGGCGGATCACTTCGCCCAGACGATCCGCGCCATTCGGCACCGCAGCCCGGAGACAACAATTGAAATTCTGACGCCGGATTTTATCCGCTGCGACCCTTCTGTGCTTGAAGTGGTGGTCGAAGCGCGGCCCGACGTGTTCAATCACAACCTTGAAACGGTGCCCGGCCTGTACCCTGAGGTACGCCCGGGCGCGCGTTACTTCCACAGCCTGCGTCTGCTGCAACGGGTCAAGGAACTGGACCCATCCATGTTCACCAAGTCAGGGATCATGGTGGGGCTGGGTGAAGATCGGCAATCGGTCATCCAGGTGATGGAAGACATGCGGGCCGCTGACATCGATTTCCTGACAATTGGCCAATATCTGCAGCCGACACCAAAACACCACCGCGTGGACCGTTTTGTGCATCCGGACGAATTCGCGTCCTACGAAAAAGCAGCCTATGGCAAAGGGTTCCTGATGGTGTCAGCGACGCCATTGACGCGGTCATCTTATCACGCCGGTGATGACTTCGCTCGGTTGCGCGCAGCCCGACAGGCAAAACTCGCCTAACGCTCGGCTCTGTGCGCACAAGGCGTATCGCGCAACAATCTGTATGCATAAATCGTCTGTGGTGACAGGCTGACCTGTCGCACTCAAGGAACTGCATTATTGTGCGCCTGTCCACGATTTCCGTGCACTGTTCAGCGCTGCGGCGAAATAGAAATCGGAGGCGTGTCAATTTACCTTGACAGCTTTCGCGCTTGCTTCACATATCAAAAATGAACGACACACGTGGGAGTGCGCCCCATGACAGATTCAATGGGAACCATCCAAAAGCTGGAGGTGCTTATCGCCGGCTTGGACGCGCGTACCCAGGAAGTGGCAATCGCCCATTTGCATGACGCTATTGATGCGATTGCGGCTACGGCCCGCAATGAGCCGACACGCTACGCGCGGTCGGCTGACTTGAGGAACGGCACTGTGCAACGGAAGGGGGTCGTGCTGCTGTTCAAGTGAACCGGACCTTGCCGATATAGGGCAGGTTGCGATTGCGCTGCGCGTAGTCGATCCCGTACCCCACGACAAATTCATCCGGGATTTCGAAACCGGTCCAGTCTGCCTTGACCTCAACCTCGCGCTTGCTCGGCTTGTCGAGCAGGGCAATGGTGCGCAGTTTTGATGGCTTGCGCCCCTTCAGCAGCCGGATAACGTGCTGCATGGTATAGCCGGTGTCGACAATATCCTCGACGACCAGCACATCACGCCCTTCAATTGCGCCGCGCAAGTCTTTGAGAATGCGCACTTCTCGGCTGCTTACCATCCCGTCGCCATAGGATGACGCTTCAAGGAAATCGACCTCGATGGGCAGGTCCAGTTCGCGCACCAGATCGGCAATGAACACAAAGGATCCGCGCAAGAGCCCAACGACCACCAGTTTGTCAGTGCCCGCAAACTCGTCCTGTATTTCCCCACAGAGCGACTCGATCCGGGCGGCAATCGCCTTGGCCGAAATCATTCTGTCTATGACATATGGCCGCTCTGACATGCGCTTCCCCTTGATTTTGCATGACAACCGCGACACATCCCTGCGCAACGCTTGTTCAAGGTCACCTTTACCGCAATGCCCACCCATTCCGAAACCCGCTTCCTGCCTTACACCGCACAACAGATGTACGATCTGGTGGCAGATGTGGGCGAATATCCTCAGTTCCTGCCGTGGTGTGCCGCAGCGCGCGTGCGTACAGTCACGCAGCAAGGGGACAGTCAGGTGATGGAGGCGGATCTTGTCATAAGTTTCAAAGTGTTCCGTGAACGGTTCGGTTCTCGCGTCGTGCTGCATCCCGCCGACAAAAAGATTGATACGGAATATCTGGATGGTCCCTTTCGCCACATGAAATCCAACTGGGCTTTCACGGATGCCGAAGGCGGATGCGACGTTTCCTTTTTCGTGGACTTCGAGTTCAGGAACGCCATTCTGCAAGGGATCATTGGAGTTGTATTCAACGAGGCTATGCAGCGCATTGTCAGGGCGTTCGAGAGGCGTGCGGCCGCGCTTTATGGATAGCACCGGCCCGGTTGAACCCGGCCCTTCGGGGAGGATTTTTTGAAACAGGGAAGTATGGACATTACCGCACAGCTTCTGGCCTACGCGCTGGCTGAACCGCCGGAGGATGTACGCGCGGTGATGCGTTTGTCCCTATTGGACTGGGCCGCCTGCGGTATGGCGGGGCATCGTGACGGGGCGTTCGATACTTGGGCTGCAACGTTGGACACGGATGGGCCTGCCACACGCTTTGACGGGCGTGGTGGGACGATGGCGGAAGCCGCGCTTGTCAACGGCACCTTGTCCCACGCGTTGGACTATGACGACACGCATTTTGCGCATATCGGCCATCCCTCTGTTGCGGTGATCCCGGCAGCGCTTGCCATGGCGCAGATGCAGGGTGTGCCGCTGAACGACATGGTTGATGCGGCGGTCGTCGGGGCTGAGGCGTCGGTTGCAACTGGACTATGGCTGGGGCGGGGGCACTATCAGGTCGGGTTTCATCAGACGGCCACGGCAGGGGGCTTTGGCGCAACGATTGCGGCGGCACGGCTTCTCTGTCTGGATGGCGATAAGATGCGGCACGCACTCGGGCTATGTTCGACAATGGCGTCTGGGTTGAAGTCCCAATTCGGGACAATGGGCAAACCGCTGAACGCAGGTCTGGCCGCGCGGACCGGGGTCGAAGCGACGTTGTGGGCGCAAGCGGGCATGACCGGATCCCCTGACGGCCTCGCAGGTGCGCTTGGTTTTGGCGACACGCATCATGGGGCGAGGGCCAAGGTGCCGTTTGCGTGGCGCATGGGTTCTGTCAGCCACAAGTTTCATGCCTGTTGCCATGGGCTGCACGCCGCTCTCGAAGCAGTCCGTGACGTTCCCCTGCGCGATGCGTCGCGGGTCGAGGTGCATACCCACCCAAGGTGGATGACCGTCTGCAATCAAGCTGCGCCTGATACCGGTCTTGGGGCCAAATTTTCCTACGCCCATGTTCTGGCCATGACAGCGTATGGCATGGATACGGGCAACATCAGCGCTTTTACCGATGCCTGTGCGCAAGATCCTCAACTTGTGTCGTGGCGGGGGCGGGTGACAGTGTCGCCTGTCGATGACCTGACCGAAATGCAGGCGCGTGTGATCGTGGATGGGGTGGAGCGTTTCCATGACCTCGACACGCCTCTTCCGTTTGAGACCCGCGCCAACCGCATCCACGAAAAAGCCCGCGCGCTGGTGGGCGCACGGGCGGATCAGATGGCGCAGGCCATCAAAGACGATGACCTGCCAGCCTTTGCTCAGCTGCTGACGTCGTAAGCACGCTCGCCATGTACGGCGAGGTCGAGGCCGTTGACCTCGGTCTCTTCATCCACGCGCAGCGGTGTGATGGCGCGCACGACAGAGATCAGCACGACCGTCACGACCAGCGTGAAGACACCGACAATGACCAGCGACCCGAGCTGCGCAGCCCAGCTGCCTGCACCAAAGACAGCGATCATGATCGTGCCAAAGATGCCGCCAACACCGTGCACGGCGAACACGTCCAGCGTATCGTCGATCTTGACCACATTGCGGATCAGATTCACGGCTTCCTGACACAGAATGCCCGCGACAGCACCGATGATCATCGCCTCAACCGGACCAACGAAGCCGGACGCAGGCGTGATGGACGCAAGTCCTGCAATGGTCCCGGTGACCATACCAACAAGGGACGCCTTGCCGAACTTGATCCGTTCCCACAGCGCCCAGGTCAGCGATGCCATCGCGGCCGAGATGTGGGTTACGGTCAGAGCCATGGCGGCGCCACCGTCAGCGGCCAGTTGCGATCCGCCATTGAAGCCGAACCAACCGACCCACAGCAGGGCAGCGCCCATCATGACCATGCCGGGGTTGTGCGGCGGTGTGGTCTGGTTCTTGCGCGCGCCCAGGAAGACAGCAAGCACAAGGGCTGCAATGCCAGCGGTTTCGTGCACGACGATACCACCGGCAAAATCCTTGACCCCAACGTCGCCAAAGATGCCGCCATCGGCCAGCATGCCGCCGCCCCACACCCAATGCACGACCGGTGCGTAACACAACAGCATCCATAGGGCCGAGAACAGCAGGACAAAGCCAAAGCCGATGCGCTCGACATATGCGCCCACGATCAGGGCGGGCGTGATGATGGCAAATGTCATCTGGAAGGCAAAGAACAGCACCTCGGGCAGGGTGCCCGACAGGCTGTCGGCGTCCACACCGCTCAGCAGCAGCTTACCCAGGCCACCCCAGTATCCGGACCCGCCGTCGCCAAATGCGATGGAGTATCCAGCCACAAACCACAGAATGCTCATCAGGCAGGCAATGGCATAGCAGTGCATGAAAACGCTCAGCACGTTGCGGGCGCGCACCAGGCCCCCGTAGAATAGCGCAAGGCCCGGCAACGTCATCAGCAGCACCAGTGCGGTTGCCACGATGATCCAGGCGGTATCGGCTCCGTTCATTGTCCCCTCCGGAATTTTTATATGCGGGGTCGTCTGGCTGACAGCGCCTGCGGAAAAAAGAGGCGCGTGGGGTCAGGCGTGCTGATTTTAAGGGCATTTTAGTTAGTGCATCTATTTTGTGCGATTTTTTGAGGTATTCGCACAAAAATAGGGCAAGGAGAAAAGCGGCGCTTAGGCCGGCACTAACGCGGCTTTCAAAAGCCCAAGCGCATGATCCCGTGCTGCGATACGTACCTTGTCACGGCCCTGGGCGCCGAATTCTACCGTCTCCGTGCGGACGCCACTGGCATCGGCGATGCCGAAACACACGCGCCCTTCGGGTTTGAACTCTGATCCGCCCGGTCCTGCGATCCCAGTGATCGATACAGCCAGCTGAACGGGTGCATGTTTCAATGCACCCTCTGCCATCTCGGCCGCGACCTCTTCGCTGACAGCGCCGTGGGCTTCAAGGGTTGCTGCCGCCACACCCAACATGTCCATCTTTGCCTGATTGGTGTAGGTGACAAACGCACGCTCAACCACCGCGGACGATCCCGGAATGTCGGTCAATGCAGCCGATACCATGCCACCTGTGCAGCTCTCTGCCGTGGCAATCATGTACCCACGATCTTTCGCAAATTCAAGGACTTCTGCGGCAAGGCTCATGCCATCAGGACCCCGTGCGCCAGTGCGGCGAGGGCCAGCACGCCGATGGCCGCAAACACGCCAGCAATCACGTCATCCAGCATGACGCCAAGCGCATCGCCGCGCCGATCCGCCCAGCCGACAAGCCACGGCTTCCAGATGTCGAACAGGCGGAACAACACGAAGGCGGCAATCCAACCCGGCCACATCACAAGAATGTCCAAACCACGATCCCACGCCGCGTAGCTCAGCGGAAACAGGGCGATCCACTGGCCGACCACTTCGTCCGCCACGATCTCGGAAGGATCATGGTCGCCGCCGCCCGATGTCATCTGTGCAGTGGCCCACCAAGCGGCGACAAAATAGATGGCCGTTGCGGCAGCGAGCAATGGGAAGCCACCCAGTTGATGCAGGGCCCAGCCCCACGGCAACGCAATCAACGAGCCCCACGTGCCCGGGGCGGGCCTCATGTAGCCCACAAAACAAGCGGTGCCCAAAATCCGTGCAATCATGACTTGATCAACGCTGCTGTGGCGATGCAGGCAATGCCTTCACCGCGCCCGGTAAAGCCCAAACGTTCGGACGTGGTCGCCTTGACCGACACGCGATCAATGTCCAGTTCCATGATCTCGGACATAACGGCCCGCATCTTTGCAGCATGTGGCCCGATCTTCGGCTCTTCGCAGATCAAGGTGCAGTCGACATTCGATATCTCGAATCCCATCTCGCGTGCCAAACCCACCGCATGGCGCAGGAATATGTCGCTCGCGGCCCCTTTCCACTGCGGATCAGAGGGCGGAAAGTGCTGTCCGATATCGCCACGTGCCAAGGCGCCATAAATTGCATCGGTCACCGTGTGCATGCCGACATCGGCATCGGAATGGCCGACAAGACCCCGATCATGCGGGACCTGCACGCCACACAGTGTCACATGATCGCCAGGACCAAAGGCATGCACGTCGAATCCGTTGCCCAGTCTAATGTCCATGGCGTCCTCGCAAGATCCGTTCCGCCCGCTCAAAATCCGACGGGTGTGTGATTTTCAGATTGTCTTCATCACCCGGGACAATGGCAACTGCCAAACCATGGGCACGGGCAACCTCCACGTCATCCGCAGCGCCGCCGGGATGGGCCGCGTGTGCCGCTCGGATGGCCTCAAGGTGAAAGCCCTGTGGGGTCTGTGCTCGGTACAAGCCGTCGCGACTCCGCGTGCCGGTCACGCGACCATCGGCACCCGTCCACAGCGCATCGGTCACCGACAGGGCCGGCGCAGCACCGGCATTCTTCACAAGTGCATCCAAAACGGCTGATATGGTCCGGGTCGTGACCATCGGGCGTGCCACGTCGTGGATCAAAACAAATTCGGCGTCCTGCACTGATGCCAGCCCGTTCTTTACAGACGCAGCACGGTCCGCACCGCCATGAACAATCGTCACGTCCGCATGTGCCAAATTGGATGCGCGCGTGTCGTCATCAGGTTGCACAACCAGTACCACCTGAGAGATATCGTCATGTTTGGTAAAGGCCGCCAGCGTATATGACACAACTGGCCGCCCAGCGAGGTCTTGCCATTGCTTGGGCACATCCCCTCCGGCGCGCGTACCGCGCCCCGCAGCGACAATCACGGCGGCGGCCCGCTTCATTCTTGGGTTTTCCAACTCATGCTTGATCTCTAGGCGGAGATGTGCGGCCTGTCCATGATCAGAAGTTCTGCCTAAATTTTAGGCAACACGTCAGCCTTGAGTGCGGAAACAGCGTTGCAGTGATTGAGAAAACCCCGCACGTGCAATACCAGACAGTATCGCACAAGGATTAGGCAAATCGGATGGCCACTGGTCCCCTCGACATGACAGCCCCTGTGATGCTGGCCCCGATGGCTGGAATCACTGACCTCCCATTCCGCTCCCTCGTGGCCCGGTTTGGGGCCGGTATGGTCGTGTCCGAAATGGTGGCCAGCCACGATATGCTCAACGCGCGTCCCGGAAGCCGCGAAAAGGCTGAGCTGGGATTGGGGGCTGATGGCACAGCAGTGCAATTGGCAGGACGAGAAGCGGCACCGATGGCCGAAGCGGCCAAGATGGTCGCCGGGCAAGGCGCGCGAGTCATCGACATCAATATGGGATGTCCTGCCAAGAAAGTGGTGAACGGGTATTCCGGATCTGCCCTGATGCGCGACCCTGATCACGCCCTGACGTTGATCGAAGCGGTTGTGAATGCGGTCGATATTCCGGTGACCCTGAAAACCCGTCTTGGCTGGGATGATGCCTTGATGAATGCACCCGAGATTGCTGCAAGGGCCGAGGCTGCGGGCATCCGGCAAATCGTGATCCATGGCCGCACGCGGTGCCAGTTCTACAAGGGCAACGCCAACTGGGCTGCGATCCGCGCGGTGGTTGATGCGGTGAACATCCCGGTGATTGCCAATGGAGACATCGTGGACGCCGCCACGGCAAAGAAAGCGTTGGATCAGTCTGGCGCACAAGGCGTAATGATCGGGCGCGGCGCACAGGGCAAACCGTGGCTATTGGCCGAGGTTGCGCACGCGCTGTACGGCACGCCCGCACCGGATGTGCCCAAAGGGGATGCCTTTGCCGAGATGGTGACGGCCCACTATGACGAGATGTTGCGCTTTTATGGCGAACTGCTGGGTCTAAGGGTGGCGCGCAAGCACCTCGGCTGGTTCATGGACACCGCATGCACACCCGCCGACCTGCGTCGTGCCGTCCTGACGGCCAAGACACCCAAGGCCACGATGGACCTGTTGCCGCGCGCCCTGCGTCCTGAAACCGGGGCGGCGGCAGCATGACCGGTGCAGGGGATCTTTGGGCCTCGCTGCCCGTGCCGGTCATCATCATTGGGCCACGGGATGATATCGTCGATATAAATTCCGCCGCCGAGGGCTTCTTCAACGCGTCGGCCAAGACAATGAAGGGCCTGCCGCTGTGGGATGAACTGGCAGTGGATGCGCCGCTGGAGGAAAGCCTCGCGCGGGCGCGCAAGAACGGCACGCCTCTCTTTGTGAATGACGTGGATGTGGGCCACGGTGGGCGCGCGCCCCTGCAATGCGCGCTGCAAATCGCCCCCCTGATCGGTGCGGCAGATCACATGGTGCTGATGATCTCGCCCCGCGAACTGTCGGGTCGGATGACGCAGAACCATTCGGTCAAGTCTGCCGCCAAATCCGCCATCGGCATGGCAGAGATGCTGGCCCACGAAATCAAGAACCCGCTCGCAGGTATCACCGGGGCGGCGCAACTGCTTAGCATGAACCTCAAACCCGAGGATCTGGAACTGACCGACCTGATTGTCGAGGAGGGGCGGCGCATCGTAAAACTGCTCGAACAGGTCGAGCAGTTTGGCAATCTCTCTCCCCCGGACCTCAAGCCGGTGAACATCCACGACGTGCTGGATCGCGCGCGGCGCTCCGCTTTGCTGGGGTTCGGGGCCGAGATGAAGATTATCGAGGATTACGACCCCTCGTTGCCTTTAGCCTACGGCGACCCAGACAAACTGCTGCAAGTTGTGCTCAATCTTCTCAAGAATGCGTCGGAGGCCGCCGGTAAGGGTGGCGGTATAATCCGCCTGCATAGCTACTTTGAACATTCCTTCCGCCTGCGCCGCGCCGATGGCGCCGGTCAATCCTTGCCCCTGCAGGTCGAGATCATCGATGACGGCCCGGGGCTGCCGGACGCCATTGCTGCCGACATCTTCGACCCTTTCGTGTCGGGTAAGGAAAACGGCACCGGCCTTGGCCTTGCCCTCGTGTCCAAGATCATCTCCGACCACGGCGGCTGGATTTCAGTCACCTCCGTGCCCGGCAAGACGGTGTTTCGTCTGTCCCTGCCGCGCGCCCCCAAATCTGCCCAACCGGGCCCAGACCAAACAAAGGACTAGCATATGGATGGCACCGTTCTTGTCGCTGATGACGACCGCACGATCCGCACCGTTCTGACCCAGGCGCTGACCCGCGCCGGGTGCAAGGTGCACGCGACCTCCAGCTTGACCACGCTGATGCGCTGGGTGGGCGAGGGCAAGGGCGACGTTGTGATCTCGGACGTGATGATGCCGGACGGCAATGGCCTCGAAATGCTGCCCAAGATCAGCGAGGACCGGCCAGGCCTGCCCGTTATCGTGATCAGCGCGCAGAACACCATCATGACAGCGATCCAAGCCGCCGAAGCCGAAGCCTACGATTACCTGCCCAAGCCCTTCGACCTGCCAGACCTGATGAAACGCACGGCAAAGGCTCTTGAGCAAAAGGCCCATGCGCCCGCAAGGGAAGAGAACAGCGACCGTCCGGATGAACTGCCTCTTGTCGGACGCACGGCGATCATGCAGGCGCTCTATCGCGTCGTGGCACGGGTGATGAACACCGACCTTCCGGTGCTGATCTGGGGCGAAAGCGGCACGGGTAAATCCCTGATTGCACGGGCCATCCACGACTTCTCCGACCGGCGTACGCTTCCGTTTGTCACTGTCACGGCAGCCGAGCTGCAAGACCTCGAAGGCCCTGCGCGGGTGCTGGCACGGGTCAAGGGCGGCACACTTCTGATCGACGAAATCGGTGACATCCCCGAGGAAATCCAGGCCCGCATCGTGCGGATGATGGACACGCCGGGCGAATATGTCCCACGCTTCCTTGCCACCTCGCAAACGGACCTGACCGCCGCGATGGAAGCGGGGCAGGTGCGCAAGGATCTGTACTACCGTCTGTCCGGGGCCACGCTGAACGTCCCGGCACTGCGCGAACGGGTCGATGACATCCCGCTTCTGGCAGAGCACTTCCTGGTCAGGGGGGAAAAGACCGGCCAGCCGCGCCGAGCACTTTCAGACGCCGCAGCCGAGATTTTCCGCACTTATTCCTGGCCCGGCAATGTCCGCCAACTGGAAAACGCAGTCCGCCGTCTCGGGCTCACCAGCCGCGCTCTTGAAATCTCAGCCTCCGAGGTAGAGCAGGTGCTGGGCAGCCAACCCGAGCTGGAACCGATCCGCAGTGCGGGCGATACAGAAAAACTGGGGGCCTCAGTAGGGCGCCACCTCAAACGGTATTTCGACCTGCACGGCAACATGCTGCCGCCTCCGGGCCTCTACCAACGCATCCTGCGCGAGGTTGAGGCGCCGCTGATCGAGATTGCCCTCGATGCGACAGGCGGGAACCAGGCGAAATGCGCGGACCTGCTCGGCATCAACCGCAATACGTTGCGCAAGAAAATTACAGATTTGGATATTGAGGTGACACGCCGCCGTAAGTTGATGTAATACTGCCACACAACCCGTGGCCGATGGGGCGCACTTGTCCCCCGGATCACTGGATATGGCGGTACGGCACCGAAGGTGCCACATCATCGAGGTCGGGCCACGTGGCATCCGGAACACGCACCAGCTGGTGGTTGACGCTCGGCCGTCTGCGGCGACGCAGACGGGTGCGCAACGCGGCGACCTTGGGCCTTGTGCTTCTCGGCCCCATCCTCGCCCTTGCTACATTCCTTGTTCTTGGACCGCTCGATCAGGGTGCAAACGCCCTGTCTTTGCGGCTCGTTCTGCTTGCTGACCTTGTCTATGTCCTTGTTCTGGGCGCTTTGGTGCTGTCGCAGATTGCCCGTCTCATTGCAGCACGGCGCGCGAAATCGGCGGGCTCACGGCTGCACCTCCGGCTTGCTGGCGTCTTCGCGCTGCTGGCTCTGATTCCAACCGTGACCGTCGCGGTGTTTGCAGGGCTGACGGTAAACATCGGGCTTGAAGGGTGGTTCTCTGATCGCGTCAGCCGCGTGGTCGGAGCATCGCTTGCCGCGGCCGAAGCATACGAATCGGAACAGCGGACCGACCTGATCACAGATGCGCGGGCGCTTGGACGCTACATCGATACGGTGCGCGGGGCGCAGGTGGTCGGTGACCGGGAAGTGCTAAGCGAAGGGCAGGTGCAGGTGCAACGCGGTCTGCGCGAAGCGTTCCTGGTTGATGGCACGGGCGAACTACGTGCCCGAGGCGACCGCTCTTACCTCTTCAATTTTGAACGACCCTCCACGGATCAAATCTCGCAATCACTCGATACGGGCGGGTTGGTGATTCAGGATTGGACCAACAATGAATTCCGCGCGCTTGTTCCCTTGGCCAGCTACGTGGATCGGTTCCTGTATGTGAGCCGTGAAGTGGATGGCGAAATCCTGTCCCTTCTGGATGAAACCAAGGAAACGGTGCGGCTGTACCAGCAGCTTGAGAGCGAACGGGGCACGGTGCTGTTCCAATTCGGCCTTCTGTATCTCGGCTTTGCGGTCATCCTGATCCTTGCAGCCATCTGGTTGGGTTTGTGGTTCGCCGAGCGTCTTTCAGGCCCGGTTGGGCGCCTGACAGGTGCGGCGCAACGGGTTGGGGCCGGGGACCTTGACGTGCAGGTGCGCGAGGAGGAAGGTGACGACGAAATCGCCATGCTGGGCCGCTATTTCAACCAGATGACCCGGCAGCTTAAAGGGCAACGTCACACTTTGCTCGCCAACACCGAGCAGATCGAACGGCGGCGGCGCTTGTTCGATTCAGTACTCAGCTCTGTGACGTCCGGGGTGGTTGGTGTGGATGCCAGCGGACGGGTGACCTTTGTAAACCGCTCCGGTGCTCAGCTTCTGAACTGGCAAGAAGGGCGCGAGGCTGTGCCACTTGCCGTCGCAGTCCCTGAATTCGCGGCGCTTTTTGCGCTGCTCAAGGCCGGTCCACAAGAGGTGGCAACAGGTGAGGTCAAGGTGACGCGCAGCGGTCATCTCGAAAACCTGCTGGTCCGAATGGCGACACGTCGCAGTATCGAGGGGCAGCTCGAAGGCTACGTGGTTGCCTTTGACGACGTGACTGACCTGGTGTCGGCGCAACGCATGGCGGCGTGGGGCGATGTTGCCCGCCGTATCGCGCACGAGATCAAGAACCCGCTAACCCCCATTCAGCTCAGCGCCGAGCGGATCAAACGCAAGTTCAGCCCCAGGGTGGGCGAGGACAGCGACAGCCTCGAACAGATGACCGATGTGATCGTACGTCAAACGGGCGATCTGCGGCGCATCGTCGACGAGTTTTCAAAATTCGCCCGCATGCCCGAACCGGATCGCAAAAGCCATGACCTGACCAAACTGGTACAGGATGCCGTGGTTCTGCAGCAATCCGGTCAACCAGGGGTAAATATCGTGGCCGATCTGCCCGATATGGCCATCTACGCCGAAGTGGATGCGACCATGATTTCGCAAGCCCTTACAAACCTTGTAAAGAACGGCGGGGAAGCTATTGAAAGCTTAGGGAAAAATGGTTTTCCGAATGGGCATTCACCTCGTATCGAAGTTGCCATGCAGACCGGTCCAACCGGTGCTGTGATCGCAATTTCGGACAATGGTATCGGTCTGCCCGAAGATCGGGCGAGCTTGTTTGAACCTTACGTGACCACCCGGGACGAAGGCACCGGCCTTGGCCTGCCAATCGTCAAAAAGATCATCGAAGAACACGGGGGCACCCTGACCCTCGAAGATGCGGCCCCGTTCGAGGGCCAAACCCATTGCGGAGCCATGGCTGTGATCACGCTGCCCGTCATGGCATCCGCACCAGCAGTTGAGGAAGAGGAAGCAGTATGAGTGACATTCTGATCGTGGACGACGAACGGGATATCCGGGAGTTGATCTCGGATATCCTCAAGGACGAAGGATTTTCGACCCGGCTTGCAGGCAACTCCGATGACGCCATGGCCGAGATTGAGGCGGAGGAGCCTGCGCTGATGATCTTGGACATCTGGCTCAAGGACAGCCGGATGGACGGGATCGACATTCTCAAGGCGGTCAAGCGGGACAACCCTGGTGTTCCCGTGGTCATCATTTCGGGCCATGGCAATATCGAGATCGCGGTGGCCGCGATCAAGCAGGGCGCATACGACTTTATCGAAAAGCCGTTTAACATTGACCAGTTGCTGGTTGTCATTCGCCGTGCCATGGAAACCTCGCGTTTGCGTCGCGAGAACCAGAGCCTGCGTCGCCCCGAGGTGGCCCAGGCGAAGATGATTGGCGCGTCGGCCAGTTTCCGTGCGCTGATCTCACAACTCGACAAGGTCACGAAATCCAATGGTCGCGTGATGCTGACGGGCCCTGCCGGGTCGGGCAAGGAAGTGGCCGCGCGTTACATCCACGCCAATTCGAACCGATCCGACGCGCCATTTGTCACCGTGAATTGCGCGGGCGTCGCGCCAGAGACCATGGAAGAGGTTCTGTTCGGCAAAGAGGGCGGCGAGCGTGGTGTTGAGCCCGGCCTGCTGGAGCAGGCGCATGGCGGCGTGATCTATTTCGATGAGGTGGCGGACATGCCCATCGGCACACAATCCAAGATCCTGCGTGTGCTTGTGGATCAGCAATTTCTACGGGTCGGTGGCAATGACAAGGTGCGTGTGGATCTGCGCGTCATCTCGTCCACCAACCGCGATCTGGAAGAGGCCATTGCAGCCGAGACGTTCCGGCAGGAACTGTATCACCGTCTGAACGTGGTGCCGATTGCGGTGCCAAGCCTTGAAGAGCGGCGCGAGGACATCCCAGTTCTGGCAGAGCATTTCATCGACGAATGCAACGCGGCACAGGGTCTGCCCAAGCGTGATCTGAGTGAAGATGCAGCGGCGTTGATGCAGACGATGATATGGCCCGGCAACGTGCGGCAGCTCAAGAACATGGTTGAGCGGGTTTTGATCCTTGGCGACGGAACCGGTCCGATTGATGCGAAGGAATTGCCTGGCTCGGAGGAGCCTACCGGAGAAGAGGGCCGCGTGGTTCTGTCCGGTGCCCTTGCGACCCTGCCACTGCGCGAGGCGCGCGAGGCGTTTGAACGGGAGTATCTGCTGACGCAGATCAATCGCTTTGGCGGGAATATCAGCAGGACGGCGAACTTCGTTGGCATGGAACGGTCTGCCTTGCACCGCAAGTTGAAGTCTTTGGGGGTTGTGACCTCGTCCAAGGCTGGTGCGCGCGTGGCGCATCTGGATGAGGAAGAGGCGCAGGCAAGCTAAGCGCAACCGAAGTTCAAAATCTGTCCCCGCGGGGACAGATTTGTAAAATCAATTGAAATCAGGTGGTTGAGAATCGCAAAGGTTAAATCGCGTTAACCTTTGCGCACATCCAGTTGCGCCAGCACATCCAGCCCTTGCATGTTCAGGAAGTGCAGGATGTCGATGAACACCCAGTTCTCTGCCAGCTTGTCCCCGTCACGGCGATAGAAATCGACAACCCGCATGTCCGCCTTCCTGCCAGACGGTGGCAGGCCCAGATACGGGCCGGTGCATTCCATCGTGAGGTTGGGCCAGCCGAAGAAACCACCGTAGTTCCCCTCGGCCATACGGCAGATATGCCCGTTGAATGTGCGATCGCCAAGTTGCGTGCGGAACGGGCGTTGGTGTTGTTCGATATAGCGGTCAATCGTGTAGGTGGCCCCGATGCCCGTCGGCCCCCACCAGATCATGTCATCATGCCAATCCCGGGCCAGTTCTTCCTGCGGGAGGGGCGGATCCTCGGTGGTGTTGGCCTGTGTGATCGCGTCCATCATTGCGTGGATACGGTCGAGCGTGGCCTGACCTATGGCCGGGTCCTGATTGTCGAACAGCAGGCCGTCATGTGTCATCGGTCCGGGCTGAACCAGCTGCGCGCCCGTCATGCCGGGCAGGGGGTACTGACCCGCCTGCGCCATCAGATGCAACAGATCGACAAACAAAGCCTGTTCGACGATCCGATCATTTTCGACCCGCGAAAATTCGGCATAGCGGACCATAGCGATCCTGCGCGTGGGCTGAATGCCAAGGAAGGGCGCATCGAGCAGGCCCATGAGATGGCCCATGGATGCGACCCATGTGCCGCCGCCTTCATCCAGATGGTTGTGCCCGGCAAAGAAGATGTCCTGACGCCGCTGCACACGTGACATGGCCGTCAGGAAGGGGGACCAGAACGCGTCGGCGACCGCTTGGGGACCGTGCTGTTCATGGAATGGGTGCATACCTCGCCACAGTGTGTTGGGCAGGAAATGCTGCGATAGTGCGGTCGCGCAGCATCCGGGTTCGGCGCGCCCGAGGGCGGCGTGATGAGCCAGCACGACGGTTTTGGCCCGGGCGAGATCTGTGGTCATGATTATCCTTGGGTAACGATGCGGAACCGGCCATCGCCGGTCCGAATGGCGCAACTGCGGGCATTGAGCCGGGGCAGGATGGTTGATGGACCGGGTGGGGCGGCACTTGCAACCCCTTCGGTGCATGCTGGTATTTCGACGGGCCGGTAACCAAGATCACCCATACACTGGCCCTTGACCCGTGCACGCAGATTGGCGTTGACGTCAACGGTGTAGACATCACCAGGTATCCAGTAGCCACGGCTGTAGCAATGCCCGTCCTTGTTGCAGACCCGGCGTGGAACGTAGATGGGTGCCCCCTGACGAACCTGGTTTGCAACAGGTGCATCGCGCACAGCACGCACGTCGCAATTGGTGTTGTCCCGTTCGAACTGGGCAAAACTGACGCCTTCCGCATAGTAAGTCGACAGCGGCAGGCAGCCGGAAAGCACCAGAGGTGCGAGAAGGGTGACGATGGCGCGCATGGTCCAATCTTGCCCAAGCTTGCCAGATTTGACAATTCACGAATGACCCTTCGGCAGGTTTTGCGCAAACGTTGACCCCCTGCGCCCTCTCTGTCATGCAAAGAGGCTGAATGTGCCGCGTTGCGGCACGTCAAAACGGGGACATGGATGAAGGTCATCATCTGCGGGGCTGGCCAGGTGGGGTGGCAGATTGCACGCCACCTTTCGGGCGAGCGCAACGATGTCACGGTGGTCGACAATGACCCCGATCTGGTGCGTCGTGCCACTGACACGCTGGATGTGCAGGGCGTGGCGGGCTTTGCCAGCTATCCGGACGTTCTGGAACGTGCCGGGGCGCGGGATGCCGACATGGTCATTGCTGCGACTTATTCAGATGAAGTGAACATGGTCACGTGCCAGGTGGCGCATTCCGTTTTCGGGGTAAACCGCAAGATCGCACGTCTGCGCAGCCAGTCCTATCTGACCGCCATCTATTCCGATCTGTATCGTCGTGATCACATGCCTATCGACGTGGTGATTTCGCCGGAGCGCGAGGTGGCCGCTGCGGCCTTGCAACGTCTGAGCGCACCTGCCGCATTCGACACCGAACTTTTCATTGATGGGCAGGCCCAGCTTCTGGGCATTGCATTGGATGCAGATTGCCCGGTTTTGAATACACCTTTGCGCCAGCTGACCGACCTGTTTTCGACCTTGCGCGTTGTCGTTGTCGGCGTGCGGCGGGACGGGGTGCTGTTTGCCCCTGAAGCCTCGGACCAGTTGTTTGCGGGGGACGAAGCCTATGTCTTTGCCCATGTGGATGACGTGCCGCGCACCATGGAAGTGTTTGGCAAGACCATGCGCAAGCAAGAGCGTGTGGTTCTTGTGGGCGGGGGCAATGTTGGCTTGACCGTGGCCCGCGCGCTTGAACAGCGGGCGAGCCGCGTGCGCGCCAAGGTGATTGAGCGCAACCGGCGTTGCGCGGAACTGGCCGCCGAGGCGCTGGAGCGCACCATCGTTCTGAACGGGGACGGTCTGGACGTGACCCTGTTGGCCGAAGCGGGCGTGTCGCGGGCTGACGCCATGTTGGCTGTGACCGATGATGACAAGACCAACATGCTGGCCGCCGTGCGTGCCAAGGCCGAGGGCTGTCCCTATGCCATTGCCCTGATCAACGACCCGACGCTGGTGCCGATGATGGGGCCGCTGGGCATTGACGCGTATATCAATCCGCGCGCCACAACGGTGTCGTCCATCCTGCGTCACATCCGGCATGGGCGCGTGCGCTCTGTCTATTCCATCGGGGATGCCGATGCCGAAGTGATCGAGGCCGAAGTGCTGTCGACCTCACCCCTTGCCGGTCAGAAGATCAACGAGATTGACTTCCCCGAGGGCGTTCTGGTCGGGGCCGTACGCAAGGGCGATGACGTGATCCGACCCGTGGGCAGCACCCGCATCGACGAGGGCGACGTGATCGCCATCTTTGCGCTGGCCACCGACGTGCCAGAGGTGGAGCGCCTGATGCAGGTGTCCATCGACTTTTTCTGATGCAGGGACGCACGCAGCCGCGGCAACCGTTCTGGGCCTCTGTATTGCGGCTGCCGCTGTTTTTGCTGCTGATTGGCGTGTTTTCGGCGGCCATGCTGGTGCCCGCAGTCTACGGCGGTATCATGCGCGATCTGGTGGCGGCGCGGGCCTTTCTGTATGCTGGTCTCCTGGGGCTGGTGACCTTTGCACTGATCGGTCTGGCTCATGCGGGCCGCGATCCGCGCCATGGCACCCTGGGTCCGCTGTTGTCGCTGATGAGCGCTTTTACCATTCTGCCGGTCATCCTTGCCGTTCCCTTCTACGAGGGGCTGCGCACCACCACGTTTCTGAATGCCTATGTCGAGATGGTGAGCGCGATCACCACGACCGGTGCAACGATGTTCGACGACCCGGAGCGGCTGAATGGCACGCTGCATCTGTGGCGGTCGATTGTTGGCTGGTTGGGCGGGTTGATGATGTGGGTGGCGGCATCGGCCATTCTCGCCCCGCTGAACCTTGGGGGGTTCGAGGTGACGGCGCGGGCCGAACCCGGTCGTAGCGCCAGCCGTGATATCGGCATGACGGCCCCCGAAGTGCGTGAGCGTTTGGCCAAGGTGTCTGCTGTCCTGATCCCGATCTATGCCGGGTTGACCATGTTGCTTTGGGTGCTGCTGGCCGCGGGCGGCGATGCCGGACTTGTTGCCTTGTGCCACGCGATGGCGATCCTGGCGACGTCCGGCATTTCGCCGGTTGGCGGGCTGGGTGGTGAAGGCTCGGGCATGGCGGGTGAGGCGGTGATGCTGCTGTTCATGCTGTTTGCCCTGTCGCGGCTGACCTTTTCAACGGACACGACCACGGCGGAGTCCGGTGGGCTTGTGCAGGACCCGGAGTTTCGCATCGGTGTGGCCGTTGTCATCGCGGTGCCGGTTTTCCTGTTTCTCCGCCATTTCCTTGGGGCTTTTGACGTTGCTGCCGAAAGTGATGTGGCTGACGCGGCCCGTGCGCTGTGGGGCAGCGCATTCACTGTGCTGTCTTTCCTGACCACGACGGGCTTTGCCTCGGCCAATTGGGTGGATGCGCAGGCGTGGTCCGGGTTGGAAACGCCGGGTTTGTTGCTGATGGGATTGGCGCTGATCGGTGGGGGCGTCGCCACCACCGCCGGAGGCGTCAAGCTGCTGCGTGTTTTTGCACTTTATCGCAACGGTGTGCGCGAGATGGAGCGGCTGGTGCATCCGTCGTCTGTCAGCAGCGCGGGGCCGCGCGCGCGACGGCTGCAAAAGGATGGGGCGTTCATTGCATGGATATTTTTCATGCTCTTTGCGCTCACCCTGGCGTTGATCACCATCTTGCTGACCCTGACGGGCGTTGCTTTTGACACCGCCCTTGTCCTTGCGGTGTCGGGGCTGTCGACCACGGGACCACTTTTGGGGGTGGCTACGGACGCACCGATCGCATTGATCGAGTTGAACAATGCAGCCAAGGCGATCTTTACCGCCGCCATGGTGTTGGGACGCTTGGAGACGCTTGCGATCATCGCCCTTTTCACACCCGATTTGTGGCGCGGGTAGGCGGGCCTTTGCGGTAGGTCCGTAACGGACTGTTTTTTGGGCTGGAATCTTCCCAAGCCCCAATACATACTCCGTCCGGAGGGACGGTCTGATCCGCAGGCCTAGCAAGAAAAAAAGGGTTAACCGACATGGCTTCGGACCGACAGAATTTACAAGATGCATTTCTGAATCACGTGCGCAAGACGAAGGTGCCCGTGACCATCTTCCTGATCAATGGTGTGAAATTGCAGGGGGTTATCACGTGGTTCGACAACTTCTGCGTCCTGTTGCGCCGGGATGGACAAAGCCAGCTTGTCTATAAACACGCCATCTCGACCATCATGCCAAGCCAGCCGATCAGCCTCTATGAGGGCGAAGACGCTTCTTGATGGGTGAGTTGCCGGAGTTTACCCGCGCCTGGGTGCTCCACCCCGATATCAAATCCGATCCTAACCGGCGCGAAGCGAAATTCGCGCTGGCCGAAGCCATTTCTTTGGCCCATGCGCTGCCCGAGCTTGAGGTGGTGGGCAGCGAGATTGTGCCGCTGCCGCGCGTCCGCGCTGGCCTGCTGTTCGGATCCGGCAAGATCGAGGAACTGGCCGAGCGCATCAAAGGGGCCGACGTTGAGCTTGTGTTGATCGACGGGCCGGTCACGCCCGTGCAGCAGCGCAATCTTGAGAAGGCGTGGAAGGTCAAGCTGCTCGACCGGACCAGCCTTATCCTGGAGATTTTCAGTGACCGCGCCGCCACCCGTGAGGGTGTGTTGCAAGTGGAGATGGCGGCGCTGAGCTATCAACGCACGCGCCTTGTCCGCGCCTGGACCCACCTGGAGCGCCAAAGGGGTGGGCTTGGGTTTGTTGGTGGTCCCGGTGAGACGCAGATCGAGGCCGACCGCCGAGCCATTGATACACAACTTGTTCGCTTGCGGCGGCAACTGGACAAGGTGGTCAAAACGCGGACCCTGCACCGGGCAGCGCGGGCCAAGGTGCCATATCCGATCGTAGCGTTGGTTGGTTATACGAACGCTGGTAAATCGACCCTGTTCAATCGACTGACGGGCGCAGATGTGATGGCCAAGGACATGCTCTTTGCCACGCTGGACCCGACCATGCGGCGGGTTGAGTTGGAAGACGGCCCCGAGGTGATCCTGTCTGATACAGTGGGCTTCATTTCGGATCTGCCTACCGAGCTGGTGGCATCGTTCCGCGCCACATTGGAAGAGGTTCTGGCGGCAGATATCATTCTGCATGTGCGCGATATCTCGCACCCCGAGACCGAGGCGCAGGCCGAGGACGTGCGCACCATCCTTGCCGATCTGGGTGTCGGTGAAGGGCGCGAGATGGTCGAGGTCTGGAATAAGATTGATCTGTTGCCTGATGACGAGGCCGATGCAGTGCGTGCGCGTGCGGACCGTGACGAGGACGTGTTCGCCATGTCGGCGATCACGGGCGAGGGCATCGATGCGCTGCTGGCGGATGTGGCTGACACGTTGCAGGGCGCCGTCACCGAAGAGACGCTGGTGCTGCCCTATGCCGAGGGACGCAAGCGGGCGTGGTTGTTTGAGCAGGATGTGGTGTTGGCCGAGCGACAGGGCGAGGACGGTTTCGAGTTCGACGTGCGCTGGACGGCGATCCAGAAGGCGCGGTTCGAGGGGCTTTGACCGCCCCGGCGTACGCTGTGTTAACCTGGGCAGTCCTTGGTGAATTGCGCGGTCACACGGCGCAGCAACCATACCAAACTGCATATTTTGCGTAAGAAACTGCGATGTTTCGGAGGCCCGAAAACCATCCCAAACCGGCTGAATTCTGGAGTCTGCGCGTTTTGCGCCCCAAATTGCGTATTTTGCCTGCAACGGTCGCAAATGGTTAACAGAAAGGGTTAACACACCGCTTTCACATAAGAATTTTCAATGTGAACGGCCGGGCAAGGAATACGGTCGTGGGCCGTCGAACAGACGCCGTGGTGTCGCGCCGACCCTCACTGTTTTGCGCTGCCGCTTCCACATCCGAAGGCGCTGTGCGGCGGCATCAGCCATCGGGCGCCACGCAGGGGCTGGGCTTGCCGCGACGATCAAGCGCCATCGGGGTGACCGAGGCCACATCCCCCGGGTACACGCACAGCGCAATCCGGGAGATGTCTGCCATTCCGGTCGGCGGGTCGTCGGCCCATGCCCATGCCCCGGTCAGGTTCGCGCCCGATGCATCAACATCGGTGAGATCCGCGCCAGTCAACTGTGTGTCGATGAGATCCGCCTGAAACAGATCCGCACCTTGCAGGTTTGCATCCGTCAGGTCGGTGTTGCGCAGGTTCGCCTTGGACAGGTTGACCTCTTTCAAGGAGGCGAGGTTGAGCGAAGCATCGGCAAAGTTGGCGCCGGACAGAAAGGTGCGGTCGAGCTGTGCAAAGAACAGCACGGCATCTTCGAAGTTGGCCGCGCGCAGATTTGACGAGATGATCCTGACGTTGCCGAGGATGGCGCCGCGGAAGTCTGCGTTGGACAGGTTGGCGGCAGAGAGATCAGCGGCACTCAGATCGGCGCCGTCCAGTTGCGCCCACGAGAAGTCCAGACCTGCCAGTGCGACGTTGGCGCTGACAAGCGCCTGAAGCATTTGGCCCCGTTCCGGGCTGACCGTCGGAAAGTCGAATTGATCGCGCAGGGGCGCGTCAAAGTCGATATCGGCCCCTTTGGACCGCGCCAGAAGATATGGCGTGTTGCGGACAAGGAAACGTGAAACGCGTTCCCTGAGAGGGTCAGGAAGCCGGAGGGTCCGACGCGCGCCGCGGGGGGCGTTTTCGTTGGCAATGATCCAGCAGGGAGATCGCTGTGATTCAAGGCAATTCGGATGGTTGTTTGCCGGATCGGTCACGTCTCGGATATCGGCCAGCAACTCTGTGAGGTCGCCAGCAAGCGCGGCGCGGCGCGCGCCTTCGATCAGGAGGCTTTGGGTGATGTTGGCGTCTGTCTGCAGGGTGATCCGTTCGTTCTGGATGTCGAATTTCTGGTTCTGTTCGTAGAGCAGGAACAGCGTTGCCGCCCCCACCAGCCCACCCACCACTGTCACGGTTGCGTTGAAGGAAAATTGCACGGCTTCGCGCCGGGCGAGCCACAGTCCGAGATTGACCATGGCGGCGTGACGCCGTTCCTGGGGTGTCGGGTTGTCGATGCCGTCGGGTGTGGTGAAGTGGTCGATGAGGCCCGTGACCATTTCCGTTTCTGTCATGTGCTCTTGCGCGCCCAGCGTCTTGCGCACCCAGCGTCGGGCAAGCCGATAGCCTGTCCAGATCGCGATCAGGACAAGGATCAACCCCGCCAGCAGCATTGCTGCGACCATTGGCGCGAGGTCGCGTGTCGCTTGAGCGAGCGCTGCGTTCTGGAACGTGGCGCTGAGACCAAAGCCCAGGGCCAGGCAGAACAGGCACAAAAGGAGCAGAGGCAGGCGTTTCATAATGGCATCATGTGCAATGCGTGAAGCAATGCCCTGAGCCTATGCGCGAATGTCCCGTGCGGGCAAGCGTGTTAGCGCAGGGCGCGCCACTGACCCGGTTGCAGGTCATCAAGGTGCCAGTTGCCGATTTGCACCCGGATCAGCCGAAGGGTGGGAAGGCCGACATGTGCCGTCATCCGTCGCACCTGGCGGTTGCGCCCTTCGGTGAGTGTCAGCTCAAGCCAGCTGTCGGGCACGGACTTGCGCACCCGGATGGGTGGATCGCGATCCCAGATGGTCGGAGCGGGAATGGCGCGGGCTTTGGCGGGTTTTGTGGGGCCGTCCTTGAGCGTGATCCCTTGGCGCAGCAGCGCGAGGGCATCTTCGGTGATCGTGCCTTCGACCTGTGCCCAGTAGGTCTTGGGGGCCTTGTATTTCGGGTGTGCGATCTTGGCCTGTAGTCTGCCGTCGCTGGTCAGCACCATCAGCCCTTCGCTGTCCCGGTCCAGTCGCCCCGCCGCGTAGACGCCCGGCACATCGATATAGTTGGAGAGCGTGGGGCGGGGGGAGCCTTCTGTCCCCTTGTCGGTGAACTGCGACAGGACGCCGAAGGGTTTGTTGAACAGGATCGTCGTCATTGCAGCGGTTCAAGTCGGGTGACCCCGACGGCTGCCGCCCGTGCGAGCCCTTCGTCCAGTGACATGGGGATGTATTCACCGCGTCGCCAGAGTTGGGCCAGATCGTCGTAGTGCCGGGACAGGAAGTGGCCGGATTGCCCGGTCGAGATGACGAAGACGGAAGAGTTCGGGTCGGCGAAGTCGTAGACGCCGCGATAGCCCGCGCCATGTACGTTTTGGAACGGGTCGGGGCCGGTCCCCCTGGTCAGACCGCGCAGAAGCGTGTTGTCCCCACCCGATGTCGATTGCCGGATGTTGACGAAGTAGCGCAGGATCGGCACGTCACCCAGCACCTGGTGGTCGTGGGTGGCCTGGTGGGCGTCACCCCAGCGCAGGCTTTCCAACTGGCTGCCATAGGTTTCGTTGATTTCAAGCAGGGCGTCGTCGAGCGCGAGGCGGGCCATGTCGGGGCAGGTTTCCACCGGCGCGGATTGGCGCACGTCGCACCAGACGCCTGCGCCCTCCACGTTGCGGAACACCCGTTCGATGAAGAGCGGTTCGACATGGGTGAGCGTGTCGGCCATTGGCCCCAGTTCGTCGCGGATCAGCCTATCCTGTAGCTTGCGCAGCCAGGCGGCGTAGATCAGCGGTTCGGGCCAGTGTTCATTCATCTCACCGTTCCATTCGGCGAGCAGGGCGAGGGCGCGTTGGCGCTGGCGTTCGGGCGTGCCTTCGGGGGCGGCTTCGCCCGTGAACCACAATTCCGCACCGATCAGGGGCAGCAGCGAGCGTGCCGTGAAGCTAACGGTGTCGAGCTGTGCTTCGATAAAGCTGTCGCGCGTGTGGACCTCGCGTGCCTGCATCAGGCGGCGCCAGCGTTGGACGCGCTGGGTGTCGCCCCAGACAAAGCTGATGTGGTTGGGGAAGGGGCGGTCGACCGTCTTGTTGTTGGTGTTGCCGAGGATGCCGCCCACGGGTGAGACGAAGCCGGGGTTGGAGGTGTAGGCCATGCGCCCCTGCCAACGGTTCTCGGCCAGCCAACCGAGGCTGGGCAGGCGCCCCTGGCTTTGGTGGTTTGCGTCACGCTTGGGCACGGCGCCGATGGTTTTCATCGCGATCGATCCGCGATCGACCAGCGTGATGTTCTGGGCGGGCGCGATGTAGTTTTCACCTGCGGTGATCGCCTCGGCCACGGTTTGCGATTTCATGATGCCCATGGCGGCGGTCAGGGATGTGTCACGCGGGCTGAGCACCGTCCAGCTGAGCGCCGCCACGTGTCCGGGCGGTGTAACCGTGCGCAGGTTGCGGAAGCTGCCCGGCAGGACCGGGCCATTGTCGGTCCAGCGCAGGGTGAGCGTGACCGGATCCTCGTCTGCGATCTGCAGGATGGAGTCGCGGGACTCGAAGTCTTTCCAGCCTGTGGGTGTGCGATACTGCGACGGGTTTTCGGGGTTCAGTTCCTCGATGAACACATCCTGATCATCGACATAAGCCGTGGTCAGGCCCCAGCCAAGGCGGTCAGACCGTCCCGTGAGCACCGCGGGCACGCCGGGGATTGTACCGCCGATCACACCACCGGATTCCAGTTCCATCCGTGCAAGGTACCAGATCGCGGGGGCGGAAAAGCCAAGATGCGGGTCGTTGGCCAGCAATGTGCCGCCTGACGCGGAACGCGCTGTAGCGGCGGCCCAGGCGTTGGAGGCCCCGGCAAAGCCGCGTGGTCTGAAGGGGGACAGGGGGTGCGGTTCCGCCTCGGCGGCGGCGTAGTTCTTTTCTACGCCGGGCACGAGGGATGCGTATTCGGGCAGGCTGGCGATGCCTTCGCCCGGGACATCGGGCAGAATATCCGCCAGCCGGGCAGGGTCGTCGAGCGCCAGTGACATGCGGGCGCGCAGCACTTCTTCGCTGAGGTGTCCGGAAAGCTGCAAGCCCATGAGCTTGGCCACGGCGATGCTGTCGGCGGGCCGCCAAGGGGCAAGGGGCGTGTTGAAGAGGAACATCTCGGGTGCGCCGCGCCCCAACGCCTCGGCATTGATCTGGTCCAGCCGTGCATTCACGCCCGATGCGTAGGCTTCGAGCGCGGCGCGTGTTGCCGGATCCTGTGCCTCGACCGACTGGACGGACAGGCGGTAGAGATCGAGGCGGCGGACAAAGCTGTCTACATCAACAGTTGTGGTGCCGAACAGTTCGCTGAGCCGTCCTTGGGCCGTGCGGCGCAGCATCATCATCTGCCAAAGGCGGTCCTGCGCATGGGCAAAGCCGAGGCCGTGGAATACGTCCGTGTCCGTTTGACCAAAGATATGTGGCACATTGGCGTTGTCGCGCACGATCTCGACCGGGGCCGAAATGACGGGCACGCGCACGCGGGCATCATAGTTCGGCAGAGACCGCGCGGCGAGGTAATAAACCATGCCGACACCCAGAACGGCGAGCACGATTACCCCTGCGGTCAGGCGGACCAACCATTGAAACACCACTGCCATGCCGTCTGTGATCCTTGCCTTCGATGCGTTGACGCTTGGGCCACGACTGTTAGGTAGGCAAGCGAAGAAGCGCAAGCCAAAGGGCTGCGCAAAATGGCGAGGGATCACGGATGGCGAAGCTGGCATTTCTGGGCATGGGTGTCATGGGTGCTCCGATGGCGGGACATCTGCAAAAGGCGGGTCACGAGGTGACGGTGTACAATCGTACCGCGTCCCGGGCGCAGGACTGGGTGAATGCCTATGGTGGTGCCATGGCGACCACGCCGCGCGCTGCGGCCGAAGGCGCTGATTTCGTGATGGCCTGCGTGGGCAATGACGACGATCTGCGGTCTGTTTGCCTGGGTGACGATGGGGCCTTTGCCGGGATGGGCAGCGGTACGGTATTTGTCGATCACACAACCGTGTCGGCCAAGGTGACGGCCGAGCTGTATTCGGCTGCGGATGCCAGACAGGTCAGCTTTGTCGATGCGCCAATTTCAGGTGGTCAGGCCGGGGCCGAGAACGGCCAGCTATCCATCATGTGTGGGGGCGATCAGGGCGCCTATGACCGGGTCGAGCCGATCATGCAGGCCTATGCCAAGCTATGCCGCCGTATTGGGGACAGCGGTGCGGGGCAGATGACGAAGATGTGCAACCAGATTGCCATTGCCGGTGTCGTGCAGGGACTGTCCGAGGCGCTGCATTTTGCCGAAAAGGCGGGGCTGGATGGCCGTGCGGTGGTCGAGGTGATTTCGCAGGGTGCCGCCGGGTCCTGGCAGATGTCGAACCGGTACGAGACCATGCTGGACGATCATTTCGAGCATGGCTTTGCGACCGACTGGATGCGCAAGGATCTTGGGATTTGCCTTGATACGGCGGATGAGAACGGCGCGAGCCTGCCGGTAACGGCGCTGGTCGACCAGTTCTACAAGGATGTTCAAAAGATGGGGGGCGGGCGTTGGGACACGTCGAGCCTGTTCAAGCGGCTGCGCAATATTGGGTGAAACCGGGTCCGCGTAAGCGGCAAACGCTCAGGGGAGCGCGTTTGAGGGTAGAACGGGCGAAGCCCTGTGTTTTGTCGATGGGCGGCACTGTTTGCTGCGCAAATGCGCCCGCCCACCGACCCATGATTTAAGGAATGATCCGTGTGTATTTGGTGCCTTCGAGCGTGGCACCGATGCGCAGACCTGCACGGGCAAAGACGGCCGCCAAAACGGGGGACAGAGCCGTTGTTGTGTCTGCGGCCACGCTGTCGCCCTGGTCGGACACCACGTATTCAAGATCCGCACCTGCGGCCCAACCGGGGCTGCGGCGGAAGTCTGTGAGAGCCTCGGGCGTCATGAAGAAGAGTACATGCGCGAATTGCTGTGCCCCGATCTGCAGGCCGCCAGACCCTTTGACCATCGAGTAGTAATCGACTGTCACGTTATCGACGCGCAGTGCGCCCCGTCCGTAGGCGCCACCAAAGCCGAGGCCAGCCTCGGTCACCAGTGGCATCACCAGCATGCCATTGGCTTTTTGCGCCAGGTCCACCGTGTTCGGGTAGCTGCGATACATTTCCTGCAGCGTGACATCCACGCGGCTGTCAATCAGCGCACTGCCGCGGCTGCCGACACCGTTTCCACATGCTGCCAACACGCCCGTGCTGGCCAGCGCCCCAGCGGCGAAGGCACGCCGCGAGATCCCATTCGTATTCATTTTGAACCGCCTGTATAGCTCTTGGTTTTGCGCGGTTTGGCCGCGCTTATGCGCAAATATACGCCGATTGCATGTGCGTGTCACTACGTGGTGATGCGTGCGCGGCTTTCTGCCGTGCTTTTTGGGGCTCTGCCCCCGGCCTTTGGCCTCCCCCGGGATTTTTTAAACGAGGAAGGATGTGTTCAGGTGTTGCGCTGTGTGAGCAGGTGCCAGGCTGCGGCGCCAAAGAACAGGGCGAAGGTGGTTTCGAACAGGCGCCTGAGCTTGAGGTAGGTGCGGGTGGCAACAGCGCTGGAGAACAGAAGCGCGTAGCTGGTCATTAGCGTGAGGGAGATTGCGATGCAAAGACCGACAAGGGCGGCCACACCGCTGGAATCGGCGCCGGGTTTCAGGCCGATGGCCATGATCGATCCCCAGAACATGATTGCCTTCGGATTTGTCAGGTGGATGAGTGCGCCCTGGGCCCAGCAGCGCAGGTAGGAAGCAGTGCCTATGTCCCGTGGTGCCAAGGGGCGGTCATGCAGGGCCGCGCGGGCGGATTTGAGGCCGAGCCAGGCGAGATAGGCGGCGCCAGCATAGCGGACCGTTTCCAAGAGCCACTGGTTTGCCAGCAGCAGCGCGCCAAAGCCAAGCGCTGCTGCGACGGCCCAGATCACTGATCCGCTGGACACGCCCCATGCAAGCGCGAGCCCGACGGCGCGCCCCCGGGCCATGGATGTGCCTGCGATAGCTAGGGTCGCGGGGCCGGGGGTCAGGCCACCGAGCAGCGCAGCGCCGACGATGATCGAGGGGTTGAGTTGGTCAAACACATGTCAGCCTTTTGCCAAAAGCCGCGCGGCCGCTGGCGCGAAATAGGTCAGGATACCATCGCAGCCCGCCCGTTTGAACGCCATGAGGCTTTCCATCATGACCCGGTCATGATCGACCCAACCATTGGCGCTGGCCGCTTCGATCATCGCGTATTCGCCCGACACCTGGTAGGCGAAGGTGGGCGCGCCAAAGCTGTCTTTGACCCGGCGGCAGATGTCGAGATAGGGCAGGCCGGGTTTGACCATGACCATGTCGGCCCCTTCGGCCAGGTCCCGTTCGATCAGACGCAGTGCTTCGTCCGAGTTGCCGGGGTCCATCTGGTAGGTTTTCTTGTCGCCCGTCAGCGCGCCCGATGCCCCGACCGCGTCGCGGAACGGGCCGTAGAAGGCGGAGGCGTATTTGGCGGCGTAGCTGAGGATCATCACGTTCTGATGGCCTGCGCCTTCAAGCGCCTCCCGGATCGCGCCGATACGTCCGTCCATCATGTCGGAGGGGCCGATGATGTCGGCGCCGGCCTCGGCCTGGCTGAGCGCCATTTTCACCAGTGCCTCGACCGAGCGGTCGTTCACGATCTCGTCGTTTTCGACAAAGCCGTCATGGCCGTTGATGTTGTAGGTATCAAGCGCCACGTCCGTCATGATTGCGATGTCCGGCACCTCTTGCTTGATCGCCCGGATCGCCCGGTTGGCGTGGTTCTGTGGGTCCCACGCGCCTGCGCAATCCTCGGTCCGTTCTGCGAGCCCAGTATAGGGGAAGATGCAGATGGCGGGGATGCCCAGGTCGGCAGCTTCCCGCGCAGCTTCGACCACCTTGTCGACCGACCGGCGCACGACACCCGGCATGGAGGGAATGGGCTCTTCGATGCCTTCGCCGCTGCGGACGAAGACGGGCCAGATGAAGTCCTCGACCGTCAACGTATTCTGCCGCACGAGCCCGCGGATTGCAGGGCTTTGACGGGTGCGGCGCAGGCGGGTGGCGGGATAGGGGGCTTGGGTGGGGCGCATGGAAAATGTCCGGTTTCGGTGACAGTGCATGGGTGGCACGAACCGAGATGTCAGGCAAGGTCGCGTTCCGTTAGCTCCAGAAGTGCCGCCGCCAGCGATAGTGCCTCATCGCGTGTCATTGGGTGATAACGGCGTCCATGACTGCGCACAAACCTGACGGAAATGGGCCGGTCTGCGTTGCCACTGTGGACCAAGTCAATGTTTTCAGAAACGCGATACATCCCACGGATGCCGGACCGCAGATGGGCCATCTTCTCCTGAAAATCGGGTGAAATCTCTTTCATGTGTGTCTCGCGTACTGTAATTTCTGTGATCCCGATGTGACGCATATTTTTTTCGCTTGCAGGTGTCTAGGCACTGCGCCGCCCCCGCGCTAAGAGGGGCGTCAACACAGGCAAGAGGACCCGGCACACGGGACAACGGGACAGCGCGTGGACTGGTACGACACAATCTTTGAATTGATCGACATGCGCTCGTTCTCGAACCTGTGGTTCTGGATTGCGCTGGCGGTCGTGTGGTCAACAGCAAGCCATTGGGTGCTGGGCGTGCCATATGACATGGTGGCGCGGGCGCGTCGCCATGGTGGACAGGCGGCCGAGGATCTTGAGGACTTGGTCCGTATCAACACAAATCGTCTGCTGTTCATCGGTGGCGTATCTGGGCTGTGGTTGCTTGGGCTGGCCTGTTTCCTGCTCACCGGTCTTGCGCTGCTGGGATTCGTGTATCGGGTCGAGTTTGCACAGGCCCTGTTTCTGCTGGGCTTTCCCATGAGCATTGTGGGTGCCCTGAACCTGTCGACAGCACGGTTGATTCAGGATGAACGGGCGACCGGCGAAGCGCTCTGGCGGCGCCTGACCCGTCATCGGACCATCGTCCAGGCCATCGGCATGGTGTCGATTTTCATCACGGCCCTGTGGGGCATGTATCAGAACCTGTCGATTGGCCCTTTCGGCGGTTGACAGTTTGGTTGAAAGACCCAATTGAAGGCCCCTTGATCCCGTTCCCTGCCGAGTGAATTGCCGCCTATGCCCGAGCAGACCCATATCACCGTGTCTGGCGCACCCGAGGGGTTTGACGCCAGGCTGATCCTTCAGGAAGTGTCCAAGGGCGCGCCGGTCATGCACGTGGCTCGTGATGACAAGCGGCTGGCAGCAATGCAGGCCGCGTTGCGGTTCTTTGCGCCCGACATGCCCGTGCTGATCTTTCCCGGGTGGGATTGTCTGCCTTATGATCGCGTGTCGCCGAATGCAGACATCTCGGCCCGGCGGATGGCGACGCTTGCGGCCCTTGTGCATGGTATGCCTGCGCAGTTTGTCCTGCTGACCACGCTGAACGCCGCGACCCAGCGTGTGCCTGCGCGGGATTTGCTACGCGAGGCGGCGTTTTCTGCCACGGTCGGCAATCGGGTGGACGAAAGCGCGCTGCGCAATTTCCTTGTCCGTATGGGGTTTGTGCAAAGCCCGACGGTGATGGAGCCGGGGGATTATGCCGTTCGTGGTGGCATCATCGACATCTATCCGCCCGGTGATCTGGGGCCTGTGCGCCTGGACCTGTTTGGTGACGTGCTGGATGGCGCGCGCCGCTTTGATCCAGCCACTCAGCGGACCACGGAAAAGCTGGACGTGGTGGAACTGGCGCCTGTGTCCGAGGTCATTCTGGATGAGGCGGCCGTTACGCGGTTTCGGCAGAATTACCGTTTGGAGTTTGGCGCGGCTGGCACCGACGATCCGCTGTATGAAGCGGTGAGCGCGGGCCGGAAGCATCAGGGGGCAGAACATTGGTTGTCCTTATTCCATGAGGGACTGGACACGCTCTTTGATTATGTTCCCGGGGCCGCGATCACGCTGGATGATCAAGTGACGCCAGCGCGGCTGGCGCGGTGGGAGAGTATCGAGGACCAGTACGAGACGCGGCGGCTGGCGATGGAAAAACGGTCCAAGATGGATTCCGTTTACAAGCCTGCTGCCCCGGCGGGCCTCTACCTGGATGATGCTGCATGGGAGGCGGCGGTTGCAGGCTTTCGCGTGTTGTCCTTTGCCCAGCTTCCGCAAGCGGCGGGTCCCGGTGTCACGGATGCGGGAGGGCGGATCGGACGCAATTTCTCGCCCGAGCGCCAATTGGAATCCATCAGTCTTTTCGGTGCCTTGGCGGATCATATTAAAGCAAAAATGGCGGATGGTCCCGTTGTCATTGCCAGTTACTCGGAAGGTGCGCGTGAACGTCTGACGGGCCTGATCGAGGACGAAGGGCTGGCCGAAGTTGTTCCAATCCCGAACGCGATGCGCATTGGCAAGCGTGAGCTACACTTGGTGGTCTGGGCGCTGGAGCATGGGTTCGAAGCGCCCGGACTGACCGTCATTTCCGAGCAGGATGTTCTGGGGGATCGTCTGATCCGTCAGCCCAAGAAAAAACGCCGGGCCGAGAATTTCCTGACCGAGACGCAGTCGCTGTCGCCCGGTGACCTGGTGGTCCATGTGGATCATGGGATCGGTCGCTATATGGGCATGGAAGTGGTGACCGCCGCGGGCGCTGCCCATGAATGCCTGCTGCTGGAATATGCCGAGCGGTCCAAACTGTATCTGCCGGTCGAGAATATCGAGCTGTTGTCGAAATACGGCCATGAAGAGGGGTTGCTGGACCGCTTGGGCGGCGGCGTGTGGCAGGCCAAGAAGGCCAAGCTGAAAGAGCGCATTCGCGAAATGGCGGATCGGTTGATCCGTATTGCCGCGGAACGCGCGCTGCGCAAAGCGCCCATTCTGGAGCCACCGCCGGGGATGTGGGACGCCTTTGCTGCGCGCTTCCCGTATCAGGAAACAGATGATCAGCTGACCGCCATCGCTGCGGTAATGGACGACCTGACCGCAGGCCAGCCGATGGATAGGCTGATCTGTGGCGATGTGGGCTTTGGCAAGACGGAGGTGGCGATGCGCGCGGCCTTTGTCGCGGCCATGTCCGGTGTGCAGGTCGCGGTGATTGCGCCCACAACGCTGTTGGCGCGTCAGCACTACAAGAGCTTTGCCGAACGGTTCCGGGGGTTTCCGATCGAAGTCCGGCAGCTGTCCCGTTTTGTCAGCGCCAAGGAGGCGTCGGCGACGCGCGACGGCATGGGCAAGGGCACGGCAGATATTGTCATTGGCACCCATGCGCTGCTGGCCAAGGGTGTGCGGTTCAACAACCTCGGCTTGCTTGTCATTGATGAAGAACAGAAATTTGGTGTCGGCCATAAAGAGCGGTTGAAGCAGATGCGGTCGGATGTGCACGTGTTGACCCTTACGGCGACGCCCATTCCACGCACCTTGCAACTGTCGCTGACCGGCGTGCGTGATCTGTCGATCATCGGTACACCGCCCGTCGATCGGCTGGCGATCCGCACTTACGTGTCCGAGTTCGACGCAGTGACGATCCGCGAGGCGCTGCTGCGCGAGCATTATCGTGGTGGGCAGAGTTTCTATGTCGTGCCGCGCATCAGTGATCTGCCCGAGATCGAGGAATTCCTGAAGGAGCAGTTGCCTGAGCTGACCTACGTCGTGGCCCATGGGCAGATGGCTGCGGGCGAGCTGGATGACCGCATGAACGCCTTCTATGACGGCAAGTTCGATGTCCTGCTGGCGACGACGATCGTGGAGTCGGGCCTCGATATTCCGACGGCCAACACGATGGTGGTGCATCGCGCGGACATGTTTGGTCTGGCGCAGCTGTACCAGATCCGGGGCCGGGTGGGGCGGTCGAAGACGCGCGCGTACGCATATCTCACGACGAAGCCGCGTGCCAAGCTGACGGCGACGGCCGAGAAACGGCTGCGGGTGCTGGGATCGCTCGACACGCTGGGGGCCGGGTTTACGCTGGCGTCTCAGGATCTGGATATTCGCGGGGCGGGGAACCTGCTGGGCGAGGAGCAGTCGGGCCAGATGCGCGACGTGGGCTTTGAACTCTACCAATCCATGCTGGAAGAGGCGATTGGCAAGATCAAGGCGGGCGAGATGGAGGGCATGGTCGATGATGACGGCCAATGGGCGCCGCAGATCAATCTGGGTGTGCCCGTGCTGATCCCCGAGCAATATGTGCCTGATCTTGACGTGCGCCTCGGCCTCTATCGCCGTCTGTCTGAATTGACCACGAAGGTGGAGCTTGAAGGCTTTGCTGCCGAGCTGATCGACCGTTTTGGCAAGTTGCCCAAGGAAGTGAATACTTTGATGTTGGTCGTGCGCATCAAGGCGATGTGCAAGCGGGCCGGGATTGCCAAGCTGGATGGCGGGCCAAAGGGGGCCACAATCCAGTTCCACAATGACAAGTTCGCCTCACCCCAGGGGCTTGTGGACTTCATTCAGGATCAGCGTGGGCTGGCGAAGGTCAAGGACAACAAGATTGTCGTGCGCCGGGACTGGAACAAGGACAGCGACAAGATCAAGGGTGCGTTTGCCATTGCCCGCGATCTGGCTGAGAAGGTCATGCAGCAAAAGAAGGCGAAAGCCTAGGCGATCGCCTGCTCGGCCCGGCGCATCATTTGCATCAGGATTGAGGCGACGAGGCAGGCGATAAGGACGGTCGCCACCAAGGGCATGGGCGTACCATCGAACATCAACCCAACCGGCGACGCAAGAGCGGCACCGACTACGGTCGATATGGCACCAATCACCGACGCCGCCATGCCCGCGATATGGCCCATCGGTTCCATGGCGATGGCGTTCAAGTTCGCAACGGTCAGCCCACCCTGGAACATCACGCCCCATTGCCAGAAAATGTAGAACCAGAACAGGCCGGGCATGTCCGCCATCATCCACAGGACAAAGACGGTCGACACAATGACCTGGGCCGTCAGTGCCCATGTCACCAGTTTTCGCATACCGAACCGGCCCACGATGGCCGCGTTGAGCAGGCTTGAAACACCCGAGGCAAGTGCAATCGCTCCGAACCAGAGCGGGAAGCTGTCCGCCCGATCAAAGGACGTCTCAAAGATTGGCTGTACCATGGTGAGGATTGAAAAGAGGATCATCAACATCAGTGTCTGTACGTAGATCGACAGACGTACGGTGCGGTGTGCAAACATCTGCCGCACCGCATCCTTCATTAGCGGCCAGCGCAGAGGGCGGCGGTTGGCCCGCGGCAGTGTTTCGTTCACGCGCGTGCCGAACCAGACAAGCAGCAGAACCGCAAAGATCAGAAATGCCGGGAAGATCGCCCGCCATCCGGCGGCGTCCATGATGATCTTGCCCAAAAGTGGAGCAATTGCAGGCACCAGAAGGAACACCATCATGGTCAGTGACAGGATGCTGGCCATTGCGCGCCCCGAATAGAGGTCGCGGATGATGGCTGCGGACACAACACGCGGACCCGCCGCACCCAAACCCTGCAGAATTCGTGCTGCAAGCATCAGTTCAAGCGTGGGGGCGATCCAACTGAGGACCGCGCCAAGAGCATAGACGGCAAGCCCCAGATACACGATGGGTTTGCGCCCGATGGCATCCGACAAAGGACCAGTGACAAAGGTGCCAAGTCCCATGCCAATCACGAAAAAAGTCATCACCAGAGCGGCTTGCGCAACTCCACCGGGGGCGATTTCGGCAGCGATAGAGGGCAGGGCGGGCAGCATTGCGTCGATGGAAAACGCGATGGTCGCGAACATCATCGCCATCAAGGTGATGAATTCGATTTTGCCCAGTCGTTGTCCCTCGGGTTTCGTCAAGGTTGATACGGCCCTTCTCGGCTTCTGGTGACGCGATTGCGCGCCACATTGACCATCTAAACCGAGAATGGCAACGACTTACGGTTGAAAATCTATCAAATGGTAAAATTGTGATCGATTGGGCAGATCAGGCTGCGCCTTCGCGCAATTCCGAGATCACTTTTGCCCAAAGTTCAGGCGGTTGTGCACCCGGTACCGCATGTTGATTGGCCACGATAAAAGTCGGTACCGACTGGATGCCCATCTGGCGGCTGTGCGCGTCCCGTGTGGAGATATCCTCGCGGTCTGCATCAGAGGCCAGAAGACGCCGCACAACGCTTGCGTCCATGTCGATACTGTCGGCGATATCGGCCAGAACATCATGATCCCCGATGTCCCGTGTTTCGACGAAATAGGCTTTGAACAGGGACGATACCGCTGCTGTCTGCTTGCCTTCGATCCCGGCCCAGTGGATCAGGCGGTGGGCGTCAAGCGTGTTGGGTGTGCGTTTCATGCCCTCGAAATCGATCTTGAGGCCTGCCTTTTCCGCATGTTCCACAACCGGTGCATAGGCCCGCACCGCGCCTTCCTTGCCACCGAACTTACCTTCCAGATATGCGCGCCGATCCATGCCCTCGGCGGGCATGTCAGGGTTCAGTTGAAAGGGATGCCATTCGATCACGAATGGGTGGTCCGGATGCGCCTCAAGCGCGCGATCCAGGTGGGCCTTGCCGATATAGCACCACGGGCAGATCGGGTCGGACATGATATCGAGCTTGATCGAATCGGGCATCAGGTGGCTTTCGTCGTTTTGGGCCAGAACAAGGGCAGCCGCCGCCGAACCAGCTTGCCATTTGCGCCGGTGGGCAGCATTGGCAGGTGAACATAGGCGCGGGGGTGTTTGTATCGCGCCAGCTTGGTGTCGACATAGGCGCGCAAGCTGTCCTCGTCCAGTGGTGCGGCTGCGGTGTAGAACGCGACGATGATGAAGACGCCGGGCTTCACCTCGATCTGGGTGGCACCAACGCCGGTCAGACCGGGCGCGTCCGCCAACGCCGCCTCGACCTCAAGCGGGGATACGCGATACCCGCCTGCGTTCATGATGTCATCGTTACGGCCCAGATAGGTGATCTGCCCGTCCTCATCCATGGCGCCCACATCGCCAGTGAGAAACCAGTTTCCGTCAAAGCGCGCGGCGGTGTCGTCAGGGGCGTGCAGGTATTCCAGCATCAGGCCGGGATCGGATCGATGCACGGCGATGGTGCCGGGTGTGCCACGCGGAACCGGACCGTCGTCGCCGAGGATTGCAACATGCCGTCCGGCCTGCGGTTGGCCGAGCGTTCCTGTCTTGGCAGGATGTGCTGGGCTGGCCGAGATGAAGGTCGAGCATTCGGACATGCCGTAGGCTTCGAACAGGTTGGTGCCGGTTGTGTCCCGCCATCTGTCCAGCGTGGTTTGCGGCAGCTTTTCCCCGGCGCTCAGGCCATGGCGCAGGTTTGGTAAGGCTGGCAGTTCTGCGCGGTCGAGCATCTGGCGATAGACGCCTGGTGCGGCAGCAAAGATCGTGGCCTTGTGCGTGGCGAGAAGCGGGCCAAGCACCTCGGACGGTGTGCCCGCGGCAGGAATGAGTGCCGTTGCCCCAGCGGTCCACGGGTCCATCAGCCCGGTTCCCAGCGTATAGGTCCAATTGAAGGCGCCAGCGTGCATCAGAGTGTCGTCGGCGCGCAGCCCATACCACCCATCATGCATCATCTGCCGTGCCCAGATGGCACGATGCGCATGGGCCACTGCGCGTGGCTGGCCTGATGTGCCGGAGGTATAGATGATGTAGCCCAACCGTTCAGGATCACCCATGTGCCAATCGGCTGGCGCATGGTTGCGCAAGGCCTGCAACGTGGCCAGGCCAATCTCTGGCGCACCGGGGGCGGTTGTCACGCCGGGGTCCCGCAGGATCAGGCGGGGGCGCAGCTCGGACACGATCCGCGCAACCTCTGGTCTGGTCAGCGCGGCAGATGTCGGGACGGGGACAAGACCCACGGCCAGTGCCCCCAGATATGCGATGGGAAAGTCGATTGTGTTCCCAAGGCGCAGCAGCACGATATCACCGGGCACACATCCTGCCGCCAGAAACCCGCCGCCCGTGCCTAGCACAGCGCGCTTCAGGGTTTCGTATGTCATGGATGTCGCTTGGTCGCCGTTCACGACGGACAACGCGACTTTTTGTGGTTGGGTGTCGGCGCGGCCCAAGACGTGAGCGGCCATGTTGAACGGGGACGGGCAGGGCGGCATCGGGCCGCCGTCGATGACGCTCAGCATGGGTGGCGTTGCAAGCCTTGGGCCTGCGTCCTATAGAAGTCGTCATGCAAGGAAAAGATCCCAAGACACTGATCCAGATCGCCCGCTCTACGGGCCACGATGAAACAGCCGAGCCGCTGGATCTGGGCGCACGTGTGCGCGAGTTGCGCAAGGCGCGCGACTGGACGCTGGAACAGGCGGCGAACCAGGCCGGATTGGCCCGGTCGACCCTTTCCAAGATCGAAAACGGTCAGATGTCGCCCACTTACGAGGCGCTCAAGAAGCTGGCCATTGGTCTTGAGATCAGTGTGCCGCAGCTGTTCACGCCGCCTGAAAAGGGCCAGATTAACGGCCGTATGGTGGTGACGCAATCGGGGCAGGGTAATGCTCAGGCCACTGTGACCTACGAACACGAGCTTTTGGCCGAAACGCTGACAAAGAAGCAGATGTTGCCGTATCGCGCGCGTGTACGGGCGCGGTCGATGGATGAATTCGATGGTTGGGTGCGGCACGATGGCGAAGAATTCCTGTATGTGCTGACCGGAGTCATCCGCCTGTATACCGAGTTTTATGAACCCGTCGATATGCGGCGGGGCGATAGCGCGTATTACGATGCCACGATGGGCCACAATGTGGTGTCCGTCAGCGACGAAGATGCTTTGATCTTGTGGGTGACGTCACTCGCCTGAGCGCGATCACGCGGTGTGCAGAGCCTTGGCGCGCCGCGACAGGAAGGCGTCAAACGCGTCCTGCGCTTCTTTCAATGACATGTCGTGGGTTGCGGCGAGGTAACTCTCGAAACGGTCTTGATCTGCCTTGAGAAAGGGCATCGCGCTGGCTTCGAGTTTGGGAAATTCCTGGCACAGCGCGTGGTAGCTGTCCGCCCAATTGCGGGTCAGATCATTCCAGTTCATGTATACCCCCGATTACCTTTGGTTTACCACGTGCGGTGCTTGCACGTGGCGGCCAGCAGGTCCCACTGCAGGCCAGACATCCACCCTGCGCCAGACAATATTGCAAATTCGTGACAGTTCAACCTTTGATCAGAAGCAGTCTGCGCAGGATCGGATGCGCGATCAGAGCGGTCAGAAGTTGCACGCCGACGAAGGCCGCAACATGCCCCGGGTAAATGCCTGCAAACGTGTCGGAAAATCCGCGTGCAATGGTAACTGCCGGATTGGCAAAGCTGGTTGAGGCCGTGAACCAGTAAGCGCCGGTGATGTAGAGTGCGACCAAAGTCGGTACAGCCTCGGGGCGCGAACGCAGGCCACCGAAGATCACAAAGAGCAATCCAAAGGTGGCTACGCCCTCGGACCACCATTGCGCGAGACCGGTCCGATGCAAGGTTGTGGAACTCTGCAAGACGGGCAAATCGAACATGAGGTGCGTGGCCCAGACGCCCAGAATGCCTCCCGCAACCTGCACAGCCCCATAACCAAGGGCAGGGCGCGTGGCGATGTCGCCCCGCAACCAAAAGGCCAGAGTGACCGCTGGATTGAAATGCGCGCCGGAGATCGGACCCAACACGGTGATAATCACGTAGAGCATGCAGCCGGTCGCGATAGCATTGGCCAGCAGGGCGATGGCGACGTTTCCGCCTGCAAGCGCCTCGCCCATGATGCCCGACCCGACCACGCCGATGAGAAGCAGCGCGGTGCCCAGCCCTTCGGCCCAGAGTTTCTGTGTCATGTCAGTGGCCGAAGATCAGTTTGCGTCCCACCACCAGAATTGAGGCATCCAGTCCGGGCCGTCGCCATAAAGCGGGATCACATCGGGGTGTTTCATTTCTGAGACATGAGCGATGCGGCCGGTCGTGAATTGCCAGAACGGCACGACGTAACGCCCGGCGATCAGCAACCGGTCGAGCGCGCGTGTGGCTGCAATGCTGTCCTCACGCGTTGTGGCGGTCAGCATGGCGGTGATCATGGCGTCGATGGCCGGGTCCTGCACACCCATCAGGTTGCCGGAGCCGTCCTCGACCGCGGCATCGGTTCCCCAATAGAACCATTGTTCATTGCCGGGGCTCAGGGATAGCGCACGACGGATATAGGTCATGTTGAAGTCGAAACTGTCTTCGCGTGCCGTGAACTGAGCGCCGTCCACAAGGTCAACGGTGACGTCAATGCCAAGCTGCTCCAGTGCTTGGATGTAGAGGTTGGCAATCGCCCGGTCCTCGGTCCGTTGCTGGTCCAGCAGGATAGTAAAACGCATCGCCTGACCGTCAGCGTTGCGCAACTTGCCTTCCTGTGTTGTCCAGCCGGCCTCTTCCAGCAGGCCGATGGCGCGTCGCAAGGCCCTGCGGTTGCGCAAGGTGCCGTCGCTTTCGGGCAGCGCGTAGCCTTCCATGACGCCGGGCAGCAGTTTGCCGTTGAATGGGGCAAGCAGTTCGGCCACCCGGCCCTTGGCGGCGCCCGGCTCCATCGCCAGTAGCGAGTTCGAGAAGTAGGAGGTGATGCGGGGCTGTGCGCCGCCGGTCAGCGTGTCGTTGATATATTCGAAGTTGAAGGCGGTGATCAGGGCCTCGCGCACCCGCCAGTCATCAAAGGGTGCGCGGCGGGTGTTCATGACAAAGCCGGTGATGCCTGACGGCTTCTGGTGGGTGATCTCGGTCTTGATGACATCACCGGATTGGACGCGCGGGAAGTCATACTCGCTGTTCCAGGTTTCGGCGTTGAACTCGCGCCAGGCCGAGATTTCACCTGCCTTGAAAGCCTCCAGCACCACGTCACCATCGCCGTAGAAATCAATTTTGATCTCATCGAAGTTGAACGTGCCACGACGGAAGTTCAGGTCATTACCCCAGTAGTCGGGGTTGCGGGTCAGAGTGACATAGCGCGCGCCCTCGTAATCGCTGACCACATAGGGGCCGGAGCCGATGGGCACATCGTTGATCGTGGAATTGGCAAAATCCTTGCCCTCCCACTGCGCCTTTTGAAGGATCGGACGCATCCCGGCGAGCAAGGCCAGTTCCCGGTTTTCCGTGTTGAAGGTGAAGCGGATGCTGCGCGGACCGGTTTGTTCAAGGCTTTCGATCTGTGTCCAAAGGCTGCGGTACCTGCCATGCCCCTCGGTGCCGAGCTTTTCATAAGACCACAGCACGTCCTCGACCGTCACAGGGCTGCCGTCGGAAAATTGCGCCTCTTCGCGCAGGGTGAATTCAACCCAGGACCGCTCCTCGTCCGTCTCAATCGATTCGGCGAGCAATCCGTATAGAGCAAAGGGTTCGTTCCGGCTGCGGCCCATCAGGCTTTCATGGGTTAAAAAGCGGAGCTGCCAGGGCACGTTACCCTTCTGGATGTAGGGATTGAGCGAATCAAAGCTGCCCGTATTGGCAAGCGTGATGTCACCACCCTTGATTGCATCGGGATTTGCGTGCGGAAGGGCCACAAAATCCGGTGGAAGGGCGGGGTCACCATACATAGCTATGCCATGACTTGGCTCTGCTTGTGCCATCGAGGCCATCGATACTATGCCCGCAAGAATCGCACCCGTGGCATAGAATCTTGTGCGTCCATTTTGGAAAAAATGCCTGCTCATTTTGTAAACAATCCTTGATCGCCCTTGTTTTGTTAACAATAGCGGCGCTCGGACATTTACGCATTATCAAACTTTTAGCTTGGACTCTTCGGGCGGGTTTGCGTATAACAAGGGCACTGCTCGATAGGTTTCTTGCCTGTATGAAACCTGCCTCAATAACTTAACGCCAGCTTCGTGCTGGCGTTTTTTTTTGTGCGAAACCCAGCCGGACAGGCGGTGCAGCCATTTCTTTCGCAAGTGCAGCATGACAGGATGTGTGCAGTTTTGACGAAAGGACCCCGCTCATGGCTTTTGAGATTTCCCTAACTGGCAAGACGGCCGTCATCACCGGTTCGAATTCAGGGATTGGCCTGGGTATGGCCTGGGAACTGGCGCGCGCTGGGGCGGACGTCGTTCTGAACTCGTTTACGGACCGCGCCGAGGATCACGCGCTGGCCACGAAGATCGCGGACGAGACCGAGACAAACGCCCGCTACATTCAGGCCGACATGTCCAAGGGGGATCAATGCCGCGCCTTGATCGAAAAGGCGGGGGCCTGCGATATCCTGATAAACAATGCAGGTATTCAGCACGTGGCAGGCATTCCCGATTTTCCCATCGAAAAATGGGATGCCATCATCGCCATCAACCTCAGTTCGACCTTTCACACCACCGCTGCGGCCCTGCCAATGATGCGCGCTGCCGGATGGGGCCGGGTCATCAATGTCAGTTCGGCCCACGGGTTGACCGCGTCGCCGTACAAGTCGGCTTACATCGCCGCCAAACATGGTGTTGTCGGCCTGACCAAGACAACAGCGCTGGAAACAGCCGAGGAACCAATCACGGCCAATGCCATCTGCCCGGGCTACGTGCTGACGCCGTTGGTCGAAAGCCAGATCCCGGACACGATGAAGGAATACGACATGGAGCGTGAAGAGGTGATCAAGAACGTCATGCTCAAGCGCCAACCGTCCAAGGAGTTTGCGACCACGGAACAGATGGGCGGCACTGCCGTCTTCCTCTGTTCGCCTGCGGCGGACCAGATCACCGGCACGACCATCAGCGTTGACGGCGGTTGGACAGCGCTCTGATCCATCTTCATCTTGCCAAATAAACTTCCGCCGGAGGCTCCCGCACTCTCCACCAGATCAAAGGGTTGATCCATGACGCGCAAGAAAATCAACGTGGCACTGCAAGGCGGCGGCGCGCATGGTGCGTTCACATGGGGGGCGCTGGACGTTCTGCTGGCCGATGATCGGATCGAAGTGGCCGGGATTTCGGGCACATCTGCCGGGGCCCTGAACGGTGCGGCCGTCAAGGCCGGACTGGCGATCGGCGGCGAAGACGACGCGCGCGAGAACCTTGATTGGCTTTGGGGGCAGGTGGCTGGCGTGCAGGACATGCGCATGGCGCAATGGATGGCGCCGTTTGGCCCAGCACAGGTGTCCCAGGCGCTTGAAAATTCTATACCTTATGCTGTGGGCGATGCGGTCGGGCGGATGCTGTCGCCATATCTGTATGGTCCGTTCTATCGCAATCCGCTGACCGACATCGTGTCAAAGTTCAACATGGAGAAAGTCTGTTGCGACGACGGCCCGCAATTGTTCATCAACGCGACGCGCGTGCGCAACGGCAAGCTGCGGGTTTTCAAGCAGGCCGAGGTCACGCCGGATGCCATCATGGCCTCGGCCTGCCTGCCGACGCTGTTTCAGGCAGTCACCGTCTATGACAGTGAAACCGGTCAGGATGAGGAGTTCTGGGACGGCGGCTACACCGGTAACCCCGCGCTGTTCCCGCTATTTGACGCGTCACTGCCAGACGACATCGTTGTCATCAACATCAATCCGCTGGAGCGTGAGCAATTGCCACGGTCGCCGCAGCAGATCCAGAACCGGATCAACGAGATCAGCTTCAATTCGTCTCTGCTGCGCGAGATGCGCGCCATTTCATTTGTGAAGCGGTTGATTGACGAGGGGACGATTGAGCGCGGCAATATGCGCCGGGTCAACATGCACATGATTGCTGACGATGCGTTGATGAACGACCTGAGTGTTGCGACCAAGATTGTCCCGAATGGCTTTGTCATGGGGCGGTTGCGGGATGCGGGCGCGCGCGCAGCAGAGGAATTTCTGGCCGTACATTTCGATCAGATCGGCAATGGTGACAGCGTAAATATGCCCGAGATGTTCAGTTGAACTTCTGTGGTCCCTGTCACTTCGGCGGTTTGGTGGGATCCTTGCCGTTGGGATAGACCAGTCCGGCGGAAATCACCAACTTTGCGGCGTCCTCAACGGACATGTCCAATTCGATCACGTCTTCGGCTGGCAGAAACAGCAGAAAGCCCGATGTCGGGTTTGGTGTGGTGGGCACAAAGATGCTGAGCAGCGCGCCGGTGTTGCCGGCCCTTTCGCTGACCTCGCCCTTGGCGGTGGTCGAGATAAAGCCGATGGCCCAGATGCCCTTGCGCGGATACTCGATCAGGCATGCGTTTTCGAATGACCGCTCGGATTGGGCAAATATGGTCTCGGAGATCTGCTTGATCCCGGAATAGATCGACCGCACGACCGGGGTACGTCCCACAAGGCTTTCCGCGTACCGGATCAGCGAATTGCCGATGTAGCCCTTGGCGATCCAGCCGACGAAGATCGTGAACAGAAGGAAGACGATCACGCCCACGCCGCGGACGTTCACATGAATCCAATCCGGGTTCGGAACAACAGCGCCGTTGCGCTCGATGAAACGTGGATTGTTCAGCCAATAGTTGACGATCGAATCCGGCTGCCAAACCGTGGGCACCAGCGGCCAGACGAACCCGTCGACCCAGCCGATGACAGTCCAGATCAGCCAGATGGTCAAGCCAACAGGCGCAATAACCACAAGACCGGTCAGAAAGGAGGCGCGCAAGCCGGAAAACAGGCCAGGCTGCCTGGGCTCTTTGGGGTCAAAAGGAGTGGTCATCAGGATCCCGGCGCAAGTTCACGGAAGAAGTAAGTCAACGTGTCCGGCACTACAATGGTTTCCGCCCTTTATTCAGGCATTTGGCCCCATTGCGCCCAATTCCGTTGCAATGGCGGCTGCCAGCCGCGCATTGTTGCGCACCAAAGCGATGTTTGCCGTCAACGAACGCCCGTCCGTCAACTCAAAGATGCGTTGCAACAGATACGGCGTCACCCCTTTGCCGGTGATGCCGTGTGCATCCGCGTCTCGTGCGGCCTGTGCGATGATGGGGGCAAGTGTTGCCCGGTCAATCTCGTCCGTTTCGGGGATCGGGTTTGCAATCAGTTGGCCGCCCGGAATGCCCATGACGGCGCGTTGCGTGTGGGCCGCGGCGATCGATGCGGCGCTGTCCATGCGCAGGGGTGCGGCAACGCCTGCACTGCGCGACCAGAAGGCGGGCATGTCGTCCTGCCCATAGGCAATGACGGGCACGCCTTGGGTTTCCAAGACCTCCAGCGTTTTGGGAATGTCGAGGATGGCCTTGGCGCCAGCTGCAACGACCGTCACAGGGGTCTGCGCCAGTTCCAGAAGGTCGGCAGAGATATCAAAGCTGTTTTCCGCCCCCTTGTGCACGCCGCCGATCCCGCCGGTGGCGAAGACTGAGATACCCGCGATCCGGGCCGCGATCATCGTTGCAGCCACTGTTGTCGCGCCGGTGCCGCCATTGGCGATGCAGGCTGCCATGTCCGCACGGCTCAGCTTGGCCACGTTCCTGGACTGCGCCAGTGTTTCAAGCTGCGCCTCTGTGAGGCCAACATGCAATGTGCCGTTGATGACGGCCATGGTCGCGGGCACCGCTCCGGCCGCGCGGATGTCGGCTTCGACCTGGCGCGCGACCTCAAGGTTCTGCGGATAGGGCATGCCGTGCGTGATGATCGTGCTTTCCAGCGCAACAACCGGCGCGCCTGTGGCCAATGCGTCTGCAACTTCGGGAGAGGGGGTGAACAGGGTCATGTGGGTGTCTTTCCTGAAACATAGATCGCGGCGGCTTCCAACGCGGCGTGCAGCGCTTCGGGGCGTCCTGCGCCCCGGACTTCCGCCGCAATGTGGGCTGCCATGAATGTATCACCGGCGCCGGTGATCCGGGTGACCAAAACCTGCGGGGGTGTTTCGCTGACCAGCCCGTCAGCCGATCCTTCGGTGGCCGTGTTGCCACCGTCCGTCACAAGGACACGGGCCGCACCGCGGTCCAGCAAACCCTCGGCCGCGTCCATTGATGTTTCGAAACCGCGTTGGCAGAGCAGGCCCGCTTCTTCGAGGTTCACGTAGAGCGTCCCGCGGCTGTGCGTCAAAAACGGACCCAGCCGTTCGGCCTTGCCGGGAGAGGCCGGGGCGACGCGCAGGTCTGCATTTGCAAGAACCGGGCTGGTCGCAATCTCGTTCAGCAGGTCCAGTGTCAGGTTGCCATCAAGGGCTGCAAGGCCGGTGTAGGGCGCGCGATCTGTTGCGATGGTGCCATCGGTCAGCGGGCGCAAGATCTTGGCTCCGGCGCTTTCCAGCGAATGCGCGTCTGCGATGGCTGCGATCAGGCCATTGGCACCTTCGACGGCCATGTACTGGTCGGTTGGCAGGTCCTCGGAGCGATAGACGGTGTCCGTGATCATGCCGCGCGCGGTGCAGGCGGCAATCAACTCGTCCCCTTCAGCATCGCGGCCAATGGCCGTCAGCAAGGCGGGTGTCAGGCCGAAACGGGCCAAAGTCATGGCGATGTTCATGGCAACACCGCCGGGCAGGCGGGTGATCCTGCCCGGCACGTCTGATCCTTGGCGCATCGCCAGCGGCGCGCGGCCGATCACGTCCCAGAGGACGGAACCGATGCAGAGAATGTCATGTGAGCGCGTCATGCCCGCCTTGTGCCGTCCACTGCGGGAAGAGGCAAGGGGATGTGGTCACCGGGTCGGGACGGCGAATGTCAAAGCGGCCCAGAACGTGTCCCATACGGCGTCGCCGCCATCTGTTATCGGCGCAATCGATACGGCATCGAACAGATAGGCGTGACCAGGTTCCACCGGAACGGATGCGATGCCCGCGTCGTCCGTGCGATGCAGGGTGACGGAAACATTTCCATCAGGAGCATGATCAAACACCTCGACCTGTACGTCTGGCCGCACAGCACCGTCGAGATTGACTTGCACCCGCATAGTGCCATCGAACGCTGGCGCGTAGGGGTTGGTCAACGCTATGAATTCGGTTTTCAGACCCAGTGCCCGATCCGCGCCTTGACCATCTCCAACAGCGATCAGGGACTTAGCGTGGCGGGTGTAGCGTTCTTTGAAAGGTGGCTCAGGGAAGCCATTGCTGGCGTGCCGGGCTTCGATGTTCGCGAAATCCTTGTGATCGGCGAATTTCTGAAACTTTGCCCAGTCTTTATACGTTAATGAAGACGATGTCGTTTCATGCACAACCACGACCAGACCGTCGACAGGTGCGGGCACATCAAGGGCCGGATTGTCACCCATTCGCGCTTCGACCGGGCGTATGGTGTCACCGACCACCACGTCGAACCGTTCGATGCGACGGTCGAAATAGGCCAGGTTCACGCCTTCGAAGTTCTCACCATTCTTCAGTCGTGCCACGATTTTAGCCGATGGCTCCACTTGATACGTCTCTGGTTCAATCCAGAATTCATGAGCGGTTGCGCTTGTCGTCAGGATGGCGCACCAAAGAGCAAATAGAAGACGGACGATATACATGCAGGCTGCCTTTGTTCGAGTGCCTTTGAAGCTGCGGCTTTGGGCGGTGTTGTCAACTCTTTGCTGGGCGATTTGGTCCAATGTGGCTGTGGCTCACGAAGTTGTGCCGACGATTGCGGACCTAACCGTTGTGGATGGTGTGGTGCGGCTTGAGGTGCGCGTGAATGTCGAGGCGCAGTTGTCGGGCATCGATCTGGATGTTGTGGCAGATACGGACAATGCCGAGAATGCGGGCGATTATGACGCCTTGCGCGCATTGAGTGGCGCAGAGGTCGAGGCGCGTGTTTCTACGCTTGTGACGACATGGAACAGTTTGCCGTTGCTGATCGCCAATGGTGAGCCCGTTGCACTCAGCCTTGAAAATGTGACCGTGCCCGAGGTGCCAAATGAAGAGCTTGCGCGCATTTCCGACGTGGCGCTGAGCGGATCCGTCCCCGCGGGGACAAACGTTTTGCAGGTGGCCTGGCCTGACGGTGCGGGGGATCTGATCCTGCGCCAGCAAGGGGTAGAGGCGCCCTATACCGGGCTGATTGGTGGTGGCGAGAACAGTGGCCCGATTGCGGTTGCCGGTGGGGATGAGGCGTCTGGCTGGCAGACTTTTGGTGCCTACGTCCCGGTTGGTTTTGACCATATCCTGCCTAAGGGGTTGGATCACATCCTGTTCGTTCTTGGTCTTTTCTTCCTGTCGACCCGTTTGGGTCCACTTCTGTGGCAGGTCACGGCGTTTACGTTGGCGCACACGGTCACGCTGGCGCTTGGGGCGCTGGGACTGGTGAACATGCCCGGCAGTATCGTTGAGCCCTTGATTGCGGCCTCGATCGTCTATGTCGCGGTCGAGAACATCTTTGCCCGTGGTCTCAACCGGTGGCGGCCCATGATCGTGTTTGGCTTTGGTCTGTTGCACGGCCTTGGCTTTGCGTCCGTGCTGGGGGAGTTCGGCCTGCCAGAGGGGCAATTCATCCCGGCCCTGATCGGGTTCAACGTCGGGGTTGAGCTTGGTCAGTTGACCGTCATTGCCTTGGCGGCGTTCGCCTTGTGGCTTGGTGTCCGTGCTGCGCGCGTGTCTGACCTTGAGGGGCAGGAAGAGACGATCACCGATTACAACGTAATGTTCCGAGCGTGGTCGATGACCGGATCGTTGATCATCGCGGTTGTGGCGATCTATTGGGTGATCGAGCGGACGCTTCTTTAACCCAGAGGGTCCATCAGGCGGGCAAGGGCGGCGGCGGGATCCTCGTCGCCCCAAATCTCTTCGCCCACGCCGAAGAAATCGGTGATGGGGGCGAGCCGCTTGACGATGTCGAGGGTCAATCCCCCCTCGGCCACGATTGGCACCTCGATCATCTCGGACCACCAGGCGAACAGATCATCCTCGGCCGTTTCTTCATCTCCGACACCGGTGAGCGGGCCGAAGGCGACGTAATCCGCACCGGCCTCGCCCGCGGTCATGCCATCGTGGCGGGAGGTGCCGCAGTAGCTGCCGACAATGGCATCCGGGCCGAGCGCCTTGCGCGCGTCGCGCACGGATTTGGAGGCGTCGGACAAGTGTACGCCATCCAGACCCAGACGTTCGGCCAGTTGCGTGTGATCGCTGACCACGATGGCGACGTCATGGGTGTGGGCCACTTCGCGGCAGGCGTCGGCGGCGCGGGAAATGCGGTCTTCGTCGCGGGTGGCGAGGGCCAGCCGAATGCACGCCACGTCATGCGCATCAAGCACCGAGGCCAGTTGATCGGGGAACACCGACAGCTCGAACACGGGCGGGGTCAGAAGGTAGATCTGCGGCTGCTCGGGGGCACTCATTGGCGTGGTCCTTTTGTTCTGGTTGTCGCTCTAGCCGGAAAACACATGGGATGAAAAGATTTATGCCTCCGGCGGAAGTTTATTTTGCAAAGTGAAAGGGATTGTCGGGTGTGTCGTCGCGGGGTAGATGGCGCGCCATGACACCGACATTTGTACTGACGCGTCCCCAGATGGGCGAGAACATCGGGGCTGCGGCCCGGGCGATGTTGAACTTTGGCGTGGACCGGATGCGCATCATTGATCCGCGCGATGGATGGCCGAACCCGGCCGCCGTGGCCATGGCCAGCGGGGCAGGCCGTGTGCTGGATGCGGCCACGGTGCATCCGGACGTGGCGGGCAGCCTGTCGGATTGCAGCTTTGTCTATGCCACGACTGCGCGGATGCGGGACATGACCAAGGATGTCCTGAGCCCCGAGGCCGCCATGCGGGATGCGGCGCGCCGGATTGCCGAGGGCCAGCATGTGGCCGTGATGTTCGGCCCGGAACGCGCGGGCCTTGAGAACGAGGATATCGCGCAGGCCAATGCCCTGATCTCGGTACCTGTAAACCCCGAGTTTCCGTCGCTGAACCTGGCCCAATGCGTGTTGCTGGTGGGCTATGAGTGGATGCGTGCGAGTGCAGAGGTAGAACATCGCGTGGTCGAGATGGCAGGCACGGACTGGGCCGACGGCCATGAGATTGACCACTTGGCGCGTCATTTCGAGGAGCGGCTGGAGGACGCTGGTTTCTTTTTCCCCGAGCACAAGGCGCCAAGCATGAAGATGAACCTGCGCAATCTGTGGAGCCGGATGCCCCTGACACGTGCCGACGTACAGACCCTGCATGGCATGCTGCGTCAGATGGTCCGCTGGGCGTCGCGTCAGTGACGCTGGACCTTGGGTACGGGCGGGCCTAGGTTGCGCGTCAACACAGAAACCCGAGGCTGAAATGGCAAAGAACCGCAGCATTTTCGAAGAGGTTGGCACCACTGAAAAACAGGTGGTTGAAACCGGGGTCATCGACAAGGGCAGGGGCGGTGCGCGCGGTGCCATCCGGGTCTGGCTGATGATCCTTTTCGCCCTCGTGGTCGTGATGATCGCGGTGGGTGGGTTGACCCGTTTGACCGATAGCGGCCTGTCCATCACGGAATGGCGTCCCTTTACCGGGGCCATTCCACCACTGAACGAAGCGGATTGGCAGGCGGAGTTTGCCCTGTACCAGCAGATTGATGAGTTTCGTATCCAGAACCAGTGGATGACGCTTGCCGATTTCAAGGTCATATACTGGTGGGAATGGGGGCACCGGCAGTTGGGTCGGATCATTGGTCTGGTCTGGGCCATCGGGTTTTTCTGGTTCCTGATCCGCCGCCAGATACCCACGGGTTGGACGCCGCGATTGTTGGGGCTGGGTGTTCTGGGTGGCCTGCAAGGGGCCATTGGCTGGTGGATGGTTGCCAGCGGTGTGACGCAGGGCGAGGGCATGGTGGATGTGGCCAGCTACCGGCTTGCCACGCATCTGGGCCTTGCCTTTGTCATTTTAGGTTTCATCGCATGGTACACTTACCTGCTGAGCCGGTCCGAGCGGGATCTGATGCAGGCGCGCCGGTCGAAAGAGGCCAAGCTGTTTTCGATGTCGACGGGCCTGATGCACTTTGCCTTTCTGCAAATCCTGATTGGGGCGCTTGTGGCTGGCATTGATGCCGGGCGGTCCTATACCGATTGGCCGCTGATGGGCGGGCAGGTGTTCCCGGCCAGTGCCTTTGTGTTCGAGCCGTGGTGGCGGAACCTTTTTGAAAGCCCCGGGCTGGTCCAGTTTATCCACCGCGTGACCGGCTATCTGCTGTTTGCCTTTGCCGTGGTGGTCTGGTTGCGCGGACGCAAATCGGCGCATGAGAACACGCGCTTTGCTTTCAATGCCGTCTTTGCAGCGATGAGCCTGCAGATCGTACTGGGCATCGCGACCGTGCTTTATGGGGCACCTTGGCAAGTGGCGATCCTGCACCAATTCCTGGCTGTGGTGCTGTGGGCGCTGATCCTGCGCGCCCGTTTCCTGTCGGCCTATCCCATTGCCACATCCATTCGAGGAACTTCCTGATGAAAGCGTTTGACGACCTTTTGGCCTTTGATCACACGACACAGGCCTTGGGGCAGGTTGCGGGACGTCTGGGCTGGGACCAGGAGACGATGATGCCGCGCGGCGCTGCTGCCCAACGGGGCGAGGAAATGGCGGCGATGGAAAGCGTTCTGCATGCCCGCCGGACTGATCCGCAGGTGGGTGAATGGTTGGCCGCGATTGAAGGGGGCGTGCTGGACCAGGTGGGTGCGGCGAAGCTGCGCGAGATCAAGCGCAGCTATGACCGGGCGTCGAAGGTGCCGGCCGATCTTGCGGCCCAGATCGCGCGGGTGACGTCGACGGCACAAGGCAAATGGGCCGAGGCGCGCGAAGCGGATGATTACAAGGCGTTCGCGCCTGTGCTGGAGGAGGTTGTCACCCTCAAACGCGAAGAAGGTGCGGCGCTGGCCAATGGCGGCGATCTGTATGATGCGATGCTTGAGGATTACGAGCCGGGCACCACGGGCGCGGATCTGGAAGCGATGTTTGGGGCACTGCGGCCCGCTCTGACATCCCTGCGCGCGGCCATTCTGGAGCGCCCTGCGCCCGATGGAGTCACCGGGACATTTGACGACGTGGTGCAGCTTCGGCTGAGCACGCTGTTGGCCAAGACATTCGGCTATGACATGGGCCATGGGCGGATCGACAAGGCAGTACACCCGTTCTCATCCGGGTCGGGCACAGACGTGCGGATCACGACGCGCATCAACCCCGAAGACCCGTTTAATTGTTTCTACTCGACCATCCACGAGGTCGGGCACGCCTGCTATGAGCAGAACATCGACGATGCCTATCTGATGACCGCGCTGGGGCGCGGGGTGTCGATGGGAGTGCATGAGAGCCAAAGCCGCATCTACGAGAACCAGTTGGGCCGCAGCCGTGCCTTTACCGGGTGGCTCTTTGGTCAGATGCGGGATGCGTTCGGGGATTTCGGGATCGAGGGGGAGGATGCGTTCTTTGCTGCGGTGAATATGGTCTCGAACGGCTATATTCGGACCGAAGCGGACGAGGTGCAGTACAATCTGCATGTGCTTTTGCGCTTTGATCTGGAGCGGGCGCTGATGTCTGGGGACCTGAGCGTCAATGACTTGGAAGCCGCTTGGAATGATCGGTTCGAGGCTGATTTCGGATATGCCGTCGATAAGCCGTCAAACGGTGTGTTGCAGGATGTGCATTGGTCTGTTGGATTGTTCGGGTATTTCCCGACCTACTCCTTGGGCAATGTATATGCCGGGTGTCTGCACGAGGCTTTGCGTGCCGCCGTGCCGGACCTTGATGCGCAGCTGGCACAAGGGGATACATCGGCGGCGACGGCGTGGCTGCGCGACAATTTGCAAACCCATGGCAGCCTGTATGAGCCGCGCGAGGTGATCGAACGTGCCAGCGGGCGCAGCCCCGGCCCAGAGCCTCTGGTCGCATATCTTCGGAACAAGTTCGCGGGCATCTACAGGTTGTAGAACTGTTCTGCGCCACAGCATCGCCCAAGTGTGGGCCCAGCTGAGTCGCAATCGGCCACGATACTACTCTTGATAGTATTGAGAGGTGGCTGTGATGCGCGCAATTCTGGCGTTGGTTTTGATGGTCTTTGGCTTTGCAGCAAGTGCAGAGCCATCGCTTGATCGGCAGCTTTTTGACAAGGTTCAGGACGGTGACTTCATCGCCGTTCAGGCATTGATCAAAGACGCACAACAGCGCTTTGAACGGGATGATCTGAGCGCGGATGACATGCGCGATTTGTTTATCGTATTGTCGCGCAGCCACCCGAAAACAACCACCTTTGTGAAGGAGTGGTTGAACCGGGACACCGGCAATCATTACGCGCGGATTGCCCGAGCCTGGAGCCTTTGGAATGCTGCAGGCGCCATCGCGTCAAGCCGCAACGGTTGGAGCTATGATGTCGCGCGCAAGATGCGGGACCAAGGCGTGCTGCATGCCCGGTTTGCCTATGCCGCGGCACCCGGTCTGATCCCGGCCTCTGATGCTGTGATTGTCATGTATGGCTATGACAAACAGGTTGGTGATCCTGTCGCCGCTGTGAATCGTGTCATGGACAGTCATCCGAATTGGGGCACCTTGCAACGTGCATATGATTTTGTTGGGCGCTACGGAATGGAGGCGATAGCCACCTTTTGCCAGGAATATGCCACTCGCATCTCGGACGAGGCGCGGACCTTGTGCCTGATGTACGGGCAGACGGTTTATGGCGACGTAAGAAACCAAGACATCGCTGAGTGGCCGGACTACAATCCCGACAATCCGGACATGGTAACGGTCAGATTGCTGAACATGATGAACAATTTTGGCCATGACACAGTGTCCGAAGCTCAATTGGACTGGATCGAAAGTGCGTTCGTGAGCATGGAACCAGATCTGTATGAACTGATGGATCTGGACAGGTGGGCGAGCACGTTCCAAAACCGCTTCGGCCTCTACCACAAGCGCCGCAACATGAAAAACAAGATGCGACGGGCTCATCTTGAGCGCAGTCTTGCGTTCCTTGAAATGGACCCGCTCAATCTTCGCCTTTTGGACATGGTTGAGGATGTTCAATTCGAACTGCCGTGGATCACCGTTTTTAACGCAGACGGCAGCGCGACGACACGGCGCGTGAACAGCGATGAAAGCGAGGTGGACAAGACAGAGCGGCTTGAGGCGCTGGCCAAACAGAAGCGCGACTTTTCAGTTCGCAGGCTTCATGCTGCACCGTACTCAAGCGACTTTTGGCACAGATATGCGAGCGCGCATATCCAAAGCGATTTCAGTCAGTACTACGCTTACGAAGACGCCGAAATAAACGCGCTTGTCTATGAAAGTGACATTGTTCGAGGGCTCGATTTGTATCTTTTGTCAAAAACCCGGCAAGTACAGACCTACTATGACGCCCAAAAGGATGGTGCGACACCGCAGTGGGTCAAGGCCGCTGAAAGCGTAGACTTTGAACGAGATATCTTGTGCCCATTTGTACGCGCAGAGCGGCTGCGGGCGCACATTTGCGAGCACGACGCGGATGTGTACCCAAGTTGCGCCGAACACATTCCGTTAATGGAAGAGAGCTATGCCATCGTCGTGGACATGGCGCGTGATACGCCGCACTGCAACGCGGTGCGCGAGGCCGAGATCGACACGCTGTGGTACACGCCGATCCCTTTACAAGATGTTCTGCCGCCGCTGAACTGAAGATCAGCCTTCGCCGCCTTCTTCCTCTTCGTCGCCCTGATCAGCGATCCATGCGACGCTGACGACTTCTTCGCCCTTGCCGGTGTTGAAGACGCGTACGCCTCCAGCGTTGCGCGAGCGGAAGCTGATGCCATCCACGGGCACGCGGATTGACTGACCCTTGGATGTGGCGAGCATGATCTGGTCATCCAAGTCGACGGGGAAGGATGCCACGATGTCGCCGCCGCGCATGGCCTTGTCCATCGCCGCCACGCCCAAACCGCCGCGTCCACGGACAGGATAGTCATGGCTGCTGCTGAGCTTGCCTGATCCTTGCGCCGTGATCGTCAGGATCAGGTTTTCGGCCGCAGACATTTCTGCATAGCGTTCCTGGCTGATGGTTGCGTTGGCGTTGGTTTCTTCCTCGTCGGATGCTTCGCCATCGTCGGCAAGTCCGGCGACGGCGCGGCGCATCTTGAGGTAGGCCGACCGTTCATCGCTGGTTGCATCGAAGTGGCGTATGATCGACATGGATACGACGTTGTCCGACCCGCTGAGCTTGACACCACGCACGCCCACCGAGTTCCTGCTGTTGAACACGCGCACGTCGGTTGCCGGGAAACGGATGGCTCGGCCGGAATTGGTGACCAGCATGACATCATCGTCGTTCGATGCGATGCGGGCGTTGATCAGGGTTGTCTCCGCGTGCTCGTCCTCGAACTTCATGGCGATCTTGCCGTTGCGCATGACGTTGGTGAAGTCAGACAGCTTGTTGCGGCGCACGGTCCCGGCAGAGGTGGCAAACACGACCTGCAGGTCGTCCCATTCTTTTTCATCCCGGTCGACTGGCATGATGGCGGCAATGCTAACCCCTTGGGGAATAGGCAGAATGTTCACGATGGCCTTGCCCTTGGACGTGCGGCCGCCCTGCGGCAAGCGCCATGTCTTGAGCTTGTAGACCATCCCGTCGGTCGTGAAGAACAGAAGCTGCGTATGGGTATTGGCAACGAAGAGGGTGGTGATCACATCCTCTTCCTTGGTCTGCATGCCCGACACACCTTTGCCACCGCGCTTCTGGCTGCGGAAATCGGCAAGCGGGGTGCGCTTGATGTAGCCGCCGGAGGTGACGGTCACGACCATGTCCTCGCGCTCGATCAGGTCTTCGTCTTCCATGTCGCCAGACCAGTCGACGATTTCGGTGCGGCGGGGCACGGCGAAGAGCTCCTTCACCTCGGTTAGCTCGTTCGAGATGATGCCCATGATTCGTTCGCGGCTTCCGAGAATATCGAGGTATTCTTTGATCTTAGCTGCCAGTTCTTCAAGTTCGTCAGTGACTTCCTTGACCCCGATCTGGGTCAGGCGCTGCAGGCGCAGATCGAGGATCGCGCGGGCCTGGATTTCGGTCAGGTTATAGGTGCCATCATCGTGCATCTTCGACAATGGGTCGTCGATGAGACGGAGGTAGCTTTCAATCTCTGCTGCGGGCCAGCGGCGTTCCATCAGCTTGGCGCGCGCCTCTGCGGCGTCGGCGGAGGAACGGATAGTGGCAACAACTTCGTCCACGTTTGAGACCGCCACTGCGAGACCACACAGGATGTGTGAGCGGTCGCGAGCCTTGCGCAGATCGAAGGCAGTACGGCGGATCACCACTTCTTCGCGGAAGTCGAGGAAGGAGGTCAGGAAGCGCCGGAGCGTGAGTTGTTCGGGGCGTCCGCCGTTCAGCGCCAGCATGTTGCAGCCGAAGGAGGTTTGCATTGGCGTGAATCTAAATAGCTGATTCAAAACGACTTCTGCAGTCGCATCCCGTTTCAGTTCGACCACGACGCGGACACCGTTGCGGTCGGATTCATCCTGAACGTGGGAAATCCCCTCGATCCGCTTGTCTCGGGCAGCCTCGGCGATGCGTTCAATCATCGTGGCTTTGTTCACCTGGTAGGGGATTTCGTCGATGACGATGGCGTAACGGTCTTTGCGCAGCTCTTCGACCCGTGTTTTGGAGCGGACGATGACGCTGCCGCGCCCTTCGAGATAGGCTTTGCGCGCGCCGGAGCGGCCCAGCATGATGCCGCCCGTCGGGAAGTCGGGGCCAGGCACGTAGTCGATCAAGGCTTCGGACGACAGGTCCGGGTCTTCGATCAGGGCAAGGCAGGCGTCGACCACTTCACCCAGATTGTGGGGTGGGATATTGGTCGCCATGCCGACGGCGATGCCGCCCGCACCGTTGACGAGCATGTTCGGGAAGCGCGATGGCAGGACGGTGGGTTCGCGGTCCTTGCCATCATAATTGTCTTGAAAATCAACGGTGTCCTTGTCGATGTCTGCCAGAACAAAGGCGGCGGGTTTGTCCATCCGCACTTCGGTGTAGCGCATGGCTGCGGGGTTGTCGCCGTCCATGGAGCCGAAGTTGCCTTGCCCGTCGAGGAGCGGCAGGGACATCGAAAAGTCCTGCGCCATGCGCACCAAGGCGTCATAGATCGCGCTGTCGCCATGGGGGTGGTATTTACCCATGACATCGCCCACGGGGCGCGCGGATTTGCGGTAGGATTTCTCGTGCGTGTTGCCGGTTTCATGCATCGCGTAAAGGATGCGGCGGTGCACTGGTTTCAAGCCGTCGCGCAGATCGGGGATCGCACGAGACACGATGACAGACATGGCATAGTCCAGATAGGACGTGCGCATTTCGTCTTCGATCGAGACCGAGGGGCCATCATAGGCTGGCCGTTCGGGCATCATTTCATCATCGTTTTCAGGAGGTTGGGGCGTGTCGTTCACGTTGATCTGCTCGTTCTGTCGCGTGCGCTATATATTGCGGTGCAGTCTATCAGAAAGCGCAGATAGGGTGCAATGGTGCGGAGGCGATGGTTGTTAGCAGTCTGCCGTGTCTGATGCCAAGACGCTGTTTTTATTGAAAATTAATACTCGATCCGTTCTGCTGGACCAACAAGGCATAAAAACGGAGGCGAAACATGGCATATACCGAAACGGAACTGATGTTGAAGGGATATGGCCTGACAACGGCCGAAATGATCTATCACATGCCGGATTACAGGCACGTGTTGAATACCTTTGTCTGGCAGCACTATGACCTCGCGCCGGACCATCCGCGCCTGTTCAAATTCATCGATTTCTGGAAGGCCGAGATTGAGGGAGCACTGCATTCCGTGCGCTTCACCCATCGCAAGATGATCGCACCGGGGGAGTGGCGGAATGTGACGGGTGAATTCACGGTGCATTGAGAGGTTAATGACGCGCGCGGTGGGGTGCGACGGGCGGCTGATCGACCAAACTGCGTGTTTTGAGACGCAAACTGCGCATTTTGGCGGGAAAACTGCGTCTTTTGGATGCGCGGCGTCCCTTAACCCATTGGTAGGGTGCGTGCAGGCGTTAACCTTTGTCGGTTTTGGTCCGTCATGTGCACTCTTTGCTTGCGCAAATTCGCCCACCCGCCGGACCCGGGATGCGTCGCGCTCAGGCCGAGCAGGAGGCGCCGCCGAGGACGCAGAACTTGGCGCAATGCGGGTGGTTGAGGGAGACGTCCGCCTCGGCCTGCGCGAGCGTTTCGCCCATCTCGAATTGCGGGTCGTAGGGCAGGAGGGTGCAGGCCAGAACCGCGGGGGCTGCGGCTCCTTTGTGTTTGACCACCATGCGGGATGAAGAACACATCACCGCGTCGGGATGTTTGTTCAGGATGCCCCAGCAGGCGGTCGTGATTTCGGGCACTTCGACATTGGCGTCCATTTCGGGGAAGAGGACCGTCATGCCAGGGTCCTGGGCGTCGATGTCCCAGCCGTGTTTGGCAAAGAGCGCGGCATATCCGGCGCGTGCCTCATTTTCGTCTTCGGCCATTTCGATCCGGCCTGCGACAGCCAGTCGAGCCCCGATGGACGACAGCCAATCCACGCCGCGCAGGGTTTTGGCGAAGGTGCCGACACCGCGTTCCGTGTCGTGGACAGCGGCTGCGTGATGGTCGAGCGAGATGCGGAAGGTCAGTTTGTCACCATAGGTTTCGACCAAAGGCACGATGCCGGCCTTGACCTTTGGGCGCATCATTGGGGCCATGGCGTTTGTCAGGATCAGAACATCGTATCCGCGATCCAGCGACCATTCGACCATGTCGAGGAAGGCGGGGTTCATGAACGGTTCGCCACCGGTAAAGCCAATCTCACGCACGTTCCAATTGCGGTCTTCAAGCTGGTCGAGATAGCCGGAGACTTCATCGGCCGTCATGTATTCCAGCGCATCGTTGGTGGGCGAGCTTTCGATATAGCAGTTGGCACAGGCGATGTTGCACAGCGTGCCGGTGTTGAACCAAAGGGTTTCGGGATGGGTCAGCGCAACCGTTGCCCGCGCTTCGCCCTTGGCCGTCACATGGGGGTCCTGGAACTTGCCCAGATTTGCCAAGTCTTTCATATCGCCTGTTTCCGTCTTTTTCTGTGCGGTTCGAGCGTAGAGTTATGTCGTGCGGGGGCAAGGTGAAAGCGGACTGTGTCCCATTGACGGCTTTGTGATAGAAATATGTGACCGTGTGATGCAGGTGCAGCATCGGGCGTTGAGTATCTGTTTGAATCTGCTAGTGGTAGCGCAAACATTTTCTGGGCATGCAAGAGGGAGCCTTGCCATGGTATCGCGCGTTATCCCGGTCGATCCGTTTGATCTGGTGATCTTTGGCGGCACAGGGGACCTTGCACGCCGCAAGATTCTGCCGGGTCTGTTCCGCCGTTTTTGTGCAGGGCAAATGCCCAAGGGGGCCCGGGTGATCGGTGCCGCGCGCGGTGATATGGACAGTGCGGCCTATCGCGAGTTCGTGGCCGAGGCGATTGCAGAGTTTGGTGGGATCCACAGCTGTGAAGAGGGCACGCTGGCCGGTTTCCTGGAGCGGATGGAATTTGTCACGATTGACGCCCGAGGCGAAAAGGGCTGGGACGAGCTGGCGAAACTTGTCCGTCCGGATGTGGTGCGTGCGTATTACTTCTCTGTCGGTCCAAGCCTGTTTGCGGATCTGGCCCATCGGTTGAATGCGCATGGACTGACCGATGCGGACAGCCGGATCGTGGTGGAAAAACCTTTTGGCCGCGATCTGCCTTCGGCAAAGGCGCTGAACAAGGATCTGGCGATGCATTTCGACGAAAGCCAGATTTACCGGATCGATCACTATCTTGGCAAAGAGACGGTGCAGAACCTGATGGCGGTCCGCTTTGGCAACATGTTGTTCGAGCCGTTGTGGAACAGCCAGTATGTCGACCATATCCAGATCACCGTGGCCGAGACGGTCGGCGTGGGTGGTCGGGGTGAGTACTATGACAAGTCGGGCGCGATGCGGGACATGGTGCAGAACCACCTGATGCAGCTTTTGTGCCTGATTGCGATGGAACCACCATCCAAATTCGACCCAGACGCTGTGCGCGATGAAAAGTTGAAGGTGATCCGCGCGCTGGATGACGTCGAACCCTACCACATCGTACGCGGCCAATATGAAGCGTCCGAGAGCGAGCCCGGCTATCGCGAGGCGGTGGGGGACCCGCGCACGCGCACCGAAAGCTACATTGCCATGAAGGTTGGCATTTCCAATTGGCGGTGGGCGGGGACGCCGTTTTACCTGCGCACAGGCAAGATGCTGAAAGCCCGGTCCAGCGAGATCACCGTGGTGTTCAAGGAGTTGAATCACTCGATCTTTGGCGAACAGTCGGATCATCGTAACGTGTTGTCGATCCGGTTGCAGCCGAACGAAGGGATTACGCTGGGCGTCACAATCAAGGAACCCGGTCCCGGGGGCATGCGTCTGGTTGATGTGCCGCTGGATATGTCCTTTGCCGAGGCGTTGGGTGCGGATGGCGCGGATCAGACCGATGCCTATGAGCGTTTGATCATGGATGTGATCCGTGGCAACCAGACCCTGTTCATGCGTGGCGATGAGGTCGAGGCGGCTTGGGCCTGGACCGATCCGATCATAAATGGATGGGAAGCGCGTGGGGAAGTGCCGAAGACCTATGATGCGGGCAGCGAAGGGCCGGTGGATGCCGTGCAGCTTCTGGCCCGCGACACCAGAGTGTGGAGAAAGGTGGCCCCATGAATATCGTTGAGTATCCTGACCGTGATCTGCTGGCCATGGGACTGGCCGATGCGCTGGCGAGCGAGTTGAAGAACTGCCTGCTGGTGCATCCCTCAGCCTCTTTCGTTGTGCCGGGCGGGACAACGCCGGGTCCGATCTTTGACAGCCTGTGTGCGGCTGATCTGGACTGGTCGCGCGTCAATGTCATGCTGAGCGATGAGCGCTGGGTGCCGGAGGATCACGACAGGTCGAACGCGAAGCTGCTGAAGGATCGGTTGTTCCAGAGCCGTGCGGCGCAGGCCAAGTTCGTGCCGTTCTACAGGGACGGGCAAACGCCTGAACAGGCCTCTCCGGCTCTGTCCGAGCAATTGGCGGACCAGATGCCGATCTCGCTTTTGTTGCTGGGGATGGGGGCGGATATGCATACGGCGTCCCTTTTTCCGGGGGCTGTCGGGCTGGACACGATGCTGGCCGATAACGCGCCCTTGGTGGTGCCGGTGTCCGTGGCGGGGCAAGAGCCTCGGATCTCGTTTTCCGGTCCGGCCTTGGCGGGTGCAATGGCGAAGCATCTTGTGATCTACGGCTCAGAAAAGCGGGCGGCGTTGGAGCGCGCAGAGGGGCTTGATCCGGTTGAGGCGCCCATCAAAGCTGTTATGAGCGGCCTGACGGTGCACTGGGCGGAGTAAGAGACATGTGGAACGCTTTGAAGGCCAAGGCGGAGGCCGTGTCCGGCCGCGCCCTTCTGGACCTGTTCGATGATGCGCGTGCGGATGAGTTCGCGGTTCAGACGCAGCACATGCTGTTCGATTATTCCAAGACCAACATAGACACTGAAACACGTGATATGCTGCTGGACCTGGCCGAGACATCGGGCGTTGCGGCACGGCGTGATGCGATGTTCTCCGGTGAAAAGATCAACGAGACCGAGGGGCGGGCCGTTCTGCACACGGCCTTGCGCAATCTGGATGGTGGTCCGGTTCTGGTCGATGGAGAGGATGTCATGCCGGGCGTTCTGGAAACGCTTGGCCGGATGGACGCTTATGCAGGCGAGATCCGCGGCAGTGCCATCACCGATGTGATCAATATCGGGATCGGCGGGTCGGACCTTGGGCCTGCCATGGCTGTTCAGGCGCTGACGCCTTATCACGACGGGCCACGCTGCCATTTCGTGTCGAACGTGGATGGCGCGCACATTGCGGACACGCTGTGCGGGCTGGATGCGAAGACGACATTGGTGATCGTCGCGTCCAAGACATTCACCACGATCGAGACCATGACGAATGCGCGCACGGCGCGGGCGTGGATGCTGGATCATGGTGGCGATCCGGCGGCGCAATTTGCGGCCCTGTCGACCAACCTTGAGAAAACATCCGAGTTCGGGATTCCGGCGGAGCGTGTGTTTGGTTTCGAGGATTGGGTCGGGGGCCGCTATTCGATGTGGGGGCCGATTGGCCTGAGCCTGATGATGGCCATGGGGCCGGATGGGTTCCGTGCCTTCCTGCGCGGCGGACAGGATATGGACACGCATTTCAGGGCTGCTGAGGGCGTCGAAAACATGCCTTTGATGCTGGCCCTTGTGGGCATCTGGCATCGGCAGGTGCTGGGGCACGCGTCACGCGCCGTTCTGCCTTATGATCAGCGGCTGGGGCAGTTGCCTGCCTATTTCCAACAGCTTGAGATGGAATCGAACGGCAAGTCGGTGACGATGGATGGAGGTGCTGTTCCGGTTGAGAGTGGTCCCGTTGTCTGGGGTGCACCTGGCACGAACGGACAGCATGCGTTTTACCAGCTGATCCATCAGGGTACGTCAGTCATTCCCTGCGAGTTCATGGTGGCCTGTGCGGGGCATGAACCAGAGTTGCGCCATCATCATGACCTGCTGGTCGCCAATTGTTTGGCGCAGTCCGAGGCGTTGATGCGCGGGCGCACGCTGGATGAGGCGCGCGCGAAGATTGCCGGCAAGTTCGAGGGAGACGTGTTGGAGCGTCAGGCGGCGCATCGGGTTTTTGCCGGCAACCGGCCGTCTACCACGCTGATTTATCCCACGCTTGATCCGTTCACCCTGGGTCAGATCGTGGCGCTGTACGAGCATCGGGTGTTTGTCGAGGGCGTCATTCTGGGCATCAACTCTTACGACCAATGGGGTGTTGAGTTGGGCAAGGAACTTGCGACGGCGTTGCAGCCCATTGTCGAGGGGGCGGCGCCTGCAGATGGCAAGGACGGCTCCACCCAAGCGCTGGTCAAATATCTGCATGCGCACCGCTAAAAGCAGCCGTCGAATGGTCTGAACGGCGCCCCACGCGATCCATTTCTATGGAAACGGGGTGTTTTTTAGTTCAATTCAGGATTGTATCCTTGCGAAAAAACTGAGTTATTTGGCCTTTGGTGAGCGGTTATTCGCCCAAACTTGTGGCGGTCAGGAATGCCTGACCTGACCCGGTGCTGAGTCCGGATGTAATAATGTTGCGCAGGGCGCGCCGTATTTTGCGCTCTGTTTCTTTAACATGCACCGGAGGCCAATATTATGGCTGGCACACAACACGGGCTGACACGGCTCGATCAACTTTTCAAAACGTGTATTCATGGCAAGGGACCCTCAAGGCCCTTTGCGCAGACACTGGGGCGGGTCTTGCCCGCGAACCCCGTTCACATCAAGAACATCAACCATGCAGATGTCATTGCGGCGCTGGATGAGCTTGCCCAATCCATGGGTGTGACCGAGAACGAGGACGGACATGCGGATGCTGGCATGACCTTTCTTGGCCAATTCGTGGATCACGACATTACGCTGGATGCGACATCTGCCCTTGGCTCCCGTATCGATCCTTCGACCATCCCGAATGTGCGGACGCCGAGCCTTGATCTGGACTGTGTCTATGGTGCGGGGCCGGAGGCGTCACCGCATCTGTATGGTGAGGGCGAGGCAGAGCAGTTTCTTGTCTTTGGTCGCAAAGACAATCCGCGTGACCTGGCCCGGACCTGTGCGGGCAAGGCGCTGATTGGCGATCCGCGCAATGACGAGAACATCCTCGTGGCGCAGGTGCAGGCGATTTTCATCGAGCTGCACAACATCCTGATGAGCAAGCGGGTTGAAGATGGCGATGATGCGAAGGACATCAAGACCTGCGCCCATGAGGGCCTGCCCAAACATGTCTGGCATGATCATGTCAGCCCAAAGCTGACCAACTTTGAGGAGGTCCGTCGTTTCATCCGGCTGCATTACCAATGGATCGTGTGGTGCGAATTGCTGCCTGCCTTTGTCCAGCAGGAATGCCTGGATTGGGCGCTGGACAACCACGCCTTTGGATGGGATGCGCCGGTGATGCCGGTGGAGTTCACCGGGGCCGGGTATCGCTTTGGTCACGCCACCACCCAGTTCGAGTATGCGTTGACGGAAGGCGCCGATCCGAAGGGGCTGTTTGCAACCCTTGGCTTTGGCCGCAGGCCCACCAGCGGGAATATCGATTATGCCAAATTCTTTGGCATGAATGGGGCGGTCGCCTCGCAAAAGGCGCGGCCGGTGGGGCCGAAACTGGGTATGCCGCTTTTGAACCTGCCCTTTGTCCATGCGCCGATTGAACTGGCGGATATCGAGGAAACGCTGACCTTGGATCAGTCCCGCAACCTGGCCCTGCGCAACATGGTGCGCGACCGCTATACCTATCAGTTGGCCAGCGGTCAGCATATGGCGGCGCATCTGGGCACGCATGCCATCGATCCGCCCGCGATCCTCAAGGCCAAGGGCATCACCAAGACGCCGCTGTGGTTCTATTGCCTGCAAGAGGCAAAGGAGAAGGGTGATGGCAAGCTGACCGGGGCCGGGGGCCGTCTGGTGGCGTCGGTCTTTGCCAACCTGCTCAAGCGTGACCCGACCACGTTCCTGCATGTGCCGCATTTCAAGCCGTGGCATGGGTTCAAGGGGCAGCCGAGTGTGTTGGCCGGTATGATCGCCTATGTCGAGGCGCATCGCGGTCACATTCAGCACGCCAAGGCGCTGCAATGCGGCTGATCTGAGCCTGAGGCGTTCGAACGAGGGGCTGGCCGGTGGCTGGCCCCTTGTCTTTGCGTCATCCCGTGCACGCCGCGCTTGCATGGGCCGCCGCCCCTTGGCAGGGTTGACCCAAGGGAGGAACGCGCGGGGCCGGGGAGGGCCGTGCAGGCAAGGCGTTGCTCTGACAGGAAAATACGGGAGGCGCCGATGCTTGGCCAAATGATGAACTACCCCCTGACCATTTCTTCGCTGGTCGATCACGCGGCGCGGTATCATGGTGAGACAGCCATTACGTCTGTGAACACTGGTGGCGGCGTGGAAGAGACGACATGGGGGCAGGTTGGGGCCAATGCCCATCGGCTGGGCGATGCGCTGCTCAAGCTGGGTCTGGAGCCGCATGCCCGCTGCGCCACTATTGCGTGGAACAACCGGCGGCACCTTGAGATTTACTTTGGTGTCTCAGGCGCCGGTCTGGTCTGCCACACGATCAATCCGCGCCTGTTTCCCGAACAGCTGATCTATATCATCAACCATGCCGAGGACCGGGTGCTGTTTATCGACCGCACCTTTGTCCCGCTTGTGAAAGCCATCCGCGACAAGATACCGGGTGTGAAACATGTGGTGCTGATGGAAGGCCGCGACGAGGCGGCCGCGGCGGAGATCGAGGGGCTGGAGTTCTATGACGAGTTGATCGCCACCGGATCACCTGATTTCGCGTGGCCGGAATTCGACGAGAATACCGCGTCGTCGCTTTGCTATACGTCGGGAACGACGGGGAACCCGAAGGGTGTTCTGTATTCCCACCGGTCCACCGTGCTGCATGCCTTTGCGTCGAACACGCCTGATTGCATTGGCTTTTCGGCCCGCGACGTTGTGCTGCCCGTGGTGCCGATGTTCCATGTGAACGCGTGGGGCACACCCTATGCCTGTGCGCAGGTGGGCGCGCGGATGGTGTTGCCGGGCCCGGGACTGGATGGTCCGTCGCTGGTCAAGCTGATCGATGGATGCAAGGTGTCTATTGCCCTGGGTGTGCCGACGATTTGGCTGGGGCTTTTGGGTGAGGCTGAGAAATCCGGGTCGCAACTGACGTCGCTCAAACGGACCGTGGTTGGTGGGTCGGCCTGTCCGCCATCGATGATTGCCGCCTTCCGCGAGACATATGAGGTGGAGCTGATCCACGCCTGGGGCATGACAGAGATGTCGCCGCTTGGGTCGTCCAACCAGCCGTTGGCCAAACACGCCGACTTGCCGATCGAGGCGCAACACAAGCTGCGCGAGAACCAGGGCCGTCCGCCGTGGGGTGTCGAGCTGGAAATCATGGATGATGACGGCAACCCATTGTCCCATGACGGAGAGGCACAGGGCGCGCTGATGGTGCGGGGGCACTGGATCCTGGACAGCTATTTCCAGAAGACCGTAGACGAAACACTGACCGGCGGTTGGTTTGACACCGGTGATGTGGCGACGCTGGACCCGGATGGGTATTTGTCGATCAAGGACCGGTCCAAGGATATCATCAAGTCGGGGGGCGAGTGGATTTCGTCCGTGGATCTGGAAAACATTGCCATCGCGCATCCGGCGCTGGCCGATGCGGCCGTGATTGGGGCGCGGCATGAGAAGTGGGACGAGCGGCCTGTTCTGATCGCCGTTGTGGCTGAGGGGCAGGCGCCCAGTGAAGCTGAGATCTTGGCTGTTTTCGAAGGCAAGATCGCCAAGTGGCAGGTGCCGGACAAGGTGGTGTTCACCGACGTGCTGCCGCGCAATGCGACCGGCAAGGTGCTCAAGCGGAACCTGCGGGAGGAATTTGGCGAGGTCTTGATCGGCTAGAGGCCGTATCGGTCAGCGATTGCGCCGGGTCCAACCCGTCTTGGTCATGGCACCGTTTTCGAAATGCTGATAGTCTCGGTCGAGCGCCACGCCGTATTGGTCGATGCTGACCGTGCCTTTCTCAAACAAAGTGCCTGGTGATACCCGGTCTTCATGCTTGGTGTAGTGCCTGGTGCCGCCTTTAAATGTGACGGTAGAGACAACATTGCGCCTGCCATAGCGGGAATGGGATTCTGTTTACTGACAGGTGCCCGGCGTCATGCTGCAATCATGTGGGGTGAAGGTGACCGTGCCGCTCGGGACGCGTGCCTTGACCGTGTTGCCGGCACGGTCCGACCAGGAGGTGACCTTGACGGGCTGGCCCTGGCTGGCGTCGCGGGTGTAGCGGAATTTGAAGAGTGGGCCGTTCTGGCCCAGGTACTTGACCGTGGCATTGCCGTTGTCCGCGTGCCACGTGAACGTTGCGCCCTTGGGAAGGGCACCCATGTCGTAGGCTGGTTGCGCAATGACGGGGTGCGCAAGGAGCGCGCTGATTGCCAACGTGGCAAAGCAGAAGCGACGATGCATGGGATCAGTCCTTGAGGTGGATCTGGCGGGCTGGGCCGCGATACTTTTGTGTCAGTTTTTCATCAACTTCCGTGCCGTCCTTGAGGTGGATCAGGATGCCTTTGCCGTTTGAAGCGCCGCGCATTGCCTTGATCTGGTCTTCGGACCGTGTGGTGCGTTGCGACATGCGCAGGCTCCAGTCATGGAGATGCGTGAGCAGGCGGGCTTCGATGGCAACGTGGGTGTCGGTCTTGGCAAGGTCGATCAACTCGTCCGGATCCGTTTCGAGATCGAACAGCATGTTGCGCAGACCGGGGGCCGCGCAGTGCATCAGCTTGTACCGCCCGTCGAACACCATGAAGAGGCGGCAGTCGCGCGGCTCCAGCCCCAACTTCACCGCGACGGGTTGAGCCGAGAAGTCGTATTCGGAAATCACGTAGTCGCGCCAGTCGGGCGTCTCACCTTGCAGCCACGGCAGCAGGCTGCGTCCTTCGATGATGTGGTCGGGCACGGTGCCACCTGCGGCCTCAACGAAGGTGGCGGCGAGGTCGATGGATTCGACCAGTGCATCGCATGTGGTGCCGCGGGTGCGGTTTGCAGCCTCGCGCGGGTCATAGATGATCATGGGCACCTTGGCGGAAGGGTCGTGGAACAGGTTTTTCTCGCCCAGCCAGTGATCGCCCAGATAGTCGCCGTGGTCCGAGGTCAGCACGATCATGGTGCTGTCCATCTGGCCCGTCGCTTCCAGATGATCGAGCAGGCGGCCCAACTGGTCGTCGCATTGCTTGATCAGGCCCATATAGGCGGGGATCACCTTGGCCCGCACCTCTTCATCCTGAAAGGCGCGCCCTACGGGGCCGTTCATGAAGGTGTCAAAGACCGGGTGCGCATTGATCCGTTCGCCGTCGGCGCGGGTGGCGGCGGGCACGTGGTTGGGGCCATACATGTCGTGGTAGGATGCGGGAACGATGTAGGGCCAGTGCGGTTTGATGTAGCTAAGATGCGCGCACCATGGGCCGGTCGCCTGATCGATGAAACGGATCGCTTCCGAGGTGAGCCACGGTGTTTCGCTGTCCTCCTCGCGGATGTTGGCGGGCAGGTCGGTGTTGTCGAAGAACCAGCCGGATGCGATTTGTCCGTCCTTAACACCGGCGTTAGCGTAGTCGGCCCATGGGTTGCTGCCGTCATACCCTTTTGACTTGAGGTATTCGTTGTAAGGGCTTCGTCTTTCGTCATAAAACCCGTCTGGCCCTTCGGCCCAGAGCCCGTCATCACGCACCCATGGATCGAACCCGCATTCCGAGGTGCGCACGCCGATCACGCTTTCTGCGTCCAACCCCAGCCGTTCCATCCCTTCGGCATCGACCGTCATATGCGTCTTGCCGATCAAGTGGCAGGACATGCCGATCTTGCGCAGGTGATCCCCCAACGTGTGTTCGCCCACACGCAAGGGAAACCCATTCCAGTGGGCGCCGTGAGATGCAGCGTAGCGTCCGGTATAGAAACACATCCGCGATCCGCCGCAGATCGGGGATTGGACATAGGCGTTGGTGAAACGCACGCCCATCGCCGCCACACGGTCGAAATTCGGCGTATGCAGATGCGGATGCCCGGCACAGCTGAGGTAGTCGAACCGCAGCTGGTCATACATCACAAACAGAATGTTCAAAGTGGATCAGTCCCCGAGGCTTTGCAGCCGCTCCCGTACGGCCATGACCGAAGAGTAGGTGGAGACGGAGTAGGGCACAAGGAAGGTCAGCGCGCATTTCAGCCACGCACTGGCGTCCATCTGGCCCGCAGCCATCCGATCGCCGTGGTTGATCACCGCGATGACGATGCCGACGACAAGAGCAATCTTGGTCGCGCGCCTCATCACCGTGCGGTCGGTTGCGATTTGCCATGTTTTGACGTGTGGCACGGTGCACATCTCCTTTTGGGCAAAAGTGGACCAAACGGTTCCTAAATCAAGGCCACACCTGCATGCGCACGCGATAGTGATCTGTAGCGGTGGCAGGCGGGTCGACCGCCTGCCATCTCTTTCAACCTTGGTGGTACAGGACGGCGGCATTTGTCCCGCCGTTCTGACCCGCAGCTATCGCGATGTTCAAATGCGCCATCGCCTCAAGGTGCTGGCTGATCTGCAACGGGCCGGTCACCACCGGGGTGAGCCCCATGCGCGCAGTCAGCGATTTGACAGTGTCCACGGCGTCTGCGTCATTTTCCGCGATGAAAGCCGTCGCGGCCCTGCCATCCCGGTTCAAGCCTCACTTTGTCATGATGTCCGCGAAGATGGTGTTGAAGGCTTTGACCACCCGCGCCTGAGGCAGCCAATCCGGCACATTTTCACCCGCCGAGGTGGACTCGCGAAGCTGCAGCGGGCTCCAGTCATCATTTAGCGGATTGGTCGCATCAACAACGATCTTGTTGCCAATAGCAGCTGCGAGTGGGACCAGCGTGTCCCGCGCTGCGGTATAGGGCATGGCGAGGATCACCATGTCGCTGTCTGCACGGGCACTTACCAGACTGACCTGTTCTTTGACCGGGGTACGACTGCCCAGCAAAACGGTATGTTCGGCTTTGACCCCGAGCTTTGCCAAGGTCTGCCCATCGCGGCAGTTCTTTGCCTGATTGGCAGAGAAATGGACCTTGTTGGCGATTGTTGCCCTTGCCGATGGGCCTGAACGCTTTTGCGCTCTACGGCGGCGTTTGGATGGTGTGACGCAGAAAATGCTGACCCAAACTTTGCGCAAATTGGAAGCCGACGGCCTGGTCCATCGGGAGCCGTTCGACGAAATGCCGCTGCGCGTTGAGTATAGCCTGACAGACCGCGGTGCGGACCTGTTACCCCATATCCGGGCACTCAAGGTATGGGCGGAAGTCAACTATCCTGAAGGGTAAGGTTGTGGAGCGGGTAACGGGAATCGAACCCGTAACTAAAGCTTGGGAAGCTGCCGTGATACCTTTTCACCATACCCGCGCTCGGGGCTTGGGATAGGCGTGGGGGCGGCTGGCGTCAAGCGGGTTTGCGTGCGCTGTAGATGTGGATGCAGGCCGGAATGCGCAGCCCGTCATCGGTGTCGAATTGCGCGATGGCGTCGGCCACGGCGGATTGCACCTGTTGGGCGGTTTCGGCGTCCACGCCGTGGTGGCGCACGGCCGCTTCTGCCGGTCCGATCTGCATCATCAACGCCGCGGTCTTGGCCACATCGCCCCCTGATGTCAGGTCGACCGACACCGTTTCAACGTCCGTGCTATTCAGCCCGGCCTGCGCCATTTGCACCAGTATCCGCGTGCTGTCCTCGAACGCGAACGGGCCGGGCAGCGTGCGGTCCGTCTTGGGCATAGGGCCCAGCACGCTGGCGGCTGCCTTTGCGGGCACCATGAAATAGGGGTTCTGCGGCGCGGGTCCCCATGCCGCGAAGGTCATACGCCCACCCGGCGCAAGGGCCGTGTTCAGGTTGGAGAGTGCCGCCACCGTGTCGTTAAAGAACATGACGCCAAAGCGGGAGATCATCGCGTCGAAAGACGTGTCGAACCGGTGTGTCTGAGCGTCCGCTTTCAAAAGCGCCGCGTTCGTCATGTCCGGCAGCAGTGCCGCGGCCAGATCCAGCATCGTTTCCGAGATATCAAGCCCGGTCACATGGCCCTGGCCGCCCACCGCCCGTGCAGCGGCCACGACACTGACGCCCGTACCGCAGCCGATATCCAGCACCCGGTCACCGGGCCGAAGGGCGGCTTGGTCCAGGACCAGATCGAGCACTGGGGCCAGAAGCGTATCCATCTGCATCTGCTGCGTGACCCATTTCGGACCGGCGGCATCGGTCCAGAACTCTTCCTGCTCCGCATTGCTCATGCGCGTCTCCGGCGACGGCGCCCACCACCTTCGCTGTCGCCGCCGGTGTTGAAGCTGACATTTGGCAGGTCGACGATCCCGTTCAGGATCGGGAATGGATCGGCAGAGTTGGGGATGGCGGAGGCGTTTACGAAATGCTCCTGGAAGCGCGGTTCGATGGCGGTTTCGACTTTGTGGATACGGCGGACCGTCTCTTCGATCTCGCCCCGGGCGTCGCGGTTCAGGAGCGCGATGCGCGCGCCGGTTCCGGCGGCGTTGCCCGCCGAGGTCACCTTGTCCAGCGGGGCGTCGGGGATCATGCCCAGCACCATGGCGTGTTTGGACGAGATATGCGCGCCGAATGCACCTGCCAGCACGACCCGGTCGACCTGATCCACGCCAAACTTGTCCATCAGCAGGCGCGCGCCAGAATAAAGCGCGGCCTTCGCCATCTGGATGGCGCGGATGTCAGGGTTGGTGACGGTGATCTTTGGCCCGCCGATGGCGGTGCCGTCATGCAGGACATAGGCTTGGGTGCGCCCGTCGGGCACGCAGCGATCCGACCCGGTCTGCGCCGCGCTGCCGATCAGGCCCGAGGCGTCGAGCAGTCCGGCCAGCCGCATTTCGGCAATGGCTTCGATGATGCCAGAGCCGCAGATGCCGGTGATCCCGGTGCCCGCGGCGGCAGCCTCGAACCCGTCTTCGTCGGACCACAGGTCAACCCCGATGATGCGAAAGCGCGGTTCCTTGGTGACCGGATCAATCTCGACCCGTTCAATTGCGCCGGGGGCGGCGCGCTGGCCTGCGCTGATCTGCGCCCCTTCAAAGGCGGGTCCGGTGGGGGAGGAGCAGGCGAGTACCTTGTCCCTGTTCCCGAGCAGGATTTCGGCGTTGGTGCCGACATCAACCACGAGGACCAGATCGTCGGACTTGTCCGGTGCCTCGCTGAGGGCCACGGCAGCGGCATCTGCGCCCACATGGCCCGCGATACAGGGCAGCAGGTAAATCCGCGCGGAGGGGTGGATGTTCAGGTCAAGGTCATCGGCCCGCAGGCGCAGCGCGTTCGATGTGGCAAGGGCAAAGGGGGCCTGACCCAGCTCGAACGGATCGATGCCCAGCAACAGGTGGTGCATGACCGGGTTGCAGACAAAGACGGCGTCCACGATCAGGCCCTTGTCAATCTCGGCCTCGGTCGCGATCTGGGTGAAAAGGGCGTTCATCCCCTCGCGCACGGCTGCCGTCATTTCACCCGCGCCGCCGGTGTTCATCATGCCGTAGCTGACGCGGCTCATCAGATCCTCACCAAACCGGATCTGCGGGTTCATGATACCCGAGGAGGCCACGACCTCTCCGCTTGTCAGATCACACAAGTGCGCGGCGATGGTGGTGGACCCCAGATCGACAGCAAGGCCATAGACCGCGCCTTCGTAATAGCCGGGCCATATATGCATGATCCGCGGCGCGTTTTCGTCATCGCCGAGGTGGATGGCGACGGTGACTTTCCACGCGCCCTTGCGCAGCACCGGTTGCAGGTCCTGAAGGATGTGCAGATCGGCGTGGATGTTCTTGATGCCCCAATCGGCCTCGATGGCGCCGACCAGCCGCTCCAGATCGCCCGAGGGGTCGTGCATGTCTGGTTCGGCCACCTCGACATAGTAAAGCTTGGTCGAGGGGTTCATGACGATGTCGCGCGCCTCGGCCCGTTTGCGCACCACCTGTTTGTGCACCTGGCTTTCCGGGGGCACGTCAATGACCACGTCGCCCTGCACCGTGGCCTGACATCCCAGGCGGCGGCCATCGATCAACCCGCGCTTGGATTTGTAACGCTCTTCGACCTTGTTCCATTCCGACAGGGCATCGTCGGCCACGGTCACACCGTGCTTGGGAAACTCGCCATAGCTCGGCGTGATCTGGCACTTGGAACAAATCCCGCGCCCACCGCAGACGGAATCAAGATCCACACCAAGCTGGCGGGCGGCAGTCAGTATCGGGGTGCCGACAGGAAAACGCCCGCGCTTGCCGGACGGGGTAAATACGACGAGTGGATCAGTGCTCATGAGCGCCTCGGTGATCTTGCCTGCCCCTACAATAGTCGGGCCACGGGCAGGGGAAAGGTGTCAAACGACATAGGGCGTCACACACACGTCAGTTTTCGATCCTCTTCATCTTGCCAGATAAACTTCGGGGGGCCCGAAGGGCGGGGGCTGGCCCCCTCCGAACTATCCGCCAGCGCGGGCGTGAAAGATGAAGCCCAGCAGGTTCATCAATACCTGTGCCGCCAGAATGGCCGTTGAGCCCGTTGGGTCGTAGTCGGGTGCCACTTCAACCAGATCAATGCCCACGATGTCGTGCCGTTTCGCCGCCGCTTGTAGCATCTCCAGCACGTCATAGTACAAAAACCCGCCATGGCTTGGCGTGCCAGTGCCGGGCGCAATCGAGGGGCAGAATGCGTCGATGTCGATGGTGACGTAGAGCCGCGCGCCCTCGGGGATGCGGTCAATCACTGTTTTGGGCCCAAGCGCGCGCGCCTGACGGACCGACAGGATGTCCGAGCCCATCGCGCGCGCATCATCGTAGCCTTCCTTGGCGGTCGAGCTGACATTGCGGATGCCGACCTGCGTCAGCCCGGTCACATAGTCACACTCTGCCGCGCGTCGCATGGGGTTGCCGTGGCCATGCCGCACACCGTGCCGTTCGTCGACAAAGTCCAGATGCGCATCGATCTGGAGGATATGGATGTCGCCTTGCCCGTCAAAGGCGCGGATGCAGGGGATGTTCACCGAATGATCACCGCCAATGGTGACGGGCAGGGCACCTGCGGCCAAAGCGGCCCGCACACCGGCTTCAATGTTGGCATGGGACCCTTCGGTGTCGGTGTGGATGATGTCTGCGTCGCCCATATCCACGATCCGCACGGTTTCGGGCAGGTAGGTCGCGTCGTCCTCGTGATCGTAGGCCCCGGCATGGCCAAAGCTGAACAGCGTGGACGCCTCGCGCACCGCCCGCGGGCCGAACCGGGCGCCCGAACGCCATTGCGTCCCGGCGTCAAAGGGCGCGCCCAGGATTGCCACATCCGCATTGAGCGCTGTCCAATCCTCGGCATAGGGGCGTTTGCCGAAGGTCGATATGCCGACAAATGGCAGGTTCAGGCGGCCTGTATCATATGTATTTGTCATGGGGCTGGACCATGCCCGCGCTTTCGGTGCCGCTGCAAGCCCCGTTCTGCACGCAGGTGAGGCCGGGCCGATCCGGTTCGTCACCGGGTGTTTTGACGTTCCATACCAAACCAAAGGTCTCGAGCGTGGAGATAAGCCAAAACCCCGGGTCGATCTGACCTTTTTCGACGCCGAGGCGGGCGGAATAAGGGAAAGCGTGGTGATTGCCGTGCCAATTCTCTCCAAAGGTCACAAGGCCCCAGCCGGGTACGTTGAAACCCTGTACCGGCAGTCCTGCAACGACCCAACCCTGGTGTCCGCGCCGATGGGCGACATGGCCGATCCACCAATGGCCAACGAGAGAGGCAACAATACGCAGGCTGACGCCCCACAGCACCCAGGCCCATCCCCCAAAGGCAAAGAGCAATAGAGCGATAGGCAGGTTCTGCAGCCACCACATGCGCTCCATCCAGACATAGACGGGATCTTGGGCCACGCGCTGCTCGAGCACAAAGCGTGGGGGGCAGGCGAGGTCATAGCGACAGCAAAGTTGCCACCATGCGTCTTTCAGAAATCCGGCGCGATGCGCTGGATGTGCCGGACATGTGCGCTGACGTTGATGCCAGTCACGCATGTCGTGAGTCCGGATCATACCGATCGGACCGGCCATCCCGACACATGTGCCCAGCCAGACCAAAATGTATTCGATCAGACGATGCGTCTCGAAGCTGCGGTGGATCAGCAAACGGTGCATGCCCACGGAGTGGCCCGCGCAGACGGTGAGTGCGGTCAGCAGCAGAAAGACCACTGCCGCGTCCCACTGCGGAAACACCAGAATACCCACTATCCCCAAGACGCCATGGCCGGTGATCCACAGGGTTTTCGGTAGGTCAGTGCGGATCGTTCCACGCATGTTGCACGTGCCCGGCTCCGAGACGATGCGCTCGGTATCGCAAAGGTTGGGCATGTGGGACAGTTTTTCAGTGTGCATGAAGGGCAGCGTGGCGCGTTGAAATCTTGCGCGCAATAGGGCTTCCCATTTTTGCAGGTCCATGAAATAGGGAGGCGTCAAACGAACCCTCCCAAGGAGACCCCCATGGAGATTCGCGAGGCGCTCACCTTCGATGATGTTCTTCTGGTTCCGGCCGCGTCCAGCGTGCTGCCCACGACCGCTGACACCCGCACGCGGGTCACCCGCAGCATTGATCTGAATATCCCGCTGCTCAGCTCGGCCATGGATACAGTGACCGAGGGGCGCATGGCCATCGCCATGGCGCAGGCTGGCGGCATGGGGGTCGTGCACCGCAATCTGGATATCGCGGCACAGGCACAGGAGGTCCGCCGGGTGAAGCGGTTCGAAAGCGGGATCGTCTATAACCCCATCACGCTCAATGCCAATCAGACCCTCGCTGACGCGCGCGAGTTGTCCGAACGCTATGGGTTCTCCGGCTTCCCCGTTGTGGATGAAAATCGGCGCGTTGTCGGGATCGTAACCAATCGCGACATGCGCTTTGCCGAGAATGACAAGACGCCTGTATCGGTCATGATGACCACGAAAGATCTTGCCATCCTGCACGAACCTGCGGACCGGGACGAGGCGATCAGCCTGATGAAGGCGCGGCGGATCGAAAAGCTGCTGGTGACAGATGCTGAGGGCAAGCTGACGGGTCTGTTGACCCTCAAGGACACCGAAAAGGCCGTGTTGAACCCGACCGCCTGCAAGGACGATTTGGGGCGTTTGCGTGTGGCGGCGGCTTCGACCGTTGGGGACGCTGGCTTTGAACGGTCGCAAGCCCTGGTCGATGCCGGTGTCGACATGATCGTGATCGACACAGCCCACGGGCATTCCGAAGGTGTTGCCGAGGCGGTGCGCCGGGCCAAGAAACTGTCGAACGAGGTGCAGATTGTTGCGGGCAACGTTGCTACCGGTGAGGCCACACGCGCTTTGATCGACGCGGGCGCGGATGCCGTGAAAGTGGGTATCGGCCCCGGGTCGATCTGCACCACGCGGATGGTGGCGGGCGTGGGTGTACCCCAGCTGACCGCTATTATGGATTGTGCTGCTGCGGCGGGCGATGTGCCGGTTATTGCGGATGGCGGAATCAAGTTCTCAGGCGATTTCGCCAAGGCCATCGCGGCGGGCGCATCCTGCGCAATGGTGGGCAGCATGATCGCGGGGACAGACGAATCTCCTGGTGAGGTCATTCTGTACCAGGGCCGCAGCTTCAAATCCTATCGCGGCATGGGCAGCCTTGGCGCGATGGCGCGCGGGTCTGCCGACCGGTATTTCCAGAAGGACGCGGCCAGTGACAAGCTGGTGCCCGAAGGGATCGAGGGGCAGGTGCCCTACAAGGGGTCGGCGGGTGCCGTCATCCACCAGTTGGTGGGTGGTTTGAGGGCTGCAATGGGCTACACCGGTTGCGCGACCGTCGATGAGATGCGGAAAAACTGCAACTTCGTGAAGATCACTGGCGCGGGCCTTAAGGAAAGCCATGTGCATGACGTACAGATCACGCGCGAGTCGCCGAACTATCGGGCTATGTGAGAAAACAAGGTGTTACGGTGTGAACTTCACGTGAGTTTGGCGCAATGACACCCGGTGCACGCGTCGCTGCGGCCATCGAAGTACTTGACGCCATCGACGCTGGACAACCGGCCGAAAAGGCACTGACCCGCTGGGCACGTGCCAGTCGGTTTGCCGGTTCCAAGGATCGTGCGGCCATCCGTGATCACGTTTTTGATGTGCTGCGACACTGGCGTAGCGATACTGCGCGCGGTGGCGCGGACAGCGGGCGCGCACGCATGATTGGGCGATTGCGCGACCAAGGCATTGACCCTGACACATTGTTTGATGGTCGAGGGTATGCGCCCGCACCTTTGTCTGATTTGGAGCGTGAAAGAAGCAAACCGCTTGATCCTCAGGGTGTCGCTTGGGATCTACCGGATTGGCTGGTTCCAATCTTTGAAAACAGTCTTGGAGACGAGGCCGAACAGACCGCACGCGCCTTGACTGGACGTGCGCCCGTAACCCTCAGGGCCAACATGTCCAAATCCAGCGTTGCCGACGCTCAATTGGCGTTGAAAGAGGACGGTATTGAAACCATTGCCAATCCGCGTGCGGCAACGGCACTGACGGTCACCGAAGGCGCGCGCCGTGTTCGGCACGCGCTGGCCTACGTAAACGGTCTTGTCGAGGTGCAGGATGCGTCAAGCCAGGCTGCCGTTGCTGGTCTTGGCGCTCCCGGAAAGGCGCTGGACATGTGCGCCGGCGGTGGTGGCAAGGCGTTGGCTATGGCTGCGCTTGGCTGGTCTGTAACTGCCAGTGATGTTGATGCGTCCCGGATGAGCGACCTGCCTGCACGGGCTGCGCGCGGGGGGCATGATATCAAGATTTTTCCGTCCGGAGGTCTGGCATCCAGTCCGCCGTTTGATCTGGTGTTTGTCGACGCCCCTTGCTCGGGGTCTGGGACATGGCGGCGCGCGCCTGATGCGAAATGGGCACTGACCCAGGACCGTCTGGATGATCTGACACGTATTCAAAGCGAGATACTGGCCCAAGCTGCAGCGCTTGTCGTGCCGGGTGGAACGCTTCTGTATGCAACCTGTTCCGTGTTGCGTGAGGAAAACGAAGAGCAGGTGCAAAGCTTCGCCGATGGGGCCGCAGACTTCAGCATAGATGCGACACAGCGTTGGGCTGTTGACGAGTGGGGCGATGGTTTCTTCGCTACCCACTTGACACGCGCTGGTTGAGAAGGGCTTACTCAACCTCAGGTTTATCGTGCTGGGATGTTTCGCCTTTGGCGTCACCTTCTGGATGCGCAGAAACGGACAGGGCTTAAGAGGCAGTTAACCGTTTTGGTCGCAGAAAGGCACAACGAATCGAGAGAGACGAGGTGCCTGGTGCCCGACAGTGTGGGATCGCCATTCAATTTGACACGGCCCGACAAGGACGGCTCGCATCGGGCCATCAGCCTTCTGGGCGCGGCTGTATTGCTTGGCGTGATGGGCGTTCTTGCACCCGATCGTTTGATACAGATGGGCCTGTTGGCGGCTTCGCTGGCCGTAATGGGCCTTGGCTTTGCAGTCACGTTGCAGGCCCGAAAATCCCGATCGCGCCACGAAAGCACGATATCTTCCATCGCCGCCTTTATTGAAAAAGACGCGTCGCCCAGCTTTGTGTGCACAAGTGACGGCGAGGTGTTGCAAGCCAATGCGGCGGCGCGACAGACCTATGCCACTCGTAAGGGTGAGACGATGGCAGGCACGTTGCGCAATACCTTTGCGAACCCGGGTGGCATTTTGTTCCGGCTGAGGAAGCAGGCCGAGATTGATGGGGCGGCACGCGAGGATATCGTGACACGCAAAGGGCACATGCGCCTTGCTGTACACGAAATGGAAGACGACACGCTGCTTTGGCGGCTTGAGGCTGCGCCGGATACAGGACAAGGGCGTGGTGCCGACGGCCCTGGTTTGCCGATGCTGATGGTCGGTCGCACAGGTGCCGTTCTCTATATGAACGAAAGTGCCCGCAAACTTGTCGGTGGGCGGGTCAAAACACTTGAAGCCGTTTTTGAACAGGTTCCAGTGAAATTGGGATCCGTGAACCCTTTGACGACGCCGGATGGTCCGGTTGACGTTCTTGTCACGCAGGTCGATGCGGGTGCGGGGCGCCGGGCCTATTATCTTCTGCCGCCGCCAACCGAAGGCGACGATGAGAAATCGGGCAGTTGGGCATCGCTTGAGGATTTGCCCGTGCCGCTGGTCCGGTTTTCGCCCGCCGGTGATGTGCGTGGCTTTAATCGCTGCGCATCCGAGTTGATTGGAGACGCGCTGGCCGAAGGCAAAAACATTTCGGATTTGATGGCTGGCCTGGGGCGTCCGATCAGCGATTGGCTCGAAGAAACGGTGTCGGGGCGGGCGGTTCAGCAATCGGAATTCCTGAGGTTAACGCGTTCGGACAAGGAAATGTTTGTTCAGGTCGCGCTCAATCGGATGAATGAAGATGGTGAAGTGTCCGTAATCGCTGTCCTTGCTGATGCGACCGAACTCAAGACACTTGAAGCGCAGTTCGTGCAGAGCCAGAAAATGCAGGCAATTGGTCAGCTGGCGGGCGGTGTTGCCCATGATTTCAACAATCTGCTCACCGCGATTTCGGGCCATTGTGATCTGCTGTTGCTGCGTCATGACCAAGGCGACCCGGACTATAGCGACCTTGTGCAGATCAATCAGAATGCCAATCGCGCCGCTGCTCTTGTGGGCCAGTTGCTTGCGTTCTCTCGCAAGCAAACGCTGCGCCCGGAAGAGTTGGACCTGCGCGACACGATGTCGGACCTCACACATCTGCTGAACCGTTTGGTGGGCGAAAAGGTCACGTTGAACCTATCCCACGATCCAGTTTTGAAGCCCATCCGCGCCGACAAGCGACAATTGGAGCAGGTTTTGATGAACCTCGTCGTCAACGCGCGTGACGCCATGCCGGATGGCGGCGAAATACAGATCGAGACCGAGTGTATGACCTTGTCCGAACCACTGGAACGCGATCGGGTGAGTGTACCCGTTGGCGATTATGTGTGTCTGCGCGTCGTTGATCAGGGCGTCGGCATCTCTGCCGACAAGCTACAAAAAGTGTTCGAACCGTTCTACACAACAAAGAAAACCGGGGAGGGCACCGGCTTGGGTCTTTCCACCGCCTACGGGATCGTAAAGCAGACAGGCGGGTTCATCTTTGTCGACAGCACGCCGGGGCAGGGCACGTGCTTTTCAATCATGTTCCCGGTCCTTGAAGTGACAACGACGAAAGCGCCAGCTGCGAAGGTGCCAACGCAAATGGCAGAGCCGAAACATGGCGATGGGGTGATTTTGCTGGTTGAGGATGAGGCACCGGTCCGCGCTTTCGCCAGTCGCGCCTTGCGGCTGCGCGGGTATACGGTGCTTGAGGCCGACTCGGCCGAGGCAGCCCTCAAGACATTGGAGGATGCGTCTCTGAACGTTGATCTTTTTGTGACGGATGTCGTCATGCCCGGAAAAGATGGCCCTTCCTGGGTAAGAGAAGCGCTTCAGGAACGTCCGGATGTGCGCGTCGTCTTTGTCTCGGGTTACGCCGAAGATCGTCTGACGGATCAGCAGCGGGAGATTCCAAATTCGGTTTTCCTGCCGAAACCGTTTTCACTGAACGATCTCGCAGAGACGGTACACCAGCAGCTGCATTGAACGCGTCAGGTTGTCGGAATGCCCTCATAAAGGGCGAACTCTTCGGCAAATTTTCGGCGAAACCGTTTTTCCACGTCAGGTGACAACTCCAGCGCGCGTGCGGGCGAGACATTTTCCTGCCCCAACTCAAAAGTCACGCCAAGCCGTTCCGTCAGGAACGTTTGCAATCGCTGTTGGTCCTCGTATCTAAACAGATGTGTTACACCTGTTCCGTTCGGCTGGCGTTCAAGAAATTTGTATTGGCTTCCGACGTCTGCGAACGGTGGTTTGTTGCCCTTCATGTAGGCGAGCACAAAGTCGTCAAAGCTGATGTCGTGGGTGGCATTTGGTTTGCCTGCCATAAACGGACGTTGCCGATATCTCCACCAACTGCCCAACCAACTTATCGGGTCTCGCATAACGGCCATGACATCCAGGTCGACATCGCAGACATTTAGAAACATGGGGCGGATGAATCGGTTGTAACGGTAAACCGGCGCATGTTTCAGCGCGGGAGGCTCGGAAATGACCATGTCCGCATGCGACGCCAGCGCGGTTTCATAGGCCGACGTGCCCGTTTTGGGCACGGCCAGAAACGCCAGCTTTGCCTTGTAAAACACCAGCATTTCCTGCCCCGTTCTGCTTTTCTTCATCTTTGCCTTGGCGCGTAAACTACTCCTTAACCCGTGTTGGCAAAAGGTAGTTAAGTAGAAATTTATTGAAATGTTCCCGATTTGATCTCATAAGGAACACAAGGAGAACATCGAAGCAGCCTCGGCAGTGATTGCCGCCCCCCGGCGGGTATGACACAAAGGACCAAAGCAATGGCAACGGCAGACCTTTTGACAATGACAGACAAGAAATCGGCAGACAAACAAAAGGCGCTCGACAGCGCACTGGCCCAGATCGAACGTCAGTTCGGCAAGGGATCGATCATGAAGCTGGGTGACGAGAACGCCATTCAGGACATCAAGGCCAGCTCGACCGGCTCGCTTGGCCTCGACATCGCGCTTGGCATAGGCGGCTTGCCCATGGGGCGCATCGTCGAGATCTATGGCCCTGAATCGTCAGGTAAAACCACGCTGACCCTGCATTGCGTGGCTGAACAGCAAAAACAGGGCGGTGTCTGTGCCTTTGTCGATGCCGAACACGCGCTGGACCCGCAATATGCCAAGAAACTGGGCGTAAACATTGATGAGCTGCTGATCTCGCAGCCGGACACCGGTGAACAAGCGCTTGAGATCACTGATACGCTGGTGCGTTCCGGCGCCGTGAACATGGTGGTTGTTGATTCTGTTGCTGCTCTGACGCCGAAGTCAGAACTCGAGGGCGACATGGGTGACAGCAGCGTCGGCGTGCAAGCCCGCCTGATGAGCCAGGCGATGCGCAAGCTGACCGGGTCGATCAGCCGTTCCAACTGCATGGTGATCTTCATCAACCAGATCCGCATGAAAATCGGCGTCATGTTCGGCTCGCCCGAAACGACGACGGGCGGCAATGCGTTGAAATTCTACTCCTCCGTCCGGCTCGATATCCGTCGTATCGGCGCGCTTAAGGATCGTGATGAGGTTGTCGGCAACGCGACGCGCGTCAAGGTTGTTAAGAACAAGGTGGCACCGCCCTTCAAGCAGGTGGAATTCGACATCATGTATGGCGAAGGCATCTCGAAAATGGGCGAACTGCTCGACCTTGGAGTAAAGGCTGGCGTGGTCGAGAAATCGGGCTCCTGGTTCAGCTATGGGGATGAGCGGATCGGGCAGGGGCGTGAGAACGCCAAGACCTTCCTGAAGGAAAACGGTCGCATCGCCTATGACATCGAAGACAAAATCCGAGCGGCGCATGGGCTCGACTTCGATATGCCCAAGCATGAGCAGGTCGAGGACGACGATATCCTCGAGGCCTGATCGGTCGGGCACAGGGGGCCGGGCCCAGAACGTCCCCGGCGCTCCAGACGTGGTGCGGACAATATCCGGAACGGGGTGTCGCGACGGCGGCGCCCCGTTTCGTTTGTGGACACTGTCCGCCCTCGGGGCTATGTCAGGGCAACTGATCTGACGCCCCGGGACCATGCCCATGCCATCGCTCAATGACATCCGTTCGACCTTTCTGAATTACTTTGAAAAACAAGGGCATGCCGTTGTGCCGTCCAGCCCGCTGGTGCCGCGCAACGATCCTACGTTGATGTTCGTGAACTCGGGCATGGTGCAGTTCAAGAACCTGTTCACCGGGCTTGAGCGTCGCGACTATACTAGGGCAACAACAGCGCAGAAATGTGTGCGCGCCGGGGGCAAACACAATGACCTCGACAATGTGGGTTACACCGCCCGCCACCACACGTTCTTCGAGATGCTGGGGAACTTCAGTTTCGGCGATTATTTCAAGCACGAAGCGATCCCGTTCGCATGGAACCTGATCACCGGTGAGTTCGGAATTCCCAAGGATCGCCTTTATGTCACCGTGTATCACACCGATGATGAAGCGTTTGAGATCTGGAAGAAGGTTGGCGTGCCCGAGGACCGGATCATCCGCATCGCGACCTCCGACAACTTCTGGCAGATGGGGCCGACCGGTCCCTGCGGTCCGTGTACCGAGATTTTCTATGATCACGGCGACCACATCTGGGGCGGCCCGCCCGGCAGCCCGGAGGAGGATGGCGACCGCTTTATCGAGATCTGGAACATCGTTTTCATGCAGAACGAGCAGTTCGAAGATGGGTCTATGATCGATCTGGAGATGCAGTCCATCGATACCGGTATGGGGCTGGAGCGCATTGGGGCGTTGCTTCAAGGCAGCCACGACAACTACGACACGGACCTGTTCAAGTCGCTGATCGAAGCCTCCGCAGATGTGACGGGCGTTGATCCCTATGGCGACCAGAACGTGCATCATCGGGTGATTGCAGATCACTTGCGCTCGACCTCGTTCCTGATTGCGGATGGCGTGATGCCGTCGAATGACGGGCGCGGATACGTGCTGCGTCGGATCATGCGCCGCGCGATGCGGCATGCGCACCTTTTGGGGGCCAAGGACCCGGTCATGTACCGGCTGGTGCCTGCGTTGGTGCAGCAGATGGGCGCGGCCTACCCGGAATTGGGGCAGGCGCAGGCGTTGATCACGGAAACGCTTCAAGCCGAGGAAACCCGGTTCAAGCAAACACTCGACCGAGGGCTGAAGCTGCTGGATGATGAGGTCGCCGGGCTGGCCGATGATGCTGATCTGCCCGGAGCCGCAGCGTTCAAACTCTATGACACCTATGGTTTCCCGCTTGATCTGACGCAGGATGCCTTGCGTGAAAAGGGGCGTGGGGTGGACACGGAAGGCTTTGATGCCGCCATGGCCGAGCAAAAGGCCAAGGCCCGTGCTGCGTGGTCGGGATCTGGCGAAGCTGCGGATGCGACCGTCTGGTTCGATTTGGCAGATAGTCACGCCGCCACCGATTTCTTGGGCTATGACACCGAAATCGCTGAAGGGGTGGTGCTTGCCATTGTCAGCGAGGGTGCTGACGTCCCATCACTGGATGTCGATGGAGGCGGTGCCTGGGTCGTCTTCAATCAGACCCCGTTTTACGCGGAATCGGGTGGGCAGGTTGCCGACCATGGGCATGTGCGGATTGTCGAAGGAAGTCAGGAAGAATACGAGACTCGATTTTCCGGACATTTAAGCGACGTGCAAAAGCGGGCTGGCGGGCTTTATGCTCACTACGTCACGGTGGACAGCGGTCAACTGGCTGTTGGTGATCCCGTTCGGCTTGAGGTTGATCACGCGCGGCGCACGACAATCCGTGCAAACCACTCGGCCACGCACCTGCTGCATGAAGCGCTCCGGAATGCGCTTGGGGATCACGTGGCGCAGCGCGGCTCGCTCAATGCGCCGGATCGCCTGCGTTTCGACTTTAGCCACGGCAAGGCGATGAGCCTTGAAGAATTGAACACGGTCGAGGCTGAGGTAAACGCCTATATCCGCCAGAACGCACCGGTCGAGACCCGGATCATGACGCCCGATGATGCGCGTGACCTGGGAGCGCAAGCGCTGTTCGGCGAAAAATACGGTGATGAGGTGCGTGTGGTGTCCATGGGCACCGAAGCCGGATCGGGCAAAGGCATCAGCGGCGATACCTATTCGCTTGAATTGTGCGGTGGCACGCATGTGCGCCAAACGGGCGATATCGGGGCTTTCGTCACGTTGGGTGACAGCGCGTCCAGCGCCGGTGTGCGCCGGATCGAGGCGCTGACGGGGCAGGCCGCGATGAAACACTTGCGTGATCAAGAAGGTCTCTTGGCTCGAACGGCCACCGAACTGAAAGCGCAGGCCCAGGATGTGCCGGCCCGCGTCAAGGCGCTCATGGACGAACGCAAGGCGCTGGCCGCCGAAGTGGCGCAGCTGCGCCGTGATCTCGCGATGGCGGGTGGCGGGCAAGCCGCGCCCGAAGCTGAGGATGTGAACGGAACACCGTTCCTCGCGCAGGTGCTGAGCGGTGTGACAGGCCGTGATCTGCCTGCGCTGATTGACGAGCACAAAAGCCGCATGGGAACCGGCGCGATCCTTTTGATCGCGGATGCAGATGGCAAAGTGGCCGTGGCTGCGGGTGTCACGCAGGACAAGACTGACAGCGTGAACGCCGTGGATCTGGTCAAGGCTGCTGTGGTGGAGCTGGGTGGCAAGGGCGGTGGTGGTCGCCCGGACATGGCCCAGGGCGGGGCCAAGGATGCAGCAAATGCCGACGCGGCCATCGCAGCTGCCAAGGCGGTCATGGGAGGATAAGATGCCAGCACTCTGGATTGCACATGTCACGGTGACGGACGAAGAGGCATACAAGAAATATGCAGCAGGCGCGACGGTCGCTATCGCCAACCATGGCGGCACCTTCATCGCCCGGGGCGGGCGTTACGTGCAGCTGGAAGGCAAGGACCGGCCCCGCAATGTCGTGGCCCGGTTCCCCGATGTCGAAACGGCCGAGCGGTGCTACCATTCCGACGCGTATCAAGCCGCACTTGAACATGCGCGCGGCGCATCGGAACGCGAACTCTTGATCGTCGAAACGACTGAGTAGCCGTTTGTCGGCGCACGCCGCCGTTTCCAATGTCTGACAGAAATCCCGAAAGGCGAGTTTTTCGACTCACGCTTGTGTGATATAGTGCATCTCACGGCGCAATTGTCGCGTCGTTGATCGTTGGGACGGGGGTTGTGCCCCGCGCGACATCTCGCCCCTGAATTCAAACATGCACTTCTTTTGCGCCCCTCGGGGCGTTTGTGCCCATTTCTGGGAGGAATTCTTTATGTCTTTGGCAAATCTAAACGTTTGGGTGACCGCCCTTGATGATCCATGCAAGATCAGCAGCCGCACCTGGTACATCAACATCTACAACTGCGATGGATCGATCCTGCGGTGGTGCGACCGGGAATATGCCGTCATTCCCGCGCCTTGTGGCCATCGCAGCATTCGCGTGCCCCCCGGGTGCTATCGGATCAACGCGGTCTGGAGTTTCCGCATCGGTGATGGATTTTACTACGTCAATCATTTCACCGACAGCGCGGTGGTTCAGGCGTGCTGTGACAAACATCAATGCGTCACGCTGTTCAACCCAAGCGCACATCGGTGCGGGCGCATCTTTTTGGCTGCGGTTCAGGACGCCGTACAACAAGAGGCGATTCCGAACGACGCGGCACAATTGGCAGAGGACGGGATCGAACAGGTGCTCAAACACATTCCGAGTCCGGCACGGCCGTTCGAGTTGGGTCATCTGGACGAGATCGAGAAGCGCGTGCGTGCTGCCGAAGAGAAAGGTAGCGATAAAGACGACACCGGCATTTTCCCGTTTGACGATTGATCACCGACTAAGGGAGGGCGGTGTGTCCGCCTTCCTGATCAGCTGGCCCTCGCCATCCGCTTGCGTTCGTGCGGGTCCAGATATCGCTTGCGCAACCGCACGGCATTCGGCGTGACTTCGACCAGTTCATCGTCGTCGATGTAAGCGATTGCTTCTTCCAGTGACATGGTGATCGGTGTCGTCAGACGCACCGCTTCGTCCGTGCCCGAGGCGCGCACGTTGGTCAACTTCTTGCCCTTCAGTGGATTCACTTCCAGGTCGTTGTCGCGGCTGTGTTCACCAATGATCATACCGGTATAGACGTCGGCTTGCGCCCCGATGAACATGCGACCCCGCTCTTCGAGGTTCCAGAGGGCGAACGCGACGGATTGGCCGTTTTCCATCGAGATCAAGACGCCAGCGCGACGGCCCGGGATCGGTCCCTTGTGGGGCGCCCATTCATGGAACACGCGGTTCAGCACGCCGGTGCCGCGCGTGTCGGTGAGGAATTCGCCGTGATAGCCGATCAACCCGCGCGACGGCACATGGGCCACGATGCGGGTCTTGCCGGCCCCGGCCGGTTTCATCTCGACCAGATTGCCCTTGCGCACGCCGGTCAGCTTTTCGATGACCGCGCCTGAGTATTCATCATCCACGTCGATGGTGGCTTCTTCGATCGGTTCGTGGCGGACGCCGTCGATCTCGTGAAACAGCACTTGCGGGCGCGAAATGCTCAGCTCGAACCCTTCGCGGCGCATGTTTTCGATCAGGACACCCATCTGCAATTCGCCGCGGCCTGCCACTTCGAAGGCGTCGCCGCCCGCGGTGTCGGTGATCTTGATTGCAACGTTCGATTCCGCTTCTTTCATCAGGCGGTCACGGATCACACGTGATTGCACCTTCTTGCCGTCACGACCGGCCATGGGCGAGTCGTTGATGCCAAAGGTGACGGTGATGGTTGGTGGATCGATGGGTTGTGCGGGCAGGGCCTCGCTCACGGATGTCGCAACGATACTGTCGGCCACGGTCGCCTTTGACATGCCAGCAAGCGTGACGATATCGCCCGCCTCGGCCAGATCGATGGGCTGCTGGCCCAGCCCGCGGAAGGCGAGGATCTTGGTGCAGCGGAAGTTTTCGATCAGGGTGCCATCGCGGCTGAGCGCCTTGACGGTTTCGCCCGCTTTCAAGGTTCCGGATTCGACACGGCCCGTCAGGATACGGCCAATGAACGGGTCCGATCCCAAAGTGGTCGCCAGCATGCGGAAGGGTTCGTCCTTGGCTGCGACTTGTGCCGGGGCAGGGACGTGATCCACGATCAGATCAAACAGCGCCGAAAGGTCCTTGCGCGGGCCATCTAGCTCCATGTCTGCCCAACCTGAGCGGCCCGAAGCATACATCGCCGGGAAATCAAGCTGGTCATCATCCGCACCAAGGTTGGCAAAGAGGTCAAAGCATTCGTCAAGCGCGCGGTCCGGCTCTCCATCGGGTTTGTCGACCTTGTTCAGAACGACAATGGGGCGCAGGCCCAGCGCCAAGGCCTTGGAGGTTACGAACTTGGTCTGCGGCATCGGTCCTTCGGCGGCATCCACCAGCAGTACAACACCATCAACCATCGACAGGATACGCTCGACCTCACCGCCGAAATCGGCGTGGCCGGGCGTGTCCACGATGTTGATGCGCGTGCCCTTCCATTCGACGGATGTCGCCTTGGCCAGGATGGTGATCCCGCGCTCGCGTTCCAGGTCATTGCTGTCCATGGCCCGTTCGGTTGTGGCCTGGTTGTCGCGGTATGTGCCGGACTGTTTCAGCAATTCGTCCACAAGCGTAGTCTTGCCGTGGTCGACGTGGGCGATGATGGCGATGTTGCGCAGATCCATATCTGTCCTCAAGTAGCGAAGCGGTAGGACATAGATGTCCGATGTTGGCGACACGGTCTTGAGTGACAGTGCGCCCGTTGCCCGGCCCATATAGCGCCGCAATGCAGAATGAAAGGGTCAAAGACCCCTAGTGTGTCGCCGTTGTAGAGAAGAGCTGAATCACCACAATACCTGTGATGATCAATCCCAGTCCAAGCACGGCAGCCAGATCAAGGACCTGCCCAAACACCGCAAAGCCGATCAAAGCGATCAGGACGATCCCCAGCCCAGACCAGAGGGCATAGGCAATACCGACGGGGATGTATTTCAGCGCAATGCCCAGAAAGTAAAACGCCACCCCATAGGCCAGAACGACCAGCAGCGTTGGACCCATCCGCGTGAACTGGTTGCTGGCTTGCAGGGCGGTGGTACCGATCGTCTCGGCAGCGACGGCCAGAACAAGGTAAACATAGTGAAGGGGCATTGGCGTGTCTTTCAGATGGGCAGTGCTGTGCTGTCCTTGATCTCTTCCATAACGAAGCTGGCCGACACGTCTGCAATGGGCACGTGGTGGATCAGCTGTTGGTACAGGTCATCGTAACCCGCCATGTCTGATACGCGCGCCCGGATCAAATAGTCCAGATCACCGGTCATCCGGTAAACGCTCAGAATGCCGGGAATCGCCTGGACAGCCCTGTTGAACCGCTGTTGCCAGTCGGGGTCATGGCTTTGTGTTCGGATTTGCATGAACACCATCAAGCTCAGACCGACGGCCGTCGGATCGAGCAACGCCACACGGCCCTTGACCGCGCCGCTGTCTTCAAGCGCGCGCACCCGTCGCCAGCATGCATTCCGGCTGAGGCCAACCCGTTCCCCGAGCGTTTCAAGTGAAACGCCCGCGTCCTGCTGCAACTCGCGCAGGATTCGCATGTCTATGTCATCAAATGTCTTCATTACCCCTATGTCGGTGGGAGCATGTCACAGAACAAGGGGCGGTTAAGGGCCAATTTGGGAAAAAATGACCCCGACGCCAGCATAGGATGACGGAAATCAATTCAGGAGTTTCAGATGCTGACCCGTGTGTTTCTATCCCACCCCCGCAGCGTAGATGAAAGCTATGCGCAACATGCCGTTTTTGCGGGTGGATTTGCTGTCCGGTTGTTCTTGGCCGGTGGGGCGGCGCTGATCCACGCATTTATCCCGTGTCTGTTTGAAAAAACAGCAAGCAACATGATCGCTGGCATGTATTCTAAAACTCACAACCGCGGTCGTTGATCCATGTGCAGATGGGCGGCTTACACCGGGGCTCCGCTTTTTCTGTCGGACATGATTGCAGAGCCAAAGCATTCGCTGGTCAATCAATCCTTGTCGGCCGAAGAGTGCAAGACAGCCGTCAATGCAGATGGGTTTGGTCTGGCGTGGTATGCGCACAGGCCGGAACCGGGGCTGTTTCGCGATGTCTATCCGGCATGGTCGGACCCCAACCTGCAATCCATCGCCCGTCAGGTGAAATCTGGCATGTTTCTGGTGCATGTGCGGGCGTCGACAGAGACGGCAACCAGTCGCAACAATTGTCACCCATTTGCCCTTGGACGCTGGTCCTTCATGCATAACGGTCAGGTCGGTGGATTCGGTTCGTTTCGCAAGAAGGCGGATATGCTGATCACGGATGCGTTGTATGAGCATCGCAAAGGTGCCACGGATTCTGAAACTCTGTTCCTGTTGGCGGCGGGTGCAGGGTTGGATATTGACCCTCAGCGGGCATTGGAACACGCGGTGCACCAGCTTGAAACTCTGTCGATGCGCCACGGGACGGCCCCGCATATGCGGCTTAGCGTTGCCTTGTCCGATGGTAAAACGCTCTACGCAGCGCGTTATGCATCTGACGACAAGTCGCCGTCGCTCTATTATCGATGGAAGGAAAACTGGCAGGGATGGGCCATCGTGTCCGAGCCGTTTGACGATCAACATGACGGATGGACCGCAGTTCCACCGGGCACTTTTTGCAGTTTCGGCCCCGATGGCGTGCGCACGGCTTCGTTTCAGCCGCGGCGCTTTGGCGACCCCACGTATAGTGCAGCAGGGTCGCCAGACAGTCTGGAGCTGGTTTAACCAGCCAGCGCCTTGTTCAGGTTTTCGTCGATCTTCTCAAGGAAGCCCATGGTGGTCAGCCACCCCTGATCGGGACCAACAAGCAGCGCCAGGTCCTTGGTCATGTGACCGGACTCAACGGTGTCCACAATCACCTTTTCCAATGTCTCGGCAAAGCGCTTGAGCTGCGCGTTTTCATCAAGCTTCGCCCGGTGCTTCAGGCCGCCTGTCCAAGCATAGATGGACGCGATGGAGTTGGTCGAGGTCTGCTCGCCCGCTTGATGCTGGCGGTAGTGGCGTGTGACGGTGCCGTGCGCGGCCTCGGCCTCGACGATCTTGCCATCGGGCGTCATCAACTGGCTGGTCATCATGCCAAGCGAGCCGAAGCCTTGGGCCACCACGTCTGACTGCACATCGCCGTCGTAGTTCTTACAGGCCCAGACAAATCCACCATTCCACTTGATGGCACAGGCCACCATGTCGTCGATCAGGCGGTGTTCGTACCAGATTTTCTTCGCTTCGAATTTTTCCTTGAATTCGGCGTCATAGACCTCTTGGAAGATTTCAAGGAACCGCCCGTCATATTGCTTGAGGATCGTGTTCTTGGTTGACAGATAGACCGGCCAACCAAGGTTCAGGCCGTAGTTGAAGGACGCACGTGCAAAGTCGTAGATCGACTTGTCGACGTTATACATGGACATGAACACGCCCGCGCTGTCGGCCTTGTAGACCTCGTGCTCGATCTCGGTGCCGTCTTCGCCAACGAACTTCATGGTCAGCGTGCCTGCACCGGGGAATTTCATGTCCGTGGCTTTGTACTGGTCTCCAAAGGCATGACGACCCACCACGATGGGGCGTGTCCAGCCGGGGACCAAGCGGGGCACGTTGCGGCAGATGATCGGCTGGCGAAAGATCACGCCGCCCAAGATGTTGCGGATGGTGCCGTTGGGGCTGCGCCACATCTTCTTGAGGCCGAATTCCTCGACCCGTGCCTCATCCGGGGTGATGGTCGCGCATTTGACGGCGACGCCCACCTCCTTGGTCTTTTCGGCGGCGTCGATGGTGATCTGATCTTCGGTCTTGTCGCGTTCCTCGATCCCCAGATCGTAGTAGAGCAGGTCGATATCCAGATAGGGTTCGATCAACTTCTTCTTGATGAAGTCCCACATGATGCGGGTCATCTCGTCCCCGTCCATTTCGACAATGGGGTTCTCTACCTTGATCTTGGTCATGGATGGGTCCTTTGCAGCACTGTCTGTCCTGCGTAGCGCTTAGCGGGTTGGAAGGCGTTTGGAAAGACTGTATGCAACGGTATACAGAAATTACGCTGCACTAGAGCGCGTCAAAGAACGCACTGATGCGTTTGCTGGCATAATCCCACAGTCCCGGTGCGCCACGCTCAATCTTAGTTCCGACGCGGGTGGCAATGGTTTCTTCGGTGACATTGTAGTCTGTCCAACTGCCACCGCCCGACGCGAGGTTCAGCATCGGTGGTTGAAACCGGTCCAGCGCTTTCGCAAACTGCGCAGTCGGGGTTTCTGCCGCTTCGAACTCTTCCCAGATCGGGCGCAACGCCTGGGCAATATCGACAGGCAAAAGGCCAAAGATGCGATCGGCCGCAGCCTGTTCCTGTGCCGCGACGGTAGCGGCATCTACGTCTTCGAAGATAGGGTTGTCGCCTGCATCAATCTCGACCAGATCGTGGAGGATCAGCATCTTGATGACGCTGTTGATGTCGACATCAGGGCCTGCCTGATCCGAAAGGACCAAAGCATAGAGGGTCAGGTGCCAAGAATGTTCCGCGCTGTTTTCCGCCCGGCTGCCGTCAGCCAGGGTCGTTGCGCGCAGGATGGATTTGAGCTTGTCCGCCTCGTTGAGAAAGGCGATCTGCTGATCCAGCCGCGTCACTCAGATGCCTGTTCCGCGCGATGCGCCTTGAGTTTCTGGGCCAGAAAGCGGCGACCGGCGTCATTTGCCATCCGCGTCCGGATCGCCGTCAGGAATGCCTCCTCCAGCGTTTGGGACGATGCGCCCAGCACATCGCCCACTTCCATGAACAAGCGGTCGTTGCCCAGCTCGTTCTGCACAGCCAGACATTCCTCGGCCAGCTTGTTGGCCATTTCGACGACAACGGGGTCAGCCATTAACGCGTGGTCTCGGTCAGACGCCGTTTCACATAGTCGGTCGTGTTGCCGATCAAAGTGTCCAGGTGCGGCTCTTCAAAGAAGTGGCCGGCCCCTTCGACCTGAGTATGCGTGATGGTGATGCCCTTTTGCTCATGCAGTTTGGACACCAGCGCCTCTGTATCCGCGGGCGGCGCCACACGGTCGGATGTGCCGTTGATGATCAGGCCCGAAGACGGGCAGGGCGCCAGGAACGAAAAGTCATACATGTTGGCGGGGGGCGACACTGAGATGAATCCAGTGATCTCGGGCCGCCGCATCAAGAGCTGCATGCCGATCCACGCGCCGAACGAAAAGCCTGCAACCCAGCAGTGCTTGGAATTGTTGTTCATCGACTGCAGGTAGTCGAGGGCCGAAGCGGCATCGCTCAGCTCGCCGATACCCTGATCATATTCGCCCTGGCTGCGTCCGACACCACGGAAGTTGAAGCGCAGAACAGTGAACCCCATGTTGTAAAAAGCGTAGTGCAGCGCGTGCACCACCTTGTGATTCATGGTGCCGCCAAACTGCGGGTGCGGATGCAAAACGATGGCAATCGGCGCATCACGTTCTTTTTGGGGGTGGTAGCGGCCTTCGAGGCGGCCTTCGGGTCCGGGAAAAATGACCTCGGGCATATGGTGTTCTGTCCTCGCGCGTCTTTTTTTGGGTTCCGATTTCTTGACGAAATTGATCGGGCACCTTAGAACGGTTCTAACTTATCCGACAGGTCATACATCCTGCAGTGGCAACGATGTATGGCCTTGTGTCGGTGACGTCAATTGGGGGTTTTGAGATGAAACTGTCGACCAAAGGGCGCTATGCGATGGTGGCGCTGGCTGACATCGCGATGCAGCCGGGCGATCAGCTTGTGAGCCTGGGCGATATCTCGACCCGGCAGGACATCTCTTTGCCCTATCTGGAACAGTTGTTTGTGAAGCTGCGGCGCGCTGATCTGGTGTCGTCAGTGCGTGGACCGGGCGGCGGCTACAAACTCGCGCGTTCGGCGTCCGACATCCGTGTTGCTGACATTCTGGCAGCGGTCGATGAAAAGGTGGATGCGATGCACAAGGGGGCCGGAGCCACTGGTGCGGCATCTGGGTCCAAGGCGCAGTCGCTGACCAATCGGCTTTGGGAAGGGCTGAGCGCCCATGTATATGTCTTCCTGCATCAGACGCGGCTTTCGGATGTGATCGGGAACGAATTGGCCCCGTGTCCTGCGGTGCCGAACCTCTTTGCGGTCGTCGATGATGGTTGATGTCGACTGGGGGCCAGCCCCCAGACCCCCGGGATTTTTTGAAACAGGGAAGACATGAGCCGGGTCTATCTGGATCATAACGCGACGACACCTCTGCGGGCGCAGGCGCGCGAGGCGATGCTGCGTGCCATGGATGTGGTGGGCAATCCGTCGTCGGTGCATGCCGAGGGGCGCGCGGCCAAAGCGATTGTCGAGAAAGCGCGGGGGCAGGTTTCTGACGCGTTGGGTGCATCGGCTGCCGACATCGTCTTTACAGCCAGCGCGACCGAGGCGGCGGCTCTTGCCTGCGCCGGGCGGTCCTTGCACGGATCTGCTGTTGAACATGATGCGGTGGGCGCATGGATTGACCCGGTTTTGGCGGCGGATGCCAACGGTCATGTTCGGGTAGCAACACCCGCCGCGTCTTGCCTGCAGTTCGCCAACTCCGAAACAGGTGTGGTGCAGGATGTTCAGCAGGGGCTCGCCCTCAGCGATCTGACGCAAGCTTTCGGTAAGCTGCCTTTTGGGTTCGATTGGCTGGGCGTAGAGATGGGTTTAATTTCGGGTCACAAGCTTGGTGGCCCAAAGGGCGTAGGTGCATTGGTCTTGCGACAAGGTCTGGATGTGCAGGCGCAGATACGCGGCGGCGGTCAGGAAATGGGCCGCAGGTCTGGCACTGAGAATGTAATCGGAATCGCTGGTTTCGGCGCTGCAGCCGAGGCCGCACAACGTGACGTTGCCGATGGAAAGTGGGCCCGCGTCGAGAAACTTAGAAATATTCTAGAAAAGGCTCTTGCTGCCGCGTCAAAGACAACTATTTTTGTCGGGAAAGAGGCGACGCGGCTGCCGAACACCTCCTGTTTCATCACGCCCGGCTGGAAGGGCGAAACGCAGGTGATGCAGATGGATCTGGCCGGTTTCGCCATCTCGGCGGGTTCGGCCTGTTCCAGTGGCAAGGTCAAGGCCAGTCGGGTGCTGAAGGCCATGGGCTATTCGGAGCTTGAGGCGGCATCGGCAGTGCGGGTGTCGCTGGGGCTTGAGACAACGGAAGAAGATGTTTTGCGCTTTGTCGATGTGTGGGCGCAAAAGCTGAAGAAACACGAGGCGCGGGCGGCGTGAACCGCTCAGATGCGAGAGGATGTCCGACATGGAAAATGTGGTAGTCAAGGAAGGTGTTGATCAGGAAACGGTAGATGCCGTTGCCGAGGTGGGTGGAGCGTACAAGTACGGTTGGGAAACCGACATCGAGATGGAGTACGCGCCAAAGGGCCTGACACCAGACATCGTCAAGCTCATCTCGGAAAAGAATGAAGAGCCGGAGTGGATGACCGAATGGCGTCTGCAAGCCTATGACCGCTGGCTGCAGATGAAGGAACCAGACTGGGCCATGGTCGACTATCCCGAGATCGACTTCCAGGATCAGTATTACTACGCGCGCCCCAAATCGATGGAGGTCAAGCCGAAGTCGCTGGACGAGGTCGACCCCAAACTGCTCGCCACCTATGAAAAGCTGGGCATTCCGCTGAAGGAACAGATGATCCTTGCTGGCGTTGAAGGGGCCGAGAATGCGCCAGCCGAGGGCCGCAAGGTCGCGGTGGATGCGGTGTTCGATTCCGTGTCCGTTGGCACCACGTTCCAAGCGGAGCTGAGAAAAGCTGGCGTGATCTTCTGCTCGATTTCCGAAGCGATCAAGGAACATCCCGAGCTGGTGAAGAAATACCTTGGATCAGTCGTGCCGGTGCAGGACAATTTCTATGCCACGCTGAATAGCGCGGTCTTCTCGGATGGCTCATTTGTTTACATCCCGCCGGGTGTCCGCTGCCCCATGGAATTGTCGACCTACTTCCGCATCAATGCCGAAAACACCGGCCAGTTCGAACGCACGCTGATCATCGCGGACAAGGGCAGCTACGTGTCCTACCTTGAAGGGTGCACGGCACCTCAGCGCGATACCTCGCAACTGCACGCCGCTGTGGTCGAAATTGTGATCATGGAAGATGCAGAGGTCAAATATTCCACCGTTCAGAACTGGTATCCCGGGGATGAAAACGGCAAGGGCGGCATCTATAACTTCGTGACCAAGCGCGCCGATTGCCGGGGCGACCGGGCAAAAGTGATGTGGACACAGGTGGAAACCGGTTCTGCCGTGACGTGGAAGTATCCGTCCTGCATCCTGCGCGGTGACGACAGCCAGGGCGAGTTCTACTCCATCGCCATCGCCAACAATATGCAGCAGGCCGACACCGGCACCAAAATGGTGCACCTGGGCAAGAACACCAAGTCGCGCATCGTGTCCAAGGGGATCAGCGCAGGCAAGGCCCAGAACACCTACCGTGGTCTGGTGTCCATGCACCCCAAAGCCAAGGACAGCCGCAACTACACCCAGTGTGATAGCTTGCTCATCGGCGACAAATGCGGTGCCCACACGGTTCCGTATATAGAGGTGAAGAACAACTCTTCCCGTGTCGAACACGAGGCGACGACGTCCAAGGTGGACGACGACCAACTGTTCTACTGCCGCAGCCGTGGCATGGACGAGGAAGAGGCGGTGGCCCTTGTGGTCAACGGCTTCTGCAAGGACGTGCTGCAGGCGTTGCCCATGGAGTTCGCCATGGAAGCGCAGCAGCTGGTTGCCATTTCGCTGGAAGGATCGGTGGGCTGATCCATGTCTGAACAGAAGGAATCCCGGTCCGCCTTTGCGATCATGGCCTTGTCCGTCCTTGGGGGCGCGGCAATCGGCGGTGGCGTGGGTGCGATGTTGCTGCCTGACTTCGCCGCGGCGTTGGCCATCGGCGGGGCCATGACAGGTGGCGCGATTGGGGCGGCGTTCTTTCTTTTTGCCGGGGCGGATCGATGACGCAAATCTCGAACACACAGCAATCCGACGCTAGGATTAAACGTCACGTGGCCTCGAACCTCGATGGCACACAGCAGGGCGGGCTGGCCTTTGTCATCACCGTGATCGGTGGAATGATTGTGGCTGCGTCACTTGCGCCGGGGGCGCTGACGTCCTTCTGGGTGTGGCTTGCGCTTTTGATGCTGTCTGTTGCAGTGGCTACGGGAACCCAACGGTTGTTCGCCCGCGCTACGTCGGAGGATGTGGAATGAACTGCAAAACAACAGCGCCCTGCGTAGACGCCACCGATGGACAGGTCCGTGGTCGGCAGCAGACTGCGCTTGTGCAGGGAGGGTAATTCGATGGCACCTGATACACCACGCAAGCCAAGCGGCCTGCAGGTCCGGTTCGGACACCCCGGTCGGCTCTTGCCGGAAACACGCGAGCTGACCTTGGTGATCCTCGGCCACCTGATTGTGTTCATGCTGTCCATCGCACATGACGAAATTGTTGCCGAGATGGTCGAAGACGGCTGGTTCATTGCAAAATACGCAGAACGGTTCGAGATCCTGATGGGGCTTGTCCTTTTCATCTGCTGGGGCGCGCTGACACTTCGGTTCGTCACAATTCTGCGGTGTGCCCGTGCCGGTGACGGTCTGTGCCGAGACTGCAGTCAGCCACATGGACATGACTGAAGGGCGCAAGATGATCCTGACCACGACAAACACGGTCGAAGGCCGCAAGGTCACCGACTACCGCGGCATTGTCGTGGGCGAGGCGATCATGGGGGCCAATATTGTCCGCGATTTCTTTGCCGGCGTCAGGGACATCGTTGGCGGTCGAGCCGGCGCATATGAATCCAAACTTCAGGACGCACGCGATATGGCGATGGCGGAACTGGAACAACGTGCGGCAGCGCTCGGCGCGAACGCCGTCATCGGAATCGACCTCGACTACGAGGTTGTTGGGGACTCAATGTTGATGGTCAGTGTTTCGGGCACTGCTGTCATTCTGCAATAGCGCGCGACAGGCGCGAGACGAGGAAAAGAAAAATGCTGAACATCAAAGACTTGCATGTGCAACTTGAAGAAGAAGACAAGCAGATTCTGAAAGGCGTCGACCTCACGGTCGAAGCAGGCAAGGTGCACGCGATCATGGGGCCAAACGGCTCGGGCAAATCCACCCTGTCTTATGTTCTGTCGGGCCGCGACGGCTACGAAGTCACGAGCGGAGAAGCCACGCTGGATGGTGAAGACCTGCTCGAGATGGAACCGGAAGAACGCGCCGCGGCGGGCCTGTTCCTGGCCTTCCAATACCCGGTCGAAATTCCTGGCGTCGGCAACATGACCTTTCTTCGCACGGCTGTGAACGCGCAACGCAAAGCGCGCGGCGAAGATGAAATGAGCGCCGCTGACTTCCTGAAGGTCATCCGTGAACGTGCCAAAGCATTGAAAATCGACGCTGACATGCTCAAGCGTCCCGTCAATGTTGGATTCTCGGGTGGTGAGAAAAAACGTAATGAAATCCTGCAGATGGCGATGCTGGAACCCAAGATGTGCATCTTGGATGAAACCGATTCCGGCCTTGACGTCGACGCGATGAAGCTGGTCGCCGAAGGTGTGAACGCGCTGCGCAACGAAGGGCGCGGGTTCCTGGTGATCACGCACTACCAGCGTCTGCTCGATCACATCAAACCGGACGTTGTGCACATCATGGCAGACGGCAAGATCGTAAAAACCGGTGGCCCCGAGCTGGCGCTTGAAGTTGAAAACAACGGCTACGCCGACATCCTGGCCGAGGTGGCATAATGGCTGAACCCGCACCAAAATCGAACCCGACCGAGGATCGGTTGGACACCCTGACCATGCCGCAAAACGGCTGGGCAGATGCCGCACGCAAGGCGGCCTTGGCCCGTGTGCGTGAAATGGGTCTGCCCGGACGGCGCGACGAGTATTGGAAGTTCACGCGGCCGGACAGCCTTGTGCAGCCCACAGCCCCCGTCGCCGCGCTGTTCCACAACGAAGAGGGGCCGTTGTTTGGCGACCTTGACCGGCTCAAGATCGTGTTTGTCGATGGTGTATTCGACGCCGATCAGTCTGATGATCTGACCTTGTCTGGTGTACGCATCGACCGGCTGGCCGAAAGCGCAGATATTCACTGGGCGTCCGACCTTTACGGTGCGCTTGAGGGGAACGGTCACTACGTGCCAAGGCCGTTGGCAGCGTTGAACACGGCCTATGCCACCGATGGCGTGTTGGTTCATGTCACGGACAGGGCTGAAAAGCCTATCAATTTCATCTACTTGCATGAAAACGAAACGTCGGACGCGATCTTGCACCACGTGATCAAGCTTGATCCGGGTGCCGAGGTGACCTTGCTCGAAACCGGCCCGGCCGCTGCACGTTTCAATAAGGTAATGGAAGTAGATGTGGCCGATGGCGCGACCTTCCATCATGTACGTGCCCAGGGGCGGGACCACGAACGCCGCGCAGCCACGCATATCTTTACGCGGTTGGGCGCCGAATCCGTGTTCAAGTCGTTCACGCTGACCGTGAATGGTCGCCTGACCCGCAACGAATGCGTGATCGATATCACCGGTGACGATGCGGTGGCGCATGTGGCCGGCGCCTGCGTGGGCGATGGCGATTTCCACCACGACGACACGGTGTTTGTCACCCATGACGCGCTGCGCTGCGAAAGCCGCCAGGTGTTCAAGAAGGTGCTGCGCAACGGTGCTGTCGGTGTGTTCCAGGGCAAGATCCTGGTCAAGGAAGGGGCCCAGAAAACAGACGGTTATCAGATCAGCCAGTCGCTTTTGCTGGATGATGACAGCCAGTTCCTCGCCAAGCCCGAGCTTGAAATCTATGCCGACGATGTGGCCTGTTCCCACGGGTCCACGTCTGGTGCCATTGATGAAGATGCGTTGTTCTACCTGCGCTCGCGCGGTGTCCCGGCTGAGATCGCAACGGATCTGTTGACGTTGGCCTTCCTCGCCGAGGCGGTGGAAGAGATCGAGGACGAAGTTTTGCGCGACGCATTGGTTGAACGCCTGCAAGGCTGGCTGGAGCGTCACCGGGGCTAAGATGGCCATCACGCGGAACATTTCGGCCACGTATCGTGGTCCAGGGCGCGTCATACGGCGCCTGCTTGAGCTTGGCCAACGCGAAGATCGTGCGCTGGCCTATCTCATGGCGTCATGTGCCCTGGTCTTCATCGCGCAACTGCCGCGACTGGCCCGAGAGGCGCATTTAACCGGTCAGGATCTGAACATGCTGATGGGCGCATCGCTTCTGGCGTGGATTTTTGTGGCCCCGCTGTTGTTCTACGTGATCGCTTTTGCTGCGCATGGTATTGGGCGGCTTCTGCGCGGGCAGGGCACATCTTATGGCGCGCGGCTGGTACTGTTTTGGGCGCTGCTTGCGTCATCGCCATTGATCCTGCTGCATGGTCTGATAGCAGGTTTCATCGGCCCGGGGATCGGGCTGCAAACCGTTGGCCTGGTCTGGTTCGTGGTGTTCATGTGGTTTTGGATCGGTGGATCCATCGCGCAGGAGCGGGCAGCGTGAACGCCGTCGCGGACCTGGCGGTCGAAACGCTGCGCAATCCCAAAGAGGTAGCACAGCGGATCATCGGGTGGCATCTGGACCGGCAGACCCTGTATTTTGCGCTATTTGCGGTGGCTGCGGTCAATACCATTCTGGCCTCAGCGCCCGCGGTGCTTGCCCCCGGTTCGATTGATCCTGCCGCACGGGCGGCGATACCGCTTCTGGCCCTGCTTGAACGGCCCTTTGCGCTGTTTGCGATGATCGCGGGCGGGCTTCTGGTCATGGTGCACGGGCTTGTCTGGGCCGGACGGGCCCTTGGCGGACATGGTGAACTCACCGACATGCTGGCACTGCTGACCTGGTTGCAGGCCCTGCGTGCGGCTGCACAGGCGCTTGTGCTTGTGCTGAGCTTGATCGTGCCGGGCATCGCGGGCCTTGTGGCACTGGTTGTTGCCATCGTCGCCTTTTGGCTTTTATTGCATTTTGTCAGCGCGGCCTTGCGCTTTGACTCGCTGTTTCGTGCCTTTGGCCTGCTTATCATCGTGCTGGCAGGCCTGTTTGTTGGAATGATGATGCTTGTGACGCTAACGGGCGTGACGGCAGGAGGACTTGCGAATGTATGATGTGAACGCCATCCGGGCGGATTTCCCCATTCTCGGCCGTGAGGTGAATGGAAAGCCGCTGGTTTATCTGGACAGTGGCGCATCGGCTCAGAAGCCGCAGGTCGTGATTGACGCCATTTCCAAAGCTTATTCCGAGGAATATGCAAATGTTCACAGAGGCTTGCATTTCCTTTCTAATCTCGCGACCGAAAATTACGAAGGCGTCCGAGGCAAGTTGGCGCGTTTCCTGAATGCAGGCTCCGAAGATGAGATCGTGATGAACTCGGGCACAACCGAAGGCATCAACATGGTGGCCTATGGGTGGGCCATGCCACGGATGGAGGCAGGCGACGAGATTGTGCTGTCCGTGATGGAACACCACGCCAATATCGTGCCCTGGCACTACCTGCGCGAACGGCAAGGTGTCGTTTTGAAATGGGTGGATGTGGACGCCACCGGTGCGCTTGATCCTCAGAAGGTCATTGATGCGATTGGGCCAAAGACCAAGCTGGTGGCCGTAACGCACATGTCCAATGTGCTGGGCACCAAGGTGGACGTGAAAGCGATCTGCGAGGGCGCCCACGCCAAGGGCGTGCCGGTGCTTGTCGACGGGTCTCAGGCTGCGGTGCACATGCCGGTTGATGTGCGGGATCTGGGTGCGGATTTCTACGCGATCACCGGTCACAAGCTCTATGGTCCGTCGGGATCCGGCGCCATCTACTGCAAAGCTGAACGCATGGCCGAGATGCGCCCGTTCATCGGCGGTGGTGACATGATCAAGGAGGTCAGCAAGGACGGTGTGATCTACAACGATCCGCCCCATAAGTTTGAGGCGGGCACGCCGGGTATCGTGCAGATGATCGGGCTTGGGGTCGCGCTGGATTACATGATGGGTCACGGGATGGAGGCCATCGCGGCGCATGAGGATTCGTTGCGTGACTACACGGTGGAGAAGTTGGGCGGGCTCAACTGGCTGCAGGTACAGGGGACGACCCCGGATAAGGGCGCCATTTTCTCGTTCACTTTGGACGGGGCTGGGCACGCCCATGATATCTCGACCATCCTCGACAAAAAGGGTGTCGCGGTCCGGGCGGGACAGCATTGTGTGGGCCCGTTGATGGAACACATGGGGCTGAACGCCACCTGTCGAGCGTCCTTTGGTATGTACAACACCAAGGAAGAGGTGGACGTGCTCGTGGACGCTTTGGAGTTGGCACACGACCTGTTTGCGTGATCTGTCCCCGCGGGGACAAGGCGTTCGGTCGATTTGCGAGTTGTTGAGCGACTTGTGAAAGCGTCCGTAAATCAGGGGCTTGAGGCGCGCGCGCTGCGTTCTATCAAAGTTAACCAGCCGAGAGCGATGCTGCTGCCCGAAGCCGGGCGGCGGTTAGGCACAAGCGTGTGCGTCGCGCCGTTTCCATCTGTGATTGCACGTCATATAGAGGGGCAGGCGCATATTCCTTTGCGTGATCTCCCCGCTGCTCAGTCTGGAACTCATCAATGATCAAGACAGCGCTGACCGACAGACTGCTTCAAGTGGCGCTGGTTGGCTTGATCCTTATGGGCGTTGGCGCGGCAACGGTTGGCCCGTTCCAGTCGATCATTGGGATCGAGGAGATTGGGTTTTCCGATGCAGCCTACGCTCTGATCGTGACGGGTGGGGCGTTTTTCAGTGTCGTCGCGTCCATACTGGTGGGCATCTACACGGACCAGACAGGACGATTTCGTGAAGCGTTGCTGGCCGCATTGGCAGTTGGCGCTGCAGCCGGGCTGTTGATGTTTTTCGTGCCTTCGAAGATTGCTTTCTTGCTGGTGCATGTCGTGCTGTTTCCCGTCGGAGCGACGGCGTTCACCCAATATTTCGCAATCTCTGTTGTGGCGGCCAATGAGAACCCGAAGCTTGATCGTTCTTATGCGGCCACGCTGTCCCGGGCGACGTTTTCCGGCGCATTTGCACTGACACCCGTGGTGTGGGGGTATGCCCTCGTAAAGGGTGTCGATGTGCTCGCGGCCTATGCTGTAGTCGCTTTTGCAAATGTCCTGGCGCTTGCCGCCGTCCTGACGTTGTGGCACCGGGACCATACGGTGTCGCAGACCGTGAAATCCGGCAAGGGGTTGTTGGCGTCTTTGTCGGAGCTGACAGAGCCGGGCCTGTTGCTGCGTATGGTTCTGATCTGCGTGATCTCGGCCACCAATGGGCTGTACAATATTCTGCTGGGGCTGCTGATCCTCAACAACCTTGGTGGTGTCGAATCCGACGTCGCCGTCTTTGCGGGCCTCGTCGCCTTCATCGAAATTCCCGTCATGATGCTGACGGTTCGGTTTTTGCGTGTGGTTTCAGCCTCGTTCCTTATCCTGATCGGTGTTGTGATTTACGGTGGCTTTCTCGCTGTCTTGGGTCTTATGCCGTCTATTGGGTTTGCGTGGTGGCTGGTGCTGCCAGCGGGGATTGGTGCGGGCATCATCCTGTCTATCCCAATTGGGTATGTGCAGAACCTTGTCGCAGACCGGGCAGGGGCCGGAAGTTCGCTGTTGTCCGTCAATCATTTTGGCGGCGCGATCATTGCTTCTGCAATTTTTGCGGTTGGGACGAGCGTGACCGACTATCAAGGTGTCGCGATGATTGGTGCGGTGATTGCCATTGCGTCGTCGGCTTTTCTGTTTGTACTGGACTATCGCAAAGCGCAACGGATGTCCCCGGCACAGGCACTGGATCATGGCAGAGGTTAGAGCGGGATTGGCTGAGGTTGATCACCTTTAAAGTCGATGCAATCGGAACTGGTTAGTGCGATGCACGCGATCAGTGTGTGGGAGATGGCGGACCATAGAGGATTCGAACCTCTGGCCTCTGCCTTCGGAGGGCAGCGCTCTATCCAGCTGAGCTAATGGTCCACTGGGGCGCGGTATAGCGGTGCCATCCGCGCCCTGCAATTGCAAAATCGTAAGGCGCAGGTGCCCTGCGCCCTGCACGTCAAAGTGAGATGCGGAACTGTGCAAAACCGTCGGGGCCGTCTCCTGCAGGTTCGATTGTCACCCCTTTGACATCGTCGATATAGTCCTGCGCCTTGGGGCCCGTTTCGAACAGGACCGATGTGCCGTCGAGAGGTGCAAAGGACCAGTTGGCGTCGGCGCGGGGGCTGATTGTGCCTTGTTCGACGATGTAGCGCACGATCACGTCGCGGTTTGTGTCGGGGGCTTCGAAGACAATCGTGTCGCCCTTGGCTCCGGGGAAGTTACCGCCGCCGCCCGCGCGGTAGTTGTTCGTTGCGATGATGAATTGCGCTTCAGAATCAATAGGTTCACCGTTGAATTTCAGGTCAACGATGCGGTTGGCGTCCGCATTGAGCAATTCGCCCTTGGGGTCAAATTTGGACGGTTGGCTGAGGTCGATCTGGTAGGTCACGCCGTCCATCACGTCGAAATTATAGCTTGGGAAGTCGGGGTTCAGGAGCGGCGCGTCGGTGCTGCCGGGTTCCACTTGGTTGAACATGCCGGCGGAGCGTTCGAGCCAATCCTTGACCTCGGCCCCTGAGACCAGCACGGCGCGGGCGGTGTTGGGGTAGAGGTAGAGGTCGGATACGTTCTTGATCGCGACATCGCCCTTGGGCACATCTGTGAAGTATTCGGGGCCTCCACGACCACCTGCCTTGAACGGGGCGGCGGCAGAGAGGATCGGCAGGCCTTCGTATTCGGTGCCCTGCATCATCTGGGCGATGTACCAGCTTTGGGCAATCGACACGATCTGGACGGACGGATCGTCGGCCACGAGCGCGAAGTAGCTGTGGAGCGGCGCGTCGGTCTTGCCGACAGCGCGGCGGACATAGGCCAGTGTGGCGTCGTGGTCTGCCTGCACGCTGTCGAGGACCGGTTGGTGGTCTTCGACGAGGGCGGTGACAGATCGGTCTTCGTTCCGTTTCGAGATTGGCCGTGCTTCGGACCCGTGTCCGGTGATGCGCCAGCTGGAGCCATCGCGTTCCAGCATCAAGTCGATGACCCCCAGGTGCGAGCCCCAGAAGCCGCCCATGGCCGCTGGCTTGCCATGGATCGTGCCGTTTGCCACGTCGACGGCGGGCATGTCGGCATAGGTGGGCGAGGGGAAGACCTGGTGGTGGTGGCCCGTGAGGATCGCGTCGATTCCGTCCACGGCGGCGAGGGGGACTGAGGCGTTCTCCATCCCGTCGCTGTGGTCTGCGGCCCCGATGCCGGAGTGGCTGAGCGCGATGATGATATCGGCGCCTTGTTCTTTCATCAGCGGTACGAGGGTTTTAGCGGTGTCTACGATGTCGCGGGCCTGCACGTTGCCTTCGAGGTGGCGGCGATCCCAGTTCATGATCTGCGGTGGGACGAAGCCGATGAGGCCGACCTTGATTGGATGCGTTTCCCCCGAACCATCCGTAACCGTCCGGTCAAGGATGACGAAGGGAGGCACCAGCGTGGTATCCGCTGCGGCGTCCGCGCCTTGTTCCTTGGACACGTTGGCGCAGACCACGGGGAAGTCGGCCCCGGCCAGCGACTTCATCAGGAAATCGAGCCCGTAGTTGAACTCGTGGTTGCCAAGGGTGGCCGCGTCGAAGCCGACGGTGTTCATGGCGGTGATGACCGGGTGGCTATCGCCTTCCTTCATGCCCCGTTCGTAAGCGATGTAGTCGCCCATGGGGTTGCCCTGCAGGAAGTCGCCATTGTCGATGAGCATGGAGTTCGTGGCCTCGGCCCGGATGCTTTCGATGATCGAGGCCGTGCGCGACAGGCCAACCGTGTCGCGGGGTTTGTCGGCGTAATAGTCGTAAGGAAAGACGTGCACGTGCAGATCTGTGGTTTCCATGATGCGCAGGTGCGCCTGATTGGTGCTGGCGCGCAAGGAGAACGGGTGCATGGCCGCGAAAGTGGCCGTAGTGGCCAAAAAAGTGCGGCGTGAAATGAGATGTGTCATTTGGATTCCCCGGGAGTTGTTCTGTTGTTCACGTTAGGCGCGTAATGCCGTTCTGTCACAGTTTCATGTCTGATCTGGCAGAAGATCGCGCATTCTGGCTGCGTTTGAGCACAGGGATTGACCAAATTCTTGCCGATGGCGCGGCATGGATTACGGCGGGTAAAAAACACCGTTCCTCCGAAACGAAAAAAGGCGCCGATGGCGCCTTACTTCGCGCTATGATCGTGCAGGTTTATCCGCCCCAGGATCGCACAACACCGCAATCCATGTGCACGAAGTTCGAGCCGGAGTATTTGCCAACACCGCCACCGCGGCATGCCTGTGCGGCACGAGCCATCTGGCTCACCGATCGGGTGGACAGGCGCAAGTCGGCGGCCTGACCTTTCATGTGTAGAGAATTCTTGGCCACACCCCGGCTGCGCGAGCGCAACATGGCGTTTGTCTTCGGGCTGCGGTAGCCCGAGAGAAGCATGTAGGGTTCATCGACGTTGAGCAGGTTGTGCGCTGCCGCCATGATATCAACATTGCGCAAATCCATGGATTTCACGTCATCCGTCCGCCAGTCACGCATGAAGTAGTTCACTTCTTTGACCGCGTCCTTGATGTAGTGACCTTCAATCCAGTAGATCATGTCGATCCGTTCGCCGGTGCGACCGGAATACATCCGAAGCCGACGAATATCGCCAGCGCCTCGAAGAAATCCTGCTGCGTTTGAGAAAGTCGGTGCCGCCGTGATCGCCGTCGCTGCGAATGCACCAAGTACTGCCCGGCGGGTCATGCCCGTAGAGGTATTTTTTGTCATGTCACTGCGCGTCCCGTACGCCTGCCTGTCCGTGATGTTACACGGAGTTTGCTATCTCATCCCCAGATGCAACATTTGTATTGCATAGCTTGATTCGTTTACCAAGTGCTGAATCGGGTCATGTAACGGTCGCAAGTCATTTGGGCAGATTTTTGCGCAAACTCTGACCATTGTGGCGCAGACGCCCCAGAGCGATGCAGGCGCGCATCATGCAGGTGCTTCTTGCTGCTCTACCGGCAATGTGAATAGACAGGGCGCGCGACGCTTTGGGATAACCCAAATCAATTGGCGTACAAGAATAATAGGTGCAACGTGACGGTGATTTTTTCTCGAATTTGGATGATGGCGCTGGCCATGACGGCGGCAGCGTTTCTAACTGTCGTACCGCAAACGGTTTCGGCCGAGGTTACGGCCTTCAAGCAGGCCGTGGCCGAGGCAGCAGCACGGGACGCGGACATTGCCGAATTCTACAAGGCCAACGCCTATGGGAGCCTGTGGACCGGACGGACGGGCCGCGAGCGCCAGCGTCGCGCAGCATTGTTCAAGGCGTTGTCCAATGCGGACCATCACGGTCTGCCCGCCGCGCGCTATGATGCGGCAGGCCTTCACGCCAAGATGAAGGCGGCCAAGACCCAGCGTGATCGTGGTCTGGTCGAAGTCGAGATGAGCCGCACCTTCCTGCAATATGCGCGTGACCTGCAGACCGGTGTGCTGGTCCCGTCGCGCGTGGACCGCGCCATTGTGCGGCAGGTGCCATACCGGGATCGCACGTCGTACCTCGTGAATTTCTCCAAGTCTTCTCCATCCGGGTTCTTCAAGGCGCTGGCGCCGAAGACGATGGAATACAACGCCCTGATGAAAGAGAAGCTGCGCATGGAGCGGTTGCTTGCCAAGGGCGGCTGGGGTCAGAAGGTACCGGTAAATTCCCTGAAACCGGGCCAGACGGGTGATGCTGTCGCGATCATGCGCAACCGACTGATTGCCATGGGTTTTCTGAAGCGCACGAACACGCAGACCTATGATGCGAGCATCCAATCCGCTGTGCAGCAATTCCAGTTGGCGCATGGCCTGGTGGCCGATGGCGTGGCCGGTCAGGGTACGATGACCGAGCTGAACACATCTGTGCAGCAGCGCCTGCAATCCATCATTGTCGCGATGGAGCGGGAACGGTGGGTCAATCAGGAGCGCGGCAAACGTCACATCCTGGTCAACATCCCCGACTTTACCGCCAAGATCATCGACGGTGGCAAGGTGACATTCGAAACCCGTTCGGTTGTCGGTGCCAACAAGGATGATCGTCCGACGCCCGAGTTTTCGGACGTGATGGAGTTCATGGTCATCAACCCAAGTTGGTACGTGCCGCGTTCGATCGTGACAAAGGAATACCTGCCGGCACTCAAGGCCAATCGCAACGCCGTGCGCCACATCGAGATCACCGACAGCCGAGGCCGCAAGGTCAACCGTGGTGCGGTCAACTTCTCTCAGTACACGGCCAAGACATTCCCATTCGCCATGCGCCAACCGCCCAGCAAGGGCAATGCTCTGGGTTTGGTGAAGTTCATGTTCCCGAATGTGCACAACATTTATCTGCATGACACCCCGGCCAAAAACCTGTTCGGCCGTGAAGTGCGCGCCTATAGCCACGGCTGTGTGCGTTTGGCCGACCCGTTCGACTTTGCTTATGCTTTGCTGGCCAAGCAGGAAGCGCAGCCGGAGAAGTACTTTCAGTCGGTCTTGGCGACAGGGCGTGAAACGCGTGTGGATCTGAAGGCTCCGGTGCCTGTCCATCTGATCTATCGCACCGCTTTCACAACTGCGAAAGGGCATACACAGTACCGCCGCGACATCTATGGTCGTGATGCCAAGATCTGGAATGCTCTTGCGAATGCAGGGGTGGCCCTGCGCGCCGTTCAGGGGTAAATCCTGCCCCCGAAGGCCGCAGCCAAAGGGGACCGCCATGCGTTACACCATTGCCGAGATTGCCAATGCACTGGAGGCGGAGGCAGTTGGTGATACCAGCATGGTTGTAACCGGCCTGTCGGAGCCGGGTCAGGCGGGGCCAGAGGATTTGGCCCTTGCCAGCAATGCCAAGTATGCAGGTTCTATTGCGGCGGGCGCAGCCAAGGCGGCCCTGCTGTGGGATGGAGCCGATTGGGAAGAATTGGGCCTGAACGCGGCCGTTCTGCCTCAACGTCCACGGTTTGCCATGTCGCAGCTGACCACCATGGCTGATCCGGGGCAGGGGTTTGGATCGGGCATTCATCCCAGTGCGGTTGTAGATTCAACGGCACGGATCGGTGACGATGTCACCATTGCAGCGGGTGCCGTAGTCGGCCCTGACGCGGAGATCGGTGATGGGTCGATCATAGGTCCTTTGTGCTTTGTCGGTTGGCGTGCGTCTCTTGGCCCGAACGCGTATTTGCGTGAACATGTCAGCATCGGCGCGGGTGTACGTATTGGTGCCAATTTCATCGCTCAGCCGGGCGTTCGAATTGGTGGCGACGGGTTTTCCTTTGTCACTCCGGAAAAGAGCGGTGTGGAGGCCGTCAGGGAGTCCCTGGGCGATCAGGGCGAAGCCTCCGGGCAACCGTGGGCACGCATCGCCAGCCTTGGCGCAGTTTTCATTGGCGACGATGTGGAAGTGGGCAGCAATACTGTCATCGACAATGGCACGATCCGTCCCACAACAGTCGGAGATCGAACCAAGATCGACAACCTTGTTCACATCGGCCACAACTGTGTCATCGGCGAAGACAACCTGCTGTGCGGTTGTGTTGGCCTTGCCGGTTCGGTGACGGTGGGCAACTTCGTTGTCATGGCGGGACAGGTTGGCGTGTCCGATAACCTTACAATCGGAAACAACGTGGTGTTGGCTGCCGCCAGCAAGGTGTTGAGTTCCGTGCGTGATGGAAAGGTCATGATGGGTTATCCCGCCACTGAGATGAAAACCAACCTGGACATATTCAAGAACACACGGCGACTGACCCGCGTTCTTCGCGACGTTGCGGAGTTGAAGAAAGCGGTTTTCAAGTCCAACGCCAATGACTAAATCAACCTCAAGTCAGGCAAGGGGGCGGCTGTCATGAGTATCAAGGACAGGGTGATCGAGATCGTTGCAGAGCAGGCGATGCTTGAGCGGAGCGATGTGGCGCCGGAGAACACGCTGGAAGATCTTGGGATAGACAGCCTTGGCCTGGTGGAAAGCATTTTCGCCATTGAGGAAGAGTTCGACATCCAAGTCCCTTTCAACGCTAACGAACCAAAGGCGAGCGATTTCGATATATCGAACGTTCAGTCGATCATTACCGGCATTGAACGGCTGGTTTCCGAACAGAAAACCTGATGCGCCGTGTTGTGATTACCGGCGCGGGCACTGTGAATGCCCTGGGGCATGATGTCTCCGAAACACTTGCCGCAATGCGCGAGGGGAAATGCGGCATTGGTGAGCTGGATTTTCAGGACGTGGATCGGCTGGCCATCCAGATTGGTGGCCAGGTCCGTGGGTTCGAAGCCGAGGGACGCTATAACCGCCAACAGATGAGCCTTTATGATCGGTTCACTCAGTTTACTTTGGCGGCTGCCAAGGAAGCGATCGAGCAGGCGGGACTGACGTTTTCAGGCGATGAAGCCGCCAGATCTGGTGTCATTTTGGGCACGGCGGCGGGCGGCGTCAGCACTTGGGACCAGAACTATCGTCTTGTTTATGAAGAGGGAAAGAACCGCGTTCATCCCTTCGTCGTGCCGAAGCTGATGAACAATGCAGCGGCCAGCCACGTGTCGATGGAATGGAACCTCAAGGGGCCGTCCTTTACCGTCGCAACGGCGTGCGCGTCCTCCAACCACGCCATGGCGCAGGCCTTTCAGATGGTGCGGACCGGCATGGCGCCGGTCATGATAACCGGCGGGTCGGAAAGCATGTTGTGCTTTGGTGGCGTCAAGGCCTGGGAAGGGCTGCGTGTGATGTCCAAAGACGCCTGCCGGCCCTTTTCGGCCAATCGCAACGGGATGGTGCAGGGCGAGGGCGCGGGCGTTTTCGTATTCGAGGAATATGACCATGCACGGGCGCGTGGGGCAGAAATTCTGTGCGAGGTTGCTGGTTTTGCCATGTCGTCGGATGCGGCTGACATCGTGATGCCATCAAAGAATGGCGCAGCGCGCGCCATGTCCGGCGCGCTAGCGGATGCCGGCGTCAACGCGGATGAGGTCGGTTACATAAATGCCCACGGGACAGGCACCGCCGCCAACGACAAAACGGAATGCGCTGCTGTTGCCGACGTGTTTGGGCCGCATGCTGACAAGCTGATGATTTCATCCACCAAATCGATGCACGGGCATCTGATTGGCGGCACCGGTGCGGTGGAGCTGCTGGCGTGCATCATGGCCCTGCGCGACGGTGTGATTGCACCCACGATTGGCTATGAAGAACCTGATCCCGAATGTGCGCTTGACGTTGTTCCGAACGAAGCGCGAGAGGCTCAGGTTGATGTTGTCCTGTCCAACGCCTTTGCCTTTGGCGGTATGAACGCGGTATTGGCCCTGCGCAAAATATAAAGGCCACCCGAAAGGGCGGCCTTTTCTGTCCGGTTGAGGACTGTCTTCAGAACTGCGCGATCGAAGTTTTGTCGAAAGAGGCCGTGAACCCTTTGAGCGACATAGTTAGTTCGACTTTCTGATCGGGAGCCAGCGCCGGTACGATTGTCAGCTTTGCATTTGCACCACGCCGGAACTGTGCCACTTCCTCGGCCACCAGGCCAACGCGTGAATAGCACCCGATCGGGTTGCAGAACGCATATGGGTACCGGCGCGCTTGCCCGCCGTCGACTTCCATTGTCAGCTGTTGGGGCAGGGATGTTTCAAGCGGGACGATGATTGTGGCACCCGCAACAGCGCGACCACCTTCGGGCAGGCGGAAGATCGAAACCTCTGCGACCGGAGTGCCTTCGTCATCCGACAGCAGTTGGTACATCTGGCAAGGCTCTTCACCTTCTTCTGCCTTGATGCAGCGCAGTTCCCAGTCTCCGTTGGTTTCCTTGGTGTAGGTCTGACCAACCTGTGGCGACGACGCATCTTCGCCGAGGCTCAACTGGTCTTCGATGGCATTTCCAACAGTCGGTGCTTCGTCTGTGTTTTCAGGTGCCGCGTCTTCTGTGGCCGTACCTTCTGTTGTCGTGTCCGTGGACTGGGCCATAGCGCCAAGTGGCAGCAAAAGGGCCACGGAGAGGGCAATCAGTGAAGTGCGCATGTCAATTCCGCTCTTGTTGCATTTGCCTGACTGCTAACACGGACCAAAGGCGGTGTCAGGGGTAAAGGGCAAAGTTTTCGTGACCGGCATTAAACAGCAAAAAAGGGGACCCCAAAGCCCCCTTTTCCAATCTCTTCTCTCCCCGTCGGACTGGCCGACTTATGCGCGAGAAGTTACGAGAGCGCCGCGCAACGGTCAACAGTGAATGTCGGAAAATAAAAAGACCGTGAAATCAATATCTAAACCGTTCGGTTTAGTTGAGAAAAAAAGGCCGCGCACGAAGCGCGGCCCAGTCTGACAGGGAGGAAGTGTTCAGCGCCGGGAGGACATCTCGACGAGAACAAAAACACTATGGCACCCAAGTGTTAACTTTGTATGGTCGGCGCGGCAGGCCCAATGGACAAAAGGTTAACAGCAATGAGTGACAGTCTTTTTATCGGTGGAGGCGGCGTAGACTATGCTGAGAAGCAAGGGCTGACGCTGAAATACGCCAATCGCCATGGGCTTGTTGCCGGCGCAACTGGAACGGGCAAGACCGTCACGCTCCAGATTTTGGCCGAAGGTTTCTCGAATGCGGGGGTGCCGGTGTTTCTGTCAGACGTCAAAGGTGATTTGTCGGGGCTGGCCAAGTCGGGCACACCCGATCACAAGCTACATGTTCCGTTCACTGAGCGAGCGCAGAAGATCGGGTTTTCAGACTACACATATCATGCTTGCCCCGTGACGTTCTGGGACATGTTCGGTCAACAAGGTCACCCGGTACGCACGACAGTGTCCGAGATGGGGCCGTTGTTGCTGGCGCAGTTGCTTGAATTGACCGAAGCACAAGAGGGCATTCTGAACATTGCCTTCCGTCTTGCAGACGAAGAAGGCATGCCGCTCTTGGACCTGAAAGACCTTCAGGCGCTTCTGGTTTGGGTCGGCGAGAACGCCAAGGACCTCAGCCTGCGCTATGGCAATGTGTCGTCCCAATCCATTGGGGCGATCCAGAGGCGCTTGCTGGTGCTGGAGAACCAGGGGGCGAGCCAATTGTTCGGTGAGCCAGCGTTGGAACTGTCAGACCTGATGCGCACGGACGCTTCCGGCAAGGGGATGGTGAACATTCTTGCCGCAGATCAATTGATGGGGGCGCCGAAACTCTATGCCACCTTCCTGTTGTGGTTGCTGTCCGAGCTGTTCGAGGAACTGCCCGAAGTGGGCGACCCGGACAAACCCAAGCTGGTGTTCTTCTTTGACGAAGCGCATCTGCTGTTCGAGGACGCGCCCAAGGCGCTGGTCGACAAGGTGGAACAGGTGGCGCGGCTGATCCGGTCCAAGGGGGTTGGTGTGTATTTCATCACCCAGAACCCTGCGGATGTACCCGAGGACATCCTTGGCCAATTGGGCAATCGCTTTCAACATGCGTTGCGTGCCTTTACCGCGAAAGATCGCAAAGAGCTGCGGATGGCGGCAGAAACCTACCGCGAAAATCCACGCTTTGAGACGGAAGAAGCCATTCGCGAGGTTGGCGTGGGTGAGGCCGTAACGTCGATGCTGCAAAAGAAGGGCGTGCCGGGAATTGTCGAACGTACGTTGATCCGACCACCCTCATCGCAACTTGGACCGATCACCAAGGCCGAGCGCACTGCTCATCTGGCAGCCAGCGATATGGCGGGAAAATATGATGAGCCGATGGATCGCAAATCCGCCTTTGAAATTCTCAAGGCACGTGCGGATACGGCAGCCAAAGAGGCGGCCGACGCAGAGGAGAAGGCTGAAGAGCTGGAACCTGTCCTGCGTGAGTTCAATGCGGGTCGCCGGTACTCTGGCGCGCGGGTTACACGCTCAACATCGCGGTCCACACGCCGGGGGGCCAGTTTTGGCGAGGCGATGACCAAGATGGTTGTGAAGGAGCTGACCGGCACCACGGGGCGGCGCATGGTCCGCGGCATTTTGGGTGGCCTCTTCAAAGGGCGCTAGTCTTGCACCATATCGGGCAAGAAGGCGTTGCGCCTTCGCCAAGATAGGGGCTGGATTGCTATGCCTGACGCGCATCGACTGAGACATGTTGTGTTTTTCCGGGCGAAGGAGCGCAAGGACGTGGACCGTGTGTTTGATGGCCTATCCATTCTGGAAGCCAACCCGCATGCTGATGTGATCTCGGTTCGGAAGAACACCCATAACGATGCTCTTTCGGACGAGGTTGATGTGGTTGTGTATGCCGAGTTCAAAGACACTGGCGCATTGGAGGCGTACAAGGCGCACCCGCTTTATCAGAAGTCTATAGATATTGTGCGGCCTCTGCGCGATTTGCGCGTCGCAGCGGATATTACGTTCTGACAGGCGCCGGTGCGCGGCGCAGCCACCATTCAAGCGCAAGCAGGTAAGGGACGTAGAAGGCAAAGACCTGTATCTGGTCAAAGAGGCCGGAGAAGTCCGGTTCGGCAGCAAGACCGCAGGTTTGCTCTCCTATCGTGCAGGTGATCCCGTACCAAAGGCCATAGTGCAGACGGTACAGCCAGGACCCCAGGCCCAGTACGATCAGGCGCAGGCCCCAGCGCCTGTGGCGCGTGTAGTCGCGGGCCATGGCCAAGCGGGGCGTTTGGACGGCTGCCGTGATCATCAACGCACCGTAGACCCCGAAGCCCACTGACATCAGCGGCCCGCCAACTGTGCCGCTAAGAGCGATGTAGATCAGACCGCTGATACCCGTCAGCAACGCCATCACGGAAAGAACGCGGCCCGACATGCGATGAACGCGGGGCCAGCGATCACGGAGCGGGCCAGCCAGCTGGATCACGGACAGCAAGGTCACAAGCGCACCCGAAATCATATGGGCGAACAGGGCCAAAAGACTGACCTGGGGCCCGATAAGCCGTTCAATGGCAGCTGGATTGCCCAACAGGCCAAGCGTACCGCGTGACGCGGAATGCCAGACAAAGCCTTGGATCAGCACGAAAAGCAGCACAAGCCCGGCAATCGTCCATCCGGTACGGCGTGCTGTGGGCTCCATGTTACCTCTCCGGTATCAATCCTCTCGGGCTGAAACGTAGCACCAGAAGCAGGACAACCCCCATGGTCAAAAGTCGCATATGGGCCGCGCTGTCGAGCAGGTGCTCACGCAGCCAGAAGCCTTCGGCCATGCCGGAGGTGACGACCTGCATCACCCAAAGCCCAATGGGTTCCACCATCACCCAGAGCCACCAGATCAGGAAGCCGCCAAGCACCGCGCCGAGGTTGTTGCCCGAGCCACCCACGATTACCATGACCCAGATCAGGAAGGTGAAGCGCAAGGGCTGATATGTGCCCGGTGTGAGCTGCCCGTCCAGCGTGGTCATCATCGCGCCGGCAATGCCGCAGATGGCGGAGCCGAGCACGAAAATCTGCAAGTGGCGGGCGGTGACGTCCTTGCCCATGGCCTCGGCTGCGACCTCGTTGTCGCGGATGGCACGCATCATGCGGCCCCAGGGCGAATGTAGAGCCCGTTGGGCAAGGATGAAGAGGATCAGCAGGACAACCGTGAAAAGCCCCGCGTAGATGGCCTTGACCCAAAGGGTGGACGCCGTGACCGGGTCGAAGCCAAGGTTTGTTACACGCTCCACAAATGTTTCACTGTTTTGCAGATTGATCTCATAGGGCGCAGGGCGGGGCAGACCGACAACATTCTTGACGCCGCGTGCCAGCCAATCTTCGTTCTTCAGCACGGCGATGATGATCTCTGCAATGCCCAAAGTGGCGATGGCAAGGTAGTCCGAGCGCAACCCGAGTGCCGTCTTGCCAATAATCCACGCAGCACCCGCGGCGAGCAGGCCGCCCACGGGCCATGCCATCAACACGGGCAGGCCAAGCCCGCCCAAGTAGCCTGCGTTGGCGGGGTTCACCGCCTCGACCGCCTGTACGCCGCCGTCAAAAACGGCGCGGTAGATGAAGAACCCGGCAACCAGGATCACAATCATGCCGATTGCGCGCATACGCCCCTTGGGCAACGCGTTGTAGGCAAGGATCGCGCCGACGATTGTCGCCGCCCCAAGGATCAACGCGAGGATCACCCGTACGCCGCCTGCAGCCCAGGCCTCGCCCACAGGGGGCATGGAGATCAGCACAGTGGCAAGCCCGCCGAGCGCCACAAAACCCATGATGCCCACGTTGAACAGCCCCGCGAACCCCCATTGCAGGTTCACCCCCAGCGCCATGATGGCCGAGATCAGCCCGAAATTGACGATCGTGATGGCGAGGTTCCAAGAGGTCATCATGCCAGTGCCGATGATCAGCGCAGCGATGAAGCCGAAGTAGACGAAGTTGCGTGTCGTGTCGGTCATACGGATTTCCCCGCGAACAGGCCCGTGGGCTTGAACAAAAGCACGATCAGCAGGATGACGAAGCTGACGGCGAATTTGTAGTCGGTGGACAGAAGCTGTGCCAACCCGTCCGGGGCGAGCGCATCGGGTAGGGCATAGCCAGCCACCTTCTTCCATGCATAGGTAATCATCACTTCGGAGAACGCGATGGTAAAGCCGCCCGCGATGGCGCCCAGCGGGTTACCAAGCCCGCCGACGATGGCGGAGGCGAAGATGGGCAGCAGCAGCTGGAAATAGACGAAGGGCTTGAACGACTTGTCGAGGCCGTAGAGAACGCCCGCGATTGTCGCCAGTGCCGCCACGATCAGCCATGTGACCATGACCACCCGTTCAGGATTGATGCCGGACAGCAGCGCGAGGTCTTCGTTGTCCGAGTAGGCCCGCATGGACTTGCCCGTTCGGGTCCGGTTCAAGAAATAGAACAGCAAAGCGACAACGATGATAGCGGTGATGACGGTCAGCCCTTGGGTGGTCTTGATCGCCAGACCTTCCTTGAGCCCCGTGAGTGCCTTGAATTCGCGGACCGAGATGATGAATCGCTCACCGTCCGAAAAGCGCTGATCATTGGGGCCGATGATGAAGCGGACAAGGCCGTTCATGATGAACATGACACCAAGGCTGACCATGACAAAGATGATCGGTTTCGCCTTTTGCGTACGGTAGAAACTGTAGACCCCGCGATCTGTCGCCAGCACGAACAGTGCGCAGACGGCGATGCCAAAGGGCAGGGCGAGCAGGGCGGTGGGCAGGGGACCGGCGCTGATCCCAGCGGCTTGGAACGCCCATGTGATCAGGATTGTCGCCATGGTGCCGAAGGCCATCGTGTCGCCATGAGCGAAGTTGGAAAAGCGCAGAATGCCGTAGATCAACGTGACACCAAGCGCCCCAAGGGCGAGTTGGGAGCCATATGCGATGGCCGGGATCAGGACGAAGTTCGAGAGGGTGATGAAGGCGTTCAGGAGGTCCATTATTCGATCACCTCGCAGGTGCCAGCGTAAGTAATGATCATCGGTACTTCAGGCAAAGTGACCACAAAGCGCGCGTCGCCTTCCGCGTTGATTGTTAATGTTTCTTCCGCACCCTCATGGAATTCGCCGGACTGATACCGCGTTACTTGGTTGCGAACTGCAACGAGGCCCCTGGTCGTGCCGTTTACATCGGTTTTTTCCGCGCGTGAAATCATTCCGTTGGGTCCCAAAGGCTTAAGCATGTAAGACAATGTGAGGTCGAAACCGCTTTCTGCGCAGCCATCGGTGTCTGCACACTCGGTCTTGAAAGTGCAGTCCAGTGTTTGATTACCTTGTGCGACACTTGGCTTCGTCCAAGCACCGAAAGTCGACAAGGTCAGAATGAGCAATAATCTCACTTCCTCACCCCCCCAAAAAACTCTTGCGCACTTCTGGATCGGCCAACAATTCCTTGCCGGTCCCCGTATACGCATTCCGGCCCTGCACCAGCACATAGCCTTTGTCTGCAATCTCAAGCGCTTGGCGGGCGTTCTGTTCGACCATCAAGATCGGGATGCCGGTACGGGCAACCTCGATGATGCGGTCAAAGAGTTCATCCATGACGATGGGGCTGACGCCCGCAGTGGGTTCGTCCAGCATCAGCACCTTGGGCTGGGTCATCAGCGCACGCCCAACGGCGACCTGCTGGCGCTGGCCACCCGACAACTCTCCCGCAGGCTGGCGGCGCTTTTGCTTGAGGATCGGGAAAAGCTCGTAAACCTGCGCCATGGTGTCCGAGAAATCGTCGCGCCGGATGAAGGCGCCCATTTCGAGATTCTCCTCGACCGTCATCGAGGTGAAGATGTTGGATGTCTGGGGGACAAACCCCATGCCCTTGGCGACCCGGTCCTGCGGGGTGAGGTCCGTAATGTCTTCACCATCCAACCGCACCGCGCCTTGGCGTACGTCCAGCATGCCAAAGACAGCTTTCATCGCCGTCGACTTTCCTGCGCCATTGGGGCCGACAATGACGGCAATTTCGCCAGGTTCAACCGCCACGGTGCAGTCGTGAAGGATGTCGGGGCCATTGCCGTAGCCGCCGGTCATGGTGTCGCCAATCAGGAAGGGGTCGGACATCACAGGCCAATCCTGTAGTCTTGCATAGCGGCGGCATGGGCGGCACGCATTTCATCTGTAATGGCTTCGACCTTGGGACCGGGCCGACCGTCGGCTTCCTTGGCGTGACGCTCTTGAACCGTGTAGATCAACAAAACCGCATCAGCACCCGGCAGTGCCTCCACGATGTACCCGCCGCGCGGGTTGTTGTCCTTGCTCAGGGCCATGAAATCGACCTGAATGCTGGCGCGTCCGTCGATGGTAGAGCCGCGCACTTGCAGGTTGCCAACGTTGGAAAAGTGCGGTGTGCCACGGCGGTACTGCTCAAAGATCATGTCGACCATGTCATTGCTGTCGATGAGCGTACGGTCGAGCGGCATGACAACTACATTTGTGGAAATCAACGGGTCGTCCGATAGGGTGAACACACCGAACAGATCGGGATAAATCGCTTGGCTAATGAAACCGCGACGCTGTTCCGCGTCCGTGCAATATTCCACACCTTCGGTAACGTCATGGCAGGTTTCCTGCGCCAGGACCGGCATTGCTGTCAGTGCGAGCGTTGCGCAATATGCAAGTGCGATGCGTTTCATGCGCCCACCTTGTCCTTGTTCTTGAGGCCGGTGCCCAGATACGCCTCGATCACCTGTTCGTTGGCTTTGATCTCGGCCAACGTGCCCTCGGCCAGTACCTTGCCCTCGGCCATGCAGATGACCGGGTCGCAGATCTTGCCGATGAAATCCATATCGTGTTCGATCACGACGAATGTGTAGTTGCGTTCCTTGTTCAGACGAAGGATGGCGTCGCCGATGGTGTTGAGTAGGGTGCGGTTCACGCCTGCGCCGACCTCGTCCAGGAACACGATCTTGGCGTCGACCATCATGGTGCGTCCGAGTTCCAGCAATTTCTTTTGTCCACCTGAGACCTGGCCCGCCTTGTGGTCGGACAGATGTTCGATGGTCAGGAACTCCAACACTTCATTGGCCTTTGCAGCCAGCGCACGTTCTTCATCGGCAATGCGCTTGCGCCCGAACCATGTGTTCCAAAGCGTTTCACCTGATTGCGCGCTGGGGACCATCATCAGGTTCTCGCGACAGGTCATGGAGCTGAACTCGTGCGCGATCTGGAAGGTGCGCAGAAGTCCTTTGTGGAACAGTGTATGTGGTGGCAGGCCGGTGATGTCCTCGCCGTCCATGGTCACGCGGCCAGACGTCGGTGGAAGTACACCTGCGATCACATTGAAAAGTGTGGTTTTTCCTGCGCCGTTCGGGCCGATCAAACCGGTGATCGAGCCGGGTTGGATTGACAGCGATGCGCCGTCAACGGCATGAAACCCGCCGAAATGTTTGTGAATGTCGTCAACGACGATCATATGTTTCCTCGTGCCGCTTTAAGAGCGGTCTTCAAGATATTGAAACAGCCCGGGAATGCCCGGGCTGTCCATCAGTTTGGATAACCGTTTAGCGGTACTTGGCCGTGGTGATTTCGCCGCCTTCGACGACGATCTGGCGATAGTTGCCCGCCGATTCACCCGCACCGATCAGTTCCACGGCTGTGGCGCCGACATAGTCGATTTCGCCGCCGTCCTTGAGGATTTGCAGGGCTTTGGCCAGCTCACCGGGGAAGATCTGTTCGCCCGGTGCGTTGGCCACGTCCATGATATGCTCTTTGTAGTCGTTGCTGTCCTTGGAGTTGGCCGCTTGCATCGCCAGCATGATCAACGCTGCTGCATCATAGCTTTCGGGTGTGAAGGGCGAGGTGGCGTCGAACGCGTCACCAACCATCTCTTCGAACTTCGCGGCGCCCGGGCTGTCGGTGCCTGGGTGTTGACCGGTCGAGCCTTCAATCTCGTCCCCGAAGTTCTCGGCCAGCTTGGCGCTGATCATCCCGTCGGGGAAGTGGAAGGTGTCGAATGCGCCGGAATCCAATGCTGCGCGCACGACGCCGGAGCCGCCCTGATCCACATAGCCTGCGACCACGAGACGCTCACCGCCAGCTGCTGCCAACGCGCCGACTTCGGCCGAGTAGTCCGCCTTGCCGTCTTCATGGGCTGCGTTGATGGTCACGGTCCCGCCTGCGGCTTCAAAGGCGGCCTGGAACGAATCTGCCAGCCCCTTGCCGTAGTCGTTGTTCGTGTAGGTAACGGCGACTTCGTTGATGCCTTCTTCCATCAGCACTTCGGTCATCACAACGCCCTGACGTGCGTCCGACGGTGCCGTGCGGAAGAACAGGCCGTTGTCTTCGTTGTCATTATGCGACAGGCCGGGTGAGGTGGCCGAGGGCGACACCATGACAACGCCATTGGCTACGGCCACGTTGTTCAGGATCGCACCCGTGACGCCCGAGCAATCTGCGCCCATGATACCGTCAACCTGGTCCGAGGTCACAAGACGTTCGGCGGCGGCCGTTGCCGCACCAGCATCAACGCATGTGCTGTCCGCGCGTACCGGTGTCACGGTGGCGCTGTCCAGCAACAAGCCGGAATCGGTGACTTCTTTCATTGCCAGTTCAGCGCCATCGGCCATCGACGGTGTCAGAGATTCAATGGGGCCGGTGAAGCCCAGAATGATACCGATTTTGACTTCTTTTGCGTGTCCGTCGGCGAATGCAGTGCCGGCCATCAATGCCGTGGCGGCTGACGCCATAAGCAGTTTTTTCATTGTCTTTTCTCCCTGTGGATCATTGTCCTGCGGCGGAGCGTAAGCGGGCGATGCAAAAAAGAAAAGTCGAATAGTCCGTGGTAACCCACGGGAATGTGGGTGGACCGCGCTGGATGAATGATTAGCTAAGGTATGTACCCAAGATGGAGGATGCTCAGATGCGCCGTTTTGCTGTTTTTGCCATGACCTTTTTGCCTTTATCCGCCCTTGCGCTGGAAACGGATCAGGGGGCTATAACAGTGACGCCGGTCGTCGCGGGGCTGGATGAGCCTTGGGGGGTCGCGGAACTGCCGGATGGTTCGTTGTTGGTGACTGAACGTGATGGACGTTTGGTGCATGCGTCTGGTGGTGAAGCGAAAGCGGTGGATGGCGTGCCACGTGTTGCTGCCGCAGGGCAGGGCGGGCTTTTGGATGTTACTATTTCGCGCGACTTTGCGACTTCGCGGACCGTTTTTCTGACTTACTCCAAACCGCAGGGCCGCGGATCGGGTACCGCACTCGCAGCGGCAGAGCTGAGCACGGATGGAACAGGGCTCGAAAATCTGCGTGACCTGTTTGAAAGCGCACCAGGGGGAAGCAGTGGGCGCCATTTCGGCAGTCGCGTGGTCGAAGCACCGGATGGCACTTTGTATGTGACCATCGGTGATCGAGGTGATCGCCCGTCCGCGCAGGACCGGTCCAATCACAACGGTGCAATCGTTCGAGTAAACAGGGATGGCACGGTGCCCGCTGACAATCCGTTTGTTGGCCAGGAAGGCATTCTGCCCCATATTTGGTCCTACGGGCATCGCAACCCGCAAGGGGCGGGCCTGGATGCTGATGACACGCTGTGGACGGCAGAGCACGGCGCGCGCGGCGGGGACGAGGTGAACCGCGTCCAGAAGGGGGCGAATTTCGGGTGGCCCGTGATTTCCTATGGCGTCCATTACTCCGGTGCGAAGATCGGAGAAGGCACGTCGCGAGCCGACATGGAGCAGCCGGCATTCTACTGGGATCCGTCGATGGCCCCATCCGGACTTATGATTTACCAGGGCGACATGTTTCCTGAGTGGAAGGGTGACATGTTCGTTGGTTCGCTGAAGTTCAGCTACATTTCGCGACTGGCGGTGGACGACATCAGTGCCAGCGAAGTCGAGCAGATCGAGGGCGATGAAACCTTGCGTGTGCGCGACATCGTCGAGGCACCTGATGGGAGTATCCTGTTCATATCGGTCGGCAACGGCACCGTGTACCGGATGACGCGTTGAGAGCAGTGCGATAGGGTGGCTGCGGAAGAGGAGTACACCCATGCCTATCGAACGTCTCGATCACGTGAATCTGCGCACAACGCGCCTTGCCGAAATGATCCAGTGGTACGAGGAGATCCTTGGGCTTTCAGCGGGTGTACGTCCCGCGTTCAGTATGGATGGTGCGTGGCTCTACGCTGGGGATGTTGCCGCTGTTCATTTGGTTGCGGTTGAAGACGATGGGGCTGCGGGATCTGAAACGGCCCTCAAGCTCGAACACTTTGCCTTTCGCGCCTCCGGGGATGCAGAGGCATTCCAGGATCGGCTACAACAAAGGGGTGTCGCCTATCGCCGTTCCGGCATCGAAGAGATGCATCTGTCGGCCTTCAACGTCTGGGATCCAGACGGCAATCATATTCACATTGATTTTGTTGGTGAGTGAGCACCACTAGCAGAGTCTGCGGCGTGCTTGCTGCAGGGTTTTGTTTAAAAATAACTTATAAGAGGCGATGTGTCTGTTTTTGATGCTCGCTGTCGGCGACAATGCGAAAATCGCAGTCATTTTGGTTGTCATTGGGCGTCGCGACAAACACAGTGCCTTGGCGCGTTACGTCTCGGGTGGAGTCTTGGATTCTTGGTCCCGCAGTTGCGTGCTGGTTCCATGCAAAGCGGGCCGACGTTTATTACGCGATTAAAACATAAGGTTTGCAAAATGGCTGAAGCGAGTTTTACGAACCAAGGGACTTTGATTGCTGGTGCGCGTGCGGCGCGTCTAGATGTCGCCCGAGCGAAGCATGGCGTCTTCTGGGATTGGCCAAGGACGTAGGTAATGCGTCAGGCATGCCTGCGATCTTGATGATCGAGGCAGAGCCCTTCAATGATGCAGGCAGGGTTGAAGCGGCTGCGGACCGGTTGCACAGACTGTTGGATCATGTGCCGGATCACTCTTAAGCTGTATTTGTCTGACCGCTGGAGCGTGGGATTTGAATTGGCACACTCTGACGTCTTCTTATCAACCTGACGCCGGACTTGGGCCAGACCAAACAAGCCGATCACCTGTTGTAGCGGCCGGCTCGGGCATTTGAAAGCGACCCATGGCCAAGGCAACGGACGCAGCTCAACAGGCGCGTTTGGCCTATCCGGCTGGACTTTTGCTTTATCGGCTGGCTCTGCAGCGGTCTGTTTGGGAGCTTTGTCCGCCTTGAGGCCGGAAAGGACTGGGCCAGCAGTTCGTCGGCGGCATTTTGCCCGATGCAAGGCTGAGTTGTCGGTGTGATTTGTAGCTGTGTCCGGCCAAAGCGGAGAAACAGCGGATGTATGAAGGTGCAAGCGCCACTCAACCGATTGAAAAATAACGCTAAATTAAGATATGTGGCGGAGAGACAGGGATTCGAACCCTGGGTGGGCTTGCACCCACAACGGTTTTCGAGACCGCCCCGTTCGACCACTCCGGCACCTCTCCGCGGGGGTCTGGTGCGCTCAATTACGGTGAACGACGCCGACGCGCAAGGCAGTTTTTCATCAAAGCCGTTTACACGGGAAATTTGATGGACGCGCCCGTAAAAACACATACCCTAGATGCCGAGGTTAATATGCCCGAGCAGATAGAAATGAGGTATCCCATGCGTTCTCTTCGATACGGATTTGCAGCCCTTGTCCTGACATTTGCCATGTCTGTTTCCGCCTTTGCGGCGGATCGGGCCAAACTGCAGGATTTTCTTGAAGTCACAGGTTTCGATGTTGCGCTTGAAAGTATCCGACTGTCAGCAAGTTCTGCCCCCGAAATGCTTGGTTTGCAGGCCGAAGATTTTGGAACGGAATGGACCCGCCTAACAAGGGATGTCTTCAAGACCGAGGTCATGCATGATCTTGCTTTGGATATCCTGGAAAGGACCCTCGAAGACGACATGCTGACCCATGCGGCGGATTTCTATGCAACGGACCTTGGGCAACGTCTGGTTCAAGCGGAAAACGCCAGCCATATGAAGGAAGATGATGCGCTGAAGCACGACAGTGGCGAAGCTATTGTTGCGGGGCTTGAACGATTGGACAGTCCTCGTCTTGACTATCTCAAGCGTATGAACAAAGCGTCTGACAGCGCGGGGGTAAGTATCCGAGCAATTCAGGAAATCCAGGTCCGGTTTCTTATGGCTGCCGCTGGTGCGGGTATCATTGAATTGCAGCTGGAGGAGCCGGATTTGCGCGAGCTTCTGTCCAGCGATGAGGATGTCTTGAAGGAAGAGATTGCGGCAAGCGCGTTGACTGGCGCCGCTTACACGTACCAGTCTTTTTCCGATCAAGAGGTGCTGGAATATGCCAAAGCCCTCGAAAACCCAAAGATGCGTCACGTATACGACCTGATGAACGCGGTGCAGTACGAGATCATGGCAAACCGGTTCGAGGCATTGGCCCGTGCCATGCAATCGTTGCAACCCAGTCAGGAGCTGTAGATGCGCCTTGCCGTTCTGAGCCTGTCACTATGGATGCTCACGCAGGCAGCCTGGGCTGACGTCAACCGTTTGATTGATGCGATGGGCGTGCCCGAATTGATTGGGGCCTTTGTCACTGAAGGCCTGGAAGCGGGGCAATCGATTGACGAGGCATTTTTGAACGGGCAGGGCGGCGATGTATGGGCGGATACCGTGCAGCGGCTGTATGATCCTTCGCGCATGGAAACCGAATTGCGCACCATAATGGCGGAACACTTGGAGCCGGAGGCGGCGGCGCAGGCGCTGTTGTTCTTCGAGAGCGAGCTGGGCGAACGTATTATTGCGCTGGAGGTGCAGGCGCGGCAGACATTTCTCGATGATTCCGTTGAAGATGCCGCCAAGGCCAGCCCGGCTGCGCGCGGCGACAAGGTTACGGACTACTTGGTGTCTCGGGATTTGATCGAACGGAATACGGACGTTGCCGTTGCGGCGCAGGCCGCTTTTTTAGATGGGTTGTCGGACAGCTCAGGCCGAAATGCTGAAGCCCCGGATATGGATCAACTGCGCGCGCGCATTCTAGTCGATACGGAGAGCTGGTTGCGCGGGTACAACGCGCTGGCCCAATCGGCGATGACTGATGACGAGATTGCCATCTACACAGCCTTTTGGGAAACCGATGTGGGCATGGCTGTTGACGATGCCCTGTTCCTTGCTTTCGGTCAAAGCTACACAACGCTTTCCTATGGATTGGGACAGGCGGCGGGCCGACTTCTGCCGCAAAATGAACTCTGAAATGATGTCAAACGATTGTTTGCTTCAAAGGTAAGTCGCCAATATGCGGCCCTCGTGAGAGCTTGCAATGGGATATGCCATGTCCGCTTCCGGACAGTTCGTGTGCGCCAATTCTGGGAAGAGCGCTATGATTTCTGCGGTTTGGTCTGGGTCCAGTGTGCGACGGGCATGCGGGCCAAGATAAAAGCTTTCTGCAGCGCACCCATTTGCCCAAACGACCCTGTGTGCGTCGAACATGATGTGGACGTATGTGACGAAGCCGTTGGGTGCGGTGCGGATGGTGTCGCCGTTCACGAGGTGTTTGGCGGCGACCAGAAGACGCGACTCTCCCGTCAGGAATTCGGTTGCACCACTTTCAAGCAGGATCCTGTGATTTGGCGACACGGTCAGATCACGTCGTGTGCCGAGTATGCCCGCCGAAATTGTCACCGGCACACGGTCACCGATTGCAGGTACGGTTCGCATTCCGACCCACCGCACCGGCTGGGGGCCATGATCCATGGTGCTGACCAAGTCGCCGGGTTTCAGCTTTTCGACAGGACGTGTGCCGCCGGGGACCCGGATGCGGGTGCCTGGTGTAAAGCAAACAAACTCGGAGTAGGGTCGCGGGCTACGGCCAATATTACCTTCATCCGTGAATATATATTGCTGGCCCGGAACCATTGGTTGGTTGGAAATGAAGGCTGTCGTTGTGTTGTTTCCGGTATTGTTCTCACCGATCGTAATTGAAAAGCCTTCAAACCCGTTGTCGTCGGTTAGAACATAGTTGATGACTACCTGCGAACCGGCCGGGTAGGTGACGTTATCAATCGTGACTGGACTCGCTAACACCTGATTGGTGTCTGTCGGTGCTTCGTTGAAATTCGGATCGTCATCATCAATGACAATCTGAAGTGGCTGCGCGCTTGGATCCAACCGGATGCTAAAGGGCGGATCCCCCTGCGCTTGCGCGCTGCGTTCGTTCGGAGGCGTAATGTTCCCGCCGGATGTGTCAAAATCATCAAGCTGGTAGACCCACTGCAAGGTATATAAAGGCATGCTGTGTTTGCCTCGCTTTCAGAGCAAATATTCAAAATGACAATCTGCTATCTTGGGTAGAAATGTGACTGCCCGTTTCGCCATCGGCAAAGTCCCGCTTAAGTGTTTTTTCTTGGGAGTAACGCCAGCCCCTTGACTTGCCGTAGGAATGCTTGAATAAGCGCGCATTCTGGCGGCCTTCGTGTTGTCAGATCATATGGATATCGCCCGAATGGGCGCGCTGTCTGAGGTGGCAAGTGCCGTAAACTCCCGAGACCGGGGACCACAAGACGCGGTAACAAAAGGAAGAACGCAATGTTCGCGGTTATGAAAACCGGCGGCAAACAGTACAAAGTTCAATCGGGCGACACGCTCCGCGTTGAAAAACTGGCCGCAAACGCAGGTGACAAAGTCCAATTCAACGAAGTGCTGATGGTTGGTGGCGACAAGCCCCAAGTCGGTTCGCCCGTTGTTTCGGGTGCAGGCGTGCAAGCCGAAGTCATCGAACAGATCAAAGGCCCAAAGACGATCAACTTCGTCAAGCGTCGCCGGAAGCACAGCTCGAAGCGCACCAAGGGTCACCGTCAGCAACTGACGCTGGTCAAGATCACCGACATCCTTGCCTCTGGTGCGGACAAGTCGGGCGTGATGGCCGCTGTGAACGGCGCCGGGTTCGGCATTGCTGCAGCACCCGCTGCCGCCAAGCCTGCCAAGAAAGCGGCGAAAGCCGAAGCGCCAAAGGCTGAAGCCAAGGCAGAGCCCAAGAAGGAAGCCAAGAAAGCCGCGCCCAAGAAGGCCGCAGCCGGTGGCGACGATCTGAAGCAACTGTCGGGTGTTGGTCCCGCGCTTGAGAAGAAACTGCACGAAGCGGGTGTGACCACCTTCGCGCAGATCGCAGCATGGACCCCAGAGGACGTTGCTGATATGGACGAGAAACTGTCTTTCAAAGGTCGGATCGAGCGCGAAGGCTGGATCGCTCAGGCCCAAGAAAAGACCCAAGGCTAAGGAGAGAGACGCATGGCACATAAAAAAGCAGGCGGTTCGTCCCGTAACGGTCGCGACTCCGCTGGCCGCCGTCTTGGCGTAAAGCTTTATGGTGGCCAAGCCGCCATTCCCGGCAACATCATCGTGCGCCAGCGCGGAACCAAGTTTTGGCCGGGTGAAGGCGTAGGCATGGGCAAAGATCACACAATCTTTGCAACCGTCGATGGCGCCGTCACCTTCCACAAAGGCCTCAAGGGTCGCACGTTTATCTCCGTGCTCCCAGCTGCGGAGGCTGCTGAATAAGCCGTACCCAAAAGGTTTTGACAAAATCAGGGATCGGCGGAAACGCCGGTCCCTTTTTCGTTTCCGCCCCCCGCAACCAGCGAGGAGGGTCTGATGACAGACCTAATGACCACTGACCGCCTGACCCTGCGCCGTCCCGGAATGCAGGACGCTGCCGTGTTCGCCGCATTGGTGGGTGACTTGGATGTGTCGCGCTGGCTGACCCGCGTGCCGCATCCCTATACGCTGGCGGATGCCAATGACTTCATTGCGCGCGTTGAAGTCGGCGGTGGCAACACCTTTGTTATCTGTGCGGGAGAGCAGGTCGTCGGATGCATTGGTACCGAGGGCGAGCTTGGATACTGGCTGGGAAAGAACCATTGGGGTCTCGGCTATGCGTCCGAGGCGTGCAGGGCCATGGTTAATCGCCACTTTGCGATGACGTCTTCGGACCTGCAAAGCAGCCATTTTATGGAAAACGTGGCATCGCGCCATGTGCTTCAGAAGCTGGGATTTGTGCGGACATCGCAGACGCAGGCCAGATGCCCGGCGACAGGCGACTGTCATGTTTTGCAGCGCATGGTGTTGACCCAAAGCACGTGGGAGATGATCGGATGACGGCATCCACCAAACCAGTACTGCGCGGTCCGCGTGTCGTTCTTCGTGACGTAGTTTCTGGCGACGTCGATGCACGTTTTGCCTTGGGCAACACGCCGGATATCGTGAAGATGTTTGGCGGTGACCCGGGGCAGGTGCGGGACATCACTCGCGATGCTGCACAGGCATGGGTTACTGCGCAGCAAGAGGATCGTCATGCTTGGGTGATTGATGTTGGCGGTGACCTGCTGGGCGCCATCCGTCTGCACTTGATCAATCGCGCCGACCGAAGGGCTCTGATCGGTATCGGCATTCTGGATCACAATGCGTTGGGGCAGGGTTACGGCTCTGAAGCGATGCGCCTGCTTGGGGCGCATGCGTTTGATGACATGGGATTGCACCGGTTGGGTTGCCGGGTGCTGGCATTCAACGCCCGCGCCATTGCTGCCTACAAAAAAGTGGGGTTTGTCGTCGAGGGACGCGAACGTGAGTCTGCATTGATTGATGCCGAATGGCATGATGATTTGGTGATGGGCCTGCTCGACCGCGATTTGGTGCGTCTGCCATGACAGTTGCGGCGATGTCCTTTGCCGTCTTTGCAGCCAGCCAGGTCGGAACACCCGGGCCTGCAAACATGGCGCTTTTGGCAACCGGTGCGCGGTACGGCTTTCGCGCGGCTTTGCCATTCGTGGCCGGTGTCGCGCTGGGAAAGCAACTTATCATCTGGCCTGTTGGTTTTGGCCTGATGGAATTGGCTGATCGGGCACCGTGGGTGTTCCAAACCCTGAAATGGGTATCTGCTGCCTACATCATCTGGCTGGCGTGGAAGGTGTCACAACTGCGCCTTGGTGCATCCGATCCGAGTGCTGCCGCGCCTGGCTTCGTCGCTGGACTTGTGGTGCACCCGTTGAACCCCAAGGCGTGGGCAATGATTGTTGCAGGTTTCACGGGCTTTGTATCTCCCGGTACGGATGCCGTTATCGCAACGGCAACGATTGGTGGAATATTGCTCGCCACGCAGGTGCTGTTTCACCCGCTTTGGACACTTGCCGGTGATCGTATCGCGCGCACCCTCGCAGGAACGCGTGCGGAACCTTATTTGATGTATACCCTCGCGGCCCTGACGGTCGCGTCGGTTCTGTTTGTTTTGTTCGGAGGAGGGACATGACCGTGGAGATGGAAAAAATCGTGACCCAGAATGTGATCGAAACGGAACGCTTCGTACTGCGTCCGTTGCGCCGATCGGACATGGGGTTGATCGAGATGTATACGAGCGACCTGCGCGTCGCCCGCAACACCCAATCTATTCCACATCCGATCCCGCCTGGCATGACCGAAGCCTTTGTGGCGCGCGCCATGGCAGATGAGCGCGAGGAAGATGTCTGGGCCATGGACGGGCTCAAGTCTGGCGGTGCTGAAATCATGGGTCTGATCTCCTTGACCCGTATGGATCGCAACCAGTCCGAGGTTGGATATTGGGTCGCGCCACATTTCTGGAACACCGGTCTTGCATCTGATGCGGTTCAGGCGCTCGTGGATGCCAATCCGATGGACAATGCCACGATGTTTGCCAGCGTGTTTCAGGACAATCCGGCCTCGGCCCGTGTGTTGACGCATTGCGGGTTCGAATATCTGGGTGATGCCGAAGGGTTCTCGGTCGCGCGGGATGCGACCGTGCCCACATGGACTTATAGTCGCAAACTCTGATTGCGGGGGCTGGTCCCCCGCGCTAGGACACCACCCATGAAGTTTCTTGATCTGACCAAGGTCTACATCCGTTCGGGTGCAGGCGGAAACGGGTGCATCTCGTTTCGGCGCGAAAAATACATCGAATATGGCGGCCCGGACGGCGGCGATGGCGGAGGCGGGGGCTCGGTCTGGGCAGAGGCCGTCGATGGGCTTAATACGCTGATCGACTTTCGCTACCAGCAGCACTTCTTTGCCAAGAACGGCCAACCAGGCATGGGGCGTCAGCGCACGGGCAAGGATGGCGACGACATTCTGCTACGTGTCCCCGCGGGGACAGAAATCCTCGATGAGGATCAGGAGACGGTGATCGCTGATCTGGTGAATGTTGGTGATCGGGTCGAACTGGCGCGTGGTGGGAACGGTGGTTGGGGCAACCTCCATTTCAAGTCTGCCACCAACCAGGCGCCACGTCGTGCCAACCCCGGTCAAGAAGGTGTCGAGCGTACGCTCTGGCTGCGCCTAAAGTTGATCGCGGATGTGGGCTTGCTGGGTTTGCCGAATGCGGGCAAGTCGACATTCCTAGCGACCACGTCGAATGCGCGACCCAAGATTGCAGACTATCCGTTTACCACGCTGCATCCCAACCTTGGCGTTGTTGGCGTGGACAACACCGAATTTGTTGTTGCGGATATCCCCGGCCTGATCGAAGGTGCGTCTGAAGGGCGGGGCTTGGGCGATCTGTTTCTGGGCCACGTTGAACGCTGTGCGGTCCTGCTGCATTTGGTGGATGGCACATCGGAAACAGTGGCTGAGGATTATGAGACCATCATTGGCGAGCTTGAGGCCTATGGCGGTGATCTGGCCGACAAGCCGCGCGTGACCGTGTTGAACAAGATTGATGCGTTGGACGAAGACGAACGCGCCACAGCCCGTACCGCACTCGAAGAAGCATCCGGCGGCCCGGTGATGATGATGTCGAGTGTTGCGCGCGACGGCGTCACCGAAGTGCTGCGGTCCTTGCGGGGGCAGATAGATGAGGATCGTCTGCGCCACCGTCCGCAGGAAGAGGTCGAGCCATGGCGTCCCTGATCACGGCCAAACGGCTGGTGGTCAAGATCGGGTCAGCGCTGTTGGTGGACAGGACCACGGGCGCGCTTCGTAAGGACTGGCTCACCGCCCTTGCGCAGGACGTGGCTTGGTTGAAGTCGTGCGGCGTACAGGTTGTTCTTGTTTCGTCAGGCTCCATCGCGCTGGGGCGCGAGGTTCTGGGTCTACCTGCCACTGATCTTGCATTGGAACAGTCGCAGGCGGCAGCGGCGGTTGGGCAGATTCGCCTTGCCCGTGCTTATGAGGAAGCTTTGGCGCCGCACGACATCACGACCGCCCAGGTGTTGATGACGTTGGAGGACAGCCGCGACCGACGCCGCTATTTGAATTCCAGGGCGACACTGGAGCACTTGGTTGGCTTGAATGTCGTGCCGATCGTCAATGAGAATGACACGATCGCGACCGATGAAATCCGGTTTGGCGACAATGACCGATTGGCCGCTCAGATCGCTGCGACCATAGGCGCGGACGTTCTTGTCCTGCTGTCGGACGTGGACGGGTTCTATTCCGCCAACCCTGCCGATGATCCAGATGCGAAGCGCTATGATTTCATCGACCATATCACGCCCGAGATCGAAGCGATGGCTGGCGATGCCGGGTCGGGGCTGTCAAAGGGTGGAATGAAAACCAAGCTCATGGCGGCAAAAACCTCGACGGCCGCGGGATGCGCGATGGCGATCTGTCATGGTGCTGCCTTGCGCCCACTTACCGGGCTTGAAACAGGCGCGAACGCGACGTGGTTCACTGCCACACTGGACCCGCAAGTTGCACGCAAACGCTGGATTGCGGCCATGAAACCGCTTGGAACTGTGACGCTGGACGCAGGTGCTGCACAGGCATTGTCAAGAGGAAACAGTCTGTTACCTGCTGGAGTTCATGCGGTTTCGGGAATGTTTGGCCGCGGTGACCCGGTGGCGATCACGGGGCCGGATGGACACCAACTTGGTCTGGGTCTCAGTCGTTATACAGCGGATGAAGCGCAAAAGATCAAAGGCCACAGGAGCGCCGAGATCGAGAAGCTACTGGGGTATCCGGGACGGGCCGCCTTGATCCACCGCGATGATATGGCGCTGTGATCTTCTTCTGACTATAAATACCACCGCCGGAGGCATGGAAATCTGCGGCGTACCGCCTGAAAAAGGACGTGACCCATGAAAGACTTCGCCGACATCCCTGCATTGATGGCCGATATTGGCACCCGCGCAAAAACTGCCGCGGCGTCATTGGCCTTTGCCAGCGCCGAGCGGAAGCATGCCGCTTTGATCAGCGCGGCAGAGCATGTGTGGAACAGCCGCGATGCGATTATTGCGGCGAACGCGCTGGACATGGAATTTGGTCGGAACAAGGGCTTGTCCGATGCCATGATGGATCGCCTACGGCTGGATGAAGAGCGTATTCAAGGGATCGTCGACGGTCTGCGCGCGGTGGCTGAACAGGCTGACCCGGTCGGAGAGGTTCTGGCCGAATGGACCCAGCCCACGGGGCTGAACATTCAACGTGTTCGGACACCGCTAGGGGTTGTCGGCGTTATCTACGAAAGCCGGCCCAATGTGACGGCGGATGCAGGTGCCCTGTGCCTGAAAGCTGGCAACGCTGTTATCCTACGTGGCGGATCAGAGAGCTTTCATTCGTCGGGTGCAATCCATGCCGCGTTGCAAGCGGGTCTGCGCGACGCCGACTTGCCCGAAGATGCCATCCAGCTTGTGCCGACGCGAGACCGTGCCGCGGTCAGTGAAATGCTGACCATGACCGACACTATCGATGTGATAGTGCCACGTGGCGGCAAAGGTCTTGTCGGTCTTGTACAGCGCGAGGCGCGTGTACCTGTCTTTGCTCATCTTGAAGGGATCGTTCACATCTACATCGACAAGGATGCGGATCTCGAGAAGGTCCTCAAGGTTGTTTTGAACGCAAAAACGCGACGCACTGGTATCTGTGGGGCTGCGGAGTGCTTGTTAATTCATCAGGATATTGCGTCGACCATTGGTCAGGGCGTTGTCCGCGCGTTGGTGGATGCGGGTGTGCGTGTTCATGCAGATGTCGCGTTGCAGACGATCGAAGGAGTGTTGGCCGCCACCGACGCCGATTGGGGCAAGGAATACCTCGATATGGACATTGCCGCGCGCGTGGTTTCGGATGTTGATGCAGCGATTGAGCATATCCGAACCCATGGCTCAAACCACACCGATTGTATCCTGACCGAGGATGCGGGGGCCGCTGCCAAGTTTTTTGATCAAGTCGACAGCGCGATTCTGATGCACAACGCCTCCACCCAGTTTGCAGACGGCGGCGAGTTTGGCATGGGCGCAGAGATCGGGATCGCGACGGGCAAGATGCATGCACGCGGGCCGGTGGGTGCAGCACAGCTCACCAGTTTCAAGTACTTGGTGCGTGGCGATGGAACAGTGCGGGACTAAAACCGGATTGTCAGCCTGTCCGGCAAAAGTTGTGTCGAAATCTTGCGCTGTGCGTCTGCCGCCACCTCGGGCAACAGGGCGAATTGCACGTGGGCTGGGGCCAGTTCGTTGACGCCTTCTCCTTTGAGCAGGCCCCAAAGCGATGAATCGACACTTTGTTTGGCGGAATGGCCTGTGATGTCCCATGTGCCATCAGTGCACGCAATTTCAATCCGTCCGCCATACGGCAGAGCCGTTTCAAGACATTGTACCGCCAGAAAGGCCATCCGCACAGCCCAGCGCGGTTGCGGGTCAAGCGGCCCGTAGACGGCCTTCAGCCGTCCGCCATCCATGCTGTCCGATAGGATCGACACAACCTCGGCCCGGCCGAGCGGCTGTGCACTTGCGGCACCGTAGGCGATGCGAAAGAACCGGATACGTGCGCTGGCGTTTCCCACGCTTTCCGAAATAAGATCAAGTTCAGGTCCAGTCTGCCCGCTGGACATACCAAGCAGCTCCAGGCCGTTGTTGATGGCCCCGATTGGCGATATGAGGTCATGGCAGATGCGGCTGCCGATCAATGCAGCCAGGTTGATGTTACTTTGGCCCATCAGCGGCCCCCAGACAGTGAAATGGTAAAGGCCCGGATATGGAAGATCTGAATGCCATTCTGGCTCCCGGCATGTTGGTGCGTCATCCCCAGTACGATGAGTGGGGTATTGGGCAGGTCCAAAGCAACATCGGCGCCAAGGTCACCGTGAATTTTCCCAATGAGGGCAAGGTGGTGATCGACGGAACGCGTATTGCTTTGATCCCGGTCTTTGATGCTTGAACATCCTTTCTAAAACCTTAACGCATTGCAACCTCTCGTCGCATGCGTCGTCAATCTCTACCCTTTTTCAAGATATGCCGATACACCGCCCGCGATGAGCCTGACCAAAGACCCAGAATTTCGTGTGAGCCTTGTGGACGACCCGGCGGACCTCCGGGCAGCGCAGGCCTTGCGCTACGATGTTTTCGTGCGCGAACTGGGCGGTGGTGGCGCGATGGTGGACCATCATGCCGGCCTTGAGCGTGATCGCTTCGATCCCTTTTTTGATCATCTTGTTCTGTACGATGATGCGGTGGGACAGGTTGTTGCCGTTTACCGGATGCTGCGCGCCGAACAGGCCGAGGCAGCGGGGCAATTCTACTCCGAAGATGAGTATGATCTGGCACCCTTGCGCGCGACGGGGCGGAGATTGCTGGAGCTAGGTCGATCTTGCGTGCACAAAGACTATCGCGGAGGGGCGGCGCTGTATCATCTTTGGAATGGTCTTGCCGCTTACGTGGCGGAGCATCAGATTGACATCATGTTTGGCGTCGCGTCGTTCCACGGCACCAATCCACGAGCCATTGCGCAACCTCTGTCACTCCTACATCACCGTCACCTTGCACCCGAACCGCTGCGTGTGACGGCTCGCGCGCCACACGCCGCCACCATGAACCTGGTACCCGAAGATCAGATAGACAGACGCGCGGCGATGGTGGACATGCCTGCCTTGATCAAAGCCTATCTGCGCCTTGGCGGTGTCGTGGGGGAGGGGGCCTATGTCGATCATGCCTTCAACACAACAGATGTGTGCCTGATCATGGACACTGCTGCTATGTCGGACCGTCAGAGGCGGATTTATGGAGCAGTTTCATGAACATGACATGGGACGGTGCACCGCCGCCTGACCATGTGGTGCGTGGTCCGACCGCGGTGCTGCGCATTCTTTGGCGAGGTGCGGGTATCATTTTGATCATTCTCATCGGATTAGCGTTGCTCCTGCCTTTGCGTCTGATCGAAAGGCCGTTCTTTGGGTTGACGCGCCCGTGGACGCCCTGGATCACGCAGGTGGTGTGCCGCTTGTCCATGTTCTGGCTTGGGCTGTCCTACATCCGCACTGGCAAACCGATGAAAGGGCAGGGTGCCATCGTGGCCAACCACTCGTCCTGGTTGGACATCTTTGTTCTGAACGCGGCGGACCGTATCTACTTCGTGTCGAAATCAGAAGTGGCGGGATGGCCCGGTATCGGTACGCTGGCCCGCGCAACAGGCACGTTGTTCATTGCTCGCGATCCACGCGCGGTCAAGGTGCAAACGGAGTTGTTCCAAGAGCGGTTGCTGGCCGGTCAAAGGCTTTTGTTTTTCCCCGAAGGCACCAGTACAGACGGTTTGCGTGTTTTGCCGTTCAAGACGACTTTGTTCGCGTCATTCTTCGCTGAAGATCTGCGCCCACATCTGTCCGTACAGCCGGTCACGGTGGTGTACCATGCGCCGCAACGTCGTGATGCTAGGACCTATGGCTGGTGGGGTGACATGGAATTCGGCACACACCTTTTGGCAACGCTTGCATTGCCGCGACATGGACGGGTGGAGGTGATCTATCACGCGCCCTTGCGTGTGTCCGACTTTGCGGATCGCAAGGCTTTGGCGGCGGCAGCGGAGGTGGCGGTACGCGCCAGTCATGCGCTTGCAGCGGGTGAACAGGCGGAAAGCGACGAGACCGGAGTTTAACCTTTTGTTGCGCGCGTGGCCTGTCACCCCTCGTACACCTCCTGTACACCCCCCGTACACCGGGGATGCACCACACTATGGCAAGACGGCTCTTGCGCATCAGATCTTGTGCTTATTTGATCCAAAGGACGCGCTTGCGCGCGATACCAATCCAGTCGCCTGTAACTGGTGTGCTCGCAATTGTGCAGCCGGGCGTGGATGGTGTCGAATGGGGCTTGCCATTTCAGAGCGCTTGGCATAATCGGCGCGCACTAACTCCGCAGTTCGGGGCGGGCAGATGGGGGAGACATCCCCAGATGTCCACCGGTTGGCGCATCCGCGCTGATACCCCGGGCAAGGCGAAAACCGGAAAAGGATAAAGCACATGGCTCTTCCCGAGTTCTCCATGCGTCAGCTGCTTGAAGCAGGCGTACACTTTGGTCACCAGACACAGCGCTGGAACCCGCGCATGTCGCCCTTCATTTATGGCGCGCGCAACGGCATCCACATCATGGACCTGACGCAGACTGTTCCGATGCTGGATCAGGCCCTGCAAGCTGTCCGCGACACTGTCGCAAAAGGCGGCAGCGTTCTGTTCGTTGGCACCAAGCGTCAAGCGGCACAGCCCATTGCGGATGCAGCCGAGAAATGCGCGCAGTACTACATGAACCACCGCTGGCTGGGTGGCACGCTAACCAACTGGCAGACCGTGTCGAAATCGATCAACCGCCTGAAGTCGATCGATGAGCAGTCCGAGAACGGTTTTGAAGGTCTGACGAAGAAAGAGCGTCTGGGCATGGAACGTGACCAGGGCAAACTTCAAGCCTCGCTGGGTGGTATCCGCGAGATGGGTGGTCGTCCTGATCTGCTGTTCGTCATCGACGTCAAGAAAGAAGCGCTGGCCGTCGCGGAAGCTAATAAGCTGGGTATCCCGGTTGTGGCTGTGGTCGACACCAACTGCTCGCCCGATGGTGTGGATTACATCATCCCCGGCAACGATGACGCGGCCCGTGCCATTGCGCTGTATTGCGATCTGGCATCGCGCGCAGCCCTTGACGGCATGAGCGCCCAACTGGGTGCAGCCGGCGTTGATCTGGGTGCGATGGAAGAAGCACCGGTTGAGGAAGCTGTTGCCGAAGAGGCCCCTGCAGAAGAAACCGCTGCTGAAGCGCCTGCTGCCGAAGCGCCTGCAGAAAGCTGAAGCGTCACACAACTGACATGTGCGGCGGGCTAAGGCCTGCCGCAACCCACACCCATTTGAGGAGAGCCAAAAGATGGCAATCACAGCAGCATTGGTGAAAGAACTGCGCGACAGCACCGGCGCAGGCATGATGGACGCGAAAAAAGCGCTGACCGAAACCGGTGGTGACATGGAAGCCGCTGTTGACTGGCTGCGCACCAAGGGCCTCGCGAAAGCGGCCAAGAAATCGGGCCGGACGGCTGCCGAAGGTCTGGTGGCCGTTGTTGTCGATGGTGGCACTGGCGTCGCGGTTGAAGTGAACTCAGAAACTGACTTTGTTGGCAAGAACGCTGAATTCCAGGAGATGGTTTCTGGCATCGCCACCGCCGCTTTGGGCGTGGACGGTGTTGAAGCACTTGCTGCTGCCGACATGGGTGGCAAGTCCGTTGCAGACGTCGTGACTGACAAGATCGCAACTATTGGCGAGAACATGTCGGTCCGCCGCATGGCCAAGATTTCCGGCGGTACAGTTGTGTCCTATGTCCACAACGCGGCAACTGCCGGCATGGGTAAAATCGGTGTTCTGGTAGCCATGGACGGCGGCGACGAAGCGTTCGGCAAGCAGGTTGCGATGCACATCGCGGCTGTAAACCCTGCAGCTTTGTCCGAGGCCGACATGGATACTGCCGTGGTCGAGAAAGAAAAGCAGGTTCAGATGGATATTGCACGTGAAAGCGGCAAGCCTGAGCAGGTCATCGAGAAGATGATCGTGGGCCGGATGAAGAAATTCGTCGCCGAATCAACCTTGCTGAACCAGTCCTTTGTTGTGAACCCCGACCTGACGGTCGAGGCGGCTGCCAAGGAAGCGGGCGCAACCATCACCGGCTTTGCCCGTCTGGAAGTGGGCGAAGGCATCGAAGTCGAGAAGGAAGACTTTGCAGCCGAGGTTGCGAAAGCAGCTCAGGGCTAATCTTTCCCTTGCATTGAATGTGAAACGGCGCGCCCATTGTGGCGTGCCGTTTTGCGTTGGAGGGGATGTTTATGCTGGATGTGGGCGATGGTCACCGGCTGTGGTTTGAACAGGCCGGGCAGGGCGCAGATGCCCTTGTGTTGCATGGTGGGCCCGGATCTGGCTGCAAGCCGGGACACTATGATCTGTTTGATCTGTCGCGATACCGCGTGACCCTGCTGGATCAGCGCGGTTGTGGTCGGTCAACGCCTCTGGCCTCCGAAACGCTGGACGCTTTGGACGCCAACACGACACAGCATCTGATTGCCGACATCGAAATGCTGCGTGCCCATCTGGGCGTGGATGCTTGGGTGCTGTTTGGCGGATCATGGGGGGCGACGTTGGCCTTGGCCTATGCACAGGCCCATCCCACGCGCGTGCGGGCGCTGGTTCTGGCGGGGGTGGCAACAACGGCGGAGCGAGACTTGCGTTGGTTGTATGGGGATGTGGGGAACATGTTTCCCGAAGCATACAAGGAGTTTTGTGCAGCCGTGCCGGAGGTGAGCATGGCCCCCGAGGCGACGGTGGAGCGTATACGTGCCTATGCTGAGCTGTTGCAAGATCCTGTCCGTGCGCAGTCGGCCGCGGATGCGTGGTGCCAGTGGGAGACCGGGATCTTTGGTGGAGATATTCACACGCCGGGGTCCCGTTATTCCGACCCGTCCTTTCGGCTGGGGTTTGCGCGGATCGTTACGCATTATTTTGCCCATGGGGCTTGGATGGACGACGATCAATTGCTGCGGAATGTCGGGACCATCGCGCACGTCCCGTGTACCATGATCCACAGCCGGTTTGATCCGTCTTGCCCGTTGCGCGCGCCGTGGGAATTGGATCAAGTTTGGCCGGCGGCGACCTTGCGGGTGCTGGATGGCACGACCCATTCCGCCTTGGACAAAGAGATGGTCCGGGCCATCCGTTCAGCGACGGATTCATTGGTGCTCTGAAGGCAAAGGTGGGCGAGATCGCGTTTGGGGTCGCAATCCCGCCCGTTTGTCGGCGTCCTTGGCCACGGGGATGAGACACGTGGACGCTACAAAGTCCGACCCACCTGCTGAAAAATACACAGGCGAGCCGGGTCCGGAAGATCCGGTCGAAACGCAGTGCCCTCGTAATCGCGAGAGGTCCGTTTCGCTGTTCCCTGGCTAAAGCCACCACTCACGGAACACGCCTACAATGCCAAATTTACGACGTGTTAGCAAAGTGGGGGATTCCTTACCCAATGGTCAAAAATTTCACCAGCTCGTCTCTGAGTTGTGTTTTTGTATCTTTTTTGGGCAGTCATACACAGAAAATGACCGAACGACCGCATTTGATCAGATTTCGAAGGCTTGTTCCAAAGGCTGCCAGTGCGATCGGACCTGCAGATTCGCGCGGTCAAAAACCATCACGTTGCCACCTCCTCCGGGGCCTTGATCATGGTCACGGCTGATTGGTGTATTAGCGCAAGCGCAATACAGAAGCGAGCCAACCGCACCGTGTCCTACGACCAGGATGTCCCCGGGCGGCGCCGTCCGCGCCATGTTTTGCACGCTGGTCAGAATGCGATCTTGGGCATCTTGCGCGCATTCCCAGCCCCGGATTGACTGCGTGGGGTTGGCAAAGAATGTGTCCGCAGTGGTTTCGAACTCGGTCGGGGGCAAGTAACCTGTGGCAGAACGGTCATTTTCGTAGCTGTCTTCGGCGATGATGACGTCCAGTCCCAAGGCAGAAGCAAGTGGGTGTGCTGCGTCACGTGCTTTGCGCTCGGGGCTGGAAAAAACCGAGTGCGTGCCCTTCAGCCTATCGTGAGCAATTTGGGCGAGTGCGTTGATCCGCGCTTGGCCTACATCGTTCAGTGACCACTCGGTGATCGGTACGTCGGGATCTATCAGAACCTGCGGATGGCTCAGATACATCAGTCGCGCGGAATGAGCCATTATGCTTCGAGGATAAACATCTGATTTGCGAATGCCGCCTTCAGGACGGCTTGGGCTGTGGTTTCCACCGCCAGCGCCTCCCGTGCAAGGCGAAGATGTTTTTCCACCGTCGCCGATGTCAGCCCCATCAGAACTGCAATATCCTGCATTGTTTTGCCGTCGCCGACCCACTCCAGAGCTTCGCGCTGGCGTTTGGTCAGGGATCGATTGGGTGCCGTATAGGGCAGGGTGAGAATCTTAAGGTGCGCCACATTGTTCATAAGGTGAATGTCGCGCCCATGTTGGGCCCACACGGCATCGACTTCTTCCTGCGTCATGCCCTCACGCGCGGTCAGGGCGATTGCACCTTTTGAACGGGCCGAGACCGACTTGAAGCTGATCGTGTATCCCACAGTCACACCCATGGAATAGTTGAATTCAAGCACGCGCTGTTCTGACTTGCTCAGCGTTTCAGAGGATTGCATCTGCGCCAGGATACCCCAGCTGCACGCCCCTTCGTTGTTCAAAGCCCAGTTGACCATGGGGGCGTGGACATAATGCTGTTCGCCAAGAAATGTATCCGTGTAGGCGCGGTCGTGGTTTGTGAGGATGATGAAATCTTCGGGATCACCCAGCGAATTGCCCGAGCGGTAGCGGGTGAAGCCATAGATCAATCTGTCAAACCCGTATTCGGCCATCCTGCGCGAATGGGCTTCCCACAGTTCCTCTATGGTTTGACAGTTTGACAACCTGTGCAGATAGCTTTTCAAGTCCGCCCCCCAAGGTGTCCTATCAACGCGTCCAGAGCCAGAGTATACCCCGCAACGCCAAAGCCGCAAATCATCCCGACGGCCACCGGCGCAATATAGCTGTTGTGGCGGAATGCTTCGCGCGCGTGGATATTGCTGAGGTGCAGTTCGACGACCGGCAATTCGGTTCCAAGGATCGCATCGTGCAATGCGATGGACGTATGGGTGTAGGCACCGGCATTGAGAACAATACCGTCATGCGTTCCTTTCGCGGCGTGAATGGTATCAACAAGGGCACCTTCGTGGTTGGATTGGGTGCATGTGACGTCATAGCCATTCTTCGCAGCGTACTCGCGGCATAGCTGTTCGACCTGGCGCAGGGTGGTTGCGCCATAAATCTCGGGCTGACGGGTGCCGAGCAGATTCAGATTGGGACCGTTAAGGACCAGAACAGAAGTCATGGGAAAAACCTTAGATTTATGACGGTGTTATCCACTCTGCCCTATATCTGTCCAGTGCAGGGTTAAGCCGATTGGTCAAAGACCGCCAATCCGAGCCATTCTGCAACAAGTGCTGGCGTTTCCGAGCCATCGATGTCGATCGTCAGGGCCATGGTGCGCAACAGTTCACTTTCGTTCCGTTTTTGAACGTCGTTGAGTGTGAAACGTCCTCGCAACTGGTTGCCGGGCCGCACAACGGCGAGGAATCGTAGGCGATTGAAGCCGTAGTTTATTCCCATGACTTGCCCGGGCATGAGAGGAAAGCAGTCGTATGCGAAACGCGATGCCAAGCTGAGTGTCAGGAAGCCATGGGCAATTGTGCTGCCAAAGGGTGTTCCCTTGGCCCGTGCCGGGTCGATATGAATCCACTGATCATCATGTGTTGTAACAGCAAACTGGTCGATCATGTCCTGATCGACCTTGATCCAGTTTGATACGCCAACCTCAGCCCCGATCTGTTGCGTCAGGATATCCAGCGCCGCGTTGATGCTCATGGATCGGCACCCACTCGCACCATGCGCTTGCCAGTATTGTCCCCGTTCAAGAGGCCGATCAGGGCCTTGGGGGCGTTTTCCAGACCTTCGACGATATCCTCGGTGACCTTGATCTTTCCTTGCTGGACCCAGGCTTGCAAAGCGCGTGTTGCTTTGGCGTCGTCGCGCGCGAAGTCCATGACGATGAACCCCTCCATACGCAAGCGTTTGACAACAACAACGCCGGGCAGGTTGCGGGGGCCGGTTGGATTGGTCGTGTCATATTGGCTGATTGCGCCACAGCATACAACGCGACCACGTTCGTTCATGAGGGCCAATGTGGCTTCAAGAATGTCTCCGCCCACATTATCGAAATAAACATCGATGCCATTCGGACAAGCTGCCTTGAGGGCTTTGAACACGCCGCCCGCCCGGTAGTCGATGCAGGCGTCGAAACCGAGATTGTCTGTGACAAATGCGCATTTCTCCGGTCCTCCGGCGATTCCGACGACGCGGCAGCCAAGGGCCTTGCCGATCTGACCAACATAACCACCAACGGATCCTGCGGCAGCGCTCACCACGATGGTTTCGCCAGCCAAAGGTTGACCAATCTGCATCAGACCGTGGAATGCTGTCTTGCCTGCAATACCATAAACGCTCAGCAGGTGGCTGAGCGGCTGGATCTTTGGCAGTTTTTGCAACTTGTGGGCAGGGCGGATGACATGGTCGGCCCAAACACTCTCTGCCGCGACAATGTCGCCGGGGCCGATGCGGGGCGATTTACTCTCCATTACCTCGCAGATTGAATAGGTGGGCATTGGGTCGCCCGCATTCACCGCGTCGCGGTAGGTTGCGCCTTGCATCCACGACCGGTTGGCGGCGTCGATGCTCATCAGGATGGTGCGCAGGAGCACTTCGCCATCCTGTAGCGCGGACATTGCCGCCTCCTGTAGCTCGAAGTGTTCAGGGCCAAGTGCACCCTGAGGCAGGCTAGCGACGACAATCTGGCGGTTGGTCATAGTATGGCTCCTGTGTATGAGGGGGCATGACGAAAGAATACCGCCAACCCGTTTACGCGCCGCCCGAGGGAGCGGCTGACTTGTTTCTGATACGGCATGGGGAAAGCGCGCCAGCGCGTTCCGGCGTGAGTTTTCCGATGAAGGATGGCAGCGGTGACCCGCCTTTGCATCCGCAGGGCGAGCGGCAGGCGTCGGCTGTTGGTGAGCGTCTGAAAGGTGAAATTTTTGCAGCGCTTTATGTGACGAAGTTGATGCGTACACATCAAACGGCTGCACCGTTGGCGCAACATTTGAATATGACCCCGATCGAGAATCCCGATTTGCATGAGGTGAACCTTGGTGACTGGGATGGTGGCTTGTATCGCATCAAGGCGGCGGAGGGAGACCCGATCTATCAACGTGTCAGGGACACGCAGGATTGGTCGCCGATTCCCGGGGCAGAGACGCGTGATGCGTTTTTTGGCCGGGTGCGCAGAGGTTTGTTGGGCGTCGCGGCAGCGCACGCGAACCAGCGAGTCGCGATATTTGTCCATGGCGGCGTGATCGGTGCAGCTCTTGCGATGGCAACAGGTTCCGAGCCGTTCGCATTCCTTGGCGCTGCCAACGGGTCGATCAGCCGCCTTGTGATCCATGGCGAACGTATGATCGTCCGGGGTTTCAATGAAACGCAGCACCTGGATCACCTCTAGTCGTTTGTAAGCACGACCTTGCCTTGCACCTTGCGGTCGGCGATCAACTCCAGTGCTTTGGCCGCGTCCTGCATTGGGAAACTGGCAGAGATGTGCGGCTTTACTTTCCCTTTTCCGTACATTTCAAAGAGTTCCGTGATGTTCTGCATATGACCCTTGGGATCGCGATAGATTGATGCGCCCCAGAACACGCCGACGATCTGACACGATTTTAGCAGGGCTAGATTCAACGGGATGGCCGGAATACCGGCCGGAAACCCAACGACCAGGAACCGGCCGCCCCAAGCCATCGAGCGGATCACCGGTTCGGCATAGTCGCCTCCCACGGCGTCATAGGCCACGTGCACACCTTCTGAACCTGCAACTTTCTTGATCTCGGCCGAAAGGGCCTTTTGCGCGTCGCGGTCCATCTCGCGCGGGTAAATGATTGCATCGTCAGCGCCCAGATCGCGGCAAAACTGCGCTTTTTCCTGTGAACTCACAGCGGCGATCACACGGGCACCTGCCGCTTTGCCAAGCTCGATGGCTGCCGCACCAACGCCACCAGCCGCGCCAAGAATGAGAAGAGTCTCGCCTTCCTTCAACTCCCCTCGGTTTTTCAACGCGTAGTGGGACGTACCGTATGTGAAAATGAAGCACGCGGCCTCATCAAACGGCATGTCGTCCGGAATTTTCACACAAGATGTTACGGGGGCACAGAGGTGGGTGGTGAAACCACCAAAGCCGGTCATGGCCAGAACACGGTCGCCGACCGCCAGATGCGACACGCCATCACCCAGCGCTTCGACAACACCGGACACCTCGCCGCCGGGGGCAAAGGGGCGTGGGGGTTTGACCTGATAAAGATCACGAATGATCAATGTGTCGGGGAAGTTGACGCCCGCAGCCTTCACCGCGATCCGCACTTCTCCCTTCTTTGGTTCGGGAGTTGGCTGTCCGGTCCATTCCAGCGTTTCAGGGCCACCGGGTGCGGTGCTGAGCATGGCGTGCATATCGGGTCCTCCCACCCATGACGTTACGGCAGGGGTGCAATGTGCCTGCCTTTGTCACATCCTGCAGTTGAGGAGGCGCGGCTGTAAAGCCGTGGACCGGGCGACGTTACGGTAGCCCGCAGATCGGAGGAGAGAGCCATGGATCCCAAAACCCTTTTTTCATTGGATGGAAAGGTGGCTCTGGTCACCGGTGGTGCGACCGGCATTGGGCGGATGGCCGCTACCGGTCTGATGATGGCGGGCGCCCGTGTTCTGATCGCAAGTCGCAAAGGTGAGGCTTGCGAGGCCGTGGCGGCCGAACTGAACGCCATGGATGCGCAGGGTTCCGCCGAAGGGTTTGCAGGGGACGTCGGCAGTGAAGAAGGGATTGCAGCGCTGGTCGCCGAGGTGTCCAAGCGCACCGACAAGCTGCATATCCTCATGAACAATTCCGGTGTCACCTGGGGCGCACCCATGGGACAGTTCCCACATCAGGCGTGGGAAAAGGTCATGAATGTCAACGTGGCGGGGCTGTTTCACCTTACGCAAAGCCTGTTGCCGATACTGATCAAGAGTGCGACTGCCGATGACCCGGCGCGCGTGGTTAACGTTGGGTCGGTCATGGGCGATGCGCCACTGGGCGATGGGGCGTATTCCTATGCCGCGTCCAAGGCGGCGGTGCTGCATATGACCAAGATCATGGCCAAGGAACTGGCTGGGCACCATGTGACCGTGAACGCACTGGCGCCGGGGCCATTTGTCAGCAAGATGACCGCTTTCGCCACGGCTGACGAAGATATGCGCGACAAGGTTGGTGCGGATGTGCCGCTGGGGCGCGTCGGCCGAGATGAGGATATTGCTGGTTGCATGCAATTCCTGTGCGGGCAGGGCGGTGCCTATTTGACAGGTGCAATCCTGCCGGTATCCGGAGGCATTCAGGTCATGTCAGGGCCAAACCTGTTCCGTGCGGCGCTGGAGGGATGATCCGCTTCGACGATCAGGTTGCTATTGTGACTGGCGCCGGAGCAGGCTTAGGCCGCTCCCATGCTCTGGGGCTGGCTGAGCGCGGTGCGGGTGTCGTTGTAAATGATATGGGCGACGCCTCTTCAGTGGTTTCGGAAATTGAAGCGGCGGGCGGGCAGGCCATGGCCATCGCGGCAGACGTCTCAGATGCGGGCGCTGTCAGTGATATGGTTGCGCAGGTCATGGATCGCTGGGGGCGGATCGACATCCTGATCAACAACGCCGGCATTCTGCGGGACAAGACCTTTGCCAAGATGGACATGGATGACTTCGCCAAGGTGATCGATGTGCACTTGATAGGAACAGCGCAGTGCTGCCACGCGGTTTGGCGGATCATGCGCAGCCAAGGATATGGGCGCATCGTGCTGACGGCGTCCGGTTCAGGGCTTTATGGCAATTTTGGTCAGTCCAACTATGGGGCGGCCAAGGCCGGTATGGTTGGTTTGATGAATGTGCTGCACCTTGAAGGCGCGCGGGACGACATCCGGGTGAACACCCTGGCCCCCACTGCCGCAACCGCAATGACCCAGGGGCTGCTGCCGCAGGTGGCGCTTGATCTGCTTCAGCCAGGAACAATCACACCCGGTGTGCTGCATCTTGTCAGTCGGGATGCCCCAAGCCGCACGATCCTGTCAGCGGGAGGAGGTACGTTCGCGGTAACTCAAATCACCGAAACCCAGGGCACGTTGATCGAAGGCGACATCACGCCTGAGGCGGTTGCCGCTGCATGGTCTGAAATCACCGATCCTTCAGGCGCCGAACCATTGGAAAACGCTTTTGCACAAACCCGCAAATACGCGTTGCGGGCAGCGAAGGCCAAAGGGGTCGATCTTGACTGGTAGCGGGCAATGCTCCTTCATCTTGCCAAGTAAACTCCGGGGGCCGAGGAAGCGCCCGGGTCCAATTCTCCTAAACCAAGCAAGGACCAGATAAATGCGCGACGCTGTCATCGTCTCTACCGCTCGTACCCCCATCGGCAAAGCGTATCGTGGGGCGTTCAACGCGACGACGCCCCAGGCCCTTTCAGCGCACGCGATCGAACATGCGGTCAAACGCGCTGGTATTGAGGGGGGCGAAGTGCAGGACGTGATCCTTGGGGCGGCGCTGCAGCAGGGGCACACTGCCAGCAACATTGCGCGGCAGGCGGCCATTCGGGCCGGACTGCCTGTGACAGTGGCAGGCATGAGTGTGGACCGGCAATGTGCGTCCGGCATGATGGCCATTGCGACGGCCTCCAAGCAGGTGGTGCACGATGGGATGGATGTGGTCATTGGCGGTGGGGTCGAATCCGTGTCGATGGTTCAGACCCCTGAGATGAGGGCACATGGCGACCCGTGGCTCAAGGCGAAGAAGCCGGAAATCTACATGACCATGCTGGAAACGGCAGAAACTGTCGCTGATCGGTATGGCATTAGCCGCGCAGCCCAAGACCGCTACGCGGTACAGTCCCAGGCCCGCACCGCCGCCGCCCAAGAGGCTGGCAAGTTTGCGGACGAGATCGTGCCCATCACAACGGTGATGAAGTTTCAGGACAAGGAAACCAAGGCGATTTCGGAGCATGAAGTCACCCTAGACAAGGACGAGGGCAATCGCCCCGGAACTACATATGAAAATGTTGCGGGTCTCAAACCTGTGTTTTCAAATGGTATTCACGTGGCACAAGGCGAGTACATCACGGCCGGCAATGCATCGCAGTTGTCGGATGGTGCGTCTGCCGCCGTTGTCATGGAAGCGTCGATGGCCGAAAAGAAGGGGCTGGCCCCGCTTGGTCGGTGTGTCGGTGTGATGGCTGCAGGTTGTGAGCCGGACGAGATGGGTATTGGCCCGGTCTTTGCGGTGCCGCGCCTGCTTGAGGCGCATGGGGTCACGATGGACGACATCGGTCTGTGGGAGCTGAACGAGGCCTTTGCCGTTCAGGTGCTGTATTGCCGGGACACGCTTGGCATTCCGGATGAGCTGTTGAATGTGAACGGCGGTGCCATCTCGATCGGGCATCCCTACGGCATGTCGGGTGCGCGGATGGTCGGCCATGCTTTGATCGAAGGCAAGCGGCGCGGAGCCAAACATGTGGTGTGCACCATGTGTGTTGGTGGCGGCATGGGCGCGGCTGGCCTGTTCGAGGTACTTTGAGCACCACATCTTTGAGTGGTCGAGATCTTTTGGGGAAACAACAGGCTGGGCGATGGACAAACAAATGACACGGCAGGACAAGTTGCCAACGGCGTTGCAGGGCCTCCGCATTCCTATGATCGCGGCCCCATTGTTCATCATTTCGGTGCCCGAGCTGGTGATTGCTCAATGCAAGGCAGGTATTGTCGGATCGTTCCCTGCGCTGAATGCACGCGAAGATGAGGGCGAGCCACCGCTGCTGGATGCATGGCTGACCCAGATTTCAGAAGAGCTTGACCGCCACAACCAGGCCAATCCCGACACACCCGCTGCCCCCTTTGCCGTCAACCAGATTGTGCACAGGTCGAACGGACGGCTGGAGCGCGACCTGGAGATTTGCGTCCGGCACAAAGTGCCAATCTGGATCACGTCACTGGGCGCACGGGTCGAAGTGAACGAGGCCGCGCATTCGTGCGGAGGCGTCGTCCTGCATGACATCATCAACAACACGTTTGCCCGCAAGGCGATCGACAAGGGGGCCGATGGTCTTGTCGCTGTCGCCGCGGGGGCGGGCGGTCACGCGGGCCAACAATCGCCGTTTGCCTTGATCCGCGAGATCCGCGAATGGTTTGATGGTCCAGTGGCCCTATCTGGCGCCATCGCTACGGGTGAAGCATTGCTAGCGGCCCGCGCGTTAGGTGCCGATTTTGGTTATGTCGGCTCGCCTTTTATTGCGACAGACGAAGCAAACGCGGTGCAGGGATACAAGGACATGATTGTGGACGCCGGCGCTGAGGATATCGTCTATTCCTCTCTGTTTACTGGGGTGTGGGGCAATTACCTGCGTGGTTCGGTTGAGGCGGCTGGTATGGATCCCGACAACTTACCCACCGCAGACGCGGCATCGATGAACTTCTCTTCGGGGTCGTCAAAGCCCAAGGCCTGGAAGACGATTTGGGGCTCTGGACAGGGGGTGGGGGCCGTTACCTCGATAGGACCCGCAGCCGCAATTGTTGACAGGATCGCCAGCGAATATGCGGAAGCCCAGGCACGACTGGCGCAGGACTCTTTAGGAAAACTGTGATGGACACCCAAACGCTTGATACAGCCGCTGTGGCTTCCTTTCTCAAAGACAAGTTGCCAGGGTTTGACAAAGCCATCGAGGCGACAAAGTTCGCGGGGGGCCAATCCAACCCAACTTTTCTTTTGCAGACGAATGCGGGGAACTATGTTCTGCGCCGCAAGCCTCCAGGTCAACTTTTGAAATCGGCTCATGCTGTGGATCGAGAGTTTCGGGTGCAAAAGGCGCTACATGGTTCAGACGTGCCGGTCGCGAAAATGCATGTTTTATGCCAGGATCCATCCGTCATCGGTTCGGACTTTTACGTGATGGATCATGTCGCAGGCAGGAACTTCAACGAACCGACCATGGACGGGGTGAACAATGAGGATCGGTCGGCAATCATCACAGATATGAACCGCGTTTTGGCCGCGCTGCACGAGGTTGATATCGAGGCGGTCGGACTGTCGGATTATGGCCCGCCCGGTCACTATTTGGAGCGGCAGGTTGGGCGCTGGACAAAGCAGTATCGCGCATCCGAAACCCAGAATATCCCGTCGATGAACAGCTTGATTGAGCGACTTGAGGCTGACATGCCCGAAGATGATGGCCAGCGTACGCTGGTGCACGGTGACTATCGCATCGACAACATGATCTTCGAAACCGAGGGCACGCGTTGTCTGGCGGTGCTGGATTGGGAGTTAAGCACAATCGGCCACCCTTATGCAGATCTGGCATCGGTCATCATGCAATGGCAGTTGCCCGCTGGACCGCAGGGCCGCGGATTGATGGGCGTAGATCGCGCCAGTTTGGGGCTGCCGTCTGATGCAGAATTTGTTGGGGCATATTGCGAAAGACGGGGTTTGGATCGCGTCGACCGGTTCGGTTTCTACGTCGCGTTTTGTTTTTTTCGCATGGGGGCGATCATTCAGGGGGTGCTGAAACGAGCCATTGACGGAAATGCGTCCAACCCGGAACGGGCCATGCAACTGGGCGCGTTTGTTCCTGTGTTTGCTGACAACGGATTGAAAGCCCTAGAAAGTGATCAATAACATAGCCTTATCGCGCTTTTATAAAGCTATACATTAAGAATTATTAACGTGTGGCAATCGCGCGCCCGGATTCAACCTAGACGCTTGACTTATCCTGTACCTGTGCAACGCTGGATCTATCCCGCCTCGTAAACTGGCCCGAAAGAGGCCGCCCTGGCGGTCCGCGTCCTAGGGAGGAACATCATGCGCACTACCACAATGCTTGGGTTGACCACTGCCCTTACTTTGGCCGCCAGCACGTTTGCAGCTGGTGCTGACACGATCAAAATCGCTTTCATTGACCCTTTGTCCGGCCCCTTCGCCGGGACAGGCACCAACGGCCTGCACCAATATGAGTTCGCTGCCGAAGAATTGGTGAACAAGAACGGCGGCGTCCTGGATGGCGACATGTTCGAGATTGTCGCCTTTGATAACAAGATCAGCCCCAAGGAATCACTGATCCAGTTGCAGGTCGCGATTGATCAGGGCATTCGCTACATCGCACAGGGCAATTCGTCGGGCGTCGCCAATGCGCTCACGGAAGCGATCAACAAGCACAACCGCCGCAATCCGGACGACAGGGTTTTGTTCCTGAACTATTCAGCGGTTGATCCAGCGCTGACAAACGACAAATGCAACTTCTGGCATTTCCGCTTCGACGCTAATGCGGACATCAAGATGGACGCGCTGACTGACAGTATAGTCAGCAACGATGCGATTGAAAAAGTTTACATCATTGGTCAGGACTACAGCTTCGGCAAAGCCGTTGCGGCTGCTGCTGTAAAGTATCTGGGCGAAAAGGCCCCGGAAATCGAAATTGTCGGGAACGAGCTGCACCCCATCGGTAAGGTCAAGGACTTCACCCCATACAGCCGCAAGATCGTTGCCTCCGAGGCGGATGCGGTCATCACGGGCAACTGGGGTGCTGACATGGTGGGGCTTGGCAAATCCGTGCTGGAGAACGGGTTCACTGGACCGATATATACCTACTACGCGGCCGCCGACGGGATCACCGCAGCTTTCGGAGATGCGGGGGTCGGAAGCCTACGGCTTGTCGCCGAAGGGCAATTGAATCCGCCGCCAAATGACCGCGCTTCAGAGTATATTCAAGCGTTCAAGGCCAAGTACCCTGACGGCAATTTGAGCCAGGCCCGTATCACCAACGTCATCGAGATGCTGGCGAAGGCAATCAATGAGGCTGGTAGCGCTGATGACGTTGTGCCGGTGGCCTATGCACTTGCCGGAATGGAGCACGAGAGCCTTTGGGGCGGCAATTTGATGATGCGCGAAAGCGATCACCAGCTGATCCAGAACGTCCACATTATGGAGCATACCGATGACGTGGTGTACGACCACGACAATTCCGGCTTCGGCGTAAAGGTGGTAAAAACGGTCGAGATGGCCGCGGCCGACAGCCCCACAAGCTGCAAGATGCGCCGCCCGTAACTTGATCCAGTGGGGCCGCGTTTCGTTGGCCCCGCATTTTCTTCTGACCAAAAATACCACGGGGAGTTTGAGGGGTGGAACCCCTCAAACTCAAACAGAAATCGCGTCGCGCAAGCGGCATTGGGATCACGCCTGATATGGACCTTATCCTCGTCAATCTGATCGATGGACTTGTGACCGGCCTGCTGCTTTTCATGCTGTCGGCTGGTCTGACGCTGATCTTTTCCATGATGGGCGTGCTCAACTTTGCCCATGCCAGTTTCTACATGCTGGGCGCATATTTCGCCTTCCAGATCAGTCTGTATATCGGTTTCTGGATGGGCTTGCTCATCGCGCCGCTTGTTGTTGGTGTGCTCGGAGCAGGTGTGGAACGCTATGGGCTTAGGCGTGTGCACCAATATGGCCACGTGCCAGAGCTGATCTTTACCTTCGGACTCGCGTTGCTGATCGAAGAGGTGGTTCAGTTCATCTGGGGCAAGAACCAGATGCCCTATGCCACGCCCGAAATCCTGCAATTCACCGCGTTCTCCATCGCGGGCAATTCCATCCCTGCCTACAAGATCTTCATGATCTTCATTTCGATCGCGATCTTCATTGGATTGCTTTACGTCCTGACGCGGACACGCGTTGGCATGATTATCCAGGCTGCCCTGACATATCCCAAAACGGTCGAGGCTTTGGGGCACAATGTGCCGTTGATCTTCATGGGTGTGTTTGGCGTCGGTACGGCGCTGGCTGGTGTGGCTGGCGTCATCGCTGGGCCCGTGCTGGGCACATTCCCGGGTATGGCCTTTGTCCTTGGCTCAATCGTCTTCGTCACAATCGTCATTGGCGGGCTGGGCTCGCTTTGGGGCGCGCTTGTCGCTTCTTTGCTCATCGGTTGGATCACCACCTTTTCCAAAGCTTACAATCTGCGGATGGAAGACCTGCTCACATGGGCAGGCTTTACCAAACCCGAACCGATCTGGGACAGCGCGTGGCGTGATTTATGGTCGATCACCAGCCCGCAGATTGCGGACATCCTGCCCTACATCCTTATGGTTTTGATCCTGATTTTCCGTCCTTATGGCCTGTTCGGAAAGCGTGACGCATGACAGATCAGTTCACCTCAGACCCGTCAAAACCAGCACAACGGATGCGCGCCGGCTCCATGGTCATCCCACTGGTGCCGTGGGGGATCGCAGCAGTATTGCTGATGGTTCTGCCGTTCATTTTTACGGCCAATTCTGCCATAACCATCATGAACCAGATGGCCATCACGATCATCTTTGCGCTGGCATACAACATGCTGCTGGGGCAGGGCGGCATGCTGTCCTTCGGTCACGCAGTCTACGCCGGTGTCGGTGGGTTCGCCTGTGTTCACATCATGAACATGGATGACTTCTTTGCCGGTATCCCGCTGCCCCTTCTGCCTATCTTTGGCGGGCTCATGGGGATGGGACTGGCGACCATCGTCGGAAGCTTTTCAACCCGCAAGGCGGGCACAGTCTTTGCCATGATCTCCCTTGGCGTGGGTGAGCTGATAGCGGCCTGTTCCGTCATCATCGTCGCCTTTTTCGGTGGCGAAGAGGGGATATCGGGCGACCGCACTTACGGCATGCCGTTCTTCGGTGTCGAATTTTTGCAACAGATTGAGGTCTACTACCTGATCGCTGCATGGCTCTTGATATCTGCTGCATTGATGTATCTTTACTCCCGCACTCCGCTCGGCCGTATGGCGAACGCCGTACGCGACAACCCCGAGCGGGCCGAATTTCTGGGCTATTCCGCGCGCTGGGTCCGCTTCTTTTCCTTTGTCGCATCCGGTTTTTTCGCAGGGGTCGCGGGCGCGCTTTTTGCCGTCAACTACGAGATATTGACCGAAGAAAACTTGAACACCACGCAGTCCGGGCTCATCCTGCTTGCCACCTTCTTGGGCGGTGTCGGTTTCTTCTTTGGACCTATTCTGGGCGCCATAGTGTTCACCTTGGTGCAGACCGTGCTGAGCCTGCAAACCGAACTGTGGGGGTTTTATCTTGGCATCGTCTTTGTCGTGACGGTGATGTTTTTTCCCGGTGGGCTCGCAGGGCTGATCATGATGCATGTGCCAGCCATGCGCCTTGGCAAGCTGGGTCGGCTAGGCATACCCTACCTCAAGACGCTAGGGGCTGGTGCCGTTGGATGCTTGGGGGCCGCCGCGCTGATCGAGATGACGTTCCATCTGCGTCATGCAAGTGCGGGCGATCATAGCATGACCCTTTATTGGATCACATTCGACAGTCACACCATGCTGCCTTGGATTGTCGCGATCGCTGTCACTCTGATCGGCTTTGGCATCGTGCGCGCCACGGCACCCGCACTGGCCGAGGCGTGGAATGATGCCAACACTCCCGACGGAGCCCCACGATGAGCGCCGCGCTGGAACTAGACGGACTCAAGAAGTCCTTTGGCCAAACCGAGATCATTCGCGGTGTGGACCTCAGCATCGGCAAGGGTGAACGACACGCGATCATCGGACCTAACGGCGCGGGCAAGTCGACCCTGTTCAACTTGATCACTGGTCGTTTTCCCCAGACCGAGGGCGCCATCCGCCTTCACGGTCAGGACCTCGCTGGCAAGGCGCCCTTCGAGATCAACCGTATGGGTCTGTCCCGCAGTTTTCAGATCACTAACATCTTCCCCAAGATGACAGTGTTTGAAAATGTTCGCTGTTCGTTGCTGTGGTCCATGGGATACCGCTATAACTTCTGGTCCATGGTTGGGCGCTCCCGCGCACTGACGGAAGGGACCGATGAAATCCTCGACCAGATCAACCTGACGGCCCGCCGCGATCTGCCCGCGGGTGTGCTCAGCTACGCCGAGCAACGCGCGTTGGAGATCGGAATTACGATAGCCGGTGGTGCAGATGTGATTATGCTGGACGAACCCACCGCCGGGATGAGCCATTCGGAAACCGACTACATCGTCGATTTGATCCGCACCGTGACAACGGGGAAGACATTGATCATGGTTGAGCATGATATGGGCGTCGTCTTTGGCCTTGCAGATCAGATATCGGTATTGGTCTACGGCGAAATCATCGCGACCGGCACACCTGAAGCCGTTCGCGCAAACACCAAGGTTCAGGAAGCGTACCTTGGCGAAGCATTGGAGACGCACTGATGCTCGATGTTGCTGACCTGCATGCCTATTACGGCAAGTCCCATATCCTCCAGGGCGTTAATATCCAGATCGCCGAGGGAGAGATTGTTGCGCTGCTGGGCCGAAACGGGGTGGGGCGCTCGACCACGTGCAAGGCTGTGATGGGGGAAGTGGAACCGCATGGTTCGGTGAAGTTCCGCGGGCAGGAGATTGCGGGCAAGAAAGCCTACGAGGTTGCCAATCTCGGGATTGGGTACGTGCCCGAAAACCGGGATATCTTTCCGGGGCTCACAACCCGTCAGAACCTGATCTTGGGCCTCAAACCCGGTCAAAAGGATGGGCAGGGACGTTGGTCGATGCAGGACATGTTCGACATGTTCGAAAACCTTGCACACCGGGCTGATGTCGAGGCATCTGTGCTGTCAGGTGGCGAGCAGCAGATGCTGACCATGTGTCGGACATTGATGGGCGATCCGGACCTCGTGATGATTGACGAACCGACGGAAGGTCTATCGCCGCAAATGGTGCAACGGGTCGCACAACTGCTGCAGGAGATTGCGGCACGAGGGATTGCAACACTGCTTGTCGAACAAAAACTGTCCATCGCCTTGGATATCGCGCACCGCGTCTATGTCATGGGACATGGGCAGGTCGTGTTTGAAGGCACACCCGCAGAATTGAAAGCACGTGATGACATCCGTAAGGAGTGGTTGGAAGTCTGACTATCTTCTGAGCGAAAATATCAACGGGGGCGGCAGCCGGGCGGACGTAGCGACCCCAGAATGTCGATGTAGCGTCGCTGCCTTCGGACTAAAGTGCAGCGGCCTTTTTGTACGCTGACCGTGTCGTCAGTCGATCAACGTACTGAGCCAACTGCGGCATCTGAGACATGTCGATGCCAATACCTTTTGCAGTAATCGCCGCCGATCCTGTCATGATGTCAGCTGCAGAAAAGTCACCAGCCAGATAGTCCCGACTGTCCAGAGCGGCATCGACGGGCACCAACATCTGTCCAAGCAGCTTTTTCGCGCGTTTGGCATGGATTTTGGACTGCCGTTCGGGCGGCAAGAAGAATGTTTCGACCATGTAACTGTTCACCTGCGGCATCAGCATCCCCTCAGAGTAATGCAGCCATTGCAAATAGGTGGGATAATCTGCGCTGCTCTCAGCCGGTCGAAATCGACCGTCGCCATGGCGTGTGAGCAGGTATTCAAGGATCGCGCCGCTTTCCATGATCTGCACATCGCCATCAACCAGCACCGGCACGCGGCCCATGGGATGAATGTCAGCGCGGTATTCAGGGCTGCGCATGGAAGGATCACCGAGTGCGTAGGACACAAGCTCATAATCGAGGCCCATCTCCTCCAGCAGCCATGCCACACGTATCGCCCGGCTGCGCGGTGCAAAGTAAAGCTTGAGCATTGAGATCCTCCCTTGGTTTCAGGCTATTCCCCAGTCTTTTGTCTTGGCAAGGCGGCAAGGCCCCGTATCGTGGCGATATGTCACTGACGCTAGATTCACGCCGCCTTGCCCGTTTTCAGAATTGGGCAGATCGCTATACATCCGACCAGAGATTTGCAGGCTTGTCTGTCCTAATCCGTCAGCACGGAAAGGAAGTTTGTTACGCTCAATCCGGTGTGCGGGATCTTGAAACCGGGGCTGCTTTTGATCGGAACACTGTGGCGCGCATCTATTCGATGACCAAACCAATCACGTCGCTGATCCTCCTGATGTTGGTTGAAGAAGGCTTGCTGCATCTGGATGCGCCGCTGTCCCGTTTTCTACCCGCGTTTTCCGATATGCGTGCCCTTCGGCCCGGGGCGGTTGATCTGTCGCAAACCAAACCCTGTGTCACCCCCACTTTGCACCACTTGCTCACTCATCGATCTGGTTTGAGTTACCCATTCAATCCGGGTGTTCTGCCAGAGGCGATGGCAGAGCAGGATTTGCTGTTTAAACCCGCAGCGGGCACGTTGGCCGAACAATGTGACGAACTTGCCGGACTGCCGCTGGCTTTTGAACCCGGGCAGCGTTGGGAGTATTCGGTTGGTATCGATGTGATTGGCCGAGTGATCGAGGTGGTCACCGGCCAGGCGCTTGATCAAGTCTTTCGCGAACGGGTGCTGGACCCACTGGGTATGGGGGACACCTGGTTCTCGGTTTCGGATGGAACGCTTGACCGTTTTGCCAGCCTGTATACTCCGCTGGCCTGGGATGCCATGGACTTGAACGCTGCTACAAACGGTGACAGTTCGCTCAGGCTTTTTGATGCTGCTGCAAACTCTCCGTTCCGGCGCACCACCTGTTTCAGTGGCGGCGGCGGCCTGGTCGGGACAATCGACGATTACATGTCGTTCGCCGAATGCTTGCGGAACCGAGGGCAGGGGCTGATATCACCGTCGACGGCCGATTTCATGATGTCGAACCATTTGCCCGGAGATATCGCCAGCCTTGGCCCCGCGAGCTTTGCCGAACAACCGATGGACGGCATGGGGTTTGGGATTGGCGGTGCGGTCGTTGTCGACCCGGCCCGCAGCCGCGTACCTTCGTCGATTGGTGATTTCAGCTGGGGTGGTATGGCATCTACGTTCTTCTGGGTCGACCGTGTACATGATGTAAGCGTCGTCTTCTTCACCCAACTCAGCCCGTCCTCCAGCTACCCGGCGCGGGCCGAACTCAAAGCGCTGGTGCATGGCGCATTGATGTGACAGGAAAAAATCCATGACAGATGCACATCAGACGTTGTTGGACCTTCTCGCCGTAGAGCGGCTTGAAGTCGATTTGTTCCGTGGAACCGGGCAGGGTGGCGAGACACCCACGCGTATTTTTGGCGGTCAGGTGATCGGGCAGGCATTGGCGGCAGCTTATCGCACAGTCGAGGACCGGTTGTGCCATTCGTTACATGCCTACTTTATCCGTCCGGGCGATCCGTCCATCCCGGTGATCTATCAGGTTGATCGCGCGCGGGATGGCGGAAGCTTTACGACGCGGCGCGTCGTGGCAATCCAGCATGGGCGGCAGATCCTGAACATGTCTGCGTCCTTTCACGCGGATGAGGACGGCTGGTCGCATCAACACCCCATGCCGGATGTAGAAGGTCCGGACCACCTGTCCGACCGTACAACGCTGCGCGAAGCCGTGGTGGATCGGATACCTGAGAAGTTCCATGAAGAGTTCCTGCGCCCGCGTCCGATTGATATCCGAGAGGTTGCGCCGCGTGATTTCTTCGCGCCGGACCCGATGGATGACCGCAGTCACCTTTGGTTCCGCATGGCTGCGGCGCGCGGGATCAGTCCGCAATTGCAACATTGCCTTCTGGCCTATGCGTCGGATCTGAACCTATTGGGGACGGCATTGCGGCGCCACGGACAAACCTGGTTCACTGGGCGTGTGATGGCGGCCAGTCTTGATCATGCCGTGTGGTTCCATGCGCCTGCGGAATTCTGTGACTGGCACTTGTACACCATGGACAGTCCGTGGTCAGGCAAAGGCAGGGGCTTTAACCGCGGCATGATCTACGACAAGAACGGAACGCTGGTCGCATCGGTTGCGCAAGAAGGGCTTATTCGTCCAATCACGCCGAAGAGTTAACCGCTATAAGCGCGGTTCAATTTTTGCATGCCAGCAATCCAACGGTCATAATCCCCCGTCTTGAGCTGCATGTACTTGAGTACGTTCGCGTGCGGTAGAACCAGAAATGTCTCATCCCGGATGGCGTCGACACAGGCACGCGCGGCATCTTCGGGTTCAAGCATTCCGTCTATGGCTGCTACATGGTCTTCGTGACCTTCGGTCATTGCGGTGCGAACCGCTTGGGGGCACAAGACCGATACCTTGATACCGGCATCGCCATGCGTGATGGCCAACCATTCGGCAAGTCCCACGGCCGCGTGCTTTGTCACACCGTATGGAGCTGATCCAATCTGGTTCAGAAGACCGGCAGCAGAAGCGGTGTTCAGCAGATAACCGCCGCCACGCTCTGTCATGCGCGGCACAACGTGCCGTGCCGCCCAGACATGCGCCATCACGTTGATATCCCACAAACGTTGCCAGTCTGCATCTGGCGCCTCTGCGCCACCTTCGACCAAAACACCTGCGTTGGAGCAGAAGATGTCGATCGGGCCGACAGACGCTTCGGTTGTTTCTATCAGGGACTTGATCTGTTCCTCGTTTGCGACATCAACTTTTGCCGCTGTGCCTTTGATTTTATTCGAGGTTTCCTCGGAGCCTGCGATATCACGGTCAGCGCAAATGATGTGTTTGGCACCCTCATTTGCAAACGCATAACAGAGTGCACGGCCTATACCTCCGGCTGCACCGGTGACGACGATAATCTTGTCTTTGATATCCATGAGCAACCTCGATGCCGGTGCGTCGAATGAGGCACTATCACACAGTAAGTCGCATCGGTTTTGATGCCAAGTCAGGCTGTTAGCGATTGTTGGAGTAGGCCGTTGCTTGGCGTCTGATACCTTCCGCCGGTCAGTCGGTGTATGTCAAAGCAGATGTTTGCCAAATGGGCGAATGGGCGTTAGTGTCGTAGTCCGAGAAACACAGTCACAATGGGAGGGCACAAGCTGAGCATGCGCATCACACGTCGACTTCAGCATGGTCCCCGCGTCGCCCTGTAAATTCGTTTGCAGGGCTGACCAAAGGTAATCTCACCACCCGGTCTGCCCAAAGCCGCGCTGCGGCACCCATTCCGTGTTCCGAGATTCCTATGGCTATCCTGCATTCAAACGCTCTGGCAGTAACGCTGAGCAATACGCTCTTTTCTGACCTCAACTTCACAATTTCCAAAGGCAACCGCATCGGTCTGGTTGCGCAAAACGGCAGCGGAAAGTCGACACTTCTGTCCTGTCTTGCCGGGGAGATTGACCAAACCAGCGGCGAAATCACGCGGGCCCGTGGGTTGCGCATTGGCTTTGTAAGGCAAGACCTTCCAACACATGCGTTGTCCTACACGATGTATGATTGGGTATTGGCGGAGCTTCCATCTGAACAGGTTGATTATGAAAGCTGGCGTGTCGACGTGGTGCTGAATGATTTGTCCGTTCCATATGAGTTCCAACACAGATCACTGGCAGAGCTTAGTGGCGGGTGGCAACGCATGGCGATGCTTGCGGCTGCCTGGGTCAACGAGCCGGGTTTGTTGCTGCTGGACGAGCCCACCAACCATTTGGATTTGCAGCGTATCGCTGGCCTTGAGAGCTGGATGGCCGCGTTGCCCAGTGATTTGCCAGTGTTGATGACTTCGCATGACCGGGCATTCCTGGATGCTGTGACCAATGGCACGCTGTTCTTGCGCCCAGAGCAGTCGCGCTTCTTTGCGTTGCCGTTTTCGGCTGCCCGCGCGGCCCTTCAAGAAGCCGACATTGCGGACGCGCGTCGGTTTGCCAATGATCTAAACAAGGCGCAGCAGCTACGGAAGCAGGCGGCGAAGTTGAAGAATGTAGGTGTGAATTCCGGCTCTGATCTGCTGTTGACCAAGACAAAGCAGCTGACCGAGCGGGCTAACAAAATAGAAGCCGCCGCAAGACCTGCGCATAAGGGTAAAAACGCAGGAGACATCAAGCTATCGAACAGCGGAACGCACGCCAAAGCATTGATTGCCCTTGATGACGTTGTAGTCAAAACCCCAGACAATAGGTTGCTATACAGAACCGGAAAGAAATGGATATCGCCGGGTGATCGGGTCGTGTTGTTGGGGGCGAACGGTGCGGGCAAGACCCAAATGGTCAAGATGATCGCACGCGCTTTGGACGGTGAAGACACAACAATTAGATGCGCGGCATCTGCCGTCGCCGGGTATTCTGATCAGCATCTCAGCCAGCTTTCAGACGACAATACACCCATGCGCGCTGTGACACACAACTTCGACATCGGTGATCAACGGGCGCGGGGGGTATTGGCCGGTGCGGGCGTCAGCTATCAGATGCAGGATACAAGGATTGGAGCCCTGTCCGGTGGGCAGAAGGCGCGGCTGACCATGTTGGTGCTTCGCCTGAAAGCCCCCAATTTCTATCTCTTGGATGAGCCTACGAACCATCTGGATATCGACGGTCAGGAGGCGTTGGAGAACGAACTGATCGATCACGAGACATCATGCCTGCTGGTCAGCCATGATAGGCGCTTTTTGCGAAATGTAGGCAACCGGTTTTGGTGTATTCAAGGACAGGCTTTGCAAGAGGTCGATAGCCCGGACGACTTCCTCAACGCCGAAATGCAAACACCATAAATCACGGTTGATGTCGTGTGATCCTGCACAAGAGGCGCATCCGTAGCCACACGGCGATGTCGATCCGCCTGTTCGCTAAAGCACCGGCGGCATCGCCGCATTGGACAAACGCGCCACAGACAATATCCTGACACGGAGGTCGAGAGCAGAACCGTTTTGGAGGAAACGATGTCTGCAGTAGAACATATCAAAGAGATTGAAGCCGCTCTGTCGGAACGCCCAGTGCAACGCGACGACTTTGTCGTTGCGTCATGGCGCAGATGTATCGAACAGCACGGGCTTGATCCAACCAAACCAACGCCAGCGTATATTCTGCCGGAACGCCAACTCCGACATCATCAGCAGCAGGCTGAACGATTGACCTCAATTGCACGGTCCGGGTTGGAAGAGTTGTTCCGGCAGGTTGCAAGCCAAAATTACGTCTTGTTGCTCACGGATGCACAAGGCGTCACCGTCGACTATTTTGGGGACGCAAATTTTGAAGACGATCTTCGTGCGTCGGGATTGTTTCTCGGGTCGTCATGGTCCGAAGCACAATCGGGGACCAATGGCATAGGGGCCTGCATCGCGACTGGCCGAGCGGTGACAGTTCATCAGGAAGATCACTTTGATCTGCATCACGTTCCGCTGAGTTGCAGTGCTGCCCCCATTTATGATCTCAGTGGCAGTCTGGCTGCTGTTCTGGACGTATCGTTGCTGCGGTCTCCACAGCCAAAGGCGACACAAGCATTGGCGTTGCATATGGTCAAGACAGCGGCACGACGCATTGAACTTGCCAATCTGATGGCCGAAATGAGAACGAATTGGGTACTGCGTTTTTCTCGACGACCGGAGTTTGTGGATGTGGACCCAGATGGTGCACTGGCCATCGATAATTCTGGAACGATCATTGGTGCTACGCGACAGGCTCAACGCATTTTGTCCGGCCCTGTGGGCAGTGCGGTCGTTGGAAAGTCACTGAATTCATTTCTGGATCTTGAAATAGATGACCTTCCCACGTTCTCCAGAAGCCGTCTCACACGGGAACGATGTGTGTTCCTTAAATCGGGTGATGTCGTCTATGCACATGCAATAGCTCCTCAGCCTGCGACCCGCCTCCGCAAACTCCCTTTGTCCGCAAAACTGTCGAATGCATTTGCGGCTTTGCATTGTGGCGACCCCGAGGTTGAACAGATGCTGAGCAAAGCAGAGCGCTTGGCAGCGAATGACGTGCCGATCTGGATTACAGGTTCGAGCGGAACTGGAAAAGAGCGACTGGCTCGCGCCATTCACAAAAAACGTGATGAGCGTGCTCCATTTGTCGTCGTTCAATGCGCAGATTTCCCAGGGCGCCATTTGGAAACTATTCTTTTTGGGGACAACAACGGTGATGGCGGTCTTGTTGCTCGCGCACGGGATGGTGTGCTGTTTCTCGATGCGGCAGATGAAATGCCGGCAACCGTTCAGGCGCGTCTGGCCCGTGCGCTCACGGACGATGGAATACGGCCCACAAGCGGCGCCAACCCAATTGCCATCAAAGCCAAAATTATCTCAGCAAGCACTGTAACACTGTCCGAATGCGATATGCGCGACGACTTGATATTTCGATTGGGTGGGGCGTGTCTCGATCTTCCGGACCTTGATGACCGTACGGACATTGACGGTCTTGTCGACAAGATCATGCGGCTGACTGGTATCGCGGCGCCAAAGACATTCACGATGTCGGACGGCGCTCGATCCCATCTCAGAAACCGCAATTGGCCGGGAAACATTAGAGAGCTGAAGAACACGCTGCGTGTCTCAATGGCTCTGAGTGACGATGGTTTCATTGACATTGAACACATCCCAAAGCCTGTGACAAAGCCGCAAGCTGACTCTGCGGCGGGATGGATTGCAGACCTTGAACGCTGTTTGGACGAATGCGGATGGAACATATCGCGTGCAGCGCGTTTGCGCGGCGTGGACAGAACAACGATCCACAGACAGATGAAACGCGCCGGGATCAGACGCCCTTGATGCCACAGGGTGTGGCGTTGCATCACAATTTCACCCCAATTTGCGCTGCGACGCAGCGCGATAGCACTCTTTGGATGGGCCTCTCCTACACCCCCAGCAATGATCGCCTTCAAACACTGGAAGGAGGATCATTTCATGCTGGATACATTACATAGTGATCAAGTCGAGGACACGCTGAACCGGTTCGGTGATGCCTTGGAAAACGGACGGGTGGATGAGGCCGTTTCCATGTTTCAGGCCGATTGTTATTGGCGCGATCTTGTCTCGTTTACGTGGAACATTCGCACGATGGAGGGGCAGGACGCGATCCGCGACATGCTGCAAGCTCAGCTTTCAGCAATCAAACCTAAAGGTTGGCAAGTTGCAGATGGCGAGGTCGTCACGGAAGAAGGCGGCATTGTCACCGCATGGATTACGTTCGAAACCGATGTGTCACGAGGCTATGGCCTTATCCGTTTGAAAGACGGATTGATCTGGACGCTGCTCACGTCAATGACAGAGTTGAAAGGTCACGAAGAGCCGCTTGGCTATGAAAGACCACTAGGTGCCAAGCATGGTGTGGGAAAAGGTCGGAAATCCTGGCGCGAAGAACGAGACCAGGAGATTGCCGAACTCGGCCATTCTGTCCAGCCCTACACCGTGATCGTCGGAGGCGGGCAGGGTGGAATTGCGCTTGGTGCACGGCTGCGTCAGCTTGGTGTGCCCACCATCATTATCGAGAAAAACGACAAACCCGGAGACAGTTGGCGCAATCGCTACAAGTCGCTCTGCCTGCATGATCCGGTCTGGTACGACCACCTTCCTTATCTGCCGTTCCCATCAAACTGGCCTGTCTTCTCGCCCAAGGACAAGATCGGCGATTGGCTTGAGATGTACACCAAGATCATGGAGTTAAACTATTGGACCAAGACCACGGCGAAATCTGCCAAGTTCGATGAAGGCTCCAAAGAATGGACTGTGGTGGTCGAGCGTGACGGTGAAGAAATCACATTGCGACCCAAACAACTGGTGATGGCCACCGGGATGTCAGGCAAGGCAAACGTCCCGAGTTTCCGCGGCATGGATAAGTTCAAGGGAGATCAGCATCATTCATCCAAGCATCCGGGTCCCGATACCTACAAGGGGAAGAAAGCTGTTGTCATCGGGTCCAACAACTCCGCCCATGATATCTGTGCCGCATTGTGGGAAAATGATGTTGACGTAACAATGGTTCAGCGGTCGACAACCCATATCGTCCGATCTGATCCCCTCATGGAGATCGGCCTTGGCGATCTCTATTCAGAGCGGGCCCTCGAAGCTGGCGTGACGACCCAGAAGGCGGACATGATTTTTGCGTCCTTGCCGTACAAGATCATGCACGAGTTCCAAAAGCCGGTGTACGACAAGATCAAGGAGGTCGATGCGGACTTCTATGCAGGTCTTGAAAAGGCCGGGTTCCAACTGGATTGGGGGGCTGACGGATCGGGTTTGTTCATGAAGTACCTGCGTCGTGGCTCCGGTTACTATATCGACGTAGGGGCCAGTCAATTGATCATCGACGGCAAGATCAAGCTTGCCCATGGCCAGGTCAGCGAAGTGGTTGAAGACGGGATATTGCTTGAGGATGGCACGAAGCTCGAAGCCGATCTGATCGTTTATGCGACAGGCTACGGCTCAATGAATGGTTGGGTCGCTGATCTGATTGATCAGGATACGGCCGACAAGGTCGGCAAGTGCTGGGGGCTTGGCTCCGACACACCCAAAGACCCGGGTCCTTGGGAAGGGGAGCAGCGTAACATGTGGAAACCAACACAGCAGGAGAACCTTTGGCTGCATGGTGGAAACCTGCACCAGTCACGGCACTATTCGCAGTACCTGTCTCTGCAACTGAAGGCGCGATATGAGGGGATCGACACGCCCGTTTACAAATTGCAGGCCTCTCACCATCTGGGTCGCTAATCAGTGTACCCGGGGCAACACGTGTTACCTGGGTACACGCTTACGAAATTGTGAAACAGATTTCACGCCCTATTGGGCGCCGGAGTGGTTCACCCAAGCTGTGGGAGTGAGCCGATCATTTCACTTGGTGAAGGTATCGGCAAATTGCTCTCTCAACGCCTTCTTCTGAACTTTCCCCATCGTGTTTCGGGGAAGTTCAGGAAGTATGACGAGCTTTTTTGGCTGCTTGAAGCGCGCAAGCGAAGAACCGATTTCGGCGGCTATGGCATCGAGATCGGGTTGGCGGTCAGGCATCGCAACAATAATGCCGAAGACACTTTCGCCAAAATCTCTGTGCGGCACCCCGATCACGGCGCTTTCGAGAACGCCGTCCTGCTCATCCAAGATCAACTCTATCTCCTTTGGATAGATGTTGTACCCGCCCGAGATGATCAGATCTTTGTTGCGCCCAACGATTGTGACGTAACCGTCCTCGTCAATCGTTCCCAAATCACCAGTGATGAAAAATCCGTCTGCACGCATTTCTTCGGCCGTCTTTTCAGGCATCTGCCAGTATCCCTGGAAGACATTTGGACCGCGTACTTCTATCTGGCCGATGTCTCCATTCGGCAGTGACACACCGCTCTTGGGATCAGTGATCTTCAACTCAACTCCAGGCAGAGGAATGCCAACGGTTCCAGCGCGGCGCTCTCCCGCATAGGGATTGGACGTGTTCATGTTGGTTTCGGTCATGCCGTATCGTTCGAGGATGCGATGGCCTGTCCGTTCTTCGAACTGGATGTGTGTTTCGGCTAGTAGTGGGGCGCTGCCGGATACAAACAGCCGTATATGAGTTGTGAGGTTTTTTGTAAAACGGGCGTCTCCCAAAAGGCGCGTGTAGAACGTTGGCACACCCATCATTGTAGTTGCATTCGGCAGTTGGGTGATCAGCTGGTCCAAATCGAATTTTGGCAAGAAGATCATCTGGCCGCCGCACAGCAGGGTGATATTGGTTGCTACGAACAAACCGTGCGTGTGAAAGATTGGAAGGGCGTGGAGCAAAACATCCTGTGAGGTGAAACGCCATTCCTTTTGCAGCACCTGAGCGTTGGACAGCAAGTTGCTTTGAGTCAGCATGGCCCCTTTGGACCGTCCAGTCGTGCCGGAGGTGTACAACAGCGCTGCAAGGTCGCTGCCCGTGCGAGATACGGTTTCAAAAGATTTCAAGTAGGGCGTAGCGTTGTCCGCAAATGAACCTGAACCATCCGCATTCAGAGTCTCCAGCTTCGCCCCGCACCGTTCTGCGATCGCAGCCAGAGCATTGCGTTTACTGCCCTCTACAAGCACCAGGCGTGCGCCGCTGTTTTCGACAAAATAGGCCATCTCGTCCGGGGTGTAGGCCGTGTTCAGCGGTAAGAAGACCAAACCAGCTTGTACACACGCGGCGTATACAGCCAGCGTTTCTGGAGACTTGGCGGTTTGAACAGCAACCCGATCTCCGGCCGTCAGGCCCATATCGGCCATCAACCCTGCATACTGTGCTCCGATGTCCAGAAAAGCCTCGTAAGTTAGCGAAAGGCCTCCGGGTAAATGCAGGAACACCGCATCGCTTGCGCGGTGCTGACCAAACAGTGTGTCGTAGAGTGGGTTGGGCATCGGTCGCTTTGACTACCTAAGTGTTGGTTGAGAGCGTTGAACTGAGCGCGCGGACGTCGGATGACGCTGCCACTGTTTTGTGGGTCACGAAGTGCTCGTGGTTCGTTGTGATGCGAGAAAGGTCATAGATATAGTTCACCATGGCACCAGACGATTGTCGTATTCCATTGTCGGACAAATCCGCATCGGCATGTACCGCATGTACCGATGCACCGTTTCCCAAATGAAAGCGTGCAACCGGGTCCACGGGTAGTCCATCCTCGCGCTTTGCTTCTAGCAGATAATGCGCGACCTTTACCTCAATGGACGCGTTTTGCAAAAGCGGAGCATCAGCCCGGTCCAGCCATCTTGTCAGGCCGGGGATTGGCGACAGGGTTACAAATGTCTGAAGGTTTGAAAGATCACGAGACAGGTCCGCAACCACCTGTTTGATCAACGAATTTCCGAATGAAATGCCCGCAAGCCCATCCTGGCAATTGGAGATGGAATAGAACACTGCGGTGTCAGCCTCTTCGGCATCGATGGGATTGCGCCCATCAGCCAGAAGGTTCTGAATGGACTTCGGGATGCCCTTGGTCAGCGCGACTTCGACGAAGATCAAAGGCTCATCCGGTATCGCGGGATGAAAGAACCCAAAACACCTGCGGTCCGAAGGTTGCAGGCGGCGGCGCAGGTCTTCCCAGCTGTCGATCGTGTGGACAGCTTCGTACGCGATGATCTTTTCAAGGATTTCGGCGGGGCTTGCCCAGTCGATGGGGCGCAGCACCAGAAAGCCGCGGTTGAACCATGATGCAAACAGATGTTGGAAATCCACATCAAGGGGCTCCAGCACTGGAGCGTCACGCGTCATACGCAAGAGATCTTTGCGCATGGATACCAGGTGCCGTGTCCCACCCGGTACTTGGTTCAAACGACGCAACAGCTCTTGCCGTTTCGGTTCACTGGCGCGCACAAATTCACGATAGCTGCGCTTGGAAGGTGTTTCCTTGTAGGTCTTGAGGCTTTCGACAACATCCACTGGATCGATTTCCAGATCGCGCATCATAAATTCAAAGAACGCCTGCTTAAGCTGGTCATCGCCGCCGCTGTATTGATCCAATATTAGCCTTGCAAGCGTACTGCCGGAAACTTCCCCGCGTGCACTCAGCAGGTCTTGGGCCAATTCGGTTATGGCACGCCCTTGCGCATCAGATGACACGGCACGCGCATAGCGGCGCTCGAAAACCGTGGAAATGAGATCAGCGAAGTAACTCATATCGCGGTGCCCATTACTGCGTTGGGTAGCCACGTGGCCAGACCCGGGAAGATGCACAAAAGGATGATTGCAATCACCATACATGCCACAAAAGGAAGTGATCCGTTGAGGATCGTCTTGAGCGAGATGTCGGGTGCAATCCCATTGATAACATAGAGGTTCAACCCAACGGGGGGAGAGATCAACCCGATTTCCATGTTGATGGTCAGCACCACAGCAAACCAGATCGGGTCAAAGCCAGCTGTTGTAATAATGGGCAGTAGAATAGGTGCTGCCATCAGGATCACGGCAACCGGCGGCAAGAAGAAACCGGCGATCAAAAGGAAGATGTTAACCGCTCCCATAAGCACCCAGGGGTTCACGTCCAATGTCCCAATCCAAGCGGCAATGGACTGGGTGATGAAGAGGCTGGACAGCATGTAGGAAAAGACACCCGCGGCCGCGATGATAAATAGGATCATCACGCTTTCTTTCGTGCTGTCACGCAGCACCATCCACAGGTCTTTGGGGTTCCACAGTTTGTAGATGATCATGGCAATCATCAGGCACAAAAGCGCGCCGACTGCTGCCGTTTCAGACGGTGTCGCGACCCCGCCATACATCGCGTAGAGCACGCCGACGATGATGAAAATGAACGGCAGGACTCGCGGCAGTATTTCGAACCTTTGCCGCCATGTGTAGTTTGTATGGGCCAGTAAAGCGCGATCACCTGACCGCCAGGTCGAGTAGAGAGACCACACCATGAACAGTCCCACGAGCAATAGGCCAGGGATGACACCCGCCAGGAAAAGGCGGCCAATGGATTGCTCAGTCGCGATTCCGTAAACGATCATGGTAACCGACGGCGGGATCAGGATGCCGAGTGTACCGCCGGCTGCGATTGAACCCGCTGCGACACCATCCGGATACCCGCGCTTGCGCATCTCGGGAATACCCATCTTGCCAATCGCGGCACAGGTGGCCGGGCTTGACCCGGACATAGCAGCAAAGAGGGCGCAGGCCCCGAGGTTCGAGATCACAAGCCCCCCCGGAACGCGGGTCAGCCAACGTTCAAGGGCTTCATAGAGATCGGCACCCGCCCGCGTTGACGCGATGGATGCCCCCATGATGATGAACATCGGGATCGACAGAAGCGCGAAATTGTCCAACTTTCCGAACAGGATCTCTGGCATCAGTTCGAGTGAACGCACGCCATCAAAAACCATGATGAAGCCTGTGGAGACGATGAGCAGTCCCAGAGCGACCGAAACGCCCGAGAACAAGACCAAGATTGTGCAAACAGCAACCAGCGCTCCAAGCGTGAGCGGGTCCATATCACACGTCCTCCAGGCCGAACGGCTTCTCGATCCAGAGCAGCATGGCGACCATGTCGGCAATCAGTTGCAGCAGGAACAAGCCAAAACCCATTGGCAGCGCAAGGTAAGGTATCCACAGGCGGACCCCCCACACCGTGTCCGAACGCCAGTTCCGTTCCCATGTCAGGTGCCAGAATTCATAACTGTACCAGAGCATGATCGACACCATGATGATGGACAGCGAAAGAGTGAAAACGGCAAGGACAAAGCGCAAACGTTTGCTCAAGGCCAATGGCACAAGATCCACGTTCACGTGCCCGCGCAGGCGCTGGACATAAGGCAGCCCGATTAATGTCGCGCCGATGGCGAGATAGATGACGGCCTCTGTTTGCCAGATGGTCGATCCATTCAGAACGAAACGGATGAAGATCATTTGGCAAGTTATTGCAACAGCTGCAACAATCATCGCTGCAGAACACCAGCCTGCCAGTGTGGATAGTGCAGCCACGAAGCGCAGAAACGGATTGTTACCGGTGCGTGCAATCGCGGCGGAGCTTTGATCCGCCATCATGAAGTCCTTGGAAAGAAATGTTGGGGAGGGGCCGCCGGTTCAGGCGGCCCCTTGGAAAGGTGTTAGTCTACGGCCAGCGCCATATCCAAAAGCTCTTGACCGCCTTCGACTTCGGACACGAACTTGGCATAGGATGTTTCCTGAGCCAGAGCGCGCCAAGCTTCGAAATCTTCGGCTGACATCTGTGCGATTTCTACGCCAGCGTCTCGGAACACTTGCTCCGATGCTGCATCCTGCTTCTTGGCTTCCTCAAGGTAGAAGGCCTGCGCCTTGGCCGATGCGCCAAGCAGCGCTTGTTGTTGCTCAGGTGTCAGCGCATCGAAGCGCGATTTGTTCATGAGCAAAGGTTGATACATGAACCACAGAGCAACATCGCCGGCTGGTGTATAGCAACTGACCTGTTCATAGATGCGGTAGGACACAAACGACGATGACGACGTATTTGCGGCGGTCAGAACACCCGTCTGCATCGCGTTGTAGATTTCGGACGAGGCCATGGACGCAATGGATGCCCCGGCCCCGGCCAGCATTTGTTCAAAAGCCTTGCCTGCCGCACGTGTCTGCAGCCCCTGCACGTCTTCCGGCTTTGTGATGCACTTGTCCTTACCGACAAACCCACCGGCCAGATAGCCGTGAACCAGAACCATCACGTCATCATCGGCCATCTTCTCTTCCAGTGCCTCCATGAAAGGCGACTCACTAAGACGCGCGGCGTGGTCGTGGTTCTTAACCATGCCGGGCATAAGCGTCAGGTTGTAAGCGGGTTGTTGGCCACCGGCATAGCTGAGCGGTAGCACGGTCATGTCCAACTGGCCGCGGCTTAGCGGTCGATATTGCTCACGTGGTTTGAATAGCGATTTTGAGCCAAATATCTGGATTTCGAGATCAACGTCAGCGGCTGCCACTTCGTCGGCGACCATCTGGGCCACTTGATGGCGTACGTCTTTGTTGGACCATTGATGCGATAGACGAAGTGTTTCCGCGCCTACGGTCGACGTGGCAGCGACGCACGTCGCAATGGCTGCGGCTGTGAGTGATTTGAATTTCATGTTGTCCTCCCTAGGCGTGAATCAACGTTCGTGCGTTGAAACTGCACTTCAACGCTTCCACACCGTGCATAACAAGTCAACTTTCTTGTATACAATATTAAGGCAGTTGCATTTGAGGGGGCGAATGGTACACCTCCTTTATGGATATCAGGCGCGCAGATCAGATTGCAGCATCCCTTGAGCAACTTGTTTTCTCAGGGGAATTTCGCGATGGCGAACGACTGGATGAACTGCGGTTGGCGGAACAGTTTCACGTATCGCGGACGCCCATCCGCGAAGCTTTGCAGGTTTTGGTGACGTCTGGGCTGGCTGAACAGGTGCCTCGTCGGGGTGTGTTCATCCGTCAACCTGGTCCTGTCGAGCTGATGGAGATGTTCGAAACCATGGCCGAGATCGAAGCGGTGTGCGGGCGTCTGGCCGCCATGCGCATGACGGATCAAGATCTTGATGCGCTGACGGCTGCAAATGAGCGATGCCAGGAAGCCACTCAAGGCTCTGATCCCGACCGCTATTATTCAGAGAACGAAACATTCCACCAAATCATCTATCGTGCCTCGACGAACAGCTTTCTCGAAAAACAAGCGCTTCAACTTCAAAACCGCCTTAAGGCATATCGTAGGATCCAGCTTCGGTTTCGAGGCAGGCTAGAGCAATCCATGAGTGAACACTCCGAGATACTGATGGCGCTGCAAGAGGGTAACGCAGACAAGGTCGCGTCAGCGCTACGCAGTCACGTTGCTATCCAAGGTGAGAAATTTCATCAACTTGTCGCCAGTTTAAAGCGGTAAAATCCATCGGCAACAAAGGGCGACCAGTTTCGGACTTTAACACCGAGTTCCAAATTACGAGCAGTGGTGGCTTTGATGGTGCTGGCGCGACATTTAGTTCTGATGCAATCGCGCTGACGCTTTTGTCACGCCAAAGTGCAGCGTGGCTGTCATCACGGCCAAGACGATCAAGCTCGCAAACATCAGGTCTGTCTTTGCTCGCCCGTTCGCCAATAACATTAGATATCCGAGACCTTTCGAAGCACCCACCCATTCACCAATGACTGCGCCGATTGGAGCGTAGACAGCGGCAAGGGTCAGCCCGGTTCCCAACGACGGAAGAGCGTACGGAATCCTGATCCTCTGCATGATCTGCCTTTCGGTCGCGCCCATGGTTTGTGCCAGGTCCAACACGTCTGATGGAATGCGGGTTAGCCCATCATAAAATGCGCTGGTGACCGGAAAGTATATGATGAGGATTGCCATCACGACCTTTGAAGCGATGCCGTACCCAAACCACAGTGTCAGAATGGGGGCGAGAGCAAACACAGGAACGGCCTGCGTGAATACCAGGAGCGGCATGAACAACCGGTGCAGCCGGGGAAAAAGTGCCAGTTGGATTGCGGTGAATGCTCCCAAACATGAGCCAATCAACAGGCCCAATAGAACTTCGGTCAGCGTGATGCTGGCATGTTCCATCAGCAAAATGCGATTGTCCCAGGCGGCGGCAGCGACTCTGGATGGCGGCGGCAGGATGAATTTAGGAACGTCAGTGACCCAAACCACTCCTTGCCATAAAAGCAGTCCGAGGGCAGAGGCACCAATCGTGTAACCCAGCCTGCTCACTTTAGCCCCCGCAAGACGGAGAGAAGATCACTCTGGCAAGTGATAGTATCTGGCGCAAAGGAGTCGCGGACCGGTGGATTGGCGGGCACAGGCCATTTTTGCACTGATGTTCGCCCAAGAACAATGATCTGATGACCCAGGCGCACCGCCTCCGTCGGGTCGTGGGTGACAAGAAGCACTGTCTTCCCAACCAGCACCTCGGCAGCCAGTTCCTGCATTTCGGCGCGGCTACTGGCGTCAAGAGCCGAGAACGGCTCGTCCAGCAAAACGATGGGTCGGTCTTCCATTAGTGTACGGGCAAGCGCGTTACGCTGGCGCATCCCACCCGACAGTTCCCTGGGTTTCTTTATGAGGTGGTCGGCAAGACCGACACTTTCGAGCAGGTTCTTAGCGCGCGGAAAATCAGGTTGTTTTCCGCGGAGGCGTGAGCCCAGAACCGTGTTCTCAAGTACGGTAAGCCAAGGCAGCAATAGGTCCATTTGCGCCATGAAACTCACCCGGTTGTTGACGGGGTGGTGGTCAGACGCGGCGATCGTCCCTTGGAAAACTCCGCCGCACTCCAATCCTGCCGTCAAGCGCAGAAGCGTTGATTTTCCGACGCCGGAGCGCCCCAGAACACAGGTCCATTGACCTGCGTTCAGTGTCATTTCCAAAGGCCCAAACAAAGGCAGGCCGTCGATAGAGCAGGAGCCGTTGATATGGATAGGTGGGGCTGTCGGTGTCACGCTGCCCGCATTCCCATATCCCAAAAGCGCACCTCCAACTCTGTGGCTGTGGTAAAGCGCTGCTGCAAGTGTTCCCACCGAGCGGCTTGTTGCGGGTTTTCCCCCAAACGGCGCGCGACGGCAGCGTCTATCATGCGTCCTACATTGGCCATGACTGTTTGATAATCCTCGCCCGCATAAGTGTTGATCCAGTCATGATAGGGCGTATCGGCGGCAGCATCTTGCGCCAAGCGCGCCCCGATCTCTCCATAGCCAAAACAGCAAGGGGCCAATGCGGCCATCAGATCCAGAAAATCCCCCTGTAGCCCGGCATCCATCACGTAACGCGTGTAGGCGAGATTTTCGAACTCCTCGGATGCGTTGAACAACGTAGCTTCATCAATCCCTTCGGTTGCACATGTTTTGATGTGCAAAGCCATTTCGTGATTGACCAAGGCGTCGACGGTGCCCGCGCAGACCTTCATTTCATCCAATGCTTCCGCTTTGACGACGCCGAGGGACCATGCGCGAGCGAAGTGGACGAGAAAGACGTAATCCTGGATCAGATAGTTTAGAAACGCGGAGCGGGGCAGGGTGCCCTCGCGCAACCCTTCGACGAACCTGTGATGCGTGTAAGCCCGCCATGGTTCAGGGCAACCGCTGCGCCACATGACAAAGATTTGCCCGTACGGTTTCATATTCATTGCGCCATCACGTCGATGGCTATGTCGGAAACCAAATTTATGCGTGGGATCAGGCCTGCTTCGAACAAAAAAGTTTCGAAATTGGCGTAACGACCGACATCCACTGCCGAGGGACGCAAGGCAAACCGGGGCAATGTGTCTGCCCACGCACGTCTGTTGAGTTCGTCCTGCAGCTCAGGCGCCGTGCCCGAAAAAATCTCCCAGCTCTCTTCTGGGTGATTGATGATGTATTGTGTTGCCTTTTCCGTGGCAGCCAGGAAACGCTGGATCTGGTCAGAATTCATTGTGCCCGGGTTGGCGATGTAGATCAGTTCATCGTAAGGCGGCAGCCCTTCTTCCTCGACGTAGAAGCAGCGGCCGGGTACGCCTTCGATGTCCATCTGGTTCAGCTCAAAATTGCGGAAGGCACCGATAACCGCGTCTACCTGACCCGACATCAAGGACTGGGACAAAGACCAGTTCACATTGATCAGTTCCACATCGTTCAAGCTCAAGCCATGGGTGTTCAAGACATGGCCCAGGACGGCTTCTTCTACACCGCCGACGGAAAAACCCACCTTTCGCCCTTCGAGATCGGCAGGCGATGTGATTGGACCTTCATCAAGCACTAAAAGGCAGTTTAGCGGTGTTGCGACCAGTGTGCCGACGCGTTGCAAAGGCAGTCCTTCGTGAATTTGCAGGTGTAGCTGAGGTTGATACGAAATCGCCATGTCAGCTTGACCAGCTGCTACAAGCTTTGGTGGATCAGACGGATTGGCAGGGGCAATGATCTCAACCTCCAAATCCACGTCTGCGAAGAAACCTTTCTCTTGTGCAACGATCGCCGGTCCATGGTCGGGGTTCACAAACCAGTCCAGCAGAAGGGTCATTTTGTCTTGAGCCCAAAGTGGCGTTGCGCAGATCGACAGGGCGGCTGCGATGACAATCGGTATCATGCGTGAGTTCCTTTCACGTCGGCGTAGAAAGCCGCGAAATGGTGTGTGGGTCCGTGTCCGTGTCCGACCGCAAGGTCATCTGCACGGGCAATGGCGCTGGTGACGTAGCTTTTGGCAGCTGTGACCGCAGCGGGGAGGTCTTGCCCCTTGGCCAGCTGCGCCGCCAATGCCGAAGACAGCGTGCACCCCGTCCCGTGGGTATTCCGGGTCTTTGTTCGGGGGCTTTCGAACCACCTGACATCTTGGCCTGTGACGAGGCAATCGGGGCTGTCGGGGCCGTCAAGATGGCCACCTTTCATCAAAACTGCGCCCGGTCCGCATCGGGTCAAAGCGCGGCCTTGCGCTTCCATTTCGGTCCGCGTGGCCGCCGTTTTGGTCCCCAATAGATGCGCTGCTTCTGGCAAGTTGGGGGTTAACAGCGTTGCCTGTGGCAACAGTTGATTCCGGACAACGTCCACAGCGTCGGCCTGAAGAAGCTCGGCGCCGCCCTTGGCAATCATGACAGGGTCAACGACGACCGGAGCCTTACAGGTGTCAAGCGTGGTCACAACGGCTTGGGCGATCTCTGCATTTGCGATCATCCCAATTTTCACGGCATCCACTCGAATATCGGTGAAGATCGCGTTGATTTGAGCCATGACGAAGTCTGGTGGTACGAGATGAATGCCGGTGACACCTCGTGTGTTTTGCGCCGTCAAAGCCGTCAGCGCTGCCATTGCAAATGCGCCATTTGCGGATATTGCTTTGATATCCGCTTGAACACCCGCGCCACCGGACGGATCCGACCCCGCGATACTCAGGACATTGGGTATCATAATTTTGCCTCCGTTTCTGCGAAAGCGCGCGCAGCGGCTGTCGCATCCGGTTGACCACAAATGGCGGAAACCACAGCCAGCCCATCGGCGCCGCTTTCAAGAACTGCACGCTGGTGTTTTGCCTTCAGCCCGCCGATCGCGACGTTGGGTAGTGGAGACTGTGCGACCAGTCCCGCCAAGCCATCAAAGCCGATTGGTTGCTTGTGATCAGCCTTGGTTGTCGTGCCAAAGACAGGACCAAGCCCGAGATAATCCACGACTGCGGGATTGACCGCGTGCACGGCTTGGGCATTCTCACAAGAGAGCCCAAGTATTTTATCCGGCCCCAGCATCGCGCGTGCGTCAGCGGCTGATATGTCGCCCTGACCGACATGAGCCCCATCCACATCCGCTGCAACCGCAGCCTCGACGTCGTCGTTGATGACCAAAGGAACGCCTGTGCCCGACAGCACATCCCTCAACGCGCGTGCCATGTCGATGCGGGCCGCGGTTGTCGCATGCTTGTCACGCAGTTGAACCATCGTGACGCCACCGTCCACGGCCTGTCGCACCGTGTTCTCCAAGCCCGCAGTGTGGCAAAGCTGCGGATCGGTCACCAGATATAGCCGCAAGTGCACGCGAATGTCTGGTATCATCTCACCGCCCCTGCCAAGTCGGCGGGCTGCGTTGCCGCCAGTGCATCAAGGAAGTGCGCCTGAAAGCTACCGGGGCCTTGTGCCTTAGACGCAGCTTGTGATCCTGCAACCTTGAAATGCGACAGAGCACCGACAGCTGCATGGTAGGCTGGGCCTGCTGCAGCATATGCACCCATCAGCGCGGTCTGAGCGCATCCCAAAGCAGTGACCTTGGGCATGATCGGCGAGCCACCATGAACCCAGGCCGACTGAGAGCCATCGGTTACGAAATCAGTCGGACCAGTTACGGCAATTACTGCGTCATATCTTTCAGCGAGGTTTTGCGCTGCGCCTTTTGCAGCTTCGACCGCATCCCCACTGTCAGCCCCTTTGCCAGCGCCGGACTCTCCGGCAAGTGCCAGTATCTCGGATGCATTTCCGCGAATGATGGTTGGACGTAACGCCAGCAAATCCTGGGCGACGGCCTTGCGATATCCACTGACGAAATGCGCAACAGGGTCGAACACCCATGGTATGTTACTGTCATTGGCCAATTGTGCGGCCGCCAGCATGCTTGCCACCCAAGACGTGGAAAGTGTTCCTATGTTGATTGTCACGGCCGCGCATACTGGTGTGAAATCCGCAATCTCTTCCGGAGCGTGCACCATTGCCGGTGATGCGCCCGCAGCGAGAACAACATTCGCGGCAACGTTCATCGCGACATAATTGGTGATGCAGTGCACCAGAGGGTTCTTATCGCGAAGGGGCGTCAATACGTCTTGGTAAGCCATAGTGTCTCCGTTTTCGCAGACGAAAATGGAGACGTGTCACCTATTGTTGAGTGACCTGCGACCTCCCTCCGCCAGCATTATCTGGTTCAGGTTCAAAGGGTACGTCTCAGCTTTGCAGCGCCCCTGGCACTGCGAGGTGTAGAACGGTGAGATTACGTAGTCAAACAAGATCGGACGCCATTGTGAATGGTCTCGACACCGGGCGTCGATTCAGAGCAAGCCTCAGTTCTCGTCCGCTGTGCCCACTTGATGCCACCGCTGTGATCTGTTTGTTCGACCCTGACCACACGCAGCTTTTAAACGAGTTTATTGACGAACTGCGCTTGCGATATAGCTCTCTTTTAGAAGTATTTTTCGGCGTCCACTTACGACGGTGAGTTGACCGTTCCCTTGGCAGAACTAAAATTTTACAGGCGTTTACAAAACGTCTTGCAGGCTTTGCGCAAGCTTCTCGACCAACTCGTCGATCTGTGCCTCGGTGCAAATGTAGGGCGGTGCCAGCAAGATGTGATCGCCGTGTTTGCCATCGATTGTGCCGCTGTTGGGATAACAGATTAACCCATTCTCCATCGCCTTTGCCTTGATGGATTTTGCCAGACCTTTTTCCGGTTCAAATGGGTCTTTGGTGTCCTTGTCTTTAACAAGTTCCAACGCGCGAAACATGCCGCGCCCACGGATATCGCCGACGTGTTGGTGTTGACCGAATTCCGCGTTGAGTGACTGCTCGAAGTAACGACCCATTTCCGCAGAACGTTTGGTCAGACCTCCTGCGGTCAGCTTGTTTACAACGGCATTTGCAGCGGCGCAGGCAATTGGGTGGCCAAGATAGGTGTGCCCGTGTTGGAAGAAGCCGCTTCCTTGCTTAATAGCATCGTGAATTGCCTCTGAGCATAGCATTGCACCAATGGGTTGATATCCACCGCCCAGACCTTTCGCGATTGCAACGATGTCAGGCCGGACATGTTCCTGTTCACAGGCAAAGAAGGTGCCGGTTCTGCCCATGCCGCACATCACCTCATCAAGTATTAAAAGCACGCCATACTTGTCACAGATTTCGCGAACGCGTTTGAAATAGCCTGAGGCAGGGGGAACAGCACCCGCTGTTGCACCGACAACCGGTTCCGCGATGAAGGCAACGACGGTTTCAGGACCGAGGCACAAGATTTCATCTTCCAACTCGTTTGCCGCGCGAAGCGCATAGTCGTTTTCTGTCTCTCCGTCGTCTTGGAATCGGTACGCATAGCAAGGTGCGATGTGGGATGCGGACACCATGACCGGGTCAAAGGGCGCGCGTCGCCACATGTTACCACCCGTTCCAAGTGCGCCCAGAGTGTTCCCGTGATAGCTCTGACGACGGGCAATGAAACGATTTCGTTCCGGCTGGCCAATTTCGAGCATGTATTGACGCGCGAGTTTGAGTGCCGCTTCAACAGCCTCGGAACCACCTGAAACGATGTATACTTTTTCAATCCCTTCAGGGGCGTGAGCTACGAGGCGCGTGGCCAATGTTTCAGCAGGTTCTGATGTTAAAAAACCGGTATGCGCGAACTCCAACTTACTCATCTGGTCAGCCATGGCAGCGATGACATCTTTATCCGCGTGACCAAGGCACGAAACGGCTGCACCTCCTGATCCGTCTAGATAAGATTTCCCATTTGAATCATAGAGATATATTCCTTCGCCGCGCACTGCGACAGGTAGGGTGGTATTCGAATTCCGCGAAAAAACATGCGACATGGCTGATCCAGTGGCGTTCATTGGGTGCAGCGACTGAAACAGATGATCCATTCATTGACAATGACTGAAACAATAGAAACACTTTCGGCATGTCCTGAGGGGGTCCATTTGGATTCGACATTTGAAACACGGCTTTCCGATCGATACGGCGATCTGAGCTATACGCTTCGCCAGGCGGCAGACTATCTTGCCAATAACCCGGTGGATGTCGCTTCGCGAACTCTGCGAACTGTGTCTCGTGAAAGTGGTGTTTCACCTGCAGCGTTTTCGCGCTTGGCCCGCGCTTTGGATTACGCAGACTTCGAAGAACTTCGCGAAGAGATGCGCACGAAGATCGGGCGAAGTGTGAACAACTTTGCTGAACGTGCGGAAAGGCTGCACAGCCAACATCGGGAAGGGCGCGCAAGTTTCGTGGATGCTCATCTCGCGGCGTGCCAATCCAACTTGCAGACGTTCATGGACAGTCTGGATCGCAGGGCACTTGAAGGTGCCGTGGATCGAGTGGCTGCTGCACGCAAAGTGATGCTGTTGGGGGCACTAGGGTCGACAGGGGTCGTGGAATACCTGTCCTATATGGCAAGCTTCTGTGTGGACAACTGGATGATGGCGAGCCGCATGGGCGCATCTTTGGGCGGCGGGATGGCTGGCTTGGATGAACGCGATGCATTAATAATCGTGACAAAGCCGCCATTTTCGGAACGCGCTATTCAAGCGGCTGCACTCGCGCAACAGCAGGGCGTTTATGTTGTTCTAGTCACCGACACGCACCGTTGTCCGGCGCTGAAACATGCATCGGTCAGCTTCGTCGTGCCGACAGACAGCCCTCACTTTTATTCATCCTACGTGGTGACAATGTTCTTGGTCGAAGCCATCATCGGGGTTTTGGTGAGCCGAACAGGACCGGCAGCACGGACACGAATTGCCGAGGTGGAAGCGGCCAACAGGGTGCTTGCCGAGGTTTGGGATCAATGATCAAATTGCTGAATATCAATCAAAGGGAGAACAGAATGTTCAATAAACTCAGTATTATGGCGGTCGGTGTTGCGGTTGCAACATTGACGGCACCCGTCGCAACTGCGGAAGAGTTCATTACAATCGGCACGGGCGGTGTGACTGGCGTGTACTACCCAACAGGTGGCGCAATTTGCCGCCTCGTGAACAAGGGGCGTCGCGATCACGGCGTGCGTTGCTCGGTCGAGTCGACCGGTGGCTCTGTCTACAACATCAACACAATTCGCGAAGGTGAGCTGGAGTTTGGTGTGGCGCAATCCGACTGGCAGTACCACGCGTTTAATGGATCATCACGCTTTGAAGAAGCCGGTGCTTTTGAAGGCCTCCGCGCCGTGTTCTCGGTCCACCCAGAGCCCTTTACCGTTGTTGCACGGGCAGATTCCGGCATCTCGACAATCGCAGACCTGAAGGGCAAGCGCGTGAACATCGGTAACCCCGGTTCCGGTCAGCGCGGCACAATGGAAGTGCTTATGGAGGCGCTCGGTTGGACCACGGATGATTTCGCTTTGGCGACAGAGCTGAAAGCTGCGGAACAATCGGCTGCCCTGTGTGACAACCAGATTGACGCGATGGTCTATACGGTCGGTCACCCGTCCGGGTCGATCCAAGAAGCGACGACTGCTTGCGACTCCGTTCTTGTTGAAGTTGCTGGTGATGCTGTTGACATGCTGGTTGAACAGAACTCGTTCTACCGGACGGCAACCATCCCTGGTGGGATGTATCGTGGCAACGACAATGACACGATGACATTCGGTGTTGGCGCGACATTCGTGTCGTCCGCAGATGTATCCGAAGACGTGGTCTACACTCTGGTGAGTTCTGTCTTCCAAAACATTGATGACTTCAAAGGGTTGCACCCTGCATTTGCAAACTTGGTGCCAGAAGAGATGGCATCGGCGGGTCTGTCCGCACCGCTGCATGATGGCGCTGCAAAGTACTATCGTGAACAAGGCTGGGTCGAATAAGACCACCTGTCTATTTTGTGACCAAGGGCGTTTCGGCGCCCTTGGTTCCCTAATCCGCCGAAAGAGCGGGACGCCGGCACAAGCCATCACATGACGGGGACACCATGACACAGACCGACAACCGCACACTCAGCGAACAAGAGCTTCAGGAACTGGTTGCGGCCAGCGACAGCGGAGCCCGCAGCCCTACGGGCGCAATTGGAACGGCCATCGCGGTGGTAGCCTTGGTTTGGTCGGTTTTTCAGGTCCTGTTGGCATCACCTGCCGCGCCCTACATTTTGCCCGGCGATTTGATCAACAACTCTCGTCAGATACACTTGGCCTTTGCCGTCTTCCTTGCAGCGATGGCTTACCCTCTTTTCAAGTCCTCGCCACGGCATCGCATACCGTGGTACGATTGGGTTCTTGGTCTGGGCGGCGCGTTCCTCGCGCTTTACGGCTATTTTTTCTATGAGAAAATCGTGGCTGCTGGTGGCCTTGCCGATGCCGCAGACGCCAATTTCGCTCTCGCGGGCCTGACACTGCTCTTCATTGCGGCCTACCGCACGCTTGGACCGGTGATGGTCATCCTCGCCATTGTCTTTTTGTGTTATGTTTTCTTTGGATCTTCAGAATGGGTGCCAGATCAGATTCGATGGGCCGGTGCGTCGCTGCGCAAAGCGATGAGCCATATGTGGATCACCTCCGAGGGCGTCTTCGGCATTGCGCTGGGTGTATCGACAAAGTTCGTTTTCCTCTTCGTTCTCTTCGGCGCTCTGCTCGATAAGGCCGGGGCAGGGAACTACTTTATCAAGATGGCGTTTGGCGCCCTGGGGCACTTGCGCGGTGGCCCGGCAAAGGCGGCTGTTGTGGGATCGGCCGCGACTGGGCTGATCTCGGGCTCTTCGATTGCCAATGTCGTAACCACCGGAACGTTCACCATACCGCTGATGAAACGCGTTGGCTTTAGCGCGGAAAAAGCCGGGTCAGTCGAAGTCGCATCCTCTGTAAACGGTCAAATCATGCCACCTGTTATGGGCGCGGCTGCGTTCCTGATGGTTGAATACGTAGGCATTTCATATGTCGAGGTGATCACGCACGCCTTCTTGCCTGCGGTCATTAGCTATATCGCGCTCGTCTACATTGTTCATTTGGAAGCTGTTAAAAACAACATGCCGACAATCGGAAACAAGGTCGTCAGCATGGGTCGGACAATCGGCGGCATGTTTGCCTTTTTTGCCGGTTTCGCTGTTCTTTGTTACGCGACGCAATATCCGGTCGGTTGGGTCGTTTCGCTCTTCCCGTCTGGGTCCGGTTGGATTTTGGCTGCGCTGCTGGGGCTAATTTATGTCGCCTTGGTCTATCTCGCGGCGCAGGTTCCCGATCTTGAGCCGGACGATCCCAACGCCGAGGTCGTGGAGTTGCCCGAGGTCGCGAGGATTTATAAATCGGGGCTCTATTACCTGCTGCCCATCATCGTGCTGGTCTATTTCCTGATGATCGAAAGGAAATCGCCTGGCTTGTCTGCCTTCTGGGCGACGTTCCTGCTCTTTGGGATTTTGCTCACGCAAAAGACGCTCAAGGCGATGTTCCGAGGTGAAGACAATTCGATTAGTCGGCTGCGGGATGGTGTCATTGATCTGATCGAGGGGATGATCGACGGCGCACGCAACATGATCGGTATCGGTCTTGCAACAGCAACTGCCGGTATCATCGTTGGTACAGTGTCGTTGACGGGCATCGGTCAGGTAATGGCAGATTTCGTCGAGTTTCTGTCAGGTGGCAATCTGATCCTGATGCTTATCTTTGTTGCGATCCTGTCCCTCATACTGGGGATGGGTTTGCCCACGACGGCTAACTACATCGTCGTGAGTTCGCTCATGGTTGCGGTTGTGGTCGAACTGGGCGCGCAGTCGGGACTGATTGTGCCGCTCATCGCGGTCCACCTTTTCGTGTTCTATTTCGGGATCATGGCGGATGTCACGCCTCCTGTTGGATTGGCGAGTTTTGCAGCGGCGGCTGTGTCGGGTGGTGATGCGATCCGAACCGGTTTCACGGCATTCTTCTACTCGCTGCGGACCGTGGCCCTGCCATTTGTGTTCATCTTCAACACCGATCTCTTGCTGATTGACGTCACATGGACGCAGGGGATCATTGTATTTGTTGTCGCAACGATCGGCATTCTGGTCTTTACGGCCGCAACGATGGGCTGGTTCTTTGCACGTAATCGTATCTGGGAAACGCTTGCACTGCTGGTGATCGCCTTCGCGCTGTTTAGGCCGGGTGTGTTCATGAACCAAATCCAACCACCCTTCGAGGATGTGGCACCAGCAGCCTTCTCCGAAGCGGTTGGCAACGCATCACCGAGTGACCAGCTTAGGGTGATTATTTCCGGTCCGGATTTTGACACGCTCGAGATGAAAGACCTGACTGTGCCGGTAACCATCCCGGATGTTGAAGGGGCAGATGCGCGGCTGGATCAACTTGGGTTCATGCTCGTTACCGAAGGGGACACGGTTATTCTGGAAGAACCCTTGTTTGGAACCGAGTTGGGCAATGCGCTGGATTCATTTGATTTCTACGGTGACAATCCCGTTTCGATCAGCGCAGTGAGAGCGACGGCACAGCAACTTCCGAAGGAGCTTATCTTCATCCCAGCACTTCTGCTCCTGGCATTTATCATATGGCTGCAAACGCGACGGGTCACTCCGCCCTTGCGCGAAGGAGAAATGGCATGAGTAAGACAGTCCTCTGCGCCGTGGACATCAACAGACCTCAAGACGAAACCAAGGTTTTGCAAGCAGCAAAACGGTTGGCGGACATGGATGGTGCGCAGCTTGATCTCATCACAGTTGTGCCGGATTTTGGGGCAAGTGTTGTTGGTGCCTATTTCAAAGACCATGACGTGCAGACAGCCAAAGACGGGGCTGCCCAGTTGCTGTCTTCATTTGGAGAAGATGTGTTGGGGGCCAAGGCAAACCAATCCGTTCGCCATCTTGTAGCAACAGGCAGTGTTTACGAAGAAGTTTTGAAGACAGCGAAATTGGACAATGCGGACCTGATTGTTTTGGGTGCCAGCCGTCCGGATTTGAAGGATTTTCTGCTTGGGCCTAATGCGGCACGAATAGTCCGGCATTCAACTTGCTCGGTCTACGTTGTCAGAAGCGCCCCGTAGCCGCACATTGCTAGCCGCAGTCTGCGGTTGTTGCTTGGGCCCCATCAAAGGTGTGTATCCGAGGTGCAATATAGTCGTTGTCTTGCTCGCGGGGACAGTCTGCCGTGAACGACGCGACCGTCTTAGGCTGGAACACTAAGGTTGCAGCATGAAAATGCCTCCGACATCGTGCATAAAACCGATGTCGGAGGTCTGTTTCATCTATGACTTGTTTTAAATTTCTCGGCCTCTGATGTCCGTCTCAAGACCATTTGAAATTGTTTAGGTCAGCATTTGCCGAAGGATTTCGAAACAATCACTTTGCCCGCGACGCTGATGGTCACCTTGACCCCGGTTGGAATGCCCCAGGTGGTGCAGATGTGCAGGCATGCCTCTGCAGCGGTCCCGTTCGGGATGACGTTGGGAATGGGAAAACAGTACTTACCGAAACCAAGCGGCAAGTTGAGACAGACTTTGCCGTTTTCCACTGTTACAGAAACGCACCCGGCGGCCATCGACAGGTGACCATCCTCTGTAACGCCATCTGCCATTGCATCGACTTTGTCAGCATAGTGGGACCGCGCTGCCTCCAATGCTGCAGCAACCGCTTCCTTATCAAATTCATATACTTCATCGGCCATCTGAAAAATCTCCATGTCAAAAGCTTAGTTTGTATTTGGCGGAACTGATCCAATCGGGATGCTAGGCAACCAACCATCACGGCCCGCTCCACAAGCATCGCCAAACGCTAGCGCACTGTCTTGAAATCGAGCCGAAACCTTCCCGAAATGAAAATATCTCGGTCGCAGGGGTGGTTGTTCCGAGATTTCGGAAAGTTTTCAGAATTATTTCAGTACACTGAGCATTATTCCGGCCACCAATGAACGCGGAGAGGGGCAGGGTATTGTTGCGGCCGCCGTGGCGCATGATCTCTTGGCAGGCTGGCTTTCTCTACATTCATATGGATCGTTTGTTGCTGGGCAGGAATGGAATTGTCAGTTCAATCACTTACAGACGTGGAGCTGTTTCCGTACTACGCGGACATTCCTCTGGAGGTGCCGCATTGCCTCACTGGTGGCGAGGCAGAGTATGTACGTGGTAATGTAAACGGATTGGTCTATGAGGGCTTGAAGGTTTCGACCAGCATTTCATGCGGAGAGCTGCAAACAGGCGCCACCTACGTTGCTCTAGGGCGCGATGCGCGGGGCATGCAGGTACAGACACATTGGATGTATTGCACACAAACTGCGCCGATCCCAACGCTTGCGATATCACATAATCACGGCACGCCTGGCGTGTTCGCCCCAGCACCCCATCTCGATCGATCCATGTTTGTAATGCTGGAGCCGCTTGGAGAAATAATAGGTGTGTCATCGTACCTGCCATCACACCTGGACGTATTCGAGTTCAAGCTAGGTACGTCGGGCGATTTGATCTCTACTGCTTTCGGCGCGCCCCATGTCATGGGCATTCGGATCAAAGACCCTTTTTTGCCACCACACTTCCTCACTGGGGCGCGCCGTTTGACGGTTACGGCCCGGTCAACGCGTACAGGCCAGTCCATCGGACTTCAGGATTTGATATGTGTACAGTCCAGCGATCCGGCCGTCTTTTTGCAAGAGGGTGGCAAGTGACTGGTGCCGCGGCAATGACACCTCCGCATGAAAATGCGCGCAAGGAACGTAAGCAGGCGGTGGAACGCCATGTCGAGACGTCTGCTAAATACGCGCATGGCGGGCAAAAAGTTCTCTTTTTTGTTGAAACCCCCGCCGCTTTGCGAAAACTTAATGGTGAACACAATGGCGCGGTCCGGGGGGAAGGAATCTGCGTGTCGGGGAAACTCAACACAGACACACTGGTTGTGTTGGGGGACGTCACTTACGATCCCAACCGTGATCAGCTGCAGCGCGCCGACGGCACGCATATTGTGCTTCGCGCGCAATCAGCAAGCGTATTGCGCTGTCTGGCGCAAAGCCCGGGCATATTGGTGCCCCGGGACACTCTGATCGAGACGGTGTGGGATGGCCTGTCTGTCACCGATGATAGCCTGACGCAGTGCATTGCAGACATTCGCCGCGCAATCGGCGACACGGACCGCGCGATCCTAAAGACCGTCCCCAAACGCGGCTTTATTTTAAACGCAGTCTTGGAAAGCGTAGAACGACCCGGCCAGACAAGCATGCTAGCTGATCTGGGGACGATGGCAGAGTTAAGCGCAGGCCATGGGAACGTTGTCGTCTTAACAAAGCAAGCATCTTTCGAGGCCGAAAAGACTGCACACACGACCCTAGACGCCTCCTCGGACGTAGAGAAACAAACCTTCACCAACCTTACAGAAGCCGCCGCGACATGTTTAAGGCTGGCGCAAGGCAGCGGGGCGTCCAGTGCACTCGCCGCTGAATACGGCGATCCCGCACAACTCGCTGCACTGCTCGATGCCGCGCGGCCGGGAGAAGTGCTGAGCAGCCTTGATATTCGGGATATGGCCCACGCGCATCCGCAACTCGTCTTTGAGGACGTCGGATACATCGACGATCAACAAAACACGCGCGCATTTCGCCTGCTGTCGGAGGGACCAGGCGATACATTCGGGCAAGGTTTTGAAGATCAACCTCTCTTACCAACCATTTCGGTGCTGCCTTTGCAGAACATGAGCCAAGATGGGCCGGACATCCTTGGCACTGTTTTTGCGGATCGGGTGACAGCGGTGTTAAGCGCATCGGAAGAGATCAACGTGACCTCACGCTTGTCTACTGCGTCCTTTGTGCATGGTCCGGCCGATCTTCTTGAGGCCGGTCGGTTGCTGAACGCGGAGTTTGTTCTTTCGGGCATGTACATTAAGCGCGGCGACAAGCTGCAACTCAATCTTGAATTCACCGAGGTGGCCAATCAGCGCGTGCTGTGGGCTCTCCGTCTCGAAATGACCCAAGACGAGCTTTTAGGTGATTGCGAGCAGGCCTACGAGATTGTTGCAAAGGTTCGTCGCGCTGTTTTGATTAATGAAATTCGCCGGGCCAACACCAAACCGTTGGCAAGTTTACAGAATTATTCGTTGATGTTTGCCTCCGTGGGGTTAATGCATCGGCTTTCCCCCAAGGATTTCAAGAAGGCGCGCGATCTGATTGATGTATTGTCGGCGCGCGTGCCAAATCATCCTACCCCGTTCGCGTGGCGCGCGCGGTGGCATCTTCTCCGCGTGGTTCAAGGCTGGTCGCAGGACCCTGACAAGGATGCCCGGGCAGCGCTTGATTGCACAGGCCGTGCACTGGATCTTGACCCGGAAAACGTACTGGCCCTTGCATGCGAGGGGCACGTTCTGACCAATCTGTTGCATCGGCTCGATGATGCAGAAGAACGCTATGACATGGCACTGGACATCAACCCAAACGATGCCAATGCAAGATCACTGAGAGGCATGCTTCTCGCATTCCAGGATCGCGGGGAGGATGGGGTGCGTGACACGGAGCGTGCACTTCATCTGGCACCGCTTGATCCGCATCGCTTTTTCTATCTCGTCATGGCGGCAGGCGCGTGGCTGACGCCAAACAACTTCGCTCGATCGGAAGAGTTGGCTTTGGCATCGTTGCGACTGAACAGAACTCACACATCCACTTTGCGCGTTTTGGCTGTGGCACAGCACAGTCAGGGAAAAACGGCGGAAGCACGAGAAACCGTATCAAAGCTGTTGAAACTGCAACCCGATCTTCGAGTGAGCCGTTGGTTGAAGTCTTCTCCGAGCGCTGAATTCAATACCGGCAAGATATTCGCCAAAGCCCTGCGCGATGCAGGTGTTCCCGATTAATAAATCCTAATACAAAGCTGGAGGAAGGTTAAAATGACCGCAGAATTCTTTGGAAGCCCGCAGGGCTCTTACGGGTCGTATGGTTCTTACGGCTCGTATGGGTCATACGGATCCTACGGCTCTTACGGCTCCTACGGGTCATATGCTGCCTTTGGCCTTCCAGAAAGCCCTATTGCAGCAGAAGCATTTGTGACGACGCGCGATGGGATTGTTGGAGCTCCCTTGGGTCCTATTCCCGGCACCAAACCGGGCGTGCCTAACGATGTCCAGAACCTTCAACGCCTTTCGCGTGAAGTGCGCGCCGCTATCTTTTCTTTCGCACTGGACACCCAAGTTGAGCTGACCTTCGAACAAGGCACAACAGCAAAAGCAACACTTTGGCGCAAAAAGGATGCGCAAGAGAGCAAGCCTGGATGCGACTACAAGAAACTCGTTAAAATCAAGTCGCCCAAAATGGATGTCTTTGAACAACAGATGGGCTTTCTGACGGGTTATGCGGATATTCGTCAGGATCGCGGTGCGGAAATCATCTCTCAGATCGCGGCACCTGTGCCGTTCTATCAAACCATCGGGTTTATCGATCCGGCCCGCACGCCCTACACACTCGAGTTGCTTGCCACCGGTCTTCGCTTTGCGAATTTCTGCGAACAGCAATTCAAATACGTTCTCGCCGTCAAGCGCCCGATCGAATTGTCCCCGCAAGTACAACCGATGATCGCCACGCCAACCCATGGTTCTCTGCCCAGTGGACACGCAACAGAAGCCTTTGTAATGGCCCGCTTGATTTGGAAGCTGATGCTGCATTCAGGAACACCGCAATACGGGGCGGGAGGACATTGGGGGGAAATGCTCATGCGGCTTGCCGCACGCATTGCAACCAACCGCACAGTGGCAGGTGTCCACTACCCTGTCGATAGCGCAACCGGAGCGATGCTTGGGCTGACCCTCGCTGACTTTATCTATGATCTGAGCACAGGGAATGGCTGGACGACCGCCAAGTTCCACGGACATCACTACGCTGGAAGTAGCGATTTCGAGTGGCACAAGCTCTACAAAGCGGATGACGACACCCAGAAAGACCAATCAACAGGACCGGACGGCGTTTGGGCTACCGCGACACAGCGCACATCCTGCAGCGCACCAGATCCAAGGCTCGCCTGGCTATGGAACAAGGCACAAGCTGAATGGGTTGATTTCAACCCCAACCCAACGGTTTGAGGGCAGATGGCCATGGCCTATTCTTGGACATCGTCATCAAGGGACGAACAAGCACCCATCGATGCACTCACCTTTACCAGGCTGTCTAAGGGCCTGAATATACGGGACTCTGATTGGCTTTCAGCGATGGTAGAGCTTGAAAGCATCAGCATCGCTGAACTCGAGGAGCGCTTGGCGGCTGACTATCCCAGCGATCTGCTTGTGCCGTCCGCGTATGACAAAGCTGATCGCAGCAGACGCCCTGAGCGGCAATTCGTGAGCCTTTTCGCGCGGCGAAACTTGATCGAAGCGCTGAACGACACCCAAAACGAATACAATGTTGTCAATGTGCATTTGGGGCTGCTTACACCGGAGGAGTGGCTGTCATTTGAAGCAGATGCGCCAGATTTGTCTCCGATCGAAGTGCCCAAGGGCAGTGTTGTGACGGCAATGATCGATGATGGAATTGGCATTGCGCACGAACTGTTTCGTGCTGAACCCGAAGAAACGCGTGTCGAATTTTGCACCGTTCTTCCTGCGCCGCCAAACCCTGATCGTGGTGACGCCTCGCAGGGCAGGGTGCTCGACGCCGATGAAATTGACAAGTATCTCCGTGAATTCACCCGGTCAGACCTCCTGGACGAAGATCAGTTCTATAGCCACACGGCTCAAATTGACTACAGACAGGGCAAATTCTCACCCGTGTCGCTGCGACGCTCACACGGCACGCATGTGATGGGCCTGTCGACTGGTTTCGCTCCCGAGCTGAATGACGGCACGCGCCCAATCATTTGCGCAGTACTGCCACCCCGCGTGGTCGAGGACACGTCAGGTATCAGTCTGTTGCCCGCACTTTGTCTGGCTCTCCATGTGCTGGGCAAGCAGGCCTCTCGCTTTAAATATGATGGTGAGCCCGTGCCGATGGTCACCAACTTTTCGTATGGCAACTTCTCGGGTCCTCACGATGGGACCAGTGAGGTGTCTCGCCTGTTCGAGCAGTTTCTTTCGAGCGATCCTGAACAAACACGTTGGATGACACTGCCAGCGGGGAACGGCAACCTTGCACGGGCGCACGCCGAATTGCAATTTGACGGGAAGAGTGCGGACGGGATCACACTTGATCTTCGGGTTTTGCCGGATGACCGGACTGCAAGTCACGTTGAACTGTGGATGCCGTTTTCAGAAGGTAATCCCCCGCCGGATTATATCTCGGTCACCGTGACACCGCCTTTTGGTCCCGAAAGCTTGACGGTCACAGCTCAGCCAGGACAACACCAAACACTCATTGATGAGTTGGGCCGCGTTATGGCGACGCTTCTCTACACTTTTGAGCCGGCGCCAACGGCGCGGGGCCTCATCACCCTGGCTATTGAGCCGACCGCGAGCCTTGATCCGCACCGTGCATTGGCACCGTCCGGACGATGGAAGATCAGCACCAAACCCAAGGACATCGCCCCCGATCAACAAGTTCAAGTCTGGGTCAGACGCGATGAAACACTCCCGGGATACCGCCCCGGCGGTCGACAGTCCTATTTTGACAATGGCGATTATGTGCGCTTTGGCCGATTTGGCGCCCCTTTACCGGTTGATCCTCCTGACACGCCAAGCCCAATCAGGCGTGCAGGAACGCTCAGTGGGTTCGCCTGTGGCCCTTCTCCGGTCGTGGTTGCAGCCTATACAAAGCGAAACGAGATTATCTCATACTACTCTGCGGCCGGGCCATTAACGCATACGCCAATGACCCCCGAACCTTCACGAAATGGACCAGATGTTACCGCGGAGGGTGATGAATCTCTGGTGCTTTGGGGGGTGATTTCGGCAGGATCGCGCAGCGGATCTTATGTGCGCCTCAATGGCACCAGCGTATCGGCCCCAAGGGTGGCGCGCATAGCGTCGGACGCAATCACCGATTGGAACGGCACTGCGCGTGAGTGGGTTGCATTTGCGGCCACACAAGATCCTTTCAATCTGCCGCCAGGCACAGAACCGGAAAGAATGGGCCACGGCGGCATCAGTATCCCAATCGAATGGTCTTGAAACGAACGCGCGGCCCTAGGCCGCGCAGGTTTCCTAGATGTAGTAGGAAACTGGACAAAGGCGGCTTATTCTTCGTTTGCACACTTGATTGAGCTGGGTGCTGCATTGCTGACCTCATTGTCCTTTAATGGTGAACAATCAGGGAATCAGGTCGACCCGCGGGGCGTCACATTCTAGTGCATCGGCCCACGCCAAAAACGGTGTGATCCCGATGCCACCTTCGACCCAAATCTCGGCGGTTGGTCCAGAGCGCCGAAATCGGCCAAACGGGCGTTGGATAGCAACCTCTCGGCCAAGCAAAGTGACGGTTTTGAGGTCTGACGTAAAATCTCCGAGGTCTTTGACCGTTACGCGAAGCAACCCGTCGCTGCAGATCTTCGAGAAGCTAAATGGATGCGGCTCTTCTGTGCCAGCGCCTGTAAATCGCAGCACTCCGAATTGTCCGGGCATGGCCCTCAAAGACTCTCCAACTGGCGACATAGTAACTGCCGGTGCTTTGAATATTTGTGATTTGGTATCCATAACCCGGGCGCATTTTATAGGGAAACAGCATCCATATGTATGCTGCCAGTCCCGCCACGGAGAAAAGGCCAGTATACAGCCTCGCTGGATCGCCCATCGTGAACGGTTTCATGATGAAGAAGAAATGGAAAGCGCCAGCCGTGAACAGAGCTCCCGTGGCTTTGTGTGTCCATCTCCGAAGGTGATAGGGGATGAAGGTTGCGACTGAGATCCCGACGAGGATCAACAGGCCATACAAGCTGATCTCACGCCAGGTCTCGGCAGGCTCATTGAGCGGGGTTTGGGCTCCAAACCAAGCGTGTCTGCATCAATGGTATCGTGAATTAGAAGCGCGAACATAGCGACGATACCCGCCCACTTATGCATAACACAGACCCGATCCAATTCACTGAAGAGCGTTTCAGTGCCCTTGAGCCGGGTGGACAGAGTTTGCCCGAAGCCATGAGAACCAAAGCTCCCAAGCCAAGGTACTGCGAGAAGAGCGCGACTTGGTTCGTCACATTCGGCAGCATGAAAAGTTGATGGGCGGGAAGCAGTGCGGTCGCCGCAATTAGGATAATCCCGATGGGGTTCATGGCCAATCTCTAAAGCGCAGCGTTTTGCGCGGCAGAAACCAAATCATCTGCCATAAGATCATCAAGAAAGACGCTTAATGGCTGCAAACGCCCTGCGACGTCGGCCCTTCTGTAAACGGATGCGCATTGTGCTGTGACTGTGCCTTATTTGGTTTCGCAGAGCTCTGCCATTTCCGCGATAGAGAAGCCCTTGATCGCCAACATCGCGATTTCACACTCGACGCTTGTCAGTGACTAAGCTTTGAAGCGCGCCTCCATCACTTCGCTGAACGCACCTGAGGCAATCTTAATCTGATCTTGGCGCGTCGGTGTTTGGCGCAATTCATTGCTGGTGAACGCCAAACCAAAGAAAAGTGCGATCGTAACCAAGGCCTCGAATACGTCGCTGTCCGCGAAACGGTTTGTGGACGGCGGGCCACAGCAAGTCCCAAGCGATGTCCATCAGAAAGTATGCGCAACAGATCGTTTGAAGCGCGAGCACAAATCACAACACCGTGGCACGAGATAAATTCATTCGTTCATCCTGACTAAAGGTGCGCCCACTAGAAGGGGCGCACCGGGAGATGTTTATCGTCGTCTTCTCTTTCGTCATCATTGTCGTCCGAGGCTTCTCCCTCATCATCATCGTCGTGGTCGTCTTCATAGGCCGCGAGAACCAAGCCCGTCTCTGGTGAAATATCGAATTCGATGGATTGAGCACCGTTTGCGGCTTCAACTTCAATCACTCCATCCTCGTTTTTATCTCTGTGGCGATGTATCCGTGCGCTGCGAGCGCGGCTCGAAGTGCAGTTTCTGATGTGCCAAGCGCGTCACCGATGTTGATCTGCACCTGCGCTGCGGAGGGGATGAGAAGCGTTGCTAGAAGAGCTGACTTGCAGTGCACATGAACTTTGACGCTTCTTAATTGGAGAAGGGTAGCTACGGTGTTGTCTCGTCCTGCGATTGCCGTGCCGACGATCTGTGCGTCGCAGCGAAAAGGGCATAAGTGTCTTCAAAGGCAAAAAATACTGGGAGGGACTGGAAAGTTGGACAGCGTATCAGAACGTTTGGAATTTGCGACGGAACTTTGCCACGCGGCTGGTGGCGTTGCACGCGACTATTTTGCAAATAGGGCTACACTTGTTGTCGATCAAAAGGGCACTCAGGATTGGGTGAGCGAGGCCGACAGGAACGTCGAAACCTATATCCGTAAACAAATCGAAACGGCCTGGCCCGATGACGGGATCGTGGGCGAGGAGTACACACCGAAAGCTGGGATCAGCGGCTTTGACTGGGTGGTCGACCCGATCGATGGGACCACCAATTTTGTGAATGGCATTCCCACCTGGACCATCGTTCTTGCGGGTGTAAGGGATGGGCGCACGGAGTTGGGCGTCATCCACGATCCGATTGTTGGCGAAACATTTGCCGCCCTTCGGGGCGTTGGGGCACAGCTTAATGGCGCTCCGATGCGGGTTGCCAGCGGCACTCCCCTAAACGCGGGCACCGTCGCGGTTGGATACTCGAACCGCGTGAAGGCGCGGCACGTGGTACCGATCGTGGCTGGCCTGATTGAGCGGGGGGCAATGTTCCATCGTAACGCAAGCGGTGCCTTGTCTCTGGCCTATGTCGCGTCTGGACGGCTGCTTGGATACGTTGAAGAACATATGAACGCTTGGGATTGCCTGGCCGGTCAACTCCTGGTGTCGGAGGCTGGCGGCGTGATCGAGGATCAGGATGCCGATGCGATGATCCGTGAGGGGGGACGAGTTATCGTTGGCACGCCAGATGTCTTTGAAACCTTGCTTGAGATGTCGGAGAATGCCTGGAGAGTATGACCGCCAACCGATGCTTTGCTAGCCAATGGCCGGCTGAAATGCGACAAGATCGGCGGTCCAGAGATGGCATTTCTCTGGCTGATCATGTGTTCGGTTGATGAGACGCTTTGCCAGTGCACACGACAGAGGTGTCCCAACGGCACCATGAGTGGAAACCCCAAGGTCTGCCCTTGTGCGGTTGTTGATGATTTTGGTCACGGCTACGACGATGCGGGACCAGGCATCGTGGGCAGTTTCCCAACGTCGAAAATTGGTGACACGGAAGTCACAAAGAACGCATCTGCCGCAACTTCAAATTCGGCAGGTGGCAGAAAACCAGCGGAGCTGCGGCCGTTCTCACCAAGCTGTGGATGGATGTGCACCTCAATTCCACGGGCGCAGCCAAAATGGCTGCCGTGTCGCGCGTTTTTTGCTCAAAGCTGGACCAGATATGCGTGACATGACAAATTCTGCCAACATGGCGAAGGCGGCGGTCCGACTACGACCCGTTTCATTTGGCCCCCAGTCGGGGATGGGAATGCTCGGATCGACGGTAACCTTTGGATGCGAGACGACGATGAGTTGCGGGGTTTATTCAGGGAGAAGAACGGGGCCCTTGGCGGCAAACCCCATGCAGACTTCGGCACCCGGCTCAAGCGGTGCCTCCACGTCGTCGTGGACAGCGAAGACTTGACCAAAGGCACCGGTGAGCGTGTATTCCATACGCACACCGACATAGGTGGATTTGGCCACCTTGGCAGATATCCCTGTATCAGCACCGACGACAAGGCGTGAGGGGCGCACCGCGATGGTCGCAGGCCCTCGGCCCAAACCGCGTGACGGCAATGCGTGTTGGTAGCCTTCGATCTCGATCGTGGCCGTATCACCGTCAACAGCGATAATTTCACAGGACAGCAAATTCGCCTCGCCGATGAAATCGGCGACAAAGCGATCGTTGGGCGCGTCATACAAATTGCGTGGCGTGCCCATCTGCGCGATGGCAGCGTTGCGCATGACGACGATCTCATCCGAGACGGCGAGTGCTTCCTCCTGATCATGTGTGACGTAGATAACTGTCAAACCAAGATCTTGCTGAATGGCGCGAATATCTTCGCGCACCTGCCTGCGCAGCTTGGCGTCTAGGTTGGAAAGCGGCTCATCAAAGAGAAGTACCTGAGGTTCCAACACCAACGCCCGCGCGACGGCGACACGCTGCTGCTGGCCACCCGACAACTCGGATGGCAGACGGCTGTCAAACCCTTTGAGACCGACAAGATCGAGGCCATGCAACGCGCGGCTGCGCGCCTCATCCTTTGCAAACCCCGAAAAGGTCAGCCCATACATGACGTTTTCAAGCACTGACATGTGCGGAAACAAGGCGTAGGACTGAAACACCATCGAAACATCGCGGTCAGTGGCGGGCAGGGTGGTCACATCGAGATCCCCGATCGTGATCTTGCCCGATGTCGCCATTTCGAGCCCCGCGATCATGCGCAAGGTCGTCGTCTTGCCGCAGCCGGACGGGCCGAGCAGTGTCACCAGCTTGCCCGCGTCGACATGGAGGTCGATCGCATCAACGGCGACCACATCCTTGCCAAATTTCTTGGAGACTTGTTCGAACCGCACGGGTGCTGCCTTGGATTGAATGCTCATGAGCGTAGGTCCTTACACATTGGTGCGCGATTGGGTCATGCGCCGTCCGATCTGTGTCCGCCCAACAATGAACTGCATGCAGGCGACAACAGACAGCATCACGAAGATCAGCGTCGTGGAGTAGGCGATTGCAAGGCCGTAATCGTTATTTTCGACCCGGCCAATGATATAGCTGGTGGCCATGTCGTATTCCGCTGAGACCAAGAAGATCACCGCCGAAATCGCGGTCATGGCGCGCACGAAACTATAAACCAACGCCGCAAGGATGGCTGGGCGCAAGAGCGGCAAGATGATCCGGCGGAAGGTCTGCCAGGAATTGGCTCCCAGCGTGAGCGAGGATTCATCAAGCGATTTGTCCAACTGGGACATGCTGGCGATGCCGGCCCTGACCCCCACCGGCATGTTTCTAAAGATGAAGCTGACCACAAGGATGACCCCGGTGCCGGTGATCTCGATCGGGGGCACGTTGAAGGCGAGGATGTAGCTGACTCCGATCACGGTGCCTGGAATGGCAAAGCTGAGCATCGTGCCGAACTCGAAGGTGTCCTTGCCTGCGAAACTCTGGCGGGTCAGCAGATAGGCGGTTACCAAACCCACCGCGGCGGTTAGAGGCGCTGCAAGCGCGGCAATGGTGATCGTCGTCCAGAAACTATCCCAGGCTGCCCCGGTCCAGCGAATGCCCTCCGCCTCGAAACGGACGGAAAAGGCCGTGATATAGTGCTTGAAGGTCAGGGTGTTGTTGACGCCCCAAAGCTCCACCACGCTGCCATAGATGATCATGCCGTAAACGATGACCGTGAAGACAGCCCAGAACAGCGCAATCAGCAGAACCGGCACTAAAAGGCCTGCTGGCATCAGGGGATGCACACCTGCGTCGCCTTTGCCCGTCACTGTGGTGTAGCTCTTCTTCCCGAGCCAGGCGCGCTGTGCGTAGAAGGCCGATAGTGTGAAAAACAGCAAGACCATGGCCAGAACCGCCGCGCGGCCCTGATCATATTGCGCGCCCACAATGGCAAAGAAAATTTCGGTCGAAAGCACGTCGAAATTGCCGCCCAGAACCAGCGGGTTACCGAAATCGGCCATGCTTTCGATGAAACCCAGCAGGAAGGCATTTGCGAGACCTGGGCGCATCAGCGGCAGCGATACGGTTCGGAATGTCTGCCACCGGTTCGCGCGCAGCGTTTGCGCGGCTTCCTCCATGGAGGGTGACACGCCCTCGACCACGCCGATGAGTACCAGAAAGGCAATGGGCGTGAAGGCAAGTGTCTGGGCTATCAGCACCCCTGGCATGCCGTAAAGCCAGCGGGTGGGTTGGGCGCCGAAGAGGTCGGCGAAGAACACGGTGACCGAGCCAGACAGACCAAAGAGCAGGATCAGTGCCAGACCAATTACGAAGGGCGGAGTTATGATCGGCAGGACCGTTAGCGCCCGCAACGCGCGTTTGTAGCGGAAGCCCGAGCGGGTCACGACAAGCGCGAAGCAGAGGCCAAGAGCTGTGGTTATGAGGCCCACAAGGATGGCAAGAATTAGTGAATTCCACCCCGCCCCGCACCGCGCGCCCCAGAAACAGCCCAAGCTCCATAGCCGGTCGTCGAAGAATTTCGACGCAAAGACCGATGCGGAATATGCTCCATCTTCGGTCACGAATGCAGCGAAGAGCATCTTGGCAATTGGGAAAAATACGAAGACGGTCACGATGGTGATGATCCCGCCAATTGCACTGACGACAAAGACATCGCCGTTGATCGCACCCCGTGCAGCGATGCCTTGAGTTAACACAAACAGGAAGGCGGAGGCACATATCATGGCGCCGTAGCCCATGCCGAATTGGCGAATCTTGAGGTCCCCGAACAGGGCCTCCTGCCATTCGAAATTGAACCCACGGATGCCGATTGAAAAACCCTGGAAAATCAACCAACCAAAGCCGAGCGTACCTGCAAGGATCAGTATCTTGGCGTAGAATGGGTCGGACTTCGGACGCCTGAGAGCCAAGAGCGGCAAGGTCAGCGGGATCAGAAGCGGTGCAAGCCACAGCTTTTCGCCCTGTACGGTCAGGAACAGTCCGGGCGCGTAATCGGCGTCAAACGGGTAGCCGTCAAACAGCCATTCGAACGACCAGAGGCCGTCCTCTACCATATACCATGGCAGAAGGCAGAAGCCGACCCACCCAGCGATGATCCAGAAGATCAGAGCCGGATGGGTCGTTTTTGTTGTGGTGTCGCTCACTTACTGCGGCAGGACCGAGACCTCTTCGTCCCATTTCTGCAGCAGGCGTTTGCGCTCGTCCGACGATCCGTATTTCTTGAAGTCGTAGTCGATCAGCTTGATCGTCGACATATCCGGCGCGCTTTCAGAGGTTTCTGCGCCCTTGTTCGAGGGCACCTGGAAGGCGTTCACCTGTAGGGCAAGGTTCTGCGCGTCGGTGCTGAGAGCCCAGTCATAGAACTTCTTGGCTTCCTCCTCGTTCCGCGCACCGTCGATGATCGACATTGAGCCGATCTCATACCCAGTGCCTTCGCAAGGCGCGACAACCTTGATCGGGAAACCCGACACAGCCTGTTTCACTGCGTCATGCATGAATACGATGCCAACAGTGTTTTCACCGCGGCCCGCGGCCTTGATCGGAGCAGAACCGGACTTGGTGTATTGGTTGATGTTGGCGTGTAAGTCCTTCATGAATTCGAACCCGTCATCCTCGCCAAAGATCTGCACCATAGAGGCCAGAGTGGTGTAGGCCGTGCCAGACGAGTTCGGGTTGGCCATCTGTACGTGCCCTTTGTATTCGGGCTGCAGAAGGTCTTTCCAGCAGGCGGGCTCCGGAAGATTATTCGCTGCGAGAAGGTCGGCATTATAGCCGTAGCCCAAAGCGCCCGAATAGATACCGATGGTCTTGTCGCCGGCACTTTCGGCTTGAGAAATCGCCCAGTCATGCAACTGGTCGCGCATCGGCGAGACATATTCCATGGTCAGACCTTCTTCGGCCGCCTGAAGGTGCGGGTCGCCGGTGCCACCCCACCAGACATCTCCCTTGGGATTCGACGATTCCGCGCGGATCTGCGCAAAGGTCTCACCCGACGACTTGCGCGTCATGTTGACGTCGATACCCGTGGCATCCTCAAAGCTCCGCGCCATGAGCTGGCACCAGTCTTCCTGTGCCGAGCAATAAAACGTCAGCTTGTCAGCCTGTGCGGCACCCATTGATGCGGCCAGCGTGATCAGCGAGCTTGCCGCTGTCAGTGTCAGTTTTTTCATTGTTGTCCTCCCATTGGATCAAGTCATCCGGTTTGCCCGGCTTTAATTAATCCCGGCTCATGCGGCCGGGCGTAGGTCTTCCAGTGCTGTCAGGATATCCGGGGTCCGAGCCAGATCCTGTAGCATTGTCATCAATTCTTTTTCTTCGACCAGCTTTGCAGCCTCCTTAAGCGAAAACCAGTGTCTCTTGCGTTCCTCGCGTTCTTTCCAGCGACGTTTCAACTTATCAACGATCATCGGATAGACCGTCACCCGGCAGAGAACGGACTACCCTTTCGCAAGTTCTTTCATGTAGTGATAGCTGCCAATCGGCTGATCCGATACAAAGCCGACAGCGCCAGCTTCCCCTGGGGCTTCGATCTTGGCGGCTTGCCACGGCTTTTTGCCATCCATTGTCCAGCCCTTGGGCATGATCCAGCGCCCCCGGTCGCGGGAGGTGACCATCAGGACACGCAATCTGTTTTTCCTGTCCCATCGCAAAGGCAGGGCCGCGATCTGTTCGGCGTCATGACGCGTTGCGCTCATGCCAGACCTCCAACGCGCCTGCGGTGTGCCAATCGACTGCCCAGAAGGTCGCCGGTTTCCTCGGCAATCGGATAGGCAACGTAGCTGAGAGCGGCGTTTACCTGTTTCAGCAGGCGCAACACGTCTTGATGGATGTTCGTAGTCTCGATGCTCGCCGTTTTGCCAAGTTGCAGGCGCTTCAAATGCCGTTCTTGCAGCCTTAGTTCCTCGACACGGATACGATCCTTTTCAGCAACCAACTGCCGGGCCGCTTCAGCATCGCCGGTGGTAAGCACCTGAAGCGCAAGTTGACCGTTGGTGACAACTTGATCGTGGAAATGCTCAAGGTCGTGCAGGCCTTCATCCGAAAAAGACAGGGCGCTATCGTGCATATTTCGTGCCAATGCAGCCAGATTGACGGCGATACGATCGCCTGCTTCCTCAAGGCTGTTTGCCGTTGCGACGATTTCGAGTGTTTTTTTCTGATCCGCCTCGGTGAGATCACGTTCTCGTAGGTGCGAGATGTAGATTTTGGTCTCGAAGTGCATCTGGTCAATCTTGTCTTCGCAAAGGTCGATTTGCCGCGCCATGTCCGGGTTCCAGCTTCGAAACTGTTTCATCACTGGGACAAGGATCGTTTGAACAGTTTCGGCCATGCTCAGCAATTCGCGTTGCGCACAGGCCAACGCCAAAGGCGCGTGATCCAGCGTAGTGGTGTCTAGCGCGCTGACCGTGTCCGTGGTGGTGTCGGATCGCGAAGGCACCAGAGCCTCGCCCAAGCGGATCAGCATACTGACGCAAGGAAGCGCGACCAAAAGCATGACAAAGTTCAGGAGAATATGAGTCAAAATAGCTAATTGGCCGGCGGGAACGAGCCCAATGAGTGGCTGGAACGCACCCAGAACCAGCGCTGCAAGAAACGCGAGCGTTACCCCACCTCGCGCAGCAAGATTGCCGATAGCCACGATGCGCGCAGGCCGTTCGGCACCTGACAGCAAGACAAGGGGGATGACCGCACCGCCCAAGTTTGCGCCGATCACCAGCGCCGCCGCAACGGCGGGAGATACAAGCCCAGTCGCAGCAAAGGAGGCAAAGGTCAAAACTGCGGCAAGGCTGGAATGCATCACCCATGCCAGTATAGCCGCTATTACAAAGGCACTAACCAGATCACCATGAAGATACGCAGCGATCGATTGCACGATCTCGCTTTCGCCGATTGGAGTTGTTGCCATACGGATCATCTGCAGTGACATGAGTACAAGCCCAAAGCCGATCAGAATGCGTCCAACCTGTTTGGTCTTGCGCTGACGTGCCCTAAAAAACGTTAGGATGCCGGCCAGCAAAGCGAATGGAACGGCAGCCTGCACAGGCAGGAACAACACCTGCGCCATAAGTGCGGAGCCCAGATCGGCCCCAAGGATCAGAGCCAATGCGGCAGGGACTGCCAACATACCGGAGACGGCGAAACCGGCCCCGATCAAGGCAACGGCAGTAGCGCTTTGCACCACCATCGCGGACACAATGCCACCCGATACAGCTGAGATAGGGCTGCCGGAAAGGGCGCGTAGCCACCGTTTTAACTCTGGCATGAAGGCCCGTTCAACACCGGTTCGGATCAGGTTTATGGACCAAAGCAGCAAGGCGGCTGCCGCCGCGAGTTGGGCGGCCAAAAAAATCATGGGCGCTTTGTTTTTGGGATGTCCCGTAAGTGCTGCATTCGCATACTGAGTTCCGGGTTTTTGCCAATCTTTTCAAAAACGTTGCATTAATTTGTGGCCTAAGCAACAAATTAATTGCACCGGCGACGGAAAGGTCACATTTTGGAGGGGCAGGGGATTTGTTGCTATATGCCGGAACCAAAGGACAAGCGTAAGGAAAAGGCCCGGTTTAAAAAAACCGAGCGACGACGGCAAATCCTCCTCGAACTCAAGTTGCGCCCGCATGTGCGGATCAACGAACTTGCCGGACGCTTCAACGTTTCAACCGAGACTGTTCGCCGTGATTTAGACGCGTTGTCTGATGATGGCCTCATCGCGCGAGCACATGGCGGCGCCTCCGCACCAGCTCAAGGGCACTATCCCGGCCTCGATGAACGCGCCAATGCGCGCATTGATGAGCGCGAGAACATAGGCCGGCGTGCAGCCGAACTGGTGCGGGACGGCGAAACGTTGATGATCGATTCCGGCTCGACCACTATCGAGATGGCGCGCGCATTGGCATATAGAGGAACGCCGTGCACGGTGATCACAAACTCCATTCCGGTAGCTATGACCCTTGGCCATGGCGCGGCACAGGTCCTGCTATGCCCGGGCGATTACTTGGCAGCGGAATCGGCTGTCATCGGAACGGAGACGTTGGAATTTCTAGGCCGGTTCAATGTGGATCGCTGCATGATCGGCTCGTCGGGTTTTTCCGAAGAAGGGCTGTCCGAGACGGTGCGGGGATTTGCGGCGGTCAAGCGCATGATGCTGCAGCGTGCAGCATCACGGCATCTTTTGATTGATTCCGAGAAATTTGGGCGCAAAGGATTGGCGCAAGTGGGTGACCTGTCAGAACTTCAGTCTATTGTGGTCAATACAAAACCAACCGGCGCGCTTCTCGGCGCCCTTGTCGCCGCGGGGGTGGAAATTAATGCCGCGGACGAAACACAAAAATCAAACGCGGCCGAAAGTGTCGCATCCTAGGGAGGACAATATGAAACTGGATATCAAACTACTGCTCGGCGCATCTGCCATTGCGCTCATGCCACTGGGCGGTACGGCATCTGCGCAGGACTGCCCACGTGGTGATCTGGACGCGCGCTTTTGCGACGCGGATGGCGACCTGATCGCAGACATCCCCACCGATGCGGCGGACCAACTGGATCCCGACACATTGATCTTTGCCTATACACCGGTTGAAGATCCCGCGGTTTACAAAACGGCCTGGTCAGATTTCCTCGAACATCTTGAGGCGGAAACCGGCAAGGACGTCGTGTTCTTCCCTGTCCAGAATAACGCAGCTCAGATAGAGGCGATGCGTTCGGGCCGTCTTCACATTGCAGGTTTCAACACCGGCTCCAACCCGCTGGCTGTGAACTGTGCGGGCTTCCGTCCCTTCACCATCATGGCCTCCAAGGACGGCAATTTCGGCTATGAGATGGAGATCATCACCTATCCTGATTCCGGTATCGAGGCGGTCGAGGATATCAAAGGCAAGCAGCTTGCATTTACATCGCCCACCTCGAACTCAGGCTTCAAGGCCCCGTCAGCGATCCTGAAGGGTGATTTCGACATGTTGCCCGAGCGGGACTTCGAGCCCGTCTTCTCGGGCAAGCACGACAACTCGATCCTCGGTGTGGCCAACAAGGACTACATGGCGGCTTCGATCGCGAACTCGGTAAAGTCCCGCATGATCAGCCGCGACGTGATCAGCGAAGACGACGTGGTCACAATCTACAAATCGCAAACCTTCCCCACCACGGGCTTTGGCACGGTCTATAACCTGAAGCCGGAATTGCAGGACAAGATCCGCAATGCTTTCTTCAACTTCGAGTGGGAAGGCACCACGCTGCAGGCCGAGTTCGAGAAATCGAACGAGGGCCAGTTCCTGGAAATGACCTATCAGGAATTCTGGGAAGTCATCCGCAAGATCGATACGGCCAACGGCGTTTCCTACGCCTGCGAGTGATCCATACTTGATATGGCGGGCCATACCGGCCCGCCAACCACCCTTATCTGGGGCAATTCATGCTGCGCCTTCAAAAGCTTACCAAAACATATAAAACGGGCGACCAGGCGTTGAAGGCGATTGATCTCGACGTCCCCAAAGGCCAGGTTCTGGCGTTGATCGGTCCCTCCGGGGCAGGCAAGTCCACGATGATCCGCTGCGTCAACCGCTTGGTAGAACCGTCAAGCGGTGCGGTCCTGCTAGAGGATGTGGACTTGACCAAACTCGGTGCGGGCGCACTGCGCAAGGCGCGCCGCGAGATGGGTATGATCTTTCAGGAATACGCCCTCGTTGAACGCCTGACAGTGATGGAAAACGTGTTGTCGGGTCGACTGGGTTATGTCGGGTTCTGGCGTAGCTTCCTTCGTCGTTATCCACAATCGGACGTCGACGAGGCGTTTCGCCTGCTGGACCGTGTTGGTCTGCTGAATATGGCGGACAAGCGCGCAGACGAGCTCTCTGGCGGTCAGCGCCAGCGTGTCGGTATCTGCCGGGCCCTCATTCAAAACCCGAAGCTTCTCCTGGTGGATGAACCCACCGCATCGCTCGATCCTAAGACCAGCCGCCAGATTATGCGCCTGATCACCGAACTGTGCCGGGAACGTGGCCTTGCCGCCATTATCAACATCCACGACGTGGCTCTTGCCCAGATGTTTGTGCCCCGCGTCGTTGGCCTGCGCTTGGGCGAGATCGTTTATGACGGTGGCCCGAACGGGCTGACCCCCGACAAGCTGACTGAGATTTATGGCGAGGAAGACTGGGAAGCGACCATTGAGAAGGTCGAGGATGACGAGATCGAGGCGGCAGAATGAGCGACATAACCCTCGACCAGATGCTGGGACGAGGCTGGAAAAAGCCGCCATTCGTCAAACGCGCCTGGTTGCGCTGGACGCTGATCATCGGTTTTATTGCCTATCTGATTGCTGCTGTGTCGACGATCGAGGTCGACTGGGGCCGCGTCTACGACGGCCTCGACCGAGGCTGGCAATTCGTGCTCGCCTTCACCAGCCCGGATTTCACCTCGCGCTGGACTGACATCTGGGAGGGGCTGCTGGAGAGCATCGTCATGACGGTTGCTGCCTCGGTTGTTGGCATCCTGATTTCGATCCCAATCGGCCTTGGTGCGGCGCGCAACATCGCTCCTCTTCCGGTCTACGTGGTCTGCCGGGGCATCGTCGCCATCAGTCGTGCGCTTCAAGAAATTATCGTGGCAATCCTGCTGGTAGCGATCTTTGGCTTTGGCCCACTCGCGGGCTTTCTGACCTTGTCTTTCGCCACCATTGGGTTCCTTTCCAAGCTTTTGGCCGAAGACATCGAGGCCATGGACAAAGTGCAGGCGGAGGCCATAAAGGCCTCCGGCGCGCGCTGGACGCAGTGGATCAACTACGGGGTTCAGCCGCAGGTCATGCCGCGCCTTGTGGGTCTTTCGATGTACCGGATCGACATCAATTTCCGCGAAAGCGCGATCCTGGGTCTCGTGGGCGCGGGCGGCATCGGGGCCACGCTCAATACCGCCTTTGACCGCTACGAGTATGACACTGCAGCTGCCATTCTGATCATGATCATCGTGATTGTCATGGCGCTTGAGTATCTGTCAGGCATCATCAGGGCGAGGGTTCAGTAATGCCGGTTCTGGAACGCGAGGATGCGCGGGTCTGGCGTCGGCGGACGACGGGCGAAAGCCTGATCCGCTGGTTTGGCTGGCTCCTGGGCGTGGCTGTCTTTGTCTATTGCTGGCAGATCATTTCTGCCTCGACGACTTGGTTCTTTGTCTGGGACGCCCCGCGCATCGCAAACGATATCTGGACACGTGCGACACCGCCGCGATGGGAATACATTACGCAGCTTGGCCGTCCAATCTGGGATACGCTGAACATCGCGACCCTCGGCACGATGATTGCGCTCTGCCTTGCCGTCCCAGTGGCCTTTCTGGCCGCGCGCAACACGACGCCTTCGGCGCTCATTATCCGGCCCATCGCGCTGCTGATCATTGTGTCCACACGCTCCATCAATTCGCTCATCTGGGCGCTCTTGCTGATCGCAATCATTGGCCCCGGCGTCTTTGCAGGTGTGATTGCAATTGCGATCCGCTCCATCGGGTTCTGTGCAAAGCTGCTCTACGAGGCGATTGAGGAAATCGATCACACCCAGGTCGAGGCGATTACAGCTACGGGTGCCAGCCGCTGGCAGGTCATGGCCTACGGGATCGTGCCCCAGATCCTGCCTGCGTTTGCCGGAATCGCCGTGTTCCGCTGGGACATCAACATCCGCGAATCCACCGTGCTGGGGCTGGTTGGGGCGGGCGGCATCGGTTTGCAGCTTTCGGCCTCGCTAAACGTGTTGGCCTGGCCGCAAGTCAGCCTGATCCTGATCGTCATTCTCGCCGCTGTTGTCATCAGCGAATGGGTGTCGGCCAAAGTCCGCGGAGCCATAATTTGACCGCGATGTCGGTAGAAGAGGCGTTTCATGCCTATGAGGCTGCCCGGCATCGGCTGCCACCAATTTCCACCGATAGCAGGACCTACAAAACGGTGGAGACACTTGCCGATTTCGCGGATGACTTCGACGTGTTCTTCCTCGACGCTTTTGGCGTGCTCAATATCGGTGAGACGGCCATTTCCGGCACGTCACAAAGGATCATGGACCTGAAGGCTGCGGGCAAACGTGTGCTTGTGGTCTCGAACGCCGCGGGGTCTCCCCATGCCACGCTAATTAAGAAATACACCCGGCTCGACTATGATTTCGCGCCGGAGGACGTCATCACCAGCCGCGCGACGCTGCTTGCCGAAATGAACGGGGAGCGTGGCATGCATTGGGGGCTCATGGCCACGCGCAGCACCGGGTTGCAATTCCTTGAAGGGCTCAGTCTCACCTACTTTGAGGAAAACCCCGCACTATACGACACGGTCGACGGGTTCTTGCTGATCGGCTCGGCGGCCTGGACCGACGCTCGGCAGGCCCTTATCGAAGACGCGCTCGCAAAGCGCATGCGTTCGGTCCTGGTGGGCAACCCGGATATCGTGGCCCCGAGAGAGAAAGGGTTTTCCACCGAACCCGGCCATTTTGCTAACCGTCTGGCCGACCGAACCAAGGTCGTCCCGAAATTCTTCGGCAAGCCTTTCACCAACATCTTCGATTTGGCGTTCAAACGGATTGGACCCGTCGACCGAGCGCGCGCCCTGATGGTCGATGATAGCTTGCACACAGATATCCTCGGGGCGCAGACGGCAGGCATCGCCTCGGCCCTGATCTCCGACTACGGTTTCTTTGCGGGCCACGATGTCCCGCACGCCATCGCGCGCTCTGGGATTGTGCCGGACTACGTGGTATGCCGACCATGAGCGCCCGTATCGTCTTTGATCTCGACGGCACGTTGATCGACAGTGCACCAGATATTCGCGGTATCGCCAACGCGGCTTTGGCGCGTTTTGGTGCGGATCCGATCTCGCTTGCGCAGACACATGACTTCATTGGCGAAGGGGTTACCGTCTTTGTCGAAAAGATGCGCGCCGCAGGTGGGTTGCCCGACAGCTTGCAGGATGAATTGTTGAGTGACGTGGTCGCACGTTACGATGACGCCGTCGGCCTGACTGTCACCTATCCAGGTGTTCTGGAAGCTCTGACCAGCCTGTCTCGCGACTACCGCCTGGGGGTTTGCACCAACAAGCTCTATCGCCCCGCAATGGCTGTTCTGCAGCATCTGAGGTTGGCCGACTTTTTTGAGGCCGTGTCAGGAGGAGACAATCCACTGGGCCGCAAGCCTGATCCAGCGGCTCTTCTTGCTGTCTACGAAGAGCTTGGCGATGGCCCTTTGATCTATGTTGGTGACAGCGAGATCGATGCAGAGACCGCCAGGCGCGCTTCGATCCCATTTTTTCTGTTCAGCGAGGGATATCGAAAACAGCCGATCTCCTTGATTCCACATGACGTCGCATTCGCGGCATTCAGTGACCTGCCCGATCTGCTTGCGTTCTATCTTGATGGCATGTGAGTTCTTTACTGTTCACAGTGTTCCCAGATCCAACACAGAAGTACGTGATTCATTGTTGAACCGCAGTAGTTGAACCTGATCAATCGGCTGAAGACTTCAAGCATGTCAGCAGGATAAACCCTCACGGCGTATCAGATATCCGGTGATATGGCCGGTCCATCCAGCTCCTTTTTGTGTGACGCTATCACCGTTTCCTGACTGCCACGCCATCTATTAAGCCTTCGGCAGTATTGGCTTCATCTGGCTCAAGAAAAGGAAAATCAGTTACTTTGTCTTTTGAATTTCTAAGAATCCCGATTCTGGTATTTTTGGTAGCGTCGATCCTAAAGCTTAGGAGCATCTGCATCCGATTTCTTTGCGGTGAAATGAATAAGTGCGCCTGCGCCCGTGTTGTCAGGACGGAACGCGCAATTTCAATGGCAAAGGATAGGATCGATGGCAACTTGGAGCATCATTAGTCACCCCGACATTTGGAAGGTCATTCAAAAGCACAAAAAAACGCAACTGCTGAATGCGCCGAAAATCTCTTTTGACTATACGGCGACGTTTCCCGACAAGGTCTTCAAAGAGATTAAGGCTGACCCGCTTCTGATCGAAAAGATACGAAATCCTTGTGAGCTCTTGTTCAACAAGATGATTGCTGAGATGTCGAAGATCACTCAGGAATACGACAAGGTTGTCGCGGCAAAGCGCCAGGCCATCACGGATAGAGGCGACATTCTGGCTGTCAAAACTCTGAAGGCTCTTCCTGCCGCTCTGGAAAAGCAGCTGAACACAGTGTCGAATACTTATGTATCCAAGATGGATGCGGCCTCAAAAAAGGGTTGGGACGATTACGTCAAGTTAAAGACCGCTTACAAGAAGTTCAGGATAAAGGTCAGGGTCGACTTCGCCCTGCGTGGTGTCGGTGTCGCCATCAATGCGATCAAAGTCGTCACAGCGGGGCCGGTTGGAATCGTCTTTGCTGTACAGGGTACGCTCAAGGACGCGGTCTCAACGGCCAATGAACTGTATCTCATCTTCCGAAAGCTGGAAAAGGTACAGGAGCGGATCGAAACCGGCGTGAACGCGCTGTCAGACAAGATGGCGGACGGCAAGGGCAAGAAGGCAGATGTGCTGAAGTCATTCGCCGCGAGCATCACGGGCTATTGCGGCAAAACGGGCAAGCAAATGCAGAAAGAGCTTAGGTTCTACGAGGGCCGGATGGTCGAATATGAGCAGAAGGCACACACGCTGAGCAAACGTTTGAACAAGCTGCTGGAGAAGGCGGAGTCGCTTGCAAAGAAGCTGCCGAAAGAGGTGGCCCAAGATGTGAGCAAGATCGAGACTGAGGTCGGCACGCTGATCACGATGGTCAAGGATCGTGTCACAAAACTACCCAACTACAAGACATTTCACAAAGATACGAAAAAGACACTCGACGACTTGATGAACGACAAAGGCCTGAAGAATCTTGATAAATGGATCAACGCCTTCGAGACGGCTGTGGATGCGGCCAAGATCGCGACAGGGGCGGCGAGCACCGATGCCTCAGGCTGGAAGAATATCGACAAGACGCTCGTGACGACTAACGGCTACCTTGTCTCGCTTGGTAAGGCTGTAGAGCGCCACTACAAAGGCGTGTCAAAAACGGTGGCGAATGCCGTCGCTTGATATCGGAGCGCGCACCTTAGGTGCGCGCCTTGCTCCGATGGCCGCTCTTTACGCTGCCAAGCAGCGCTATGCATTGAGTACATGCGGCGATATTCACGCTGCGCGCGTAGCGAGAAACATCAATGCCGGAGATGGGTTCAGAGCTGACAACGTTCTCGAAGCGTTCTATCCGTTACTGCTGAAGCAAGGTTCGCGAGAGTACGTCCAATCAAACAACAGGCCTGAGTTCGCTGCTGGAACAATGCAGGGCTGGCTCCGGCGGGTTGGCATCAAGTCTATCCGCATCTATCCTGCATCACCTTGGGAGAATGGATGCAATGAGCGGTTCAATGGGACACTTCGCCGGGAAGTTCTGAATGCCAAATGGTTCACCACAACCGAGCGAGCTTTGATCGTCATCCATCACAGAAAGTAATGCAATCACACCAGGCCCCGCATCAGGCGCCCACCAGGCCTAGAAACGCTATTTGAAAAAGCACAATTCTGTGGCCCGGAAACATGTGGATGGGCACGAACTGTACAGCACAGCTACGAACTGACGTATTCGTCTGGCGCTTATGCATGATCAACTGGCGTCGGTTCGGTTCGCAAGGCGTGGTACTCTCGAATTGAGACACTCCAGGCGCAATTGCGCAACATAGCGAACCATTTCGGTCGCAAACACGAGTACAGGCCTACTGCGGCCCCCCGCTGCTGCGTTCAATCCAAGAGCAGAACGGCCTCCCGATCGTCTGCGGCGCCTTTTGCCTGATCCATATGCACTGAATGTTGCCCTTAGCGGCTCAACGGGCTGACCCAGCCGGTTTGGTATTGACAGTTTGACACGTTTAAGGCCCGATACCAATCTTAAATTGGTTCGTATTTTCATACGTTCTTTGTCACGGAACCAAGCAGTGTCACAAGTTAAGCAAGATTGTCAGACCGGATTGCATGAGCCACCTAATGGTTGTGCCATGGAGTTGACCAGCTTGGCCTTGCGCTTCCGCGGACAATCAAATGACATCGTGGATCATGTATCCCTAGAGGCCAAATCGGGTGAAGTGCTTTGCATTGTCGGCGAGTCTGGCTGCGGCAAGAGCGTCACTGCGATGGCTCTAATGGGATTACTTCCGCAAGAATCCTCGATAATTTCATCGGGAAATCTGAGGGTTGGAGAAGACATCTTCGATCTCACGCGCGATACCTTGCCGCGCGTCATGCGTGGCAGTCGCATCGCGATGATTTTTCAGGAACCCATGACATCCCTGAACCCAGCCTTTCGCATCGGGGATCAGATATGCGAGGCGATCATTCAACACAGTGGCGCCACGCGCCCCGAAGCGCGTGCCCGTGCGGAAGACATGCTGCAACGCGTCGGCATTGCCAACCCTTCTCAGAGGCTATTCGAGTATCCACACCAATTGTCCGGCGGTATGCGTCAACGGGTCATGATCGCGATGGCTCTGGCCAACGACCCTCAGGTTCTTATCGCGGATGAGCCGACAACTGCGCTTGATGTGACGATACAGGCGCAAATCCTCGACCTGATCAGGGACCTGCGCGATGCGACCAGGATGAGCACCATCATGATCACCCATGATCTTGGTGTTGTTGCAGAGATCGCCGATCGAATAGCGGTCATGTACGGCGGTCAGTTGGTTGAGCAAGGGCCCGTGAGAGAGGTTTTTGACAACCCGCAGCATCCCTACACGATTGGTCTGATGAGCGCGATGCCCGGGCTGGACCGTCCGGGCGAGCGATTAGCGATTGTTCCGGGCACGGTTCCGACGATTGCGAATATGCCTGAAGGTTGCCGTTTCCGAACCCGCTGCGCCTTCGCAGCGGCGACATGTGCGCAGCGACCCACGCTCTCGGAGATTGTCCCGCAGCACCACGTTGCATGCCACTTTGCGCCTCTTGAAAAACACATTGAGGTGACCCGTTGAACCAAAACGTCATCCTCGAGGCCATCGATGTCGTGAAGCACTTTGGAACGGGTTCTGGCTGGCTATCTCAAACGCCGGTTGTGCAGGCGGTCGACGGTGTCTCACTTGAAGTGCGGCGCGGAGAGACCTTCGCGATTGTCGGCGAGAGCGGCTGTGGAAAATCCACGCTCGCACGCCTGTTGATGCGGCTTTTGACGCCAACCTCCGGCGATGTGCTGTTCGACGGACGACAGGTCAGTACCATCCAGGGCGAAGAGCTGAAGACGCTGCGCCGCGACATGCAGTTCATTTTTCAGGATCCCTTCTCCTCTCTGAATCCACGGATGACGGTGGCCAAGCTTGTGGCGGAGCCTCTAGAAATTCATGCGCCCGCGCTGTCCGCACAGGACCGCCGCGCCAAGGTGGCCGAGCTGCTGCGCCAAGTTGGATTGCGCGCCGAACACGCAGACAGGTATCCTCACGAATTCAGTGGCGGCCAGCGTCAACGGATCGGCATCGCGCGCGCGCTGGCCTCAGGGCCGAAGCTCATCATCGGGGATGAGCCGGTTTCGGCGCTGGACGTTTCGGTGCAGGCACAAGTGATCAATCTTTTGGGCGATCTGTCCCGCGACCTTGGGCTGACCCTTGTGATCATCGCACATGATTTGGGCGTGATCCGGCACATGAGCGACCGCGTGGCCGTTATGTATCTGGGCCGGATTGTCGAGATTGGCACGACCGAGGATGTCTTTACGGAGCCCAAACACCCCTACACACAGGCGCTTTTGGCCGCAATCCCGTCGATGGACGGGCCAGTGACGGATCATAGTGCGACGGTTCACGGCGAAATGCCTAGCCCATCGGATCCGCCGCCGGGCTGCCGGTTCCACACGCGCTGCCCACACGCGCAGGCGCTTTGCAAAACGCAAACACCGCATCTGAGTGGCGCACAGGACGCATCCCATCAGGTAGCCTGCCATTTCGCAGACACGTTGCAACGGCGACCCCGCCCATCAACCGCAACACAGAAATCCAAGACTGCCGAGGCACGTTTCGCGCTTTACCGCGCGGCGACAGAAGGCGGCGCCGTCACGCACAATGCAAAACAGGATCAGCCATGAACAGAGAGGATTTGAAGATGTCACAGATGAAAAAGGCCATTATCACTGCATTGGTTGGCGCAACCGCGCTCACTGCCAACCCGGCGCTTGCCAAGGATCTGCGGATCGCGTTGCAATCGGACGCAGACGTGCTGGACCCCGACCAATCGCGCACATTTGTGGGGCGGATAGTCTACGCCTCGCTGTGCGACAAGCTGGTGGACATCACACCCGACCTCGAAATCATCCCGCAGTTGGCCACCTCCTGGAGCACGTCCGAGGATGGCACTGCAATCACGATGCAGCTGCGTGAGGGAGTTGTGTTCCATGATGGTACGCCGTTCAACGCCGAAGCGGTGGCCGCCAATATCGACCGGTCGCAGACAATGGACGAGTCGCGACGCAAATCCGAGGTGGCCTCGATCACCTCGACCGAAGTCACGAGTGACTATGAAATTGTGCTCAATCTCGCCGGACCCGACGCAACGCTTATGGCGCAACTGGCAGACCGCGCAGGCATGATGGTCTCACCTACCGCGTCGGCCGCTGCTGGGACGGATTTCGGGTTGAACCCTGTCTGCTCGGGCGCGTTTAGCTTCACGGAGCGCGTGGCGCAGGACAAGATCGTTCTGACCAAGTTCGCCGACTATTGGAACGCTGAGGCGATCCACTTTGACAGCATCACCTTCCTGCCGATCCCCGACACCACGGTGCGTCTTGCGAACCTGCAAGCGGGCGACATCGACATGCTGGAGCGCTTGAACGCGACGGACCTGACACAAGCCAACGACGATCCCGACATCATCGTCGATAGCGCGGTATCACTCGGCTATCAGGCGATCACCTTCAACATCAACAACGGGCCCCGCGGCGACAACCCATGGGGTAACGACAAGCGTCTGCGCCAGGCGCTAAGCTACGCGATTGACCGCGAGGCGCTGAACCAAGTGGTCTTCGAGGGTGCATTTGCACCTGGCAACCAACCGTTCCCATCGACTTCACCCTGGTACAATCAGTCCTTGCCGTTAGAAGCCCGCGATATCGAAAAAGCGAAGGCACTCCTGGCAGAAGCGGGCTTTGCCGATGGTCTGGAGCTGGAAGTTCAGGTGCCCAATTCCACCGAGCCGCTTGCAGTCATGCAGGTGGTTCAAGCCATGGCTGCTGAGGCCGGGATCGACATCAAGCTGACCTCCAAAGAGTTCGCGACGCTGCTGGCAGACCAGTCCGCTGGCGACTACACCGCAAGCCAGATCGGCTGGTCGGGTCGTGTTGATCCGGACGGGAACAACCACCCGTTCGTGACCACCAATGGCGGGATAAACGACTCCAAGTATTCTGACCCTAAGATGGACGAATTGATGGATGCCGCCCGCGTGGCTGGCAGCACCGAAGAGCGCAAAGCGCTCTACGATGAAGCCATGACCATTCTGCTCGATGATCTGAACCGGGTGTTCCTGTACCACGTCAACTGGATCTGGGCGTACAACAGCAACATGAAAGGCTTTACACCCTATCCTGACGGCATGATCCGCCTGGAGAACGTGACCTGGGAAGAGTGATCATGACCTGCCCGCGCTGCCCCTGCGGGTTCTTTGCTGCTGAGGTTTTGACATGCTGGCGTTCCTGCTGCGACGCATCCTGATTGCTATTCCGACGATTGTGATCATCTCGATCATGGTCTTTGGACTGCAACATCTGTTGCCGGGCGATCCTCTTCTGGTGCTGGCCGGAGAAGAGCGTGATCCGGCCGTGCTGGAGGCGTTGCGCGAAAAATACCGCCTCAACGATCCGATCCCGGTGCAATATCTAGCCTGGGTGGGCAACGCCCTTCAGGGGGATCTGGGCGTGTCGCTGCGAACCAATCAGCCCGTCACCGAGCTGATGGCACAAAAGCTGCCCGTGACCATTCAACTGGCCCTGATGTCGATGGTCTTTGCCCTTGTGATCGGCATTCCAGCGGGCATCCTATCCGCGGTCAAAAAGGGCACGGCGACGGATTATGTCGCCAACGTCGTGGCGCTGTCCGGCTTGTCCATTCCAAACTTCTGGCTGGGGATCATGCTGATCCTGCTGGTGTCGGTGAAATGGCAGTTGTTGCCCGCCTCCGGCTACGTGCCGCCGTCAGAGGATCTCTGGCAATCGATCCGCACGATGCTGATGCCGTCCTTTGTGCTAGGCACGGCGCTGGCCGCGACCTTGATGCGGCACACCCGATCCTCGATGATCGGTGTGCTCAGTGCAGACTACGTGCGCACGGCGCGCGCCAAAGGGTTGGCCGAACGCGTCGTCATCCTCAAACATGCCCTGCGCAACGCGCTCACGCCCATCGTGACACTAACCGCGCTTTTGTTTGGGGAACTGGTGGCGGGGGCCGTTCTCACCGAGCAGATATTTACCATTCCGGGCTTTGGCAAGCTGGTCGTCGATGCGGTATTCAACCGCGACTACGCCGTTGTGCAGGGCATCGTGCTTGTCACCGCTGTGGGGTTCATCTTCATGAATCTGTTTGCGGACGTCATGTATTTCGTCCTCAACCCGCGCTTGAGGGAGCAGTGATATGACCCAGACCGCGACCCAAGCGCCAGCGCCCAATGATCCCCTGCTGGAGGCCCGCCCCGAGAACCGCGTGTGGAAAAAATTTCGCAGCCACAAGAGCGCGATGATCGGCGGTGCGCTGGTCGTGTTCTTCATCGCTATTGCGCTGGCAGCCCCGATACTACCGATCCCCGATCCTGCCGCGACGGATTGGGGTGCGGTGCGCAAAGCGCCAAACGGGGACCATTGGATGGGCACTGACGAAATCGGCCGCGATGTCATGGCCCGATTGATCTGGGGCGCGCAAGCCTCCCTGGCAGCGGGCGTTGTCTCGGTTGGGATCGCCGTTCTCTTTGGCGTGCCCCTGGGCATCGTTGCGGGGTACTTCGGCGGCTGGACCGACGCCGTCATTTCGCGCTGCACCGAGGCGCTTCTGGCTGTACCGTTCCTAATCCTTGCCATTGCGCTTGCAGCATTTCTGGGGCCATCCCTGACCAATGCCATGATCGCCATCGGGATCTCGGCCACACCGATCTTCATCCGGCTCACGCGCGGGCAGGTCCTCAGCGTCAAGGAAGAGGATTATGTCGAAAGCGCATGCGCAATCGGTCTGCCAACGCCCAAGATCCTCTCGCGCTACATCTTTCCCAACGTCCTGCCGCCCATTCTGGTGCAAGCGACGCTGACAATTGCCACGGCCATCATCGCCGAGGCGTCCCTGTCGTTTCTGGGCCTAGGTCAACAACCCCCTGCACCCAGCTGGGGGTCCATGTTGAACACCGCCAAGAACTTCCTCAATCAAGCCCCCTGGATGGCCATGTGGCCGGGCCTGTCGATCTTCTTCGTGGTGCTGGGGTTCAATCTTTTGGGTGACGGCCTGCGCGATGCGCTTGACCCGCGCGAACACTAACTGGAGGCTTCATGTCCAATTTCACAACCCGCCCCGAGATAAGAGGCACCTTTGGCGTCGCAACTTCGACGCATTGGATCGCGTCGGCGGTGGGGATGAGCATCCTTGAGAAAGGCGGCAACGCCTTTGACGCAGCTGTGGCAACCGCGCTGACGCTTCAAGTGGTCGAGCCCCATCTGAATGGCCCTGCCGGGGACATGCCCGCGATCTTTTACTCCGCCGAAACCGGCAAGGTCGAAGTGCTCTGCGCTCAAGGCGTAGCACCCGAAGCTGCAACGATTGAGCACTACATACAGCAGGGTCTGACCCTGATCCCCGGTTCAGGACTTTTGGCGACGGTCGTGCCCGGTGCCTTTGACGGCTGGATGTTGATGCTGCGTGATCACGGCACGATGACCCTGCGCGAAGTCATGCAGCCGGCCATCGATTATGCCCGCAATGGGCATCCCGTCTTGCCGCGCGTTGCCAACACGATTGCGGGGCTGCACGCGTTCTTCGAGGAGGAATGGCCCACTTCCGCTGCAGTCTGGACGCCCGGTGGCCGCGCGCCAGAACCGAACGAGCTGTTCAAAAACCCCGATCTGGCGGCAACCTATGATCGCTTGGCCTCGGCCGTGGGTGACACACGAGAGGTTCAGATCGACGCAGCCCGGCACGAATGGCGCGAGGGCTTCGTCGCCAAGGCGATTTTCGACTATCTCAAGGATGCGCACGTCATGGACGTGTCAGAGACCAAGCACAGCGCCGTTCTGGCCCCTTCGGACATGGCTGACTGGCGGGCGACATATGAGGCGCCTCTGAGCTACGACTACCATGGCTGGACTGTGTACAAGACCCACGCCTGGTCTCAGGGTCCCGTGCTTTTGCAGGCGCTGGCGATCCTCAAAGGGGTTGACCTTGGTGCCATGGACCCGAATGGGGCGGAATTCGTGCACACGGTGATTGAGGCGATGAAGCTCGCCTATGCAGACCGGGAGGCCTATTACGGCGACCCAGATTTCAGCGAAATCCCGATGGATGTGCTGCTGAGCGAAGCATACAACGCCGAGCGCCGCGAGCTGATCGGGGCCGATGCCTCACTCGCGCAACGTCCCGGACGGGTGCCGGGGTTCGAGGCGCAAGCGGATGCCTACATCGAACGCGCACAGCGCGATTTCGAGGTCGGCAGCGTGGCTGCACAAGAACCTACGATGTCGCATCTCACCGAAAAACGCGGCGATACGGTGCATCTGGATATCATTGACCGTTGGGGCAACATGGTGGCCGCCACGCCGTCGGGAGGCTGGCTGCAAAGTAACCCGGTTGTGCCGGGGCTCGGCTTCCCACTAAACTCGCGGGCGCAGATGTATTGGCTGGAAAAGGGCCTGCCGACCTCGCTCATGCCCAAGAGCCGCCCAAGGACGACACTCACCCCTAGTTACGCCGAGAAGGATGGCGTCCAACTGGTGTTCGGCACGCCCGGTGGTGACCAGCAAGACCAGTGGCAGCTGATCTGGTTCCTGCGATTTGTGCACTTCGACATGGGCTTGCAAGAGTGCATGGACCAGCCGCTTTTCCATTCCATGCACTTCCAAGGCTCGTTCTTTCCCAGAGAGGTCAAGACAGGTGAAATGATGATCGAACGCAATGTTGGCGATGACTTGATTGATGATCTGCGCACGCGCGGGCACAAGGTGACCGTGGCAGAGCCATGGACGGTGGGGCGCCTTACGGCGGCGCTGCGCCAGCCGGATGGCACACTGCGTGCGGCCGCCACCCCTCGATTGATGCAAGCCTATGCGGTGGGCCGATGACGTTTTCCCTGATTGCCAAAGACACTGATGGAAGCATCGGTCTGATTGTCGCCAGCAAGTTCTTTGCCTGCGGCGCCGTGGTGCCCTTTGTCTCGGACAAGGTCGCGGTCGCAAGCCAAGCGTTTTGCAATCCCGTTTGGGGAACCGAAGGACGCGCGCGGATGATGGCCGGCGAGACTGCCGAGGTTGTCCTGACTGATCTGGTCGCGCGCGACGAAGGACACGCGATCCGGCAGGCGCATATGATGGACATCAACGGCCATTTTGCGGCACACACAGGATCAGACTGCGTTGATTGGGCTGGTCATCTGATGCGCAACGATCATTCGGTTGCGGGCAATATGCTGGCTGGCGGGGAAGTGCTTGATGCCACATCCGACGCTTATAGCAAGGGCGTCGGCCTTCCCTTTGCAGAGCGTTTGATCACTGCGATGCAGGCCGGAGAAGCGACCGGTGGGGACAAGCGTGGCCGACAGGCTGCAGGTCTTGTTATCCATCGTGGGCAAGCCCACCCTTGGCTTGACCTGCGCGCGGATGATCATGCCGATCCGTTGGGTGAACTGGCGCGCCTGTGTGACGTTGCTCAGGAACGATACGTTCACTTCGCCAAAGGTATGCCCACGACCGAACGATTTTCAGGCTTTCCGACCCGCGACGGGATCGATGCAGATATTGCGCGCGCCGAAGCGGAACGAAAAGCCGCTGGCCGTCCAAGCCGGTCACAGGCGGTTGAGCTTGAATAATATAGGGGGCACCCTCTAAAGCACATTTTGATCGTTTGGAGAGACTGGAACTGAAATGAACGTCATGCCGCCCAAAGGTCCGCAGCAACAGGTGCGCGCGCGTCTGCTCGAATTGATCAAATCCGAGGATCTTGGATCCGAAGGAAAGCTGCCCACCGAGCGCGAATTGGCGGACCGTTTCGGGGTCGGACGGCGCTTTATTCGGCAGGCACTGGATGCGCTGGAAGCCGAAGGTCTTGTCTGGCGCAAGCAGGGCAAGGGCACCTTTGCGGGACAGCCGATGGACCCGATGGGCGATCTAGCCGCAAAGGTCACGGGCGAGACCAATGCGCTGGAAGTCATGGAGGCACGCCTTTGTATTGAGCCCGAGTTGGCTGCTTTGTGCGCTCAACGTGTGCTTCCGGAAGAAGTGACGCGTTTACGCATGTTGGCTCAGCGACAATGGGAGGCGACCGATGCTCAGGCCATGGAGCTTTGGGACGGGTCCTTGCATCGCTTGATCGCACAATGCGCCCGCAACCGTCCTCTTCTGACTGCATATTCGATGTTGGACAAAATCAGATCCAACCCTTCTTGGGTCCGTATTCGGGCCAAGGGCCGGACCGAGACGTCTTTGCAGGTCACCCACAGCGAACACACCGCAATTGTGGAAGCAATTGCAGCCGGCCATGCAGACGCTGCGCGGATTGCAATGCTCGACCACCTTGAAACACGGTTTGCTGCCTTGCGCGACGAATTGGTGATGGAAAAGATGTGTTAAGGACGCCCCCAACCAAATTAGTCAGTTAAAAAGGTATCGGGTTAGGCAGCACCGTGGCGATACCGAAACCGTTTCAGCATTTGCGCCGTTCATCCAATGCTTTCGACGTGACATCCAAACGCCTCTACCATGTCGATCGACTGGATCGAGACAGAATTGCCTGTTGTGGCAAAACCGATCTCAAAAAATCGCGCAGGTGCTGCTCCGCCTCACAGGCGGCGGTGAGGCGCGGAACGGAGGCACAGGAATGTGCCGGTTGCGTACATCATTAAGCACTGAATTTGATCGCCGAATACGCTTAGCTTTCCGATACCCTGGCAGTCAGAAGGTGTGTGGCCACAAGTATTCCGTCAGTACCAGCATTGGAATGCACGGCTAGAGCTTGAACCGCGCATTTCTTGCATCTTGGCTAAGAGCCCGACTGCGGCGAAGCGACGTTTGACCCGCATGCCGCTAGTTCATCCAGCTGTCGGTTTTGCCACTGCAGCGAATGTCTCCTTCGACAGGCCGCAGCGCAGCGTTGTCCACGATTATCGAACGGCAGCTCAATGATCGATCCCTGGATACGGCGTTGGATGCTGCGTCTGCCTCGAGGTCTACAGTGAGCCCAATTTACCAATGCCACGGAGCGCACCAATAACCGCTTTAGCAGTAAGTTAAGCCCTAGCTTAGCCTTCCCATGGCGGGGTTTTACCGATCTCGGCGATCAGGAAATCCATAAACACACGGACCTTGGGGGAAAGCACGTTAGACTTGGGATAGATGAGCCACAGCGCGTTGGCTTCGTCGCCTTCGTAGTCCGGCAACACACGCCTGAGCTGTCCTGAGGTGATCTCTTCATGCACGCTCCAGAGAGAGTTTAGGGAAATACCTGCGCCGGCCAAGGTCGCGTGTTTCTGGCTGAGCCCATCATCGATGATCAGCTGGCTTTTTGCAGCGCCCGGACTAAACTCGCCGGTCTCTCCATCTGCGGCCCTGAGCGGACGGGGACGCAGATGCCTGAACGCGATTAGCTTGTGATTGGCCAGTTCATCCGGGGATTTCGGCGTGCCATGCACGGCCAGATAGGAAGGGGCAGCGCAGAGAATGCGCTGGTCATCAGCCAGTTTGCGGCCTTTAAGACTGGTATCGAGCAGAGGTGCGTTGCGCAGGGCCAGATCATAGCTGCCTTCGATCAGGTCGAACTGCACATCGGACAGGTGCAAATCCAGCGTAAGATCGGGATGCTGGTCCAGGAACTTTGGCAGGATGGGCGCGATGTAAAGCTGTGCGAACGTGCTTGGTGCGGCGAACCGCAGGGTCCCGCTGACATTGGCGGTGCCTTTGCCGAGGGCAGCCAGTGCGGCCTCTTCCTGGGCGATCATCTCACGCGCGAAGGGCAGGAAATCCACCCCTTCAATGGAAAGCGAAACCTTACGCGTCGTACGGTGCAGAAGCTCGGCCCCAAGGGCGTGTTCCAGCTTTGCCAGTTTCGCGCTGGACACGGCTGGGGCCATGCCAAGGCGGCGACCGGCGGCGCTGATGTTCAGCATTTCTGCGGCCAGAACGAACAACCGCAATCCGTCTGTATTGAAACCCATTATATGCAAATCCCGAGTTATAAATACCAGAATATGCTGTTTATTTATAAATTGATAGCAATCATATTTGGTTTCATCGCAAGGCTGACACCCCTGAGGAGACGATACAGATGACATGCACGGCCACAGTTAATTACCACGTTCACAAGGACGAACGCCAAGCGTTCGAGCTGGATGCAGGTGGCATCGTCGGCAATCTGATCTCGCCCGAGTTGGTGGTGACACAGGTGACCTTGTCGGACACTCGGACAGCAAAGCGTCCGGTGGCGTTCGCGGCTGATGCCGTGGAATTCATAACCTACCCCAGTGCGGTGCAGGATTTTTGCGGCGACCACTGGAAAGACACCTACGACCGCGAACTGACGCAGCTTTTGAACAACAAGCTGAACGCACGCGAGGTCATGATCTTTGACCATACCGTGCGCGTGGATGACCCGGATGCAACACGCAAACCAGCGCGCAAAGTGCACAGCGACTACAGCGAAGACGGCGCAAAAAAACGTCTGATCGATCTGCTAGGTCCGGAAAAGGCGGCGACATGGGAGGATGGGCATTACGCCTTCATCAATGTTTGGCGGCCTGTAGAGCAGCCAATCAACAGCGCGCCTCTTGGCTTCGTGCGTCCGTCAAGTGTTGATCCGACAGACTGGATTTTGCTGGATCTGATTTACCCGGATCGCAAGGGCCAGATCATGGGGCTTGTGGGCAATCCGGATCATGAATGGATTTATCAATCGGTGATGACGCCGGACGAGGTTGCGTTTTTTAACATTTACGACAATCGCGGCCTGCCATCCATCGGGCACAGTGCGCTGGACATGGTCGAGGACCCAAGCCTAACCAGCATCCGCAAAAGCATCGAAAGCCGCACCTTGGTGCGCTACTGAGAAAGCAACCGTCATGTTCGACGACCACAAAAACGCGCGCTTCCCGCGCATCAACGCAGGCTATAATACTGTGTTCCAGCCAGGCCGCCTGAGCATTGGGTTGGTGCTGCCACTGGAGGCGTATGCCGTTGGCCATGAACCGACGATGCGGGACCATATCGAAACAGCACAACTGGCCGAAGAGTTGGGGTTTTCCGCGCTATGGCTGCGCGACGTACCCTTTAACGTTCCAAACTTCGGGGATGCAGGGCAGATTTTCGACCCGTTTGTGTATTTGGGTGCATTGGCCACAGCGACGCAGCGTATCGCGCTTGGCACCGCCAGCATCATCCTGCCGCTGCGCCATCCGGCCCATGTGGCCAAGGCCGCAGCGACGGCGGATGTTTTGTCAGATGGCCGGGTACTGCTGGGGGTCGCATCGGGTGACCGGCCCAAGGAGTACCCGGCGCTGAACCACAGCTACCCGGATCGCGGCGTGCGGTTTCGCGACAGCTTTGGCTACATCCGCGCGGCGGCAGAGCCCTATCCACGCCATCAAAGCGATCAGGGGTGTTTGCTGGGCGACATTGACGTGCTGCCCAAACCGGTCGGAAGCCGTCTGCCACTGCTCATAACAGGGGGCAGCCAGCAAACACCGGACTGGGCGGCGCAAAATGGCGACGGGTGGATGACCTATCCGCGCGATGTTGCCTCCCAGAACCGGGTGATCGCCGACTACCGGCAGCGGTTGGTCACGATGGGGCAGCCAAACAAACCGGTGATGCAATCGCTTTATGTTGATTTGCTGAAAACGCCAGATGCACAGCCACGGCCAATCCACCTGGGGTTCCAATCTGGCACCAATTTCCTACGCAGTTATCTGCGCGACATCGAAGCCCTGAGCGTGAACCACATCGCTCTGAACCTGCGATTCAATCAAGCCCCAATTGACACCACTTTGAAGCAATTGGCGGACGATTTGCTGCCCGACTTTCACTAAAGGACAAGATGTATGACCAAAACAATCCTCATCACAGGCTCGACAGACGGAATTGGCCTGCTGACTGCTCAGAAGCTGGCCGTCGATGGGCACCGTATTTTGTTGCACGGGCGTAGCGCTGCAAAACTTGATGCCGCCGCCGATAGTATCAGCGGCGCGGTGGAAAGCTTTGTTGCCGACTTGTCGAATTTTTCCGCAGTTAAGGCACTGGCCGGTGACATCCGCGCCAAGCACGAAAAACTGGACGTTCTGATCAACAATGCGGGCGTTTTGCGCGCGCCCAACCCGACGCTGAATGGCGGGCTTGATATTCGTTTTGTGGTCAACACCTACGCGCCTTATATGCTGACCGAACTTTTGCTACCGATCATGCCGCAGGATGGCCGCGTTGTGAACCTGTCGTCGGCAGCACAGGCGCCGGTGGACAGGGAAGCGATGCTGGGTCAACGCCAACTGGACGAAATGGGCGCCTATGCCCAAAGCAAATTGGCGATCACGATCTGGACCCGTGAGTGGGCCAGGACGTTGCCCGAAGGGCCTGCGATGATCGCAGTGAATCCTGGGTCATTGCTCGCGTCGAAGATGGTTAAAGAGGGCTTTGGCGTGGCCGGCAAGGACATGAATATCGGCGCTGATATCCTGATAGAGGCCGCCCTTGGGGCCCGGTTTGCCGATGCGTCGGGCAAATACTTCGACAATGACAGCGGCGCCTTTGCCAAGCCACATCCCGCAGCACTCGATGCGGCGCATGCGGCGGATGTTATGACAACGATCAGGACCATCCTCGGCCAGCAAAGCTAGGACCGCGGCGCACGCGCCGCCCCAAACCCCCAACCGTTTAACCCACCCCCTCGCGTCTCTGATGCCGAGGCCCAAGAAAGGACTGCCTTATGAAATATGAAAACTTTCAAACCTTCGACGTAGAAGTCGAAAACGCCATTGCCACAGTGACCTTCGATTTCGGTTCAGTGAATGTGCAAGGCCAGGAGATGCTGGCCGATCTCAATAGCCTGGCGATGCGGTTGGAACGCGATCGTGAGACAAAGGTCGTCGTCCTTCAATCGGCCAATCCCGAGATCTGGGTCTGTCACTATGACACGGAATTGCTAAAGGACATGTCAACAGAAGCCGTCTCGCGCGACGAGGCGCATCTGCTGGATCTTCAATCCGTTTGCGAACGCATCAGCAAAGTCCCCCAGGCCACCATCGCCAAGCTGGAAGGGTTCGCGCGTGGCGGCGGGCACGAATTGGCCCTTGCGCTTGATATGCGCTTTGCCGCGCGTGGCAAGTTCAAGTTCATGCAGATGGAAGTGGGCATGGGCATCCTGCCCTGCGGTGGCGGCGCGTCGCGCATGGCGCGGCAAACAGGCCTCGGCCGCGCGCTTGAGATCATTCTGAGTGCGCAGGATTACGATGCAGACGACGCTGAGCGCATGGGCACAATTAACAAAGCGTTGGAGCCAGATGAGATCGGGCCGTATGTCGACGCGCTGGCGCATCGCATCGCGCAGTTCCCGGCGGAGTCTATCAACGCTTGCAAGCAGATGGTCTACGAATCCATTGACAAGCCCATCGATGACGCACTGAAGGCCGAGGCCTATTGGCTTTACCAGGCGACCAGCAAAACCCCCGCGATCAAACGCTTCACCATAGCGGACGAACAGGCACTGGAACACGACATCGAAAACCAGCGCAACTGGAACGAGCTTGTCATGAAGGCTCAGGACATCAACTGAACCGCCTTCAAGAAGCACAAGCTGGCTGCCCCACCTGTCGGGCGGCCAGCTATAGACTCGGATCCTACCAAGCGACTTGGAGGCAGCTGCAGCAAGTACCCTTATCACTACCGCCGCCCCACACAAAATGCGCCACCGAAATCTAGGCATCATTGCAAACACAGCGAAGGTAGTTTCGTCCGGGCTTTGTCCGTTCACCCCAAATGTTCCGAGGTCAGTCGCGGGCCGAAAAACGGACGGTTGATGTAGCCGTGCGATCGTCAGACCGCGGGGTGGAGATGTGACCGGATTTCAATGCGCTTTACTTCTGCCAAGCATGCAAAGGTTCGAATTTAACTGCCCAATGCAAATAAATTGCCAGCCTTTACGGGCGGTCTAGCAATTGCTCAGGGGGCCTGCGGCCCTTGATTTCACGCTAGGGCGAAAATCTTGGAAGTTTGCTTTGCACCGCGAATTGTGAGTTCGAACAGGCCAGACTTTGCTGATGCAGCGAATGTCGGCAGTGCGGGTGCGGCCGCAGCATACACAAGCTGCGTTGAGTGTCCGGAATGGGCCGGTCACCGACAACGGCAGGAGATGAACCAAACAACAGAACAGTTCTGTTGGGGCAGGGGGGCTGACAGCGCCTCGCAGACATTTCAAAGGTATCCGATAACTTGGCAGTTTCTTTCGATGCAGCAGCAAACGCGGCGCAAACCGCGACTCTTATGTGCACTGTCGGAAGGACCGTCTTTTGAAACTCAACAGCATTCCACCGATCCAAACGCGCCGATTTGATATTGAGACGATCTACAACCATGGGTTTGGTCTAGCAAGGCCAGCCGACAAGGGGCCAGCATACCTCAGGCACGGAGGAAAAATGCTTAGGTTGTGCTGACTGAGAAGGTGTTCGATGAAGCATGGCCAGACCAGCATCGCGCCTGGGCCGTCGATGAGATGCTGAGCACCATCGTGAGCAGTTGCTTGCCGCGCTCGAAGATGAGCGCGTGGTTCGTAGATTTCGTAGGAAAGCTACGGTGTGACTACCGTTTTGACTGGGTGCTAGTAAGCCAAGTAGCGCGCGCCAAAAGCAGCTATAACCTCAAATCGCTATGTGTTGTTTCCTTGGATCAGGGGGGCTCACTGCAGCAGTCTCATCATTTTGAGAATCCGACATGGCGGTTGGATCTCCTTATTGTTGAGACTGCGGTTGCAGAAAAATCCGTTACTTAGCGCTTTAAATATCTGAGACTCAAGAATTCTTTGATTTCTGGCTCCGGCTTGCGTTCGCAGACATATTCGTCGTTGAACCAGACACTAGAGAAGCGATTGGCAAACCATATCTGACCGTCGCATTGGATTTCGCAACACGCATGCCAAGTGCAACTTAAGGGAGTTCTGTGCGACAGTTTTGACAACGGCGTCCGGTTTCTTGTCGATGGGCCGGACGCTCAGAGTAGCGCGTCCACCTCTGATCGATACGGCATCGCAGGGGCGGTTCCGGCGCGCGTGACCGAGATTCCGGCTGTCGCACAGCCGTACTGTACAGCACGCAGCGCAGTGTCTCCATTGGCCAGCATCGCGGCAAAAGCCCCGTTGAATGCGTCACCGGCGCCCGTTGTTTCGACCACCGGTCCTGCCTGCACGGCGGGCACCAGACCGTGCCCCGATAGATATGCGCCCTGTTCGCCCATGGTGATGATCGGCGTGCGCACACCTTTGGCGATCAACGCGGCACAGGCGGCTTCCGCCTCGACCTCGTTTGTGACTGCGATGCCCGTTAACACCTCGCATTCGGTCTCGTTCGGGGTGACGTAGTCACAGAGTGCCAGCATGCCCTCGGGCAGATCAGCGGCCGGGGCGGGGTTCAGAACGGTTATGACGCCAGTGGCGCGGGCCAGTTCGAGCCCGCGCATGGCCGCATCCATCGGCTGTTCCAGTTGCGTGACGAACACGTCCGCGCTGGCGATCAAGTCCTTGTGCGCCTCGACATCCGCCGGCGAGATCAGGGCAGCGGCCCCAGGGGATACGATGATGGCGTTGTCGCCTGTGCGTTCCTCGATGAAGATAAAGGCGGCTCCGGTGTAGCTGTCGCTGATCTGGCGCACATGCGGTGTGACGCCGGCCCGAGCCCAGGTGTCGAGCGCCAGTTTACCGAAATCATCCTGCCCGAGATTGGTCACGAAGTGCGTGTCAGCACCGATGCGGGCACAGGCCACGGCCTGGTTTGATCCCTTTCCACCCGGCCCCAATGCAAAGGCATTGCCCATGACTGTTTCGCCCATAACTGGCATACGGTCGGCGCGATAGGCGGTGTCAGCGACAAAGATACCCAATATGACAACGGTGCCCATGGTCAGCCCTCATCCGGGCCGACAACGCCCTTGCGCAAGGCAAAGCAGCCGTAGAACCGCCGCTCTCCGGTCTGGATGACGGCATAGGCTTGTTTTGCCCGCTCGTAGAATGCGTAGCGTTCGATCCCCAACAGTGTCGGGCCTTCAACGGCGCTGACTTCGGTCTGAACCTCCTCCATCACCGGCAGGATGGTGTCGGGTTCACCCACCACCTCGATTCGTGCGGTGGCATCGTCGACAAAGGTATCGATGGGGTAGATGGACAATACTGCGCGCACGACCTCCGCCGCCGGACGGTCTATGCGCAGGACCTCGCCCAGTACAGTCTCGCGGGCCACGCTGTCCGAGGGGAAATTTGTGTCGGCAATGATCAGGTCGTCACCGTGACCCATCGCACGTAGTGCATACAGCACGTCGGCGTTCAGGATCGGATCAATTCCTTTGAGCATGTGTGACTCCTTTTCTTGGGCAATCAGTTCATTTGGTTCGCGACAGCCTTGGCCATGGCCGCGCCGATCGCGGCAGGCGCACCGGCGCAGAGGTGGACGCCGTCCACCGGATCGACTTTGGCAACGTCATTCAGGTCGACGAATCCGGTTCCGTGTCGGATGGCGACGTTCTTCAGCAAGGCGGGCAGGGCCGTCGATTTGGACCTTGCACCTGCAGACGACTCTTTTAGGACACCAACCTCCTGTACGACGACCGGCGCGGCCAACAGGACGCCGGGCGCGTGGGAGTTGGGGCCGCTATCGGACCCGAGGATCTCTGTCACCAACCGTTGCAGGCCAAGGGCGATGTCATGCGCCGACAGACCGAAGCGCGATTTGAGATCTTTGGTGCCCAGCAAAAGAATGACCAGAACGACAGGTCTGTGGCTTTCAAGAATGGCGTGGAGCGCGCGCGCGCCGTTTTTGTGAATACCCTCGATCGGGTCATCCCAAACTGCCGTGCGCCCGGGATGTCCTTCCGGAATGATGTCCCAATCTTGCGGCAGCGAACGGGCCATCACACTTGGCCAACGGTCTGGTTTGTCGTGTCGACGTCGATCTGTCGTGGTGGTCATGCCAATCGTCCCATGCGTGTTGCTGTCACCAAAACAAAGGACAGTGCGTGGCGGCATGATCAGATGGCCAATCTTTGGCCGGTCGAACTATCAAAGACGTGCAGGCAGCTCGGATCCGGCGCCAAATGAACGGTCTGTCCGGGCTCGAACGCGTGGCGTTCGCGAAAGACTGCGGTGACATCCTGACCCTCGAAATTCAGAAAAACCATGGTCTCGGAGCCAGTGGGTTCAACCACTTTGACCTGCATGGCCAATCCCTTGTCGGCCAGAACAAGGTGTTCGGGCCGTACACCCAGACGCACTTTCCCCGCGCCTGACGGCCCGGCAAATGCTTGATCGGCGATCCTGATCTGCTTGTCAGACAGATCAGCATTCAAAAGGTTCATGGACGGCGCGCCGATGAACGTCGCCACGAACTCATTTGTCGGGTTGTCATAAAGTTCAAGCGGTGTGCCGACCTGTTCGATGTTGCCGCCTTGCATGACGACGATACGGTCGGCCAGTGTCATCGCCTCGATCTGGTCGTGGGTGACGAAGATTGTCGTGGTCTTGAGCCGCTGGTGCAGCTCCTTGATTTCCGTCCGCATCTGGATGCGCAGTTTGGCATCGAGGTTGGACAAGGGTTCATCAAACAGGAACACTTGCGGGTCGCGCACAATGGCACGGCCCATCGCCACACGTTGCCGCTGCCCACCGGAGAGGTGGCGGGGCTTGCGGTCGAGATATTCGGTGAGGCTGAGGATTTCGGCGGCTTCTTTGACCCGGCGGGCAATCTCTGCCCGGTCAACTTTGGACACTTTCAGCGCGAAACCCATGTTTTCAGCGACGGATTTGTGCGGGTACAGCGCATAGGTCTGGAACACCATGGCGATGTCCCGTTCCGCGGGCGGCAGGTTGTTCACGACACGATCACCGATGGCGATGGTGCCGCCGTTGATCGGCTCAAGCCCGGCGATCATGCGCAAGAGCGTCGACTTCCCGCATCCCGACGGGCCCACAAGGGCCACGAATTCCCCGTCGCCGATGTCCACGTTGACGCCGTGGATAACCTCTACGGCACCGTATGATTTTCGGATGTCCTGAATCTTGACGCCTGCCATGCACGGCTTCCCTCCACTTAGAAATCGGATGCTAGTGAAAGGGGTTTTTGTTGTCTACGTGCACGGGTCAGCTTTTGTTGACTTAACGTAAATCTCACGCATAGTGAGAGTTCCTCGGGGGAGTACGAGGCGCTATCACCTAGAAAAAATAACAAAAAATGCGCCCCACCATCTGCCCAAGGATGATTTGTATCACGAGATCCAGGGAGGATGGATATGAAGACCGGATTGTACAATTACATTAGAGCGGCGCAGAAAATGAACCGTCGGCAGATGCTGAAAGGCACCGCCGCGATGGGTGTTGCAGCAATGATGCCCAAAGGCGCGGCCATGGCCGACGGACACGGAAACGTCCGTGCCGAAATCCTGAAAATCCCCGGAGTCGGGGCTGGATCGCCCACCGACAGCGATTGGCAAAAAGTTGGTGAAATGTGCCTTGGGGCGACCAAGGAGAACGTGGCCGAAGGCGAGTTCGAAGGCGTCGAACTGACGTTCATGGGTCTGAACAACCAGAACCTGCACAACTTCCTGTTCCGTGGATTCCTGAAGCCATGGGAGGCCTACACCGGCGCCAAGATCAACTGGATCGACCTGGCGCAAGCCGACTACAACGCCCGCCTGCAACAGTCGATTGCCACCGGCACCGTGGACTTTGACATCATCGAAATGGGTGCGCCTTTCGAAGGCGACGTGTTGGGCAAGGGCCTCGCCTCCGAGATGCCCGACTGGGTCAAGGAGCAGATCGACATGGACGACTATGTCGACTACCTCAAAGCGCCCGTCGGCACATGGGATGGCAAGACCTACCGTGTTTCCATCGACGGCGATTGCCACAGCTTTGCATACCGTAAGGACTATTTTGGACCCGACGGTATTGGCGGCGCCGAGGTACCTACCACCTGGCAAGAGATCAACCAGGTCTCCAAGGACCTTGTTGGCAAAGAAGACCCGCTGACCGGTCTGCCCGCACACGGCTATCTTGATCCGTTGAAGGGCTGGGGCGGCTTTGGCTTCTACTTCCTGGAAAACCGTGCTGCTGCTTATGCGAAACACCCGAATTCGCCCGCGTGGCTCTTTGACCCCGAGACCATGGCGCCCATGGTCAACAACCCTGCATGGGTGCAAGCCATTCAGGACGTGATGGACCTGATTGAAGCGGGCGCTTACCCAGCAGACCAGATCAATGCGGACCCCGGCACGACGGCCTTCCAGCAATTCCTTGCAGGGACGGGGTCCATGCTGATGTGGTGGGGCGATGTGGGGTCTTCGGCCCGTACGTCGGACACGTCCGTTGTAGGCGATGTGGTTGGCTTTGGCATCAACCCGGCCTCGGACCGAGTCTACAACGCACAGTCCGGCGCATGGGAAGACACTCGCAACGAAGCGCCCAATATGGCTTACATCGGGTGGGGTGTTTATGTAATGGCCACAGTCGAAGGCGACGAGAAAAAGAAGAAAGCAGCCTGGTCCGCGGCAGCCCATTTGGGTGGCAAGGACCTATCGCTTTGGGCGTCGGCCTATCCGTCGGGTTTCCAGCCCTACCGCAACTCGCACTTCCAATTCGAAGAGTGGGAAGAGGCAGGCTACGACCGCGCGTTCATCGAGGATTACCTTGGCTCGAACGCCGACAGTTACAACCATCCCAACGCAGCTATCGAACCCCGCATCCCCGGCATCTTCCAATACTACTCGGTTGCCGAGGACGAATTGGCCAAGGGCTATGCGGGGCAGTATGGATCGGCGCAGGAAACGGCTGATGCCATTGCTGCGGCCTGGGAAGAGATCACCGATCAGATCGGGCGGGACAGCCAGATCGCGGTGTATCGGGCATCCCTGGGCCTCTGATACTGGGGAACATCAAGTTTGGGCGGCGCAACAGCGTCGCCCAATTCACGGACAGTACAGGCCACTTATTGCATTATGAGCGCTGAAGGCGACCTTCTTCACACAGTGACCGCTGACGACATTTCCGAAATGCGAAAGCGCTTGGGAAAAAGCATAGTCTGGGGTGCGGGACTGCTGTGCGTCGGCCTTGCCGCATGGCAAATGGCGTTCGAGATGGACCGCGTTGGCCAAGGTTTCGGAAATTGGCGCCCAGTGCTGTACGCGTACATGCTTTGGGCGACGGCGCTCTGCGTATCGCAGGTCATGATTCGGGGAGAAGCGGGCAAGCGGACGCTGTTTGTTTTGCCTGCCGCGTTGTTCGTGATCAGCCTTGTTGTCTTTCCATTGCTTTTTGCGCTCTACATCTCCTTCACGGACTGGAACCTGGCGTCCGTTGATGGCCCAAAGCCCAATGGCTGGGCGAACATGGTGCAGATGTGGAACGACCAGTTCTACTGGAACGCATTGAAAAACATGGTTTACTACGTCCTGGCGGTCAGCGTGGAATACGTGATCGCCTTTGGCCTTGCGTTGCTGCTCAACGCGCAAATCCGGGCGCGCAAGTTCTTTCGTGTCGTCTTTCTGCTGCCCCTTATGCTGAGCCCGGTTGCGGTATCGTGGATGATTGGCAAGTCGATGTTGGAGGTGCGGTTCGGCCCCATCTCGAGGGTGGTGCGCGAGCTTGGGTTCGAGCCGAGTTTCTTTGGCAGCCCGGAGATTGCCCGCTTCATGATCATGGCGATGGACGCGTGGACCTTTATCCCGTTCATGATGATCATGCTGCTGGCTGGGCTTCAGGCGCTACCGCGCGAGGTGATTGAAGCCTCGAAAGTGGACGGAGCATCCGGCTGGCAAAGTTTCAAAGAGGTGATCTTTCCCTTGATGTTGCCAGTGTCTGTCACGGCCATCGTTATCCGCGTCATCTTCAAGCTGAAGCTGGCAGATATCATCATCAACGTGACATCTGGCGGACCGGGCGGCGCCACTGACTCGGTCACCAGTTTTATTTTTCGTGAGTACCGTGACCGTTCGAACGTGGGATATGGCACGCTTCTGGCGATGGTGTACCTCGTGCTGATCATCATCTTTGTCACGCTGCTGCTCAAGCTGGTGAGCCGTTGGATGGAGCGCCCCGCATGACCAATGCTGCCGTTTTCAAGGATCACGACGCGGATCGCGTAGTCCGCATGAAATGGTGGACCAGCAGAGTGGCCATTTACACCGCGCTGATCGTCTGGGCCATCGTGTGCCTATTCCCGATCTACTGGACCATTACCACCTCATTCAAGCTGGCCCCGGACGTGATGCGGGGTAATATGGTGCCCTGGTGGGATTTCACCCCGCGCTGGAAGGGGTGGGAGTCGCTGGGCATCTCACCGCGGTTGATCGGAGAAGTATCGACCGTGCGGGAAGAGTTTCTGAAACGCTTCTGGAATAGTGCAATTGTTGCCACTTCAGCGTCGTTGCTTGCCGTCGTTCTGGGGTCGCTCGCTGCCTATGGTCTGTCCCGGTTCAATTACCGGTTCGGGTTCATGCGCAACTCGGACATCTCGTTCTTTTTCCTGAGCCAGATGATCCTGCCGCCCGTGGTTCTGGCCCTGCCGTTCCTAGTCCTTTACCGCTCACTTGACTTGCTCGACAGCCAGATTGGTCTGATCCTGCTGTACACTCTGATGGTGCTGCCAATCGTGATCTGGATCATGCGTGACCAGTTCCAGGGCATTCCGGTTGAGCTAGAAGAGGCCGCTCTGGTCGATGGTTTGGGCATCTGGGGCGCCTTCATCCAGATTGTTTTGCCGATCGCGCTTCCTGGCATGGTCGCCGCATTCATCCTGAGCCTCGTGCTGTGCTGGAACGAATACTTCTTTGCCGCTCTGCTGAGTTCGACCAATGCCACAACTCTGCCCGTCATGGTGGCCAGTCAGACCGGATCGCAAGGGATCAACTGGTGGTCCATGGCGGCGCTGTCTTCGGCTGCGATCCTGCCACTGATTATCGTCGCCATCTTTCTCGAGAAATACATTATCAAGGGCATGGCGGCAGGAGCGGTGAAGTAGTCACGGAGTAGATGCCTGCTCTCGCATCATCTGCGACTTTCAAACTCGTCCAGTCCGTCACTGCGACGAGGCGCATATGTTGTCAGTCCGCATCATTTGAATTACTAGCCCCAAATTCGCGGATGGAAGCCAATTTGACACACGACATCACCTTTGCACGCTTGTCCGAAGTTGAACCAACCGAGATTGCGGCCCACATGTCTGACTCACGGATGGCGGAGCACATGCCGCTTTTGTCCGTGAAATGGGACGCCGAGATTGCGGCAAAATTCGTCGCTAAAAAAGAACAGTGTTGGGTGCGTGATGGCCTTGGGCACTGGGCATTCCTATCGGACGACCAGTATGTCGGATGGGGCGGTTTTCAGAAGGAAGGTGACGAGTGGGATTTCGGCTTGGTCTTGCGGCCTGACGCCTTTGGCCTTGGGGCTTGCATCTCAAGAAAAGCAATTGAATTTGCCATGGCGGACGACCGCATCCCTTACGTCACATTCCTCTTACCACCTTCCCGCAAGAAGCTGGGCGCGCTCAAAAGACTTGGCGCAAAGCACGTCGGCGAGATCGACTACGACGGTGCAATCTTTCTAAAGTATCGCCTCGAGACTGTATGACAGCTTTGTCCGCATCGTCGGCCTTCACCCCAACTCCCGCGCAATGTCTTTCGTCTGCGCATAGAGCCTGCGAAAGAGAGTGTACGCCGTGTCGTATTCCGCTCGTGGGGATGCCGGGATCATATGTAGCGCGGGGTTCCATTTTGCAATGTCGTTCCGCTCGACAGCCCCAATCGCTAGGGCGGCGAGGAACGCGTCGCCATAGCTGGCTCCCACCGTCTTTTCGCATACGATCTGATCAATGCCGGTGATGTCGGATGTAGCTTGCAGCCAAAGCGCATTTTTTGTGCCTCCGCCAACGGCGAGCAAACGAGTTGGTGACTGGCCCAGTTCGGCGAACGTGTCGGTGACGTGCCGCGTGCCGTGAGCGATCCCTTCGATCAAGGCGCGGTATATGTCGCCCCGTGTGTGGGTCAGGTTCAGGCCAAACAGGGCACCCTTGGCGTTGATGTCATGGATGGGTGTGCGTTCGCCCGAGAAATACGGCAGCATCAGCAGGCCATTGGCACCCGGGGGGGATCCTGCGGCCTCTTCAGCCAAGATGGGAAAAGCCTCTGCCACATCCAGATCACGGGCGACCTGGTCCCGGAACCAATGGGTCAGCGTGCCCGACGTGGCCAGCCCCGCCATAGAGGCGTGCTCCCCCTCAAAGAGCCAGGGAGCGTACCAGATGCGCGGATCGGCGGCGCGCGTTTGCGTGCGCAGAATGATAAAGATGGTCGAGCCATACATCATCATCATATCGCCGGGGTGATCCACCCCGACAGACAGCGCCTCGGCTGCGGCGTCGATCGTTCCGGCGGTCACCGGCGTCCCTGCGGCAAGGCCGGTTTCGGCTGCTGCGGCTGGTGTGATATGACCCGCAATCTCGTTTGACCAAAGTAAGCGGGGCAGCTTGGTCAGGGGCAGAATATCGTCTGCCAGATCGTCAGTCCATGACTGCGTTGTGACGTCGTAAAGAGGAGAGAAATTTGCGGCCGTATAGTGGTCGATGACCACTTCGCCCGTGAGGCGCTGCACCAGAAAGCTGGTTGAGGTCAGGATATGTGCCGTCTCGGCATAGATCTCGGGGCGGTGTTGCTTAAGCCACAGGATCTTAGGGCCCACCGATTGCGACGTCAGCGCGTTGCCGCAGCGGGCGATGATGGTATCTTCGCCGATCCGGTCCGTCAGTTCGTTCACTTCGGCTTCTGCCCGTCCATCCACGCCGTAGAGCACCCCGTTCATCAAGGGCGTCCCGGTTGCATCTACCGGCAGCATGCAGGGACCGATCGCGCTACAGGCGACCGCCTTGATGTCCGCCGGGTCGATACCGCTGTCTTTCACTAGGGTCTGGCTGACATGGGCGAAATCGCCCCACCAATCCTCTTCGGGGCGATGTTCGGCCCAGCCGGGTCGGGGAACGAGCATCTGGTGGCCGCGTGCCGCCTGTCCGTGGACCGTTCCGGTTTCGTCAACGAGGACCCCTTTGGTTTCGTAGGTGCCGATGTCGATGCCAAGCGTGTACGCCATCAGGTGTAATCATCCCTGTCGAGTGAAAAGTCGGGGCCGATACGGGACAGGGCAGCGCTGACAAGCTGGGTCAGCCCGATCAGATCACCCAGATCGCAGACCTCGCGCGCCGAATGGGAGTAGCGCATTGGAAACCCGACATCGATCGAGGCGACGCCCTGTCCGACCAGTTGCACATAAGAGAGGTCCGTGAGCACCCCGACCTGTGCGCTGCGTTGCAGGGGGATGGTTTCGGACCGCGCCGTCCGTTCGAATAGATCGACCATTGCCGGGTGCGGGATCACACCGTTGAGCGTTCCGCGACCGTGAAAGGAATAAAGATTGATGCCCGGCCCGGCGCCGAGAGAGATGTCGCCGTGCCCCTCCATACCGGGCGTATCCGCTGCCAGCATCAGGTCGACTTGAATGGCGATGTCAGGTTGCAGTGTCTGGGCGAGGGGCAGCGCGCCGCGCAGGTTGAATTCCTCCTGCACTGTGAATGCCAGATGTACCGGAGGACCCGCGGGCCGATCTTTCAACTGGCGGGCGATCTCTAGCAACACAGCACAGCCCGCCCGGTCATCGACACTTGTTCCCATAATGCGGTCGTCCGCCAGTTGCCCGGCATGCGGTGCGTAGACCGCAGGCGTGCCGATACGAATGCCGGCCGCTTCGGCTTCGGTATCCGATGACATCCCGACATCAACAAAGAGCTCGCGATATGGGGTCACGGTGAACTTTTCGTCAGGTCCTGTCGCGTGGTGGCTTTTGTTGGCAATGACACCTGGCACATCGCGGCCTTCGCCGACACAGATCAACACCTCTTGCGCGGCAAGCGCGCGCTCTGGCACGCCGCCCAGACGCTCGATCCTGAGTAGCCCGTCCGTTTCGATCTTGCGCACCACAAACCCGAGCTGGTCCATGTGAGTGAACAGCATAACCGCAGGTCCCTGGCCGGGAAACTGCGCAACCAGATTGCCCAGGGGGTCGGATCGACTTTGTACCCCGATCTCGACCAAACGTGCCTGGATGGCGCGGCGCACACGGTCTTCGTGGCCGGAAAGGCCCGGCACCAGCATCAAGTCCATCAGATCTTGTTTGAGACGCTCTTTCATCCGCGTACCTGTCGCACGCGATCCATGAAGGTCTCTGCGCGGTCGGGGTCGATGGGGTTCCAGGTGTGCCCATCGACTTTCAGCGATGACCCAACGATGCAACCATCTGCAATGGCCAAGACATCCGCTACAGTATCGTGCTTGACTCCGGTATTGGCCAACACCGCCACGTCGGGCACGACAGCTTTCACCGCTTCCAGGTCTGACATCTTAGCGGCTTCACCTGTGATTTGGCCCGAGACCAGGACGGCATCCGGGACCGAAGAAAACACCGCGCTGCGCGCCCGGTTGGGCAACGAGCGTTGGTCCAAGGAATAGGCAAACTCGGCTGATACATTGTAAAGCATGGCCATGTCCGGTCGTCCCAACCGATCACGGTAGCGCATGGCCTTGCCCGCGTCCGGCGTCCAAGCGCCCATGTCCGAGGCATAGGTGCCCGTAAATATCTCGCGCACGAAATCTGCGCCGGTTGCCACGCCCAGTGCGATCGTTGCGATGGGATCCCAAAGCATGTTGACGCCAAAGGGGACTTTGATCTCTGGCTTCAACTGACCGATCAGGTGCGCCATCGCAGCGGTCGAAGCGGTATCGACCTGAAACTCGTAAGGGCGATCATTTTCGTTGCCGAACATCACGGCATCAAAGCCTGCATCCTGCAGCGCCGTAAGATCGGCACGGGCAGCGGCCAATAGATCAAGGGATGGATCGTGAAGCGGTGCACCTGGCAACGCACCGATATGAACCATCCCGATGACCGGCTTGGTCGCGCCGAACACCCGGGTAAAATTCTCCGCCATCCACAATCCTCCCCCGTCGACTTTAGGAACAGCGGGCTGTTCAGGCAAAAAGAAACTGCGCTAAGGTCAGAATGGCAGGATGGGGAGATGGTCATGGATCTGAAGACGCGACATTGGGACCGCATGAACAACGGGGGTCTGACGTTTACCGAACTGGGGTTCGGGACTGCGCCGCTGGGCAATCTGTACAAGGCGATCAGCGACGATGACGCGCGTGCGACCCTCGATGCTGCCTGGAACAATGGTGTGCGGTATTTTGACACCGCGCCGCTGTACGGGCTGGGGCTGTCCGAAACCCGACTGAACCCGTTTCTGCGTGGCAAACCGCGCAATGATTATGTGCTGTCGACCAAGGTCGGGCGGCTGATCAAACCTTGCGCGCCCGAATACCGGACAGGGGGTGGAAAATGGTTCGATGTTCCAATGCGGCGCGAGCACTATGACTATTCTTACGATGGTGTCATGCGCTCTTTCGAGCATTCGTTTTCGCGCCTTGGCGTAGATCGGATCGACATCCTTTATGTTCACGACCTTTGTATCTTTACCCATGGCTCCAAAGAGGCCTCGGACATGCGGATCGAAGAGTTCTTTGGCGGGCGCGGCTATGACGCGATGGTGTCGCTGCGCGATCAAGGGCTGATCACAGCGATCGGGGGCGGGATCAACGAGTGGGAAGTGTGCCAGACGCTGGCCGAGCGCGGGGATTTTGACCTCTTCCTGTTGGCGGGGCGCTATACGCTGCTTGAACAGACGGCGCTCGACAGTTTTCTGCCGCTTTGCGAGTCGCGCGGGATCGGGATTGTAACTGGCGGACCGTACAACTCCGGCATTCTCGCCACCGGCGCCTGCAAGGGGGCGTGGTACAACTACGATCCTGCGCCACAGGACGTCATCGACCGTGTGACCGCGATTGAACGGGTCTGCCAAGCCCATAACGTCCGGTTGGTCGATGCAGCGTTCCAGTTCCCGCTGTTGCACCCCGCGCATGTCACGGTCATCCCCGGCGGCCAGGGAGTTTCAGAAATGGAGAGCAATCTGGCAGCCGCATGCGCGGACATCCCGTCGGCGCTTTGGGCCGACTTGAAGTCCGAAGGCCTGATGCGCGAGGACGCGCCCACGTGAAGATCGATGCCCATCATCACCTTTGGCAACCAGCGCGCGGTGACTACGATTGGATGCCCAAGGACAATGCGACGCTGAACCGCGCCTATGCCCCTCGGGACCTCGCGCCGCATGTTGATCACCTGGGCATTGACGGCACTGTCATCGTGCAGGCTGCGGCCAGCGTGGAAGAAACCGAATACATGTTGGGCCTTGCCGACGCTACGCCTTGGATCAAGGGCGTGGTCGGCTGGATCAACTTTGAGGATCACAGCCATCTGCATCATTTGACACGGCTGGCATCACACCCGAAATTTTGTGGCGTGCGCCCGATGATCCAGGACATCCCGGATGTGAACTGGATGTTGCGAGAGGACGTGCAATGGGCCTACCGCGCGCTGATCGATCTGGACCTGACGTTTGACGCGCTTGGGTTTCCACAACACATTTCGAATTTCACGACTTTGGTGACACAGTATCCAGAGATGCGGGTTGTCTATGACCACTGCATGAAGCCTCAGATCCGTGACCAGCAAGCGGGCCGGGATGCTTTTGCCGAATGGGCGGATGGGATGACCAAGTTGGCCGACCGGACCGCCGCTTGTGTCAAGTTTTCGGCCCTCGTGACTGAAGCTGACGATGGGTGGGGGATTGAGGACATCCGCCCCTTTGCCCACCATATCCTAAAGGCATTCGGACCCGAGCGGGTGATGTGGGGATCGGACTGGCCCGTGTGTCGGTTACAAGCCGAGTATGATGCCTGGCACGACATCGCGCAGGAGCTGACCGCGCATTTGTCAAACGTTGACCGCGCTTGGATTTTTGGCGGAACAGCGGCGCGGTTCTACCAGTTGAGTTGATCCGCTTGGAACGTTTGGACTTTGTCCGGCGTGATGCTGTTGCGTTGATAAACCGGTTTCGAAACATGCAGCGCGGCTGCCGCTTGAGCAAACGCGATGGCGTCAGTCATGGATGTGCCAACCGCGGCTTGTGCCGCCAATGCGCCCACGAACATGTCACCTGCGCCATGGGTCGAGATCACATTGACCGCGTGGGCGGGGTAGGTGGTGCCATGGAACGAAACCCCACCTGCGCCTAACGTCCGTATCACACGCGTGTCTGACCTTGCTCCGGCGTAGAATTCGGCTTCGACCTGATTCACGATCAGCAGATCGATCGCGTCCGTCAGTGAGGGCGACAACGTCCGTGCGGGGGCTGCGTTGAGCCATGCCGGGACGCCCTGTTGCACCGCCTGCCGCGCCACGGCCAAGTTCACCGCTTCGGGAATTTCATTTTGGAGGAGCACCAGCTTCGTGCCGTCCGGGAGTGTGATGGCTTCGGGATCAATGCGCAGATTGGCCGCCGAGACGATGACGGCGCCATAGTCTCCATCGTCATTGACGATGGCAGCGCTCATGCCGCTGGCACCCCCGTCCACCTGGACCTGGTCGATATTGACACCGGCGGCCACTAGTGCGTCCCGGATCATGTCTCCGAAGCGGTCACTGCCAATGCGGCCGGCAAAATCCACATCGGCCCCCATGCGGGACGCGGCCACGGCCTGATTCCCACCTTTGCCGCCAAACACATAGGTCACGGCCGAGCCAGTCACCGTCTCGTCCAGCCGGGGCAAATCCGGTGCGCGCAGCACCACGTCAAGATGCAGCGAACCGGCAACAAAAACACTCACGGCAGCATCGCTGCATGCACAAGACGCATTGCCGTGGGTGCGTCTTGTTTTGCGATTGCGCGTTGCAGCTCTGAATCTGAGACAAGACGGGCGGCCACTCCGCGCAACCGCTCGACCACTTCGATATTCGTGCGGGCTTCGGCAACTGGATCCAGGCCGGAATGGTCGGGAAACGTGTCAAAGTAGATCGCACCATCATATCCCGCGCGCTCGAGTTCAACCAGCAACTCGACCGTCTGAATCGGGTGGACGGCACCAACCATCAGACCGTTGTCCCATTTTCCGTAGCCATCGTTCAGATGAACGCCCAGGATGCGTGAATACCGACCGACAAGAGCGGCAGCGTAGGCCGGCATTTCATCAGCATAAAGCACGTGCGCAAAGTCCAACGTAACGCCGGTGTTGGGTCTGTTCAGTTCGCTCAGTGCCAAAAGGGTCGTTGCCGCATCCGGCATCAAGGCAAAGGCCCGGGGCTCGTTGGGTTTGTATTCAAGTGCGATATCGATGGCGGGATTGTGGTCGGCCACTTCGGCCATGGCCTCAAGTGTTGCATCCCAGGCGCGTGCATAGTCCATTTGAAACGAATAATCGAACCCATCTTGCCCCATCCAGAGGGTCATCAGGGTGCCGCCCATCTTGCTGAGCGCATCCAAACCCCGCTTGGTTTCGTCGATCGCGGCCTGACGCACGGACGCATCTGGGTTGGTAAAGGCGCCCAGCTTGTAACGGTGGTCGGTGTAGTACCGCATGGCGACACCGTTCAATACCATCCCGTTATCCTGCAGTGCCAGGCTGAGCTCCGCAGGTGTGTCATCTACAAAGTGATCTGGGAAATTCAGGTCAGCGGCCGTCAAGCCCGCGGTGGCTGCGCGTGAAAGCAGGTCGGCCGTGGTCACGGTGTTTTTCTGGTGCCAATAGTCGTTGGCCCCGATCTTGAAAGCGTTCAGGCGTGCGGCGTATCTCGGCGAGTGACTTTGATTTTTCATACGGACAAGGATACGGTGTCCTGCGTTGAAATCACAATACGGGCAGCGGGATGGCGAGTTCGTTTGGTCCATGCTCTGTAAAGGCGCATTTGCGTCTGCATGTGGCACTTCGAAACAGCGAACTTGCATCTGTTGATCAGCGCAGCAACGCAGAATTCGTTTCGGCGTGCTTATACATCTGACCAAGTTCAGGATCGACAGGGTGAAAATCATGCCAGAAACGCCGGAACCTGCGACAACAGCACGGTGACCTAAGCCAATCGTCGCCACGACAGCCGATGCCGCGACAGACCCAACCGCAGGAATTGTCTGCAGCAGCTGCGCCTGCCGGCAAAGGCGAGCGCTAGATTCGCATCGTGATCTCGTACCAGCCAAGCCGGTTGTGCAGGTCGATCAGTTGCCGGCTGAGAACGCGCAGAATATCCTCGGCAAGTTCGGGGAGTTTGACATGTCGTCCTTCGATGATCCCATTGGGACGAAACGAATGCCGAAACCTGACTTTGGCGCAGCCGCAGCAAACAGCAGCGAAGTCCCGCAATCCATAAGTTGGACTAACCCAAGATTTTGCAAGCGCGGCGAAGGTCTGCAAGGCAGGCTACAGCCACAGCATCTGAAACGTCAGCTGGACGGTGGCTTTAGGTCGGACTTGCGACTGCGAAGCCAGAAGCAGAAGCAGAAGCAGAAGCAGAAGCAGAAGCAGAAAATGACTATCGGGGCAGGGGGCTTCAACTTATCAAAGAAACGGTATCTCCAAACAAACTGACAAAGACACTCAGAGCTCTGATTGAGCAGACACGCTAAATTGAGAATGACAGCAAGCTCCTAATAATTGTGAAGCCGCTCTACAGGAGAGTTTCCGATCCAGCATTGCTGATTGAAGTAATCTCATCATGTTGTCTGTCCAGACACAGACATCGTTGTTTTAGAATAAGTACGGACTGCAGGGCGCTGTAAAAAAAGAAAAGTCCAAAGCAGAGTAGGCGTATCAGATTGGAGACACTACATGAGAAAGCTGCTTCTACGGGCCTCTCTAAAGAAGACTTTTGTGCACTTGAAGAACAGGCGGCTGCGAACGAGCGGAGCGTCGAAGCAGAAGCGCGAAATTTACTCGTGTCATGTTTCAAACCCAGCATGGGACGGGTTTTGGAACAATGCCCGCAGCAAAAAATCGGTGGCCTCGTTGACCAAGATGCTGATTTCAAACGCGATCCGGACGCCAATGCGGCATCAGAGTTGGACTAGGAATTCGCAAGCTTGCTTGGTCTTTGCCATAGGGTGATGGAGATTAAGACTGGGATCGTCGCGAGTGCTGGGTGTCGTAATTCATGCGCTTGGCGTGGAAGCTCGAAAATTCAGATTTTGCTATGTGATTGGTTTCTTTGGCTTGGGAGCCTCATGCATTCTGGCACATTCACAAAACGTATAATCAATATTATGTAAAAATCTTTAAGGGCCTCTAGCGCGTAACACCCCACGCCAGAAACTCAGAATGAACGCGTTTTGCTCAAACTTGACACTCAATGACGTATCACCTGCGCACGAACTGCTCAGCGCGCGACTTGGTGATCAATATATCAGCGGTGCATCCACATTTATGGGCCGTACAAGAAATAGGTACGTATGGAAGTTCGAACGTTTCGCCCAACGTCCCGATCGATCCTCCTACGCCACAGGTCGCGCGAAAAACTTGGCCGGATGCATTGATACGCAGAGATTCGAGTCCCGCGTTGCACCGGTAACCCTTGAGCCGGTTCAGATTGCGCAAAATGATTTCATTTGCACGCAGACGCTTCCGATTGCCGTCAGCGGTTCTTCCTGTCATCGTGGCTCTGGGCAACGTATCGGGATGTCCTGAGCCGCCCAGCAAACCAGCGTCCATGATCGCCATTTGTGCGTCGGAATACTCGTAGAGCTCGGTTGCAAAATCGACCCGGAGCGGTTTGAGCGATATTGTTGCGTCGGGAAACGCCCGGCGAAGTTCGAGGGCGTCTACATGGATTTTGCCAAATTCTGCAGGCTTCATGGTGATGTTGATGTGCATGGGTACATCGGGAACCAAAATCTCGCCAACGCCTTTGAAGTGATCAAAATCTACGAATTCGCTATGGTACGTCAGAATAACGGCGTTCAGGTGCGGTTTGATCTTAGTCCAGAACCGATGTGTCCGAGATGCATTGGAAATCAAACTTACTGAAAACCCACGTGCACTCGCCTCTTCCAGGATACGCACGATCTGAGGGTGCATGGTTGGCTCTCCCCCAGTGAATTGTAGCCAGACACGTCGATCGCGGTGTGTAACGTAGTGGATTTGAAGCCGGTCGTAAAAGTCGACCACGTCATCCGGGTTTTGCCACCGCACCGTGCCGTCATGTAGAGACTTTGGACAGTAAGAACAGGCATAGCTGCACGCATTTCCAAGCATCCAGTCAACAAGCACGGTCCGGGCATGAACTGCGTTTGTGTGCTCAAAAGATACGTAAGTCGCACCGTTGTCGTCCAAGTTAAACCCTCTGCCTTTGCAGCGCACAGTTTCGTACAACTTGACTCAAATCGGCGAAGGACCCAAGCTTTCACTGTTTTTATCCAAATCATTTAGAGGGCCGGTGTGATGATGACCGTAAGTCCAAGTGTGAAGTTGATTATCGCTTTCTGTGTGCGAGCAAGGTTTTGCCTCGCTCTTCTCTGCCTCACGGCAGGTCCTGCGTTGGCTGACGGTCGTTGGGCACTTGTTTTGGGTGTGGGCGAATATGAAAGCCGTGCAATACCTTCGCTCAGCAACGCTGTGAATGACTCTCGCGCTATTGCGGCATCGCTGAACGACATGGGCTTTGACGTCTATTATTTGGAGAACGCGACCAAGGCCAAAATTGAAGAGACTGTCGATCAGATTGGACGAGAGCATCAGGGCGCAGAGCTTGGCCTTTTCTACTTTGCCGGTCATGGGTTGCAAGTTGGTGGGAAGAACTATGCACTGCCTTCAGATCTGGTGCCGGCCGGGGCTGATTTTCTGCAGCGCAACGCGATATCCGTGAACGATCTGATCAAGACACTGAACGATTTTGACACACAGTCGCTGGTTGTCATCTTGGATGCGTGCCGCGACTCCCCTTTCCCAAACGAGGAAGCAATTGGCGTTGGCCTCGCGTTGTTTGATGCGCCTGACAACACTATCGTGGCGTATTCAACCGCACCTGGCGCAGTTGCATTTGACGGCGCATATGGCAACAGCCCTTACACTGCTGCGTTGGTGACGGCGCTCAAAAGTGCGGAAACTGAATTCCGAGACGTTTTAAGGCTGGTTCGCGCGCGGGTTCGGTTGGCCACAGGGGGCGCTCAAACCCCTTGGTATGTTGACAATTCCAAGGAGGCTATCACTCTGCGCCCACGGTTTGCGGAAGATGCCGAGGCATTGGCGCAGCTTGTGTCCGACCGCGATATAACGCTGTCGACCACCGCATGGTTGACCGTTGTGGACAGTGCGGATCCCAGAGATTTCGAGCAGTTTGCGTCGCTTTTCCCCGAGGACACATTGGCTGAAGTGGCTCAGCGGCAACTGACCCTTGTGAGCGCTGAAGGAACACCAAGTTTTCCGCTGCTGGATCTGCGTGTCAGAGACGCAGATGAGGATGTGCCCGGCGGGCTTCTGGTTCAGATTACAGCATGCGACATCCTCGCGACCGGGATTGGGGATCCTTTGGCCTTAGTCGAACCTGTACCTCATGACTTGGTCAATACGCGCGCGGCGATGCGGGCTTGTGTTGAGGCAGTTCGAGACGACGCTACGAATGCGAGGCTTCTTGGATTGCTGGCCCGGGTTCTTAATCTGGATGAACGGTTTGAAGAGTCGCTGCACTACTATGAACTTGCCGCAGCGCGTGGGAACCCGACGGCGTATACCGGCATCGCAACAGCCTATCGGCTGGGTATGGGAGTTGAACCAGACAACGAGAAAGCCTTTGAATCTGTTCAAGAGGCCGCGCTCCTGGGATCGGCCCCTGCCCGGCTGCTTTTGGGTGTCTACTACCGCGAAGGCTGGGGACGGCAACAGTCGTTCCCCGAGGCCAGACGTTGGATGAGGCTGTCCTTGGATGCGGGCTATGCACCAGCCTACGTCGCCTACGGTGGCACATATCGCAAGGGTCTTGGTGTGTCGAAGAGTGATGAAACCGCTCTGGAGTTCTACCGAACTGCAGCAACGCTTGGCAGCTCAGACGCTATGAACCTTATTGGAAGGGCTTACATGGCTGGCAAGGGCGTTCAGAGGGACACCAGAACCGGCATCCGTTGGCTAGCCAGAGCAAGCGAAGAAGGAAACCCCTTTGCGGCATTGGAACTCGGCAAGGCCTTTCAAAAGGGCAACGGAGTTGAGAAGGATCTCGAAAAGGCCCTTTCTTACTTCCGTTTGTCAGCGCAAAGAAACTTCGTAGGAGCCCACAATTACATCGGCAGTATCCTGCGCACCGGAACTCGGAACCGCCAACCCAATCTTCCCGAGGCCTATGCCAATTACATCATCGCACGGGACGGGGCGTTATTGCGGGACACACGTGACTCGATCAAACAGTTGAACGATGCTGAGGTGCGCATTGCGTCAATTATAGGCGAGATGTCGTCTCAGCAAATCGAGAGCGGAGAGCAGATGGCCGCTGACTGGATAGAGCAGTACGGTCTGCTTGACTTCAACCTTGTCAGCGAATGATCCAACACACGCCCATCGCACAGACCTGCCAGGACGAGGAGACCTGTCAGTTAGGCAACGTGCCGTTCGTTTTTTTGTCCTATGATGAGCCGTGGGCAGATTGGAATTGGAGGGACTTGAAGTCAAAAGTTCCAACTGCAAAGCGTGTCCATGGCGTGAAAGGGCTGGATGCGTGTCACAAGGCGGCAGCGAACGCCGTTGACGGACAATGGCTGGTGACGGTTGACGCCGATACACGACTCGATCCGCGCCTGTTGAAGGCGACTGTGCCGACGGCGCTGATGCATGATTTGTTTCGCTTTGATTGGCTCAGCAGAAATCAGGTCAATGGACTATGGAGCGGTAACGGTTCCGTCAAGCTTTGGCCGACCAGGCTTTTGCAGGAAATGCAAACGCATGAGGCGGCACCGGATGAAAAGGTGTCGATGGACCATGACATTGGCGGCGTGCTTCCTGGTCGCTCGGGCCAGATCACTCGTCCCGAACGCGGCGCCTACACCGATCCTGCGCGGACTGCGTTGCACGGTTTTCGTGCAGGATACCGAGAGGCCGTATTCCTATATCAGTTGGCTATTGAAGAGGTCGACAGGCTGTCACTGGATGGTTGGCAACGGGCCAGCGTTGCCCGCATTTTGGGTGTTTGGTGCACACTTGGGCGGCATGCGCCTAATGGGCATTGGGTTTTGTACGGCGCTCGTCTCGGGTTGCTCCACCACGCGCAGAAGCAGTTGCAGGACCCGAGGTGCGTCAATGATTATGGGTGGCTGTCGGAGCTCTGGTCGCATGACGTCGCACCGCGTTATGGGCTGGCTGGAACCGATGGACCGTGGAGATGGGATTGGTTGGAAGACGACCTGCTCAAGATGGGCGACTGCATCCGTGCGGACCTGAATTTCCCGATTGCGGAGTTCGATACTGTTCAGTCTCAATGGCTGGTCGACGCGGATTTGCTGTCGGCAACCCCTGCGGCAAGTCGACATGATGCGATTGGGTACTTGACTATGATGGCAGCACCTGATGCCCATAACGCCGAGGTTGCTCGCCCGCTATTTGATGTCGCTCGGACTCTCGACCACCCTTCAGCGTTTCACAATACCGGGCTGACCTATCTGCGCGCGTGCCAAGCGTCTGCGTCAAGAGAGATGGCGGATTGGTATTTTCGGGCCGCCGATGCCTTGGGCAACCCGCACGCCTTCGGAAAAATTGAACACTTGCGTGCGGATGGTGTTTTCGAAGACAAAAACCGCCCTGCCCGGCGGGCCTGTGACTACCCAACGGTTCCGGCGGACAAGATCAAGTCTTTGGACATCGATGGATACTGTTTTGTCTTTGACAAAGCGGTTCAACCGACGACCGAGATGGAAAAGCATGTCCCCGATCCCAATTTGTGCACAGACGGCCGCGTGATCGGGTATTCCTGTTACTGCCAATTGACAAGCCAGATCATTCACTCCGGCATACGGTTTGGGGCAGTTCGGACGTTTCTGGATGCACCGGACCAGATGCCGTACGCCGTCCTTCCAAAGCATCTAGGGGAGCGCCGTCAGCCCAAATCCAGGAAAGAAGCGGCACTTTTCGCCGAATGCGATTTCAACTCAGGCGTTCTGTCGGACAATGCAATTGTGTTCGCCAGCGATGGCCCTTACCGCGACGCTTACCTGGGCGCCCTCGAAACCCTTCTTGGGAATGGCAAAATCCAAACTTGGCCAAAAAGGGATGCCGAATGGTTAAGGTTTCTGAAGCCAAGAATTGCGCGCAAGCAAGCATTTCTGGAAGCCGCAGACAAGTTGGACGAGGATACTGCCACAGCTCTGATCCGGACAGCGGATGCTGTCTGGGGGCGCTTACCCTAAAGAACAGCTCTTGCTGCGCCTGCACTCTCGCAGGTGACGCCATCAGCAAATGCAGCACCTTGCTGCTGGTCAAAGGATTTCGTCTGGCGAAACAAAGAGGTTCCATCGGGCGTCTGGTATTCAAGCGTCACCCTATGATCTTCCGAGATCGAATAGAGGTCACCCTGCCCCATCTGAACGCGCACAGTCGACCTTGTGCTAACTAAGCGAACAAAAAGCTCTTCATTGTAGATGACCGCGGCGAGAGGCGCCGACCCAGGAAAAGTCGCCCTCTTTCCAAGAGCAACCTGCGCGATTGTCCCGCAATTGACCATTTTTTCTGATCGGGTGCTGGCCTCTACGGTTGAACCACCGTCAATAATTGCAACGTCACCGAAGCCGGCAGCTTGAAAAGCAGCGGCAATCTGAGTGATCGATTTGGAGGTTCGAACGGACGATACACCCCCTTCTGGTTTTTCAATCAGATACAAACCTTCTTCGTTTGGTATCGCATTACATCCCGTCAACACGAGAGCCGCACATCCGGCATAAAAGGAACGTAGAAGTACGGTCATTAGTAGAGGCCCCCACCACCGGATTGAGCGCGTTGGCCGCCGTTATCAACACTTTCGTTCCCGATTGATCTGTCGGTGCCAAGAGCTTCGCGGCATGAAATGTCTATCCCACGCTCGTTCACGCAACCCAGATTAACCAGCGCGTTGACAGCCTGCTCGACAAATACACCTGCCGGGTAGCTGCTGAGGTAGTTGAAATATGCACTCGGCGTGTTTTGAGACACCGTGTTTTGCCATAGTCGGTTTTCAGTTTCGTCCGCACTTGCCGCGGTTGATCCGAAAATCAATGATAAGAAAAAAGCGCGCCAAAAAAGAGCTAGGCGGGTGATCTGGGCCATTTCAATACAACCTAAAAATTCAATGCCGAGATTATAGCAGAAACCGGCCGCCAATCAAAACACGAATATCAACTTCAGGCTGCAAAGACAGAATCCGGCCCGTGCCGTTTGGCTGCAATCGACCTGATTTCGGTGGAGCGGTTGCCATGCCATGTACATCCGACAACCTGCCAAAACTGCGTGATGTGATCCAAGCGGGCCATCAAATACTCTTCTGATGTCGCCGTCCCTGCGCCCTCATCCAAGCTTGAGCGCATGTCCAAGGGCACATACTCAAAAATCACCTCCGGACGATTGATCAAAATCGGTGGAAACGTGTTTGAAATGACCAGACTGCGAAATCCAGATCGCTCGCAAATGGCTTGGTGATCGTTCAGGTTGTGTTCGGCAGTCTTGGTATCATCCAAGTGTATCAGCGCCCAGCTGATTTTGTACGGTTCCTGCACTGATGAGTCACCAGTCAAAGAGGCATCAACCGCCTGACGACCTGCAGAAATTGCCTGCTTGAACTTGCTCCAAACCATCCGGAATCCTTGTTCGTTGCAAATAGACAAACATCAATTCCTTGCTAGAGTAACCCAAGTTTTTGCGAGAAAGCCAGTTTTGAGAGTCGATGTATTACTTGTTGGAGACTTTCGCTTTCCGGGCGGAACGTCCACGTCCATAGTCTCCGATGTGAAGGCGTTGCACGGCGCGGGTTACAGGGTCGGGTTACTGGCCTATGCGAGCAACCTTTTTGATGGGCGGCGCAGCTTTCATCCTGGAATTCGCGCTTTGGCTGAAGATGGCTTGGCGTGTCTGGTTCCACCTGGTCAACCGGTTGAGGCCGAGTTGTGTTGTCTGCATCATCCGGCTGTGTTCGAACACCTGCCGGCGTTGCCCTTGGAGATCAGTTGTCCACGTTTTGTTATGATTGTGCATCATCCCCCCATCGATGCCTACGGAAACGAACAATACAATTTGTTGCGTTCAATGCGCATAACAGAAGCGCAGTTCGGCCACGTCGTCTGGGCGCCTGTTGGTCCAAAGGTTCGCGGTGCATTCAAAAAGGTCGCCTTGGCCCCTGCCCTTACCCAGTCCGATTGGGTTAACACGATCGATGCTGATGGGTTTCGCAAAAGCCGCCCCAGACTGAAGGGGCAGCTGCCGGTGCTTGGTCGTCATAGTCGACCGGGTGTCGAAAAGTGGCCGGACAGTGAAACAGAGTTCAAGAATGCCTACCCGGAAGCGGAACAACTCCGTGTTCGACTGATGGGATGGGGCAACCAGCTGGATGAGATTGTCGAGGAACGACCTCAGAACTGGGATGTTCTGCCCTTTGGCGCCATGCCGGTTGAAGACTTTCTGGCTGGTTTGGACTATTTCTCTTACTTCCATAGCGAGGTTTGGGCTGAAGCCTTTGGTCGGTCCATTCTGGAAGCCATGGCGGCCGGTCTTGTTTGTTTTTTGCCTGAACACTTCGAACCGCTCTTTCGACACGCGGCAGTGTATTGCGAGCCGATTGAAGTCTTGGACAAAGTACGGGGCTTTGAAAATAACCCCAAAGCCTACACCAAACAGTCAGAGCGTGCCGTGGAGTTCGTGAAATCGCATTTCGGCCCGGATAAATCCGTCGCTCGGGTCGCAGCAATGATCGGCCCGCCGAACCGGCTTCCACAAGCTACCGCTGCGCGCAAGGCCGGTGTTCTTTACCTAACGTCCAATGGCGTCGGAATGGGCCACATTACCCGCTGTCTGGCAACCGCACGACGTTTGTCCGATCAGTGTGACCCTGTCATTGTGACGATGAGCAAGGCGTTTGGTGTTGCCGAGACACAGGGTTTCAAGGTTGAGTACCTGCCGTTTTTTAGATCCATTGGGATCGAGTACAGCGATTGGAACCAAAAACTCTCGGCCGAGTTGGACATGGTTTTGCGATTTCACAGACCCAATGTGCTGGTACTCGATGGAAATGTTCCCTATGATCCTCTGCTTCGGGTTCTTCCGGACTTTCCGCAGATGTGGAGTGTCTGGCAACGCAGACCACTTTGGCCGGCAGATGTAGGCGAAGAGTTCCTGCAGCATGCTTCCCGATTTGATACGGTGCTAGAACCAGGTGAACTCGCGGCACCCGTGGATCGTGGCCCAACCGTTGGGAGACGAGTTGAGGCGCGGCAAGTGCCGAGCATCCGCTATCTTGATCAGTCAGAGATTTTGGATCGCAAAGCTGCGCGTGCGTTGATCGGGCTCGATCCGGATCGTCCAGCATTTGTATTGCAATTGGGCTCCGGTAACAATTTTGACATGCAAGGAGTGCTCAAGAAAATCTGCTCGATCGGCGATCCCGCTTTGCAGGCGCGCCCGATCCAGCTCGTTTTCGCGCGATGGCGTATAACGCAAAAAGCGCCTGAGTTACCGGCCTTCGTGAAGACTTTGGACGCGTTTCCGATTTCAAAGCTGCTGAATGCTTTCGACGGTGCGATAGCACTGGCAGGCTACAATACGTTTCACGAGAACATAGCAGCCGCTCTGCCAACTTTGTTTACGGCCAACCAACATCCCGAACAGGACGAACAATGGCTGCGTGCGGACTACGCCGCTCAATGTGGTTTGGCACTCAGTGCACGTAGCTATGACGCAGTACAGTTTGAAAGAGCGCTGCACCGTCTTCTTGATCCGAAGACACGCGAAACGCTGCGGCTGAATTGTAACCGCGCGAAGTTGGAAAACGGGGCGCAGCAGGCAGCCAATCTTATCTCAACATTGGCCATGACGCGAAAACCAAGCGGTGTCGCGTTTCATGCAGTTTAGATGGGTTGACGCATGACCGCCCGCGTCACAATCGGAATGCCCGTCTTCAACAACGCCGAAACGTTGGAACGTGCAGTGTCTTCCGTGTTGGCGCAAACATTTCGGGACTGGGAACTTCTGATCACGGATGACCAATCCGACGACGAAACGTTTGGAATTGCGCAAGAATTAGCGACGGCTGACCCACGTATATCGGTACGCGTGAATGATCGACCGATGGTCTTTCACAACTTTGAACTTGCCCTCAGGAAAGCACGCACAACCTACTTCGCCTGGCTTGCAGGTGACGATTATTGGGATCCTGCCTTTCTGGAAGCGACGGTTGCTGCGCTTGATGCCGCGCCTTCAGCGGTGTCTGTCATCCCTTCTGCTGCCTTCATAGGTGAACCGCCTCATCCAGTCCCCAACCTTGGATTTCTGAAGGGTCTCAAGACAGAAAGGACTAAACGATATCTCGCCCATCCGGGTGGAACGCGGATGTATGGATTGATGCGGACCAAGGCTGCGCGCACTTCTTTTCCGATGCATGCCGGATACGCATACGACTGGTATTTCATGGTGTCTTTGCTGTCGAAGGGACCACAGCTTTCGCTTCCTGCATGTCTGCTTTTTCGGGAGGAGACGAGTTGGATCACCTATGCAGCATGTGGTACGGAAGGTTCGGAACGTTTCAAACCCAGACGGTGGCCTATCTTTGGCATCAGTTGGCAATTGCTCAAGACCAAGAGCATCCCCATCGGAGCCCTGCCGGCATTGCTTGCACTGAATGCCCGCAAACATGAGGAGTATTTGGCCGTAAACGAACCGGATGTCTTTTTACGCCGACTGGGCCTGTTCAAAAGAATTGGACTGCCACTCTCAAATCGGCAGGACAAGCTTTCTCAGCTTGCAGAGTATCACTCCGATAAGAAACTGGACTTCCCCGGTGTTGCAAAGACCGATCCAAAGTCGGCACCGGTTGTTGGACGTCAACACCCCGAAGTGACCGCCATCGTGACATGTCGCAACGCGGAAGCCATGTTGCCAGCGTTCATAGATCATTACCGACAAATGGGCGTCGAGACTGTTGTGATCGATCATGGATCGACCGATGACACCGAAAGGATCGCTACCGGACATCTGGGAACATCGGTCAAGGATATCATTTCCACACCCTTTTTCGGTGCGTTCGATCTGACTGCGCAGTTAGAACTGAAGTCGCAGGTCATGCAGGCCCAGAAGGGTGATTGGGTAATTCATGCGGATGTAGATGAATTCCTCACGCCCAAAGATGGATTGACCATTCCCGAGGCAGTGCGTTCCGTCAATCAGGCCGCTTTCGCATGTGAAGAATACCTGCATCTGCCGTTGTTCGAAGATGAGGTGCACGATTCCAGAAATTTCCGTAGAACTATGAACCAAACCACAAGAATGATGGAGCGGGACGAGAAACAGCGACTTTTCCGTCGCGACGCACCCTTGGATGTTTGGATGGCGACGGGCGGGCATACCATCTCTCGAAGGGCGGAAGACGTGGCGTTGAATAGGTTGCGGCTTGATCACTATCTGGGCTTGTCGTTGGACGATATCCGGGGACAGTACTACAGCCGTGTCTTTGCCAGACGCGATTTGCAGAAATTGTGGCATCTGAATCGAAAGGCGGCTGCGCAGTTTGACATTGTAGGTGCCATTGACAGCCTACCGACGGAAACCAAGACGCTGCCCATATTTCGCTGTACGGAGGAGCCGCGTGTTAATATCAAGTCTGGTGCGGACATCGTTGTTTTGGCGCAGAAAAAGGCTGACTTCAATGAGCTGTCTTCCAACTTGGCCGCTTCGTTTCCCGGGCTACGATTGCATCTTGAAACGTCGCCGATCGTTCCACAGACTGCGCTCCCTGTCCTGAACTTCCTTAGTCATCCTGCCTGGATCCACCGCTTGCAGAATACCCGGGGGGAGGAACGGCAACAGGCAAGCGCATGGACGCGCCGATTGGCCAATGCGCGGCAAGCCGCTTTGGAGCGGTCAACGCCTTACGCCGAAATCCGCATGGAAGATCTCCAAGCCGGGCGGGTTGATATGAGACAAACCCTGCAATTCTTACTTCTCGGCGCACCCAATGCCAACAACGGCATGATTTTGGGACGTTCGGAAACCATCTCGATGGAACCCTACACGTCTCCGGTAAAAGACATCACAAAATCTCTCGCCGCTGATTTGGGCTATCGGTAACACGCTATGGCCGATCGCATCGTTCTTCATGTGGGACCACACAAGACCGGATCGACGGCGCTGCAGCATATGTTTGCAACGAACAGGCGTGTTTTGGCGCGATATGGTATCCACTACCCGATCACTGGACTGGATGGCGCGGCACATCAGGACGTGGCGCGCGCTTGCTGGGGCAAAGACAGCTCTTTGCTGTTGGATTTGGCCAATGAGATGGCCGAACATGACACAGTCTTCATTTCAAGTGAGCTGATTTCAGCATTGGATATGAAAGGGTTGGAGCGCTTGAGATCGGCCTTTGGCGAAACTCGGGTCGAGATCATCTATGTCATCCGTCGCTTGCCCAACCTGCTGGCAAGCCATTGGCGCGAACTGATCAAACACGGTCAAAAACTGTCATTTGAAGAATACCTTGAAAACGCTGTCGTTGACACCGGGCGGCCCAATCTTGTTCCTCCGCTGCCGATGCTGCATTTAGACCGTCTTTGCCGGTTCTTTGGGTCCGACACCTTGCGCATTCTCTGCTACGATGCCCGGAACAGTGAGGTGGAAAACTACGGTCAGGATTTCGTGGATGACATTTTTGGTATTGGTCACGAAGACGTTTTCAGGACCAAGCAGTTAAACACGACTGCCCAAGACTGGCAGGTCGAACTTGGTCGCCATATGAACATCTTAGGCAACACAACCCTGAACTATCCCCAGCGCCTCAATCTAAGAAAGAAGCTGTTTGAACGTATCGCGGACGATATGTTGGACTGGATGCCCGGTTTTGCCGCTCAGTATCATGCCGCAGTACCCATCACCCTTTCGAATGAAACGAACTGGATCGCGCAGGAGCAAGAAGCGGTTGCACAGAAGTATGGCAGCCACTTTGTTGACTCTGTTGAAAGCTACCTGGCACCCACTGAAAAGCAAATCCGACAACTGCCGTTGGGCATGCTTTCACCACAACTCAGGTCAGATATATCTCTTCTTTTCAATGAACTGGCTGCGAACCTCGACCCTTCGCCACCAGCCGGATAGGCTGATTGACACCTTGCAAATGGCCAATGAGCCGAACACAAGGGTTTGCCTCAATTCTTTAACTAAGCTAGGCTGAAAGTATTGATCGAACGCATAGATGTGGCTCAGTATTCAGTTAAATTTGGCAGGCATTGCAGAGTATTTCGACCCGGGTTTGGCCGCGAGGCATTGGTGTTCCGCCACCACAAAACAGGTTCACCCGCAAAGCACTGCAGCTAAAGGGAGGTGCCCGCGATGATAGCGAATGAAACGCTGGATGGAGTGGCCATTGGCATCTTTCTTGGTGTGCAGGATGGCGCGGCGCAGGTCGTTTTCGCTGGAAACCCCAAAGACGAGGCGATTGCAGCAAGATCAACCGTGGCGCTGGGATCCGAGGACACAGGATGCGAAGTGGCGCTCCTTTTCGAAGACGGGCGGCGTGACCGGCCTCTAATTATCGGTCGTATCGTCCAACCCGGAGTGACCGAGCCGGAACGGCCAGCGGTTGATATCGTTAGAGATGGTGACCGCGTCGTGATCGAAGCGCAGGACCGGATTGATCTTCGCTGCGGAAAGGCGCGTATCATCATGGAGAAGGACGGGCATATCACCATTCGTGGCAGTTATCTGGTCAGCCACGCCTCTGCATCCAACCGGATCCGCGGCGGATCGATCAACCTGAACTAATGGCGGCCCCTGCCCTACCCGATATCCTTCGACAGCATGCCGAACAGGCAGCTTTCCTCTGGACGCAATATGATGCGGTTCTACAGGAGCAAACGCCAGAAAACCCAGACGACCGAGAAGCTCAGGAGGAAGAAGTCGCCCGGCTGAAGGAGCGATTGGAAGCGCATCTGGACGGCCTTCGAATTGCTGGGGCCGAGGGGTTGGCAATGGCCGAAGATCGTCTTGCCGAGTTCCCGGAACGCGGCGAATTGTTCGTCGTCCGAATGCTGCAGCCGAGTGCGAAGGATATGCATGTGGCGAGCTTGGAAGTGGATAAAGTAAGGGCGTATTTGGAACGGCATATTTGACCAAAATCAGGAATCTTTCGGCCACGCTCCACTCTTGAGGTCCTCGATGCCGACATAGGACCACTTCCCGCTTCTTCGCCGAAACATGCCGGCCAGATCAGTTGCCCAAAGGGTGTCACCAATCGTGGAAAGGCTTGTCAGTGGAAAAGGTTCGCGCGCACAGCCCGTATTGTATGGGATCAACTCCTCATCTTCGTAGATGTACAGGTTGTGCAGATTGGATGCAGGGTACTCGGCAATAGCGATAAATCGGTCCCCATCGTTCAGCGCTGTACGATGGAGGGATGGCTGTTTGTCAGCAAAGAAAAGCTCAAAGCCACTGTCGAAATCGCCCTTGTAGATTTCCGCTCCGTTGCTGTCGCCAGACAACACGATATGCCCATTTTCGGCGTGTCCCGAGACGAGCCGCGCGCCAGTTGCAACTTCAGTCCTCTCGACGTTGTCCTGACGCACCCGAACGAGTGCGCCAAGCGCACCACAGAAGACATAGTCAGAACCTGCCGCAAAACCGGCATAAAGAGGAGGATGATTTCGTGCATACTCTTTCACTCTTTGAGACTGAGTTTGCGCATCATCAGAGTCTGGTGGTTTTGGGCCTGGCTCCAGCAAGGGTGTCCATTTTTTGCTCGACCAGGAAAAACGCCACAGGTTTTGATACTCACCACAGGCATAGACCTGATCTGTGTCACCCGAAACGGAGTAGATGAAGAAATCCTTTGGTGGTTGTGGTGCTCCGAAGAGTTCTTCTTCGGCCGGTTGCAAGGCGAACAATGCACCAAGCGCGACAATCCACACCAAATCGCGGCTTCCGTCATAATGTGCGCCTTGCACAGAGCCTTCCCCCTCCACGTTGAAAGACTCAAACGTCCATTTTTCAAAATCAACAGTGTAGACAGACCAGTTGTCTTCATCTGAATCATCAATGGCGATGGCGTGTGTTTCTGAGATTGGAAGCGTAAACATTCAAATGGCCCTTCAGGATTGCAACAAGCTATCCAAACAACCGAGACTGACGCTTGTCCTTGGAGGCTTGGCTTCGTGGTTTGAATTTCTTCAGGTTTTTGTTTTGTTTTTTCGCCGTCGAGTATTGCTGAGCGATGCATTCCTTCGCCTTCTCGGCGCATTCGCTATCAACGGCGGATTGGTCGTATGCAACGCATTCATCAAGCAGGTCATTCGCGGTTTTCAATGCGTTCGCTACTGACGGAGGAGACATTTCGCGGAAACGTTCGTCAAACTGATGCAGGAAACCGTGACCGCGCAGCGTGGCAAGGCTTGTTGTTCCAGTCGCTGCCGCATAGGAGCGGCCGCTTTCGACGGTTGAATCCCTATTGGCAATTCCGCGCGCGGATCTCGGATTGGCCTCGCAAGCTGCGGAGCCGTAGGCGTTTCCACCAACACAGATACTGCAACCCTCGCCTTCGGATGGAAATGCGGGATCACTTGGCGGAGTACCGCGATTGCCCTGTCTGACGTATTGGTCCGGAATGATATGGTGTGCCTGGCCTCCGCGTTCGTTACACGCGTCTTTCGTTCCGTCATAGGATCCAACAAGGCAGTTTGCGCTTTCGAATACAACTGGCGGCCCCGGTATGCCCGCGACGATCCAAGGCGCATCGTCACCGGGATCGCTCGCATGGTTGGTGGTTGCCATATCCGTGAACCGCACCACCCCCTTGCTTTCCACTTTTACATCCATCGACCACTTTTTCGCGTAAGCCGCGCCTGTGTTCTTTGATGTAATGATGCCTTTCTTCGGGGCGCAGCCAGCCTCATCCCCAGAAACTTTGGACCACTTGCTCGCATTCTCCATGCTCACTTCCTTGCCGCCAATCAGCACCTTGCTGCTGCCTTTGGTCAGATCGCTGTCCATGGCGAAATTGGGATAGGGTATGGGCACGCCCGGCGGGGTAGCTGGAGTTTGAGGCGGGGTGAAACAAGTGTCAGGGAATGCTGCGATAATTTTGCAGCCTTGCGCCTTTGCAGAAATCTCCAGATTGTTTGCGAAAACGGTCATGCGCTAAGGCCTCCGACAATCGCAACGCCACACGCGCCATCATCGGCAGAAGACTCAATCAAAAGCGGCTTTTGACGAGCGTAGTCTTTCCGCACCGCGGCGAGCGCCCATCCTAGCATCACCGGTACGACCGCCGCACCGATGTTCCCCAAGGCCGCGGCGATGGGCCAAATAGGATGAACTTCACTGCGTTCGCGTTGTGTACGCAATGAGGCAAGCTCGCTTTGTTTGAACCAGAAAGTTTCGCCGATCAGGTCGCCGATTTTCACACCGATCTCATGTAGACCAAGACCAGCGTCAGACAGCGCTGCCTTGTACGCGGCAGCCATACCTTCCCCGCGCAATGGGAGATTGAAACCATCTTCGTCCTGACCGTTGAGAAAATGCGCTTCTTCTCGGGATAGACCAATGCCACCGACGTTCATTCCCGGCCCGGCCCCTCGACAAAGAACCGCAGCCGCAGCCTCCCCGGGAAGAAAACCCTCGGGATTGTCGGCTGTTAGAAGGCGTTGTTGAGACAAATAGTGCTGGATTGTACGCCCAGTCAGATAGCTGTCGACCCCCAAGATCGCGATTTCATGGTTGGGGTCCCTGGCCAGAGCCTTGCGCGCGGTGCTAAGCGCCACGATGCCCGATGGGCGCCCATGCGCCACCAGCCGACTGCGGAACGAATAGTCCAGACCCAGAATCGCCTGCACCCGATTTAGAAAGCTCTCGGCATCAAGTATGGGTCGCCCCGGTCGATCTTCTTCAGGCAGACACAGGATGACTTCGACACTTCGGCGATTGTTGGCCTGCTTCAACACTTCCAAAAGAGCACCCGCTGCTAGGTGCGCCCATCGTTTCTCTCCGATCCACTGTCGCGGCAGAGGCACGGCCGCACCCCTTAACCATTCCCCGCCCGGTCCCGCGAAACGCGTTTCGGCAAAGCCGTCAATGCGAGCGCGCAAAGCAGCGCAAGAAGATGGTGCATCCAGGCCAACCGCCGTGACCATGCCTGCCGCAGAGATGCGCAGTCCGTTCACGCGTCTTCGCTTTCGTTGCCGATCTCTGCTACAGCGCGGATGTAGCGACGCCCTTCTTCTCGGGCGCGAACCATGGGTTCTGTTGGTGGCCCCAGCCAAAGTTCGTTGAACTCTATAAATGCCTTTTGGATTCTCGCTTCCAATCGCCAGGCCAAACTGAACTGTCGCGCTTCGGTATCAATCAAGAGAGTGTCGGCCGTAATGTCCTGTTCAAGGCAAATCTTACCATTTCTAAACAGCGTGACCGGTGTTTTGGTCTTGGGCAAAGCAAACTGCTCCCGGCCCGCAGGAGAGAGGCCTACCAGAAGTACAGGTGCGCCTTCGCGCAACCCGCGGAGCCATTGATCCTGCGGTGTAGATTGGAAGTAGCGATCATCAAAATCCGGGGGAAGAAATGGAAAGATGTTATCGACATAGTTCTGATCGTATGTGCCAGCGTATTTTGCGCGATCCGGCCAATTTCGTCCAATAGGTCCCAGCGCCATCGGTTTGTAACTGCCGTAGGGTGACGTAACCTCTTCACCGATGGCTTCGGTGAGTGGGAGGGCCACACCTGTCAGTTGGTCCTGATATGTGGGAGACGCAAAGCCACACCCAACCGGATTGTCGCGGTATGCCTTAGGCGTTTCGTCTTCGGGGTCGAACCTGTCTTGCCCGCCAAAGGCATGGTCGTACCCGATGGGAACCCGACGGAAGGGCAGTGCTTTGGTGGCGCGGACCACGGGGCCGATCACCTGCCATTCACGGTAGCCCACCACGTCAAACTGCTTCGACCAGTCATCGACCCTGACACCGACCCGGACCCGGTCCGCCTGTTTGCCTTGCGGAGCGTAAGCTGCCCCATGGACGATAACCTCGGGATGTGGTTTTCGAAACGCGAAGTCTGTTTCCCGAACCGGAGCGGAAAAGGCAGGCTCACCCGAATACTCATCCGCCATGGTCAATGGGGTCTGAATTTCAGCCAATTGCGCAGGCTCGCCAGCTTTTTCCGGAAAATCCCACGTCCCCTTGAACACAAACGAAAGATGCTCGCGCCCGGCCTTATCCAGTCCCATCGTTTTTTCATGAACAAAGCGGGTTTGGTTGTAGACCTGCATCACCGCGCCCTAGGAGAAATCATATGAAAACCCGTCATCGCCACCGGTGACTGTGACAGACGTCAAAGTGGACCCATCCAGCGTACGATCCAAAAGCTGACGGGACATCTGAGGCAGCAAGGTGTTCGTCAGGATCGCATCTATCATTCGCCCACCGCTCTCGATTTCGGTGCAACGGGCTTTGATCAGATCGAGAGTGCCTTCGCCTATAATCAATTCCGCGTCATGCTCTTTCTCAAGACGCTTGGCGATGGCATTGAGCTTGTGCCCGGCAATCACTTCTATCATCTCATCAGACAATGTAAAGTAAGGAATAGCGACAAGCCGACCCAGCAAAGCTGCGGGGAACACCTTGCGCAATGGTTCCTGCAAAGATGCGGTCAGATTGTCGAGATCACAGGCCACTTTGCCCTGTTCGGTCATTGCCATGATCTCGTCAGTGCCACAGTTCGAAGTCAGCAATATGAGTGTGTTCTTAAAGTCGATCCGGCGACCTTCGCTGTCATCCATTATGCCTTTGTCAAAGACCTGAAAGAATATCTCGTGCACATCCGAGTGGGCTTTTTCGACCTCGTCCAACAGGACTACCGAATAGGGCCGTCTCCGAACTGCTTCAGTCAGAATGCCGCCTTTCCCGTAGCCAACGTAGCCCGGGGGCGCGCCCTTCAGTGTGCTGACAGTGTGTGCTTCCTGAAACTCGCTCATGTTGATCGAGATCAGGTTTTGCTCGCCGCCGTACAACATGTCAGCCAACGCAAGTGCGGTTTCGGTCTTCCCAACGCCGGACGGCCCGCAGAGCATGAAAACACCAATTGGTTTTTCAGGAGCGGACAATCCGGCGTAAGAGGTCTGGATGCGCGATGCGATCATCTCAATCGCATGATCCTGACCGGTCACGCGACTGGTGATGGTGTCCACCATCTCGAGCGCTTTTTCCGCCTCGCTGGCCATCATCCGACCGGCGGGCACTCCGGTCCAATCCTGAATGACGGACGTTACCGCGGCAGAATCGACGGACGGCAGGATCAGCGGCGTTTCTCCTTGCTCTTCGGTCAGTTCCGCAATTTTCGATTTCAGTTCCGAAAGGGTGGCCTCGCGCTCGGCTGGGTCCAAGGCTTCATCGGCCTGCTGATCTTCGCTTTCCGCGTCAATGGATTGTCCGGTGGATCGGAGTTTTGATCTCAAATCAATAATGTCAGCGACCAAAGCCTTCTCAGCGTCCCAGCGGGCATTTTCGCGCTCCAGCTCACCCTCAACGATTTTCAGATCTGCGGCGGCTTGGGTGGCCCGGTCCGACGCGTCAATACCAATGACTTGTTCGCGTTCTGCAATGGCCTGTTCAAGTTCCAGCGCGGTCTTGCGCCGCGTCAGGTCTTCAATTGCGGCTGGCGTTGCATGTTGAGATACAGCGACACGTGCGCTTGCCGTATCCAGAAGACTGATTGCTTTGTCCGGCAACTGGCGTGAAGGGATGTAGCGGTGTGAGAATTCGACAGAAGCAGCGATGGCCTCGTCCAATATTTCGACCTGGTGATGTTTTTCCAAGACACCCGCAACGCCCCGACACATCCGAGTGGCGACCTCTACTGATGGTTCCTCGACCTTGACGACCTGAAAGCGCCGGGTCAGCGCAGGGTCTTTTTCGATGTGTTGCTTGTATTCATCCCATGTGGTCGCTGCCACGGTACGCAACTCACCCCGAGCAAGTGCCGGTTTCAAGATGTTGGCGGCGTCGCCGGTACCTGCCGCCCCCCCTGCCCCGATCAGCGTATGGGCCTCATCGATAAACAGCACAATTGGTGTCGCAGACGACTGCACCTCATCGACGACAGACTTCAGCCGTTTTTCAAACTCGCCCTTCATCGAAGCACCGGCCTGCATCAGCGTCACATCCAATGCCCACAGGGCAATACCCTTCAGTTGCGGAGGAACATCCCCTTGGGCGAGCCGCTGAGCGAAACCTTCAACAACCGCTGTCTTCCCAACACCGGCTTCGCCAGTCAGGATCGGGTTGTTTTGCCGCCGCCGCATGAGAATATCGACCATCTGGCGAATTTCCGGATCACGGCCGATCACCGGGTCCACTTTGCCATCTCTCGCATCGGCGGTCAGATCGGTCGCGTATTGCTCAAGCGCCGATTGTCCGCCCGGTGCAGGTTTTTTGTCCGGCGCCTCGGGCGTCGAACCTTCGACACTGTCTGCCAAAAGCTCGTCCAGTTGATCTGCCAGGGCGGCGCCATCCAGTTTGTCAAATTCCAAGCTGATGCGGAACAACAGCCCTTCCAACACCCCCGTTTTGAGCATGGCAAGAAGCAGGTATGCGGAGCGGACCGTTTCGTCACCATACTCCAACTGGCCCAATGTCCAAGCTTCACGGATGGCAAGGAAAAGGTGATCGGAAAATTCTTCGACCGCGCCTGCACCTGCGGGCAGACCGTCCAGGACACGGGTCACATCGGCGTCTAGTTTGCCTTGATCAACGCCCGATGCGGCAAGTAACAGACTCAAATCGCTTTGCGGTTCCGCGGCGATGGCCTGTACGAAATGAGCCAGCTCAACATACGGGTTTCCGCGCGACTTGGCAGTGCCTGCCGCAGCAGAAAAGCTTTTGAGGCACAATGGGTTGAGCTTGCCCACAAGCTCTTTGCGCTTGATCGAGCCGGACGCGGCAGATTGGGCCATGTTCAGACCCTCCTTCTGGAAAATGGACTTCTTCAAAACACAGATGGGCAAAAAAAATGTCGCGCCCACAGTCAGGCTAACCTATCGTGAATTCAAAGATAAAGACATTTTTTGAAACCGGAATCCCAAGAATTTAAGAGGGGTTGATAAATGACAGGTCAGTTGCCGGGCGACATTTTCACCGTTGGGCAGGTCTTAAACAACACCTATCAGGTCGATCGCATCCTAGGACGCGGCGGCACCGGTGAGGTATATCTGGCTTCTAACAAAATCACGGGTCGGAAGGTCGCCATCAAGGCGTTGAATCGCAACTTCTCTGGCAATGCCGACTACATCGAACTGATGAAACGCGAGGAGCAAATCCGCGCAATCCATCATGATGCGGTGGTGCGTTACACGGAATGCTCCCTGTCTGATGACGGCCATGTTTTTCTGGTGATGGATTTTGTGGATGGTCCGCCCTTGTCGGATGAAATGGCGCGGCGACAGATGTCCGAGCGGGAACTGCTGATTATTCTGCACCGGGTCCTGGGAGGGCTGGAAGCGACCCATAAAAAGGGCATCATCCACCGCGATCTTTCGCCTGACAATATCATCCTGAAAGAAGGCGATCCTGCTCAGGCAACGATCATCGATTTTGGTATCGCCAAGGACACCGCCTCTGGCGCAAAAACCATCGTAGGTTCAGACTTTGCGGGCAAATACGAGTATTCTGCGCCTGAGCAAATCGACGGCCAGGTGGACGCACGCTCTGACCTTTATGCCCTCGGCGCCACGCTTTTGGCTGCGTTTCGAGGCGAAACACCGTTCGCCAGCGCCGCCGTGGGCGAGATCATTCGCCGCAAGCAAAGTGCACTTGATACAACCGGAGTGCCAGACAGGCTGAAAGGGTTCATAGACCGGCTTACCGCACCTGATCCGAACAGCCGTCCCGCCAGCGCGGCCGAAATCCTGCGTGATGTCGACATGGCGATTGCACCGTCCGGTCGACCGACGGAACAAAAAGAGAAGCCGCGCAAGAAGCAAGCATTCGTCCCCGTTTTTGCAATGCTTGGTTTGGTGGCGGTCGGAGGCGGCCTATGGCTTGCCGGTGTATTCGACCCGCCTCCTCCGCTTGAGACCTACAGGCTGGATTTCGAATTCGACACATCAGGCCCGCCGACGCTCACGACATTTGCTCCAACTGACGAGGACGCGACCGCGTTGAAGGCGAGCGTCACTGCTGCTTTCGGCACAGCTCCGACTGGCAACATTACTTTGGCACGCGGAGTACCCAGTGATCAGTGGATAAAGAACGCCTCTGACATCATCTCCGCTCTCGCGCCTCTGGAGAGTGCCGAGTTAAGAGTTCTGGAACGGACGGCTCAAATTACCGGTTTGGCCGCCAACGTGGCAGAGAAATCTACTGTGATCCAGAATCTGCGTACATTCGCTGCATCAACAGGATGGACCATCACAAGCGACCTCAACGCCGGGCCACTTGTTGTGACAATGGCCGATGTACAGTCAACGCTGGTTGGCTTGGCGGACTGCGGTCCACTTGAGGTGTCAGGCGATACAGATGGACGTTTCGAACTGACGGCAGCAATTGAAATTCAGGGCAACGTCGCTGACGCGACAACACGCACCGCGCTGATCGACGGTTTGACACCGCGGATCGGCGAACGCGGATTGAACGTTCAGGTAGATGTCTTGAACCCACAGCTCTGCGCGATCCGGCAGATCCTGGACGATGTTCCAATTGGTGATGTTTCCATCGCCTTGTCCAATGGCGAAACTGGTGAGCGAAACCTCTCTGGCGTTTTCACGACTGGTCAAAATCCTGTCGTGGATATTCTTGTACCCGACACATACGCTGACGGTGCGCTCTGGGTGATGGCAGTGAACCCGGACGGAACTCTGTTCCACCTGGTGCCCAACATCAACCGACAAGAGAACCGCATCGCCGAAATGGCAGAGGTGGAAGGCGGGCTTCGGCGGATACGTGTTTTGCACACGATCGACGAATTCCTTGCCGACAACAGCAAGGCTGCCACGCGCATTGCCGACACCAATTACGGGAAATCCGAGATCATTGCGATTCTGAGCGACGAATCGTTGTTCGACGGTCTGTACCCAACAACAATGAGTGTGGACGGCACAGTCGAGGCCCTCGAAGAGGTCATGAAAACCCGACCTGACAACGTTCGCGCAGTCAGGTTTTCCATCATTGACGCACGTCCGTGACAGGAAAAATTTGACCGAATCGGACATTTCCACAAAGCTCAAGTCACTTTTTGTTGTAGTTTTTTTGTCTAGGAATTTCGTATGGAGCTGTCCGGCTTCCTCAGTACTGTAGACTCGGAATCCCCCTCTGGCGTTGATCTGCGCAACGAGGCAGCCTTTCATGCGATTGAACGACAGCTGGAACCCGCAGCACGTGAAGCTCGAAAATCGGAACGTGAAGACGATCCACCCACAGCCGCAAATGTGGGATGGCAAGACCTCTTTGACGAAGCCGCAACGTTAGCCAAGACAGGTCGCGATCTGCGCCTTTTGGTGATTGTCGTTCGCGCGCTCAGCAATACAAACGGACTTGGCGGGCTTGTTCAGGGATTGCAACTGATCACGCAAACGCTGGAGCAATACTGGGACAGCGTTCACCCGATGTTGCGCGACAGGGACTCGCCTAGGGATGCTGCCTTGCGCCGCACAAATGCGCTCAAGCAACTCGAAAACGATGACAACGGGCTCCTCGGCGATTTGGAAATGAACGCCCTGCTGCAACCACGCGGTATCGGAATTGTCACCGGCCAGAACATGGCCGACGCCGCACGCACAGATTTCGAGTGCATCAACGAAGCGCCTCAAGGATTGTCTGAAGATGACAAAGCCAAAATACTGGCACGTCACGAAAGAAACCAAGCGCGCGTCATTGCAGCGTGCCGCGCCATCGCAACAGAAGAGTCAGAGGTTGCAGACGCCTTGAAGACCGATGTCGCCTCGGCCCTGGCTGAGCTTGCCAGGCTTTGTGAGGTCTATACCACATCGGGCAAGTTCGAGGATGGTACGGGCCTCATTTTTCCGGAACTTGAGCTGTTCCTGACCCGCACCAAACAGGTGATGGAGGCGAACATGCAATCAACTGCAAACGAACATCCCACCACACAGGCAGCCGGGTCGGCAACATCAAACGGCGCGGCGCCGACCACCCCGGCACAACAGACAATCAGCTCAGGTGTCAACAGCCGCGAGGACGTGATCGCAAGCCTCACGCAGATTATCGAGTTTTATAACCGCACCGAACCAAGCAGCCCAATCCCGCACCTGGCGGAACGGATGCGGCGCATGGTTCCAATGAACTTTATCGAGTTGATGGAAGAGATCGCACCCAGCGGGATCAAGGAATTCAGGAACGTCGCTGGTGTTGGCAATGGCAAACCAAAGTAATTTAAATGAAGGACGTAGCAAATCATGGCAGACAGCAAACAGAAGGTCATAGAGCGTAATCGCGCGCCAAGAGTGCAGATTGCGTATGACGTAGAGCACTACGGCAGCCCAACTACGATTGAGTTGCCTTTCGTGATGGGGGTTGTTGCGGACCTCGCCGGGGCTTCTGAAACCAAGGAAGCCGTGAAACCCATCGGCGAACGAAAATTTGTCGAAACTGACGCAGGCCGCTTCCCGAAATTCATGGAAGCGCTCGCGCCGCGTGTAAAGGCCCGGGTCAAGAACACGCTGCCCGGCAAGGACGGCGAAGAAGCAGACGAAGAGATGTTTGTCGATCTGACCTTTGAGTCCATGTCAGATTTCACGCCGGACAAAGTGGCGCAACAGGTGCCGCAGCTGAATGAGCTGCTGAAGATGCGGCAGCAACTGGAAGAGTTGCTTAGCTACATGGACGGGCGAGTAGACGCCGAAAAGAGAATTGCTCAGCTTTTGGCAAACGAGCCGCTTTTGGCGGAGGCAGCAGAAGCTGCGATGAGCGACAAGGACGGAGAGGAGGGTTAAGCTATGGCCGACACAGAAGCACAAGGCACATCGAAAGAAGAAGAAACGCTGGATCTCGGCGAATTCTCCGCTCTGCTGGAAAAGGATTTCCGGATCAAGGAAAGCGAAAGCGACAAGCTGAAAAATCTCGTGGGGAACCTTGCCCTTGCAGCCAAGGAGCGCAGCGGCGCTGCCACAATTTCAGGCAATGCGGTCAAGTCGATCAAATCCTTGATTGGTGGCATCGACAGCCTTTTGACGGATCAGATGAACGAGATCATGCATGCCCCAGAGGTACGCGAGATCGAGGGCACTTGGCGTGGTCTCCACTATCTGGTGAACAACACCGAGACGGATCAAAAGCTCAAGATCAGAGTGATGAACATCACGAAAGAGGATCTTGCAGATCACCTAGAAGATTTCGAGGGCCAGATGTGGGATCAGGCCGATATGTTTAAAAAGGTCTACACCGATGAATACTCCATGTTCGGCGGTGAACCTTTCGGCTGCATCGTCGGCGCGTACGAATTCTCGCAGCATCCGAAAGATGTGGGTATGTTGCGCAACTTGTCTGGCATTTGTGCTGCAGCACATGCACCGTTTATTGCGGCGGCTGCCCCACAACTGTTCCGCATGGACAGCTGGCAAGAGCTGCCAAATCCGCAGGATCTGGAGCAGATCGTGTCATCCCCTGATTATGCAAGCTGGCAATCCCTGCGTGAAAGCGAAGACGCCCGGTACATTGGGCTGACAATGCCGCGCGTTTTGGGGCGTTTGCCCTACGGTGCCGAGACTGTTCCGGTGAAGGGCTTCGACTTTGAAGAAAAGATTGAAGGCAATCACGAGAACTATGTCTGGATGAACGCCGCGTTCGCGATGGGTGTCAACATCAACCGGTCGCACAAGCTTTACGGTTGGGGCACCCAGATTCGTGGTGTTGAGTCAGGCGGAACGGTGATGAACCTGCCCGTGCACACATTCCCGACCGACGATGGCTCCGTTGCAATGAAGTGTCCGACCGAGATCGCGATTGATGATCGCCGAGAAGCGGAATTGGCAAAGCTGGGTATGATGCCCATTCTTCACCGCAAAAACACCGATACCGCCGCCTTCATCGGAGCGCACAGCTTGCAGGACGACGAGGCTCGCGCTGGGCGTCTGGTCGATCCGGATGCGCAAGCCAATGAGAGGTTGTCAGCAAACCTGCCCTACCTCTTCCCGGTCAGCCGGTTTGCGCACTACCTCAAGGCAATCGCACGCGACAAAGTGGGGACGTTCAAAGAACGTGCCGACATGCAGGTTTGGCTCTCGGAGTGGATCAACCGCTACGTGCTGGCCAACACGGCAATGGCGGACGACACCGCAAAGGCAAAGCGTCCGTTGGCCGCAGCAGAGGTTGAAGTTGATAGTGTTGAAGGACGCCCCGGCTACTACAACGCGCGTTTCTTCCTCCGCCCCCATTACCAGCTTGAAGGCATCAATGCGTCGCTCCGGCTGGTTTCGGAACTTCCATCGGTGAAGGGCGCTTAAGCGCCCTCGCCTTCACCTTTTGGCATAAGGAAATTTAAAAATGGCAATTACTGGTTACCTCCTCATCGACGAAATCCAGGGTGAATCGCAACGGGCTGATCACGAAGATGAAATTGATATTGTTGGGGTCGAGTGGAAGATCGCGCAAGCTGCATCAGCCCAGATCGGGAAAGGGCGCTCTCGCAGCCGTGCTCAGGTAGGTGCGGTTAAACTGACCAAGACCAAGGACGCAGCTTCGGCCTATCTTGCTCTGGCTTGCATGCAGGGCAAATCCTTCCCGTCCGTGACGCTTGCCGTCCGTAAAGACAGTGGCGACGCGCATCTGGATTACCTGATCATAACCATGGAAAATGCTACAATTTCATCGTTCCGCATGGCCGGAGGCGCGAATCTCGGCAAGGACTCTTACGTCGAAGATGCCGACGCCGACAGTTTCTCGGACGGAGCAACCGACACGATTCTCGAAGAGATCGGCATTGTGTTTGAGAACGTGACCTACAAGTACACAGTGCAAGCTGACGATCACTCCGCCGGTGACGAACACGAAATCACATTCGACATTGCTGCGGGCGTCTAATTTATGACGCCCAGACGGGGATCAATTGGCGAACCACAGGCCCAAAGCGAGGCGCTTCAGCCATCGCTTTGGGATCGGTTGGTCAACGATCTTCCGGGGTTGGATGCGGAGATTAGTTCACTCCGTCGTGGCCTCGCTAAGGACCTTGGCGGTGCGGACAAACTTGATGAGCTTCTGGAACATGGCGTGTCTGCATCTGCCGACGATAAGGTTTTGGACGATTACACCAGGAAACGCCTGTTCCAACTGACGCAGAAACAAGACCGGCGCCGCGCCATCCAGGCCAGCGGTATCATGGTGACACGAGAGGTCCTGCGAGAAGCCGTGCGGCGCGACATCGAAATGCTGTTCAATGTGGAACGGATGGAAGCGGAACCGATGATGACCGATCGGGAAGCCAACAGATATCAAACCGCAAAGGACCTGCTGGCGGAATATCCGCAGGTCCAGACCTCTGTTCTGAACTATGGTGTGCCATCCTTTGCCGGCCGTACAAGTACAGATTTCGACAAATCCACACTGCGAAGAGAATTGAAGCAAACACTGATCCATTTTGAACCGCGGCTGAAACCGGACAGTATTCGAATTAACATCCGCCAAAGCGAAAAGATCGGCATGCGCATTGATGTGGATGCGACATTGATGCTGTCACCCACGCCCGAGCGGCTCAGGCTATCAACTACTATAGATCTTGATAGCGGATCTGCTGCCACCGTGCTGGAGGATCGGTAATGGATGCCACGTTTCTTAGCTACTATGAAGATGAGCTTACGCACATCCGGGACCTCGCAAAGGAGTTTGCTCAACTTCACCCTGCAGTGGCGCGCAACCTGTCGCTTGATAGCGTCCCTTGCCCGGATCCGTATGTTGAGCGGTTGCTGGAAGGCGTCGCATATCTGTCGGCGCGGACACGCCTGAAAGTCGATGCGGAAAGCAGCCGCTATGTGCAGGCGCTTCTGGACGCGCTCTACCCCGATCTGGTGGCACCTGCGCCGGCGATGTCGCTCGTAAAGTTCGCGCCCGGGGATCAAGTCGAGGAAATGGTCACCGGGTACACAGTGCCGCGCGGAACCAGCATGGTTTCCGGGCTGCGCGACGGTCTTGCCACCCGCGCCCGCTACACGACCGCGCAGGATGTAACTCTCTGGCCAATCAAGATCGAAGCAGCTGAATACCTGCAGGATATCGGAGCACTGCAAGCGGTTGGGTTGGGAGACGACTTGGACGGTGCTCGTCATGCAGCAGGGATCAAACTTCAGCTCTGCTCTGCGTCTACTATACCGTTGTCCCAGATCGAGATTGATCAATTGGACCTGTATCTTGGCCATCAAGCGCGCGGGGGGCTGCTGTTTGATGCGATTCACGGCCATAGCACCACTTTGATGGCGCGTGGCAAAAGCGGCGGGTTCTCTCAGGCTGGCCAAGTCGAGATGATCGGAACGGCCCTCTCGGAGACTCTATTGCCGTCTGTGTCGGAGTCGTTTCAGGGTTACAGCCTGTTGCGGGAATACTTCCTGATGCCAGAGCGTTTCCACTACGTCCGGCTGACCGGCTTGCAAAGTTTCGTAAAAAAATCAGACAGCTCGGTCGAGATCATCATCCTTCTGGACAAACAACAACCTGACTTGGCGGACCTTTCAGTCAAAGACTTTCAGCTATTTGTAACACCCATCGTCAATCTTTTTGAGCGGGAATGTAACATCGTCGAATTGGACCGCGCCCGAACCGCGCATTTGGTCCACGCAGATCGCACCCGCACGATGGACTTTGAGATTTTCCGGCTCTTGAGCGTTGAAGATGTGGAAACAGATGGGCCTCAATCCGCGATCCCATCTTCATTTGCCGCCACATCAGATAAAGGTTCGCGCCTGTCTTATGCCACGAAACGACGCCCTCGGCGTCCGGTGGAAGACGAAATTCGGCGTGGTCAGATGCGAACTTCTTATCCAGGTGATGATTTCTATATCGCGCTCAGTCACGACGGTTCCGCCACAGGGCGCAACGTTGGTCGTTTGGACATACGCGCCCTTTGCACCAACCGTGACTTACCGATTTTGGATGACACCCCAGTTTTGACACTCGAGACTGGTGCGCCTGTGAACGACATCACTTTGTTGCAGGCAATCAAACGCCCCAGAGCCAGTTTGCAAGCGACCCTTCCTTCCGCCAGCGCGCGCGAAACTCGTCGTGACGAAATCGCATGGCGTTGGATTAGCCAGATGGCGCTGAATCAAGTGTCGCTCACGGAGACTTACACAGATGCAGAACCCATTCGGGCGCTACTGTCACTCTATGCGGATCGCGGTGATCCGGTTTTGAAGCGCCACGCACAAGCGCTGCGCTCCATTTCCGCCAAACCGATAATGGAGCGTCTCCCAATCGCCGGTCCTATGTGTTTCGGGCAAGGGACCGAAATTGGTCTCAGCATTGATGAGACAGTGCTGGCCGGACACTCGCGTTTGTTGATGTCCGCCATTCTGGCGCAGCTTTTCCGTCGCCATGCTGCCATCAACGCCGTTGTTCGAACAAAAACCACTCTTATTGGATCGCAAGAGGACGTCTCATGGCCGCTCAGCCTCGGCAATCGCGCGATGATATGAGCGATACTCTCGCTCAAATTGCAAGTGACGCAGGGCGCAGTGAATTCTTCGCCCTGCTCCGGCGAATTGAAGAAGTCGACGGTCGCCGGTTCGGCGCAGTTGGTGGACCGGAGAACGAGCCTGCGCGACTGGGACAGCACATCAGGCTGTCATTTGCCACACGCGATGTAGAAAGTGTTGCCGTCGACGGCGACCAAACGCAGGTCAGTACCAACGTTCTTGGCCTGCTTGGACCTGAAGGTCCTATGCCCCTTTTTATGACCCGTTGGGTGATGGCTCGCCTGTCGAACCGTTGGTTCGCTGGCGACAGTGATGGGGTCACATCTGACACGGCGTTTCGAGATTTTTTGGATGTTTTGCAGCATCGACTGATTGCCCTCTACTGGCGCGCGTGGGCCGATGCACAATCCGAAGTTCAAGCAGGCCGTGGTGATGGGCGTACGCCCGCAATCATTGCCTGCCTCGCAGGGCTGGGGCTGCCTGGCACGCGCGATCCAGATCATGACAAGGCCAAACTGGCCCATGCCACAAAACTCGCTGTGCGTACGCAATCGCCAGAGCGTTTGGTCGGCTATCTTGAGGACGTGGTCGGCGCGCCGGTTTCTCTGAATGAATTTTTGGGCCATTGGGACGAAATTCCGCGCCACCAACAAAGCCGTCTCGGGATGGCATATTCCACACTCGGCGGTGCAGTTGTGGTCGGCGAACGCTGTTTCTCGCGTCAACATCGGGCTGAACTGCGGTTTGGGCCGCTTTCGCTTCATCAGTTCACGACGCTTCTGGATGACCCAAAGAAGCGCGCCGCTATCCGTCATGCTATTCTATTTGCAAATGGACATGACATCACCTTTGACATTCGGCTTGTGTTGGATCGCGCCGAAGTTCCAGCTGCGCGTCTTGGGGGGTGCCAATTGGGCCGAACCGCTTGGATCTTACCCAAGAGGGACCGTGACGCTGACGATGTGACCTTCCGTTTGGAGGATGCCGCTTGACCGTAAATCTGATCATAGAAAGCGCGGCAACGCCGCAGGCCCGTATGAGTTTCACTTACGAGTTTGGGCAAGTTGTGATTGGGCGGGGAGCGGACGCCGACTGGCAACTTGACGACCCTGAACGCTACTTGTCTCGCAGTCACTGCATTCTGGCGATGGTTGATGGAAAATTGACAGCGACCGATGCCAGTCGGGGAGGAACATTTGTCGACGGTTCCGAAACCGCATTGGGAACCGGCAATTCGGTCGTGCTGGAAGACGGTATGCGCCTGCGCATGGGGGACTTCGTCTTCCGTGTAGACATGGCTGCAGAAACGGTGCCAGTTGAAAACCCTGAAACACCGCAACGCAAGACTTCGCCATTCGATTTTAGTCAAGATGATACGCTTGTTCGGTCGGAACCCGCTCCGCGCCCCGAGAGCTTACCGGATCCGTTTGACCCCTATGATCGCGCGTCAGGCCATTCCGACACTGAACAGATTGAAGCATCATCACCCAAGCCCTTTGGCATTGACGATCCCTTTGACCTGAATCTGGCGGATCGGACGCCACAGAAAGCGGTTCCATCCTCCGGCGGCTATTTCGATGCACCGATTTCCCGTGACGAAGCAGTTGCACCTGTGGAAACACCAGATAAGGAACGGGAAGACCCAGTGGTTGTGGAATTTTCCTCTGGCATTCGACCCGCAGAAACGAACGAAGTGACACCGCAAGAAACAGTCACGGATAGTGAGGTACTGGCAGCGCTGCTTGAAGGCATGGGCCTGGGAACGGATGCAATTGGCTCTGACCCCGTGGCCCAAGCTACTGAAATAGGGCGTCAGTATCGCCTACTGATCGACGGCGTGATGCAGCTTCTGCGGGCTCGGGCAAGCGCCAAACAACAAGTCCGTGTGGCACAGACGTTGATCTCAAGCGCAGACGTGAATCCGCTGAAGTTTTTGGCGACGGCCGATGATGCCCTGGACGCCATGATCTCCGGCGATCGGCCAGGTTACCAGTCTGCCGACGACGCGATCGTGGGCGCCTATCGCGATCTGGCCGATCACCAGTTGCGAACATGGCATGCCCTGCAATCGGCACTTCGACGCATGATTGATCAGTTCGATCCGGAACAGATTGAAAAGGAGATCGCCGAAACCGGCGTGCTTGAAGCGTTGCTTGCAGGAGGCAAATCCGCTCAGCTTTGGCAGACCTACACAGAAAAATACAAGGAGATCGCCCGCGCCGCCGAAGAACGTTTTCTCGGCGAGGTCGGTGACAATTTTCGCGACGCCTATGAAGGCAATGGGAAGGAGACTTCAAGATGACACTCACACGCCGCAATGCTATTCTCTCAGCGGGAGGCTTCGCCTTTCTGTCGGCTTGTCTGGCCAATGACCCCGTACCCGGTTCCATTATGGCAACTGCCAACATGTCCGACGGTGCAAACCCGGGGCCTGACGGCAGTGGGCGACCATTAACGGTGACTCTGGTTCAACTCCGGTCCGCCAATCAGTTCTCCAGTGTGGATTTCGCGACATTGCAAGATCCTGAGAGCGCTCTCGCCGCGGACCTTGTACGCGCGGACAAGTTGGTGCTGGCCCCCGGCGGTACGGCACAAGGCACGTTCCCGGTCGAGGTGCAGCAAGGCGCTTCAACCCTTGGGATTGTTGCAGGGTTCCGTCAGCCGGGCGGCAAAGTATTCCGTTTGACGCAAGGCTTGCCTGCGACCGGGGATGTACTGCTCAACATCTCGGTCACGGCCTCTGGCCTCTCGGTTTCTTAATAAGGACGATAAGTCATATGAACGACGCCAACCGCGTGATCTGGACAGAAGGGCTGTTCTTGCGCCCCCAGCACTTGCAGCAACAGGACCGCCATACCGACGCTTTGGTACGGGGTGCGCTGCAGGCGCCAGAGCATCAGAGCTACGGCTTCACTCTCCTCGAGCTGGACAGCGCCGCGATACAAGCGGGACAGATCGGACTGGGTGAGGCACAAGGCATTTTCCCGGATGGCACACCTTTCCTGCTTCCCGACATGAGTATCGGAACCAAGGCCCGGCCAGTATCCGCAAGCACGAAGGCGGGCGTCGTCAAGCTCGGCATTCCGGCACTGCAGCCCGGCATCGCAACAATGGACCCCGAGAGCGGCGGCGCACAGGGGGCGCGATACTTGGGACAAATCACCACTGTCCGAGACACGATCAAGGGCGGCGCGGACCCGGTAGAGATCGAGGTCGCTCGTCTTGCGCCCAAGCTCTTTCTCCCTGACGATTCAACGGACGGTTACACAGTTCTCCCGATCGCGCGCATCGATGGTTTGCTTGCTGACGGATCGGTTGCACTCGACCCAGACTATCTGCCCCCTGCCCTCGCTACCGCAGCGGCCCCATGGTACGCCGCCTTTTTACAGGAGGTGCTGACCGGTCTCGACCGGATCGCGCAAGCCCATGGTGGTGTTGTGATGGGCGGTGCAGGCGCATCTGTCGAAAACCTGCTGATCCTCGAGCTCGCCAACGCGGCCCGCCCGCGCATTGCGCACATGATGGGTCAAAACCTCTTTCATCCGTCTTCTCTGTTCCTCGAACTTGCTGGATTGGCGGGGCGGATGGCGACGTTCGGATCATCAGCACGCACCATGACAGAACTGCCAGCTTATCAGCATGAAGATCCTCAGAGCAGTTTCATGGCCATTGCCGACACCCTGCGGTCGCTCATTCTGTCGTTACGACACGTTGAACAGAAATCCATCGCTCTTAAGGTGGCCGGCCACTCCAAAAACGTCTGGACGGTCCGTTTGGATGACAGCGGGATCATAAATGATCACCGGATTGTACTGCGTGTTGGTGGCGATATGTCGGAAGCGCATCTGCGCAAGATATTTGCAGAGCAGGCCACAGTGGGTGCTGCGGATGAGTTCGACACGCTTTGGAAATCCAAGCTGACGGGCATACCACTGAAACCACTGCATTCGCAGCCTCGCGAAATTCCATATGATGGTGAACGTCTCTGCCTCGAACTTGACCGCGCTTCTGACCACTGGGCCAAGCTTGCCGATGCGCCGGGATTTGTTCTCGGGGTTGCCGGTAAGCTCGAGAAGGAGCCACTGATTGATTGCTACGCGGTGAAACGATGACGGATGAGGATCCCTTCGGTCTGGAAACGGACGCCGGGCGCACACGCATCCGTCCTGCGCGCGCGAAACCGTCACCGCCTTCGCCCATACCGCAAGTCGGAGCCATTGATACGTCCGCGCGCATGCGCCAGAACCGGGCGGGCGACAATCCACTTCTGTCAAACTTCGGGCTCCTGCTTGGGCTTGCACCGGAACTTGAAAGGGCGCAGCAGGTGGAAAACCCCGAAACCTTGCGCGCCCGGCTTCTGGACAATCTGACATACGCGCGCGACGGCGCTGTATCGGCGGGTGTCCCGCTTGCCCGCGCCGACCAAGCGGCCTGGTTTGTCGGTGCTCTGCTAGACGATATCGCGCTCAACACACCTTGGGGCGGACAGTCGCATTGGCCCGCTCAGCCACTTGTCGCGTCGCTTTATGGCGACGTGGACGCAGGCGAGCAATTCTTCGTGCGCGCCGAAGACCTGCTGAGATACCCTGAACGTGACCCGAACTTGCTGGAACTGGTGTTTCATTGTTTGTCCTTCGGCTTTCGCGGCAAACATCGCAGCACAGGGGCCGCAGGTGACGGCGCTTTGTCCCAACTTCGAGCGCAAATGGCGCGCCAACTTCGTGACCTCGACGCAGAGGCCGCTCCCTTGTCCCCCAATTGGAAAGGTGTCGTGGCCGCGCAAGAGAAGGAAAAATTCGTCATCCCTGTTTGGGCCATGATGGTGATCGCCTCAGTTGCAATGCTGCTCAGCTATGTCTTTCTGTCGATGCGGCTGTCGGATCAGTCCGAAGTTCTCTACACCGCTGCAAGTGCCCTGCCCCCGTTGCAACCAGCCGAGATTTATCGACCGGTACGGGATACCGCGCCGACCCCCGAAATTCAGCTTGAGGTGGTCAGTCTCGATATGTTGCCGCTCTTTGCAGCCGCCGCTCCCCAAGATGATCTCTCAGCCCTAAAAGGTCGCGAAGATGTATCGCTTACGGTTCTTGCCGTTCAGGCAACAAACCCCGAGGTCTTTCGCTCCGCCAAGGCAGACCTGAACACAGAATATCTGGATCTTGTGCATTCCATTGCAAAGGTGATCATTGAAAATCAGGAATTCATCGGGTCGGTGACAATCCTCGGTCATACCGACAACATCCCTGTCCAACGTTCCAATCCATTCGGATCAAATCAGCGATTGTCCGAGGCGCGGGCGCAGACCATTGCCGATATCTTGGTGTCCCGTGGCGTCTCGATCGATTTGATCGAAGTGCGTGGACGCGCGGCCACAGAACCAATTGCCGACAATGCGACGTCAGAAGGACGGGCGCAAAACCGCCGGATCGAGATCCTCCTTGGAAAGAAGGTCTGAGAAATGAAGATCCTGAAAAAACTCTTTGGCTTCCTCTTTTCCCGCTTCTTGTGGACACTTTTTGGTATCGCGCTGCTTTGCGGTTTGATTTGGTCGCTGGGTGGGATCGTCAAGATCGGCTCGGTCGCACCGTTGGAATCTGCCGTAGCGCGGATCGTGACCATTGGTCTGATCCTGACTGTCTGGCTCGTATCCATGCTGCTACGGCAAATGCGGGCGGCGCGGGCCAATCGCGTTTTCGTCACCGACCTCGCCGCACCACCTGAGCCCGAGGAAGGGGCGCCCGGGGATGCCAACATTGCCGAGATCGAGGGCAAATTCAAAGGCGTATTGGATCAAATGAAACGGTCCAAACTGGGTGGGCGCAAATTCCTACGTGACATGCCCTGGTATGTGATCATCGGCCCGCCCGGCACAGGCAAAACAACTGCCTTGCGACAATCCGGTTTGCATTTTCCGATTGATCTGTCCGACGACCTAAAAGGGATCGGAGGCACGCGGAATTGCGACTGGTTCTTCACCGAAGATGTCGTTCTGATCGATACGGCCGGCCGATACGTTGAACAGCAAAGCGACTCGCAGGTCGATGCGGCGGAATGGTTTGGCTTTCTCAAGATGCTCAAGAAGCACCGCGGAAGGCGAGCTCTGAACGGGATTGTTCTCACCCTATCCGTCAATGATCTCTTGGAAGGCGACGACTCCATTCGGGAACACGGCCGTATCATCCGGGCGCGTCTTGCGGAGTTAAAAGATGAACTCGGCGTCGATCTTCCTGTATATCTTTTGCTGACCAAGACCGACTTGATCCCCGGATTTGAAGCCTTCTTTGGCGACCTGACAACGCGCGAACGCGAGCAGGTCTGGGGCAGCACTTTCAATGTCGAGGCCAGGCTTGATCCGGAAATTGTCGATCGGGAGATGAAAGCCCTTCTCACTCGACTGGAGAGCAAAAGCACGGCCCGCATTGCCGAAGACCTCCCGATTGATGAACGTGCACAGGTGTTCCGCTTTCCCACCCAGATGGACACGCTCACACGTCCATTAAAATTGCTTTTGGATGTAGCATTTGGCGAAAGCCGTTACGAAGAAGCTGCGCGCCTACGCGGATTTTACTTCACATCCGCCACGCAGGAAGGTTCTCCGCTCGACGCAATGGTCGCTGGTATGGCGCAGAACTTTGGGATGCCAGCGACACAAGCCGCGCCTCGTCGACATGGAGATAAACGGTCATTCTTCTTGCGGGACTTGATGACTGACCTGATCTTTCCAGAGGCCGGCCTGGGCACCTTCGATGCCAAATCCGTGGCTCGTCACCGTTGGCTGTGGCGTGGAACTCTTGGGGCAGCCTCATTCGCAACACTCATCGCGATCGGGCTTTTTGTGACCTCTTATGTGCAACAATCCCGCGCTATTGGTGCCTACGAGGACAACCTCAAGGCTTTGGGCCCGCGCCTTTCGAACATTGCGTCCCGACAGGCGCCCACCGATCCGCTTGATCTCAACCTCGCCCTTGATGCGGTCAGCGAAGTGGCACGCGCCAACACTGTGCGAACTGCCGGGCTCCTGTCTTCCATTGGCCCCAGCGCGCAAGAAGACCGTGAGCTTGCCCAAAACATCGCCTATGAACGGGCCCTTGATCATATCCTGACACCGCGGATGGTTGCCTTGCTCGAAGCAACGATATGGCGTCAAATCCGCGACCCCGAATACTTGCTGGGCGCGCTCAAGACCTACCAGATGATGACTGGGCTCGCGCCCTTTGATGCCGACTTCGTCACTACTTGGTGGCAAGAGGAATTGCCGCAATATGCGCCTCTGGATCCTTTCGCGGGTCCGGAAGCCGCCCAACACCAACTGGCCGCCATTGCCATCATGCAGACCCAAACGGAACGGCCTGACCCGGATCCGCAACTGGTCAACAAGGCGTTGGAGATTGTTTGCACCATTCCAATCAGCAAACGGGCATATGCGACCTTGATGAAAGACCCGGACGTTGCCGGGCTGCCCCAATGGATTCCGGCAGAGCATATGGGGCCAAACGGGCAGCAGGTCTTTACCCGCTTGTCAGAGAAAACACTGCGCGTCGGCATTCCCGGAGCTTTCACCTATGACGGTTTTCACACCGTTGTTGCCCCGCGTGTTGGTGCTGTGGCTGTTCAGGCGGCGCTGGATCGCAGTGTATTTGCAGGCGGTTGCCCTGAAAGCGCGGGCGCTTCGGAACGCAGTATCGAGGCGGATGTAACAAAGCTCTACTTCGACGATTACATCGAAGCATGGGACGGGCTTCTGCGTGACATTCGGGTTAGTCCGATTACGGATTTGGAACGCGCCCGGACCAATCTCAAAGACCTTGCGGGATCCGACAGTGCGCTCCAGCGGTTTTTGACGGCTGTGGTTCTCGAAACGGATCTCACTGATCCCCGCGACGATGGGCAAGTTATTGATGTCACGTCCGGTTCTGGTTTGTTGGCGCTCGCGCGCAAAAGAATCTCTGGTGTGGCGCGACTAACCGACGATGCACGGCTCGCCGCCTCAGGCATCGGTACCGATGCTGCCTTGGCTGAAGTGCTTGAAGGGCGTCCTGTTGCCGACCATTTCGCTCCTCTGAAGGCCACCGTAAAAGAAGTGGACGGCAATCCGCCCCTTGTGGGCGATACGATCGCCGCACTGCAGGCGCTTTCAAACGAAATTCAGGTCATTGCAGCCAGCCCGCAACCGGAACAAGCATTGGCCAGATCTGGTGGTCTGTCTGTTTTGACCGGTGCGGTTGCAAACGAAGCACGTATATTGCCCGATCCGGTCGACGACTGGATCGCCGGAATCGCGGCGGATGCCACTGCCGTCAGTCGCGATGGAATCGTTGCGCAACTGAATGCGAGCTGGCGGGCTGATGTGCTACCCTTTTGTCAAAAAGCCACGCGTGGGCGATATCCGTTTGACCGATCCAGCGGAATTGATGTGAACATCCTCGATTTTGCCCGACTGTTTGGCGCAGGTGGCTTGATCGATGGCTTCATCGAAAATGAGCTGAGTGACTTTGTGAACACAAGCAACCGCCCCTGGCGGTGGCAAGCGGACTTTGGACTCAGCGACGAGGCGCTCGCTCCCTTTGAAAATGCAAGGGCGATCCGCGATGCCCTTTTTCCTGGTGGGGCTGGCCCGGTGATCGGCTTTGTCCTCGTTCCTCAGGATTTGTCGGCCAATGCTGCTCGCGTCTCACTCAATGTTGATGGTCAACTGCTGACCTATGCACACGCGGCGGCGGCTGCCCAACCTCTCACATGGCCAGGGCCAAACGGCAGCAACATGGTTACACTTTCCTTTGCACCGCTCGATGGAGGCGTAGAAGTCGTACAGACACAGACCGGTGCGTGGGCGATTTTGCGTTTGATCAGTGAAAGCGGCCTTTCGCCCAGCAGCTTGCCAGAGGTATTCAACCTCAATCTTTCGCGCGGCGGCTATACAGCCAGCTTCCAGCTTCAGGCCAACTCCGTAGAAAACCCCTTTGACCTGAAGGTTTTCTCCGGCTTCAAATGCCCTGAGTCCTTTTGACCGGCTTTTACGGCAAACTGCCACTGCACGGAGACTTTGTATCACGTGGATTGAAGCCCGGCGTCAAACGGGCGTTGGATCAATTGCTTGCAAAACTCGCAACTGCAGATCTGCCTGAGGATGGATTGCGAGCAAGCCTTTGTTTCGAAAACCAGATGTGGCTTGCGCTCATTCTACCCAGCTTCGATGCCCCGGGGCGCTTCTTCCCACTCGCAGTCATGATCCCCTTCGTAGACAAAAGCTTCCAAAGGGCCGAGTTGCGCTGCAAGGACCTGAGTTCTATTGCTCAAAGTGCGACGTCCGGTGCTTGGGATGCGGATGAGTTGTTGGTCGAACTGCCAATTGTGGAATTCGGCGCTGCAATGCCAGAAGTTCCAGAGGCGGTCTGGACTTCGTCGACACCTCCGACCCCGTTGGCTCAGATCTTGTCAGACATCAATTCTGATTGATCTTGCTGCCTTTCAACGTGATTTCGCCGCCTGCCTTGATGTTGATTTTGCCGGACGCATCCAAGGTGATGTCTTTGCCCTCAATGGTGATGGTGCCATCCTTCTTGAGAATGACCTCAGATTGTCCGACCTTCAGAGTGATGCTGTCGTCTGCGGCTTCCAAAAGAAGGTTCTTGTTGGATCGAAAGGCAGCATCATCCTCAGCACTATGGAAACACTTGCCAGTGACCATGTAGGTGCCTTCACCTTCGACCCAGAAGCTTTGGTCGGCTTTAACCTTTATCTCTTGCGATTTGCCGATGCTGACGGACTGGCCACCATTGATTTGCCAGCTGTCATCTCCTGAAACACCGTGCTTCTGGTAGGCTCCCACCGTGACGGACCTGTAGCCAGCAACTGTGTTTGACTGCCACGCTCCGACCGCACGGCTTTCCATGCCACCCACTTTGATGTTTCGCAAACCGCCGACGGTGATCTTCTGATCAATCAGAACATATTGCGAGTGCCCTTGCATGATCTGTTCATCACTGTCGCCGTCTACCGTGATCGTTTCATTCCCACCGACATGCAGCGTGCGATTGTCTCCAACAGTCTCGTGATCATTCGCCCCAATCTGAACGTTGCGGTTGTTTCCAATGCCAGTGGACTTGTCATTGCCGACCACCTCCGCTCGATCATGCACAATCTCCTGTCGCGCATCATTGCCAACTTTCTGGAAGGAATCATTGCCGATCTCTTCGCGAAAATTGTGCCCGATATCCCGGCCTTCATCGTTCTTGATCAGTTCGTTATGGTCTTTCTGCGCTTGGAAGTAGACCTCTTCCGACCCCGCCTTGTCTTCAAACCGCAATTCGTTGAAACCGCCTCCGCCAAGCGAACTGTCAGATTTCCACCCCGACTGAGTGGCATTTCCCGGCAAGGCATAGGGCGGCATTTGCGACGCATTGTAGACCCGACCCGTGATGATCGGCTGATCCGGGTCACCTTCCAAGAAATCAACAATGACTTCCTGCCCGATCCGCGGGATCTGAATGAAGCCATAGCCGGATCCGGCCCAAACGGATGACACCCGTACGAAACAGGATGAATGCTCGTCTGATCCACCTAGGCGATCCCAGTGAAACTGGACTTTTACGCGGGCATATTCATCAGTGAAAATCTCTTCCCCCGACGGCCCAACAACCACAGCAGTCTGTGGGCCCCGCATGACCGGCTTCGTGGTTCGGCGTGGCGGGCTGTATTCTTCGGTTGTTGGCGTCAATTCAAATTTGACGACATAACCTTCTTCGACGTTCTGTTCCCCCGCCCCGTACTGACCGTCCCAAAGCGTGTAGTCGACAGACAGAACCGCATACTCAGTGACATCGCCCTCGCGCGGAAAATCTTCCAAATCAAAGATCATTCCAGAATTTACGCCAATCACGGTCGCCGTCGCCTTGGCCCGGGCCACTGGCGATTTCAACTCCTGCATACGCAAGAGCGATAGATGGTCGCCTCGTGAGAGCTCGTCGTAGTTGCCCGGATAGTGATAGCGTTCCAAATCACCCAAATCATGCACGCCAGGATTGGTGCTTTTTGACATCAAATCCGCGGACGGTTTTGTAAAATCGTAATCTGTCTGGGCAATCTCACCGGTCGTCACACGGGCGGTCCAGGAAAACTCGGTAATCCCTTGCGTGTCTTCAACCGCAGGCGACAAGTCGGGGTAGTAGCGAATGCTCTCATGCCCTGCCCCAGGTGCCAAAGCCGACAAGCCATCCACCAAAATCAGAGTCTGATCCGCATCACCGTATTCAAAAAAGAAAAAGATCCCCTCGTGCTCCATCCACCGCATCACGAAATCGAGGTCGCTTTCACCGTATTGCACGCAGTAAGGGATTGGATCGTAGGTCGCCTCCAAACGGTTCTCAAACTTGGCGACAGAGTAGGCTCCGAAGACTTCTTCGAGAATTTCAACAATGCTCAAATTCTGAAAAATCCGGTTGTCGGTCGATTGTGACAGAAACCAGAGCCACGGGCGCAGTGTGGCCGAGTAATATGCATCCACGCCTTCCAGCTTGGTCAGTGAAAACTCTGACACGTAGCCACCCAAATAGACCGGGTCATCATCATCCAGCCCAATTTCGATGTTCATCGGCTGGCCCAGCACGTCGTCGACCGACAAAGTCGGATCATCGCTAAGCATCTCGACCACGAAGCGATAGCAGTCACTGACAGCATCGCGCCCTGTCATCTGCGAAAACAAAAGTGTTTCCGGGTCCAACGGCCCACTAAGCCTAAACGCGCGTCCTTCGGCCATGAAATGCCTCTCGCAATCAGATCAACTCAAATTAGATTGGCGAAACCGCCCACTACAATACCAGTAACATACAGCAAAACTTTTGCTTCGTCTTCACAGCTGAGACGGACAAGCAAAGTCCGCCATCAGAGGCCGGATCGAGACAGGGTTGACCGGCTTATCAAACTGTACTTCCAGAAAAATCCGACCGGTGTCATCCCTCAGATCGACCAGAAAGCGCCGCCCCTCGTCACGCGGTCTGACCCGCACGCCATCCAACATCCTGTGCATCCCCCAGGCGCCGGGATGTGACAGCAGACTGCTTTCGACGCTACCGTTGAATTGCACCGCCACACCCTGTTCAGACACTGGACCAGGCCACGCAAGGCGACTGGCGGCACCCGACGCACGCAATGACGCCGTTTGTCCGCCCAATCGAAAACTGGCCTGTCCGCGCTCCGCCAATGTGGCAAGCATCATTTCTGCCCCCAAACCCTTGCCGCCGAACAATCCGCTGCTGATCGCCATACTTTGTTCCAGAAACGTCGCGCTCTCCGGCGAAAGCCCAGCAAACCGCGCTTCGGTCTTCCAGCGCCAAGGCCCATCCTCTGTCTCCAGATTGGGACGCGCATATTGTGCGAAGAATTGGGGAAGCAGCCCTTGCTGACCAAAAAAGTTGGTCGTGGTTGCCACCGGTACTGCGGCACCTTCTCCAAAAGGATAACGCCCTTCCAACTCCGCCTGACACGCCGCCTGAATCCGAGTCCATTGTCTGGAGATTGGCGTATCATCGGCGACCACAGGCGCACTGATTTGCGCAAGCGTATCCTCGACCAATTGCACGACAAGCCGAGGCGCGGCACGCAAAGACTGAATTGAGCGCGCCCGCTCGGCCACTGCTAGGATCGCATGATCCCCGCGCGCTGCATCTTGCGCGCGCGTTACGAGCGCTACGTTTACGGCGGCAAACAGCGCAGCGATCTCTTCCATCCGTCCCTGTTCGACGTACTGAATTGCCGGTCCGAAACTACGCGCAATTTCGGTCTGAAACGGTCGTGGGCGACTGCGATCTCGCCCTCCAATTTCCGTCCAAATCTCTTCAAACAAAGCAGACAAAGGCGATGTGGCCTGCGATAGAGTCCCGGAAACGATGATCGCTCGATCAGGATCATCAAAAGGTCGCACCCGCAGATCGGCGAGCCATTTCGTCCAGGCGTCAATCGTTTCCGTCTGGAGCCGTTCCATCACCAGGTCGACTGTGCCGTTCTGCTGCGGCAAGGGGCGACCAAACAAAGCTTCCGTCACTTGCCTGCTTTTCGTCACGGCGACACCAGCGGAAATGGTTTGCGCCCGGTCCCACCCCTCCCGAGTGTAAAGGCCAGGCACCTCCAAAGGAGTGCCGCTGCGCCGGATCGCGACATCCAAAAGGTTGGGCAGAGCCTCTGACGCTGACCATGACGGCAGGGACAACACATCGGGCGCGCGGATCATCTCCAACCAGGTCCGGTCCACTTCACTGGCCTCCGTGGCGATGGTGCGGGCCTGCTCCAAGAGCACTGCCTCGGCAGGAACAAGCCCCTCAACCGGACCAGTCAGTGATGCAATGTGCTCTGAAAACCCTGCGAGCCCGAGCGCTTCTTCCCGCGCTTTTGCCCATCCAATCAAGAAGGTTGGTTCCCACGCGGTCTGCCCGGTCAGAATGCCATAGGCGCGCAAGCTGTCATACACCGCCAGGCCTTGTCCTTCCGTTGCCAAGGCAAATTCGATCGCATCCGCCAAAAGTGGGCCGATGGCCCGCGCCGCCGCTTGGCGATAGGAGGACTCCGCAGCTCCTCTTGCGTCGGCAAATGGCAAAGTCAGCATGTTGCGCAAAGGCGCTTGGGCTATCGCTGCTTCCACGTTTTGCAGATCGCCGGACAGCGCGCCAAGGCGCGCCAGGATAGCGGCGCTCTCCCGCGTTTGCTCCAACTCAAGGGCGTTCTGAAATTCCGAATAAGCTGCATACGCTTGCGCATGAAATCTTTGTTCCAGCCATGCCAGATAGGCCGCCATCCCAATCACCGAGGTTACAAGTAAAGCCGAAAGCATCGGAACGATGCGAAGTCGCGCTGCCTTGCGTCTGGGCTTTCTCCGGACTGTTGCAAGCACATCGGACAAAAGCGCTTCCAGTGCAGAGTAATTCTGGTCCTGCGCGATGCGCCGAAACTCCCGCAGATCAGCTTCGCTGACATCTCGTCCCTCAAAGATGGTCTGCTGAACCAAGGCCCCCCACTTGGTAAGATCCGTCTTCGGCAACGCCCTGACCCTGTGGTCAGCGAAAACGGCCAGTGCCATCCGGGCCGGTCGCAAGGTCACAGTCGGTTCCCCCGCCCGTTCCGCACGTTGCGAAAACCTTCTCAAACGCACCGCAAGCTCGTCCACGAGGCGCAGCACATCACGTGTGTCTTTCGGGCCAAGGCCATCGACGAACTGTCGAAATGCGGCGGCCTCCTCCTCCAGCGCCGTCATAGCAACCCTTCGGCGGCCCATTTGCGCAAAGTCTCGACGCCAACTTCGAAGTGCATACTGTCTTCTCGTGAATAGGTCGCGCCCCAGTACCAGCCTTCCTCATTGAAGAGTTCAGCGATCAGAAGCAGCCCGAACTGTGTGGATCCATCACCGAACCCGTCGAGTCGCCCTTTGAGTTTCAGGTCGATTGCAGTTCCCCAGGAATGGTTGGAGATGCCGGTGCTCGACCCCCGGATGAGACGCGCGCACAGCGCCCCCGCCGTGCCAATAGCGGCATGGATATCCGGTTCCTGCTCTTCCAACCGCTTCATGATCCGTTCCAGAGAATCCAGCGCCGGGCGGATCATGGTAACTCTGATTGGACCAACTTGCCGGGTTTCCAACAACGCGCGCAGGCCAGGATTGGTGACGCTCTGGCAATTCACGCCATAGTGCTGACGCGGATTGCCAAGGACTTCGCGCATGATCCTGTTGCGAGGCTGCGAGATATTTTTGTTAAACCGCTCGTCGGCAAGGATCATCTGTTCGGTCATGTCCTTGGTTTCGGAATGCTCGCCGATCTGGTCAAAACCGCGCAAACTGGTGGGAGAATTGACAACTGCAGGCGCGCGATTTGCCGCCTCGCGCGCCTCGGCCAAGGCTTTGCGTAATTCTTCGATTTGCCGCTTGGCCGCTTCAATCTCTACGTCCTGCGCGTCAAGGGTACGGCGCAGTTCACGCACTTCGACGGTTGCTCTGTTCAACCGCACCAGCGCGCCTCCATCTTCGACCTGCAAAACCGCACCGACCAACGCAAAAGCCACGGCGCCGATGACCAAACCAATGGCAACTATTGTCGCTGCAACCAAGTTCGCCTGCACGCGCCCTACCCTTCCGTTGCTGTCACGACAATTACCGACACATTGTCTGGCGCGCCTGCATCCAACGCCGCCTGCAACAATCGCGCTGCCGTGGCATTGTCGGGCCTGTTCATCATCATTGTGTTCGCGAGTCTCGTATCTTCCACAGCACCGCTTAAGCCGTCACTGCACAGCACCAGCCTGTCCGCTGACTGCAGCGGCAAGACAAATGTATCGACGTCAACGTCCGGCTCCGCGCCAATGGCGCGGGTAACCACATTCCGCTCAGGGTGCGACCGTTCTGCCTCTTTGCTCAGGACACCCTGATCAATCAGTTCCTGAATATGGCTGTGGTCCTTGGTCATTTGCTTCAACTGACCCTGCCGCCACAGGTAAATCCGGCTATCACCGACCCAAGCGCAATACGCTACGTTTGAATCCATAAACGCGGCAACGACTGTCGCTCCCATGACTGTCCCGTCGGCTGCCGCAAAAACTGCCTGATTGCTTCGCTGAAGAGTTTCGACCAGACACACCTCTGGATCATCTGTGCGGGTCAAGGTCGCAAGGCTATCGATCACCATGTCTGCGGCGACATCACCGTGGCCGTGGCCTCCCATTCCGTCGGCCACCGCCCACAGTTCTCCATTCGGATCGATCAATATCGCGTCTTCGTTCCGATCTCGCACCAGTCCCTTGTGCGTGAAGCCCGCACCCGAAATGCGCAACGGCGCAAGTGTTGAGGCCGATCTCAAGAGCGCTCCGCAACAGTGTCAGGTTTTGCCCGAAATAGGAGCAATTCTGGTCTGTACATTTGAAAAAACCGAAGCCGGCAAAACGTTGAAATTTTCTCAATGCTACAGTATTCTGGAGATATACCCTAACGATTTTCTTTTTGGTGATACTATGCACACAATCTCTGCCGCGGCAGCGGCGCTTCTTTGTTTGACTGGACCGCTGATAGCCCAATCGCTTGATACAAGCGACATTATAGAACGGTTCCAAGCACAACGTGACGCCTTCAGCGGTGCGACCGAGAATGGTCCGACGCGGAACCTTATTTTGATGACCGTGGACGATCTGGATGTCGAAGCTCAGGTCGATAGCCCAACCTTGGGCACGCCCCAAGCCTCGACCGAGCTTCAACCTCTGACACCAGCACAGCTGGACGATACGCAAACGACGGTGATCACAGGTTTGAATCCGCCGACTGCACCCAATGCGGAGAATACGCCTCAGATTGCCTCTGCAAATCCACCAGTTGCAACATACGGCAAACTCGCGGAAGAATTGCAGGTCAATCTCTTTATCAATTTTGCCTTTGATAGCGCCGCGATTGGGGCGGACCAGACCCAGATCTTGGATGAAATGTGCGTCGTTATGCGCGACAGCGACATAAAGGTCTTCCAGATTGTCGGACACACGGATTCTGCTGGGTCGGATGCGTACAACGAACGTTTATCCCGACTGAGGGCTGAAGAGGTTGGTAGATACCTGACCGCAAGCTGTGGCATTCAGAGCAATCGCCTGACCACCTTGGGACTTGGTGAACGCTTTCCGCACAACACTGAAAACACCCGTGCTGACGAAAACCGCCGTGTGGAATTCCAAGCCCTCAGCTGACAGTGGATCTTTGCTGCGTCAGGCTGGCAGGTCCGCTTGCATGATGGTTTGCGGGCCTGGTTCGGCTGGCAATAACAGACACCCCATCGAATATCAGGCTCGGACAGACTTTGAGCGCCGTTATGAAATTAAGCATTAAATATCAATATATTACAAGATTCAACTCACCTTCAACCGAGTGCGTATCCAGCTCCTCGAACTGTGCGGACAGGGTCGGTTCCGCCAAAGTATGTAAGCGCCTTGCGCAGACGGCCAATGTGCACGTCAACCGTCCTTGTATCCACGTAAATGTCACGGCCCCACACCCGGTCCAGCAATTGCTCCCGGCTCCACACCCGTCCTGGTTTTTCCATAAATGTACTCAATAGCCTGAACTCTGTCGGGCCTAACTTCAGCTCGTCCCGACCACGCGTGACCTTGTGGCTTTCCGAGTCCAGCACGATGTCATCAAACTCCAGTCTCTGACCAACAGTCGCGGGCCGCACGCGCCGCAGCTGGCTGCGTACACGCGCCATGAGTTCGATCACTGAGTATGGTTTAACCACATAGTCATCGGCGCCGGTTTCAAGTCCACGTACCTTGTCGACTTCTTCAGATCTGGCAGACAACATGATCACCGGAATGCCGCGGGTCTCAGGCTTGATCTTAAGCCTGCGGCAGACTTCAATCCCTGACAGGTTTGGCATCATCCAATCCAGCACGATGATATCCGGCATATCCTCGTCGACGAGCAGAAGCGCTTCTTCACCGTTTTGCGCGCGGCTGACGGCAAAACCCTCAGCCTCCAAGTTGTACGCTAGCACCTCTCGTTGTGCTGGCTCATCTTCGACAACCAGAACTCGGGGCTGATCGACGGACATCTGCCTTGTCTCCTAAGCCTGAACGGATGTTTTGTCCGCCTTCTGGCGGTTTTCTTCCGGGGTCGATCCGGTCACCAAATAGACGACCTGCTCTGCAATCGACGTCACATGGTCGCCCATGCGTTCAATGTTCTTCGCGATGAAATGCAGGTGCATGCAAGCCGTGATGTTGCGCGGATCCTCCATCATGAATGTCAGGAATTCGCGAAACAGCGCATTGTACATCTGGTCGACTTCGGCGTCGCGATCAATCACGTCCTGAGCCAGTTCGGCATCACGTGACACATAGGAGTCCAATGCATCCTTCAGCATGCGCTCCACTTCCTTCGCCATGCGGCGCAAGGCACCTGCACTGTCATTCACTGGCGCCATCTGGGACAGAACGCTTGTGCGCTTACCCATGTTTTTTGCATAGTCTCCAATACGTTCCAGGTTGGCGCTCACCTTGATGACGGACAACAGAAGTCGTAGGTCGATTGCCGTCGGCGCGCGAAGAGCAATCACGCGCGCGGCTTCCTCATTGATCAACTCTTCCAGCTCATCAATGGCCTTGTCGCCTTTGCGAACCTGTTCCGCCCGCTCTTCATCACGGGTTTCAAGGCTGATGGATGCCTCAAGAATTGCGTTTTCAACCAGGCCGCCCATCTTCATGATCTGCGCCTGGATCGCTTCAAGGTCCCTGTCAAAGGCCGATGCGATGTGTTGGTCTTGCATGGATTTGCTCCTTAGCCGATGCGGCCAGTGATGTAACTTTCGGTGCGTGGATCGACGGGATTGGTAAAGATCTGGCCCGTCTCACCGTATTCAACAAGGTTGCCGAGGTGAAAGAATGCCGTCTTCTGGCTGACCCGTGCGGCCTGCTGCATGGAGTGCGTGACAATCACCACGGAGTAGCTCTGGCGCAACTCGTCGATCAGTTCTTCGATCTGAGCGGTTGCAATTGGGTCAAGCGCCGAACAAGGCTCGTCCATCAGCAGCACTTCTGGTTCGGTCGCAACGGCACGCGCGATGCACAGGCGCTGCTGCTGGCCACCGGACAAGCCGGTACCTGGCGCATCCAAACGGTCTTTTACCTCATCCCAGATCGCACCGCGACGCAAAGATTTCTCAACCAATTCATCCAGTTCCGCCTTGTTCTTTGCAAGTCCGTGTATGCGCGGGCCATAGGCTACGTTGTCATAGATGGACTTAGGGAATGGGTTCGGTTTCTGAAAAACCATACCCACCTTCGCACGCAACTGCACCGGATCAACCTTGGCGTCATAGATGTCTTCACCGTCGATATGGATGTCACCCACCACACGACACACATCAATTGTATCGTTCATCCTGTTGATACAGCGAAGAAATGTTGATTTCCCGCAGCCTGATGGACCGATAAATGCAGTGACGGTCTTGTCGTCGATTTCGACATCCACGTCCTTGATGGCGTGATTGTCCCCGTAGTAGACCTGCACACCTTTGGCCGCGATCTTGACGTCGTTTGTGTCCACGTCTCTCTCCAGAATTCTCATGTCATTCATGGTAGCCTCCTACCAGCGGCGTTCGAACCGGCGCCGCAGGATAACGGCGATGGTGTTCATGGTGATCAGGAACAGCAACAGCACAATGATGCCGCCCCAGGCCTTTTCGGTAAAGACCGCGTCGGACCGCGCGGCCCAGTTGTAGATTTGTGCCGGCACCGCCGAGTTTGGCTCAATGAAACCCTCGACAAATGTGCCCGGGTATCGCGCAACAAAGCCAACCATCCCAATCAGCAGCAGCGGCGCTGTTTCACCAAGAGCTTGCGCCAAGCCAATGATAGTACCTGTCAGAATACCCGGTGCGGCCAATGGCAGAACGTGATGAAACACCGCTTGCATTTTGGAGGCCCCTACCCCCAGTGCCGCATCCCGGATCGACGGAGGCACGGCCTTGAGCGATGCGCGGGTCGAGATGATGATCGTCGGCAGCGTCATCAGCGTCAGCACCAGGCCGCCAACCAGCGGCGCTGATTGCGGCAGATGTGCGAACTGGATGAACACGGCAAGACCCAGAATACCGAACACAATGGACGGTACGGCGGCCAGGTTCGAGATGTTGACCTCGATGAAGTCGGTAAATCGGTTCTTTGGTGCGAACTCTTCCAGGTAAATCGACGCAGCCACCCCAATCGGTAGGCTCAGGACGAGAACAACCAGCATCATGAAGAAAGAGCCCAGCACCGAAGCACCAATTCCCGCTCCACCGGGGTTGTCCACACCCGTATCCACGCCAGTAAGGAAGTTCCAGTTGAATACCTGCTTGATCAACCCGGCTTCGCGCATGGCGTCGATCAGGTCGAAATCCTCAGGCATGAAGAAGCGGTTACCGCTTTGCAGGTCTTCACGTGCGAATGTGCCCTTCAGATAGCGATCCACACGCGATGCTGCTGCGAGTTCGAAGGAAACAGATGCCCCCAATTGATCTTCATTGGCACGGTAAAATTTACGCAAATCGCCGCCAACCTTACCAAGAAGACGTTCGATTGCCTTCTCATCGAATTCGATCTCGACACCTTCGCTCTCCATTGTTTGGGTCAGAGAAGTGACGAAATAATCGGTGTAAATACCGGTTTTCAGCAACGCTTTTTCGGCGGCGTCATATTGCTCTTGTGTCAGCGTGAACGGCACCTCGACGACAGCTTGCCGGAAAGCGGGTAGACCTGAACTCAGGATTGCAGCCAGCAGTGCCACAAGGAAGAAAAGGCCCGTAAAGATTGCAGCGATGCCATAGGCACGGAAGCGACGCTCGGAGGCATTGCGTTTCTTGGTGCGCGCGTCCTCGTGTATCAGCGACCTGGATGGGCGTGCGCTTTCGGGGCTCATTGTTGCGTCAGTCATTACTCATACTGCTCCCGATACTTGCGCACGATGTAGAGGGCAAAGACATTGAGCCCGAGCGTCATGACGAAAAGGGTCATGCCAAGGGCAAAAGCGACAAGGGCCTCGGGTGAGGCAAAGTCGCTGTCGCCCGTCAGCTGCGACACGATTTTGGCGGTCACGGTTGTCATGGCTTCGAAAGGGTTGAGGCTGAGCCGGGCCGCTGCCCCTGCCCCCAGCACAACGATCATCGTCTCGCCAATGGCGCGGCTGGCTGCCAGCAGGATGGCACCAACGATGCCTGGCAAAGCTGCGGGCAGTACGACCTGCTTGATGGTCTCGGATTTTGTCGCACCTAGCCCGTACGAGCCATCGCGCATGGCTTGCGGAACCGCATTGATGATGTCGTCAGACAAAGAGCTGACAAATGGGATCAACATGATGCCCATGGCGAGGCCCGCAGTCAGCACGGCCCGTTGTCCCTGCATCCATCCCAGACCATTGTCACCAAACACCGACAACAGAATTGGGCCAATGGTCAGCAATGCGAACAAACCGTAGACGATGGTGGGAATACCCGCGAGGATCTCAAGCAGCGGCTTGGCAATGCTGCGCATCCTTGGGCCCGCGTACTCCGACAGATAGATGGCCGCAAAAAGGCCAATGGGAACAGCCACCAGCAAAGCGACCAGTGAAATATAAAGCGTGCCCCACAGCAGGGGCAGAATCCCAAGGCTCGATGCACCGCCACGGCCGGAGAAGCTGGGTGCCCATTCAAGTAGAAAGAAAAAATCGGATGCCGGGTACAAGCGGAAGAATTCAATCGTGTTGAAGATCAACGAAAGAATGATCCCGATTGTTGTGAGGATTGCAACCGAAGCAGCCGCGATCAGAAGTGCCAGAATACCCTGTTCGACCGTGTTTCGGGCCCGAAAGGACTTGGAACTCTCCATTGTGCCCCAGGCGGCACCAGCGGCAGCGACAATCAATACTGCGATTGTCATCAGCAGGTTCGATGTCTGGCTCATTGCGCGGTAAGCTTGAGAAGCCTGTAGTACCGTTTGTGTGATTTGGCCGGTCACGACCTGACCCGCATCTTTCAGCCGCTGCGTAATGTCTTCGAGATCGGCTTCCGCGTTGCGTGCCGTTTCATCATCCAACAGACCTGCGTCTACCGCTTTCGAAAGCCCGTCTGCGGTACGGCGAACATCAGACATAACAAGACCGATATTCGACCCTTCGGCGATTTCGCTTTCTGGGATCATCTGAACGATACGGCTGTCAATGAACAGGGACTGCGCGAGCAACCAAAGGATCATCAACCCCAGGGCCGGAACAACCGATTTCATAAGAGCGTTGGAGCCATAGTAGATCGGCAGCGAGTGAAGGTTTCGACTGTCGCCACCGGCGCTTGCCAGCGCACGCTGGCGCCCCATGAAGAACCCAACCGCCGAGATCGCCAGAACGATCAGCGTGAGCCAGAGAATAGGCATTTGTCCCCCAAAAACGAAAGCCGCACTTTCGCGGTCTTGTCAGCAGAAACCGGGCAGCAGTTCGTCGCCGCCCGATCTTTTGTTATGGCAGTTTTCAACAATCGCTCAGATTACGAGTTGCTGCCCATTGTTTCTTCATCAGCGATCATTTGCTGTGTGTCAGCCAGTTCAGGATCGGATACCAGACCGTAAGCCGCCAGCGGACCGTCGGGGCCAGCAACCTCATCGGCTACAAAGAACTGAGCGTACTCTTTCAGACCTGGGATGACGCCGATGTGGGCTTTCTTGATGTAGAAATACAGCGGACGAGACACCGGGTATTCACCCTTGGCGATGGTCTCGGTCGTTGGCTCAACACCCGACATTGTAGCCACTTTCAGCTTGTCCGTGTTGTTTTCATAGAACGCCAGACCGAACACGCCGATGGCGTTGGTATTGGCGTCGATCGAAGCCAGTGTTTCGGTGTAGTCGCCGTCGATGTCGACCGAACGGCCATCTGTGCGGACGCTCAGGCAGGCATCTTCCGCGTCATCTTCGGTCATACCGTCAGCAATCATGGCTTCCATTGCGCCTGTGGCTTCACAGCCAGCCGCGATTACTTTTTCCTCGAACACTTCACGTGTGCCGTGTTTGGTACCGGGGATGAACGCCAGGATATCAGTCGCAGGCAGGTCCGCGTTGAAGTCGGACCATTGCTTGTGTGGGTTGTCGACCAGCGCACCGTCCACCATGACTTTTGGGGCCAACGCATTGAAGATGTCTGAGGGCGTGAACGCCGTGTATTCGGGTCCCTGGATTTGCGATGCAAAGACGATGCCATCATATCCGATGCGCACTTCGATGATGTCCGTCACACCGTTTGCGGCGCAGGCCTTGATTTCCTTGTCACGGATCGCGCGCGATGCATTCGCAATGTCCGTATGCTCGGTGCCGACGCCTTGGCAGAATCGTTTAAGACCAGCGGAGGAACCACCCGATTCCACAACAGGTGTCGGGAAGTCAAAGTTTTCGCCAAAGGCTTCCGCAACAATCGAAGCGTAAGGCAAAACGGTGGACGAACCGGCAACCTGAACCTGGTCGCGCGCTACTGCCGCAGTTGCAGCCATGGCTGAAAGAGCCAGCGCCGACGTGGTGAGTTTCACAAAGGACATGAATGTCTCCTGTCTGAGCATTTTCTTGATGATCCCCCCCATGAGGATCTTGGTGCCCGTCTAGGCACCGCTCGCAATCCTTTTGTGACAACTGCGTAACAGTTTTATGACAGCGGGCAGTTTGCCGCCGCGTCACGCCAAACTTTTTTGTACGGGCAGAATGACGGTAAAGGTTGCGCCCTCGCCCAACGTGCTTTCAACCCGCAAGCGTCCCCGATGGCGGTTGATGATATGCTTGACGATAGCCAGGCCAAGGCCAGTACCACCAAGCGCGCGGCTGCGGTGATCATCTGCCCTGTAAAACCGCTCTGTAATGCGCGGCAGATGTACAGGATCAATGCCGGGCCCATAATCCACAATCTGAACCCGTACCCCGGGTGCACGCAGGGCCGGTTCCCGGGTGCTGGTTATCACGCGAATGGTGACGCGCCCGCCCGATCCACCATACTTAATCGCGTTTTCAGTCAGGTTCGTGAAGACTTGTTTCAACTGATCGGCATCCGCAATCAGGTGCACGGTTTCATCGCCGAACTCACGCTCAAGTGTAACGCCAGCTTCCTCGGCAAGTGACCGTAGGGTTCGCAGCGTGGACTCAAGCACGTCGTTCAAAACTACGACCTCCGTCGGGCGCACGCGTTCGTCGCCCTCCACCCGGTTCAGTGACATCAAGTCCCCAACCAGGCGATTCATCCGCTCCGCCTCGTCCTGCATGATGTTCAGAAAGCGCTCAGCCGCCTCCGGATCATTGCGCGCCGGTCCGCGCAGTGTTTCGATGAACCCCATAAGCGCAGTCAAAGGCGTGCGCAGCTCGTGACTGACATTGGCGACAAAATCCCGGCGCATTTGGCTGGTTTGCTCGACATGCGTCACATCTTCGAATACCAGCATGGCGATACCCGCATTGTCGCGCCCAACACCCCGCACGGCGCGGACGCTCACAGTGTATGTCGTATCCTGCGCACCATCATTGCCAAGATAACGCGTGGTTCGTGCCTTACCGTCCTGCAACGTTGCTTCGATCGCATCGAGCAGTGCAGGCTGGCGCAACATCGTCACATAGTTGCGATCCAAAGCCTGTTGGCCGATCAGTGTGAGCGCCTCGACATTGGCAGCCACGATGCGTTCGGATGCATCGATGGCGAGTGTGGGCAAGGGAAAGGCCGCAAGCAATGCGCCCAGCACATCGTCACCCATCGCCCTGCCCCCTTACGCCAGTGCGGCCTCTACAGCGCGCGTGAACACATCGCAAAGCACATCTGGGTCTTCGAGGCCGACCGAGATGCGGAAGAACCCCTCGGACATACCCAGCTCCGCACGTTTTTCAGCAGTCAACGCCCGATGAGAGGATGAGGCCGGATGCGAAATCGTTGTGCCGACATCGCCCAGTGTCGGGGCAAAGTTCAGCCCAGTAGCGCCGCGTGCAAAGGCATTGGCCGCCTCGCGCCCCCCGTCAATTTCGAAACTGACCATGTTGCAATACTGACCCTTCAGCAATGCCTCGGCACGCGCGTGGTCGGGATGGTCGCGGCGGGCCGGATAGATGACCCGCTTGACACCTGACAACGCCGACAAGTGCTCGGCCAGGATCGCTGCTGTTGCCTGCGCCCGATCATATCGCAATTCAAAACTCAGCAGCCCACGCTCAGCCAACCAGCAATCGAAGGGGCTTGGTGTCATTCCCGCTGTCACGGTAAACACGCGCAACCGGTCATTGATCACTTGGTCTTTTGCCGAGACATAGCCGAGCATCACGTCCGAATGACCGGACAAAAGCTTGGTCAATGAATGTATGACAATATCCGCGCCGTGATCGAACGCCTTGAACGCGCGGGGCGTGGTGAACGTGTTGTCGATGACGAGCAACACGCCCGCTTCTTTCGCAAGCGCAGACAAGCCCAACACATCAGCGACACGCAAAGTCGGGTTCGACACAACCTCAACAAGGATCATCTTGGTCTCCGGACGCAGAGCAGCACGCACGGCGTTTGCATCTCCCGGGTCAACCATCGAGGTCTGGATGCCCAAACGAGGCAGGTCTTCGGACATCATGCGCAGCGATCGACCATATAGCTGGTTGCCGCCGATCACGTGGTCGCCCGACGTGAGCAGCCCCAAAAGGACCGCTGATACAGCCCCCATGCCCGACGAGGTCAGCACCCCCATATGCGGCGCGCCTTCCATCCGATCAATGGCTTGCGCGACGACGTCTGCATTCGGATGCCCTTCACGGCTGTAGGTATAGCCATGCAGGTCGCCGTCATATTGGGCATCCAGCATGTCAGGTGTGTCAGACGCATAGACGACCGAGGGGCTAAGCGGCGTCACAACTGGTCGCGATGCGCTTTCCGGCAGCGGCGTTGGTCGCACGAGCGACCCTTTGGAGTTCGAGGTCATTCCAAAAATTCCGTATGATAGGTTTGCGAGCTGAACGTGATGTCCACACTCAACCAGGAGGGACGCGGCAGGTGCTCTGCAATTAAACCCACTAGGTCCTTTTGCAAGGCAGCGGTGAATGCGGCGTTTCGATGAGGCTTGGCCAGCAGGGCAACGGATGCTTTTAGATGAGTATGCAGGAAGACGGGCGCAGGATACGCGCGCCCCTTGGTTTCCCCTGCCCCGTCATCGTGGCGCAGAATGCAGGCTTCAACTTCTGCCAAGATGGCCTTGGCGTCGATATCAAGATCGCTTGAATAGCTGAGTTCGCAATGCGGCATCAGTTTTCAACCTCGACCATTGTATCGCGGAATGTACGCATATTGTCCTGGTAATGCAGAGCGGACGCGCGGAGGCCTTGAATGGCCTGTTCATCCAGTTCCCTCACCACCTTGCCCGGCACACCCATCACCAATGACCCGTCCGGGATTACCTTACCCTCAGTGATCAGTGCCCCTGCCCCGATCAGACAATTCTTACCGATCTTGGCACCATTCAGGACTGTGGCACCCATACCGATCAGGCTGTTTTCCCCAATCGTGCACCCATGCAGCATGACCTTGTGCCCGATGGTGCAGCCGGGCCCGATTGTGAGAGGATAGCCTGCGTCTATATGCATGACGCAATTTTCCTGAACATTTGTACCCGCGCCGATGCGGATATCCTCGTGGTCTGCACGGATGGTGCAGCCAAACCAGACACTCGCACCTTCTTCGAGGATCACCTTGCCAATCAGATTGGCATCCGGGGCAACCCATGTGTCGTGCGCGATCTGCGGGCGTTCCTTGCCCAGTGCATAGAGTGTCATGGCAGCTCCTCGAACTCGGTTTGCAGGGCGCGCACATGATCGGTCAATTGTGGTTGCTGCAAGCGACGCAGGCGCGTGGCGGTGATGATGGTTTTCAAATGCTCTTCGGTCTCGTCCAGATCATCATTGACCAAAACATAGTCGTACCCGCCCCAATGGCTTATCTCGTCCCAGCTTTTCTGCATGCGACGGGCAATGGTTTCCGCGTCGTCCTGTGCGCGCTTTTCCAACCGGCGGCGCAGCTCAGCGATAGAAGGTGGGAGGAGGAAGATCGACAATGTATGCTGGCCCAGGACAGAATTGGTGATCTGCTGCGCACCCTGCCAGTCGATGTCAAAAAGGACATCCTGCCCTTTGTTTATCGCATTCTCGACGGGCCCCTTCGGTGAGCCATAGAAATTGCCGAAGACGTGAGCATGTTCCAGCATCTCTCCATCTGCAACCTGACCCTTGAATGCAGCCTCAGAGATGAAGCGATAGTGCTCACCGTCCACTTCGCCTGGTCTTGGCTCACGTGTCGTGGCCGATACGGAAAACGACAAACCGGAGTCCCAATCCCGCAATCGACGTGCAAGAGTGCTTTTCCCGGCGCCTGATGGAGAGCTGAGTATGATCAGAAGACCACGGCGGTTCTGAGCGTCGGTCATATTCTTATTCCACGTTCTGTACTTGCTCACGCATCTGATCGATCAGCGCTTTCAACGCCAATCCGACAGCCGTTAAATCGGCATTTTGCGCTTTTGAGCATAGAGTATTAGCTTCGCGGTTGAACTCTTGCATGAGGAAATCGAGCTTACGCCCGACCGCACCTCCGTCATTCAAAAGCGCACCTGCGGCTTTGACATGTGTGTGCAGCCGGTCAATTTCCTCTGTCACATCTGCCTTGACCGCCAACAAGGCAAGCTCTTGTGCGACACGATCCGGGTCTGCGCTGTCTGTATTGTCCAAAACGCGGGCAAGGTTCCGTTTCAAATTTGCGGCCACATCGTCCTTGCGTCTCTCTGCCAACGCCGCGGCTTGTTCGGTCAGCTGCCCGACTTCGGTCAACTGCGCCAACATCACCTCGCGCAAGGCCGATCCTTCGCGCGTCCGCATATCATCAAATGCGTCCAGAAGCGCCGGAACCTCCGAAAGCAAGGCCGTGCGCAATGGACCGGTGTCATCCTGTGCGGCCCCCGCATCCATAACGCCGCGCATACTCGCAATGTCGGTGGCGCGGGAAGGTGCAAGCGACAGCCCCTGGTCCATCGCCTCTGCTTCAATTGTAAGAAGACTTTGAACGACGGCGCGCATGGTCTCTTCGTTTAATGATAAACCAGCCGCCGCATCATCTCGCGTGATGCGAAGCGACAACGTGACATTGCCGCGCTTGGCCCGTGCTGCAACCAGCGGCCGCAGCGCCGTTTCCAACCCATCAATCCAATCGGGAACGCGCAAGCGCACGTCCAAACCCTTACCGTTGACGCTTCGAATGTCCCATGCCCAGCGAAATGAGTTGAATGCGCCGGTAGCAGCCGAGAAACCGGTCATTGAGCGCAGCGCGCCATCTTTGGATGTCTTGGTCATGTCTTTGCGTTTAGGGGGAAGTTCACATCGGGGCAAGCCACAGCCCGTGTCCCCGCGGGGACAGAGCGGTGATTAACCATTTGTTAGCTTTCACCGAGCGGTTTCTTACAAATTTGATATGTTTTGCATCATTCCCGAAGCAACGCATTCGGCGGGCTGAGCAAGAGTATGTACAGATGGACAAATCAGACCTTTACACGCACAATGTCAGCGCAATGACAGAGTTCCGCGCAAACACAGGTTTTTCGGCGATCTCGCAGGTTGAAGCCTATTGGGAAGGCTTGCGTGGCACACGCCTGATGCCAAAACGGTCCGAGATTGACCCACGCGGCATTGAATCGGCGCTCGAATACACTTTTGTTTTGGAACGCATCGCACCCGGAATGGCGCGTATTCGTATCGCGGGCAGTCACCTCGGCGACTTGATGGGGATGGAAGTGCGCGGGATGCCACTGACATCTCTCATCACGCCACCCTGTCGTCGTCAAATCTCCGATGCCATCGAAGATGTCTGCCAACGCCCCGCCATGTGCGAATTGCGCATGAGTGCAGAGACAAACATTTCAAAACCGCAGATGGAATGCCGTTTGCTTCTGCTGCCACTCAAAAGCGACCTCGGCGATGTGAGCCGAATTCTGGGATGTCTCGTTGCCCAGGGTGAAATCGGGCAGACACCGCGCCGTTTCAATGTGGTTGGTGCGCGTATTCGGCCGATTGCATCTCCCGCTGCCATACCGGCAGCCATCGAACCTACTGTTCAGGCCAGGCCACAGCGCGTGCAGATGGATGGTTTTGCAGAAAGCCAGAAAGGCTTTGAAGCCACGACGCCAAGACCAAGTGTTCCGTATCTTCGTTTGGTGAAGTCAGACGACAAATAGGCCAGAGGTCTGAAGATCTACCAAAAGAAACGCGCCGAACGGTTTGTTCGGCGCGTTTTTGTTTCGATCAGCTTGCAGCGCGTGCTTTGGCACGGGTGGCGCGCAATTGCGACAGCTCTTCGGCCACCAGGAACGCCAATTCCAGCGATTGCGAGGCATTCAGCCGTGGATCGCACGCCGTGTGATAGCGATCACTCAGGTCCTCTTCGGTCACGGCGCGTACACCGCCAGTGCATTCGGTGACGTCTTGCCCCGTCATTTCGAAGTGAACACCGCCAGGCACTGTCCCTTCGGCAGCATGCACGCCAAAGAATTCGCGCACTTCACGAAGAACACTGTCGAACGGACGTGTCTTGTACCCGGTCGAGGACTTAATCGTGTTGCCGTGCATCGCGTCGCACACCCAAACCACTTCTGCGCCTTCTTCGCGGACAGTGTTGATCAGACGCGGCAGGTGTTCACCCACCGATCCTGCGCCAAAGCGCGCAATCAGGGTCAAACGGCCAGCTTCGTTGTCCGGGTTCAGCTTGGCCAGAAGCACCTTCAGGTCTTCGGTTGTCATGCTGGGCCCACATTTCAAACCGATGGGGTTCTGAACACCACGCGCAAACTCGACATGTGCACCATCGGGCTGCCGCGTACGGTCGCCGATCCAGATCATGTGACCGGAACCAGCCAGCCATTTGCCACTGGTTGAGTCGATCCGCGTCAGCGCTTCTTCATACTCAAGCAGCAGCGACTCATGGCTGGTATAAAATTCGACGGACGAAAATTCATGCGTGGTATCGGCATCAATGCCAGCCGCGGCCATGAAGTCGATGGTATCCTGAATGCGGGCTGAGATTTCGCGGTACTTTTCTGCTCCGGCCCCATCGGCAAAGCCCAAAGTCCATGAGTGCACCATGTTCATGTCAGCAAAGCCACCGGTCGAGAATGCACGCAGCAGGTTCAGCGTGGCCGCTGCCTGAGTGTAGGCCTGCAGCATCTTGCGTGGGTTCGGAATACGCGCCTCTGGAGTGAAGTCCAGCTCATTAATTATGTCGCCGCGGTAGCTGGGCAGCTCCACGCCATCCACCACCTCTGTCGGGGCAGAGCGCGGCTTGGCAAACTGGCCAGCCATGCGGCCCAATTTGATCACCGGCACTTTGGCACCGTAGGTCAGCACCATTGCCATCTGCAACATGACTTTGAACGTGTCCCGGATGCTGTCGGCGCTGAACTGATCAAACGCCTCAGCGCAATCGCCACCTTGCAGCAGGAACGCATCACCACGGGAAGCATCGGCGAGATGAGCCTTTAGCCGCCGCGCCTCGCCTGCAAACACCAGCGGAGGATACTTTGCAAGCTGCGCCTCAACCGCGTTCAGTGCCGCAGTGTCGGTGTAATCGGGCATCTGGATCCGGGGCTTGGCGCGCCAGTCAGATTTCGTCCAATCGCTCATCTTGTCTCTCCGCAAAAGCTGTTAGCGGTCTCATGACCGGAGCCTTCTATACAAAAGCTATTGGAAGGACACCATATCACAAATGCGCCCTCTTGACGTGGCGTTTCCGCCGTGGTCAGGCTGACGAAACCTCCGGGTCACGACGCCCGGCAATAATAACAGGACACTCGCAGCGATGTCGTTCTCTCGCCCGCCTCAGGAAGTTGCCAAGCCCAAACGTTTTGTGTTTGTACTGCTCGACAACTTCACCCTGCTTTGCTTCTCGGCCGCTTTGGAAAGTCTGCGCATCGCCAACCGTATGGCTGGTCGTGAGCTTTATAGCTGGAGGATTGTTGGAGAAGGTGGAGACGTCGCGCACTGTTCTGCGGGACCGGCTTTCCAACTGGACGGTGATCTGGATGAGTTGACCCGCGATGACGTGGTCATGATTTGCGGCGGTATCGACGTTCAAGCTGCGACAACAAAGCGGCTGCTGAGCTGGATGCGTCGGGAAGCCCGGAAAGGGATCCAGATGGCCGGTCTGTGCACGGCAGCGTATTCGCTGGCGAAAGCCGGTCTGTTGGACGGCAAGAGAGCAACGATTCACTGGGAAAATCAGGACAGCTTTGCGGAAGAGTTTCAGGAGGTCGAACTGACCAAATCGGTTTTTGTCATTGATGAAAAACGTTTGACGACGGCAGGCGGGACATCCTCCATCGATCTGATGCTGAAATTGATTGCGGATGACCATGGCGAAGAGTTGGCGAACGCCGTTGCAGATCAGTTGATCTATTCCTCGATACGTACAGATCAGGACACCCAACGTTTGTCCGTGCCGACGCGTATCGGTGTCCGGCATCCGAAGCTGAGCCAGGTCATCCAGATCATGGAGCAGAATATCGAGGAACCGATCAGCCCCTCCATTCTGGCCAAGGATGTCGGCATGTCGACACGGCAGCTTGAGCGTCTGTTTCGCCGCTACCTGAACCGGAGCCCCAAGCGGTACTACATGGAACTGCGCTTGCAAAAGGCCCGCAACCTGTTGATGCAAACCGACATGAGCGTCATTAACGTGGCCTTGGCGTGTGGATTTGCCTCACCGTCACATTTTTCGAAATGCTATCGGTCGCACTATGACACGACGCCGTATCGTGAACGAGGCACGCACGCTGCACGGCTGTCAATCTAGTCCAAATGCATTGCTGAGGCGTGGCTGCTTGACTGTGCTGGACACCTGTTACGCGCTGTCACTGCGGAAACCCGTCGCAACAACGAATTTCTCCGAACTATCCGCGCGCGAGGCAGGTGGTTTAACGTTGGCCACCTTGTCAAAACGTTGCTTGAGCAGCTTTTGAAGGCTGCCCTCTGCCCCGCCTGCCAGAACCTTGGCGACAAATGTCCCACCATCATCCAGGACATCAAAGGCGAAATAAGCGGCCGCCTCGCATAGAGAGATAATGCGCAGGTGATCGGTTTGTTTGTGGCCCGAGGACGCGGCGGCCATGTCGGACATGACCACATCTGCCTTGCCACCCAACCAGTCTTTGACTTTCAGATCGGCATCATCTTCCATGAAGTCCAATTGGTGCAACTCGCACCCCGCAATCGGCTCCATTTCTTGCAGATCGACCCCAAGGATTGTTCCGACAGCCTTGCCTGATTTTTCACCCAGCGCGTTCACGCGTTTGACCGCAACCTGGCACCAGCCGCCCGGGGCTGCTCCCAAATCTACAACTCGGGCACCAGGCACCAAGAAGCGGTACTTGTCGTCCAGTTCCATGATCTTGAACGCGGCACGCCCGCGATACCCCTCCGCTTGGGCCCGCTTTACATAAGGGTCGTTGAGTTGGCGCTGCAACCAGCGGGTCGACGACAGCTTGCGCCCGCGAGCACTCTTGACCTTGACCTTCAGGTCACGCTGCCCGCGCCCTGATGTATTCTTGCCTGTTGGGGTCTTGGTCACGTTGCCACCTTTCAATTTCACGCCAGCGGTTTGTGCAAAATGATCCGCTACAAGAGATCGCGGATATAGGATGGATCATGCGGAAATGCATGTGTCCCCTGCCAATTTCCGCAATTTGCGTTGCCGATAGCACTGATCGCTCGGTCCTGCATCTTCTTATTCGAACTGAGTGTGGTCATGCAGAACTTCCCTATCCGATGCAGAAAGCATGGCAAGTGTCGTCAGCAAGGCTCATTGATATTGTGTATTGCCTTGTGTTGGCCCCGCTGCCGTCAAATCCGCTGATCTTCCAATACACCGTCCGCGCTCATCTGCGCGTACAGTAGCCCCTCCCGCAATCCACGATCGGCAACGGACAGTCGGTTGGTTGGCCAACAGCGCATCAAGGCCTGAAGGATCGCCGCACCAGACATGATCAGGGCGTGCCGGTCCGATCCGATACGGGGATCGGCACGCCGCCCACCGGGACCCAGAGCCAGATAGGATCGGATGACCCTGTCGATCTGATCCGACGTCATGCGCAGACCGTCCACCTTTGTCCGGTCGTATCGCTTCAGACCAAGATGCGAGGCCGCGACGGTGGTCACTGTACCGGAGGTGCCGATAATCTGAAAACCCTCGGTTGGCTCTGTCGCGTGGTAGGGCGAGAAATCGGCTAGATTTTCTTCGAAAAACCAACTCATCAGCGCAAATCGCGCAGCATCGTCATCCACGTCGTTAAACTGTTCGCGCAATGTTGCGACACCCAAGGGAACACTAATCCAATCTACGACACGTGCCTCGGGCATATCTGACGCAACTTGTTTAAAGCCCGAATGCAGCCGCATGATGGATTGCGGGCGGTCTGCGCGCGGGACCTGAGACAGATCAAGCCAGACCAACTCGGTCGACCCGCCTCCAATATCGACGACCAAAAGGTTTTCCGTCTTGGGGCTGACCAATGGCGCGCAGGATACAACGGCCAGGCGCGCCTCTTCCTCGGGTTCGATAATGTCCAGCCGCAACCCGGTCTCGCGTTGAACGCGCTGAACAAAATCCTTTGCATTCAGGGCTCTACGGCACGCTTCTGTGGCAACAAGGCGCATCCGTCTGACCTGGTGTCGCTTTAATTTCTGCTGGCAAATCCGCATGGCTTGCACGGTCCGCGACATGGATCCGCGCGACAGCTTGCCGGATTTCTCCAGACCAAGACCAAGTTGGACAGATTTTGAGAAGCTGTCCACAACCTGGAATCCCGCGCCCTTCGGCTCGGCTATCAACATGCGACAACTGTTCGTGCCCAGATCAAGCGCGGCATAAAGCTCGGGCGATCCAGGAGCACGCGGCACGGGCTTGGCCCCCGGTCGGGTGCCTTTGGTCTTTGTCGCGCCCGCACCTCGGGGACGCTGTGGCGCCATCTTCTGCGCCTTTCATATCGAGTTGAGACGACGATATGTTGTGCAACGTGTTCGCGCAAGTGACTTGATCAGGCGACTGCGTGCATCTGTGGCTGATGAAAGGGATTGTCGAAAAATGGTGCAAGATGCGCATACTCTTCTTCAAGAAGCACACCCAGAACACGTTGTGTTTGCGCCGAAAGATCGCTCAACTGAAGGCGCCGATCGCTTGAGTTGAAATGCGGGATAACGACATCTCGCCTCGTGTGCGCGCTCAACTCAACACTAAGCTCGTCCATTTCACTTGTGCGAAAGACGCGGTCATACACCGACCAATCCCTGCCGGTAAACAACTCGGTCGGCAGGGTATGGTGTTTGATGTCGGAAGACGTTGCGATGTACGCGCTGAGGTTCTGAAAGAAGTAATCGGGATCCGGCTCTGTTGGCAAATGCACCCTGCCCCTACGAATTTTCGGACTATGACTTAGAATACCCAACCCTTCGACGCGGTTGGTGTACACCGCCAGCAGCCGCTTCAATGGGTCACGAACGACTGTGAAGCGGTAGTGATTTTCCAGAACACTCCAGCGGTGCGGCCGAAACCGTGCCGTGGGGTAAATTGCATGCACCTGCTGCTGCGTGAATGCGCCTACAGAATCGTCTTCTTGAAGCGGATCAATTGCGGCAAGTGCTGCCTTGACCGATGAACATGCCGCCTTTGGCACAGCCATATAGGCCAGCCGATGGGAATCCACCCGAATAACCATGATTTCCTGCCCGACTTTTTTGTCTTGTTAGGGCCATCTTAACCAAGCTTCGGCACGCCCAAACAGCTACAGGATCGAAAGTGCGGCATTGTTGCAAATCAGACTCACCATTCATGACGTCGCAACGGTGGCGTCCTTTGTCGAAATTGAGCCTTGGATACTCTAAGTCGTCGCGTATTAGGGCAAAAGATACGCGGAGGAATCACATGCCTGACGTCACAATCGTCTATTGGCGCGACATCCCTGCCCAAGTGATCGTGGGCAAAGGGCGTCGTGGCTCCAAACGCCAGCTTGCGGAACGGTTCGAACAGGCCATCGACCGCGCGGCAATGAAAGTGAATGCCAAGGACGCCGATGCGTATTTGGCTGAATGGCGCAAGGCGGACCCTTACACCGTCGATGGCGATCCCGCCGAAGTTGCGGAACGTGAAGCGGTACGGCTTGAGACCGAATACGATCAAGCGCGGATCAAGGCGCTGATTGACAATGAGGGATGGGCATAGCGCCCCAGCACAGGGAGGTGCCGCAATGGCATTGCTGAACTTCAAACGTGACGACGGTCCAGTGGCCGGCACCCTCTCGCCCGAGGTCGAGGCGTTCCTTCAAGGGTATTCCATTGAGGTGATGCCGCGCACATCCCAGAAGGTTGATGATTTTCGCGCCATCCTGCCTGCAGGTACCCGCGTTTACATCGCACACATCGAAGGCACGCCAATCGAAGATATGGTGGCCACCGCCAAGCGCCTGAATGCCGAAGGCTTTCCGGTCATGCCGCACTTCCCCGCGCGCATCATCAAGGACGAGGCGACATTGAAGGACTGGATCGCTCGGTACCAAGGTGAGGCAAATGTCGATCAGGCGCTGCTTTTGGCAGGCGGTGTGGACAAGCCTCATGGTGACTATCACAGCTCCATGCAACTGATGGAAAGCGGTGCGTTCGACGCGGCCGGATTTACGAACTTGCACGTGGCAGGACATCCTGAAGGCAACAGGGATATTGATCCCGATGGTGGGATGAAGGTCGTCGATGAAGCTCTTGCATGGAAACAGAAATTCTCCGAGCGTACCGATGCAAGAATGGCCATCGCTACGCAGTTTGCCTTTGAGGCCGGACCAATCATCACATGGGCGGACAACCTCAAGGCAGCGGGTGTTGACCTGCCCATCCATATCGGGATTGCGGGACCAGCCAAGCTGCAGACCATGATCAAATTCGCAATTGCGTGCGGCGTTGGACCATCGTTGCGTGTACTGCAGCGCCGCGCCAAAGACGTGACCAAGTTGCTGCTGCCGTTCGAACCCACCGAGGTCGTGTCAGAGCTGGCCGCACACAAGGCTGCGAACCCAGATTTCAATGTGACGCACGTGCATTTCTTTCCTCTTGGCGGGATCAAAACGAATGCCAATTGGGCGATAGAAAACGGCGGCGCGTCGGCTGTGCCTGCGGCCTTGGGCTAATATCACTCATAACTGTCCTGAAAAGGTTTCATGCCCTGCCCCCTCGCGTACCAGCCCCGTGCGCGATAGGTGTCTTTTCCAACCGGTGGGATGTCGTTTTGACCTGTGCGCCAGTACGGGAATCGGAACAACACTTCGCAAAACCAACGCACAAAGGCCGCGCCCATGACCCGCACCGTCATCGAATCCAAAACCAAAACCGCGCTGATTGGCTTTGACCAACCGTTCTGCGTGATCGGTGAACGGATCAATCCAACAGGCCGGAAAATCCTGAACGAAGAACTGGAGCGAGGTGATTTCTCGCGTGTCGAAGCGGACGCTGCAGCGCAGGTTGCGGCTGGTGCCACGGTACTCGACATCAATTCTGGTGCCGTCTTCTCAAACAAGATGGCCGAAGATCCGCGGTATGCAGACAACAACTTTGTTGAGCCTGAGCTGATGAGGCAGTTGGTGGAGCGTGTCCAGGCCGTGACAGACTGCCCGCTTTGCATCGATAGTTCCGTTCCCGGTGCGTTGGAGAACGGGCTGGCCGCCGCAGAAGGTCGCCCGCTTCTGAACTCCGTGACCGGTGAAGAAGAACGACTGGAACTCGTTCTGCCGCTGGTCAAGAAGTACAATGTGCCAGTCGTCGCCATTTCCAATGATGACACCGGTATTTCCGAGGATCCCGATGTTCGATTTGCTGTGGCCAAGAAGATTGTGGAACGCGCAGCTGACTTTGGTATTCCTGCCTATGACATTGTCGTCGATCCGCTGGTGATGCCCATCGGTGCAATGGGCACTGCTGGACTGCAAGTCTTTACCCTTGTGCGGCGTCTGCGCGAAGAACTGGGTGTGAACACGACATGCGGCGCATCCAATATCTCATTCGGTCTGCCCAACCGGCATGGCATTAACAATGCCTTCTTGCCCATGGCGATGGGCGCTGGCATGACATCCGCCATCATGAACCCCGTGGCGCTACCGGTCGGCCCCACAAAAATAGCCGAAAAGCGGGCCGAAGTTGAGGCGGCAGGCATCGCCTTACCCGACGGGATGGACGACGAAGCGTTCGTCCAGATGTTTGGAATGGGATCGACAAAGCCGCGCGCAGGCAAGGAAATGGAAGCCATCCGTGCAGCCAATTTCCTGACCAACAATGACGAAGGTGGCGGTGCATGGATCAAGTTCAACCGCGTTGCACCAAAAGCGGGCGAAGAAGCCCGCGGACGCGGTGGGCGGGCCGGCGGACGCCGCCGCCGCGGCTAAATTCTGATTGGACGACGTTAACAAGGACCGCCCGGTGCCATTGCCCCCGGCGGTCTTTCTTTTGACGCCTACGTACCCGCAAAGCACAGCTTCAGTAACGCGCTTTTAACAGACCGTCCGGTAGACACTCCTTACGTTTTGCGATCAGGAGGGACCGGATGAGCCATCAAAATGGTGCAACTTGCCGTGCACGTCATGGCTGACCCAATCCCCCTGCCCAAACGTTTGGACACTGCCTCTGCGCCCGATCTGCTGTCGCAACTGGTGGCGCACCCGCCGGGCAGCGATGTCCTTCTTGACGCGCAAAACACCTCGCACATTGGGGCATTGGGGGCACAAGTGTTGCTCAGTGCGCGGCGCAGGGCCGTCGAAAACAATACATCTTTTTACGTTCTGCATGTGCAGAACGCTGTCCACGATCAACTGTCAGCCATGGGACTTATGGACCTGACACAGCAGGAGGAAGACAAATGAATCTTGAAATTCTTGCTGTTGATGACAGCCGTACAATGCGTGACATGATACGCTTCGCGTTGGAACCTGCGGGGTTCATCGTCCATACCGCCGAAGATGGCGTTCATGGAACAGAAGTCCTGGAGGCCATCGATCCGGATGTCATCATAACCGACATCAACATGCCTCGTATGGACGGCTTCGGCTTCATCGATGCTGTTCGTGACTGTGGTCAACACAAGACGACACCGATCCTTGTCCTCACGACGGAAGCAGCCCCTGAGATGAAGATGCGTGCGCGCAATGCTGGCGCCACTGGGTGGATCGTCAAACCCTTCGACCCGGCGAAACTGGTGAAAGCGCTGCAAATGGTGGCTGGATAGCAGGACGATGACGTCTGCGGACCCCATGGCTGAAATTCGCGCTTCCTTTTTTGTCGAGTGCGAGGAGTTGCTTGAGGCATTGCAGGATGGACTGCAGGCCCTCGATGACGGCAGGCATGATGAAGAGACAATTCATGTCGTGTTCCGTGCCGTCCACTCGATCAAAGGAGGTGCGGGCGCCTTTGGGTTCGAGGCGCTGGTGCAGTTTGCACACCAGTTTGAGACTGCGCTGGACAGCATCCGCGCAGGTAAAGCGCGTACCACTCCCGGCTTGCTGGACGTTTTCTTTCGCGCATCAGATCACCTATCGGACTTGGTGCGCGCATGTCGAAATGATCTCGACCCTCCGAAATCAGAAGCCGAGGCAATACTGCGCGAATTGAATGTGCAGGTCAGCCAAGCGTCGCAGGAAAAAGACGCGAACGACAATGAATGCGAACCAGTTGAAATAGAATCTAGTGATGCTGTGATTGGCGAGGACCCGTCCAAGCATTACGTGGAGTACAATATTTTCTTCGAACCCGAGCCTGGCTTCTTCGAAACAGGGCACGAGGTTTCGGATGTTATCAACCGCTTGGCGACCCTTGGTGAAGTCGAAGTCCAATGCGACTCAAGTCGCCTGCCCGCACTTGATCAGCTGATACCAGACAAGACTTACCTAAGCTGGTCACTGGTTCTGACGACTGATGTTGATGAAGCAGAAGTCGCGTCCCAGCTCGAATTCGCCCATGGCCTGTGCAGGATGAAAATCTCCGTCCGCTCACAATGCCAGGAAACGGGTTCTGGGACCACCATCCGGCCCAGAACAGATGATCAGCGCACCGCGTCCCCCACACCAAGTAAGTCTGTTGTACGCGTCGATATAGACAGGGTCGAACGTCTCGCAAATCTGGTCGGTGAGTTGGTGATCAATCAGTCGATGCTGGCGCAAAGCCTGCAAACCGCAGGCGTATCACCCCACTCCGACACCATGTACGGACTCGAAGAATTCCAACGCCTGACCCGAGATATTCAGGACAGTGTCATGATGATCAGAGCACAGCCTGTAAAATCACTGTTTCAACGCATGGCGCGCATTGTGCGCGAGGCGTCGGCATCCGTCAGCAAAGACGTGCGGCTGGTCACCGTTGGAGAGGCAACCGAAGTCGACAAAACGGTCATCGAACAATTGGTCGAGCCGCTAACCCACATGATCCGCAATGCAGTTGATCACGGGCTTGAACCCTCGGACGTACGTCTTGCGCACAACAAGCCTGCACGTGGTGAAATCCGGTTAAGCGCAGCGCACAGGTCTGGCCGCGTCCTGATCCAGATTTCGGATGATGGACAAGGTATTGACCGGGATAAGGTTCTTAGAACTGCGGTCGAAAAGGGTCTTGTCGCGGAAGATGTGGCCATGACGGACGCAGAAATTGACACGCTTCTATTTTTGCCAGGTTTTTCCACCGCACCAGATGTATCTGACCTTTCAGGGCGTGGGGTTGGCATGGATGTGGTACGCACTGCCATCCATCGCCTGGGTGGCCGTGTCACAATCGGATCCACACCCAACGCTGGAACGACATTCAGCATATCCCTTCCACTGACCTTGGCTATACTGGACGGTATGGTCATAGATGTAGCAGGCGAAACCCTCGTTTTACCGTTGAATACTGTGTCCGAGACGCTCACGCTATCAGACAGTTTACTGGAACAAATCCAACCGGGCCATTTTGTCGTTCGTGTGCGCGATGGCTTTGTGCCAATGTTTGATTTGGGTGCAGCACTTGGCTATCGGCCGCCCTGTGACACGGTCAATGACCGCATAGCGATGCTTCTGATGTTAGAGGATGAATCGCAGGTTGCGTTGCTCGTGGATGAGGTTCACGACCAGCGACAGGTCGTCATCAAAGGACTTGATGACAGCTGTTGCCGCCCACCGGGGATCGCCGCCGCGACGATTTTGGGGGATGGGCAAGTGGCGTTGATCCTCGATCCCGCAGACATCGTTACCAACACGATCAAAAGCCCCGCCCCCAAGCGTGCGAGATTGGAACCCCAAACATGAGCACAACTGAAACAACGAAGCAAAGGGAGCTGTTGACCTTTAAACTAAGCGATCAGGAGTATGCGCTTGACATAATGACCGTTCGCGAAATTCGTGGTTGGACGCGCGCAACCCCAATGCCACTCGCGCCCAGCTTCATGCGCGGCGTCATCAACTTGCGGGGCACTGTGCTTCCGATCATGGACCTGGCCGAACGTTTGGGGTTGCCCAAATGTGATCAGGACGACCGAAGCGTCATCGTTGTGGTCCAGAACGAGGGATCAACAATCGGCCTATTGGTAGATGCTGTCTCGGATATCGTGACACTTGACCCCAAGGACATGCAGACTCCACCAGATTCCGCCGTACAGAACTGTCGAAACGTCATCGCAGCGATAACGCTGTTGGACAATCGCATGATACGCGTTCTGGATTTACCATACGTCATAGCACTGCCAGAAAGTGACGCCGCTTGATGCGTCAATCACCAGATCTGCCCCAGTTGAACGACGAGCAGTTCGATGCGATTGCCGGATTGGCCTATCGCGAGTCTGGGATCAAGTTGGTGCGCGAGAAAAAGCTGATGGTTCAGTCCCGGCTCAGGCATCGACTACGCGCGCTCAACCTTGATGCCTTTTCGGCGTACGCAGATCATGTCGCATCAGAAGACGGAGCAAGTGAACGCCGTTTCATGATCTCTGCCCTGACCACCAATGTGTCCCAGTTCTTCCGGGAGGCTCATCACTTTAAGATGCTTAGCGACCGGCTCATGCCAATGTTCAGACAACGCATTGAACGACATGAACGTATTCGCATCTGGTCTGCGGGGTGCTCAAAGGGACAAGAACCTTATTCGATCGCGATGCATCTGCTGCGTTTGGAACCGGCTCTGGCCAAAGCGAACTTCAAGATTCTAGGCACAGATCTCGATCCTCAAGTCATCACCCAAGCGCGCAGTGCGGAATTCAATACTTCGGAATTGAATGGCGTTTCTGAAGATGACCTTAATACGTTCACAATCGCTTGTGGCGACAGCCAGTCACGCCGAAGAATGTCTGATGTATTGACCCAAGTTGTCTCGGTCAAAGAACTCAACCTGTTTGACGACTGGCCCATGCAATTTGCGTTTGATGCCATCTTTTGCAGAAATGTCATGATCTATTTCGATCAGTCAAAACAGGCGCAGCTATGGCCACGCTTCAAGTCCGCTCTGTCCACTGCCGGTTTACTTTTTCTCGGGCATTCAGAACGCATCCTGTCTCCGAACGCCTATGGTTTCCGCTCCGCCGGGCCAACGACTTACATCAAGTGCGACGACGCATTCGATTGGAGCAAGTAGGACATCCGGATGGCACTCACGGATCAAATACAGATCATGGTTGTTGACGATGCATCCGTAAGGCTTGACGCGTGTGCAGAAACTGTTGGCGCCCTGGCGAAACGCTGCATCTCCAGCCGAGTACATGGGTTGACGACATCGATCTTGCTTGCGATGGCACCAGTTCAGCTTGCCGCTTCAGCCTACAACATATCAAGGGTGACAAAGGTGAAGCGGCCCCAAACGTTGCAAAGCCAATCCTGCACACAAGATATTGGTTTCACATTGGTTGCCGGACGCGTCGTACAAAATGCTCATGATCAGGAACAGCAGCTTGAAATAAACAATTACACAAATAAAATATTTATTTCCAGTATTTTACAGAGTCATCTTCAGTCCGAGGTCAACCGTTTCTAATGACACAGACCAATTCAAATGCAGTGCGAAGCAATCGTGCATTATCGCGGATGGCAAGCGTTCTTGCAGAGATAAGCGATGACATGTTGACTGTTTCCGAAATTGTATCGGAGGTGGCAGATCAATCTCGCACCACCCTGACGACACATCAGATATTGCAATTGCAAAGCATCGACCGAATTTCACAGTCTCTACAGGATCTCGTTGTCGTTTGCAGTGTACTTGCGACAACGCCGCATGTCGCCGCGTCTTCTGCAAGACACCTGCAATTGGCCGAGACGAGGTCAATTCTGGATCCAGACAACCCTCATGATCAGGACACCCCACCTGGCTCTGTCGAGCTATTCTAGCCAGTCTTTTTAAACGATCTGCTTCAGAACAGTTCGACCCCATTTCCCCCCGGTGCAGCAAACGCCATGTCCCGTACCGGGGCATTTGTCATCTTTTGCATGGCGCGGCCAATACCTGGCCAAAAGCGCAGATTCCTGGCGCTGTTCCCTCCCAATGACTGCGTGATCAGTGGGATGCCCTCTTGCCCAAGATAGGACAGCGTGAAAGCTGCATTCTTTGCTCCGATGTCTGAAAAACCCGAAATCATCCGGGCACCACCAAACACCTTTGCTCGCAACCGATCGCGCACCGCACCCAGTTTGACAAGGTCGTTGATCAACACTTCCATCGCATTGATACCGGACAACGCACAGCTTGTGTCGCCCCCTCCGGACACAGCAAGCAGCATATGGTTCATACCGCCGATGCGCGTCACAGGATCCCACAAACAGCAGGCAACACAGGATCCCAAAAGCGTCGAGATAACAATGTCAGGCCCGGAGCCGGTTGCATACTCGCCCTGTGTTATAAAAAGCGTTTGCCGCATCACATGGTTTGCCTGCCGGACATCGGCAACACGCGTATGCCATGGCTGATCCGATGCAAGTTGCGTTCGTTTTCGAAGGCATGTGCGATCCGCGCAGTCACCAGCCCTGCAGTCAGGTCGCGGCAAGGACACATAAAAAGTCCGCAGCCGACCCTGCAGAACAAAATCGAGAAGACGTGCACCAAAACGGTGCCGCGCAAACCGTGCCGCGAGAGAACGTTCAGACAGTGCGAGATGTCAGGACGTGCAGACAGGACATCCATATGCCTGTTCATCACCTGTGTTCGCCCCATACCGGTTTGACCGCCGCTACCTTTTGATTTGGTGACAACGGTAAAAGCGCGCCGATGAATTTGACGTTAAAGAGCGCCCCCGGTCACATGTTGCAACCGGGAACAATTCGACAGGTCAGGCCGTGACCGCTTTCATAAACCGGTCCTTGATCACGACGGGATCCATGGTGATCACCGGCATTTTGGCGTTGCCGCTGTCGCATTTGACAACCATCACGGTCATCTT
>NZ_JCAPFI010000002.1:645000-818109 GCF_059611725.1 Tateyamaria sp. LSS28 | reverse complement strand
CAAGACGCGTCATCTGCGCATCCGTGAGCCAGAAAAGGTCAGACATATTCACCGCTCGTTTTCGAACCGTGAATCACGCCACTAGGCGAAAATCAATGGGTCCTGACCCTAGAGAATTTCCGGGGGTGGACTTCGGATTTGGGTACGGCAGAGCCAAAGCCCGAGGCGGCGACGTTGCCGCCGAGTTATGAGGCTTAGAGCAGCGTTTCGTCGGTATTGAGGTGTGGTTTGGCGGGGCGGAACCCCGCCCTACGGTATTGGTAGTTGGATACGCCCGACCATAGGCAGGCCCTGGGCTGTCGATCCAACCTTTGTGCAGAAGCACTTTATGGCTGCCAAGTGCATCTTCCGGTTCACCGAAGCACCAAGACCGGCCAAATCGACAGGCCGTGGGAGGGCCTGCCGATGCGCGGCGGCCTTTGGCCTTGATTCCGCGCTTTGATGTTTGGAACTAGCGTTGGATTGGAGTGTTTGACTGGCAGTTGGCGGGCTCTAGCCCGCCTTACGGAGTTATTCGTTGGTTGACCATTTTTGACGAGTAGCGCCATCGACAGGACGCGGGATGGCGTCTGACCTTTGAGCGGCAGTGCTTTATGGTGGCAAGGTACATCTTCGGTCTGAGCGATGTGCGAGCATTAACCAATCGCCAGTCCGGCGGGCGGCCTGCCGATGCGCGGCGGCCTTTGGCCTTGATTCCGCGCTGTGGTGCTTTGTGGATATGTCGCAGGCGGTGTTTGGTCGGGGCTTGGCGGGCTGAAGCCCGCCCTACGGAGTTGCGCTGGCACTCACGCTTTCTCCTGTCGTGCATCGGCTGCGCCGATACCCTGCCGGGGTGACGCGCACCGCTTGGCGGTGCGCTTAAATCGCCCGGTCTACAGCGTCCGCTGCGCGCGTAATGTCGCGCCCGACGCCCTTGGCGGTTTCACAGGCTGCGAGTGCAGTGGCGGCAACGACTGCCAACAGGATCAAACGGGTGCGGTTCATTCTGCTCTCCGATCTTTTGCAATTCACATAAACAGACGGGCCTGTCTGGTCAAATCAACTGCATGCGCATCGGCGGGTTTTTCCTTAAAAGGCTTGGGAATTGGCGTGACCCAAGGCCGGGATGTGCTGCGGGCCAAAAGGGGCAAGGGATAGGCGCTGATCCTCTCGTGCATCGGCTGGCGCCGATACCCTGCCGGGCGACGCGCGCGGCCCGGGGCCGCGATGTGCGGACGGATCGTAAAAGGGGAACTGATGGGCGCTGGCCCTCTCGTGCATCGGCTAACGCCGATACCCTGCCGGGCGACGCGCGCGGCCCGGGGCCGCGCGCTTGTTCGTGAATTGCCCTTGTCCTATATTTACGGCATAGTTTGCACATTCAGAGCGGGCCAACCCGTCACAGCAGAGACGAGCAGAGATATGAAACTCTCGACCACGATCATTGCCGGGGCCGCGGCCCTTGGACTGGCCGCCTGTGGCGGCGGATCCTCCTATTCGAGCGCGCGGGCTGTTCCCACGACCCCGGTGCTGTTTGCGACCGGCCCGATCTATTCCGCCTGCCGAAGCGGGGGACGGGATCAGGCCAGCCGGGCGCGCTGTGGCTGCGTGCAGGCCGTTGCCAACCAATCGCTGAGTTCGGCGGACCAAAGCCGTGGCGCGGGGTTCTTCAGCAACCCGCAACAGGCACAGGAAGTGCGCGTATCCGATCGCTCGACAGATGAACGGTTCTGGCGCCGTTGGAAGGACTACAGCGACAGCGCCGCGCGGCAGTGCAGCTGAGCTAAAAGTCCTTGATCCAGAACTGCAGCGGTTTTTCCGTCTCGGCCCCCTGATCGACGTCCTTCCAGGAGAAATGGGCGACAACACCGGGCATCCGTCTATATCCACGCCCTTCCCAAAACGGATCCAGGGGCCGGTACGCGCTGGGGCGCAAGGGGTGGTCCGGTGGTCGCAGGACCGAGGCAAAGCACATACTTTTGTAGCCCAAGTCGCGTGCATGGGCCTCGCGCATGTCAAAAAAGCGGTGGCCTAGCCCACGGCCTCGAAAGCGCGGCAGCAACACGCTTTCTCCGCAATAGAAGCACGAATTCACGTTGAAATTCGCGCCGTCAAACGCGTCCGAGAACGCATCAGCATGTTCCACCAGGGGCGCCGCTGTCGCCGCCCCCACCATCCAGTCGCCATCGTAAGCCGCAACGACGACCGCGCGGTCGCTTTGTTCGTAAACCTCGAGGTAACGACGTTCATAGGCGGCATCGCCTTCATACAGATACGGCCAGTCCCGAAAGACCGCCAGGCGCAGCTTTGCCACATCATCCAGTGCCTCGGTCAGGGCTGGCCCGGTCAGTGTCTCGATCCTCATGCCCCGACCTGTCGCACCCAATCCGTAAGGTTGTAATAGGTGGTGACACGGGCGATTTTACCGTCCCGAATGTCAAAGAAGGACCCGGCGGGCAGGCAATAGGTCTGACCGCGCGCCTCGGGCAGCCCTTCATCCGTTTGCAGGTAGGTGCCATTGACGGTGTATTCGGCGGCAGCGCGTGTGCCACCTTGGGCCGAGAACACCACCATATCGGTGAGCCTCTCTGTGTAGCATTGGTTCATATGCGTGCAAAACGCCCCGAACAGGTCCTTGCCTTCGCGCACCTGTCCTTCGTTCACATGGTGGGCCACGTCCTCGGTCAGGCAAGCCAGCATGGCCTCGACATTGCCAGCATTGAACGCTTCGAAATAATCACTCACGATCTGCATCAGTTGCCCTCTCTGGCCGGCCCCCACCGCTCAACAAGGCGGGTAATGATCTGGTCGCGGGCGGCGCGGTAGCTTTCCAGCTTCGCCTCGCGCGTCTCACCCAGACCGGTCGGATCGAGGATCGGCCAGTATTCGACCTCAAGATGATAGTAGCGCGTCAATTCCAGTGCACGCCGTTGACTGGCCGGGCTGAGGGCCACAACCAGGTCGAAGGACGACAGGTCGTCGCCCCAATCCTCCATCTCGTCAAAGCTGCGCGAGCGGTGGCGGCTCAGTTCCACATCCAGTTCCTGGCACACGGCGATGGAAAAGCCATCGATCTCCATGTCGTTCTTGACGCCGACGGATTGGACATAGGTGCCGGTGCCATAGAACTTCTTCATGATCCCCTCTGCCATGGGGGACCGAACCGCGTTGTGATCGCAGCAGAAGAGGATGGATTGCGGCAGCGTTTCGGTCATCTATCCGCCGAAATGCAGCACGCAGATCAGGGTAAAAAGGCGGCGGGCCGTGTCGGTGTCGACCTCTGCCTTGCCTTCCAGCCGTTCCTGAAGCACCCGGCTGCCCTCGTTGTGGATGCCGCGGCGGGCCATGTCGATGGTCTCGATCTGGCTGGGAGGCAGCTTCTTCACCGCCTCGAAATAACTTTCGCAGATCTGGAAGTAGTCCTTCACCACCTGCCGGAAAGGTCCAAGGGACAGATGAAACTCGGCCGCCTTCTCGTCAGCTTCGGTGGCAACGTCAAAGACCAGACGCTTGTCGCGAATGGACAGGCCGACATTGTAGGGCCCCTGCGGTACCGGGCGGCCATCTCGGCCCGGCAGGACAAAGGTATTGTCCTCGAGCAAGTCAAACATCGCCACTTTGCGTTCCTGTTCGATCTCGGGTGTGGGGGGCGGTAGGTTGGCATCATCCAACATGATGCGGGCAATTCGGGTCATGGCGCGGGGCCTTCGGCAACGAAACAATCTTTCGCAATGCTTAGGGTCTGGAACCGCGCAATACAATGCCACAATGCCGCGCACCGCATTTCATGTCCAAGCGCGGGGATGCCCCTTCTTCTGGCTGAAAATACCACGGGGGGCGGCGCAGCCGGGGGGCTGGCCCCCCTCTACCCGTTCAACTTGCGCAATCGGGCCGTCACGGACAGCCCGTGCGCCTCAAGGCTTTCGGAGGCGGCCAACCGCTCTGCGCCCGGACCAATTGCGCGCAGCGCATCAGGCGTCATCTGCGCCAGCGTGGTCCGCTTGACGAAATCCATCACCGACAGACCGGACGAGAACCGGGCCGAGCGGGCTGTGGGCAACACGTGATTGGGACCACCGATGTAGTCCCCAATCGCCTCGGGCGTCCATTGACCCAGAAAAATAGCCCCGGCATGGGTGATCCTTTCGGACAGCGCCGCAGGGTCCGCGACACAGAGCTCAAGGTGCTCGGGCGCGATACGGTCCGACAGCTGTGCCGCAACATCAAGGTCCGGCACGGTGATGATTGCACCGAAGTCCCGCCAGCTGGCACCCGCGATGGCGCGGCGCTCCAGCGTTTCAAGGCGTGCATTCACCGCATCAGCCACCGCCCAGCCAAAGGCGGGATCAGTGGTGATCAGCAGCGATTGCGCGCTTTCGTCGTGCTCGGCCTGGCTGAGCAGGTCGAGGGCAATCCAGTCAGGGTCATTGTTGCCATCCGCGATCACTAGAATCTCGGACGGACCCGCGATCATGTCGATGCCAACCTTGCCAAAGACCCGCCGTTTGGCCGCAGCAACAAAGGCATTGCCTGGCCCGGTGATCTTATCGACGGGCGGAATCGTGTCCGTGCCATAGGCCAGCGCCGCAATCGCTTGCGCCCCGCCGATGCGGTAAATCTCGTCCACGCCCGAAAGCTGCGCTGCCAGCAGGACAAGTGGGTTGATCACCCCGTCCGGCGTGGGAACGGTGATCGCCAGACGTCCCACACCCGCCACCTTGGCCGGGATGGCATTCATCAGGACCGAGGACGGGTAACTGGCCAGCCCGCCGGGCACGTAGAGACCTGCCGCCGACACTGGCGTCCAGCGCCAACCAAGGGTGGCACCCGCCTCGTCCGTCCACTGGGCGTCCTCGGGCATCTGGCGTTCGTGATAGGCGCGGATGCGGGCAGCTGCGAGGGCAAGTGCGTCGCGATCCTCCGGCCCAACCTCTGCAACAGCCCCGGCGATCTCATCTGCGCTGATCCGCAGAGTGTCGGACGTCAGGGCAATGCGGTCGAAACGTTCCGTCAGCTCAATGACGGCAGCATCCCCCCGCGCCCGCACGTCGGCGATGATATCGGCCACAACCGCATCCACATCCGGGCTATCCTCGCGCTTGGCGGACAGAAGGGCGGCAAACTGCACTTCGAAATCAGCGTCGCTGTGGTCAAGAAACTGGGGCATGGATGTCCTTTCCGGCTGAGGCGGGACATAGCGGGCAGGTCGCGCAGGCTCAAGGGGCGGGGCAGACGACACGTTCGCCTGACCGTGGAACGGTCAGGCGGTATCTCCCCAAAGGCTGCAAAGCGGGCATTCATTCAATGCGTCACAACGCCTGATGTCGGGGCGGCGAAAAGAGCCGGACAAACCACTGCATTTTTAGGAATGTTCATTCGCTGTGCTGATGCCACATGTCTGTGACGATCTCCCAACCGTCATCTTCGGGTTCCAGAACAAACAAATACGTACCCGTCGCATCCATACCCTGGCTTTCGATCTTGGCATCGACGGAGCCAATCATCACGGCCAGCGTTTCGTCCTCGGAGACAAAAAGATGATCAATCGTGTGCGTGACCTCGCCTTTGTTCTGCGTGACAAATTCAAAGAGCTGACGTGGTCCTTGCAGGCCTTGCGTCACCCGAGCGCCCTGAGCGATCCAAAGCGTATCGTTTGCGTACAGGTTCACCAGGCGCTCTGGGTCATGAGCGGCGGCAGCTGCGTTAAACTCATCATTCACTGCGTTGAGGGTGGCCGGAATGCCCGTTTCTGCATGAGCCGCCGTTGCGAAGGTGAATGTCATGATCAGAGGGGCAAATAGGATGCGTTTCATCTTGGGTGTCTCCGTTGAGCTGGGGCGGGGATGATCGTGAAAGAGCGCTCCGAGGAGCGCTTGGACGACTTGTGGTGGACCTAGTTCACCTCGTTGCGCGTCATGATGACCTCTCGCGTGATTTGCCAGCGGTCCTCTTCGAACGTGAAGTCGATGCTGAGCGTCACCAACTGTTTGCGGTTGGTCACGTTGTTCTTGCGGCTGACGAGGATATGACCATGGGTGTCGTCAGCTTCGACCAGGTGATACTCGGCCCATGGGTTCGGGTCGCCCATCTGGGACATCGCGGCCTTCACATGCTCCATGAAGCCCGGTTTGTCATTCTGCATCAGCACCCCGTCATCAGTCAGAAGATAGGTGCGCATATCCTTGTGGTAGGTGCGGTCCAGCACATCGAAGGCATGGCCGGATACGCCGGTGATAAGACTGTCCAGCGTGGCTTTGACGGCAGCGGTATTCGGGTGATCTGTTGTCATTGTCATGAGTTTGCTCTTTCTTGGGAAAGCGGTGTTTCAGGCATAGATGCCGTTGGCCGGAAAGGGTTCCGTCATACTGCGCATGAACCGAAGGCCACGGACCAAAGAGGGCATTTGCGGGCGCAGGAACGGAACGTTCGAGATGTCGACCATGCGCAATTCGCGATCCTCGTTCACCACGAACAGACCCGGCTCTGCAAACGGGCCTTCAACGTCGATCCCGTGGCGGGGGCTTGAGATGTAAAGGCCCAGCGCCTTCATATCTTCTATCGACAGGCCATAGCCGACGGAGAAGTCAGGGCTCACCTCGCCAATCTGGTCCTTGGCTCGCGCTGCACTATCAGAAGACACCGCAACAACTTCGATGGACAGCTCTTTCAAGGCGGCTGCGACCTCGTTGATCTCGCCCAGGTAACGCGTGCAGATGGGGCAGTGCCTGCCCCGGTAGACCACGATCATCTGCCAGTCATATCCTTTGGACGGGACACCCAGCCGAAGGGAACCTCCCCCAAGCTTGGGAACTTCAATCGCAGGAAATATTTCTCCTGGTGCTGGCCTTGCAGGCTGCATGAGCGCTCTCCTTGACTTTTCTAACGAACGATACATAAATAAAGCTCAGCAGCCGTCAAGGACTTTTATTGTGAACGATACAAAAAAAATGGGACGACCCAGGAGCTTTGACGAGGACGAAGCGCTGATGGCCGCGATGAATGCCTTTTGGACAAAGGGCTATGCCGCAACGTCCATGAAGGATCTGACCGCCGCGATGGGCATCAGCGGGCCCAGCATCTATTCGGCCTTTGGCGACAAGCGCGAGCTCTACCTCAAGACAATCGACCGCTACGCGGATGTCGACGGGTGCGCGCCGATTGTTGCTTTTGAAGGGGCCCGAACGATTGAGGATGCGGTGCGAGGGTTTTTGATGTCCGTGGTCTCACACTCAACCCAGCAGGAAGGCGCACCACGAGGCTGCTTTCTGGCCTCTTGCGTGGCAACAACGGTCGGCGAGGTTGATGGTGTTGCGGAACGGATGGAGAAGGCCATTCAGGACACGGATGCCCGGCTTGCCGCCCGGTTCGATCAAGAGAAGGCAAAAGGAAATCTGCCAGATGATTTCCCATCTCAAGATCGCGCGCGGCTGTTGCACGACATGCGCCAGGGTTATGTGCACCGCAGTCGGGCCGGCTGGTCCGCAGACGCGCTGCTTGAGGACCTCGAAGACAGGGTACGTATGCTAGTAGATTGACTTGGAAGCACTTTAGCAGACGCAGACCTTCAAACGATCCGAAGTATCGGTGGGTTTGGGACTATAGGCGCCCCCCATGATACATCCACCTGATTTTTTGAAGTAAGGATGTCTGGCAAGGGGCAGCTTGCTGCACCAGAACCACGTTTGAACAATGTGCTGGATCCCCCGTACGGCAGACGCCTTACGCGATGGCGCGGATCATGATCAGGTCGGTCTCGGCATGACCATCGCTCAAGGTGGCGTTGGGTATTTGCCCAACCTCCCGAAAGCCCGCGCGCATGTAGAATGCAATGGCGCGCGCGTTACTGGCCGCCACGAACAGTTCCAACTGACTGATGCCCAATTGGCCCGCGGCATCTGCGATCCCTTCGACAAGGGCGGTCGCCGCACCACTGCCCTGCGCGCCGGGCTGAACAAAGAACGCGCCAAGATCGGCCCGATGCTTTGTCTGCGCTTTTGTCTGCGGGATCAGGCTGCCAATGCCGACAAGGGTTGAGCCCGTAAACACGCCAAAGCTGTGCCCATTCTCCAGACGCTCCGCGATGGTGTCCAACGACACAGCCGCAGCCTCGTCATAGGTGGTCAGGAACGCCTGCGGGTAAGTCGACAGCGCCTCAAGCCGCAGCGCGCGCCAGCCCTCCGCATCTGCGCCGGTCAGACGGCGCACGGACAGGTCAGTCATCGTGTTTGGGCACCGATTTTGACGGGGCCACGTAGGGTCTGGTCACATCCTTGAGCGTCACGTCAATCGCTTCGACCGACAGGCGCAGCGCACCATCGCCCGCGAGCGTCAGCAGGATCTCCCCTGCCCCATCCTCGCCCGCCTCGAACGTGACCGAGAGCAGCGACAGGATCACATCCTTGTCCGACCGATCCACGCCCTGACTGGAGACCCGCAAAACGCCAGCGAAGGCCAGCAGGGATTGCACCCGCTCGGGCGCGTGACGATCCTTGCCTTCATCTTCCCAACGGAAGCGGTTGACCAGAAGAGCAAAGGATCGCCCGCGTGCATCCCAACGCATTTCCGTGATCGGAAACACCGCATCCTGTACCAGCGACGACACCACCTGCAGATCATCCGCATCCAGCGCCCCAAGGTTCAGAGGCGCCTCGCGCCCGTCTTCAAACCGTGCGTCTTGCATCAGTCCCCCGAAATCCGTTCAATATTTGCACCTACGCCCGACAGCTTGCGCACCACATGTTCATAGCCGCGGTCAAGGTGATAGACGCGTGCAACCCGCGTTTCCCCTGTCGCAGCAAGGCCCGCAAGGATCAGGCTGACGCTCGCCCGCAGGTCCGTTGCCATGACCGGCGCGCCTTTCAGTTGGTCGACCCCTTTCACGGTGGCCGTTCCGCCATGCACCTCGATATCAGCCCCCATGCGCACCAGTTCCGGCGCGTGCATGAAGCGGTTCTCAAAAATCTTTTCTTCCAGCACCGACGTGCCCTCGGCCGTGCACAGCAGCGCCATCATCTGTGCCTGTAGGTCGGTCGGGAAGCCCGGGAAGGGTTCGGTCGTCACATCCACGGCGCGGATTCGCCCGTTCTTGCGCGCGACTTTCAGCCCCTTGTCGGTTTCCGTCACGCTGATCCCTGCCGCGTCCAGCTTTTCGCAAAAGGCGCCCACGAGGCCGATTTTGCCGCCGAGCAGCTCAACCTCGCCCCCGCAAATGGCCGGGGCCAGCATGTAGGTGCCCAGCTCGATCCGGTCGGTGACAACGCGGTGGGTGGCACCGTGCAGCTTGTCTACGCCTTGAATCGTGATCGAAGGTGTCCCGTCTCCGTCGATCTGCGCGCCCATGGCCCGCAAGCAGGTGGCGAGGTCCACGATTTCCGGCTCGCGCGCAGCGTTGTTGATGACCGTGGTGCCCTTGGCGAGCGTCGCGGCCATCATGATGTTTTCGGTCGCCCCCACGGACGCGAAGGGGAAGTCGATCACCGCCCCCTTGAGCTTGCCGCCCTCCGCCTTGGCATGCAGGTAGCCGTCGCGCAGGTCGATCTCGGCCCCCATCTTGGCCAGACCGTCGGTGTGGATGTCCATGGGCCGCGCACCGATGGCACAGCCACCGGGCAAGGACACCTCTGCATGCCCTTCGCGCGCCAGAAGCGGGCCAAGGACAAGGTTCGAGGCGCGCATCTTGCGCACGATGTCATATTCGGCGCGGGTGTTGATCGTGCCATGACAGGACATCGCCTGCACCTGACCATCCTGCATCGACGTGACCTCGGCCCCGAGCGATTGCAGCAGCTGCGTCATGGTGCGGATGTCCGACAGGCGCGGCGCATTGGTGAGCGTCAGCGGCTCGTCACTGAGCAATGTGGCTGGCATCAGCGTAAGGCAGGCGTTCTTGGCCCCCGCGATGGGGATCTGCCCGTTCAGGGTGCCGCCACCCTTGACCAATATGCTATCCATTGTCCTGCTCCTCTTTATTGCCTGCCTGTGCCCGTGCCTTGGCTTGTGCCTTGCGCTTGGCCATGTTGGCCTTGAGCGCCTGTTTGAGCCGCGCGTCGCGGTCGTCTTTTGCCGTGGGCTTGGGTGGGGTTTTATCTGCCATGCCGCTTCTGTAGCGCAGGGGGCATTTGGCGTCCAGAATGGGCTTGCATGGGTGGCGGTTTGGGGCTATCCCGCCGCGCACGGCGCTGCTGTAGCTCAGAGGTAGAGCACTCCCTTGGTAAGGGAGAGGTCGAGAGTTCGATTCTCTCCAGCAGCACCATCGTTTCCCGACCCATTGAGACAGAGGCGCCTCTCGGCAAGTGTCAGGCCTCGACGTACGTGCATCCCTTGCGGGATACGCTGAGTGCGAGAGTTCGATTCTCTCCAGCAGCACAATACGTATTCCAATAATTCGCCACCGTTCCGCTACGCCAAAGGGGGTACAGCGCTTCTTTTGTGACACAATTGGACCTTCAATGCCGACACCCATGAAGCGCGGGACATCGACCATGCCCGTGTCCAAGTCCTCTCTGACCATGGTGAAAGCGTTGTAGGGACTAAAGTGACCGTGGCAATCGGGGGCACTCTGAAACAAGGCCGGCAATCACGCGTGTCATCCCCCCGAACAAAGGACGCGGCAGAAGCCAAATGCAGGCATGCTGAAGTGATTACTGCGCCGCGCCACTTGGGCGACAGCACCCACAGACCCGTTCGTGGCACCGCTCGTCGGCCCCTGACCTCAGCATTCGCCCGACGCTTGCCCCCGCGCAAGCGCTGTCCTGTCGGGATACACGGCAAAAGGAACCTTGGTTTCTTGCTGGGACAGGATGTGGCCAGATATCTCGGCAAAACACTCGCAATCAACGTCGTATGCGCTGTTCTCGCAGTAGGCCAACTCTTGTCCTGTAATTTCTTCATATTCGGCCTGGCTCACACCAGAACCGGCTGAATTGCCGCCGCTTGTAAGCGGCGGAAAGAAAGAGATGCCAAAAAGCAGCAACACAACCGTGCCGATGATAGCGAGGTATCTGAGGTAGATGTATATCATTGCTTCTCTTGCTCCCCTCGAGAGCTTCGCAAGTCGGGGTTAACGAATGATTTTCAATCTGGCATCGCTTTTCTCAAGAACGTGTCCGATCTGAATTTTGGTCAGATATTCTTTGGCGATGGCCTCGATCAACCGGCCCTAGGTGGCGCAGGAAAAGAGCGGCTATGTCGTGATGTTGGCGGCCAGCAATTATGGTGAGGGGGCGACATTCTCGGCCCCTTTTTTCATGTCCCATGCTGGGACAGGTTCGCGGGTCAGGAATTTCAATGGGTTACAGAGGCGGATTAACCACCTGTTAGCAAATGCGCATGCGGGAACTTCAAAGACCCTTTGCACGCGTGCCGTGACGGCGCGCCCTATGTCGGGCGGGTGACGGCGTGGACCCATGCCAGATAGTCGGCATTGGCAGTGGCTTCGATCCGGATGATCGGCGGGACGTCGTAGGGGTGGAGAGCGCGCACGGCGTCTTCGACCTGCTGGGCGAGGTCGGCCCGGGTTTTCAGAAGCAGCGGATGCTCTTGCTCGCGCTGGATGGCACCGTCCCAGACATAGGCGCTTTGGATCGGGGCGTAGCGGTTGGCGCAGGCGATGAGGTGCTGGTCAAGCAGCGCGTCCGTAATCGTGTCGGCCGTGTCGATGGAGGGGCAGTTCACCCAGATGTCGATGATGTGCATGTCCAGACGCTACAATGCCAATTCGATTTGCATCAACGCCTGAGTTGCTCACCCCGGAAACGCCCCGCGTTTGCGCCGTCCCCGACCCGAGCGATTGCACAGCAATCGCGGGGCTGGCAGCGTATCGTGAAACGATGCGCGAGAAGCGCGACCATGGGCGGGGGGCGATGAGCTGTTCGGCAAGGTGAGCCACGTGGTGAAGCTGTTTATGATCGCGTTTGCGCCGCCGGTGGTGCTGGTTTGGGCTTATTTGTTGTGAATTTTTGATTGATGCAGTCTAACGGTACTTGCAGCATGACAGCAGGTATTTTTCAAATACTCCCCACATAGCAATTAGATCGTCGCGACCAGGGATAACAGTTGAACTGTGCACAGCCCTATGCAGAATTTCTATCTCGCGCATGGAGTTTGTGTTTCCAAGAGCGGTGCAAATATCTGCAACTTCTTTTCTGTCAAGCTCGCCAGATTCCTGGAGCGCGGACACAACGTGTCGGACGCGTGCGGACAAGGAAGTGTTGCGAGGCGACGTATTTAGTTTGTTGATTGCGTAGTCAGTAAGCAGTTGAATTAAGGTTCGAAATACAATCGGAATGGAGAGTTCGGCGCGTTGAAATTTCAACACAAACTGTAGCTCTCGCCACAGCACTTCAACTTTCTGCAAGCCGGGTGTCCATACAACATCATACTCCACTTGCGGGATCAACGTGTCACGAGTCGGTTTGGGCCTGGCTTTTGAACGGACGACGTTCTTAAGATCCTTCAGCGCTGCAGGTTGTACGTCCCTTTTTCGGCTTTGATCAGAGGCTGGGTCCGCTGTATCGACAAGTCCGCTCTCTTCTAGCCTTAACATGTACTCATCAACACCTTCCGAGTTTAGAACATTCTTGAGCGTCAATCTCTTCTCAATGATATCATCTGCAACTCTGGAGAATGCTTCGATGACTTCGTTCTTCGGTCTGCTAAGCAGCAGAGTTCCGTTGCCGCCTAACTCCACTCCAAATTGTCGTTGCCTCTTCTTCGCATTCACCAACCTGAACAGCGTGGAACGAGCAATCTGCGTAGGGTTGGGATAGCCGTGTTCGCCCAAAAAGCCCTCTATCGCTTCTGCGATAGGATATTGATTGGTAGCGCCAATACGATTGGCGTGGTTCGCTTTTGCTCGTGTGTCCCAACGTAGTTGACCTTTCCCACCATCGGTGCCGTTGTGGCGCCGGCTGATGATTTGGTCGATCTCAGCTTGGTCATATTCTATTTGGCAACTGATTTTACTTTTTGGTGACCAGTCAGATGTGGATTGGAGATTATTGAACTGCTTGGAATACTTTTGTGGTATCGAGCAGGAGCCTGCGAGCGCTTTCAAACAAGCTACGCGCCTATTGCCATCAAAAACGACAAAGATTTTTCCATCGGCTTTAACAAGTGGAGAGTCGAACACTCTGCCTTGGGCCACAATATCACCAGCTAACGTGACCATTTTGTCTCCGTGCTCGGCGAAAAGCCAATTTATGGCATCTTGTTCATTTCCCTGAGGGCCATGACGATCATTGTCCGGATTGACCATTAACCTGCTGAGAGGAAGGTTTTTGAATAGCAATAGATTTCCCCCAAGTGAATTGGGAAAAAGTAGGAGTTGTTGCCTGCGGTTACAACCTTTAACCGCCGCGTTCAGCGAGCCAGTAAATTGAAGTGGCCATGCGTAGATTGGAAATCACTAGATGCTTTTTGAGGCTTGAAGTACATAAAGGCTACCGTACGAATTTCTTATGCTTCAACCGCTTGGGTTCTAACGAGGGTCACCCCAACTGCAACCGGGTGCCGCTACGCGCGTATGCTGCGCAAACACTCTTTCGCGCACGCCTTGAACCCAAAAGCCTGCCCAAGAAATCCGTTCTAACGAACGAATTTCTTGTGCTTGAGCCTTTTAGGTTCAAGGGCATCCGGCCCCAGTCGCCGCTTCTTGTCTTCTTCGTAGTCCTCGAAGTTCCCCTCGAACCACTCCACATGCGCATCCCCTTCGAACGCGAGGATATGTGTGCAGATCCGGTCAAGGAAGAACCGGTCGTGCGAGATCACGACAGCGCAGCCTGCGAAATCAACAAGCGCGTCTTCCAAGGCGCGCAGCGTTTCCACGTCCAGATCGTTGGTTGGTTCGTCCAAGAGCAGGACGTTGCCGCCCTCTTTCAACAGCCGTGCCATGTGGACGCGGTTGCGTTCACCGCCTGACAGCAGCGACACCTTCTTTTGCTGGTCGCCACCCTTGAAGTTGAAGGACGAGCAATAGGCGCGGGAGTTCACCTGCGCGTCGCCCAGTTCGATAACCTCGGCTCCGCCGGAAATCGCTTCCCATACGGTGTCATTAGCTGCCAGATCGTCGCGCGACTGGTCAACATAGGACAGCTGCACCGTGTCGCCCAACTCAATCGTCCCGGCGTCGGGTGTTTCCTGTCCGGTCAGCATCTTGAACAGGGTCGACTTGCCCGCGCCGTTGGGGCCGATGACGCCCACGATCCCGCCGGGGGGCAGAGAGAAATCCAGCCCCTCAACCAGCAGTTTGTCACCCATGTGCTTGGACAGGCCCTGCACATCGATCACTTTCGATCCAAGGCGCTGCCCGTTCGGGATCACGATCTGTGCGCGCGTCAGCTTCTCGCGCTCGGACTGATCAGCCATCTCGTTATAGGCGTTGATCCGGGCCTTGGACTTGGCCTGCCGCGCCTTGGCGCCCTGCCGCATCCATTCCAGTTCGCGCTCCAGCGTCTTCTGGCGGCTCTTGTCTTCGCGGGCTTCCTGTTGAAGCCGCTTGGCCTTCTGTTCCAGCCATGCGGAGTAGTTGCCCTCGTAGGGGATGCCGCGCCCGCGGTCGAGTTCCAGGATCCACCCGGTGATGTCATCGAGGAAGTAACGGTCGTGAGTCACGATCAGGATCGTGCCCTTGTAGTCGATCAGGTGCTGTTGCAGCCACGCGATGGTTTCGGCATCCAAGTGGTTGGTCGGCTCATCAAGCAGCAGCATTTCGGGCGCTTCCAGCAGCAGCTTGCACAGCGCGACGCGGCGGGCTTCACCGCCCGACAGCGTGGTCACATCCGCATCGTCGGGCGGGCAGCGCAGCGCTTCCAGCGACACATCAATCTGGCTGTCCAGATCCCACAAGTTCTCTGCATCGATCTGGTCCTGCAGGGCGGCCATCTCATCCGCCGTCTCGTCCGAGTAGTTCATGGCCAGCTCGTTGTAGCGGTCCAGAACGGCCTTCTTCTCGGCCACGCCCAGCATCACGTTCTCGCGCACGGACAGGGCCGGATCCAGTTGCGGCTCCTGCGGCAGATAGCCGACCTTGGCGCCCTCGGCGACCCAGGCCTCGCCGGTGAAATCCTTGTCCATGCCCGCCATGATCTTCATCAGCGTGGACTTACCGGCACCGTTCACGCCCACGACACCGATCTTCACGCCCGGCAGGAAGTTCAGGTGGATATTCTCAAAGCACTTCTTGCCCCCGGGATAGGTCTTGGAGACACCCGACATGTGATAGACATATTGATAGGCAGCCATGGCATCCTCCCGGAAAAACTGTGCAGGTCCGTCTACCCGGCACGCGGGCAAAGGGCAATGCATCGCCGGCCATGGAAATGTCATTTGGTGAAGCCAACCGACCTGTGTTAGCGGTGATCAACGCAATCTACGGAAGTGCCTGACATGAGGCGGTTTATCCTGTTTGCAGTCTGCTGGGTCATGGGAGGCTGCGCGGTTGGCATCAGTCTTGCGCCACCACCAAACCTGTATCGAAGCGGTCTGAATTACCCCGATGATCTGGTGCCCGCTGTCTGGCGCACCGCCGAACCCAAGATTTTCTACATGACCGATCGCGCACCGAATGGTGAAAACTATGGGGCCAACAGGTCGGATTCGATGGCGTTTGGGGCAGCCACGGTCAAGTTCGGACGCGATCTGGGGTGGGAAGAACTGCTGGACAGGACCCGCAGCGACTCCGATCAAAACATTTCGAGCCTCTGGGTGCCGGATTTCCAAGAGATCGTGCGGTTCGAAGCAACGCCACTGCCCTACGCCCGGGCAGACGGGCAGCTCAACCACCTGCAACAGTCATTGGATGTCTACAACGAACAGGCCGCCCGCTTTCAGGCTGTGATCGCGGACGAGATTGCCCAAACCGGCAACCGCAGCCTGCTGGTCTATGTCCACGGCTTCAACAATGATTTCGAAGACAGCCTGACGACGCTTGCCAACATGTGGCACTTTGCCGGGCGCGAGTCTGTTCCGGTTTCTTTCACATGGCCTGCCGGGAACGGGGTTGGTCCGCTTGGTTACTTCCGTGACCGGGATGCGGGTGTCTTTTCCGTACACCACACCAAGGAATTCCTGCGCATGCTGGCGGATATGCCAGAGGTCGACAACATCGACATCATTGCGCATTCGCGTGGCACGGATGTGGTCACGACGGCCCTGCGCGAACTGATGATCGAGGCGCGCGGCGCCGGTGTACACCCCAAGCTTGCCCTCAAAACGGGCACATTGATCATGGCGGCCCCCGATCTTGACGTTGATATCGTGCGTCAACGCTTGCAGGCCGAACGCTTTTCGGAATCCTTTGAACAGATCAATCTGTACATCAACCCGAACGACGGCGCGTTGCGCTTGTCGGCTTATCTGACCCGTTCGATCCGGCTGGGTGCTCTCAGAAACGAAGATTTTGTCGATGGTGAACTGGCAATCCTCCAGAAAGAGGGGCTGGTGCATTTCATCCGGGTGGAAAATGTGCGCGGTGGCTTCGGACATGCCTATTTCCGCGACAACCCGGCCGTCCTGTCCGACGTTGTATTGGCTTTGCGCACGCGGGCCTTTCCGGGGGGCACATTGCGACCCCTTGAACAGGACGAGGCGGGCATCTGGGTGCTGCACCCGAACTATCCCCTTGAGCGGTTGCCGGACCTTGTCGGCCTCGAAGCCCGCAGGGAACGTAGCGAAGAACGGTGAGCGAACTTCACGACATGATGGCCCGCTGGGCGCAGCCCGGAACGGTGGCATGGATTGGTGTGCGCCCAGCGCGCGCGGTGGACATTCAGGTCTTGGACACGGCCAAGATTTCGGAAACCGGCATCGAAGGTGATCGCGGTCGCGCAGGTAAACGAGCCGTCACGTTGGTGCAGGCCGAACACTTGCCCGCCATCGCCTCGTATCTGGGACGTGACCAGATTGATCCGACACTGCTGCGCCGCAACATCATGGTGCAAGGCATCAATCTAGCGGGCCTCAAGGGTCGTGAGGTGCAACTGGGCACAGCCGTTTTGCGCTTTACCACCATCTGCGCACCGTGCAGCCTGATGGAGCGATTGTTGGGCCACGGCGGCTATGCCGCCATGCGCGGGCATGGCGGTTGGTGCGCGGAAGTGGTCAAAACTGGCACCATTGCCCTGGGCGACGACGTACGGCCAATTGATTGACAAGGCGGCGCGTTTGACGTCCGGTCCTTGACACTGACCAAGACGGACCTGTACGTGACCGACCCCGCTTTTCCCATGGCCAAACCGGGCCAGATCATCGGCCTCCTGGGCGGTTCCTTTGACCCGGCGCATGGGGGGCACGCCAACATCACGCGCGAGGCGATGAAGCGCTTTGGGCTTGACCGCGTTTGGTGGCTGGTGTCGCCGGGAAATCCGCTCAAGGCCAAAGGCCCTGCCCCGCTGGCCACTCGGCTGGCGCATGCACGGCGGGTCATGCAGCACCCGCGTGTGACGGTGACAGACATTGAGGCGCATCTGGGCACACGCTACACTGCCCAGACCCTTGCGGCGCTGAAGCAGCGGTATCGGGGCACCCGGTTCGTCTGGCTGATGGGGGCGGACAACCTTGCCCAGTTTCACCTTTGGCAAGATTGGACATGGATCATGGAGAACGTGCCCGTGGGTGTACTGGCCCGTCCGGGCGATCGGATTTCGGCCCGGATGAGCCCCGCCGCGCGGCTTTATCGGTCCTACCGCATCTCGGGGCGGGCCAGCCAACTTCTGGGCCGCTCGGGCGCCCCGGCCTGGTGTTTCGTGAATGTCGCCATGACCGCAGAATCGTCCACGGCGATCCGGGCAGAAGGCAAGTGGACGCCGTCCTCGGATTTGTGATCTTTGCCTGCTTGTTTGCCGGACAAAGCTGCGGTTACATGAGTCCATGTTGCACACGATTTCGAGACGGTTTTTTCTTTCCGCGCTGGCCAGTTCCACAGCCACAGCAGCCCTTGCTGCCCCTCCGACAGCCTCTTTGCGACCGCAAGCGCGTGGCGGCAATCATTTCAAGAAGGCTATTGCCGATCCGCAGGACATCATCGCCAAGGCTAAGCTGGGCGGGCGCGTCTGCTATGCGGTGGCCGATGCAAGGACAGGAACAAAGCTGGAGGGCGGCAACGCCAAGGTGGGCGCACCCCCCGCATCGGTCGCCAAGGCGGTGACCGCGCTTTATGCGCTGGGCGTACTTGGACACGCCCATCGGTTCAACACGCGGGTTATCGCAACCGGCGGCGTGTCGGGCGGCGTGGTCCAGGGCGACCTGGTCCTTGTGGGCGGCGGTGACCCGACCCTTGATACAAATGCGCTGGCCGGGCTGGCTGCGGCGCTCAAGGCCAAGGGCATCCGCGAGGTCCGTGGCGACTTCAAAGTGGCCGACGGTCTGTTCCCCGAAGTCCCCACGATCGACAAGGATCAACCCGATCATGTCGGCTACAGCCCAGCGCTGTCGGGCATCGCACTGAACTTCAACCGCGTGCATTTCGAATGGAAGCGGCAGGGCAGCAAATACAACGTCACGATGGATGCGCGGTCGGATCGATACCGCCCGGATGTGGCCATTGCGCGGATGCAAGTGAGCGAACGACGCGCGCCGGTCTATACCTATGCCGATGGCGGGCGCACCGACAATTGGAGCGTCGCGCGCGGTGCCCTTGGCAATGGCGGCGCACGTTGGCTGCCCGTACGCAAACCTGCGCTTTATGCCGGCGACGTGTTCCAGACACTCGCGCGGTCGCACGGTGTCGTTCTGAAGAACCCCAAGGTGGTCAGCCGCATCCCCCAAGGCACAACGCTGGCGACGCATCAAAGCGAAGACCTGCGCACGATCCTGCGTGACATGCTGCGCTTTTCTACCAATGTCACGGCCGAAATGGTGGGGATGGCCGCGACAGTCAAACGCAATGGTCGGCCCTCCTCCCTGCGTGCATCGGCCACCGAAATGAACCGCTGGGCGAATGCCGCCCTCGGGACGACAAAGATGCGGCTCGTGGACCATTCGGGCCTTGGAGGCGACAGCGAGATGACGGCCGACGACATGGTTGCTGCACTGGTCAAGGCGCGGCAGAACAACGTGCTGCGCCCCATCCTCAAAGCGATCCCGATCCTTGATGAACAACGCCGTGCGATCAAGAACCACCCGATCGAGGTGCATGCCAAGACCGGCACATTGAACTTCGTGTCCGGGTTGGCGGGCTACATGACGGCGCGGGACGGGACCGAAATGGCCTTTGCCATCTTCGCCGCGGACGAGGCGACCCGCGCCCGCATACCCCGCGCCAACCGTGAACGACCCCAAGGCGCACGCAGTTGGAACCGGCGGGCCAAAGTCATGCAGCAACAACTGATTGAACGCTGGGGCGCAGTCTACGGCAGCTAGGCGGAGGACACCTCCGCCTTACTCGATGGAACTTCACACCACGCTGACGTCGCATGGCGCAGCAATCTGCGCCTTACTTGACCCCCGTAAGGCGGATCTTGATCCGCCCCTCTGGTCAGGCCGCGTTCTTCATCCTGTTCGCATCAATGATGTCGGCGGTGGCCTGTGCCGTGGCCGCTGAGAGGGTCCAGCCCAGATGCCCATGCCCGGTGTTGTAATAGACCCCCGGCTTTGCGCCGGGCCCGACCTTCGGCATCATCGACGGCAGCATCGGGCGCAGCCCCGCCCAAGGCACGCAATGCTCGGTCGACACATCGGGAAAGAACGCCTCGCACCATTCGCGCAACGGCCGGATACGATCGTCGCGGATGTCCAGATTGTAGCCATTGAACTCGGCCGTGCCTGCAATGCGGAACCGCCCGCGCCCCAGGCGCGAGGTCACGATCTTGGCCTCATCATCCAGAAGACTGACCCATGGGGCCGCGGCCTGACTCTCTGCATCGTCCAGATTGACTGTGATGGAGTATCCTTTGACCGGGTAGATGTTCACACGATCGCCCAGTTGTGCCGCAATGGCACGGCTGCCAACGCCCGCACAGACCACGATGCCTTCAAATTGCTGCGTCTCTGTTGTCCCCGCATAATCCCAGGTCAGGCGAACGCCCGCACCGGTATGCGTGATGTCCGTCACCTTGCACTTGTAGTGAAAGGACGCGCCCATCTGCTCACACCGGTCGCTCAGCGCACGGGTATAGCGGTGAATGTCGCCGGTAAAATCGCTCTCGGTATAAAAACCGCCAATCGTGTCGGCCTTCAGCGTAGGTTCCAAGCGCTGTACCTCGTCCGCCGACACCTCGCGTCGTTCCAACCCCGCCTTTTCCAGCAGCGTATTTACCCGGCGGGCATGATCGAACTCGGACTGCTGACGGTACACATGCAGAATGCCGCGCCGTTCCATGTCGAAATCGGCGCCCACTTCGCGGGCAAACTCCAGCAGATGTTCCCGCGCGGCAATGGCCAGGCGCGCCGTCTCAACCGTGTTGCGCTCGTAATCGGGAATGTTGCCCATGAATTCCGCCATCCAGGACAGCTTGTGCCAACTGGGCGCCGGGTTCACGAGCAAGGGCGCATCGGATTTCAGCATCCATTTCAACCCCTTGAAGATGGTGCCCCAGCGGGTCCAGACCTCGGCATTGCTGGCCGAAAGCTGACCGCCATTGGCAAAGGATGTCTCCATCGCGGCATAGCGGTTGCGGTCAAACACGCTGACGTCATAGCCGCGGCGGGCCAAGGCATAGGCGGTCGTAATACCGGTGATACCGGCGCCGATCACGGCAATACGGGTCATGGGGGTCCTCCCAGTGCACGCAGATATGGACGCATCCGGCACCGTGCCGGGCAAGCGTCCCCATCTGTCGCGAGACCTGAGAGCTTCACGGACCAACAGGGCCGCTTTCTCCTTCGGTGGGCCGGGCGCGTGACGTCCGACCACTCTCCAGATCGTCACATGTGCCCCTGAACGGGGGCGCGGCCGGCACGGTTCGTGGTGCCTGAGAGTTTCCGGGGCGTTGCTCCTTCGGCGGCAGCCTGCGCTGCGCTCTCCCATGTCGGCCTCTGCGACTGAGGCGCGTATAGGAAATCCGATTGAGTCGCGCAAAGGAAATCGCGATCACGGTATGTCACGGAACTACAGGCGCACCGTGACCGCCACATTGCCTCTCATTTTTGGCGAGCGACACGCCAGGACCTCGCATGTCAGAAACCCCGGCCATCCGGAAAGGCCAAGCTGAAAATGGGCAAAAAGCAGGACCAGGTACGGCGTGCTGACGGCAGCAGTCGCGCGCGCACCATGATGTACCGCGCCAGTTCACGGCGGCGCTGCCCTGTCCTTGTTCTACATCGCCAAAGTACGCCCGCGGTGAAATTCAAAAAATGAGTTTCTCCAATGTCAAAGACGCCCTAGGGTCACCCGGTATGATTGAACTCAGGGACAAATCAATGACTTCCAAAGCAATTCCAGCAGATGCAATCCATCCCCCCGGCTGGAACGCCATGTACAAAGGCTACGACGTGGTGAAGGGCGCGTATGCCAGCCAGAACGCGCTGAAGGCAGCGCTGTTTGATTTCACCGAATTGCCTGAAAAGGACATGACAACCTACGCTCAGGCCGGTGTAACCTACAAATTGCCCAAGTTCACCAACCCGAACTTCAATCACACTTCAAACGCGCGCGTGTTCGCAGGTACATCGGCACAGGAGCTTTCGCAAAAGCTGTCGGTCTCCATCAACGCTTCCGGCGAATACAACGGTTTCGCAGGATCCATCACCAGCACATACAACGCTCAACGGATGGACAGTTCCAGCTTTTCGTTCACCCAGTACTACGCAATGTACCAGATGATCGCGCTGCAGATGCAGCCGTTAACTGACCTGCGCCCCTATCTCATTCCAACTGTCAAAGAGGCGATTAACGGCACAGGCACAAACCCGTTGACGGCAGACGAAGTGATCCAGACGTTTGGTTCGCACTTCTTGACGGGTGGCGTGTTCGGTGGATCGATCCTCATCTCCGCGTCGACATTCTCCAAATACTCGTCGTCAACGCAGTCGCTGACGGCAGGGATCACGGGCAGCTACGGCGTCTTTGCATCGGGTAAAACGACGACATCGCTGTCGCAATCCGCACAACACTTCTACGACGGGTCTCATTTCCAAAACTTCATCGTAGGTGGAAATGCGACTGTGGTGTCGACGGGTCCTTCGATGACACAATTTGACCATGAGGGCATTCAAAAATGGGTCGAAAGCCTGACATATTCCAACGATGCGCTCGACCTGATCGACTACACGGAATCTGAGGGGTTAACGCCGATCTGGACCCTTGTTGACGACGGGAATGAGGCGCGCGCAGACGCTTTGAAGGCCGCCTTCGAAGCATACATTGCTGGAAACACGTTCAAAACGGATACAAGCTTTCAGCCCGCGTATCTTTATGGCCACATGTTCCGTGTGGGGCATGACAACCGCCAGCTTCAAATGGTGTCCTTGAACGACAACCTGGCGACCGAAACGGATTCGTGCTGGCTGCCGCTGCAGGTCGGAAACGGCAATCTGTCAAATGTCCCGTTCTATGTGGCAAACTCCCCGGATGATGATGCCGGGCTGGTGCCCGTATACGGCTACATCTACGGCCAGGTCACAGAGCCGAATTTCAACAACTATTATGTGTATTCAATTCAGAAAGACGCACAGATTTATGATCCGAACTTCAGCCCGGCAACGGGTCCACATGCGACGTCTTCTGGGGATACGGGCAATGTCATGTTCTACGCCTACCAAACCCATGTAGATGGGACGATTCCGGTTTACCAGCAATGCGCCGATGTGAACCCGAACCAGTGGACTCTGTCCGTTGTCCCGGAGATTCTTACTTACAAACGCCAGTGCTGGCATAACCCCAATCCGATCAATGCGGCTAAAGGCATTGCGTTCTATGCGTTCCCGGTTCTGAACGATTGATCAAAAAGCAAACAAGGGCATTCGTCGCGTATCGCGACGGATGCCCCTCGCGCTACACGCGCCAGGTTGACTTTAAGTCTTTGTAAATATTCCTACTTCTCTGAAGAGACTACAACGTCAAGTGACGGGCCCGCGCGCCCCGCTCGATCGCAGCAGCGTGCAGCCGGTCGATGTTCAACTCGTACCGCATCTCTTCCAGCAGCCGCAGTTCGGCCTCGTCCAAGGTCCCGTCAGCGGCTGCCACGTCGCAGGCAAGGGCATAGGCCGTTTCGAACAGGCGCTCTGGCAACGCCTCGCGCACGAGGCCAAAGAGCGCATCCAGCCCGTCTTCCTGTTCGAAGAGGTCGAACACCATCTGCGCCATCCGGTTCAACCGGTCGAGGTCATAGCCCGCAAAGACAGGCAAGTTGTTCACGGCCGAGTTGATCTTGACCAGTTCGGCGGTGCGAATATCCTCGTCCGAAGCGGACACGGCGATCATCATGGCGACCAGTGCATCCTGCGCCGTGAGAGAGAGTTGTGAAGCGGCCATGGTCCGGTGTCCTTTCTGGGGGCTTTCCCCCTCAATATTGACGGCTGGGGCAGCCCGCAATAGGTAGCGGCGGGATTGTCCCTGCGGGGACAGTCAGACAGGGCCGCGCATAGGGCGCAGGCCCACCACATGGGATCATATGAGATGTCGAGTTTCCGTGACGCCGCGATGAGCAGCAAAGCCTGGCCGTTCGAAGAGGCGCGCCGCTTGCTCAAACGCTATGAAAAGGCGCCGCCGGAGAAAGGATATGTCCTGTTCGAGACGGGTTATGGCCCCTCGGGTCTGCCCCATATCGGCACCTTTGGCGAAGTGGCCCGCACCACGATGGTGCGCCGCGCGTTCGAGGCGATCTCGGACATCCCGACCAAGCTGATCTGCTTCTCGGACGACCTTGATGGGATGCGCAAGGTGCCGGGCAACGTGCCGAACCCCGAGGTGCTGGAACAGCATCTGCAACGCCCGCTGACGGATGTGCCAGACCCGTTCGGCACGCATGAAAGCTTTGGCCATCACAACAACGCCATGCTGCGCCGGTTCCTTGACACGTTCGGGTTCGAGTACGAATTCATCTCGGCCCGCGAATTCTATGCCTCTGGCCGGTTTGATGAAATCCTGCTGCGCTGTGCCGAGAAATACGATGATCTGATGAAGATCATGCTGAAGTCGCTGCGCGAAGAGCGGGCGGCGAGCTACTCCATCTTCCTGCCGCTGCATCCGGAAAGCCGCCGCGTGATGTATGTGCCGATGAAGCACGTGGATGCGGTGAACGGCACGGTCACCTTTGACGATGAGAGCGGCAAGGAATGGACCCTGCCCGTCACCGGCGGCAACGTGAAGCTGCAGTGGAAGCCGGACTTCGGCGCCCGTTGGGCGGCGCTGGGTGTCGACTTTGAAATGTACGGCAAGGAACACGCCACCAACGAAAAGATCTATGACGCGATCTGTCGGGCGCTGGGGGTGCAGCCGCCGAACCACTTCAGCTATGAGCTGTTTTTGGATGATCAGGGACAGAAGATTTCGAAATCGTCGGGCAACGGGGTGAGCATCGATGAATGGCTGACCTATGCCAGCACCGAGTCGCTGTCGTATTTCATGTACCAGAAGCCGAAGACGGCGAAGCGGATGTTCTTTGACGTCATCCCGAAGGCGGTGGACGAATACCACCAGCAACTGCGCGCCTATCCGGGGCAGGACGACAAGGGCAAGGCGGCGAACCCGGTGTGGCACATCCATTCCGGCGACGTGCCGGAGAGCGATATGGTTGTGCCCTTTGCGATGCTTCTGAACCTCGCTTCCGTCAGCCAAGCCGAGGACAAGGACAAGCTGTGGGGGTTCATCCGCCGCTACGCGCCCGAGACCGGACCCGAGACCCATCCAGGCATGGATAAGGCCGTGGGGCACGCGGTGCGCTACTACAACGACTTCGTGAAACCGGCCAAGGTGTACCGCCTGCCGACAGATCCCGAACGCGAGGCGCTGGAGGCGCTGAAGGCCGAGTTGGAAGCCTATGACGGGCCCATCGACGACGAGGCGTTGCAGTCGGTTGTCTATGCCGTTGGGCGCGACCGGTTCGATCCGCTGCGGGGCTGGTTCACAGCGCTGTACGAGGTGCTTTTGGGCGCCTCGCAAGGGCCGCGATTTGGTGGGTTCATTGCCCTTTACGGCGTGCAGGAGACCATTGCGCTGATCGAAAAAGGGCTGGCCGGAGAGCTGGTGGGCTGATCTGTCCCCGCGGGGACAGGGTGTTCGGTCATATCATTGAAACTTAAGTGATTTGTGAAAGCCAGGCGGGATCAACCGCTTGGCTTTCGTACGTTGGGTTCAGCCGAAATTAACCATGCGCCACGCATGCTGTTGCCCGAAGGCGGGCGGCGCTGGCTTGGGTCCAGCTGCGGTCGTCTGTTGTCAGTTTTGACGGAAGGCCGGTGACTACTGAGGCAATGGTGGATCTGCGGACCAAAGCGGGGATTGCGTTGTCTCCATTGAAGACCTGCCAGTAGCTGAGCCATCGTTCTGGACATTCGCTGCAGAGGCGCGATCATAACTATTCGAAGCGGCAACTCCGCCAGTCGGCTGGATCGCCAATGAAGGCTTGCAGAGCTTTCTGCAAGTCATCTTGCAAAAATTTATGAATCATGCAAGTATCGTTGCGAAACGATCCCTGGAAGACTGCCGTGTCCCTCATTGACAAGATATCAGATCAGGCGCCGAGCTTGACGCCGAGCGAACGCCGACTCGTGGAAACGGTGATAGAAAAGCCGACGGCTGCAGCCCTCGGGACGGCCGGGGAATTGGCACGCGCCGTTGGTGTGCATGAAGCAACCGCATCGCGTCTTGCAAAAAAACTTGGGTTTGATGGTTACGCTTCGTTTCGTGATGCCCTGCGTGAGGAATTCATCGCGACGCATGAGACCGCGACCCGGTTTGAAAAGACCATCACGACAAACACGCCGGAAACGATCCTGGGCAAGCTGGCACTTGACGAGGCCCAGGCGCTTGGACGGATCGAGGAGTTCATCAACGCCGACCAGATCGCCGAAGTGGCGGGTCTGTTGATGGGTGCGCGGCGCATCTTTGTCTATGGCTACGGCAATGCGGAAGTCCTGGCGTTGATGATGGTCAAGCGCTTTCGCCGTTTCGGCAAGGATGTCCAACATCTTATGTCGGATCCGCGCGGAATGGCCGAACACCTCTTGGGCATTGGCCCCGGTGACGTGGTGCTGAACTTTGCGTTTCGTCGGCAACCCCGGGGATATGCCGCGTTGGTAGAGGTTGCCCGAGAGACAGGCGCGAAGACGATTGTGATTTCGGGCAAATCCGGCGCACTTCTCGCGCCCAGTCCCGACTACCTACTTGCCGCGCCGCGATCAGGTGATCCGGATGCGTTCCAGACACTGATCGTTCCGATGACGGTCTGCAATGCCATCGTCATCGCGGCAGGTCTTACAGCGAAAGAGGAGACGCTGAAGAAGCTCGACCGGCTGGGCCAGCTGATCGAGCGGTTCGAATGATCTAGGGCCCACGGGAGCAAAACATGAAACGACTGACTGCGACGCGCCTCGGCGCGATAGGTATTCTTTTGTCTACCGCCGCTCTGGCTGATGGGCACATCGACAACATGACGCCGCAGGACTTGTTGCCGCGCGCGCAGGAGGAAGGAGCGGTCGTCGTCTACTCCTTCACCAGCCGAATTGGCCGGGTCGAAGCCGCTTTTGAAGAGGCGTATCCGGGCATTGATCTGCAGGGGTTCGACATTTCATCGACCGAGCAGATCGCGCGCCTGAAGGCCGAGGCACAGGCGGGTGTGACAAACGCAGACGTTATCTACATCTCCGATACTCCGGTTGTTTTGACCGAGCTTTTGGAGACCGGGATCATCGCGCCCTACGTGCCGCCCCGCGTGGCCGACCGTGTACCAGAAGAGTACCGCAGCCCGCTTCTGGCACAGCGGCTGTCCACCAAGGTCCTGATGTATAACGAAGAATCGAACCCAGATGGCGCACCCATCGACAACCTGTGGGCGTTGACGACGGACGATTGGCGCGGCCGCGTCGTCATGGTGGATCCGCTGCAACGTGGCGACTACCTCGATTTGATGACCGAGATCGTGCTGCGCGCGGACGAGATGACCACCGCATACGAGGTGCACTTTGGACAGGCCATTGATCTGGATGGTGCTGCCAATGCGGGTGAACGTTTCATCATCGACCTGTTTGGGAACGACCTGATCCTTGTCGGGTCAACCGATGATGTGAATGTCGCTGTGGGCGCAATTGGGCAGGACAACCCGCCGGTGGGTTTCACAAGCTACTCCGATCGCCGCGACAACGCCGATGAGGGCTGGGCACTGCAGGTTGCCAACAGCGTCGTACCCGCACCAGGCATCATCTTTCCCGCCGTACTCGCGCTCGCGTCCGAGCCGCAGAACCCTGCCGCCGCCCGTCTGGTCATCGACTTCCTGATGGGTGACGAGACTGAGACCGGCGGTCCCGGCCTTGCCCCCTTCTACGTGGCTGGCGACTACGTTACCCGAACCGATATCCCCCCGCATCCGGACGCTGTCCCGCTCGACGACTTCACCGCATGGCGGATCGCCCCAGCGGAAACGGCGACGATCCGCGCCGACGTCGGTGATCTCGTTCTGACGCTGCAATAGCGCTTGCCTGCCGGCGGGGGCTGGCGTGGCAGCACACCGGCCCCCGCCTCTTTCCATTCCAAGACTGCAAGGATGACCTCGATGGCGGATACAGCCGTAACTGGACAGGGACGACGCGTGCTGTTCGGGCCGGGCACGGTGCTCAAGACGGTGGTTCTTGCCATCCTGATCGCACTGATTGTTCTCCCCCTGCTGCGCACCGTTCTTTTTACGTTCCAGCCCGACACGATCCGTGCCTGGAGCGATGTGCTGAGCGGACGTCTGTCCACAAACCTGTTCTACAAGCCCTTGGGCAATACGCTTTTGATCGGTGTGGTCGTGGGCACGGGCTGTATCCTGCTGGGTGGCTTTCTGGCCTGGCTTGTGGTGATGACCAATGTCCCGTTTCGCAAGACCATCGGCGTGATGGCGACGCTGCCCTTCATGATCCCATCCTTTGCAGCGGCCCTGGCGTGGGGCGCATTGTTCCGCAATGACCGGGTCGGCGGGCAAGTGGGATGGGTGCAGGGCATGGGCGCCGACATCCCCGATTGGCTGGCCTGGGGCATTGTGCCCACCCTGATCGTGCTCACGCTGCACTATTTCAGCCTGGCGTTCACCATCATCGCCGCCGCTCTGGCGACTGTGAACTCGGATCTTGTCGAGGCCGCACAAATCGCAGGCGCGAAAGGGCGGCGCATCCTGATGGGCATTGTCCTGCCCGTCACCATGCCCGCGCTGGTTGCTGCTGGATCACTTTGCTTTGCAGGGGCTGTGTCGAACTTCGCGACACCCGCGCTCCTTGGGTTGCCCGTACGGATGCAAACGCTCTCGACCCGGCTGTTTGGCATGATCGAAGTGGGTCAGGTCGGGCGCGGCTATGTGATCGGCATCCTCTTGGTGCTGATTTCGGCCGCCTTCCTTTGGGCAGGCAACCGGTTGGTGTCCGGCCGCCGGTCCTACGCCACGATCACCGGCAAGGGCGGGCGGGCCAAACGGTTCGATCTGCGCGGGGCCCGCTGGCCTCTCTTTGCCATCGCAATGGTGATCCTGGTGGCTGCGACAGTGGTGCCGGTGATCGTCCTTGTTGCGTCCAGCCTCGCGCCTTCCTCGGCCAACCTCTTTTCGGGCTGGACGCTGCACTATTGGATCGGTCAAAGCGATCAAAGCTTTGCCCAAGGCATCCCAGGAATCGCATTTAACGAAAACATCGTGCGTGCACTTACGATTACGCTGGCCCTCGGTGCAGCGGTCGCCTTTACGGGCATGTTCGTGGGCCTGCTCGCCTCCTACACCACAGCGCGCTACCGCGAAGGCTGGATGTCAGCGGCGATCACGCAAATCAGCTTCCTGCCGCTTCTGGTGCCGGGCATTGCCTTTGGCGCGGCTTACATTGCCTATCTCGGTGCGCCGATTGGGCCCTTGCCCGCACTCTACGGCACTTTCGCGCTGCTGGTCATTGCGGCCACCGCTTACCTGCTGCCGTTTTCGGTGCAAACCGGGCGCGCCGTTATTCAGCAAGTGGGCGGTGAGCTTGAGGAGAGCGCCCGCATGACCGGTGCCGGGTTCGCGCGCCGCCTCAGCGCAATCACCGTCCCGCTGGCAATCCGGGGGCTGACGGCGGGCGGTATCCTGATCTTTGTGAAAATCGTCCGAGACCTGTCGCTGGTGGTGCTGTTGTTTACGCCGACGATGCCGGTCCTGTCCGTGGTGGCCTATCGCTATGCCTCCGAAGGGTTTGCGCAGTTCGCCAATGCGATCACGGTTGTGATCCTGTTCGTCTCTATTGCCGCCAGCCTGCTTGCCAGCAGGCTGCAATCCAAATCCCAGCCCTGGCTGAAAAACTAAAGGTCTCTCATGCTGGAAATACGCAATCTCACCAAACGCTTTGGGAAGTTTCAGGCGGTCAAGAACGTCTCGATCTCTGTACCGGATGGCGCGTTCCTTGTCCTTCTTGGCCCATCGGGTTGTGGCAAAACTACGCTCTTGCGAATGCTCGCCGGGTTGGAATTGCCATCCGAAGGGCAGATCGTCTTTGATGGCCAGACGGTTTCGGATGGCGACCGGGGTTGGGCAGTGGATCCGGCCAAGCGGAACTCGGGCCTGGTGTTTCAGTCCTACGCGCTCTGGCCCCATATGTCGGTGCGGGGAAACGTGGACTGGCCGCTCAAGGTCATGTCGATGCCCAAAGCCGAGCGCAGCGAACGCATACGCGAGGTGCTGGACCTGCTGGAGATCGCAAGCCTTGCCGACCGTTACCCAAACGAGATTTCGGGCGGACAACAACAGCGCGTCGCCATCGCCCGCACCATTGCGCCAAAACCGTCGGTACTGCTGTTTGACGAGCCGCTTTCAAATCTCGACGCGAAACTCAGGGTCGAGATGCGGACCGAACTCATGCGCCTGCACCGCGCCACCGGAGCGACGACTGTCTACGTCACTCACGACCAGATCGAGGCGATGACCATGGCCACCCATGTCGCCGTCATGGATCAGGGTCGTGTCCAGCAATTCGGCGCCCCAGCCGACCTGATCAACCGGCCCGAGACCGCCTTTGTCGCCACCTTTGTCGGGACGCCGCCGAACAACATGGTGCCTGTTGTCAAAAACGGCGCAGGCTACAAGGTCGGGGGCCGTCACATGACGCTGTCACCGCCTGCAGATGAATGCATGGCGATGTTCCGAGCCGAGAACATGACAGTGAGCGATCAGGCAGACGACACCACACTGCCCATGGAATTGGTAGAGACCAGTACCATCGCGGGGCGCACCATGGTCACCGGACTGCGCGACGGGCTGCGCTTGACCGCCATTGTCGATCACGCTCCTGCGGTTCGGATCGGTGAGACCGTGCAGTTCCGCCTGCCCACCGAACCGGACAGTTGGTTCGCGCCCGACGGCAAGAGGATCGGTTGATGCGCCTGCTGCTGGTCCGCCATGGGCAATCAGAATGGAATGCCGCCCGCCGTCTTCAGGGACAGGCCGACATCGGTCTTTCGGAGCTTGGTAAATCCCAGGCAGATACCTTGCGGCCCGTGATCGAAGGCATCGCGCCCTGCCGCACCGTTGCCTCTGATCTGAAGCGCGTGCGCCAGACCAGTCGGCACCTCGGCGTTGACGCCCCGCGCCTTTCAAAAGGGCTGCGCGAAATTGATGTTGGAGATTGGACGGGCCGCGCCATAGCGGACATTCGCAAGGAAGATGAAGACGGCTATCAAGGCTGGCGCGCGGGCACGGCCGTGCCGCCGGGAGGTGAGCCATGGTCCGATTTCGCCGACCGCGTCAGCGCCGTGATCGAGGATGAGCGCCGTGAGCCTTGCACAAATCTGCTTGTCGTCTGCCACGGCGGCGTCATCCGCGCCCTTCTTCAACGCTATGTCGGGCTTCAGCCCGCACATATCATCCCCGCTGCACCCGCAAGCCTGACAGCACTGCGGCTGGGAAACGGCAAATCACCCCGGATTGAGTTGCTCAATTACCGCCCCGACGACCTTGATTTCGGGGCGCCGGACTGATGGGTGTGTCCCTGCTGTTCCTGGCCCTTGGCGGAACGCTCCTTTTCTATGGCGGGGATTGGCTTGTTGACGGTATCCAACGGCTTGCGGTGGAATTCAGGATACCGCTCGTCATTGTGGCCTTTGTGGTCATGGGATTTGGCACCTCGGCGCCCGAATTGTTCGTCGCGGTGCAGGCCATGCTTTCTGCCGCACCCGATGTTGCAGTCGGCAATGTCGTTGGCAGCAATATCGCAAATCTGCTTCTCGTGCTGGCGCTTGCGGCTCTGATCAAACCGCTTGCCATTGCCTCGGATATCTTGCGCGTCGACGGCGGTGCAATGCTTTTGGCGGCGCTGTCTTTCGGCGTCGTTGTGCAAGATGCGGTTGTTTCGCGGACAGATGCAGCAATACTGCTTCTGGGAATGGCCATCTACTTGCTGCTGCGTTGGCATTCCCTGGAGGACGAGGAGAACGCAGAAACGAACGGCACAGAAGGACTCGCCACTGCTATTGGCTGGTGCGTCGCTGCGCTGATCGCCCTACCCGTCGGGGCGTATCTGTTCATAGACGGGGCTGTCGGGCTCGCTGGCAGTCTGGGAATTTCCGAGGCTTTGATCGGTTTGACCGCTGTAGCGATTGGCACGTCTCTTCCTGAAATGGCGGCCTGTGTCGCCGCTGCCCTGAGACGCCAACCCGATCTGATCCTGGGTGGAATACTGGGCAGCAACGTGTTCAACGGCACGATCGTTTTGGGAAGTGCAGCACTGGTCGCCCCGGTGACGGTCGCAGATAGCTTCATTGACTACTGGATTCCGATCATGGTCGTAGCCTCGCTTGTTTCACTTGTCTTTCTGCGAACCGGTTTTGTACTGAGCAGGAAGGAAGCCTCCGTCATGCTTGTGGGGTATGCAGTTGTCTTTCTCCTTTAAACATCAAGTCTTTGGTCCTGAATGAGGCCCCAATGGACAAATCTCGGGATGGATTCATCTTGTGAAACGAGCATGGTTGTTGGGTCTAGTGAAAGGTGGAACATACTCGGCTTTCACTGCGGTTGCGCCTGTGGCCGATACCAGAAGCTAACCCAAAAATGGCCCTCGAAATTCTCCGGTACGGGATTCCTGACTAACAATTTCAGGCGATGCCGTATATGATTGGCGCAGAGGTATTGGGATTTTTTAGCCCGACGAAACGACCTCTCGTCAAATTTCGACGACTTACATTTTTATGAAAATTCAATTTCTAGGAGATGCATTATGACACGTCTAACATCCCTTCAAGTTTTCCTCACGGATCGCGATGCGAAAACCGTTACCAAGGCCAGTGTGACACTCACTGGAAGAGAAGATGAGCAGGGCCTCAAGCTGAATGCGCATGGCGCGTTCGAGGCACCAAAAATCAAACCGGGAACCTACACGCTAACGGTGAAACCCGAAGTGTCGACTTTGGAACCTGTCAGCCGCGAGGTTCATCTGACGCCGGGGCCGAATTCAGCTGTCGTATCGTTAGGCCGCAAAAACGACCCACATTATCCTTCTGCTGATGGTCCCATGCACTTTCGCGGCAGGCAGGATGCGGTCCTTGCGACGGTTCGTATGGGTGAAGAAAGCAAGTTTGAAGTCGATGAGCTGCTGGAAGAAGCCGGACTTAAACGCCTTGATCTCAAGATGACGGACAGCGCTGATCAACCATTGGACAGCGATTTTGTTCTGATCGAAACGCCCGATGGCATCGATAACGCGACCCAAGCGCTCAGCGGTTTTGCCCGCCTCGCGGCCCGTCGCGATGCAAATGTGATCTTTGGTGCCGTAATCGAACGCGGCAAGGAAAACCCCCTGCAGGGTTTGACGAATGAAATGGTTGTCCGTTTTGGCGGTGATGTCGGCGATGATGTGGCCAAGAAAATTCTGCGTGAATTTGGCCTGCGTATTCAGCGAACGGTCGATTATGCAGGCAATGCTTACATGGTCGAACGTGCCGGGCTACCTGACTATGACTTGCTTGAGCTGGCCGAAAAGCTCAACAATATGAAAGAGGTAGACTACGCGGAACCACAGATCCTGTACGTCATCGAAAACGATGCCTTTACGCCGAACGACACGCTATATGGCCTGCAGGACCACCTGCCGTTGATCAATGCGGATGAAGCGTGGGACACCATGGACGACATCGATGTCAATCTGCGTGGCGGTAGCCCGGACATTTGTATCGCTGTTTTTGATGTGAACGGTGTCACCCCGAACCACCCTGATTTGACGGCGAACCTGACGGACGGGGCATCCAAAATGCTCACCTCCTTCAATTTCAACAATCTGACGACGCAAACCGTGGCTGGGCTGAGTGGGTCGCATGGTACGCAGACTTCTGGAACCGCAACGGCGGCGTTTAGCAACAATCTTGGTGTCGCGGGGGTTGCCCCGAATTGTCGCCTCATCGGGGGCAGGATCGCGAACCCGGCGACAGGGATTGAAATGGCGGATGCGTTTATCTGGTCTGCTGGGTTCAACACCGGAAACACCAACGTGGCGTTTCCGGCAGTCCCAACGCAGCCCGCTGACGTCATTGCCAATTCCTGGGGCGTCACCAACGGTGCTTTGTCTAACGCGCTGCGCGACTGCTTTGATTTTCTGACCGTTTATGGTCGCAATGGCCGCGGTTGTGTTGTGACTTTTTCGACCGGCAACCTGGGCTACGTGCAGTTCACCAATGTTCGCCGCTTTGCGTCTTATGAACGGACGGTTGCGGTTGGGGCAAGTATCGGTGCCAATCCAACAAATCCCACCAACAGCAGCGGCCCGGATCCCAGCGGGAACACCACCAATATTGCCGCGATCACCGATCAACGCGCGCTTTATAACCCGTTTGGACCTGAGATGGACATCGTTGCGCCGTCTCATACCGCCTATGATGGCGGCTTGGTGGACCCGACGACAACAACCGTCAATGTCGGCACAGGTGCGCTGAACGGCGCTGTGCCACCGGCAATTGCGAATGACTATAGCACCAACTTTGGCGGCACCAGTCATGCCTCACCTACCATTGCAGGCACCGCAGCGCTTGTTCTATCGATGGATCCGTCACTGAATTGGATCCAAGTGCGCAATATCCTGCGGACAACTGCGGTGCGTATCCATGCCGGCAATACTGATCCAACCGGGAGCTACGTCGACAATGATGGCGACGGTGTTGCTGAGTTTTCACAGTGGTATGGCTATGGCCGTGTCAATGTTGATGCAGCCGTTATTGCAGCCCGCGACGGCGCGTTTGCGTCCGATGTGGTGGTGCGTGAAAACCAGAGCGACACGGGCGCTGTTCCATCGCCAGGCTGGCATGCACATAGTCCCGACATCTGGGTTCGGGCGACAAACGATCCGATCCCTGCGCTGGCCTACAATGCCAACCCACCGCATCAAAACGCGGTCCGGGGCCAAGACAACTATGTCTTTGCGCGGGTCAGGAACACCGGCGTTGCCACAGCGACAGAAGTCTATGTGCGTGGCATGATCTGCCACTACGCCGGGTTTGAATTCCGCTATCCTCAGGAATTCATTCCCTCCATTCGTCCCGGCGACCCTATCCCAAACCCATTGGTGCCTGGCACCTATCTGATTGACGAAATTCGGGTGGATGATCTGCTGCCCGGCGAAGATCGCATTGTCAAAATGACGTGGCCAGAAGCCCTTATCCCGCCTGCAAGCGTTATGGTGAGTGGGTCGACCGTAAATTGGCATCCGTGCCTATTGCTTGAGGCGTCACCACATGATGGCCCCGTCGCCGCCAGCGGCAGTGCGATCGATATTCGGCGGTTCAACAACATCTGCCAGCGGAATATCACCATCGACGATGCAACCGATTCATCGTCTGACCTGACGGGGATCATCGGTGGTTTCATGTCCGGTGGACGCACGCGGTCGCTTGTTGTGGATGCAAGCAGGTTCCGTCAAAACGAACGGATCATACTGTGCCTTGGTGACGAAAAGCTGATGGCGCAATTGCTTAGAACCGTCAAAGAAGGTGCGGTGAAGTCTGATCTGCCACCGCTTGGCGCCGTAGAAGAAGCGCCTGACAAGCCGGAAATCAAGGCTCTCGGACGTGAATTTCTGGGCGGCATTACGTTCCGTTCCGAAGCATTGATGGAGTTGGAGCTTGTCGATAATCGCCGTCTGGAAATGCTTGTCTCACCCAGCACGCGCTTTCGGCTTCGTGATCAGTTTGAACGGCCACGCAGCGCCGCTACGATCTCGAAGTACAAGGGCAAAGAGGTTGTGGTGTTGCGCGGCGGTTCTGTCTACGAATTGCCTGTCTCGGCCGGCGAACGTCAATTGTTTCCGTTAATGATCGGATCGCCCGAGGCGCGCGGTTCTGGCGCGGAACTGCGGATCACGCAACGCCGCAGCGACGGCGAACTGGCTGCCGGATACGCAATCCAGTACTAGTCGATATCCAAGAATGGCAGCTGCAACTTAGCTTGCAGCTGCCATTATCACTGTCTCCTTACCAGTCCACGTTGTTAAGAAATCGGTATGTTTCCTGTTAGAAGAGGATTCTGCTGAAATTTTCTGTGATGCAACTGAACCACCGGCTTTGTTCTCCGGATGTGAAAGAGCCAATTCTCAATTTCTGTGCACACAATGAAAGCCTAGAGTGACACCCATATCGTGGTATTGGAAAGTGCTTTTGGAATGACTGCTGCGACCAGAACACTGCACGGCGCATCGCCACTCGAAGTGAAAAGAGCGCAGCACATCTGCATTGGAAAACAGTCACCATCCAATATGGACGAACCGGTTTGGGCACTGGTCGCGTGAACCTGCCCGTAACGCGTGCCAGCAGATCGAACCCATCAGATCACTGAAAATGGCAGGTCGCGGTGCCACTGATACCTTTCAAAAAGAGGACCGCTAAGGGACTTTATTGGACGTGCTGTGGTTTTGCTTCTGTTCTTGCGCGACAAGATCGTATCGCGCTCAGCAGGAGCAACGGCGGCTTGGGCCATACGCGCGGCACCAAGGCAGGCGGAGATATCGCCTTGTTCGGGGATGCTGATCTCCGTGTCGAAAAGAGTCGCGATCAACGAGACCCAAAATACTGAGCGCGTACCTCCCCCAACGGCGGCAAGGGTATCCATCGGAACGTTGGCCGCCTTTTGAGCGCTGTATGCCGCGTAGAATTGCATCGCTACACCCTCGAGGATGGCATAGGCCACGTCTGCGGCATCGTGCCCCGCTGTAAGCCCACCGAGAAAGGCTTGCGCGTCCGGTCTGTTGTCTGGCGTGCGCACGCCAGTGACCGATGGACGCGAAATCGGCAGATCCCCGATCCCTTCTGCCGCGCGGGCCTCGGCCAATGTGGCCAGATCTGGGGCTGACACGGATGTCAGGCGGCTCAACCAATCCAGCGATTGCGTGGCTGACATCACCACCCCCATCGACAAGAAAAGGCCCGGTGCCGCATGAGGGGTTGTCAGGACGGCTTGTTCGGGTGCCGGATGGAAGTCGTTGTCTGCGGCGCATAAGACACCCGATGTCCCGATGCTGAGTGCCGCACGCCCGGACACCGCCGCCCCCACACCAAGGGCCGCTGCATAATTGTCCCCGCTGCCAGCCGCGACCAAAACAACATTTGGCGTCTTCCAGCGTTTACACAGGTCTGGTTTTAGCTGCCCAGCCACATCGCAGGACTGTAACAAGGGCGGCAGGCGCGCACGGTCCCAACCTGCGGCGGCGAGCAGTTCGTCATCCCAGTCGCACGTGGCGCAATCCAGGAGCATCGTCCCGGACGCATCGCTGTATTCCGTTGCTCTTTCGCCGGTCAGCTGCAGGGCAACATAGTCTTTCGGCAGCATCAGCACATCTGCGCGGTCCAAGACCTCGGGCATATGCTTGGCCAGCCAAAGCAGCTTCGGTGCGCCAAGGCCGGGGTCCGGATGCCCATTTGTACGCCAGCCGATATCCGGTACTTTCGCCAACAAGTCGGCGCATTCCAGAATGGAGCGTTGATCGTTCCACAGAATGCAAGGCGTGGTCGGTCGGTTCGCCTTGTCCAGCAGCACTGGCCCCAGCATATGACCCGATAGGGAAATCCCTGTGAGACGGTGCATCAGGTCCGGGTGGGTCGCAGCCAACTCATCAAAGATGTCGCGACTGAGGGTCCACCATTGGTCGGGGTCCTGCTGGCTCCACCCGGCTTGGGGAATATCAACGGGGGAAGGTCGCGCAGCAGAAGCGAGGCAGACGCCATCCTCGTCCACCAGCGCGATCTTGATCCCCGACGTGCCGAGGTCGATACCAGCGAAGATCATGCAGATGCCACAAGCAAGCCGCGTGCCGTATGCTCGTCCGTCACGAGGTGATTGACACAGCCACGCAGCAATATGGCGCGCATGATTGGTACTTTCTCTGCACCGCCGGCGGCAACGATTACGTTCGACAAATCATCCAGGTCCGTCAGCTTGATCCCCAGCACGCGGTCGTTGATTTCATGGTGAATCAAGCCACCATCTGCACGCAGAAAATACCCCATGATGTCACCGACAGCGCCCGCCTGCACCAGATCACTGGTTTTGATATCCTGCGGTAGACCATCCGCCAACAAAAGCGAGTTCTTCATGTCGCCCGCAGCCAGGGCCAGACCGTCAGCCGCGCGGATCTTTTCGATCGACCCTTTGAATTCCTGTTGCTGCTCCAGGATTTCGCGGGAGGCCATGCTGGAGGCATAAACAGGTGCGGTGAAATAGCTGTGCTGTGCGTTGCATAGATCTGCCAAGCGGGTCGTGATTTCGTAGCTGTTGACGTCTGACCCTTTGGTAAGCCCGCCCATCACCGATGTGATCTCAAGGTCAGGACGGTTCATCGGCTCCATATACCGGGTCGCCATGTTCAGCGTGTTACCCCAGGACATACCAAACAGTTTAATCTCAGGACGTTCGAGCAGGCGGTTGAGAAACTGGCCCAGGGCCGCGCCCAATACTGTATAAAGCTTGAAATCTTCGCCGCCCACCGGGGCCACAGTCGCAGTGTCCAGACCGAACCGGTCGCGCAACTGCTCTTCCAGTTCGATGCAGGGCCCAAAGGAGGAGTTGATTGTCACCCGCACGATGCCGCGCTCGCGCGCCTCAGCCAGCGATTTATTGACCCGCAACCGCGTTACGCCGAACTGTTCGGCCGCCTGCGCTTGGGTCATGCCCTGAACCTCACAGGCCCATGCCAGCCGCACCAGAAGCTGTTCATTTGCGTCGAGAATCTCAGTCTTTGTTTGGCGCGACATCTTCGGTGATCCTTACTTGACGGCCCCCATGGTTAAGCCGCGCACAAGCTGTTTTGACGCCAGCAAGGCAAAGATCAAGACCGGAATGACGATCAGCGTCGAGGTCGCCATTATCTTCCCGTAGGGCAGGTTGTACCCCTCCATGAAGCTGACAGCCATGGCAGGTGCGGTCTTCGCCTCGGACCGGGTGAGGATCAGGCCGAACATCAGTTCATTCCAAGAGAAGATGAACGCAAAGATCGACGACACTGCAACCCCTGGCATCGCCAGCGGCAGGCAGATCTTTGTCATGATGGTGAATTGTGAAGCCCCCTCTAGTCGAGCGGCTTCGTCCAAGTCGTAAGGAATACCGCGGAACTGATCGGTGACGATCCAGATCACGATGGGCAGATTGAACGTCAGATAGATCAGGATCAGCGTGATGTGTTTGTCGAGCATGCCAAGATTGCGGGCTATCAGGAAGAATGGCAGTGCCAGCACAATGGGCGACACCATGCGGTTCGTGATGAACCAAAACCACAAATCCTTTTTCCCCCGAAACTCAAACCGCGCGAGCGCGAAAGCCGCCGGGACGCCCAATATGACCGCGAGCATGGTGGTGCAAACGGCGATCACCAACGAATTGATGAGTGTGCGGAGCACCCCGTCTTCAAACAGGGCCTCGCGGTAGTTTTGGAGCGTCGGTTCAAAAATCCACGCTGGCGGGGCTTGGAGGGCGACGATGTGGGTCTTCAGTGAGGTGGTCACCATCCAGTAGAATGGAAATACACAGATCAGCAGGATGAGACAGAGCAGGATGATCTGCCCCCAAAGCGGTCTTTGTACGCGGGCCGTCATCTCAAACCTCCTTGTAAAAGACGCGGATATAGATTTGCGCCAAGAAGATTGTGATGATCAGAAGAATGATAGCTTGGGCAGACGCCAAACCCTGGTCAAAGCCGCGAAAACCGACACGTTGGATCATGAGTGAAATGAACTCGGTCGACGCCCCGGGCCCGCCGCGTGTCAGCGTGAACACCATATCGAAGAGTTTCAGCGTGTCCGCCGTGCGCAGGATCAGCACGGCCACAAGGCCGGGTAACAGGAAGGGCAATTGCACAAACCGCAGCACCGTCCAGCGGCTTTTCGTTTCTAGCCTCGCGGCCTCTTCAACCTCATCCGGTACCATCGTCAGGCCCGCCAGCAGGACAAGCGCCACGAAGGGCGTCCATTGCCAGACATCCCAGAAGATAATCATGGCGAAGGCGTTGGTGCTGTCGCCGATCCAGTTGATATCAGCCCCGCCCATCAGTTGGTTCACGACCCCGAATTTCTGGTTGAACATGACCTGACCCAGCAAACCCACAACCGCATAAGTGGTGGCCATAGGTAAAACGAGGCTGAGCCGGGCCAGCGTTTTGAGCACGGTCAGGCCTGGTTGATGGAGTACCAATGCGATCACCATCCCAAGCCCGATCTGCAGGGGAAGTGCGGTGCCCAGAAGGAAGAACGTCCGCCCCATAGCTTGCCAAAAGACTTCGTCTGTGAGGACATCCCAGTAATTCTCGAGGCCAATAAATTTGACCTTCTTCAGCTTCGTCAAATTGAAGAAATGCAACGAGGTCCAGCCCGCATAAAGCAACGGCACGATGCCAATAGCGGCAAGTGCCACGACGGCCGGCCCGATGAATGCAAAGATTGTCCGTCGTGAGACCTTGTCGCGCATAGGTGCCCCTCCCGGCCAGATAGGTCATGTCCGGGGCCGCGCAGAACGGCCCCGGACAGGTTGAGTGGCTCTCGCTTACTGTGCGAGTGGTTTTTCGCCGGAATAATAGCCTGCTTCTTCCAAAACAGCTTCCATCCGTTCGCCGATTTCCATTGCACCTTCTTCGGTGGTGACTTCACCCAACATCATCTTGGTGCCCCACTCTTGCACAATCTCGGTGATTTCAGGCCATTCCGCAAAGCGCGGGCGGAATTCTGGCACGCCGTCCTGCCAGCTTTCTACCAGTGCAGGCACGAACTTGAAGTCTTCAAGGCCATCTTCCATGTAGACCGACTGCCGGGCGGGCACGCCGCCACGCTCAAGATATTCGCGTGCGTTTGCTTTGGATGTAGCCCATTGGATGAACAGATAAGCGGCTGCCTGTTCGGCTTCATCTGCCTGGCTGGCAACGGCCATGGAGAACCCGCCAAGGGCCGGCTTGCGGCCCGCAGGGCCAGTTGGCTCCGGTGCAATCTCAACGCAATCCGCGACCGCAGATGTGTCAGGCGATACGACCGTGGAGTAGAACGCGGACCACTCAGTAATCATCGCGATATCCCCTTGCGCGAAACCGTTCACGGTTTCAGCGTGGTCATATGCGACAATGCCGTCCGGCATGTATTGCATCAGATCCTGACGGAATTGCAGCCCGGCCTGGCTTTCTTCGCTGAGCAGGTTGGACTTGAAGTCAGCGTCGAGGAAAGACCCACCGAAGGGCCAGATCATGCGCGCGAAACTATCGGCCGACTGTGTCTCGTTCCGCTTGGATTGCAAGGCGTACGCGTATTTTCCGTCCCCTGTCAGGGCGGGTCCATAGACGTCTTTCAGGTCAGCCCATGTTTCTGGCGGCCCATCGAAACCTGCGTCTTCCAGCATGCACCGATTGTAGAACAGCAGGCCGGAGTAGTTGTCGACAGGCAAGCCATAAATGGTGTCGTTCCAGCCGCCAAAAGCGTTCAGCACCAGCGGGAAAAAGTCATCGATGTCCAGTTCGGGATCAACGGTGTCAGGAAACTTCGCCTGTACATCCGCCAAGGGCAGAATCCAGTCATTTTCCGCGAAATTGCCGATCCAGACCAGATCGATCAGGGCAACGTCAAGGTCTCCTCCCGCGACGAAGTCACGAACCTGTTCGCCCAATGCGTTCTCATATGGATGCTTGATGATGTTGATCTTGATGCCAGTTTCTTCCTCAAAGGCCGGCAGCATCGCTTCGATCGCTTCATAGCCTGGCCGCAATAGGAAAACGACGTCCACAGTTGTCCCGGCATATGGTGCAGCGGCGTCCTTCAAGCTCCATCCGTGACCATCAGCCAGCGCTCCTGTCGCCAGCGTCGCGGTCAGCGCCGTAGATGCCAAAAATGTCCTCAATTTCATGGTGACCTCCCTGTTCAGAAGCGGTTGACATACTTTTGCTTCCTGCTGCATACAAATGTAAATATCGGGTGTGTGTCAAACAGAAAGTGACGCAGCATCGTGTCGGGCCGAAAGTGGCTGCATAGAAGGATTATGGGCTTGGCCACTGTAGAACTTGAAAAAATCAATAAGTATTACAGTGCCTTGCATGCGTTGAAGGACGTGTCTCTATCTGTGGCAGATGGCGCGTTCGTCGTCTTTGTTGGACCCTCAGGCTGCGGCAAGTCCACCCTGCTGCGCACCATAGCGGGTCTCGAATCGGTGAGTGACGGGACGATTAAAATCGACGGAAAGGACGTCACTGATCTTGAACCCGCGGACCGCGATCTGTCGATGGTCTTCCAGTCTTACGCGCTTTATCCGCATATGACGGTACGCGCGAACATGGAGTTCGGCATGAAGGTCAACGGCCTTCCCGCAGCCGAACGCAAGACCCGTATTGAAGAGGCCGCCCGCATTCTGCAGCTGTCTGAATTGCTTGATCGAAAGCCGGGGCAGTTGTCTGGCGGCCAGCGACAGCGGGTGGCGATTGGTCGTTCCATCGTGAAAAACCCCAAGGTGTTTTTGTTCGATGAGCCGCTTTCCAACCTAGATGCCAAACTGAGGGTGCAGATGCGCATTGAGCTTGAGGCGCTGCACAAGGAGCTTGAGGCGACCATGATCTACGTGACGCATGATCAGGTTGAGGCGATGACCATGGCCGACCAAATTGTTGTGCTGAACGCGGGTCGGATTGAACAGGTCGGATCGCCCATGGAGCTTTATCACACCCCCGCCTCAGAATTCGTTGCAGGGTTCATCGGATCACCTGCAATGAACATTTTCCCAATTGGCCAGGGTTTGGGCGGTGCAGGTGACGCGCCTGCAGATGCAGTCAAGGTCGGCATCCGGCCAGAACATATTCAGCTTGGCGACACCGGGATTCCCGGCACGATCCGAGTGAAGGAGAAGCTGGGGAGCGAGAGCTACCTTTATGTGATGACCCAGAACAACACGCAGATTGTCGTGAAGACCGATGGCGAGGACATGTTGAATGCCGGGGATCATGTTCACATGACATTCCGCGAGAGCCGCCTGCACCATTTTGACGCCCACGGACGCACCCTGAGATGAGGAACTGCCCATGACCACATGGACGTCCCAGATGGACAGTTTGATCGCGCCCGCCGTCGCGCGCTCAGAAGTGACAGATGAAGTTGTGGTGGGCGCAGGCACATTGGATCAATCAGGCGCACTGGTCCGACGGATGACCGCGATGCCGCGCGTTCTTGTTTGCGCCGATGAAGCGGGGTTTGAGGCCGCTGGCCGCCCTGTTGTCAGGTCACTTGAGGCCACGGGGTTCGCGGTTCAAACGCACGTCTTGCCGGTTACGCCCTTGCCGAAAGCCTCCGTGGAGGAGGCCGAGCCATTTCGGGCGATGCTTGCCGATGACCCCGATCTTTTCCCGGTCTCCGTCGGGTCCGGTGTAATCAACGATTTGGTCAAATACGCCGCCTACCGGTCAGACCGCCGCTATGTGTCGGTCGCAACTGCGGCCTCCATGGACGGCTATACCAGCGCCGGGTCGCCTTTGGCGGAGAACGGGTTCAAAGTGACGATCCCAACCCGCCCGCCAATTGCCATGCTTGCGGATCTCGACATCATCGCCACCGCCCCTGCTGACATGAACGGCTGGGGGTATGGCGATCTTGCGGGCAAGGTTCCAGCAGGCGGTGATTGGATTTTGGCAGACGCCTTGGGGATCGAGCCCATTGATGACGTCGCCTGGCCGTTGGTGCAGGATCATCTCTCAGGTTGGTTGAGCGGGCCTGACGGTGTCAAATCCGGCGACCGCGACAGCGTTGCGCGCCTGTTTACCGGTCTTACGGCGGTAGGGTTTGCGATGGAGGCGCATGGAAGCTCCCGCCCGGCATCTGGGGCCGATCACCAGATCGCGCATATGTGGGAGATGGAGGGGCACAGCCATCAAGGCCAGAAGGTCAGCCACGGAGCCGCCGTTTCCGTCGGTTGCGTTGTGTCGCTCGCCCTCTTCGATTGGTTGTTGGAGCATGATCTGGGCGCGCTCAACATCGAAGGCGTTCTGAGCCGAGCCCCTGATCTCGCGACCCGCGAGGCGCACCTTTCGGAAGCAATCGCGGATCCTAAAATCGCCGAGAAAGCAAAGGCGGAGCTTGCCGCGAAACATGCGTCACGGGATGTTCACGCAGCAAGGCTGAAAACACTGCGCCATAGCTGGCCGTCCTTGCGGGATCGACTGTCTGCCCACCTGTACCGCCACGACACAATGGCCGAGATGCTGCAACGGGCTGGTGCGCCAGCCTACGCCGCGCAGATTGGCGTTTCACCTGACCATTTGCGCGCCACCATGCAGGCCGCTGCATTCATTCGCCGCCGCTATACGATTTTTGATCTGTTGCACGACATTGGGCAGACCGAGGCAGCCTTTGCTGCAGTCTTGCCGAGTTTGACAACAGGTGATTTGGTGGCTGATCTATGAACTTGAAGACCACAGCCGCCACCGCCATTGCCGAAGTTGGGGCTGTGCTGGATCGCGCCATCCCGCAGCAGGTCGTAGGGATGGCTGTGCCCATCCTGGCGGCGAAACGGATCGCATTGTACGGGGTCGGGCGCGAAGGGTTGATGATGAAATCCCTCGCGATGCGGTTGTTTCATCTGGGCTTAGACGCCCATGTTGTAGGCGATATGACAACACCACCCCTGGGGCACGGAGATTTGCTTATTGTAAGCGCGGGTCCGGGTGGGTTTTCGACTGTCGATGGGCTGATCGGCGTTGCCAAGGCAGCCGACGCGGCCACCATGTGCGTCACGGCAACCCCGGGCGGAACGGCCCCGCTTTCCGTTGATCACATCGTGCATCTGGACGCGCAGACCATGGCGAACGACCGGACCAGCCAGCAATCCGTTTTGCCGATGGGATCCCTTTTTGAGGCCGCGCAATTCCTGTTTTTTGAAATGGTCATCCTGCATCTGCGGGACAACCTGGACCTGAGCGCGGATGCAATGCGCGGCAACCACACGAATCTGGAGTAGCCGATGACGTGGCAGGACAGGTTTTCGATTGCGGGGAAGGTTGCATTGGTGACTGGGGCCTCGTCCGGAATCGGGGCTGAGATTGCGCGCGTTTTCTCGCAAGCTGGTGCCAAGGTCATTGCGACTGGGCAATCTGTTGAGCGTTTGGATGCGCTTGCAATAGAAACCGGCTGCGCCACGATACCGGCCGATATCGCCACGGTCGAGCAATGCAACACCCTGATCGCCAAAGCGCACGCATTGCATGATACTGTCGATATTCTGGTCAATTCGGCGGGTATCGCCGTGGTTGGACCGGTCCTTGATTTCGATCCGGCAGATTGGGATCGCACCATGGCCATCAACCTGCGCGCCCCTTTCCTTTTGTCCAAGGGGGTCGCCCCCGGCATGATTGCGGCAGGTGCGGGCAAGATCATTAATATCTCGTCCCAGACCGGGGTTATCGCGCTGCCTGATCATGCAGCCTATGCATCGTCCAAGGGCGGATTAAACGCACTGACCAAGTCCCTGATGACGGAGCTTGCCCCGCACAACATTCAAGTCAACGCGATATGCCCAACCGTGGTTATGACCGACATGGGCCGTGAGATCTGGAGCCCGCCCCAAAAATCCGGTCCGATGATCGCGGCGACACCTCTGGGCCGCTTTGGCGAACCGGTCGAGATCGCCGACATGGCGCTTTACCTCGCCTCACCTGCGTCTGATCTGGTCAATGGCGCGCTGATGATGATTGAAGGCGGATATTCGAGCGTATGAAGGGTTTTGGCGTACATACCAGCATGTGGACCATGACGTGGGACGCCGCAGGGGCGAGCCGGGCGATTTCAGCCGCGAAGGCATCCGGTATGGACTTTATTGAAATAGCCTTGCTTGATCCGGCCTCAACCGATGCAGCACTTGGGCGCGACCTGCTCGAAAAGGCTGAACTGCCTGCTGTTTGCTCTCTCGGTCTGCCGCAAGAGGTTTGGGCCTCACACAATCCGACAGGCGCCATCGACTTCCTCAAACTCGCGATCAAGAAAGCCGCGGGTTTGGGAGCCGAAGCACTAAGCGGTGTCACCTACGGCGGCATCGGGGAGCGTTCAGGAAGCCCGCCGACCGTTCAAGAATTGGACAATGTGGCCACCGTGCTTGAGGCAGCTGCAAAATACGCAAAGGACCACGGGTTGGCCTTTGGCATTGAACCGGTCAATCGCTATGAGACCCACCTGATCAATACAGCGGCGCAGGGGGTCACGATGATTGAGCGGATCGGTGCGCCGAATATGTTCCTGCACCTCGACACATACCACATGAATATCGAGGAGAAGGGCGCGGGCAACGGCATCATCGCTGGGCGCGCGCACCTGAAGTACATCCACTTGTCTGAGTCCGACCGCGGGACGCCTGGACAGGGTACATGTGACTGGGACGAGATTTTCGCCACGCTTGCCGCGATCAATTTCAAAGGCGGCCTTGCCATGGAAAGCTTCATCAATATGCCGCCAGAGATCGGTTATGGGCTTTCTGTTTGGCGGCCTGTTGCTGAAAGCGCGGACGCCGTGATTGGTCAAGGTCTGCCGTTTTTGCGCGGCAAGGCGCAGCAATACGGTTTGATCTGAATGAGCTATAACGAAATCTGGGATACGCAAGACGCCTTTGATCGATATGAAGCCATCCGGCACCGCATGCCACGTGCCGCATTTCCTTCCGGGACAACGCAGTGTTCCGGCCTCCTGGAGATTGCGGATATGTTTGACGCCTTCGTGCTGGACAGCTTTGGCGTGCTGAACGTCGGCGAGGCGGCGATCCCCGGCGCGGTCGCCTGCCTGGAGCAGCTCCGCGCGCGCGGCAAACATCTGATAGTTCTCACCAATGCCGCAAGCTACACTCGTGAGACGGCGGTGCGGCGCTATCGCGCCCTCGGCTTCGATTTCGCCCCTGACGAGGTGGTTTCAAGCCGCGACGTTGCTGCGTCTCGTCTGAAAGAGGTTCTTCCGGTTGGCAGTTGGGGGGCAATCGCCGCACCAGAAGATCGGTTCACGGACATCCCGGCAAAAGTCGAACATTGGTCCGGTCAGGAGGTTGACGGCTTTCTCTTTCTCTCAAGCGCCGCATTAGATGCAGACTTACTCGCCTCCGTCAGCACCGCAATAAGGCATCGCAAACGGCCCGTTGTGGTTGCCAATCCAGACCTCGTTGCGCCGCGAGAAACGGGGCTGAGTAAAGAGCCGGGGTACTACGCCCACCAATTGGCTGATGACCTCACTATCGCGCCCGTGTATTTTGGAAAGCCTTACACCAACGCGTTTGAAGACGCCAAAAGCCGCCTTACCGGGATCCACCCGCAGCGCATCGCAATGGTCGGCGATACACTGCATACTGACATTCTGGGCGGTGCGGTTGCTGGGTTCAAGACCGTCTTGGTGCGTGACCACGGCCTGTTTGCCGGTCACGCGACAGAGACATTCATCAGCAGATCAGGTATTGTCCCTGATTTTTCGTGCGCAGGCATCTGACTTTGAGGCGCATGACCATAGGAATGGCCAAGTGAGTGGGAGCCCATTTACTGAGCACCGTGTCGAGTCGCTGGAACGAATACCGTGTCTCAAACATCAGATGCAGGGCCGCTTTGGACAACTTGCAGTCGTTAAGACGAACTGCAGCATTGGTCAAAGTGGGCACGAAGCCCCTCCACGTCAATCCACAAGCTAACTTCGCGCCTCACGTTCCATCCGGGCGGCCCAACCCTCTGCCAGATCAGCAAGGATGACTTTGAATTGCCGCCTGGCGGCCAATTTGAACAAGGTTCGAACCAAGACGTTCCCCTTGGGCGTGGCCTTGATATCAATTGTGAACTTTGCCCCGGTGCTGTTTTGCTCAACCGACCACGCGCCATGCAGATCGGATACGGGATAGGGGTAATCCTCGGCCTCGGTATGAACACGGAATCCATACACGCGCCCTTCCTTAAAAAGATTGCAAGTTTCCAGCCAGTTTTCGCCCTTGGGGCCATAGCAGACACGCTGCATTCCCATACCGTTACCCTTTATGACCTCAACTTTTGAGAGATTTTCGGCGACGTCCGCATAGCCCGGATGATCATTCATCACCTTCCAAACGACGTCCGCTGGCGCCTTGACCACTCGGCTCACCTTGGCACGGATTTGCCCGCCGGAGGTTGTGACCGAAGCGTCGCTCAGGCCCGGGACGATCTTGCGCGCGCCGACCAACTGCCCAATGGCAAATATGGCCACAATACCAGCAACCAGAACGATCGCAGTCTTTCCAAAAACCGTAAAAAACGCGCCGTAGATGATCAACACGACGGCGCTGGCCAAAACCCATCCAAAGTCCAGTGCTGAAATGACAGCAACCTGCCCCTTCGTCAAAAATCGGTTTCTTCTCATCAGCAGCAGACACACCCCAAAGAGCGCCAGGCCCAACCCCAATACACGCAACGAGGTGATGTGCCACCCCGAGGACTGAGCAAACAGAAGTTCGGCGGCATAGCCCGGTGCAATCAGCAAGTCGGCACCTATCAAAATTGAGAATATCGAGTTGAGCCCGAGGAAAGCACGGGCGATTTTTGAGGTATCCATGGTACGACCTTTCTCGTCAGTGGGTGTGCGCTGACAAACCTGATCATTGTGCAATGCGGTTCAATTACGTCGCAGGTAATCGACCTGCCTGTCTGCCTCTGGCATGCTTGGGTATGAGCCATGATCAGACCATAAGTGCACCGGCATTTCCGGGTTTCTTAAGAAGCTGGCGACAACGGCGCAGATTGAGCCAACTTGAGCTTTCATTGCAGTCTGGAATGTCACAGCGACACATCAGTTTTCTCGAAACCGGGCGGTCCAATCCAAGCCGCTTTGCCATCGCGCAGCTTGCCGACACGCTTGAGATGCCTGCCGCCGAGGTCGACGCAATGCTCTTGTCTGCCGGTTTTGCGGCACGGTCGTCGCGGAACGGTTGGGATGATGACGCTCAGAAAGCCGTAGACATGTCGATCGACCACGTTCTGCAAGGTCATGCGCCTTACCCGGCCGTGTCGATTGACCGGATTTGGAACCTGGTCAAAGCCAATGAGCCAGCCCAAAGGTTCTTTGCGCTCATCGGGGGGCGGGGCGATCCCAATCTATTGCGAGAGATTCTGGCACCGGGAAACGTCCGCGACTGCATCGTGAACTGGGACGAGACGGCGCGGGCCCTCTTGCGGATGCTCGAACTGGAAGCGGCTCGCCGTCCTCATGACACAGAGGCCCATGCGTTACAGGCCGAGCTCAGGGCTATCGAGGGTGTGCAGCCGCTGTTGGATACACCGGCATCACGACCAAATGCGCCCGTGCTCACGATCAAGTTTCAAATCGACAATTACGTTTTGGAGCTGTTCTCTCTCATAGCAACGATTGGCATGAGTGCCGACGCAACCCTTGACGATCTGCGTATCGAGACTTTGCTACCAGCCAACGATGCGACCCGAGCCTGGTTCGAGAAGGGTTTTTAGATGATCGTTTTCCCGATGATGCAGCAGCAGACCTTGGACAAGTGATCGACACCTGCGCCCAAAGCCGCTGGTCCGAGCATCGGAGATTCCGTGTGAAGGCAGTCAATCTGTCAGCCGGACGTCATGCCGTGCACAACCGGTTCGGTTCGTCCCATTCTGCACAGGTCGCAAATCCGAACAGCCTCGGTGATCCCCATCATGGCAAGGGCCCGGAAATCGGGCAGATCGAACGGGTCCGCGCTGCTGTAGTCCACCTCGTAGCCAAGATCCTCGAACGAGGCGACCGACAGCCGACTGAGCGGGCGTTCGCTGCCTGACAGGAACCCGGTCAACAGCTCGTCACCGAACACCAACTCTCGCCAATGGCTTTCGCGGGTGCCCGCGCCACCCGTGTTTGAAACAGGGACGGCACTGCCGCCCTGCGGATCAAGGGCCGCAAATTCCCTTGCGGATGAGGCACCGATAAACCGGGGGTCCATTGTCCCCGTTCCTTGGAGCAGATTTTTTCTGCTCCATAGCGTTCCAAAGCCCAGAACGTGGGCCATTTCATGGAGTATGACATCTTCGAAACGTCCTCCGGCCTCAAGGGTGGCGACATCGGCCCGGTCAAACTCCATGATCCCGGCAAGGGGCAATTCATTGCCCTGCCGCAAGATGGTCGGGCCCGCCTGACCCAGAACGCCGTTTGCGCCGTCGATGGGTTGGATCGACACGTCAATGCGCACGCCAGTTAAGATGTCGCCGTCGATGTCGATCGGATCGAAGCCGGTATTCACAACCTGATCCCAACGCTGTGCGGATCGTTCGAAAACGGCCTGCCTTTCACCGGTGACATCCCCATCAAACTTGAGTTCGATCATGGTCTCATCCGTTTTGTTTCGCGCAACGCCACTTTGACAGAAAACAGGGTGTACACACCACCGTTGAAGGCATGCTTGGCACGCGGCAGCCGAAAGTGCGAACGAATGCCAGCCGGTTCTTGCCGTCTTGCACAAATTGCGTCTCGGCAGCCCGAAATGGTCTTGGCGGGTATGTTGATTTTCGTGCGGGGTGCGCGGCGCTTTGAACGCGTCTGCGCCGCGCGTACCGAAGCTGGGCGTACCGAAGCTGGGCGTAGAGGGCGACTGTACCGATTTGCCCGGGCTTGGTCGTGATCACACGATTGCACATCGTGCGTATTGGGTCAGGTTTCGGTGGGAATTCGCGCAAACGTATAGCCCTTGCCTTTGGTTCTTGCTCTGGTTGAATTAGAGGCAAAGAATTGAACCACTCGAACATGTGAAAGGCGCGTCTGGCGCGCCAGTCGGCTTCTTGGCAACACCATGAGGTGCTACATGCCTGTTTTCTTAACGATCACGGACTCTGACATCACCAATGCCGCTTTCTGGACGGCCTTGGACATTGGCCAGGACAGCACGATCGACGCGTCGGGCATCAGCAGCACAATCAACATCACCCTGACGGATAGCTCAATCAGCTTCGAAGACACAGCGTCCGGCATCACCACCACCTATGCCGACTCTGACCTCACGTCCGGATCATTCAGCCAGTTCGTGGAGTTTGTCGGCAATGATGGTGACAGCGATGCCAGCGGCTCAGTTGGGCTGAACGCGTCGGGCTACACCGGTGGCAGCGGCGATGACATCTTCACGGATGACGGCAGTCTTGGTGGAGGCATGCGCGGGGGAGAAGGTAACGACACCCTGATAGGCGGTGTCGGAAGCAATAACATTGATGGTGGCGAAGGTGACGACGTGCTGTCGGGCGGGGGCGGCAACAACAACCTCAGCGGGGGCGAAGGGAACGACACGCTTTTTGGCGAGGATGGAAGCGGGAACCTGAACGGTGGCGAGGGTGACGACGTTATCTTTGCCGGTTTGAACACCACCTTTGTCGAAGGCGGGAGCGGCACAGATTCGATGATTCTACCCGAAGGGTCGACATTCACGCCGTTCTTTCCCGGATCAGCAGGCGGCAATGTCACGCTGCCCAATGGGCGCAGCTTTGTCTATCTGAACATCGGGAGTGTCACGGTTGCCTGCTTTGCCGCAGGCACGCCGATCAGGACGCCCAATGGTGATGTGCCTGTCGAGCATCTGACGGTGGGGGACTGCGTCATGACACTGGATCGCGGGTCGCAACCGATCAAATGGCTTGGACAGCGGACGGTCAACGGGCTTGGCTCAAACGCACCGATACATTTCCGGCCCGGCAGTATCGGAAACAGCCAGGCACTGAGGCTGTCGCCCCAGCATCGCGTGCTTTTGTCCGGCTGGAAATGCGAGTTGCTGTTTCACTCGCGCGAGGTTTTGTGCGCGGCGAAGCACTTGTGTGATGGCGACCAGATTTTCCGGGAACCCTGCGCCACGGTGACGTATGTCCATTTCATGTTCGAGCAGCATGAAATTGTGTTTTCCGGCAATGCCTTGTTGGAGAGCTTTTTTGTCGGTGATCACATCACCGATGCTGAAAGAGGCTGCCACGCAGAGCTTGTTGACCTTTTCCCGGAACTGGCACGCCACGGCCCTGATACGATGCTCTCCGTGCGCCCCTGTTTGAAGGCATTTGAAGGTTCCTTGCTGATGTAGGTTTTTGTGTGTGGAAGCGCCGCACGGCGGCAGCACGCTTGCTGTTGTTCGCTCCCCGGCATTGTCCAATTTCCATGCCGTTCTAGGTTTTTTTAAAACCTAGGGGAGATGAGAAATGCGCAAGTGGATGATGGGAATGGTTTTTGCCGTTGGCCTGGCCGGGGCTGCAATGGCGCAGGGAACCGAGATCGAGGGGGTTATTTCCGACCAGATCGAAGCCTTCAAAGCGGATGATTTCGCACAGGCCTTCACCTTTGCCGCGCCGTCGATCCGGGGCATTTTCCGCACGCCAGAGAATTTCGGCCGCATGGTGACACAAGGCTATCCCATGGTGTGGCGCCCGGCTGATGTGACCTATCTGGATCTGCGCGAAGAGGCTGGCGGGTACATACAGACGGTCCGGATTGAGGATGCGGACGGCGTGACGCATTTTCTGGCCTACAGCATGGTCGAAACAGCGGATGGCTGGAAGATCAGCGGTGTTCAGCTTTTGGATGCGCCTGGCGTGAGCGCGTGACATCGGGCCTCACCGTGGGTGCGATCAGGGTTTTTAGGCCATTTGCTCAATCTTGACCTGTCCGTCCCAAAAGCTGCGGTGATACTTGAAATCGCCCTCATCATATGATAAGTATTAATGTATCTTTTGAGGATACCAATATGATCCATGCCGCGCAACATGTTGAGCACCCGCAAATCATCGCCCCGCTGAGCGACCCGCAGCGGATTGCCACGGTGGTCAAAGCCATCGTGCGGGTTGCAGAGGCGTGGTCCCTGACCAATGCCGAAGCGGCCGCCTTGTTTGATGTGCCCACGGCCACGTGGAGCCGGATGAAAGCGGGAGCCTTCAAGGGCAATCTTGATCAGGACAAGATGATGCGCGCGAGCCTGTTGATCGGCATTTTCAAGGGACTGCGCCTGCTGTTCAACGGACCGTTAGAGGCGGGTTGGCCAAAGCAGCCAAACGCCGGTCTGGCCTTTGCCGGACAGGCCCCGATTGACCGGATGATCGCTGGGGGCATCCCCGCGATGATGTCTGTTCGACGCCACATCGATGCGCTGCGGGGCGGCGTGTGAGCGATGTGTCTGACATTCAGGTGCGCCCCTTTGTCGAAGCCACAACAACGCGCCTGATCTCGACCGCGTATATCAATGAACCTGCACTGGCCCCGTTGGCCGATGACGAGGATGATCTTGCCTTTCTTGCAGAGCTGGAGGGCTGCTCGTCCTCACGCCGCGGCTTACCCGGGTTCATTCCGGCAGGCGTTCACCCGGACGAGTTGGTGACAGAGCATCACGGCTATGGCTGGACCTATATCAACGCTGCCTTTTGTTACACGCGCGAGACCGGAAACCGTTTCAGCGGACCGGAGCGCGGCGCATGGTATGCGACATGGGGCCCGGATCGGGTTGAAACGGCGCAGTCTGAGGTCGGATGGCATCTGACGCAGGAGCTGCACGCCACAGGTGTCTACGACAATGTGACGGCGTATCGGGAACTGAACGCGTCCTTCGCCACCGAGTTTCATGATCTGAACCGGGCCAATCTGGAGACCGAACTGCACCCCGATCCCATTGTCGGGTATCCAGCGGGCCAGCGCTTGGCTGCTCGGTACATGACTGCCGGATCAAACGGTTTTCTGTTTCCGTCGGTTCGGCGATCCGGTGGCGCGTGCCTTGCCGCATTTCGCCCACATATGATCCAGAATGTCCGGCAGGGGGACACTTGGGTGTTTACTTGGTCAGGACAGCCCGAGCCAGACATTTCCGCCGGTGTCTCGTAGCATCGCCTAAGCAGTGCCTTTAGAAAAGCGGCGCGTATTTCCAGTTGTCCGCATCCGGCGTCACCTCGTCCAGATCATAGTCAGCGCCTTGCAGACGTTTGGCGATGTCCAGCCCGTCTTCTGCCGCTTGATCGACATAGCGTCGGCCCAAGGCTTCGTTCTGGGCAATGCCGTGACCACGCATGAGGTTGAGCCCGTGGTTGAACCGCCCGACCGGATCACCTGCTTCGGCGGCGCGGCGATCCCACTCTGCGGAGGCATCCGGGTTGTAGTCGCCGCCCAGGCCATTGTTCTCAAGCTGGCTCAACCAGGTCATTGCCTTGGTGTACCCAGCTTCGGCGCATTTTCTGGTAAGTTCGCGCGCAAGTTCATGATTGTCATTCTTGGTGACATTGATGCCCAGAGAGCAGGTCACTGAATCGATGACCCCCATCTCGATCTTGCGGGTCAGCATTTCCCGGCCCGTGTCCTGCGGATTGAGAATACCCAGCTCGTCTTCGATGGTGGCGGGTCGTTCGTCGGCTTGTGTGACGCTCGCCAGTGCAATCAGGCACATCGCCATGATCTGTGTGCGCATGTCCACGTCCTCCTTCGTTGAACATATCACGCACACGGTTGCAGATCACCTTGACTTTGGTCGCAACGCCGGGCCGCGGCTACTCGGCAGCGCGCACGGACGTTTCCGGTTCCGTATCACGGTCCGCACGGAGTGGGCTTAGTCCAGTGATCAGCCTCGCCCCCTTCGAGAAAGTCAGATAGGACCAGAACCAGTTCATCGCGACGAAGATCGGGTTGCGCACACCAATCAGGAAGTAGATATGCGCGATCCCCCACAGCCACCACGCCACGAAGCCCGAGAGTTGCAGTTTACCAAAGTCGATGACTGCCGCGTGCCGTCCGATGGTGGCCAGATTGCCAGCGTGTCGGTAGCGGAAGGGCCGGTCATGTGGCTGACCTGCGGCCTGCGCAGCGATCCGTTTGCCAACGTATTTCCCGCCCTGCTTAGCAGCCGGTGCGATACCAGGCACGTCGAGGCCGTCCTTCCAAGGCACTTGGGCGGCGTCCCCAATCACGTAGACATTTGGGTGGCCCGGCAGGCAGAGAGTGTCGGTCACGGCCACACGACCGGTGCGATCTGTCGGCGCATCAAGCCACCGACCCACGTTTTTCACCGCAACTCCGGCCCCCCAGACCTTGCAGGCCGATGGAATGAAGGTGTCAGACAGCTGTACGCCCGCTTCGGTGATGTCTTCAACACGGGTGTTGACCATCACCTCGACCCCCAGTTTTTCGAGTGACGTGTGCGCCTTGTTGGAGAGGTTTTCCGGGAAGGTACCAAGCACACGCGGGCCTGCTTCGATCAGGATGATGCGGGCATCACGCGAGTTGATGCGATGGAAGTCTGCCGCAAGCGCATGGTTTGCCAATTCGGCGATAGCCCCAGCCATTTCGACCCCGGTGGGGCCGCCGCCGACAACCACAAAGGTCAGTTGGCGACGCTGTTCGGAGTCCGAGTTCGAAATTTCGGCCCGTTCAAAGGCCATAAGCACCTGTTTGCGAATCTCGGTTGCGTCGATGATCCGCTTGAGGCCGGGGGCGTGCTTTTCCCATTCGTCCCGCCCGAAGTAGGAGTGATGCGCACCCGAGGCGACGATCAGGTGATCGTAGTCGAACCGTCCTTCGCCCGTGATGACTTGCTGGCTGTCCTTGTCCACATCCAGCACTTCGGTCAGCGCAACAGACACATTCTTTTGCCCCGAAAAGATGCCGCGGATGGGCCATGCCACGTCTGCCGGTGACAGGTCTGCCGTCGCCACCTGATAAAGCAAGGGCTGAAACAGGTGATAATTCCGGCGATCGATGATCTTGATATCGACAGGTGCGTGTTTAAGCGCACCGGCCGCGGCTAGGCCCCCGAAGCCTGCGCCGATGATGACAACCTTGGGACGGGATTGTTTTGGCATGGTCCACCTCGCTGCGGTTGCAAAGAGCTTTGCTGCACTTGCACCAATATAGGTTGTGACCGCCCAACCGCCATGCCAGCCCCGGTGCAATGGATGTGAGCCCCTGTAACAATTGGGTGGCGCGTTGCGCATGAGCCCGCTGCGCCGCACGGTCCTGTCGGCCCCCGTTAACCCGTTGTTGATACTTCCCTTGCCCGTGACAGTCGGGCCTTCCGGCTGGGTTCAGGTTGACTGCGTGACATGGGCTGCTTCGGCCCCCTGCGGAAAAGGGATGAATGGATGAACAAGGCAATTACTGATGGCGTGCTGCTGATGCCCCCAGCCTTTGCGAACGGTTTGGATGTCTGGTCGAGCGGCGATGGCACGCCGGGCTCTGACACCTACCAGAACGCGCCCAACGCGGCGTTTGTACCGGCGGATCAGGATTTTGGCGGTTGTCTTGAATTGCAAAAAGTATCGAACACCACCCGTGTTCGGTACATGGGCGAAACCCCTCTGCTGCCCGGTTGCTACCTGCGTGTGACTGTCCGCCTGAAGGCCATCAGTGGCAGCCTGCCATCAGTGCAGGTTGCGGGCTATGCAGCGCTGGCGAATGGAACCGCGGTGCCCGGTGTTGATACTGTCGGGGACAGCGTGACCCTCACCAACTATGGCGAAGTGGTCGAGGTCTCAGCGATCATTGGCGCGGGCAACCGATCCGGCGTGGATCTGGTGTTGGGAGCCGACGCAGTTTATGGGCATTTCGGCTTAGACCTGACGGGTCCGAACGGTGGTATCGTCCGCATTGATGACATCGTGATCGAAGACATCACGTCCGTTTTCCTGCGGGACATCATGTCCGTTGTGGACGTCCGCGACTTTGGTGCCATAGGCGATGGCACGACAGATGACAGTGCAGCCTTTGACGCGGCCAACGCGGCTGCCAACGGCCGGACCATCCTGGTTCCAGAGGGCGTGTTCCGGCTTGAGAATGACGTGACGCTGGACGAGTTGGTCAAGTTTGAAGGCACGCTGAGCATGCCCGACGACAGGGAGCTCCTGTTGCGCAAAAGCTATGATCTGCCGACCTACATTGAGGCCTTTGGCGACGAGGCTCTGGCTTTCAAAAAAGCGTTCCAGGCGCTTTTGAATGGTGTCGACCACGAAAGCCTGGATATGGGTGGGCGCCGCATTGCAGTGTTCGAACCCATCGACATGCAAGCAGCCGTCCCGAACCGCGATCAATACAACACGCGCCGTGTGATCCGGAACGGGCAGTTCGAGGCGCTGGGCGATGATTGGGGCAGCGAAACGGTTACAAGTCAGGCCACCTATAGCTCGTCCGATAGCCGCACGTTGAGCAACGTGATCAACATCGCGAACGTACCAGTCGGCGCGCTTGTCACGGGCAATGGTGTGGGTCGCGAAGTCTATGTTCGAAGCAAGAACGTGGGAGCAGGCACCCTGACCCTGAACGCGCCACTTTTTGACGCCGACGGGACGCAGACCTTCACCTTTGAGCGGTTTGACTACCTGATCGACTTTGGTGGCTTTTCAAAGCTGACGAAGTTCAACATGTCGAACATCGAGTTTCAGTGTAACGGGAAAAGCAGCGGTATCATGCTGGCCCCCGCCGGGGCGACATTCGAATTGCAGGAATGCTTTATCAGCCGCCCAAAGGATCGTGGAATTACATCCATCGGTGGTGGGTGTCAGGGTTTCCTGATGGATCGGTGTCAGTTCCTGTCTTCCGAAGATTCCCTCGACGTTTCGGACCGCACGACCATCGGGTTCAACATCAATTCAAACGACGCAAAGATCCGCGATTGTCGCGCGACACGCTTCCGCCATTTCATGGTGCTGGCTGGCAGGAACCACCTGATCAAGGGCAACCACTTTTTCCAAGGCGATGGGGTGCAGGATGGCGTCCGCACCGCAGGGGCGGTCCTGCAGGACAACTACACGGCCACCGTGATCACCGGGAACTATGTCGACAACTGCTTTATCGAATGGACAAATGAGCGCGACCCCACTCCGGCGTTCACGTCCGGCTTTTCCTTCAGCTCATTCAGCATGACGGACAATGTGTTCCTGTCGGGCAATGTTGCGCCATGGTTCAGCTATCTGGTGATCAAACCGCACGGGGCAGGCCACTTCCTGAATGGCGTGACGGTGACGGGAAACCGCTTCCAGTCCATCAATGGCCAGATTGACCGTGCAGAACGCGTCGACACCAGCTTTGCCGACCTGGACTATGATCGGAACCGTTCTGTCTGGTTCAAGGGGAACTCGTACCACAACGTGCGCGAAAGTGCTGAAAACCCGCAAGTCATTGCACACACCCAGAGTACGCCAAGCCGCATCTGGACAATCGAGACAGACAATAAGCTGCCCTTTGAAAGCTATTGCCAGTTCGTGGACTCTGTCGCGCTGACTGACGACTTGCGCAACAGTTCGAACCAGCGACGCTATGAAGCGCCTGTCGCGCGTGGGCGGGCCGGTTCAAACGAAGACGCTTTCACACTGGAGTTCAGCGAAGATATGAGTGGATCGGTCAGGGCAACCGTTCGGATGGACCGCGGCTGACCGTCGCGGCGGTCAGAAGGACCGCCACATACCCAGTTTGAGGGCGAGGGTTCCATCCTCGTCCTCAAGGCCCAGGACAAAACTTGCCCCATCGGGTTTGGGCTGCCAGATCACCGATGGGGCAATGGTTGCAGATGTGTTCCCGTCCGCGCTGGTGACAAAGACCTGCATCATCACCTTGAACTTGTCATTGAGCGCAAGGCCAACAGTTGAATCCAGTTTCAGCGTGTTTGCACCTTCGTCGATCGCCCATTCGACCGCACCGTCAATCGCCACCCAGCCATGACGCTCCCCCAGGCTGATCCCGCGCCCATAGCTGAGGCCGGTGCGCAGCAACGGATCCATGGCAAGGCCAAATGTACTGCCAATCCCGATATCGTAGGCCAGTTTGTAGTCCCGCTTACCGGTCGGAATTGGTTTGCGCATGAAGACAAACGCTGTGCCTTCGCCCAAACGCCCCAGCGTCATATCCACGTCGACCTTGGCGCCAAGTGTGAGCTTGGGCCGCAGTCCGTACTCGGCATAAAGCGTTCCGTCGAGCCGCCCGGTTTCTTCATAGACCCCGCTATATGACAGGAACCCTTTTTTGTGCTCTTGCAACCACGCACCGGCCTGCGCGCCTGGCGCAAGCGCCAGTAACAAGAGGGTCAGCAGAAGGCGCATCACGGGTTTGTCTTATTTTGTTAACAAGCAGTGACCGTGGCCCGGACATGGTTAACAATTGATTAGGATCAGGGATTCGCCTTTTTTCGGCGGTCTGCCCTGCGGTGAGGACCGGTCAACCCTATATGGGATGGGAGCCATTTTTGGAGAGAGACGCCCATGCAATGCCCTATCGACGGAACGCCCCTTGTCATCACCGACCGCAGCGGGGTCGAGATTGACTACTGCCCGCAGTGTCGGGGTGTGTGGCTGGACCGGGGTGAACTGGACAAGATCATCGAACGCGCAGCCGCCTATTCCGCTCCCCCTCCACCACCCGAAGCCCCTCGCGCACAGCCAGACAGAGACTATGACGACCGTGGATATGATGACCGCGGCGATCGCCGGTATGATCAGCGTCGTGGTCGGCGCAAAAAGGGGATGGGCGACTTGTTGGGCGACATCTTTGATTTCTAGGCCAGACGGCTCATCAGGACCATCGCCAACAGGGCGCAGCCAAGACCTGCATATTCCCGAGCGTGCAGCGTTTCACCGAAATGGAGCGCGCCGATCAGCGCCAGAGCGATAAGCGTGAGCATGGAATACGCCACGCCCGCTTGCGCCAGCGTGACATGCTGCATGGCGTAGAACCAGAAAAACGCCGATACGCCATAAAGCGCGACACCGAGCAGGACGAGGACCGACCACACGGGTTGGTTCCCGTCGGCGGCCAGTTTCAGCACGTAGTCGCCTGCGATGACAACCAGTGCTGTCACGAAAGTAAAAGCAAATCCAAAAACAATATGGTCCATTTGAAAGCCCTTGAATGAGGGCCTCGCGATGGTCTGCGGGGCTATGAAAATATGAAGCTATCTTAGCACGTCGAAGGACTGCGCCGTAGTCGGGTATTCCTGACGTGTCAGGCGACGGGCGCAGTGGCGCAGGCGCGGAACTTCTGCACTTCGGGTGCCGCGCCCGTTAGCGAGACGGTGACGGCGGCGGTTTGAGTGAAAGCGGTGGCGGTTGCGTTGAATTCGAGCCCGTCCAGCACGTTGCGAAAGCCGACATCGGTGACAATGAGTGTATTCGCTTCTGTGCTGTGGCGCGTTGTCGAGATCGTGTTAGGCCGGGCGCCATCAAAGCGCATGGAGAAGGCGGCTGCGTCGGGCCAGCCGTCGGGGCTCGTGACCGCGATGGCATAGAGGCGGGTGGCGTGGTCGTAGGTGACCGCGATGTCAACCGTCGGTTCGGTGTGTGAGAGAGTGCAGATGGGGGTTGGTGTGAACTCCCATGCGAGGGCTGGTGTGGTGAGAAAGATAAGAGGAAAAATAATACGCATGGCATGATGGTAGCGCAGTTTTGGGCCTGGTACACACCTGGACACGTCGGTCAGGTACAATCGAAAATGCTTGTGCTTTGGCTCCGAAGCTGTCAGGGCGGGCGCGCATAGCTATTCTACTCGATGTTCTGTTTTTCCTCACGGCACGCAGTCTCTCGATCATGACGACTACGCCGGACCGCTGCATCCTGTGAGCGGTATCAATTGAAGGAAGATATCACATGGCCACTGGCACAGTGAAATGGTTCAACACCACCAAAGGTTTCGGTTTCATCGCTCCTGATGGCGGCGACAAGGACGTGTTCGTCCACATCTCGTCCGTCGAGCGTTCCGGTCTGACCGGTCTGGCAGACAACCAGAAGGTCACTTTTGACCTGGAATCCGGCCGTGACGGCCGCGAGAGCGCAGTGAACATCGCTCTGGTGTAAGGGGCTGGTGGGATAAAGCCCCACCCTACCCGTTTGAGATTTGGCGCGGCGTCCGAAAGGGGGCCGCGTTTTTTTTGTGCGGCACCAATTTCTGCTATGATGGATGTGTAGGAGAAGACAGATGCTCAAAATTGATCCCGCCGCCAATTGCCAGACCGTCATCACCACGTTCGAATGTTCCCCTGGCACCTGTGCCGACCTGCTGGACAAGCTACAGGGGGCATACGCTGACTTCATCTCGCACCAGCCGGGGTTCATTGCAGCCGGATTGCATGTGAACGACGCGCAGACGCGGATCGCCAATTACTCGCAGTGGGCGCGGCGCGAGGATTTTCAGGCGATGCTGCGGACGGACGAGATGCGGGACCGCAACCGCGAGATAGCGGGGCTGTGCACGCGGTTTGAACCGGTGATGTATGAGGTGGCGGGGGTGTTTTGAGAGCGGTTAGTCTGAGGAGATGAGGAGCGGTCTACCTGACGGGCGCTTTGACCGGTTTGGGGTGCGCGATTGCCTCAGAGCATGGATGTCGGTGTAATGCGCGTGTTTTCGCCAAGAGCGCTTTCCGGTGGGAAGTCGGCCTCTGCCTAGAGATGCCGCTAGGCCAGATTGATCGCCTTGTGCACCAGCCGTGGCGTGCCTTTCTAGTCCATTGGGATGTGCGGTTGAAGGTGGTGGAACCGGATTGTTGTTGTGCTGTATTTTTGAAGATGAACCGAGGAATAAAGCAGGTGATTTTCTCCTACCGGTTCCGCGTCTTGGTCGGCTAGTTGATGGGTAGGTTACCCAAGTTGCGGTCGCTAAGAGATGTGTTGCGTTTGCAGCAAAGTACCGCGCGTCCCTTTGGTTTTGGTAAAAAAGTTTGTGAGATTCTGTTTCATCGTGTAGGTTCTCGAAGAGGCAGTTCGTATCTTAATGAGTCGAAAAGACCGAAGCGGACTTTAACAGGCGGGCAACCAAATTATGAAACTCGAGTTGACTCTATACAAGGCGTCGCTTAGTGCGGCGCTGCTTACGTTTTTTTGGAGCAAAGCATGAATACGACGGAGACTTTGAGGGTACTGATTTACCCTAAGGCAGACATCTACATAGGTCAGTGCCTTGAGCACGACCTGTGCGTGCGCGGTCGGACCGTGCAAGATGTGCGCCGTCGTATTAGTCACACTGTGCTCGCCTACCAGCAGGATGGGTACGATTTTTTCGCACTTCCAGCTGCTCCAAAAGGATTCTTTGAGCAATGGGATGGTGCAAGCGAACCACCGTTCAAGGTGGAAAGTGAACCGTTGATGCTGAACTTCGAGCTGCGTGCCGCCTGAATCGGTTGCGGCAACTATGATCGTGGTTTAAACGGGCTCCAGTAATATGTTACTGGAGAATACTTTTTGACGCTTCAAGAATTTCTGCAAGATTGTGAGCACAAAGGTGCCTCGGTAAAGCATGCGTTTCGACGCAATGAACTGACGGATGAAGTATTTGAAACATTTCGAATTCTTCCACCTCAAGGTGTCTACGGACAACCCTACTATTTTACAGACAACAAGCTGACGGATATGCTTGACGACGACGAAGTAGCAGCTGCTAAACGTGTTTTGGGCTTGTATGTTCGCGCTGCAAATATTTCCTAATTTCTTACGTTACTACCGCTTCCGCCGCTTCACATTCCCACCGCGTTGACCAGCCCGCCCCGCCGTTGACCGACCCGACGCCTTGTGCGCGTCGTCCACGGCCTTCTCAACCGCGTATTGCCGTGCGAGCGGATCGTCGGCCACGACGAGGTCCACCGTTTCCAGCCGTTTCACCTCGTCCCGCAGCCGTGCGGCTTCTTCGAACTCCAGGTTCTCGGCTGCTTTGCGCATATCGGCGCGCAACCCGTCCAGAACCGCTTGGAGGTTGCCGCCCGCCATCTGGTTGTCGATCTGGGCGGTGACGCGGTTCATGTCCGTGTCGCCTTTGTAGAGGCCCGCCAGCACATCCTCGACGTTTTTCTTCACCGTCTCGGGCGTGATGCCGTGTTCTTTGTTATAGGCTTCCTGCTTGGCGCGGCGGCGGTTGGTTTCGGCCAGTGCGCGCTCCATCGAACCCGTGACCTTATCGGCGTACATGATCACGCGGCCGTCGGCGTTCCTTGCCGCCCGGCCGATGGTTTGGACCAGCGACGTCTCGGACCGCAGGAACCCTTCCTTGTCCGCATCTAAAATCGCGACCAAGCCGCATTCGGGGATGTCGAGCCCTTCGCGCAGCAGGTTGATGCCGATCAGCACGTCGAAGGCGCCAAGCCGCAGGTCGCGCAGGATTTCGATCCGTTCCAGCGTGTCAATGTCGGAGTGCATGTAGCGCACCCGAATGCCCTGTTCGTGCATGTATTCCGTCAGGTCTTCGGCCATGCGTTTCGTCAGCGTGGTGCAGAGCGTGCGCATGCCTTGCTTGGCGACCTTTTGCACCTCGTCCAGCAGATCGTCGACCTGCATTTCCACGGGGCGGATTTCGACAGGGGGGTCCAGCAGGCCGGTGGGGCGGATGACCTGTTCGGTGAAGACGCCACCCGTCTGTTCGATCTCCCATGCCGCGGGGGTGGCCGAGACGAAGACGGATTGGGGGCGCATGGCGTCCCATTCCTCGAACTTCAGCGGGCGGTTGTCCATGCAGGAGGGCAGCCGGAAGCCGTGTTCTGCCAGCGTGAATTTGCGCCGGTAGTCGCCTTTGTACATGCCGCCGATCTGGGGGACCGAGACGTGGCTTTCATCCGCAAAGACGATGGCGTTGTCGGGGATGAATTCGAAAAGCGTGGGGGGCGGTTCACCCGGCGCGCGGCCCGTGAGGTAGCGCGAGTAGTTTTCGATGCCGTTGCAGACGCCCGTTGCTTCCAGCATCTCAAGGTCGAAGTTGGTGCGTTGTTCGAGCCGCTGCGCTTCGAGCAGCTTGCCCTCGCCCACCAGTTGATCGAGCCGGACCTTGAGTTCTTTTTTGATGCCGATGATGGCTTGGTTCATCGTTGGCTTCGGGGTCACGTAGTGCGAGTTGGCGTAGACCCGGATGTGGTCGAGCGTGTCGCATTTTTCGCCAGTGAGCGGGTCGAATTCGGTGATCGATTCCAGTTCCTCACCGAAGAAGGACAGTTTCCACGCCCGGTCTTCGAGGTGGGCCGGGAAGATTTCGAGGCTGTCGCCCCGCACCCGGAAGCTGCCGCGTTGGAAGGCGTGGTCGTTGCGTTTGTATTGTTGCGCCACCAGATCCGCGATAACCTGTCGCTGGTCGTATTCCTTGCCGACCTTGAGGTCCTGCGTCATCGCCCCGTAGGTCTCAACGCTGCCGATGCCGTAGATGCACGAGACGGACGCCACGATGATCACGTCGTCGCGTTCCAGCAGCGCCCGCGTGGCCGAGTGGCGCATGCGGTCGATCTGTTCGTTGATCTGGCTTTCTTTTTCTATGTAGGTGTCGGACCGCGCGACATAGGCTTCGGGCTGGTAGTAGTCGTAGTAGGACACGAAGTATTCGACGGCGTTGTCGGGGAAGAACCCTTTGAACTCGCCATAGAGCTGGGCCGCGAGGGTCTTGTTCGGCGCTAGAATAATGGCCGGGCGCTGCGTTTCCTCGATCACCTTGGCCATGGTGTAGGTTTTACCGGTGCCCGTTGCGCCCAAGAGCACTTGATCGCGGTCGCCGCCCATGACGCCTGCGCTCAATTCCTTGATCGCCGTGGGCTGGTCGCCTGCGGGCTGGAATTCTGTGTTCATCACCAGTTGCTTGCCGCCTTCGAGTTTCAGACGGGTGCGGACATCCTCGGCCGGGTTGGCGAGATAGGTGACGGGTTCGGAGGAATCGGTGTGTGCGTAGGCCATGCACGTTTATCTGTTGTGCAGGTGTCCTGATGCAAGGGGCGCTGCTGCCAGTTCGTGACAGGAGTGGACGCTCAAGCCGCAATAATCGGCTGTGTTCCTACGCTGTGGCAGACCCACTTGCTGAAATGGGTGAATACGGGTGAGCGCAGGACGTGACAGTCAGGTTCCAATCGGCGCATGTAGCGCCATTGGCGTATCCATCCCTTTCAACACTTCAGTGCCGACATGGCGTGTGGCTACCCCGGCGATGCGGGCCACCGGGGCAGAGATCAGCACCGGTTCGTCCAAGCGTCCGCAAAACGCCTCGACCCGGCTGGCGATATTCACCGACTGGCCCAATACAGTAAAATCGATCCGCTCGCGCGCACCCACATTGCCATAAAGCAACGCTCCATAATGGATGCCTGTGCCAAAGGGCACTGGCAAATCGGCAAGTTTGGCGATGCCAAGGGCCGCATGGGCGGCACTGATCGCTTGACGGCAAGCCTTCACCTGCCCCGCGTCAGTCCCATCCGAGGGAAAGAGCGCCAGCACACCGTCACCCAGAAATTTCAGAATTTCGCCTTCGTTATTGTCGATGGCATCCGACATGACTTCGAAATAGCGGTTGGCGACGTCGAGGGCGTGCTCGGCTGATTGGGTCGTATTCAGCGCGGTCCACCCGCGAATGTCTGAAAACAGAATGGCCGCTTCAGTCTGTTCGATATCACCCCGTGTGATCTGGCCGTCCAGTACGCGCTGCCCCGTCCGGGGGCCGAGGTAGCTTTGGGCAATGGCGGTCGCGAGATGGAAATTGCCGTGCGCCTCGGCAATCGGGGCAATGGCCGTCGCAAGCGTATCAATCAGAACGATATCATCCTCGGCAAACCCCTCCGGGTCTTCGGACACCAGCATCAAGATGCCCCCGGCCCCCTCAACGAAATCAAGCGGAACACCATAATAGTCGGTCCCCCCGCGACGCTGCAATTCGTGCAACACGACGTGATCCTCTGGCCCGAGTGGTTCCCGAAGGCCGCGCCGGAACGGTTTTCGGGTCTGCCCGATATATTCCATCGGACTGCCCACATAGGAGGATCGCGTCTCCAGCCCTTGCGGCGCTGTGAACTGGACGATGGGACCACCACCATGTTCCCAAAGAAAACTGAGCGCAGCAGTCAAAGGATGTGTTGTCCGCATCCCAAGCCGCACGCGCATCAACGCCATCCCTTCATCCCGCAACCGCAGGCCAAGACCGTCAACAAGGACCTGAAGACCTTTCATGCGACCATGGGTCAGGATCCAGTTGAGATGCGGTTCAGCGTTCCAAGCCATTGTGCAAAGGTGGAGCAGTCAATGGATAACGCAAGGTCTGGCGTCACTCGTCACAATTGCCAGCACTGTCACAATTGTGACGGTTCAATCGGTGTCGGCGGTAAGCCAAGTCGGATTCAAATTTGCAGGCCGTCCGCCTTCAACTTCGCCTCCCGACGCTGCAAAATGCCCGTCTGAACTTTGAGCGATCTGTTATCGGCCGTCGTATTCGCGAGCGTTTTTTACTTGCGTCCCAGTCGCTTTTCGACGGCAGCGCGGGCAATGTCCGCAGCGGTCTGGGCCGCGCCGCCATTCTATGCAAATGTCACCTCGGACCTGCGTGGTGAGGCGAAATCACACCTTGCCCTGTGGCGTTCGATTGACGATATGTGTGCTGTCGATTGCCGGAGAACCAAAATGCGCGCACGCATCTACCAGCCAGCCAAGACGGCTATGTCGTCTGGTACAGCCAAGACCAAGCACTGGGTGCTGGAATTTCCACCGACGTCTGCCCGGTCAGTGGATCCGCTGATGGGCTGGGCGTCGTCTTCGGACACACAGGCGCAGGTGAGTATGTCATTTGACACGAAAGAGGCTGCACTGGACTACGCCAAGGAACATGGCATCGACGCTCAGGTCCAGGAGCCCAACAAGCGCAAGGCAAATATCCGTCCCGGCGGATATGGCGAAAACTTCGCGACCAACCGGCGCGGGACTTGGACGCACTAGCGTTTGCTCAATAGCATCACGCTCGAACGATCCGAGGCATGGACTAGAGCAGATACGCCCAAACAAACACCACGGGCAGCGCGCATGTAAACGCGATCATGAACAGCTTTGCCGCGTGACTGACCTTGCCAAACCAGCCGTCGCCAAGCGCATCTTCGCCATAGTTCATCGCGGCCGACATCACGATGTATCCTTGGCGCTCCCGCTCCATCTTGGCCCGATTGATTGACGTCAGTGCCGCATGATATCGGGCGTCCTGACGTGCTTGTTCATCAAGGTTCGGTTGCAGGTTTTCCATATGTGTCATGTGATGCGCGCTCCGTTTGTTGGGTGACGAGATGGAGCACACACTGATCAAGTCCACATTGTGCGACAAAAAAGGCCAACCCGTAGGCTGGCCGTTTTTGTTGCGCGTGAAACCCCGTGTCATTGCAGGATGAATGTCACCTTCAGGTTCACCCGGTATTCAGCGATCTTGCCGTCCTGGACAATGGCTTTCTGGTCCTGAACCCACGCGCCCTCGACATTTTTCAGCGTCTCGCAGGCGCGTTTCACACCCTGCTCTACCGCGTCATCAAAGCTGGTGTTGGAACTGGCGATGATTTCGGTCACTCGTGCGACTGACATTGTCTTCTCCCTTTTCCTGTGCTGACCCGTTCAGGCTAGCGCACAGGCAGAGCACCGGGATTGACATATCGCATGACGGACCACCGTCAGCGAAACCGGGCCACCCGAGATGGGGTGGCCCGGATACTGTTCTTAGGACCCGCCAAGCGCCTTGTCGGTGATCTGATGCGTCCACGCACCCTCGGGTGCTGCGGAAATCACAGGGTCCGACCCGCCCGACAGCAGCGACTGCACGGTGCGCTCGTAATCTGCTGGCAAAAGCGCACCATTCGAGCCCGCAGTCAGCTTGGCCACTTCACCCATCATACGCTTTTGATGCTTTTCGGTCTGGGCCCCGGTCTCATCATATTCCAACACGATCTCGGCGGCCTCGTCCGGGTTCTCTTCTGCGTATTTCCAGCCTTTCATCGAGGCACGGACAAAACGGACCATCTTGTCTTCAAAAGCGGGGTCAGTGAGGTTCTCCTCAAGCACATAGAGCCCGTCTTCGAGCGTTGCGACGCCATTATCTTCGTATTTGAACACGGTCAGATCGTCGGGCGACAGTCCTGCGTCGATCACCTGCCAATACTCGTTGTAGGTCATGGTGGACACACACGCCGCCTGCCCGTTCAGGATCGGGTCGACGTTAAAGCCCTGTTTCAGCACTTCGACGCCCGCATCCGATCCGTCGGTCGGGATTTCAAGTTGGCTCATCCAGGACAGGAACGGGAATTCGTTGCCAAAGAACCAGACACCCAGTGTCTTGCCGGGGAAATCTTCGGTGGTCTCGACCCCTGCATCCTTGCGACAGGTCAGCATCATGCCGGACGACTTGAACGGTTGCGCGATGTTCACCATCGGCAAACCCTTTTCACGGGCAGCCAGGGCGGCTGGCATCCACTCCACCGTCACATCGGCGCCGCCACCGGCCAGCACCTGCGTGGGCGCGATGTCAGGACCGCCAGGCTTGACGGTGACGTTCAGGTCTTCTTCGCCATAGAACCCTTTTTCCAGGGCCACATAGTAGCCAGCGAACTGGGCTTGCGTGACCCACTTCAGTTGCAGCGTGACGTCATCTGCCGCCATGGCTGCACCGGCGACGAGCGATAGTGCTGCGGCTCCGAATGTTGCTTTGATCTTCATGATACCCTCCAAGGTGATTGCAGTTTTTTATCCGCGTTGTGACGGGTGCCAGAAGGTCACCCGCTTTTCGATCCAGGCCACGATGCCGTAGAATGCCGTGCCCGCCAAGGCAGCAACGGCGATTTCAGCCCAGACAAGGTCGATGCTCAAGCTTCCCACGCCGGTCGAGATGCGAAAACCCATGCCGCGCGTGGGTGAGCCGAAATATTCGGCAACGATGGCCCCGATCAGCGCCAAGGTCGTAGCGATTTTCAGACCATTGAAGATGAACGGCATGGCCGCTGGCAGGCGCAGCCGGAACAAGGTTTGCCAATAGCCAGCAGCATAGGTCCGCATCAGATCGCGCTGCATGGCCGAGGCTTCGTTCAGTCCCTGCACCGTGTTCACAAGGATCGGGAAGAAGACCATGACCACCACAACCGCCGCCTTGGACTGCCAGTCAAAGCCGAACCAGTTCACCATGATGGGCGCGATGCCAACAATGGGTAGAGCCGCCACGAAGTTGCCGATGGGCAGCAGGCCACGGGTGAGGAAGGCCGAGCGGTCGATGGCGACGGCCGCGACAAAGGCCGCGATGGCCCCAATCGCAAAGCCGCGCAGCGCACCTTTGACCACGGTTTGATGGAAGTCGACCCAGAGGATGTCGGTAGAAGCTGCAAACGTCTGTGCCACGGTCGAGGGCGCGGGCAGGATCACGGGCGAGATGCCAAAGCCACGCACCAGCGCCTCCCATATGACCAACAGCGTCAAGCCAAAGATCACCGGGATCGCGATCCGCACTGCCCGGTTGCTGCCGCGCTGCGCCAGCCAAGTATTCAGCGCCCAGCCGGCCAGCCAGGCCAGTAGTGCAAGGATCAGCCAACTCATGTTGCCATTCCCATGCGTTTCAGCGTGATGCGCTGGATCATATCAAGCAGCGTTACCAGCGCCCCGGCGAGCACAGCGGCGGCAAACAGCGCCGACCAGATGGCCAACGGTGTGCCAAACTGGTCGCCGATCAGGATGCGTGCACCGAGGCCACTGATAGCCCCCGTGGGCAGCTCACCCACAATTGTGCCAACCAATGCCGCCGCAATACCTACCTTGAGAGAGGTGAACAGATACGGCACCGAAGCCGGTAGGCGCAGGCGTAGAAAACTCTGTAACCCGCTGGCATTGTACGTGCGAAGCAGATCCAACTGCGACGTTTCCGGCGCCCGCAGCCCCTTCACCATGCCCACCAACACCGGGAAAAAACACAAGTACGCCGAGATGATGGCCTTGGGCACGCCACGCTCCTCAATCCCAACCTGAGATGAAAGCACGATAATCATGGGGGCCAACGCCACGATGGGAATGGTTTGGCTGATGATAGCCCATGGCATTAGGCTCAGCTGTGCCGTTCGGGAATAGACAATGGCCACCGCCCCCAAGATGCCCAGAAGCGTCCCAAGGGCAAACCCCCACAACGTTGATTGCAGGGTGATCCAGCCATGATAAATCAAACCGCGCTTGGACCATGGCCGGCCCTTGGCAACCATGGCACCGGTTGTCTTCCACAACTCCTGCCCCACCTGCGCCGGTGTTGGAAGGCGCGGACGTTCAAGCGCGTAACCCAATCCGACATGGTCAGAATTGTTCAGCATCAACCGCCAGACTGACACCTCGCGCCGTGGCACGGACCCCTCAGGCACAACCACCTCGCCTGCCCGCTCAGCCTGATCCAAGGCCACGCGCACATTCATGGGCGCCACGGCAAAATACCAGATGCCTACGATCACGGCCAAAACGGTCAGGACAGGCAGCACGGACCGCATCACACCATCCCCTGCTTCATCTTGCCAGATAAACTTCCCCCGGAGGGTCGTTTTGCCAAGGGTCCCAGATCAGTCATAGGCGTGCCCTGCCCGCAGCCCATCCCGCACACGGTGCGCAATCTCAAGAAACTCGGATGTTTCGCGGATATCCAAGGGGCGCTCCTTTGGCAGCGTACTCTCGATCACATCCGTGATCCGTCCCGGGCGCGGCGACATCACGACGATCTTGGTCGACAGGTACACAGCCTCGGGGATCGAGTGGGTGACAAAGGCGATGGTTTTTTCCGTCCGGGCCCACAGCTGCAAAAGCTGCTCGTTCAGGTGATCCCGCACGATCTCGTCCAACGCGCCAAAGGGTTCGTCCATCAACAGGATGTCCGCATCGAATGCCAGCGCCCGCGCAATCGACGCGCGCTGCTGCATACCGCCGGACAGTTGCCATGGAAATTTCTTCTCGAACCCCGACAGCTCGACCAACTCCAAAGTCCGAGCAACCCGCTCGGCCTGTTCCGCCTTCGAGTAGCCCATGATCTCCAGCGGCAGCGAGATATTCCGCGCAATGGTTCGCCACGGATACAGCCCCGCCGCCTGAAAAACGTAACCATAGGCGCGCGCCTTGCGTGCTTCCTCGGGCGTGGTGCCATTCACAGTGATGGAGCCACCGGTGGGCTGTTCAAGGTCAGCCATGCAACGCAAGAATGTGGTCTTGCCACAGCCCGACGGACCGATGAAGGAAACAAAGTCCCCCTTGTCGATATCCAGAGAAACACCTTTGAGCGCATGCACAGGGCCGTCATTGGTTTGAAACGTCAAATCCAGCGATTTGGCTTGAATTACGTATTGTGTTGTCACTGTAGGGCCAGTCTTGCCGAAGTCTTGAAGTCAGAAGCGGATCGTTGGGTCAGCGCGACAATATCCTCTGCCGCCCGGTCTGCGTGATATGCAACGATTTGGTACCCGAGGCGATATCCAGCCCAAACCGGGTATTGCCCAGCACCAAAAAACCAGTCCGCATGATTGTACGTCTGGTCCCATGCTTCCAGGACGTCAGACGACAGTTCCGCCGCCTCGTCAAGCGATTGCTCCCACGGCTCGGGAGGTGATGCATACACCTCGCGCACAAAGACGCCTGCCAGACCTTCGCTTATCAAAGCAGCGCCCAGTGTCGTACCATATCCCGGGCCACGCCAGCGCAGGACGTGATTGATTTCGTGCGCCAGCGTACGCTCTAGGGGTTCGCCAAGATTGCCTTCGAAGGCTTCGGCTTCTGGATCAAAGGACAGATAGACCAACCAACCATTGGGCGCATATCCGACATGGCCTCGTTCCCGAATGACCCTTGGGCTGTCCTGCACAACAATATCCAGCTGATCGACGTGAGCATGCATTGACACCCGCTGATGCGTACGCGCGATGGCCTCTTCGATCGAGCCACGCCAAGGCTGCAACCGTCCGCGTGCATCTGCAACATGGGTGGTCCAGGCTGATGTCATCAAATCCCCGCCGGAATATTCAGTGGATCGCGCTCGATCATCTTGGGTGCGGTCAGCGCCTTCCACTTCGACAGCGCCACTGAAGCGCTCGGGAACGCAGGGCGCGGCACAAACTTGCCGCGTCCCGGCGCGGGTTGCGAGTTTTGCCCCCAGGCCCAGATCACCTCACCCCGGCTGAGGGTGTAACGCGATTGCGCCTTCACCTCGAACCCTTCGAACACATTGTAGTCCAGCACCGAATGGTGGTTTGTGGGGCTGATCGTCTTGGTGATCTTGGGATCCCAGACGACAATATCTGCGTCAGCACCTTCTACAATCGCTCCCTTCTTGGGATAGATATTCAGGATTTTCGCCACGTTGGTGGACGTCGTCGCAACAAATTCATTGGGTGTCAGGCGCCCTGTTTCCACCCCTTCGGTCCAAAGAACGGCCAACCGCTCCTCTAGCCCGTTCGACCCATTCGGAATGATCCGGAAGTCATCACGACCTGCACGCTTCTGTTCTGTGTTGAACGCCGCATGGTCTGTTGCCACGACCTGCAAGGATCCGGCCTGTAGACCAGCCCATAGCGAGTCCTGATGATCTTTTGACCGGAATGGCGGTGACATCACCCGCCGCGCAGCGTGGTCCCAATCCTTGTTGAAGTATTCACTCTCATCCAGCGTCAGAAACTGGATCAGAGGCTCGCCATAGACCCGCATCCCCTTCTGACGCGCGCGCCGGATAGCTTCATGCGCCTGCTCGCAGGACACGTGCACGATGTAGAGCGGAACACCCGCCGTATCGGCAATCGTGATGGCGCGGTTGGCCGCTTCACCCTCGAACTCCGGCGGCCGGGAATAGGCGTGGCCTTCAGGCCCCGTGATCCCCTGATCGAAATATTTCTGCTGCATCTCGGCCACCAGATCGCCGTTCTCGGCATGGACCATCGGCAGCGCGCCCAGCTCTGCACAGCGCTTGAAGGACGCGAACATCTCGTCATCCTCGATCATCAAGGCACCCTTGTAGGCCATGAAGTGCTTGAAGGAATTCACGCCCATGTCGACGGCATCTTTCATCTCGTTGAAGATGCTCTCGTCCCAGCCGGTGATGGCCATGTGATAGCCAACATCAGAACAGATCTGCGGCGCGGACTTGCGATGCCACTCGTTGATCGCGTTCTTGATGGACCCGTCGGCGCCAGGCAGGCAAAAATCGACGATCATCGTGGTGCCACCCACGGCGGCGGCCCACGTGCCAGACTCAAAGGTCTCGGCTGCGGTGGTGCCCATAAACGGCATTTCCAGATGGGTGTGCGGGTCTATCCCGCCGGGGATGACATAGGCACCTTCAGCGTCGATATACTCGTCACCCACCAAATCCTCGCCAATCTGCTTGATGGTCTCACCTTCAACCAGCACATCGGCCTTCCAGGTCCGGTCCGCCGTACAGACCATCCCGCCCTTGATCACCTTGGTCATGTCATCTCTCCTCTGTCAGCCGTTTCTTCTGACTGAAAATACCACGGGGTCTGGGGCAGCGCCCCAATCAAACAGATGCAAAACACCCCAACGCCAGCCCATGCACCCCAATGTCCAAAGGCCCGAAATCACTCTCCACGCACAACGAAAAGTACCCGGCGCGCGGTAAGTATACCACGCGATAGGCGCCGTCGCTGCGTGTCACGGTCCAGCAGCGCTGCGTGATGCCACCGCTGAAATTCACCGTCGTCTCGAACGGCTGCACCAAAGCGTCTTCAAAGGCCTGCACAAGCGTTCGCTCCGCCTCCGTCCCGCGCGGCGCATCCAGCGATTCCGCGGCCACCAGATCGGCGATGCGATCGGCAAGACTGAGGTCCGGGTCTATCACCCGACGATCTCCGCCGTTTCCACAACGGCATGCATCAGAACGTCGGCACCGGCTGATGCCCACTCTTTGGATATCTCTTCCGCTTCGTTGTGGCTGAGGCCATCCACGCAAGGGCACATGACCATGGCGGTGGGCGCAACCTGGTTGATCCAGCACGCATCATGCCCGGCCCCTGAAATGATATTCTGATGACTATAGCCCAACCGTTCCGCCGCTGACCGCACTGCGGTCACACAACCATCGTCAAAGGCCACGGGATCGAAGCCGCCGACCTTCTCAAAACTGATGGTCAATCCCATCTCGTCAACAATCTTCTGACCCTCGACACGCAGTCGTGCCTCCATGTCCTCGATCACACTCAACTCCGGCGACCGGAAATCGACGGTAAAGACCACCTTGCCCGGGATTACGTTGCGCGAATTCGGATAGACATCGATGTGGCCTGCGGCCCCGACGGCATGGGGGGCATGAGACCACGCGATCTCGTCCACCTTTTCAAGCACCCGCGCCATGCCGAGGCCCGCATTCTTGCGCATCGGCATGGGGGTTGAACCGGTGTGGCTGTCTTTCCCTTCGATGGTCACTTGGGTCCACGAAAGGCCCTGCCCGTGGGTGACGACACCAATATCCTTGCCTTCGGCCTCAAGGATCGGCCCCTGTTCGATGTGCAGTTCAAAGAAGGCATGCATCTTGCGCGCGCCCACCTCTTCGTCGCCACGCCAGCCGATACGCTTCAATTCGTCGCCAAACTTCTTGCCCTCCGCATCCTCGCGGTCATAGGCCCAGTCTTGCGTATGAATGCCGGCGAACACGCCGGACGACAGCATCGCGGGGGCGTAGCGTGTGCCTTCCTCATTGGTGAAGTTGGTCACAACGATCGGGTGCTTCGTTTTCACATCCAGATCGTTGAGCGTCCGAATAATCTCCAACCCGCCCAACACACCAAGCACCCCGTCATATTTGCCACCGGTGGGCTGTGTGTCGAGGTGGCTGCCCACATAAACCGGCAGCGCATCGGGGTCTGCGCCCTCACGCCGCGCAAACATGTTGCCCATCTGGTCCAGACCCATGGTACAGCCCGCCGCCTCGCACCACTCTTGGAACAAAGCCCGTCCTTCGGCATCTTCATCTGTCAGGGTCTGGCGGTTGTTGCCACCCGCCACGCCGGGACCAATCTTGGCCATCTCCATCAGGCTATCCCACAGCCGATCTCCGTTGATCCGAAGATTTTCGCCCGGTGCCGCCATGTGATGTCCCCTTTTGCCGATGGTCATCCACTTTTTGACCAATTGGTAAAGCTACGATTGCCAGCCAATGCTTTTCTGTCAAGAACTGCTTTGAACAGAATTGCCCAAGCGACATGCATCTGCCTAGACTTGCGGCAGACCTAGACACTAGGATCACCCATGCCCGACGGTATGTCGAAAAAACCCAGCCGCATTCAGATGCGCAACCGCAGCCTGATCCTCGATGCTGCACTGGATGTCTTTTCGGCGCATGGCTATCGCGGCGCAACACTCGACCAGATTGCCGACGCGGCGGGTTTGTCCAAGCCCAACATCCTCTATTACTTCTCTGGCAAAGAAGAGATTCATGTCACTCTTCTAAATCAATTGATGGAGACATGGCTCGATCCGCTCGTCGAGATGGATGCCGCAGGCGATCCGATGACCGAATTGCTGGACTACGTACGACGCAAGCTGGACATGGCCCGTGATCTGCCTCGCGAAAGCCGCCTGTTCGCAGGTGAAATTCTACAGGGCGCCCCACGCATGCTTCCTCATTTGCGGGCCGATCTAAAACCGCTGTTTAACGAGAAATGCGCCGTTATTCAGACGTGGATGGATGAAGGCAAACTTGCACAGGCCGATCCACGGCACCTTGTTTTTTCGATATGGGCCACAACACAGCACTATGCCGATTTCGACAGCCAGGTGCGCGTGCTGCTAGATGACGAACCGCATGACAGCGCGGCGCGCTTCCTGGATCAGATGTATCGCAGCCTGCTCACGCCCTGAAAACTCTGCGCGTTCCCAATGCGAGCAAGCTTAGTATCCGGTGTCCTACTCCGCTGCCGTTGCCGATGGATTGTTCGGATGCGTCGTCCAGTTCGCGTAGTCCGGCTCAACCACCTTACCTGTACGAGGGTCAGTAAGACCCGGCTCCATAGCCTCCATCGTAATGCAGTTCTCTACCGGGCAGACGTTGACGCACAGGTTGCAAGCTACGCATTCATCATCAATCACTTCGAAGACGCGGTCTTCGGACATCGATATTGCCTGGTGGGACGTGTCCTCGCACGCGGCATAGCAACGGCCACAAGAGATGCAGAGGTCTTGGTTGATCCTCGCCTTGCTCACGTAGTTCAGGTTCAGATACTGCCAGTCCGTCACGTTTGGCACAGCGCGGCCAACAAGCTCATCCACCGACGCGAAGCCCTTTTCGTCCATGTAGTCAGACAGGCCCGAAATCATCTCTTGCACGATCTTGAAACCGTAAGTCATGGCCGCCGTGCAGACCTGAACATTGCCAGCGCCAAGGGCAAGAAACTCCGCCGCGTCCTTCCAGGTGGTCACCCCTCCAATGCCGCTGATAGGCACATCACGCAGCGAAGGATCACGCGCGATCTCGGCCACCATATTCAGGGCGATAGGTTTCACCGCGGGCCCACAATACCCGCCATGCGCACCTTTGCCGTCAATCGTGGGCTCGGGCGAAAACAGGTCCAGATCTACAGATGTGATCGAGTTGATCGTGTTGATCAGCGACACGGCGTCGGCGCCGCCCGATTTGGCGGCAGAAGCTGGCTTGCGAACATCGGTAATGTTTGGTGTCAGCTTGACGATAACGGGCATGCGCGTGTGCTTCTTCACCCATCGCGTCACCATCTCGATGTATTCAGGCACTTGGCCAACAGCGCTGCCCATACCACGTTCGGACATCCCATGCGGGCAGCCGAAATTCAGCTCGACACCGTCGGCACCTGTGTCTTCGACCAATGGCAAGATACGGGCCCACGGGTCTTCCTCACACGGAACCATCAGCGACACGACCATCGCCCGATCAGGGTAGTCACGTTTGACCGCCTTGATCTCTTGCAGGTTTACCTCAAGAGGTCGGTCCGTGATCAACTCGATATTGTTCAGGCCCAAAAGCCGTCGATCAGCACCGTAGATCGCGCCATAGCGCGGCCCATTGACGTTGACGACAGGTGGCCCGGCTTCGCCCAGCGTCTTCCAGACAACGCCGCCCCACCCGGCTTCGAAAGCACGGCGCACGTTGTATTCCTTGTCCGTGGGCGGCGCCGAGGCCAGCCAGAACGGGTTGGGTGACTTGATCCCGATGAAATTGCTTTGAAGGTTTGCCATCTGTCTCTCCTCCGCTCAGCCTATCAGGCTGGCATGAATGTCCATCGCCGCATCGCGCCCTTCAGCCACGGCGGTCACAGTCAGGTCATCGCCACCCGAGGCACAATCACCTCCGGCCCAAACGCCAGCAACCGACGTACGACCAGCGCCTGTCACTGCAATCTTGCCCTTTTCAAGATCAGGCAGTCCATCGCCAACAAGCTTTTGACCAATGGCACGCAGTACCTGATCCGCCGGAATACGGATGGTTTCACCGGTGCCGGTCATGTCGTCGGTCACGTATTCGAATTCGATCTCTTGCACCGCACCGTTGCCGTACAGCGCCTTGGGCACAACGTTCGTCATGATCCGAACGCCCTTGGACGCTGCAAGGTCCTGCTCAAAGACACTCGCATTCATCCGATCCCGTCCACGTCGATAGGCCAGCGTCACATTCAAAGCACCCAACAGTTTGGACTGCACGGCCGCATCCACGGCCGTCATACCACCGCCGATCACCACAACATCGCGACCAACCGGCAGCGTGCCCAGATCAGATGCCTGCCGCAGATTGGCGATAAAATCGACGGCGTCCGACACACCTGCCTTATCGCCCCCCTCCACATCCAATGCGTTCACGCCACCCAGACCCATCCCAAGAAAGACGGCGTCAAACTCTGATTTCAACTGATCAATGCTCACATCCGCGCCCAGCGCTTTGCCGTGCTCAAGTGTGATGCCCCCAATCTGAAGCAGCCAATCCACTTCGGCCTGCGCAAAGTCCTCGGGCGTCTTGTAGGCAGCGATCCCGTATTCGTTCAGCCCGCCGGCCTTGGCCCGTGAATCATAGACGGTCACGTCATGACCCAGCATGGCCAACCTGTGGGCACAGGACAGACCCGCAGGTCCCGCCCCCACCACGGCCACCGTCTTGCCGGTGACCGCAGCACGGGAGAACGGATGAATACCCTGCTCTTGCAAATGATCCGTAGCGTAACGCTGAAGCTCACCGATCTTGACAGGCTTACCTTCGGCCAACTCGCGCACACAGGCTTCCTCGCACAGCGTTTCGGTTGGGCACACACGGGCGCACATCCCGCCCATGATGTTCTGGCTCAGGATCGTCTTGGCGGCTGCATCCGGCGTTCCGGTCGCGATCTGGCGGATGAACAGCGGAATATCGATGTCAGTCGGGCATGCCGTGATGCAAGGCGCATCATGGCAGAAGTAACAGCGATCCGCTGCAACAAGGGCTTCATGCGGATCAAGGGCTGGATGCAGGTCCGAAAAATTCTCGGAATATGCGGCATCATCCAAACGGCCCGCCGCCACACCCGGTGAGAAAGGAGATTGCGTCATGTCCGCTCCATCGCAACATTTGTTCGCTTGAAACGGTCTCACAGGTTCAAAATTTTATCAACTGGTAAAAAAGTGAGCGCTACCGACAATGCACACGTTTGCACAAAGAAGCGGCACTTTGCCGGAATCCGAAAAGCCTTGGGGAAGGTCTTGCAATGCCGCCAAACGGTGCCATATGTCGCCTTGCTACATCATCTATCGACCCACTGCTCCTTTCGGCTCAGTCACTCGATCTATTGACAACGCCAAGGCTGCCGCATGTTGCGGGCAGCACAACACAGGAGTACCGACGATGGCCAACGGCACCGTCAAGTGGTTCAACACAACCAAAGGCTACGGCTTTATCGCACCCGAAGATGGCGGCAAAGACATCTTTGTTCACATCTCGGCAGTCGAGCGTTCGGGCCTCACCGGTCTGGCAGACAACCAGAAGGTCACATTCGACCTGGAATCCGGTCGTGATGGCCGCGAAAGCGCAGTAAACATCGCTCTGGCCTGATCGGTCTGAGGATACACCAGTTTCGGGCGGTGCATCTCACGATGCGCCGCTTTTTTTGTTCGTATTCGGAGGGCGTTAGGCACGGACAAGTCCCGGAAAAAGATACCAAGCCCGTCAACCTACTTCTTCTGACAAGAAATACGGCGGGGAGTCGCGGCAGCGACGGGGCAGAGCCCCCAAAAAATCGTGTCGCGCAGCGGCAATTGGATCACGGCCCGTCCCAATCCACACCGACCGCCTCTTCGATATACAAGCGCCCATCGGGCCACGGCTGCATCAACGCTTTTGCGGCGTCCAGATCATCACTCATCCACGTGTGAACATCTTCAAGCTCCAGCAACACGCCCATCCGGTGGTGGATCGGTGCGACGTCGCCATTCGGCTCACAGGTCACGGCGGCCACCTGCGGCACTTGCAAACCACCCGGCGCCGTCCAAACATCTGTGATCGCGGCGAAATACAGAAAACCGCCCTCCTTGGGTGCAATCCGCCACGCGGTCTTGCGCCGCTTCTCACCTGTCCACTCATACCAGCCATTGACCGGGATCACGGCGCGACCAACACCATCAAAGGCTGACTTGTCGAACACCGTCTCGGACCGCGCGTTGATGATCTGCTCCATCACCGGACGGCCCCGTGCATTCACCCGTCCCACAGGCACAATGCCCCACCGCATACGTTTCAAAGCACCATCAAATACAATGATCTCCTGACTGGGCGAGACGTTGTGACGGGCAGGCTCATTGTCAACCGTCCCCGCGGGGACACCGAGGGCCGTCGCCAAATCCGACACGGGGTCCGTGAAAAAGAACCGCCCGGGCATCCCTATTCAACCCGCGCAATCAAAGCTTGCACGCTTGGCGCCAAACCCTCGACAATCCGCGCGACACCTTCCGCATTGGGGTGAATGCCATCCGGTTGCATGAAGTTTTGGACATCCGACGGAGCCGTGTCAGGGCCACCGAGTCCCGCGAAAAAGCTTTCGGCGTACAGAGTGTCGAATGACTGCGCGATGTCCGGGTACATCGCATCGAACGCCTGTTTGTAATCTGGGCCATAGTTTCCTGGGGCCTCCATACCCACAACCAACACCTCGACATCGGCATCGCGTGCCGCCTGCACAATGCCTTCAAGATTGGCGCGGCTCACTTCCGGTGCGATCCCTCTCAAAAGGTCATTGCCACCAAGCGTCACAATCATCGCGTCCACTTCGGGTGTCAGTGTCCAGGCCATCCGGCTCAAGCCACCTTGGGTCGTATCGCCGGATACACCTGCATTGATGATGTCCACATCATGGCCCGCATCCTCCAACCACGCCTCAAGCTGAGGCACGAACCCCTGTTCGACAGGAAGGCCGTAGCCCTGGGTCAGGCTGTCGCCCAACGCCGCTATGGTCACCGGCTCAGCCCATGCCGCTCCAGCCCATAGACTGAAGACAATTGCACCTGTCACCTTGCCCATGTTGATCCGATCTCCATATGACCCCGTAGACGATATAAAGGCCGCCGAGCATGCCCGATCCAGCCCTGTCACTTAAAAATGCAGCACTCAGCCTCGATGGCAATGCCGGGCGGGTGGATATCCTGCACGGCATCACACTGGACATCGCAAAAGGCGAGACCGTCGGACTGGTGGGTCCATCAGGGTCGGGCAAGTCCTCCTTGCTCATGGTGATGGGTGGATTGGAGCGGGCGACGGGCGGCACAATCACCGCGCTCGGCCAAGACCTGACCAACATGAACGAAGACGCGCTCGCCCGCTTTCGCCGCGGCCATATGGGGGTCGTGTTTCAAAGCTTTCATTTGATCCCGACCATGACCGCTCTCGAAAATGTGGCGACGCCACTGGAGCTGGCAGGCGCGCGCGATGCGTTCGACAGGGCCGAAGCCGAGCTTAAGGCGGTTGGCCTCGCCCACCGCAGCGGTCACTACCCAAGCCAGATGTCGGGGGGAGAGCAGCAGCGGGTGGCGCTGGCCCGCGCCCTCGTAACACGGCCCGAGATTCTGCTTGCGGATGAACCCACCGGAAACCTCGATGGCGCCAATGGGCAGGCAATCATGGATCTCCTCTTTGCCCTGCGCGACCGGCATGGGGCGACGCTGGTGCTTGTCACCCACGCGCCCGAGCTTGCTGCCCGCTGCGACCGCGTGATCCGACTGGCCGATGGCCGGATCGAAGGACCGGTGAAGGCTGCCGCTGAATGAGCATCGCAACATCTGCCCGCTTTGCCCGCCGCGAATTGCGCGGAGGTCTGCGCGGTTTTCGCATCTTTCTGGCGTGTCTTGCCCTTGGTGTCGCTGCCATCGCGGCGGTCGGCTCGGTCCGCTCGGCCATTGAGGCCGGTCTGGAGCGGGAAGGTGCAGCACTGCTGGGTGGCGATGCCGAACTGGATTTCACCTATCGCTTTGCCACTGACGCTGAACGCGCATGGATGGACGAGGTCGCTGACACCGTATCGGAGATTGCTGATTTCCGGTCCATGGCCGTGGTTGATCGAAATGGGGAAACGGAGCGCGGGCTGGCGCAGATCAAGGCGGTCGATGGCGCCTATCCCCTTGTCGGCGCAGTGGAGTTGACCCCCCATATGCAACTGCCGGACGCGCTTGCGGGCGTAGATGGCCTACCGGGTGCGGTGATGGAAAATGCCCTGATCGACCGACTGAGCTTGGTCATCGGCGATACATTCCGTCTGGGCACCCAAGACTTCGTGCTGATGGCGACGCTCGCGCGCGAACCCGACAGCGCAGCAGGTGGTTTTGGCCTTGGGCCACGCACCATCGTGCTGCGTAGCGCGCTTGAGAATGCCCAACTCCTCGCTCCGGGCACATTGTTCAATTCCAAGTACCGGCTGGACCTGCCCGACGGCACGGGCCTTGCCACGTTGGAAGCACAGGCACGTAATCAGTTCGAAGCCACTGGCATGCGGTGGACAGACGCACGCAACGGCGCGCCCGGTGTGGCCGAGTTCGTTGACCGCTTGGGCGCGTTCCTTGTTCTGGTCGGCCTCTCCGGTCTCGCTGTGGGTGGGGTCGGTGTATCGGCGGCTGTGCGTGCCTACCTCGCTGGTAAAACCTCTGTCATTGCGACCTTGCGGACGCTGGGGGCCGAGCGTCGGGTCATCTTTCAAACCTACTTCTTGCAAATTGGCGTGCTGTCCCTGTTGGGCATCATCATTGGCCTTGCTTTGGGCGCGATCGTCCCTGTCGCTCTGGCGCCGATCATTGAGGCCCGCCTTCCCATCCCGGCCAGTTTCACGATCTATCCAACCCCACTTTTCGAAGCAGCGATCTACGGGCTGTTGACCGCCTTTGTGTTCACCCTGTGGCCGCTGGCCCGGGCCGAGGATGTGCGGGCCGCCACCCTGTTCAGGGATGCACTGGACAAGGCGCGGCTGCTTCCCCGTCCAAACTATCTGCTCTGGATCGGCCTTGGACTTTGCGCGCTGATTGGCATCGCCGGTGTGTTTTCCGGGACATGGAGGCTGACATTGTGGACGGCAGGCGGCATCGCATTTGCACTGTGCCTGCTCGCTCTTGCTGCGACACTGATCCGCTGGCTGTCACGCAAGATCGCACCGCGGGCCAAGGGGCGCCCGGCCCTGCGGTGGGCGCTCGGAGCTATCTCGGGCACGCGCGAAGGGGCGGCATCAGTGGTCTTGTCCCTTGGCCTAGGCCTGTCGGTCCTTGCAGCCGTGGGGCAGATCGATGGCAACCTGCGCAACGCGATCACGGGCAACCTGCCCGACGTGGCGCCCAGCTATTTCTTCGTCGACATCCAGCGCGACCAGATGCAGGGCTACACTGAGCGGCTGGAAAATGACCCAGCCGTCAGCCGCATCGAAAGTGCCCCGATGCTGCGCGGGATCATCACGCAAATCAACGGTCAGCGCGCGGCAGACGTGGCGGGCGATCACTGGGTTCTGTCGGGCGATCGGGGCGTCACCTATTCCGAAGAACCTTCGGAAAACACGCGGATCACCGATGGTGAATGGTGGCCCGAAGGGTATTCAGGCACACCACAGATCAGCTTTGCCGCGGAAGAGGCGGAAGAAATGGGGCTGTCCATCGGTGACAGTATGACCATCAACATTCTGGGCCGCGACATCACCGGCACCGTCACGTCGTTCCGCGAGGTCGACTTTTCCACCGCAGGCATTGGCTTTATCCTGTCGATGAACCCATCCGCCTTGCAGGGCGCACCGCACACTTTCATCTCGACCGTCTATGCCCAGGATCAGGCGGAAACCCAGATTCTACGCGACATTGCAAACGCCTATCCGAACGTGACAGCCATCCGGGTAAGGGACGCCATCGACCGGGTAAGCGAGGTCCTCTCGGGCCTCGCCGCGGCAACGTCCTATGGCGCGGCGGCAACGCTTCTGACCGGCTTTCTGGTCCTGATCGGTGCAGCGGCGGCGGGCACGCAGGCCCGCACCTATGAAGCGGCAGTTCTCAAGACACTAGGCGCGACACGCCAACGCATTCTGCTCAGTTTTGCAACTCGGGCGGCGCTTTTGGGGCTGGGCGCAGGCGCGGTGGCATTGGCCGCAGGGATCGCGGGTGGTTGGGCAGTCAGCACCTACGTTATGGAAACGGATTTCGCGGTGATCTGGCCGTCGGCCTTCGCGATCGTGATCGGCGGGGTTTCGGCCACACTGATTGCGGGTCTTGCCTTTGCCTGGGGTCCACTCGCGGCACGGCCTGCCCAGGTGTTGCGCGGACGAGAATAAGTCGCGTTGCGGCACTGCGACCAAGCGTGGCACACCCGCGTCAAGTATTGGAATCGAGGATGTTGTCATGACCGATCAGTTGCCCATGCCCGTGACCGCCCCCCTGTCGCAGGCCCAGAAAACACAGATCATCAATCTGATCCGGCGTGCCGCCCGAGCAGAGATCATGCCGCGCTTCCGTCGGCTCGATGCAGGCGAGATTGACACCAAACGGGACGAAACTGATCTTGTGACCCAGGCCGACATCGCCGCCGAAGCCATGATCACCAGGGGTCTGCAAATGGCGTTCCCTCACGCGTTGGTGATCGGCGAGGAGGCGGTGTCGCGCAAACCCGATCTGCTTGACGGTGTCGGCGAGGCCGAGCTGTGCTTTATCATCGACCCAGTGGACGGCACCTGGAACTTTGCCAAGAACATGCCGCTCTTCGGCACGATGGTGGCCGTTTGCCGATTTGGCCAACCCGTATTCGGTTTGATCTATGACCCCGTGGGAGACGATCTGATCATGGCCGACAACACCTCGCCCGCTGTCTGGCAAACACAAACCGGGCGCTTGCGCGGTATCGAGACGGCGCAGCCCAAACCGCTGGACCAACTTGCAGGCTATGCGCATATCCGCCTGATGCCGCCAGCAGATCGGGCGCTGATGTGGACCAAGGTGGGCGCACTCGCCTTTATCGGCAGCTTGCGCTGTTCAGCCCATGAATATCGCCTTCTTGCAACAGGGGCGGTGGATTTTGTCCTATCCGGCCACCTCAACAGCTGGGACCATGCCGCAGGCGCTTTGATCTGCCAGCAAGCAGACGGCAAAGCGGCCATGCTTGACGGATCGGACTATAACGCGACCGTCAAGACGGGGTATCTGCTTGCCGCCTCGTCACCGGAAGTGTGGGGCGTTGTGGCAGCACATTTTGCCGACTTGATGTCTGACACATGACACCCTGGTTTTTTGGCTATGGCAGCCTCGTCAACCGTGCCACCCATAACTACCCACAAGCGCAGCACGCGACACTCAAGGGCTGGCGCCGTGTCTGGGTGCGGACGGCGCTGCGTGACGTTGTTTTTCTGTCCGCGCGTCCGGCAGAAGGCCACAGCATCAAAGGGTTGATCGCTTCTGTTCCCGGCGCAGATTGGGCGGCGCTGGATCTGCGTGAAACCGGTTATGACCGGGTCGACGCGACCCATGCCGTGCAGCATCAGGCCGGAGCGAGCGACATCGCCGTATACCAGGTGCCGACCGATACCCAACGCGAGGGCGGAGATCATCACATCCTGCTGAGCTACCTGGACGTTGTGGTGCAAGGCTTCCACCGCGAATTCGGAGAAGCAGGGGCGGAGCATTTCTTTGCCACCACCGATGGCTGGAACACTTCTGTGTATGACGACAGGACCGCACCGCTCTATCCGCGCGCGCAACAGCTTACAAAAGCAGAACGCGCTCTGACAGACAGACTACTTGCGCAGGTTCAATAGGGACAGAAGCCGCCCCTCGCGCTCAAAGCTGTCGCGTGTCACCGCACCACCATCCGCCGCGATCACGCGCAGGGCCAAGACCCATGCGATGCTGCCAAAGACGACGCCTGCCAGCGCCTGCCCGATCAACACGCCAGGGGCACCGAACAAGTGCGCGCCAAGCCATACCAGTGGAATCATGGCAACGGTGTTGCGACCCCAATTCATCCATGTCGAATAGAACGGGTGTCCGAGATTGTTGAACGCGGCATTGGCCACGAAAAGCACTCCGTTGAAAAAGAACAGCAGCGCGAGCGGTCCGCAAAACAGGAACACCAGATCTCGGGTTACGCCGGTCGCATCGAAAAGATCGGAAATCGGACCCCGCAAAACGAATAGGGCGCCAGCGATCACGAAAATCACAAGCCCGGCAAAAATCAGCGCGGCATTGAAACCGGACCGGACCCGGTCGTGTCGCCCGGCCCCAAAGTTCTGGCCAAGGATGGGGCCAACCGCCCCCGACAAGGCAAAAATCACGGCAAAGGAAAGCGGCATCAACCGCCCCACGATGGCCATGCCGGCCACAGCTTCCAACCCGTACTGCGCCATTGATCGCGTTACGATGGCCTGACCGACGGGCGTTGCAAACTGTGTCAGGATCGCCGGGAAACCAATGGTGACCAAGGGGCGCAGGTCGCCGACCATCCCGCGCAGATCGGGGCGCGGCAGACCACCATGATAACGCAGGATCGGTAGCAATGCCGCTGTTCCGATGGCAACGCGCGCCGCGACCGATGCAAGTGCCGCTCCGGTCAGGTCCAGCCCCAGCCCGAAAATCAGGATCGGATCCAAAACGGCGTTCACGCCGCCGCCCCAAATGGTTGCCATCATGGCCCGCCGCGCATCTCCATAGGCCCGCAGAATGCCACTGCCCATCATACCCACCACAAGAAACGGCAGGGACGGAACAATGATCTGAAGATACCCTTGCGCAAGGAGGGCAGTTTCACCTTCTGCGCCGATCCAAGCCACGAAAGTTGGAATGTTCCACCAGACAAATGCCGAAAACAGCACGCCAAAGCCGATACCATAAGCCAGCCCATGCGCGCTGCGGGTCCGCGCACGGGCTTCGTCTCCCGCCCCGAGATCGCGTGCGACAAGCGCACCGACAGCAATGGCCATCCCAATGGAAAACGAAGTGGTAAAGAACAGGATCGACCCGGCATAGCCAACCGCCGCCGCCAACTCGGCCTTGCCCAGCATCGAGATGAAAACCATGTCGATAAAGTCGACCAGAAACACCGCCATCAATCCGATGGTCGAAGTCAGCGACATCACCGTCACATGGCGCAGAAGCGACCCGGACAGGAACTTCGCCTGCGCCTCAGCCACGGGTGGCCCTCTTCATCTTGCCAAGTAAACTTCCCCCGGAGGGCCGCTGTCCAAAAGCGCCCTCCACCGGGGTCATGCGCGGGCCTTCACAACCTGCAGAAGCGGCATGAGCGATCCCATGTCGGGCCCGTGCCGCTGCCCGGTCAAGGCCAGACGCAACGGCATGAACAGGCCACGCCCCTTGCGGCCAGTCGCAGCTTTGACCGCACCGGTCCATGCGCCCCATGTGTCACCGTCAAAGGGGCCTTGGGGCAGCAAGGTCATCGCCTGGGCCACGAAATCCTTGTCTTCATCTTCGATCACCGGATCCGCCCCATCACGGCACAGTGCCCACCACGTGGCAATATCTGCGCGCGTCGCAATGTTCTCCCGGATCACGGACCAAAACGCCTCTTGCTGATCGGCAGGTACACCCGCAGCATCCAGATCGCCCTGTACCGCCTCGACCGAAAGGCTCTGCAAGTAGCGGCTGGTCAGCGGGTCAATATCGGCAACGTCGAACTTCGTCGGCGCAGTACCAAACTGACTGACATCAAACCCGTCGATCAGGCTTTCCATGTCCGTGCGCAACTCAACCGTATCAGATGACCCCAGGCGGGCCAAAAGGCTCAGCACGGCCATGGGTTCGACGCCATTGGCACGCAAATCGCGCAGAGCCAACGTGCCCAAACGCTTCGACAGCGCCTCGCCCTGCGGGCCGGTCAACAGCGAATGGTGGGCAAAGCGCGGTGCAGTGCCGCCCAGCGCCTCGATGATCTGGATTTGCGTGGCCGTGTTGGTCACGTGGTCCGATCCACGCACTACATCCGTCACGCCCATTTCTGTGTCATCCACGACCGAAGCGATGGTGTATAAGACCTGCCCGTCACCACGGATCAGAACCGGGTCAGAGACACTGGCCGCATCAATGCTGACATCGCCGATGATACCATCGGTCCATTCGATGCGTTCGTGATCCAGCTTGAAGCGCCAAACGCCTTGACCACGCTCGGCACGCAAGGCGGCCTTTTCATCTTCACTTAAGGCCAGCGCCGCCCGGTCATAGACCGGCGGCTTGCCCATGTTCAGCTGTTTCTTGCGTTTCAGATCCAGTTCGGTCGGCGTCTCGAACGCCTCATAGAACCGCCCGATCTCGCGCAGCTTGTCAGCGGCGGCGGCATAGCGGTCCAGTCGCTCCGATTGCCGCTCAATCCGGTCCCAATGCAGGCCCAGCCACTCCATGTCCTGTTTGATGCCATCGACATATTCTTCTTTCGACCGCTCCGGGTCGGTGTCGTCGATACGCAGGATGAACGTTCCACCCGCCTTGCGGGCAATCAGGTAGTTCATCAATGCCGTCCGCAGGTTGCCGATATGCAGGTAACCGGTGGGGGATGGGGCAAAACGGGTGGTGGTCATGGCGATCTCCGGGCTCTTGTGGCTTGCCTTGTCACAGGGGCCCCGTGTTGTCCAGTTCCGCCCGTGGCCGCACCGGCCAGCGGGTCGCAAGATCGCGTAGCCCTGCGGCAATCAACTCAGCCAAAACGTCCAGGTCGACGCGTTCCAATCGCGTGATGTACAAACAGGACTTGCCTTTGGTGTGCGGGCCGAGCCGTTCGAGGATGGGTCCGAAATCCTTGTAACCCGGCATGATGTAAATGCTGAGCTTGGCCTTGCGTGGTGCAAATCCCGTGGCCATCCACGTTCCTGACCGGCCCGACGCATACGTGTAATCATAGGCCCCGTAACCAACGATCCCGCCGGTCCACACTTGCGGCTCAAAGCCGGTGACACGGCGAAACAGATCGTCCAATTGCTGGGCCTCAGCCCGTCGGGCCTCGGTAGGGATCTCAGCCACCCACCCGGGGAAATCGACATTCAGGACCTTTGTCTTTGCCTCAGCCATGGCACCTCTCGCAAAAATGAACAGGCCACTCTGCGTTGTGACGCGTGACAATGCAGGACACGCGCTATGTTAAGGATGTCTGACAGGAAGGATAACAGCCATGTCCCAATCCCCCAAACTCAACCGCCGTACTGCCCTGATGGGCGCAGCAGCTCTGCCCCTTGCAGCAGCCACAGCCACGCAATCGCGTGCTGCAGCCCCCATGCTGGGCGTGGCACAAGCCCCGTTTCGCCGCGTGAAAGTCGGTAGTTTCGAAGTGACCACATTGCTCGCCGGCACCCGTTCAGTCGAAGGGCCGCACCAGATCTTTGGTCTGAACGTTGATGAGGAAACATTCAACGGCGTCTCGGCCGAAGCCGGACTGTCTACGGCCGCAGCGCAATTCTTTTTCACGCCGACCCTGGTCAACAACGGGTCCGAACTGGTCTTGTTCGACACCGGCCTTTCCGGCGCAGGCACCGTCGCCGCGATCGAGGCGGCAGGTTACACCGCCGACCAGATCGACAAGGTGGTCATCACACACATGCACGGTGACCATATCGGCGGCCTTTCGACAGACGGCACACCGACCTTCGCCAATGCAGCCTACATGACGGGCGCGGTCGAATTCGACGCGTGGTCTGGCACCGGAAACGAAAATTTCGATGGCAAGGTCGCACCGCTCGCTGAGCAGATGACCATGCTGGATGATGGTGGCTCGGCTGCGTCCGGCATCACGGCGATGGCCGCCTTTGGGCACACGCCAGGGCACATGGTCTATATGGTCGAAGATGGAGGCACACAGCTGGTCATCGGTGCAGACTTTGCCAACCACTATGTCTGGTCGCTGGCGCATCCGGACTGGGAAGTCCGGTTCGACATGGACAAAGAGGCAGCAGCAGCTACACGCAAGCAGCTTTTGGACATGATGGCGACGGACCGAACGGCGTTCATCGGCTATCACATGCCATGGCCCGGCATCGGCTATGTGGTCAGCAATGGCGAAGGTGGTTACCGTTACGAGGCACACAGCTACCAGCTGATGCTTTGATCCGCGGGGCGGAGGACACCTCCGCCTTACAGATTTTGCCAGTTAGAGGCGGACCAGCAGGTCCGCCTTACACTTTTCCGGCAACACTCAGGCGATCCCAAGCATAGCTCAGAAAACTCCGCCGAAAGGAATGACCGCCAGGAAAAGTGCAGAACTCCAGCACATTTCCATCCACATTGGACTGACGCTCACATGTCAGATCGTTCAGGGCGTCCCTGGTTTCTATCACGCCGAAATCGCCATCGGCACGGTACATGCCAAGAACCTCGGCCACGTCACCCTGCTTTGTTTCCGCGATCTCACGCCCGGACAAGGGGACAGTCCGATCTTCGGTGCCGTGGATGTGGATCACGCTCGCCGGTGCAGCGCAGCTTTCAGGTGGACCTTGCCAGAACGTACCCGACACTGGTGCAAAACCCGCAAACAGATCAGGGCGGTTGCAGGCCAGCTCCCACGTCACCATGCCCCCCGCAGAGAACCCGGACATCATGATGCGTTGCGGATCGACGGCAAAACGCGCTGTCGCGTCTGCCACCACCTCCTCGAAATAAGCCATCTCAGCCGCGCCCGTGCTGTCCATGGCGCTGGGAACACCCGGGATGTCCCAATCCGGTCCCGCCGACTTCACCGCGATCAGGGCGAGCCCCATCTCAGAAACCATGCGGCGCATGTTCATGTTGCGCATGACACCCTGCGCCGACCCACGATAGCCGTGAGCAAAGATGATGGCGCCCACGGGCGTTGTCTTGTCTTGGTTCTCGGGCATAGCGATGCGGTAATACCGGTCGCCCACAAAGCAATCCGTATCGGGACCGCAGGCAAACACAGGGGATGCACCCACCAACGTCACAAACAGGACCAAAAGCCGATAAAACAAAGCACATACTCCGAACGGTGACTGTCATTGCCACAATGGCAAGCCGGACCGATTGCACAATTCACATGCGCGTGTTGGCAAGTTCAGGCCGCATAGAAAAAGCTGGGAGGCTGGGCAGTCGCATCACACGGGTGCAAACCAAGCCATTGGCGTATCAGGGGCGCATCACGCTTCCGTAGAGCGTGACGGGCCATGACCTGCGCCCGACGCGCGGGAAAGCGGCCGCCAAAATCATCCTCAAACTGTTTATATGCCGATTTGGACATCACCCCACGCATATCATCCCCCAGAAGCAGGCTTTCACTGTGCAAACCGTCGGCACAGATCACTTCGTGCGCTTCGAAGAGCAGATGGTGATAGGTGACCAGCTTGCGGCTGTCTCGGCGCACGCGCTGTCCATCCACAAGGTGACCGGCTGCGACAAAGACCTCTGGCACACCGAAATGCGCCTCGCATCGCGGATCACTGATCAGAACGCGGTGCTGCGGCGACACCACGACCGGCGACCGCGCGTCCAAGACACCTGTATCCAGCGTAACCGGCGCGGCGCGCCCCAACCCTGGCACGGTCGATCTTGCCACCCACAGAACGGGTTCCACATTGCCATCCTTGGTCGGCACCAGATCGCCAGGCACGATCTGTTCCACGGGCTTCGGGCCGTTTACCGTGTCAATCAGTGTCCCACTGGCAAAGCACGCAAATCCATAGTCTCCATCGACACGATCATAGGTGTAGAAACCGGGTGATTGTCCCCCACTGAAATTGTCGAAGTACCACTGTTCAAGGTCAAAGTTGGGCGACCAAACCACCTGTACGGTTTCACCTTGCGGGTTTGTCCCCTCAAAAACCACCGCGCCCTTGTTTTCATAGAGCGTATCGCTTCGAATCACGGTCGCATCTTCAAGCGTCGTACCTCCGTTGCCACCAAATGACAGGGAATAGGTTTCACCCACTTCAAAAAGACGCGGGTCGTCATCATCCGCATGAGATGTGATGACGAGATTCTTTGTGGACGTCGGCGGATAATCGAACGTGCTTGTGTCGCCGCCAGCGTTCACGTTGCTGCCGGTTGAAGCGGCAAACTCATTGTCCTCGGCATGGAATGTAAACGACATCGCGCGCGATCCTCTCGCGCGCACCAAAACCCATTTGGTGCTTCGGTTGCGTTAAACCTGGCACCCACTCAAATCGAATTCTGCCAACAATTCGCGCAAAATCAGCTGGGATCGCGCCAGCGGTTCACGATGGGATAGCGACGATCCAGCCAGAACGCCCGCTTTGTCAGGCGTGCGCCGGGCGCGGATTGGAAGCGTTTGTATTCGCTGAGGTAAATCAACCGCTCCACCTTGCGTGCAACATCCGCCTCGAAACCTGCCGCCACGCAGTCCGCAATCGATCCGTCCTGATCCACCAGAATGTCCAACAGCCGATCCAGATCTGGGTAATCCGGCAGGCTGTCGCTGTCCTTCTGATCCTCGCGCAGCTCCGCGCTGGGTGGTTTGGTGATGATGCGATCCGGGATCACCTCGCCCGCGTTGCCTATCATCCAGTCCCGGTGGTTGGTATTGCGCCAGCGGCACGTCTCGAACACGCGGGTCTTGTAAAGATCCTTGATCGGATTGTAGCCGCCCGCCATGTCGCCATAGATCGTGGCATAGCCGACAGCCACCTCGGATTTGTTGCCAGTGGTCAACAGCATCTCGCCGAACTTGTTGGATAGGGCCATAAGCAGCAGGCCCCGAATGCGGCTCTGGATGTTTTCTTCGGTCAGCCCCTCGTCAAGACCCTCAAACAAGGGGGCAAGGGTCGACGTCACAGCTGCGCGTGTGTCGGCAATTGGTACATAGTCATAGTGGCAACCCAACGCCTTGGCGCAGGCTTCCGCATCCTCAAGGCTATGAGGCGACGTGTATTCCGAAGGCAGCATCACGCACCGCACATTCTCCGGCCCCAAGGCATCAGCGGCAATGGTGGCCACGAGCGCTGAATCCACACCACCAGACAAGCCCAGCAAAACCTTCTTGAACCCGGTCTTGCCGCAATAGTCCCGCAGGGATGTGACCATGACGCGGTAATCCTGCTCCCACTCATCCGGGTGGGTGGCAATTTCACCGGTCTGAACACGCCAGCCTTCCGGACCGCGCTCAAGGTCAACATGCGCAACCATCTCGTCATACACAGGTAGTTGCACCGCCAGCGCACCACCGGGGTTCAGCGCAAAACTGCCGCCGTCGAACACCTGATCATCCTGACCACCCACCATGTTGAGGTAGATGAGCGGCAAACCCGTTTCGACCACACGCGACACCATGTGGTTCAGGCGGGTTTCGTACTTGCTGCGGTAGTAGGGCGACCCATTCGGCACCAGTAGAAACTCGGCACCCGTCTCCTGCAGGGTCTCAGCCACTTCGGGGTGCCAGGCATCCTCGCAGATCGGGCTGCCCACCCGCGTGTTGCCAACGGAATAGGGGCCACCCAAAGGTCCAGCATCAAAGACGCGCACTTCATCAAAGACCGTCTCATTCGGCAGGTTGTGCTTGAGCAAACGGCTGACGATCTTGCCCCCGCGACAGATGAGATAGGCGTTGTATAACTCCGTCCCTTCGGTCCACGGACAGCCAATGGCCAAGGCCGGTCCATCAGCACAGTCTGTCGCCAAGGCCTCGACCGCCGCCATCGCCGCCGTGTGAAAGACAGGCTTCATCACAAGGTCCTGCGCATTGTAGCCCGCTATGAACATCTCCGGTAAAGCGACCAGATCGGCACCTGCGTCGCGGCCCGCCTCCCATGCGGCACGGGCCTTGGCCGCATTGCCGGGAATGTCCCCGACAATCGGGTTCAACTGTCCCAGTGTGATACGGAATGTGTCGGCCATCTTGGCGCTCCTTCAACGTCTTGGCTGATGTAGCAGAAAGCAGGACAGAGGGAACCCACCCGCGACATAGCGGCCAAGCGGCCAAGAAAATTCGCAGAATTTTCTCTCTGCACGCGAAGCACGGGCGCAGAGCCTTAAGCCCATTGCCCCTTGCGCCCCCCTGTCTTACCCTCACGGCGCTTGCCTCTCACGGGGCAAGCCAACGAATCTGAGAGGTGAGCCATGTCCACGCCCGTACGCGGTCTGATCTTCTGCCTGTGTCTTTTGCCCGGCGCCGCGCTGGCCCAGTCAGGCACGGTATTGACCAAGCAATACGATGATGGTGGCGTGTACGAGGGCACATTCCGCGGCGGCCTCCAGCATGGTCAAGGCACCTACCGGCTGCCCAACGGATATGAGTATTCCGGTGAGTGGGTGGACGGAGAGATCAAGGGCGAAGGCACCGCTCGTTTCCCCAACGGCTCGATCTACGAAGGCACATTTGCCAAGGGCAAACCCGAAGGCTTCGGCAAGATCACCTTTGCGGATGGCGGCACCTATGAGGGCGAATGGCAAACTGGCGCGATTGTTGGCGAGGGCGTGGCCCTTTACGCCAATGGCGTCCGGTACGAGGGCCAGTTCCGCAACGCCAAACACCACGGCAAGGGCGTCATGCAATCGCCCGGTGGCTACGAGTACAAAGGCGACTGGATCGACGGGATCAAGCAGGGGATGGGCGTGATCACCTACCCGGATGGGTCCGTCTATGATGGCCAGATCGAAGCGGGCAAACGTCAGGGCGAGGGCAAGCTGACCACGCCCGATGGTCTGGTCTATGTCGGTCTGTGGGCCGATGGGCAGATTGACGGTGTCGGAACGCTGACCCAGCCCAACGGTGATGTCTACGAAGGCGACCTTGTGTCGGGCAAACGCGCCGGCAAGGGGCGCGTGACCTATGCCAATGGCGATGTCTACGATGGTCAGTTCAACGATGACCGCCGCCATGGTCAGGGCACATTCATCGGCAATGACGGCTACACCTATATCGGCCAATGGGCCGAGGGGCAGATCGAAGGCACAGGGCGCGTCACTTACCCGGATGGCTCCGTCTACGAAGGCCAGTTTGCCGACGATCTGCCGCAGGGCAAGGGCAAGATCAGCTATACAGACGGCTCGGTGTTCGAGGGGGATTGGATCGCGGGGGTGATCGAAGGTCAGGGCAAGATTACCTATGCCAATGGCATCACGTATGAAGGCGGGTTCAAGAACGCGCGCAACCACGGCACCGGCGTGATGACCTATGCCGACGGCTACCGCTATGAAGGCGAATGGGTGGACGGCAAGCGGCAGGGCACAGGCACGGCCACGTATCCTGATGGCACTGTCTATACCGGCCAGTTTCAGGATGGTCAGCGCCACGGCACGGGCAAGATTGTGATGGCCTCGGGGTTCACTTACGAGGGTGCGTGGCAACAGGGCGAAATCAACGGTCAGGGCGTTGCCACCTATGCCAGCGGCGATGTGTACGAAGGGATGTTCAAGAACGGCAAGCGGCAGGGCACGGGCACCATGCGGTACGCCACTGGCGAAGAGGCAACAGGTGAATGGGAAAGTGGTGCGCTGAATGAAGACAGCTAAGGCTGGCTGCATCGCCCTTTGCCTGCTTGGCGCTCCTGCGGCGGCAGACTGGACTTTCGTTGACACGTGGACCGACCCAATCAACGGGTTTGACACCAAGGCGGCTGTATCAACCGCCGACGACGGCACCACTTTGCATCTCTATCGAAACCCGGCCGGACGGGTTTACGCACTTTTCACCCTACCCGACGACAAAGGTGACATCGCCGATGAAGGACAAGTGGCGACACTCACCCCCGAAGGGTTCGACACCAAGGTGATCGAAGCCCGCACGGAACAGGGCCGGGTGGTTGAATTTGCGGCCAGCACGGGACGCGCCTTGCGCAATCGGCTTTGGCATGGCGAGGGGACAGCGCCTGCGTTCGGTACGCTGCACGACATGATCGAAGCGCCCAGCATCAGTGCAACATTCACGCTGAAGGACGGCGGTGAACATGCCGCAACATGGTCCATGGCCGCCTCCGGTACGCCCATTGCCCAAGCCATAGGCATCACCATCGAAGGCGCCTCGGCCGGGGATGAGTGGGAAGACGCAGCCGCCCAGGCACTGCTGGCCGCCATGACCACATGCCAGTTCCCGAAACTGGATGTGACCTGCGTGCAGAAAGTCACGACCTGTTCCGACAAGATCAGTCAGGACCGCGACATCGACGGCTTCGACAGCTGCGTTGCAGCCGAGGATTAGCGCACAGCCACTAGACCTCTGCCTGATGGGGTGCTGATCGCGCTTGCACCAACTGCTCAATCCGCGCGCGCTCATCATCGGCGCCTGACATGCGTGGCTCGCGCAGCACAAACAGACCTAGACGATCAGGCCCTTTGGGATCACCTGTGCCGGTCTTCAAATCCAGCTTCTCCAGATAATCAGCGACCGTCTTCATCTCGCCATCGGGCGTGTCCAGAAAGGCATCCGCCAAGGCACGCGCAACCTGAGGGGCCGCCGAAGACGTCCCGCTTTGTGCGATATACGTGCCACTGCGCGTACCCGCGCCAACGATACCGGGCTGCGTGAACGACCGCTCGGAGGCAGCTGAAAGCTGCACCTGCGCACCTGCAGGGACTGTATCTCCGTCTTTGGATCGCAGCGAACCCGCACAGCTATAGCGCGCAGCGCGGAGCGTGGTTTCGTCATATCCGCCAATACGCAGCACATGCGTCCCGGTTGCCATGCCACTCATAGTGCCAAACCGGCGCACCAGCGCGCCTGGGCTGTCCGTTTCCGCCAGTCGCCCATCGTCGGTATAAAGCGCGTTCTTGGGATCAATGAAATAGCTCTGACGTGCACCAGACTGAGCGCCGCCAAAGTCTTCATCCCGCTGGATCCAGAACTGCAGCCCACCAGCGAGGGATTGCCCGTCAGGGCCTTCCGTATACCCCGGCAATGGTCCCGCCATTGTCTTGGTCACGCGGACCATCCAACGACCCGCGGGCGCTGGCACCTGATCCACCAAAACGTCTGTAGGCGCCAAGGCAACCACATGCCGCCATCGCCCATCGCGATAGTGCTGGGTTGAAAGCTGCCCAACGGGCTGATCCCCTTTGGTGATTGGGGAATGTGCAACCTTATCTGCACTGGGAAACCCATAGTGCCCCGCATCCATCAGCCCGTGCGCTGGCGGCACAAGCTCCACCTTCAGATCATCCGGGGTCAGACCGTCCGGGAACCAGATTTCAAGAAAACTCGACGTGCGGTCATCAGGGGGCAGGAACCAGTCCAATGTCGTCACGCCATCAGCCTGTGCAAAGTGCTGTTCCGTCATCACCGCATGGATGCTTTGCATGAACATGTTGCCCGAGGGCAGAACAACAGCCGTCGGATGATGCGCACGGCGGGCGGCGATCATCTCGTCAAAGGCGGCTTCGATCACGCCGTTGCCATCATGCGGGCCTGACGAATGACCATAGCTGAGGTTCACGATCAATGGCACCCGCGCACCCGGTTTCGCGTAAGCCGCTGCAAGACGCTCGGCACGGTCAAAGATGTAGTGCATGGCCGAAAGCACGAACATGTCCTTGCCAAAGCCCGACGTCTCCGCGCTCGCCATGGCGGGCAGGTCCACCGCTATGATATGGACACGGTCCTGCTTGGCCTCACCGTTACCAGGTGTCTGCCCCGCAAGACTGTCAAGAACATGGGCCCCATGCGAAAACGCCTGATCCAGCGGATTGCGGACATTCGGGTCGCCCCCGCCTGCCAGACCTGCGGCATGATAGATCGCCCCCTCGTCACCCTTGTAATGTTGATAGAGCGCATCAATGGCCGCCTTGTCATATTCCCGACCAAACAACATCGGATGTCCGGCCTGCGTTGCAGATTGGGACCAGCAATAATCGATGCGGGTGCCCCGCCCTGCCGCATCGGTGAAGTTGCGATGGGCAAACGGAATTCCGTCATCGATGATCGCAACAATAACAATGCCTTCAGGATCACTGTCAGGGTCTGGCTCAGCACTGTCCGCCCAGTCGCAGAACACAGTTTGCTCGCGCACAGGGTAGTTCACATGACTGACAATCCGCGGTCCGGGTGACAGGCTGGTGAGGGTCGAAATAGCCGTTTGCCCCACACACGCATTGAACCCCTGCAAGCGCGCAGCAGGCGTTCCGCCACCTGCCTCGTCACTTTCAAAAAACAGTGCTGGCGCAAAGCGCGATTTGAACCCCCGTGCGGTCCACAGGACAGGGGTCAGAACCTCGCCCTTGTCCGTGCTCCAACGACCGGGAATGTCGCACATCTCAACCGGCTCAGACGCTTCAAAGACACACGTCAGCGCATCCGATGCGCGGTCCAGGCCCGGGTGCTTGTACCCCTTGCCTGTCCCATACACCCACGCCTCGTACGGGCTATCCGCGCACTCCACATGCGCTGCAGCGGGGGTCATGCCGACGCGCGCAGGTGGTTAATGTCGTCCAGCGCGCGGCTCCAAAGCCATGCGAACTTGCTGTCCGCTGATGGCGGCGCAACAGTCGCGCGCTCCACGCTGACACCTGCAATCGGCGTGGTCGACGCAGGGTCGAACAAAGCCTTCGCATCGCGCAGGATAAAATCCGCGCCCTGCGCCGCCGTGTCATTTGGATCAAAAGAAAACTTCAGCAGCTCTGCGTCAGCGTTCTGGCCCAAAGCGGCAATGATGCGACCAACATTGATACCAATCGTGAAACCCGCGGCGCTGTCGATAGGATAATGCACACCCGCAACGGTCCGGTTCACGGCAATACGGTGCCCTGTGGCATGGATCATGTCCCGGCGCTCAGCCACATGGCTGATACCCGGGTCTGCCGCCTCGAGCAAAGCCACCAGCACGGTTGAAATGGCCGCGGCTTGGGTCGCATGACCACTTGGCAGGCTGCCATGGGACGGTGTCGGGATCAGCGGAACCAGGCGACTGTCCAACTCATCCGGCCGGCGGCAGGCAAGGGCATGCTTGGCCGGCATCGAACACAGGCCCGCCAGATGCTGAACGAACTGCAGCAATTCGGTCAGATGCTTCGAACGGGCGGCTGGCAAGGCGATGATGGGCGCAAAAAACTCGGTGACGCCACCGGTCTGGGCGACGATCTCTGCACCGCGGTCGCCCCGCTGATCCAGATAGTAGCGGACCAGATTGACCTGCGTGGCCAACGTTTCGGCAGAGGCTGGCACAAAACTGGCAAAGTCTGTCCCCGCCCAAGACAACGACAAACGGCCTGCATCCGGCTCTGGGGTATAGACCGATCTAAATCCTTCCAGGAACTCCATGGTCAGCAACATCGACCGCACATCCTGCCCGTAGCGGCCCATGTGATCGGTTGCGTTCGGCGTCAATGTCCCGCCACCAAACACAGGGAAATCATCAGTCCCGGCAAGATGAACAACGGCCATGGTACTGGCTTGTACTGCCCCGCCCGCCGCATAGACGCCTGTTTGCCCAGCATGGCCTGCGTGCCCAGCGTGTCCAGCATGGCCTGCGTGACCCGCATGTCCGGCGTGCCCGGCGTGTCCGGCATGCCCTGCATGACCGGCGTGCCCAGCATGACCTGCGTGACCTGCGTGACCTGCGTGACCTGCGTGACCTGCGTGGAATGGTCCAAATAACGACATTTCCCTCTCCCTTTTTGTTCCAAATGACTTTGTAAAAACTAAAAACCTGCCGCTTTCAGCGCCGTAACCATGCGATTGCCAACGTCAAAACCCGCAGCCGGATGCGATCTGCGATATTCGTCCAGATCAAAATACGGAAGCTGGCGGCGCAAACGTTCGCCAGTCTGCATAACCTGCTCGTGCTGACCCAAATGATGGTGAGCACACAGCTTCGTTCGCAGCGTCGATACGTGGCGCGCGTTCATCTCAAGCGACAAGTCTGCCAGTTCGACAGCGCGCTGATAGTCACCCGCCGATACATGGGCAAACGCCGCAAAAGAATGAAAAAGATACCCCAACGGGTCTATGGGCGACAGGCGATGCGCCTTCTCGACATACTCGACGGCCTTTTCAGAGCTGTCCCGGAAGGCATGCATGACACCACTGAACAACCATGACATCGAGTCATTTGGGTTGACTTCAAGCGCCTTAGCGAACCGTTTTTCAGCCACGCCCTGACTGTTATTCAACGCAGAGTGAACAACACCATCAACGGCAAGACACAGCGAGTTGTCGGGATCAATGTCCAGCGCACGCTGGGTAAGCTCGGACGCCTGCAACGCGTCAGATTTCGGGTCCGAACTCCACCCATTCCAGATCGACATGATGTACCAGTCGCCCAGCCAAGCCAACGGCTCGGGGGCATAGGGCGCGCGTGCCACTGATTCTTCGATCAGTTGGCGTGCACGGGCGAAATTGGCCAGCTTCAATTCGTGCATCATACCGACGCCAGCCAAAAGCAGGCGGTGATCTTCAAGATCAACGATGTGCCGACCCCGCGCATACCGCACTGTATCGGACGCAATCATGCGGCCAACCGCGGTGGTCAGTTCGGCAATCGCATCGCTTTCTGACGACAGGAACTCTGTCACCGGCGCTCCAAACGATCGGGTCCACAGAATGCGCCCGGTTGATGTGTCAATGAAGTCCGCATTCAACGTCACATGCATGTCCTGGGCGCGCAGTGACCCGGTCAGGCAGTAATGCGCCCCAAGCGTGTCATGCACTGTCTGCATGTCGATTTGCTGCTGGCTTAGCTGACGCGCTGACATATGCGAAATCACCGACATCAAGCTGGATTTTGAAAGCGACCGGCAAACCTCTTCGGCCACAAAATCGCCCATGGCATTCAGGCTGGGGTCACCAGACACAAGCCGAAAGGGGACCACGGCAACCGTTGGCAGTATAGACGGCGGCGGTGGCTGATGCGACGTGCTGAACAAGCCATAGATCTGGCTGGGGTTCTGGCGGATGTTATGAAGCCACTCCTCGAACCCTTGTTCGCGAATGTCCAACCCCTCAAGAAAGGTCGCGCCGCCCGGTCGACCCAGAAAGCGCACGTGCTGAAGGTTCAGGGCCAGCTCCGAATGGGTCGTGGTCAGGAACCGGTCGAAATCCTCGCCCAAATGAGATTTGATGTCCGACACGGCGCGCCGCAAACTCTGTCGACCGCTGTCAAAGGTTGACCTACCCCACAGGGTGTCTTGCAGGAAACTGCGCGTGCGACGTCCGAACGGGGCCGTCGCAAGCAAAGCGAACAATGCCTTGTGTTTGGTTCCAGTAATCTCATAGCCATCGGCGCCCGCTTTGCGGACGACGCATGGCCCGAACAGATTGATCTCCAGCACTTTTCTGCCCACGGATATGCCCCCAGCACCACGCACCAACTCTAGCGGAACTCTGGGAAACGAAAAAGCGACTTCACGCTTTATTCACGCGCCGCGCAGCCCAGAACCTGACATATTTGTGTCAGAACACCGGGCCGCTCCGGCGGCTTTCAACGTATGGGAGAAACGCGATGACGATCAAACCCGACTTCGCACCGGAGGCGAATGCCCCGCATGAACCGCTGACGGCACGTGATGTCATCGACTTCCACCTGCGCTGGGACGAATTTCGCCCCGTGGCCAAGTCGATCCATGGACTTCTCGACCTGTCTCAGGATCAAGCCGAAACGCTCTACTGGCTTATTGAGCTGTCAGATCGCGTACACAAGGACGACCTCTAAAGCGTTGCGTAGCCACATTCTGCGACGCAATTCAGGCGACTGCAGTGGCTGCGCGACAAACCAGTTTCATTAAGGCAATTCTACGCGGCCAAGCCTGAATGGCGTCCCAGAAGCGGCCGTTGCAATTCATTTTAACACAGTTTCGGGCCACCGGTTTCCCAAGTGGCCCGAAATGGCCGGAACCCACCTGCGTATTTTATGGGGGGAAGCGTACAGTATCCGGCCATCTTTCCACCCTTGAACAGCTGAGCAGAACGCGACTGCGTTCAAACGATCTCACCTGCTGACATCCGATCCAGAAACTCGTCCGCCTCGCGGAGCACCGTGTCGCGCCGCATCGCGTCCATACGGTCCCATGTCCGGTACATGTTTCCCATGCGCGCATTGTTCGAAAAGCGATCTCGGTGCCTGTCCAGAAAATGCCAATAAAGCAGGTTGAACGGACACGCTCCGTCGCCCGTCTTGACGCTCACCTTGTAATGGCACCCTTTGCAATAATCGGACATCCGATTGATGTACGCCCCCGACGATACGTACGGCTTGGACGCGATCACACCGCCATCGGCAAACAGTGACATGCCAACCACATTCGGCGCCTCAACCCATTCGAACGCATCGGCATAAACCGCCAGATACCATTCCGACACCTCCGCCGGATCCAACCCCGCCAACAGCGCAAAGTTCCCCGTCACCATCAGCCGCTGGATATGGTGGGCATAGGCCTCGGCTCCGGTCTGCTCCACCGCCTTCGACACGCAGCGCATTCTCGTCTCAGCGCCCCAATAGAAGTCCGGCAACTTGCGCTGATGGTTCAGCCCATTGCGACGCGGATAATCCGGCCCCTCCAGAAAATAGATGCCGCGCACATATTCCCGCCACCCAATGATCTGGCGAATGAACCCCTCGGCCGCGTTTATGGGCGCATGCCCATCCTTCCACGCCTGCTCCACCGCCTGACAGACCTCCAACGGGCCCAGTAACCCGATGTTAATGTAAGGCGACACCAGGGCGTGATAGAGGAACCGATTGTCCGCCAGCATCGCATCCTGAAAGTCCCCAAACCGGGGCAAGGCATAGGTCACAAAATGCGCAAGCGCCCGCCGCGCCTGTTCCTGATCGGTGGCAAACCAGAACGGGCGCACATCGCCGAAATGATTGCCAAACCGGCTCTCGACCAGGTCCAGCACTTCCTCGACCACGTCATCCGGCGCGAACTGCATGGGCCCGCTGAACGCCACCTCATCCGGCGCAGGCTTGCGGTTGTCGTGATCGTAATTCCACTTGTCCCCCGCAGGCTTGTCACCTTCCATAAGCAAGCCCGTCTTGCGCCGCATCTCGCGATAGAAATACTCCATCCGCAGCGCCTTGCGCCCCTCGGCCCAATCCTCGAACTCCTTGTGCGAGGCAATGAACCGATCATCTTCCAGCAGCGTGACCTTCAGCGGACAGCCCTCAAGCGCCGCAATCAACCGATACTCCCCGGGCCGCGTCGCAATCACCTCGGACGCGCCATGCTGCTCGGCTCGCCGCAACAGCTCGCCCGGGATCGACTGGCTATTTTCGGTATCATCCAGCTCGGAATAGGCGACAGTCCAACCATCCTCCCGCAATCGCGTCGCGAACTTGCGCATGGCGGCAAGGATCAAGACGATCTTCTTGGGATGGTGGGGCACATAAGACCCCTCCTCCGCCACCTCGGCCATCACCACAACGTCCGACGATTTGTCGGCAGCCTTCAACGCAGCCACGCCATCAGTCAGTTGATCGCCCAATACCAAAATCAACCGGCTCACCACGGCACCTCCGCCCCCGAATAGTCGAAAAACTTGCCTGTCTGCGCAGGCCCCAACCCATCCATGACAGTGATCAGTTCATCCGCCGCCCGCGCCGGGGGAACAGACGGATGACGCCCCAGATATTTCTCGGTAAAGGCTGTCGCCACCGTACCGGGATGCAACGCCACGACCGCGGCTTGTTTATGCGTCCGCGCCAATTCAATCGATGCCGTCCGCACAATCTGGTTCATCCCCGCCTTTGCGCTGCGATAGCTGATCCAGCCGCCAATCCTGTTGTCGCCAATCGAACCGACTCGCGCCGACAAGACAGCAAGTACACCCGGGCCATTCCGATTCAGCAGCGTGTGCGCATGTGCCAAAACCAATGCCGGGCCAACCGCATTCAACGCAAACTGATCCAACATCGCCTGCGGATCGAGACCCTTAACCGATTTCTCCGGCGCCGCTCCGTCAATCTCCAAGGCCCCGGTCGCCACAACAACGCGCGTGTACGGCCCGCGTCCGGACAAATGCCGCTCAACCGCCCCCGCATCCGTCACATCAAACCCGTCCACCGATCGCGACAGCCGGTCTACCTCGGCTCCCCGCGCCTCGAACCCGGCCGCCAAAGCTGACCCAAGGCCGCCAGACGCACCCAATATCAAAACCTTATCCATGGAGGCACGAGCTAGCAGCCAAACCCGATCCATCAACTTCATCTTGCCAAATAAACTTTCCCCGAAGGGTCGATCCGCAACAGGCCCAACATCCGGAAATCCCCACTTCCCATTCACCAAAAGCGCGGTATAACTACGCTCATGTCACACGCTACGCATATCCCGACTGCACGCCGTCCCGGCGCGTCGCTGCGTGGCCTCCTGCTCCTAATCCGCCTCTGAGCGTGCCCAACGGCGCGACCGCTCAGAGGATGCCTCTCGCGCCAAGGCTTTAGGACAGAAAAAGAGAATTCAAATGACCCAAGACAAGACATCTCAGGATCGCGTTGTCATCTTTGACACAACCCTGCGCGACGGCGAACAATCCCCCGGCGCCACCATGACCCATGCCGAAAAGCTGGAAATCGCCAGCCTTCTGGACGAAATGGGCGTCGACATCATCGAAGCAGGCTTTCCCATCGCCTCCGAAGGCGACTTCAACGCGGTGAGCGAAATCGCAAAAAACGCGCAAAACGCGGTCATCTGCGGCCTTGCACGCGCGCAACTGGGTGATATCGACCGCTGTTGGGAGGCGGTGAAACACGCCAAACAACAGCGCATCCACACCTTCATCGGCACCTCGCCCCTGCACCGCGCCATTCCGAACCTGACCAAGGACGAAATGGCCGAGCGGATCGAACAGACCGTGACCCATGCCCGCAACCTCTGCGACAACGTGCAATGGTCGCCCATGGACGCCACGCGGACCGAACTCGATTACCTCTACCGCGTGGTCGAAATCGCAATCAAAGCAGGCGCCACCACGATCAACATCCCCGACACTGTGGGCTACACCGCCCCCCGCGAAAGCGCGGACTTGATCCGCAAACTGATCGAAAACGTGCCCGGCGCGGACGAGATAGTGTTCGCTACACACTGCCACAACGATCTGGGCATGGCGACGGCGAACAGCCTCGCTGCAGTCGAAGCAGGCGCGCGCCAGATCGAATGCACAATCAACGGCCTGGGTGAGCGCGCAGGCAACACCGCGCTGGAAGAGGTCGTGATGGCCCTCAAGGTCCGCAACGACATCATGCCCTTCCAGACCGGCATCGACTCGACCAAGATCATGAACATCTCGCGCCGCGTCGCCGCGGTCTCGGGCTTCCCCGTCCAATTCAACAAGGCCATCGTCGGCAAGAACGCCTTTGCCCACGAATCCGGCATCCACCAGGACGGCATGCTCAAGAACGCCGAAACCTTCGAGATCATGCGCCCCGAAGACGTGGGCCTGTCCGAAACGAACCTCGTCATGGGCAAGCATTCAGGCCGCGCCGCCCTGCGCGACAAGCTCGAACAGCTGGGTTTTGAAGTGGGCGACAACCAACTCAAGGACGTCTTCGTCCGTTTCAAGGCGCTGGCCGACCGCAAGAAAGAAATCTTCGACGACGACCTGATCGCGCTTATGCGTACCTCCTCCGACCCCGAAGACGAACGGCTGAAGATCGAAAAGCTGGCCGTCCGCTGTGGGACCGAAGGGCCGCAAGTGGCCGATCTGGTCATGGAGATCGACGGTGAACGGCACATGACCACCCAAACAGGCGACGGCCCGGTCGATGCGACGTTCAACGCGGTCAAGGCGCTCTTCCCGCACGAGGCAAAGCTGCAGCTTTACCAGGTCCACGCCGTGACCGAAGGCACGGACGCGCAAGCCACGGTGTCCGTCCGCATGGAAGAAGCCGGTCGCATCGTGACCGGCCAGTCCGCCGACACCGACACGGTCGTGGCCAGCGCTAAGGCCTATGTCCACGCACTCAACCGGCTGCTGGTCCGGCGCGAAAAGGGCGGCAAAGACAAGGCAGAGATCAGCTACAAAGATGTGAGCTGAACAGAGGCGGGCGACACGCCCGCCTTACTTCTTCCTCAGTGCCAAACCCGTAAGGCGGACGTGTCGTCCGCCTTGCTTTGCTCTATATTGTCGGCATGCAATACCACCTCAACGGCTTCCGCCCCGGCGATCCCAATCACCACCCAGCCGCCGACACCACCAAAGCCGACACCGACGTCCTGATCGTCGGCACCGGACCTGCGGGCCTCACCCTCGCCGCCTACCTCGCGCAATTTCCCCACATCCGCACCCGCATCGTTGAACAGCGCGACGGTCCGCTGATCATGGGGCAAGCCGACGGCATCGCCTGCCGCACGATGGAGATGTTCGAGGCGTTCGGCTTTGCGCACCTGGTCAACCGCGAAGCCTACCACGTCAACGAAACCACCTTCTGGAACCCCGACGCGAGCGGAAACATCACTCGCACAGGCCGCATCGACGATGTCGAAGAGGGCCTCTCCGAACAGCCCCACGTGATCCTCAGCCAGGCGCGGGTGCACGACTTCTACCTCGACCTGATGCGCAATGCCCCGACCCGCCTCGAACCCGAATACGGCACCCAAGTCACGGGTCTGACCATCCCTGACGAAGGCCCTGTTGCGGTCGAAACGAACCACGGCACGATCAATGCCCGCTATGTCATCGGCTGTGACGGCGCCCGCAGTGCCGTGCGCCGGGCACTCAACATACCGCTCAAGGGCGAAGCCGAAAACGCCGCCTGGGGCGTCATGGACATCCTCGCCACCACCGACTTCCCCGACATCCGGCTCAAAACGGCCATCCAATCCAAGGACCAAGGCAGCCTCCTGATCATCCCGCGCGAAGGCGGGTATATGGTCCGCTTCTACATCGAACTGGCGAAACTCAACCCCAATGAACGGGTGGCAGACCGGGACCTGACACCAGATGACCTGATCGCGGCGGCAAAACGCATCCTCGCGCCCTACACGCTCGACGTAAAAGACATCGTCTGGTGGTCTGCCTATGAAATCGGGCAGCGCGTGACCGACCAGTTCGCCGACACGGGCCCCGATGACAACACACCGCCAAGAGTGTTCATCGCGGGCGACGCCTGCCACACACACAGCCCCAAGGCAGGGCAAGGCATGAACGTGTCGATGCAGGACGCATTCAACCTCGGTTGGAAACTGCAATCGGTGCTGGAGGGACGGGCCTCACCCGACCTCCTGCACACCTACTCAGCCGAACGGCAGGCCATCGCACAGGAGCTGATCGACTTCGACCGCGACTTTGCCCGCGCCTTCGCCGCGCGGGGGCAAGACCCGCAAACCTTCCAAAACCACTTCCAGAAACACGCGCGCTACACCGCCGGGGTCGAAACGCGCTACGCCCCGGGCCACCTCACGGGCCCAAACGATCACCAGGCACTGGCCACAGGATTCACGATTGGAAAAAGGTTTCACTCGGCACCAGTCATCCGCTGGGCCGACGCCAAACCCATACAGCTTGGCCACACAGTCATGGCTGACGGACGCTGGCGGCTGTTTCACTTTGCAGGCGACACCGACCATACGGATGCGCTGACAAAGATCATCGCCAGCCATACGCCAGAAAACCACGACCCTGACAGCATCATCGATATGCGCACCATCGTCCAAACCGGACACAGAGAAACCCATACGGACATTGCACGCTTCCCGACCAAGGGCGCGCTGAACCTGCGCGACATGGAAAAGCTGTTTTGCCCCGATCCCGATGCCGACATCTTCGATATGCGCGGGATCGACCGCAAGACCGGGGCGCTCGTCCTCGTGCGCCCCGATCAGTACGTGTCACATGTCCTGCCACCGGGGCAGCAGGACGCACTCGTTAATTGGCTCACTCAAATCTTCGGCGACAAGACTTAGCCGCTCGTTCCATCCGCATCGAACATCAGGCGCAGGGTCACGGGCACGGCCCGAACGATGTTGGGCAAACTCGCAAGTTCCATCAACTTGTCCACGGCGGGATCAATTTCGGCATCAGCGGTGGACAGGAACATCATGCTGTCAGTCGTGACCATCACCTTGTCCTCTGTCAGGCGCATCACGAACATGTCGCCATACATCGGCACCTCGACACCCAACAGATCAAGGGTGCCCTCAACCTCCATCACCGCGCTGTCACCCACGGCCACGGCCTCCATCGCGGCCATGTCGATCTGGGCCGAAACCGCGGCGCGCGGCGCATTCTTGAACACATGCTCGACCATACGTTCGTTGCGGATGTCGATATTCGTTTCGACCGACGACAAATCGATGCCAAGTGTCACGCTGCCATCTTCGGCCACGCCACCATCGATGGATGAAAAGCTGTGCACCTCGCCGGTGTCGTTGAACTTGATCGACCCAAACGCCAGCTGCGATGCGCTGCCATCCAGCGTCCAGCTGTCGGCCTGTGCAGCCGTTGTGGCCAGCGCCAGTCCAAGGCCAAGTGCTGCGGTACGAAGTGAAAACATGTGTTCCTCCCGAAGTGATTACGATCCGGACAAACATGTCCGGTTCAAATGACAACACGGCACACCACAACTTTATTCACGCCCCCCGGGAAAAAATGTGGCGACATCAAAACAGCTTGGCAGGACCTTGCCGATTGCTCCTTGTTTTCGGCCCTTTCGTCCTAATGCCCACGCCCTTATAAAGCGGTCGGTCCGCGCCTCGTCCTGAGTCGCGGACCCAACATCATTGGGGCCACGCAAAGGCAGGGTGCACGGGCATGTCAGTATTCGGAAATCTGGGTGGGCTCTTTTCGTCCGACATGGCGATTGACCTCGGTACCGCCAACACGCTGGTCTATGTCAAAGGGCGCGGCGTGATCCTGTCGGAACCCTCGGTCGTGGCCTACCACGTCAAGGACGGGGTCAAGAAGGTGCTCGCCGTGGGCGAAGACGCCAAGCTGATGCTGGGCCGGACACCCGGCAGCATCGAAGCCATCCGTCCCATGCGCGAAGGCGTGATTGCCGACTTCGACACCGCCGAAGAGATGATCAAGCACTTCATTCGCAAGGTGCACAAACGCTCGACCTTCTCCAAACCGAAAATCATCGTCTGCGTTCCACACGGTGCAACGCCCGTTGAAAAACGCGCTATTCGACAGTCCGTGCTGTCCGCCGGTGCACGTCGCGCGGGCCTGATTGCCGAACCCATCGCAGCGGCCATCGGTGCGGGCATGCCTATCACTGACCCCACGGGCAACATGGTTGTCGACATCGGCGGTGGTACGACCGAAGTGGCCGTTCTGTCGCTGGGCGACATCGTTTATGCCCGCTCGGTCCGTGTCGGTGGTGACCGCATGGACGAGGCGATCATTTCCTACCTACGCCGCCAGCAGAACCTTCTGGTCGGTGAAACCACCGCCGAGCGGATCAAGACCAGCATCGGCACCGCCCGCATGCCCGACGATGGGCGCGGTACCTCCATGCAGATCCGGGGCCGTGACCTGCTGAATGGTGTGCCCAAGGAAATCGAAGTGACCCAAGCGCAGATTGCCGAGGCTCTGGCCGAACCAGTTCAGCAGATCTGCGAAGCTGTCATGACCGCGCTTGAAACCACGCCGCCCGACCTTGCGGCCGACATCGTGGACCGGGGCGTGATGCTGACCGGCGGCGGCGCGCTTCTGGGCGATCTCGACCTCGCGCTGCGCGAACAGACGGGCCTTGCAGTGTCCATCGCTGACGAAAGCTTGAACTGCGTGGCGCTTGGCACCGGCAAGGCGCTGGAATACGAAAAACAACTCCGCCACGCCATCGACTACGACAGCTAAGCGGCGTTAAGATTCTGGCAACCATCTAACGCCCTGTTTTAATGATCAAAAAGATTTGTCCCAGCATGGGACACCAGGTCTCTTGCCCTGTCGGGGCAAATATCGGACCATCCATGAAACGGACCAGATCTTGAGGTGACACCGCCTTGGCCAAGGACCGCGCACAGGTAGATTACGGCGGCCCGCTGCGGCGGCTGGTTTTGGCTGTGCTGGTGCTGGTTTTGGCCGGCACATTTTTGGTCTGGCGCATCGACAGCCCCCGCGTCGAACGGTTCCGGGCACAAGTGACGGACCGGGTTGTCCCCAACATGGACTGGGCGATGGCACCCGTCACGGGCACGATCAACCTGTTCCGCGATTTCCAAAGCTACCGCCGCATCGCCGAGCAGAACACCGAACTGCGCCGCGAACTGCGCCAGATGCAGGCCTGGAAAGAGGCGGCCCTCCAGCTCGAACAGGAAAACGCGCGGCTTCTGGACCTCAACAATGTCCGGCTCGACCCTCGCCTGACCTACATCACCGGTGTCGTTCTGGCCGACAGTGGCTCACCGTTCCGCCAGTCCGTGCTGCTGAACGTGGGCGCGCGCGATGGTATTGTCGAAGGCTGGGCGACCATGGACGGTATTGGCCTTGTAGGCCGCATCTCGGGCGTGGCCCAGAACACGAGCCGTGTGATCATGGTCACCGACGCCTCCAGCCGCGTGCCCGCGATCATCCAGCCCTCCGGGCAGAACGCCATCGTGGCCGGCGACAACTCGGCAGCGCCCCCGATCGACTTTCTGGAAAATCCCGACCTTGTGCGCCCCGGCGACCGTGTGATCAGCAGTGGCGACGGCGGCGTGTTCCCGGCGGGGCTCCTGATCGGACAGGTCGCGGCCGATCCGGGTGGACGGCTCAGGGTCAGGTTGGCCGCAGATTACGAGCGCCTGGAATTCCTGCGCGTGCTGCGCCATTACGGCAACGAACCTGTCAATGACGACAGCAATGTACTCGCCCCCGGCGGTGCAGCACTGCTGGAAACCGAGGTGGCGGAATGAACGAAGGTGCAGCGTCTCATCTCTGGGCCATGCGGATCTGGTTCATCTTGCTGGTCACAACAATCCTGTTCTTCCACCTGCTGCCCCTGCAAACCGCAACAGGCGGGCTGATCTGGCCTGACTTTCTACTGACCTTTGCAATTGCATGGTCCGTCCGGCGCCCTGAATACGTGCCAGCCGCGCTGCTTGCGGGGACATTTCTGATGGCCGACTTGCTGCTGCAACGCCCGCCCGGGCTCTGGGCCCTTCTGGCCCTCATCGCCTGCGAGCAGATGAAGACACAATCCCGAAGCCTGCGGGATGCAAGCCTTGCCACCGAATTGGTGTCAGCCGTGCTGTGGATCGTGGGCATCGGCATCGCCTACCGGCTGGCACTGGCGGTCTTTCTGGTCGAAGTGCCACAACTGGGCCCGGCACTCATACAGATCGTGGTCACAGCCATCGCATACCCGGTTGTCGTGGTCGTCACACATGTTCTGATGGGCGTGCGCAAACCAACACCCGGCGACATTGACGGCAAAGGGGTACGCTCATGAAACGCCCCCGTATCGATACAGAGGCAAACCACCGTCTGGTCACACGCCGCGCCGCCATCCTCGGTGGGGTGCAGCTGGCATTTGTCGGCGCACTTGGTGCCCGGATGCAGTTCCTGCAAGTCGATCAGGCCGACCAGTTCCGCCTGCTGGCCGAAGAAAACCGGATCAACATCCGGCTGATCCCTCCATCGCGCGGCGAAATCTTTGACCGCAACGGCGTGCCCTTGGCTCGCAATGTCCCAAGCTACCGTATCGTCATCGTGCGCGAAGATGCAGGTGAGGTCGAAGACGTGGTGCAAAGCCTGGGCAAGCTCGTCTCGCTTGACCCGGACGAAGTAGCGCGCGCCATGGCGGAGATGAAACGCTCGGCCCCTTTCCTGCCGATCACCTTTGCCGATGAGGTCAGCTGGGAAGACCTGAGCCGCGTCAGCGTCAACGCCCCGGCCCTGCCCGGTGTGACGCCAGAGGTGGGCCTGAGCCGCGTGTACCCGCTGGGATCGGACTATGCCCACGTGCTGGGCTATGTGGGGCCAGTCAGCGACTACGATCTGGAGCGGATCGAGGACCCGGACCAGTTGCTGCGCATCCCCCGGTTCCAGATCGGCAAGGTCGGCGTCGAAGCCAAGATCGAAGAGAACCTGCGCGGCAAGGCCGGTGCACGCCGGGTCGAAGTCAACGCGGCAGGCCGCGTCATGCGCGAACTGGACCGGCGGGAGGGCATCCCAGGGTCGGACATGCAGCTGACCATTGACGCCAAGCTGCAAAGCTATGTGCAGGCACGTCTGAGCACTGAAAGCGCCAGCGCCATCGTGATGGATGTGCAGTCCGGCGACCTGCTGGCCATCGCCTCGGCCCCCACTTTTGACCCGAACCTGTTTGTGCGCGGCATTTCCAGCCGGGATTACAAGTCACTGACGGAAAACAAGTACCGCCCCCTTGCCTCGAAATCCGTGCAGGGCACCTACCCGCCCGGTTCGACCTTCAAGATGATCACGGCCATGGCCGCGCTTGAGGAAGGGTTGATCGGCCCCGACGAAACCGTCTACTGCCCCGGCCATCTGGAAGTGGCGGGCCGCCGTTTTCACTGCTGGAAGCGGGCGGGGCATGGTTGGGTCGATCTGCAAAACTCACTCAAGCAATCCTGCGATGTCTACTACTACGATCTGGCCCTGAAGGTCGGGATCGAAAAGATCAGCGCCATGGCCAACCGCTTTGGGCTGGGCGAACGCCACGACGTACCCATGTCCGCCGTGGCGAAGGGGCTGACGCCTACCAAGGATTGGAAGAGCCGGGTGCACGGTCAGGATTGGGTCATCGGCGACACGGTCAACGCGTCCATCGGGCAAGGTTTCATGCTGGCCTCGCCGCTGCAGCTTGCCGTGATGACGGCGCGCCTTGCGTCTGGCAACTCTGTGACCCCCCGCCTGATCAAAACGGTGGATGGGATCGAACAACCATCGGGTGCCGGGACCAATATGGGGATGAACGAAAACAACCTGCGCAAGATGCGCCGGGCCATGTTCGCCACTGTGAATGACCGGCGCGGTACGGCCTATGGCAGTCGGATCATCGAAGACGCCATGCGCATGGCAGGCAAGACCGGGACCAGCCAGGTGCGCAACATCACCGCCGCCGAACGGCGCGCGGGCGTGGTCCGCAACGAAGACCTGCCATGGGAACGGCGCGACCACGCGCTGTTCGTGAATTTCGCGCCCTATGACGACCCCAAGTATGCCGTAGCCGTCGTGGTGGAACATGGCGGCGGCGGGTCCAAGGCCGCAGCCCCCATTGCCCGGGATGTGACGTTGCAGGCGCTCTATGGAGGTGAACCTCCACTTGAGGCTTACCCGACCAAGGACCGTGGCCGGATCGAGACCCAGCAACAGGTGCTGCGTGGTATGCAGCCTGTCGCCAATATCGCGGGAAGCGATCAGGCATGAGTTATCTTGAATATACGGTCAAACATGTCCCCGCGGGGCCGCGCAAGATCCTGTTCCTGAACTGGCCCCTCGCCCTGCTTCTGGCTGCTGTGGCCGGGGTTGGGTTCCTGATGCTCTACTCTGTCGCAGGTGGGTCATTCAGCCCGTGGGCCGAGCCGCAGATGAAACGCTTCGTCATGGGTTTCGCGCTGATGCTGGTCGTGGCGATGGTGCCCATATGGTTCTGGCGCAACATGGCTGGTGTCGCGTTTGCCGGGACGTTGCTGTTGCTTTTGGGCGTCGAATTGTTCGGGTCAGTCGGCAAGGGTGCGCAGCGATGGATTGATCTGGGTTTCATGCGGCTGCAGCCCTCGGAACTGGCCAAGGTCACGCTGGTGATGATCCTGGCCGCCTATTACGACTGGTTGCCCAGCCACAAGAAATCGCGCCCGTTCTGGGTGCTCATCCCCGTTGTACTTATCCTGCTGCCTGTGGCCATGGTGCTGCGTCAACCTGATCTAGGCACGTCGATCCTGCTGCTGGCAGCGGGGGGCGGGATGATGTTTGTCGCGGGAGTCCACTGGGCCTATTTCGCGGCCGTGATCGGTGCGGGCGTGGGCCTGATCACAGCCGTCTTCCAGTTCCGTGGCACCGAATGGCAGTTGCTGAAGGACTATCAATACCGCCGCATCGATACATTCCTTGATCCGGCTTCGGACCCGTTGGGGGCGGGCTACCACATCACACAATCCAAGATCGCGCTAGGATCAGGCGGCTGGACGGGCCGGGGGTTCATGCAAGGCACGCAGTCGCGGCTTAACTTCCTACCAGAAAAGCACACAGACTTCATCTTTACCACGCTGGCCGAGGAATTCGGGTTCATCGGGGCGTTTTCGCTGCTGGTACTTTATGCCCTGATCATCCTGTTCTGCGTGGCCTCGGCACTCGCAAACAAGGACCGGTTTTCGTCGCTGCTGACCCTTGGCATCGCGCTGAACTTTTTCCTCTTCTTCGCGGTCAATATGTCGATGGTCATGGGCCTTGCCCCGGTTGTGGGTGTGCCGCTGCCACTGGTCAGCTATGGCGGGTCGGCGATGTTGGTTCTGATGCTTGCCTTTGGCCTGGCGCAAAGTGCGCATGTGCATCGGCCGCGACACGGGCACTGATCGTGGGTCATCTTGATCCATTTTGCACGCGGAAAGTGCTGTCTTTGGACCTGGAACACTCCGCAGGATGGCAGTTGAAGCGGTACGCCATTCTGGCCGATGACCGCGCCTTCTCGGAAGAGGTTGCAGCCGCAGCGACCGCCACCGCATTCGATCGCCTGCCACAAGCTGGCACCTTGGTCGATGCGGATGGCAACCATGGCGTCGGCTTTCAGCTGATCCATTTTGCCGAAACCGCAGTCGTGTCCCCTGTGTTCTATTGGCAATGGGGCAGCGTTCTGGCGCATATTGATCAGCTGCGCGCTCCTTGGGATACACCCACCCACTTTGACACGGGCAAGACGGAGGTCTTTGGCTGCGTTTGGGAGATGGACATCGTGACCTTTGAAGTGGGCGCATGGACGGCCACGATACTGTCTGATCACGGCGCGCCGGAGGACATGCTGGACGCCTACATGAAGAAGACAGCCACCTGAGCCGATCCATCGCATATCCGTGTGAACAACATCACAAGACGCGGTTTTGCATTTGTCGCCCGCAACGCTACACCGATCCCCAGATGACTTAGATGCGGAGGTGCCCATGGCCCTGTTTCACCTTGCCTTCAACGTGACTGATCTGGACGCGACCCGCGCGTTCTACGGCGACCTGCTGGGCTGTGCCGAGGGGCGCAGCACCGACACCTGGGTGGATTTCGATTTCTTCGGTCACCAGCTCAGTTGCCATCTGGGCAAGCCGTTCGATAGCGCCCCAACCGGCAAGGTGGGGAACCACGATGTGCCCATGCCGCATTTCGGGGCCGTCCTGTCCATGTCCGACTGGCGTGCGCTGGCGGACAAGTTGCAAACCGAGGGCATGGATTTCATCCTGTCCCCGCAGATACGGTTCGAAGGGCAGCCGGGCGAGCAGAGTACGATGTTCTTCACCGATCCCTCGGGCAATCCGATCGAAATCAAGGGCATGGCCGATATGGATGAGGCCTTTGCCACATGAGTGTGAGTGTCCTGTTTGCCGCCACCGAAGACCGTTGGACGGAATACGAAGCACCCTTGCGCAAGGAGATCGCCGCCGTAGGTGTAGATGCCCACATCGCAACCGACATCCCCGCCGATAAGGTCGACTACATCGTCTATGCCCCCAATTCCGAGGTAAAGGATTTCACTCCGTTCACCCGTGCCAAGGCGGTGCTGAACCTCTGGGCAGGGGTCGAGGCCATCGTGGGCAATCCGACCCTGCACCTGCCGCTCGCCCGCATGGTTGATCCTGCGCTGACCCAAGGGATGATCGAGTGGGCCACCGGGCATATCCTGCGCCTGCATCTGGGCATGGATGCGCACATCAATGCTGCCCCAGGCACATGGGAACCAAAGGCCCCGCCCCTGTCCTTTGACACGCGGGTGACAGTGCTGGGACTGGGTGAGTTGGGGGCTGCCTGTGCCACGACCCTTGGTGCGCTCGGCTTTGCCGTGACGGGGTGGAGCCGGTCACAGAAGGACATCCCAGGCATCACCTGCCTCTCCGGCGTGGATGGGTTAGAGGATGCGCTGCGTGTCGCGGATTATTGCGTGCTGCTGCTGCCCAAGACCCCGGCAACCGAGAACACACTGAACGCCCGCACGCTGGCATTGATGCCGGAAGGTGCGCGTATCTTGAATCCGGGACGCGGGCCGTTGATCGATGATGAAGCACTGCTGGCGGCCTTGGACACAGGCCATATCGACCACGCGACGCTGGACGTGTTTCGCGTCGAACCCTTGCCCGCCGAACACCGGTACTGGACCCACCCGCGCGTCACGGTGACACCGCATGTGGCCTCGGAAACCCGCGCGGCTTATTCCAGCAAGACCGTTGCCGAGAACGTCCGCCGGGGTGAGGCCGGGGAACCGTTCTTGTACCTTGTGGACAGGTCAGCAGGCTACTGAACCGTCTCTGCGGTTGGCCAAACCGGATTGCACATACTACCCCGTCAAAGTAGCTTCCGATCCGGTTCTTCGCGCAGTGCCGGTAACGCGCTGCTCATTCCAAATTTAACCCGCTTTCATTTGATTGCGGAATTCTTTTCACCCCGCTCCTTCATCCTCGTTGGGAGAGATACCAACGCATAGAAGGGCGAAAACCATGTTTGATAGTTTCAACTTTCCGAACCACCCAAATGCAGACGACGCACCACCGATCCCCCTTGGGCAATCGGACTATCGGGACCGCGTTATCCCAAATGTCTGGGCAATTCACGGCCGCGGCGAAAAAGAAAGCGCATTGGATTGTGAAACGGCCGTCGCACTGGCCTGTTTTGTCGGTCCTGTCTTTGAAGCAGCCGAAGACTGGTCAGACCTGATCCACGCGTTGGAAACGCGCGGGTTCCACCTTGTATTCGAGGCGGATGAGTTGACATTGGTTCAAGAGGAAACCGGGGTCAGCCTGTGTACTTGTGCGTCTCTTGGTTACGGGTTTTCCGTTCTGAAGGCGCGCTTGGGGAAGCCCAAAATCCATCCCGGCTCACAACGGATTGTATATTGTCGCCTGAGAGCTGCATGAAGGTAGCCTATCTCCCGGCCGGCACGCGCCTTAGAACCACATATCCTTCACGCTTCGACCGTCACTTGAAAGCGCGCTGAAGCTGTCGCGCCCGTCAAAGCGACGGATTGGCAGCTCACTGATTGCTCCCATGTCCGACATCCTGACATTCACCGCAGTTCAGTTGCGCCCATTTTCATCCGCGATGCACGCGACATAGTGGGTCACACACCCGCACTCGGGACAGAAATGGAACCGGATATCGCCACTGTCGGAACGCTGGTAGGTCCTTGTTTCTCCTTCGGTTTGGATGTCTTGGCCGACATAGCCATAGGCCCACAAGGCTCCGTAGCGTCGGCAGATCGTACAATTGCACGCCGTGACCGAAGTTGGCCTTGTCTCAAGGGTCCAGCGCACCTGACCGCAATGGCAGCTTCCTGTCAGCATGTATCATTCCCCGTTCTTGGAGCCGCTCGCGATCCTCGTAATTTTGGCGTGCGGACCGTGACACCGACCTCAGGCTCTCCGTATCAGCCCACGGGATGTCGCCAACGTCATGGCATAAACCAAAACGCCGCCTCCGCACAGATATTGGGGGGCCGAGTAGCGCAGCAGGCACTTTATGCAGCCAGCCCCCGCCCCTTGAGCAGCGCATCAACACCGGGCAAACGGCCGCGGAACGCCTTGTACAGTTCCGCCGCATCCACACTGCCACCTGTGCTGAGGATATGCTCCTCGAGGGCAGCCGCTTTTTCAGGATCAAACGGGCCGTCCGCCTCTTCGAAGGCGGCAAAGGCATCGGCATCCATCACCTCGGACCACATGTAACTGTAATATCCAGACGAATAACCATCGCCTGCAAACACATGCGCAAAGTGTGGCGTGGCGTGGCGCATCCCAATCGCGTGGGGCATTTCGAGACGTTCCAGCACCTCGGCCTGTTTCTGCATCGGATCGGCAGGGGCATCGCCATCATGGAATTCAAGGTCGACAAGGGCCGAGGCGACGTATTCCACCGTCTGAAACCCCATGTCATAGGTCGCTGCCGCCAACACATTGTCGAGCAGGGTCTGCGGCATCGCCTCCCCCGTCTCAGCATGGGTGGCAAACTCTTGCAGCACCTGCGGCACGTCCATCCAGTGTTCATAAAGCTGGCTGGGCAGCTCGACAAAATCACGGGCTACAGAGGTGCCACTGATCGACTCGTAGGTCACGTTTGACAGCATCTGGTGCAGCGCATGACCAAACTCGTGGAACAGCGTGCGCGCGTCGTCATAGGACAAGAGCGCCGGATCCCCCTTGGCGAAATTGCACACGTTGATGACGATGGGGGTTTGCGGTTTGGGATACTTGGCCTGCGACCGCATCGCCGAACACCACGCCCCCGACCGTTTCGAACCGCGTGCAAAATAGTCGCCGATGAACACGGCCACATGCTCGCCACCGCGCGTAACCTCCCACGCGCGGCAATCCGGGTGGTAGAGCGGGATGTCGAGCGGTTTGAATGCGAGGCCGAACAGGCGGCTTGCGCAATCAAAGGACGCGTCGATCATACGGTCGAGTTGGAAATACGGTTTGACCTCAGCCTCATCCAGATCGTGCAGTTCCTTGCGCCGCTTTTCGGCATAGAAACGCCAGTCCCAGGGTTCCAGCGGGCCGTCGATGCCGTCGGCCTTGAGCATCTGTTCCAACACCCACGCATCTGCATTCGCCTGGGATTTGGCGGGTTCCCAGACGGCCATGAGCAGGTCGCGTACGGCCTGTGGCGTCTTGGCCATCTCGGTTTCCAGCTTGAAGTTGGCAAAGTTGTCATAGCCCAGCAGCTTCGCCCGTTCTTCCCGCAGCTTCAGCGTCTCGGCGGCAATGGCACGGTTGTCCGTTTCACCGCCATTGGCCCCGCGTGCTGCCCAGGCGCGATACGCCTTTTCCCGCAGATCGCGGCGGGTCGAGAATTGCAGGAAAGGTACGATGATCGAGCGGGACAGGGTGACAACCGGGCCACCGGCCTCTTTCTCTTCCCCGGCCGCGTGCGCCGCATCGACAACAAAGGCAGGCAGTCCGGCCATGTCACCGTCGCCCAGCGCCATGTACCAATCGCGCTCATCCGCCAGCAGGTTCTGGGTAAAGGCAGTGCCAAGCTCAGCGAGCCGTCCCTTAATTTCCTTCATCCGGATATCGTCCGCCCCGTCAAGTGCCGCGCCCGACCGGACATAGTTGCGGTGGGTCAGCATCAGCACGCGGGCTTGTTCATCCGTCAGGTCCAGATCGTCGCGGGCGTCCCACACGGCTGCGATGCGGGCAAACAGCGCCTTGTTGCTGGAAATCTCGGCAAAATGCGCGGCCAGTTTGGGGGAAAAGTCCCGTTGCAGCGCCTCGCGCTGCGGGTTGCTGTCGGCTCCTGCCACGGTAAAGAACGTGCCCAGCACCTTTTCCAGGCCTTCGCCCGCCGCCTCTAATGCCTCGATCACGTTGGCGAATGTGGGTGCGTCATCACTGCCAGCAATCGCATCGATCTCGGCCTTGTGGGCGTCAAGGGCGATGTCGAGCGCTGGGGCAAAATCATCATCTGAAATGGCGTCAAAGGGGGCGATCTGGAACGGTGTGTCCCAGTCTTGCAGCAGCACGTTGGTCATGGGCGGGTCTCCTTTGAATACTGATGTAGGGCGGGGTTCACCCCGCCACCACCCCGGCGCAGGTTTCACAGTCCTTGCGGCGGGCCAGCGCGATCTTGCGGCTTTCGCCATAAAGCGCGTCGTAAATCACCATTTCACCGCGCAGGGGGGTGCCTGCACCGGTGATCAGCTTGACAGCTTCCACCGCCATCATGGATCCAACCACGCCCGGCAGCGGTCCGATCACCCCGGCCTCGGCGCAATTGGGCGCCAGTTCGGGCGCGGGCGCTTCGGGGAAGATGCAGCGGTAACAGGGGGCGTTGCGTGCGGGATCAAACACGCTCACCTGCCCTTCCCATTGCGTCAGCGCACCCGAGATGAGGGGAACGCCGGCCCGCACGGCGGCAGCGTTGACCCGGTAGCGCGTGTCGAAATTGTCGGTGCCGTCGATCACCAGATCATATTCTGCCACCAGGTCGTCCACCACATCATCAGTCAGGCGACGGTGATAAGGGCGCACCGTGACAAATGGGTTCTGCGCCTCCATCGCGGCCTGGGCCGAAAAGACCTTGGGCATCCCGATCCGGTCATCGGTGTGGATCGTCTGGCGCTGCAGGTTGGTGTTTTCCACCGTGTCATCGTCGATCACACCGATGGTCCCAACCCCGGCAGCGGCGAGGTATTGCAGCACCGGCGCACCAAGCCCCCCTGCCCCAACCACAAGCACCTTCGCGTCCTTAAGCCTCTTCTGACCGAGGCCGCCCACCTCGCGCAGTACGATGTGGCGGGCGTAGCGGTTAAGCTCGGTATCGCTGAACGGTCCCTCCTGAGCTTCGGCTGGCGCAACCTTGGCCTCCGCCACCTCGGCACGGTTGCGCAGCTTGCGCAAAACAGCCCGGTAGCCAACCGCGATCACGGCGAAGCCGCCCACGATCAGCCACAGCGCGGGGCTTTCCCCGGTTGCCATACGCAGCGGATGACCAGTAGGCAAAGCGACCTGAATGGCCAGCACCACCACGTAGAGCAGCCCGATCATCAACCATCGCGCCTTGCGCGGCGTGTTCATCATGGCACCGATGCCCCACAACACCCCGGCAAGCAGGACAACCAGAAGCATCAGCCGCGCCCCGTGGAACCGAAGCCGCCAGCGCCACGCGCGGTGTCATCAAGCGTATCCACCACGTCGAACGCAGCCTGTACGACGGGGGCCAGCACCATCTGCGCGATCCGCATGCCATGGGTCACGTCGAACGGCTGGTCCGAGGTATTGAGAAGGATCACACCCACCTGCCCCCGGTAGTCGCTGTCGATAGTGCCAGGGCTGTTGACCAGCGCGATGCCGTGTTTCAACGCAAGACCAGAGCGCGGGCGCACCTGCACCTCGAACCCATGTGGAATGGCCATAGCGAGGCCCGTGGGGATCAATGCCCGTTCGCCGGATGCAAGTGTCACGGTCTGACCATCCGGGAAATTGGCCCGCATATCTGCTCCCGCCGCGCCACCAGTCTCGTAAGCGGGCAAGGCAATGTCCGGGTCCGATCCGGCGACACGCATGATCTTCAATGCAACTCTGCTCATTTTCACCTTGTCAAATAAACTCAAGTCCGGCCGCTGCCAGTGGGTGCGACGCTTACGTTAACGCGTCCGCGATCCGCTGGGCGAGACGCATCGCCACCTCGGCCTTGGGCATACGCGGCCACGGATCGGCGCCATCCTCGGTGATCAGGATCACCGCATTCTCTGACCCGCCCATGATGCCCGTTTCAGGCGACACATCATTGGCAACGATCCAGTCGCACCCTTTGCGCGCGCGTTTGGCGGTGGCGTGGGCCTCCACATCATCCGTCTCGGCGGCAAAACCGACAACCAGGCCGGGTCGTCCTGCGGTCATCTGGGACACGCCTGCCAGAATGTCTGGGTTCTCGGCAAATTCCAGCACCGGCAACCCGTCTTTCGATTTCTTGAGCTTGCGGTCACTGGCCGTCGCCACGCGCCAATCCGCCACGGCGGCCGCAAAGACAGCCGCATCGGCGGGCAGTGCCGCGTCAACAGCCGCTTTCATCTCTTGTGCTGTTTGTACTGGTACGACACGCGCACCTGCGGGGGCGGCAACATCCGCCGGGCCAGTGACAAAGGTGACATCGGCTCCGAGTGAAACCAGCGCGCTCGCGACAGCGGCGCCTTGCGCTCCGGAAGAGCGGTTGGCAATGTAGCGCACCGGGTCAATCGGTTCGTGGGTTGGACCAGACGTCACCAACACATGCTTGCCCGTTAGAGGCTTGGGGCCGAAATGCGCTTCGACCGCTGCGGCGATCTCGAGCGGCTCGGACATACGGCCGGGACCATATTCGCCGCAGGCCATGTCGCCGTCATTGGGACCGACAACGGAAACACCATCATCCGCGATTTGCGCCAAGTTGCGTTGTGTCGCCGAGTGATCCCACATGCGGACATTCATCGCAGGCGCGATCATCACCGGTGTATCGGTAGCGAGCAGAAGCGTGGACGCCAGATCATCAGCACGACCCTGCGCCATCTTTGCCATGATGTCAGCGGTTGCCGGAGCAACAAGGATCAGATCGGCGGACCGGGAGAGCTGGATGTGCCCCATCTCAGCCTCATCTGTCAGATCGAACAGGTCGCGATAGACTTTTTCCCCTGCCAGCGCTGACACAGACAGGGGCGTTACAAATTGTTCGGCGGCGCGGGTCAGAACGGGCGTCACTGACGCACCGCGTTCCCGCAGGCGCCGGATCAGGTCGAGCCCTTTGTAGGCTGCGATCCCACCCGTCAGGATCAGCAGAATTCGTTTGTCTTGCAGCATGATAGCGTGTCCAGCTGGCTGTTATCGATGTGACCATAGGCGGACAGGGCACCGAGAACCAGCCCTGCGGCAATCAGGGGGCCAGCCCCCTCGCGCATCCGCGCTCACCCCCGGGATTTTTTTGAAACAGGGAAGAAGCGACGTCGGCTATTGCTTGAACACCGCGCACGGATCGTCACGGTCTGGGGAGGCTGCTCCGTTCAACGTCCAGGAAAACACGCCGTCGGGTGGCTCCTGCCGTTCGCCTTGCCCGATGCTGGTGACGTCAAGCGTTGGGCGTGCGCGCGTCAGGTAAGCGGGCACCCCCCAATCCATCCTGGCATGGCCGTTGCCAGTGATCAGGACCACCGGGCTGCCATAGGTCTCCAGCGCCTTGATGACAGACCGCGCAAAGGCGGCGTCGCGCAGGCGCTGCGCCTCGACCATCCCCCCCATCATCGCCTGCGGCATCGCTTCGCAGTGCGCATCAAACTGGTTGAGTTCGCGGATGGCCTGTTCCTCTTCCGCCAGCGGCTGTGTCAGGCCATAGGAATCGGCTTCCGCGCCAAACACCTCAGCCGCGCCGGAACTGAAGGCCGCGCGCATATCCTCGCGTGACAGGGCCGCACCGACGATCACCGGGCTTGCCGCCAGAACATCCGCGTAGTCCGCGATATTGGACCATTGAACGCTGCCGGTTGCGTCGCGCATTGCGTCAGGATCGCGGGGCACCTCTGCCAGTGCCTGCGCCTCCTCCGGCGTCAGCATTTCGAAGACAACCGCCTTGGGCTGGATGATCCGCACCGCATTTGCCTGCTCCGCGTGGTGCTGCGGGCTATCATGGACTTCGCCCATGATCAGCACCTCACCGGAGAAATCAGACCAATCCGTTGCCGCAAATAGAAATGCCGCCGTCGGAATGGTCGCGACGGCGGCAAGAATGATGCGTGTTATCGAGGTCCTCATACGAGGAAATGATGGACCTCGCGGCTTTGGTTTTCCAGTGCCTTGCGCATCTTTGTGAACGCCGCTGCCTCAAGCTGGCGCACGCGCTCTTTCGACAGGCTCAATTCGTTGCCAAGGCTCTCCAGCGTTCGGGGGTCTTCGCGCAGCTTGCGCTCTCGGACAATGAAACGCTCACGTTCGTTCAATCCGTTCAGCGCAGTCAGCAACCATTCCCGCAACTGTTCGGTGTCGTGCGAATGCTCGACCGTTTCCGCGGCCTGCGCGCTGTCATCCTCAAGTGCATCGATCCATTCCCGCCCTTCGTCATCGACGGATTGGGTGGCATTCAGCGAATAGTCAGAGCCCGACAGGCGCCCTTCCATCATTTCAACATCATGCAGGGGCACGCCAATCTCGGTCGAGATCATCTGACGCAGCTGGTGCTTGTCCAAAGTCTCGCCCGCGGCGGCGCTTTCACGTTCCAGCCGGGCCTGCACACGGCGCATGTTAAAGAAGAGGGACTTTTGCGAGGATGTCGAACCCGTCCGCACCATGGACCAATTGCGCATGACGTAATCCTGAATCGATGCTTTAATCCACCAGACGGCATATGTCGAAAACCGCACGCCGCGGTCCGGGTCGAACTTGTCCGCCGCCTTCATCAGGCCAAGGCCCGCTTCCTGGATCAAATCGTTCATCGGCGCGCCGTAGCGTTTGAACTTCGACGCCATCGAGATGGCCAGCCGCATATAGGCCGTGATCAGACGGTGAAGCGCCGCCTCGTCCCGTTCGTCTCGCCAGGCATATGCAAGCCGCAATTCTGTCTCTGCATCCAGCAACTCGGCTTTCATCGCCGTGCGCGATAGAGACATGTCCCGAACATTATCCAATGCCATGTAGTCATCCCCCTGGATGGTTATGCTTGTTTTGCGCACTTGATATGGATACGGGTCGAACCCGCGATTGGTTCACTCGTGAGACGAAAAAATGTTGCCCAACACGACACTCGTTCTAGGAGGCGCGGCTTCAGGAAAGTCGCAATGGGCGGAATCTCTGATCCTTAACAGTAGGTTAACGCCGATCTACTTGGCGACATCGCGCATCTGGGACGAAGAGATGCAGGCCAAGGTCGATCTGCACAAAGCGCGGCGTGGCGCGGAATGGACCACAATCAACGCGGCCGACGGGGTCGAGGATGGGTTGCGTGGCGCAACCCTGGATCAGTCCGTGTTGTTGGATTGCGCGACCATGTGGCTGACCAACCTAATGATGGACGAGGCGGATATTGGCGCGGCCCAGACTTCCCTACTGGCTGCACTTGCCGATTGCCCTGCGCCGGTCGTTGTCGTGTCGAACGAGGTGGGTCAGGGGATTGTCCCCGAGAACGCGCTGGCCCGCCGATTTCGCGAAGCACAAGGGCGTCTGAACATCGCCTTGGCTGCGCAGGCGGACACCGTATGGCACGTGCTGGCGGGCCTGCCGCAGCTGCGCAAGGGGGACGCGCCATGACCACCTGGCACTGGGTGCGGCACGGCCCAACGCATCAAAAGACATTCACGGGCTGGCGGGATGTGGATGCCGATCTGGGCGACACGGGCGCCATTACACGACTGGCAGCGCACCTACCGAACGATGCACTTGTCATCTCATCCGACCTGACCCGATCGATCAACACCGCAACAGCCCTCCAAGGCACGCGCACGCGCCTGCCTCATGACCCGGCCCTGCGCGAATTTCACTTCGGCACATGGGACGGTGTGCATTTTTCAACCGTGGCCGATTGGCACCCGGATCTGAGCCGCGCCTATTGGGAAACACCCGGAGATCACGCGCCCCCCGGAGGTGAAAGCTGGAACGCGTCCGCCGCCCGCGTGGCCATGGCAGTCCGTCGCATCGAAGCGGCACATCCCAGCCGCCATATCATCGCCGTGGCGCATTTTGGTGTGATCCTGACCCAGGTACAGGCTGTGTTGGGCATCACCGCGCATGATGTGTTAGGCCACAAGATCGACCCACTGTCCGTGACCAGCCTCAACCGCGCAACCGGGCAGGCGGAAACCATCAATCACACCCCGTGATGCGACACCCCACAAATCACCGTTGGGCAAAGGCACGCCCCTCCGCCTAGCCTGAGCGCATGACTTATGACCTCTATATCGGCGACCGCACTTTTTCGAGCTGGTCACTGCGCGGTTGGCTCATGCTAGAGAAATTCGGCCTGCCCTACCGCACCCACATGATTGGACTGTACTCGGGCACCATGGCGGATGACCTGGCACCGCTGGCCCCTGCACGGCTGGTGCCCACACTGAAACTGCCGGACGGAACGGTGGTGGGCGAAAGCATCGCCATGGCAGAGACATTGGCCGAACAGAACCCGGACGCCGGCCTGTGGCCCAAAGACCCCGCCGCGCGCGCCACCGCCCGGTGGCTCTGTGCCGAGATGGCATCGGGCTTCTCCGCCCTGCGGGGCGCATGCGCCATGCAACTGCAACAAGTGAACACCGGGTTCGAGGTGTCGGACGCGGTCCGCACCGATCTGGACCGCATCGAAACCCTCTGGACCCATGTCGCCCGCTTTAAAACAGACGGTCCGTGGCTGTTTGGTGCCTATTCGCTGGCTGACGTTTTCTATGCCCCGGTGTGCGCCCGGATCGTGGGCTACGACCTGCCTGTATCCGACATGGCGCGCACTTACTGCATGACCACGCTGGCAGATCCGGCATTCAAAGCGTGGCGGGCAGAGGGGCTGAAGACGGTTTATGACCCGTTCCCTTACGATATGGGTTTGCCGACGACGGATTGGCCTAGCGCATGAACCGTTGGCGGGCTTCGCGGGCGATGTTGTAACGCAGTTCCAACCGCGCAAGCTCCGCCATCGCGTCCTTGCGTGCCACCGGATCGGTCAGGCGTGCCAGCTGCGCACGCTGCTCTGCCAGGGCCTGTTTGATCTCTATCTCTTCGGGGACAACACCGGCCTGCGCCATCATCCGAAACCCGACGGCATCTCCAGTGTCCACAAACGTGTCTTCGGGGCGGTCAGGCAGGGGTTTGCCTTCGCCCTCTAGTCGATCCAGCTGACCCTCAAGGCGGGCCTTCTGGATCTGCCGTTCAATCAGTTCGCGCAAGCCTCGCGTCATGCCCTATTGTACCAGACGCAACATGATCCCACCAGCAACCAAACTTTAACCAATCGTAAACCAAGCCCCCGTAATCGTTAACCAAGAGTGAGGGAGATGGTTATGGTCGCACGGGCCTATACGGTTGCATTTCAGGGGGTCGACGCGCGCGAGGTCGAGGTGCAATGCGCCATGACACCGGGTCTGCCTGCCTTTTCCATCGTAGGACTGCCGGACAAGGCCGTGTCCGAAGCGCGCGACCGGGTCCGCGCGGCCCTGACAGCCATGTCCATCGCGCTGCCGTCGAAACGGATCACGATCAACATGTCGCCCGCCGATCTGCCCAAGGAAGGGTCGCATTTCGACCTACCGATTGCGCTGGCGCTGCTCGCCGCCCTTGGCATCCTGCCCGAGGATACGGTGGAAGGCACCGTTGCCCTTGGAGAGCTGTCCCTGGACGGCACCCTCGTCCCCGTTCTGGGCGCGCTGCCCGCTGCCATGGCCGCTGCCGAACAGGACCGCGGGTTGCTGTGCCCTGCGGGGTCGGGGGCCGAAGCCGCATGGGTTGACGCAACCAAGGTCATTGCCGCCACATCCCTTGGCGACGTAGTCCGGCACTACACGGGTCAGGTCACGCTGGAACCGGCAAAGGCTGGCCGGATCGCCAGCGGCACCGGCCTGCCCGACCTGCGCGATGTCAAAGGACAAGAACGCGCCAAGCGGGCGATGGAGGTGGCTGCCGCCGGGCGACACCATTTCCTGATGGTCGGCACGCCCGGGTCTGGCAAATCCATGCTGGCCGCACGCCTACCGGGCATCTTGCCACCGCTGTCGGCGATGGAAGCGCTCGAAACCTCGATGATCCACTCGCTGGCCGGTCTGCTGGACGCAGGCGGCATTTCAATGGATCGCCCGTTCCGCGAACCACACCACACCGCCTCTATGGCCGCGATCATTGGTGGCGGACGCGGGGCCAAGCCGGGCGAGGTATCGCTGGCCCATAATGGTGTCCTATTCATGGATGAGTTCCCCGAATTTCCGCGCACCGTGCTTGAGACCTTGCGCCAACCGATCGAGACGGGCGAGGTCATGGTGGCCCGCGCCAACAACCACATCAAATACCCCTGCCGCTTTATGCTGGTAGCTGCCGCGAACCCCTGCAAATGCGGCTACCTATCGGACGCATCCCGCGCCTGTGGCCGCGCACCTGCCTGCGGAGAGGACTATATGGGGCGCATTTCCGGCCCGCTCATGGACCGTTTCGATCTGCGGGTCGACGTGCCGCCGGTCACCTACACGGACCTCGACCTGCCAGCGTCAGGCGACAACTCTGCCACGGTCGCCGCGCGGGTCAATGCGGCACGACAACTACAAAGCGCACGTTTGACTGATACAAGGATGCGCAGCAATGCGGACCTAAGCGGTGCCGCGCTGGACGAATACGCCGCCCCAGATGCCGAGGGGCGCGACCTGCTCACTAAGGTCGCGGATCGGTTCGGGTTGTCGGCGCGTGGCTATCACCGCGTATTGCGCGTGGCTCGGACAATTGCCGACCTCGACGGGTCAGAAGATGTGCGCAAACCACACGTAGCCGAGGCGGTCAGCTACCGGGTCCCGGCACTCGTCCCAGTCTGAGCTTTGATCCACGCGGCCAAAGCATTGAGAGTGTGCCGCGCCTCGGGCAGCGTGTTGTGGAACAGGGGCCAAACGTGCGGCAGATCGTGTTCCTGGACATAGGTCACGTCGACTCCCTGCCCCTGCATCCGCTCAACAACACGACGACTGTCGTCCAGCAGGATTTCTGTATCTCCTGCCGTGATCCAAACCGGCGGCGCATTGGTAAAGTCGGCAAACAAAGGGCTTGCCAGCGGATTGGTGGCATCTTCTCCGTTCAGGTACATCTGCAACATTTCACTTGCCCGTTCGGCCGGCAAAACAACATCTGTCTTCGCGTTGTCGCGAATGCTCGCTCCGGAAAAGGTCAGGTCCGTCAGCGGAGAGAATGCGAAAACCGCATCAGGGGTCGGCTCTCCTTCGATCAGCAAATGCGCAAGCAATGACAGGGCCAAGCCTCCACCGGCACTGTCACCTCCAACGATCACGGGACCACCCTGCGCGCGGCACTCACGATAGGCAGCAATCGCATGATCAAGCGCGGCAGGAAACGGATGCTCCGGGGCCAATGGGTAACGCGGCAAAACCGCCCGCGCTGCCGCCCGCTTGGCAAGGGCGGCGGCCATGGCACCATGTGTTTGTGGCGATCCGAACACAAACCCACCCCCATGGAAGTACAAGATCGTCGTTTGCGGCTCGGCCCCTCGTCGCGGTGTCGCCCAAAGGGCATCTTCCCCCGCCAACGCCCCACGCCTCAGGCGCATGGACATAGGTCGATGAAAAAGCAGGCGCGCCTTGGTCTCAAGGCTGCGGCGCAAGGCATCCGGTCCTGACGCGTTCTGCATGTGCGGCTTTTCGGTCAGGCGCAGATAGGTGTTGAGAAGCGGCCGAAGCAAGCTCATCCGGTTTTTGCCTCAATGGCCTGCCAGATCTTCTCGGCAATATTCACGCCATCAAACCGTTCCAGTTCCTGGATGCCCGTGGGCGAGGTCACGTTGATCTCGGTCAGGTAGTCGCCGATCACATCAATACCGACAAAGACCTGCCCCTTCTCTTTCAGCAAGGGACCGATGGCCGCGCAAATCTCAAGATCGCGATCCGTCAGGCCGATCTTTTCAGGCCGTCCGCCCACGTGCATGTTCGACCGGGTCTCGCCCGCAGCAGGCACACGGTTAATGGCGCCCACAGCCTCGCCATCGACCAGGATCACGCGCTTGTCGCCATTCGATACATCGGGCAGGAATTTTTGCACAATCAGCGGCTCGCGACTGAACCCGGTGAACAACTCGTGCAACGAGGTGAGGTTACGGTCATTGGCATCCAGCCGGAACACGCCCGCACCACCATTGCCGTAGAGCGGCTTCAGGATCACGTCGCCATGCTTGGCCTTGAACGCCTTGATCGTGTCCAGGTCGCGGGCAATTGTGGTGGGTGGTGTGAGGTCCGGAAAATCCAGCACCAGCAGCTTTTCAGGATAATTTCGGACCCAGAACGGATCGTTCACCACCAGTGCCTGTCCTTTCAGACGATCCAGCAAATGGGTCGATGTGATGTAGTGCATGTCGAAGGGCGGATCCTGCCGCAGCCATATGACATCGAAATCAGCAAGATCAACTTCGCGTTCCAAGCCAAACTGCGCATGTTCTCCCTGCACCCGCTGGACAGTGAAATCATGGCCGCGGGCGGTTATACGTCCTTCCTGATAGGCAAGGTGATCCGGGGAGTAGAAAAACAAGGTATGGCCCCGGGTCTGCGCCTCTTCCGCCAGGCGAAAACTGCTGTCCGCATTGATGTCCACGGCCCCGATCGGGTCCATCTGAAAGGCGATCTTCATGGCGCAACTCCGCTGTGGTCTGCGCCTCTAGATGGCGCAGCGGGCGCGGTCACGCAATGGCAAGCTGTTGTGCAGTGCCGCAGAGCGTCCTGCGCACGGGTTCAGACATACCCTGCAAAGGCGTTTTCAAGGAATTCGGCGGCACCCGTTTGATCAACCAACGCGACATCAAACCGGACATCCGTCAACGCGCCATCAGTGAGAGTCGCGAGGTATTCATCCGCCGTCGCACACAGGCGTTTGACCTGCGCCGGGGTCAGATGCGCGGCGGCAGAAGCAAGGGATTTACTGGTTTTCACTTCGACCATGACCACCCCGATCGCCGTCGAGAAAATCAGATCGATTTCACCGCGTCGTCCGCGCCAGCGTTCAGCGATCAACTTGTAACCCGCGCGGATGTAAGCGCGCGCGACGATTTGCTCGGCCGCCATGCCGGCGTGATACGCCATGTGACCGCGCACCACACGCGTATCGAGCGGCTGGCCTGTATCACAACATCGCTCGTGCCGCGCCATGCGTCACCTTTCACATCATTGGTTGTTGCGCGCCAATTCCAATGCCCGTTGGTAGACCCGCCTGCGCGGCACATCCAGTGTTTCCGCCACGAATGCGGCCGCGTCCTTCACCGACATATCATTCAGCGCCGAGCTTAGCGCACCATCAATGTCTTTTTCCTTAACGGCCACCGTCTCTGCGCGGCCAATCAGCACGACAATTTCGCCTTTTGGCGTTGTGTTCTGGAATACCTGCGCCAGTTCATCCAAAGTGCCACTTCGCACATCTTCGAATTTCTTGGTCAACTCGCGGCACACCGTGGCCTGCCGGTCCGCACCCAGAACCTCGACCGCGTCTGCGAGCAATGCGCCGACACGTTTGGGCGATTCGTAGAGCACAAGCGTGGCCTTTACATCCGATAGATCTTGCAGCGCCTTTTGCCGCGCAGAACGCGATGCGGGCAGGAACCCGCCAAAATGGAAGGCGTCAGTCGGCAATCCACCGACCACCAGCGCCGTCAAAACGGCCGATGGTCCCGGCGCGCATGTCACTGCGACGCCCGCGGCTCGCGCGGCGCGTCCCAGTTCGAATCCAGGGTCCGCGATCAGAGGCATTCCAGCCTCGGACGCGTAGGCCACGCTTTCGCCACCCGCCGCGCGCGCGACCAGCCGTGTGACCTGTGTATCCTTTGAATGCTCATGCAATGCTTCGATCCGGCGTCCCTCCAGCGGCACGCCATGGATGTCCATCAACTTGCGCAAAGACCGAGTGTCTTCGGCCACAAGGACATCCGCCGACGCGAGCACGTCAAGCGCCCGCAACGTGATATCCCGAGCCGTCCCGATCGGCACGCCCACGAACCACAGACCCGCGGACAGGGGCACCTTGACATGATTCAAAGCTGGACCCGCCTTTCCTGACGTTTATTATCTGCCCCCAATGACCGGGCAGGCCAATGTCATGCCCCGCACTTAGGGAGTGACAGTATATGTTTGCGTTTTTCAAGACTCTGCGCAAGGCGGCGCGGCGGGTGATCGTGCCCTTGGCCGCCCTTGCACTGGCCGCCTGCGATCCGGCCGCTCTGGGTGGCCTTGGCGGATCGACCGGCGGGCCACGGATTGACACGTCGCAGCCGGTTCCGGTGGCGTTGCTCGTGCCGCGTGGATCGGGTCAGGCCAGTGACGAGCTGCTGGCAAACAATCTGGAAAACGCGGCGCGCCTTGCGATGCGTGACCTGCAAGGTGTGCAGATCGACCTGCGAGTCTATGGCACCGCGGGCAATGCAGGCACCGCCGCCAGCCAGGCTGCACAAGCCGTGAATGACGGCGCACAGATCATCGTTGGCCCGCTCTATGCCGAGGCCGCGAATGCAGCGGGCGTGGCCGTGGCTCCGCAAAACGTGAATGTTCTGGCCTTTTCCAACAACACCACGATCGCGGGCGGTAATGTCTTTGTCCTTGGATCAACCTTCGACAACACGGCCAACCGCCTGGTCAGCTATGCTGCCCGCCAGGGCAAGGATCGGATCGTCGTTGTGCATGCTCAGGATGTGGCGGGGCAACTTGGCCGCAACGCGATCCAGCAGGCGATCTCGCGCAGCGGCGCCACCATGGTGGGCACCGTCGACTATCCGCTGTCGCAGCAGGGTCTGGTTGCAGCGGTGCCCCGGGTAAAATCCGCCGTGGACAATTCGGGCGCCAACGCCGTGTTCATGACAGCCGCCCCTGCCGCTGGCTTGCCCCTTCTGTCACAATTGCTGCCCGAGGCAGGCATCAGCCCCGCCACAACACAGTATGTGGGACTGACACGCTGGGACCTTCCGCCACAAACACTGGAATTGCCCGGGGTGCAGGGCGGCTGGTTCGCTGTACCTGATCCGTCACGGTCATCCGCGTTCCAATCGCAGTACCAAGCCGCCTATGGCAGCGCACCTCACCCACTGGCCGGTCTGGCCTTTGACGGGATCGCGGCCATCGGGGCCCTTGCGGCACAAGGCAACTCGGGCGCGCTCACCGGTGCGGCACTGACCCAAGGGTCGGGCTTCCAAGGCGCGTCGGGCATCTTCCGTCTGCGCTCGGACGGCACCAACGAACGGGGACTTGCAATTGCAACCGTCCGCGACAACAAGGTCGTTGTGATTGATGCCGCCCCACGCGGGTTCGGCGGCGCAGGCTTCTGATCCGGCCCAACGGCCACCACGGAGAGCGTATTGAGCGACATCGCCTTTCAGGCCCCCACGACGCCTGACCAACACCTGATCTGCGCCGCCACCGAAATTTTCGATGGCGGCGCTTTCGACACGCTTCTGGGCACCAAACCTGAGCGTGCCGCGATTGTCGCGCACCTGAAGGACGCGCAAAAGGCAGGGCGGGCAGCAATCTCGGCTGCCTTCCGTGCGAACCCGTTTTCATCACGCCCAACCACGCAGGCCTATACGTTCCTGACCGACTGCCTGGTCCATGCAGCCCTGCGCACGGCACAGACGCTGATGCATCCGAACCCAACCCCCACCAATGGCGAACGGCTGGCGCTGCTGGCCGTAGGCGGCTATGGGCGCGGCGAAATGGCCCCGTTCTCGGACGTGGATCTGTTGTTTCTGACGCCCTACAAAATCACCCCCTGGGCCGAAAGCGTGATCGAAACCACGCTCTACATCCTGTGGGACCTCAAGCTGAAAGTGGGCCATTCCAGCCGCACGGTGCGGGACTGCCTGCGGCTCGGGACCGAGGATTTCACGATCCGCACCGCCATGCTGGAACACCGCTTTCTCTTTGGTGACGCCGCGCTGGCCAAGGAGCTGGACACCAAGCTGCGGACCGATCTGTTCGACGGAACCGAACGCGACTTTATCGAAGCCAAGCTGGCCGAACGGGACGCGCGACATGTGCGTCAAGGACAACGCTATGTGGTCGAACCCAATGTGAAAGAGGGCAAAGGCGGGCTGCGCGACCTGCAATCGCTGTTCTGGATCGGCAAGTACATCCACAAGGTGCAGGACGCGGCAGACCTTGTGCCGTTGGGCCTGTTCACGGATGACGAGTTCGACGCATTTGTCGCCGCTGAGGATTTCCTGTGGGCCACGCGCTGCCATATGCACCTAATCTCGGGTCGGGCCACAGAACAGCTGACCTTTGACCTACAGGTCGCCGTGGCCGAAGACATGGGCTATGACGACAAAGACGGACGGCGGGCCGTGGAATGGTTCATGCAGGACTATTTCCTGCATGCAACCGAGGTGGGCGACCTGACGCGCATCTTCCTGACCAAGCTTGAGGCCACGCATATCAAGGCCGAACCGCTGCTGGAGCGATTGTTCAAACGCAAGCCACGCGTCAAGCCCGGTTACGAGGTGATCCACAACCGGATCGCCATCGCCGATGATGGCGTGTTTCTGGATGACAAGCTGAACCTTCTCCGCATCTTCGAAGAAGCACTACGCACAGGCATGCTGATCCACCCCGATGCGATGCGGATCATCAAGTCGAACCTGCACCTGATCGACGATGACATGCGCACCACGCCAGAGGCACAGCGGATTTTCCTTGATCTGCTGCTAAAACACGGCAACCCGGAACGCGCCCTGCGGCGGATGAACGAATTGGGTGTACTGGCCGCCTTTATCCCCGAATTTGAACCCATCGTCGCGATGATGCAGTTCAACATGTACCACTCCTACACGGTGGATGAACATATCATCCAGTGCATCGCGCAACTGGCCATGATTGAGCGCGATGAGCTGGAAGAGGACCTGCCCGTCGCCTCCTCGATCCTCAAGGAAGGTGTGAACCGCAAGGTGCTCTATGTCGCGCTTCTGCTGCACGACATCGGCAAGGGACGGCCCGAAGATCACTCGATCCTCGGCGCGCAGATGGTCCGCAAGATCGCCCCGCGACTGGGGCTGAAACAGGACGATGTGGATACGGTCGAATGGCTGGTGCGCTACCACCTGCTGATGTCCGACATGGCCCAGAAACGCGACATCGCCGACCCGCGCACCGTGCGCGACTTTGCCAAGGCGGTGCAGACCGTCAAACGGCTGGACCTGCTTTGCGTGCTGACGGTCTGCGACATCCGTGGTGTCGGGCCCACCACATGGAACAACTGGAAGGCCGTGCTGATCCGCGCCCTCTACCGCCAGACGCGCCGCGCGCTTGAGGACGGCATGGAGGCGTTGACCCGCGAAGGCCGAGGAGCGGAGGCGAAAAAGGCATTGCGGGCCGAACTCGCCGACTGGCCGCGCAAGGACCTGCAAACCGAAACCGCCCGGCACTACGATCCCTATTGGCAGGGCCTGCACGTTACGGCCCACGTCGTCTTTGCCAGGCTCTTGCGCGACATCGACGAGAACGAGATCGCCATGGACCTGCATCCCGACGACGACCGCGACGCCACGCGCGCGTGCTTCGTCATGCCCGATCATCCCGGCATCTTTGCCCGACTGACCGGGGCGCTCGCGCTTGTGGGGGCCAACGTCGTGGATGCGCGCAGCTACACCACGTCCGACGGCTACGTGACCGATGCATTCTGGATACAGGACGCTGACGGCAACCCCTACGAGGCCAGCCGCCTGCCCCGCCTGCGCAAGATGATCGCGCGCACGCTTGCGGGCGAGGTGATTACCCGCGACGCGATCAAGGATCGCGACAAGGTCAAGAAGCGCGAAAAGGCATTCAGGGTGCCCACGCACATCACCTTCGACAACGAAGGGTCCGACATCTACACCATCATCGAGGTCGACACGCGCGATCGTCCCGGTCTGCTGCACGATCTCACACGCACGCTTGCGGCATCGAATGTCTACATCGCCAACGCGGTCATCGCGACCTATGGCGAACAGGTGGTGGACACCTTCTATGTGAAGGACATGTTCGGCCTGAAATACTACTCCGAGGCCAAACAGAAGACGCTTGAAAAGAAATTGCGCGCGGCAATCGTCGAAGGGGTCGAGCGGGCAGCGCAATAGGCGTCAGCCACCCGCATGAACGTCCGGCAGATCATCAGGTGATGACGTCGGGGCCATCGCGTCCGGTGCGCGCCTTGATCCCGGCCAGCGCGTCTGCGGCTGCGATGATGCCTGCCAAGGCCTCTTGCGGGTCCTGATCCAGCGCATCCGGCGCAGTTTCCAACTGCTCCAGATACACCCGCAGCGTCGCTCCATCGGTGCCAGTACCAGACAGGCGGAACACCACACGCCCGCCCCCTTCAAAATAGATGCGGATGCCTTGACCACGGGACGTGGAGCCATCGACCGGATCGTCATAGGAAAACTCGTCCGCGCCCGAGACCGTCAGCCCACCAGCACTCTGCCCAGCCAAATCACCCAAACGGGCGCGCAGATTGGCAATCAGGTCATTCGCCGCCGCGCTATCCACCGCCTCGTAATCATGGCGCGAATAGTAGTTGCGCCCATAGCTCGCCCAATGTGCCGCCATCAGATCAGATACGGACTTGCCCGTGGCGGCCAGAATGTTCAGCCACAGCAGAACGGCCCATAGACCGTCCTTCTCGCGCACATGGTTTGATCCGGTGCCCGCGCTTTCTTCACCACACAATGTCACCTTGTCCGCATCCAGCAGGTTGCCAAAGAACTTCCAACCGGTGGGTGTCTCGAAATGCGCCATGCCCTTGGCCTCGGCAACGCGATCTGCAGCGGCAGAGGTCGGCATGGACCGCGCCACCCCAGCCAGACCACCCGAATAGCCGGGTGCCAGATCGGCCTTGTCTGCCAGCAGCGCCAGACTATCCGACGGGCTGACATAGCACCGCCGCCCCACAATCATGTTGCGGTCGCCATCGCCATCCGACGCCGCCCCAAAGTCAGGCGCGTCACCCGCATACATCACATCCATCAGCGCCTTGGCCCAGACCGGGTTCGGGTCAGGGTGCCCGCCACCAAAATCCGGGCTAGGGACGCCATTCATCACCGTGCCCGCAGGCGCGCCCAGACGCTTCTCAAGGATCTCATGCGCGTAAGGCCCGGTGACAGCGTGCATGGCGTCAAAGCACATGCGGAACCCACCGCGAAACAGGGCCGCGATGGCATCGAAGTCAAACAGGCTCCCCATCAACTCGGCATAGTCCGCAACCGGGTCGACAATCTCGATCCGCATATCACCCAACTGGCTGTCGCCCAGCGCGTTCAGGTCCACCGCACCGCCTTCAAGAGTGTGATAGGCGTCAATCTCCGTCGTCCGGGCAAAGATCTTCTCGGTCACCCCTTCGGTCGCAGGACCACCGTTCGGACCGTTGTACTTTAGGCCAAAGTCCGCATCCGGCCCGCCCGGATTGTGACTGGCCGACAGGATCAGCCCGCCATCGGCCTTGCGCTTGCGGATCAGGTGCGAAGCCGCAGGCGTGGACAACAGCCCACCTTGCCCCACGATGCACTTGGCAGCACCATTGGCGGCCGCCATGCGCAGGATGGTCCCGATAGCGACGTCGTTGAAATACCGCCCGTCACCACCCACCACGAGGGTCTTATCGGCAATCCCGCCAATACCGTCGAAAATGGCCTGCGTGTAATTCTCAAGATACCCCGGCTGCATGAACACCGCCGTCTTCTTGCGCAGGCCGCTGGTGCCGGGTTTCTGCCCCTCGATCGGTGCGGTCTGAACTGTCTGATTGCTCATGCTTTAATCTTTCTTTCCTGAAATTCGGACGCGCCAACGGATCTGCCGCCAATAGGGCAGAGTTCAAGCGCAACGACGCTGTTGGGGGCGATGGACACCGCGCCCGCGCGTACAGCCCCGCCAGCGTGACCCGATGTGTCGATAACGCGCTGCCAGCGGTGTCCGGGCAGAGCTTCGGGCAGCGTCGCGCGGGTTTTGCCCCCCGCATTGAACAGGATGTAAATGGCCCCAAGGCGCGGCTCATAGGCGGGCGTGCCGCGCGCCATGCGCATCTCGACCCCAAGGAATTTCAACTCGGGCCGCTGCCAATCCTCTTCGGCCATCGCGGTGCAGTCAGCCTTGCGCCAGAACACATCCGGTTTGCCATCCACGGCCCGCTTGCCCGCATGCAAAAACCGCTTCTGGCGCAGGATCGGGCTCGATTTGCGAAACGCGATGATCTGACGGCAAAACGCCAGGAAATCCGGGTCGGCCTCGTCCCAGTTGACCCACCCGATCTCGTTGTCCTGACAATAGGCGTTGTTATTGCCGCCTTGGCTATTGCCCAACTCATCCCCGGCCAGGATCATCGGCGTGCCCTGGCTCAGCATCAGGGTGGCCAGCATGTTGCGCCGCCGTTGGGCGCGCAGGGCCATGATTGCCGGGTCATCCGTCGGCCTCTCGACCCCGCAATTGTCCGAACAATTGTGATCATGCCCGTCGCGGTTGCCTTCGCCATTCGCGGCGTTGTGTTTTTCATTGTAGCTGACCGTGTCCATCAGCGTGAAACCGTCATGGGCGGTCACAAAATTGATCGACGACGTGGCAGGCCGCCCGTCATGGTCAAAGCGCAGGGCCGACCCAGTCACATGCCCCGCCAGCTTGCGGGTGATGCAGGCATCCCCACGCCAGAACTTGCGCACGTTGTCGCGATACTTGTCGTTCCACTCGGTAAAAGGCGACGGAAAGGCCCCCAACTGATACCCACCCGGTCCCACGTCCCAAGGCTCGGCAATCATCTTGACCTTGTTCAGCACCGGATCCTGCCGGATCGCACGGCAAAACGGCCCGTCCCGGTCAAAGCCGCCCGAGGTGCGGGCAAGGGTCGAGGCAAGGTCAAAGCGGAACCCGTCCACATGCATGACCTCAACCCAATAGCGCAAGCTATCCATCACCATGCGCAGGACAAAGGGATGATCCAGATCCAGCGTATTGCCGCAACCCGTGTCGTTCACATAGTAGCGCGGATCGTCGGTCAGCCGGTAATAGCTTGCGTTGTCAAAACCCCGGAAAGACAGGGTCGGCCCGCGCTGATCCCCTTCGGCAGTGTGGTTGTAAACCACGTCGAGGATCACCTCGATCCCGGCAGCGTGGAAGCGGGCAACCATTTGCTGGAATTCAGAAATGTCGTGATTGCTCAGATACTTCGGCTCGGGCGCAAAGAACCCATAGGTCATGTAGCCCCAGTAATTGCTCAGCCCCTTGTCCACAAGGAACCGGTCATCGACAGCGGCCTGCGCGGGCATCAACTCAATCGCCGTCACCCCGAGATCAGTCAGATGGTCCAGCATCTGGTCCGACGCCATGCCAAGGAACCGGCCCGCATGGTTTATGTCCTTGCGCTGCGCGGTCAGCCCTTTGACATGCGCCTCGTAGATCACCGTATCGGACCACGGTGTATCAAGGCGCAGGCGTTCGCTCCGCCCCCATGTAAACGCCGGATCGACCACAACAGACCGTGGCATGTATTCCGCGCTGTCACGGGTGTCGAAACTCAGGTCCTTGTCAGCATGCCCAATCTCGTAGCCGTAAAGCGCATCATGCCACTGCACCTGCCCCGCCAATCGCTTGGCATAGGGGTCCATCAACAGCTTGTAGGGGTTGAAGCGGTGACCTTCCTCGGGTGCATAAGGCCCATGCACGCGGTAGCCATATTGCTGCCCGGGCCGCAGCCCAGCGATATAGCCGTGCCAGATATGGCCCTCGCGCTCGGCCAGATCGACAAGGTACACCTCGCGCCCCTGATCGTCACACAGGCACAACACCACGCGGGTCGCGTGCTGGGAAAACACGGCAAAGTTCACGCCTTCACCGTCGAACGTGGCCCCCAGAGGGTGCGGGCGGCCCGCGCTCAGTTGGAATGGTGTCATTCAGCAGCCTTTACCAGGTCGTCATACAGCGCGGCATAGGCCGCAGCCGACGGCGCCCACCCCACGGGCTGCGCCATCGCGTTTCGCTGCATCTTTGACCACAGCTTGGGCGCGGCGAAAAGGTCGCAAAGCTGCATCAACGCGTTTGAGAGGGCGTCCGCCGTCACCGGATGAAACTGCAGCCCGGTCGCGACCTCTTTGGCCATGGTCGCAGGCGTGGCCGGGATCACCGTATCCGCCAACCCGCCGGTCAGCGCCACAACGGGCAAGGTGCCGTATTGCAGGCCATAAAGCTGGGTCAGCCCACAAGGCTCAAACCGCGACGGCACAAGGATCGCATCGCCGCCCGCCATCATCCTGTGCGACAGCGCCTCGTCATACCCGATGCGGGCTGCAACACACGGGTGCTCATACTCGGCAAACGCCTTCTCCAACGCCGGATCGCCAGAGCCCAACAGCGCCAACTGCCCGCCCCGGTCAAGCAGCGCAGGCAAGGCGTCCAGCAGCAGGTCCAACCCCTTCTGCTCGGTCAGGCGCGACACCACCACGCACAGCGGGCCCTCGGCCTCCGGCAACCCGAACTCGTCACGCAAAGCCGTCTTGTTCGCAGCCTTCCCGCGCGGGGTCTTATACTGATGAATGTGGATGTCGACCTCGGGCGACCACACGTCCAGATCAATACCGTTGAGAATGCCGGACAGGTCAGCCTTGCGCGTCTGCAACACGCCGTCCAGCCCCATGCCGAACTCTGGCGTCATCAATTCCCGGGCATAGGTCGGCGATACGGTCGTCAACCGGTCGGCCCAGACCAGACCCGCTTTCAACGCCGAAATCTGCCCCCAGTATTCGACCCCCTCGCGGGTCAGATCGGCCTTGGCAATGCCCAGCGCCTTGGCGCGTGCCATCGGCACCAGTCCCTGAAAGGCAATGTTGTGGATGGTCAGGACGCTCGGCACTGAAACTCCGTCACGCTTGAGGTAGTAAGGCACCAACCCCGCCTGCCAATCATGGCAATGCACCAGATCAGGTCGCCAATCGCCCAAGGACCCACCGGCAATATCCGCCGCAACCCGGCACAACGCAGCAAAACGCTCGGGGTTGTCAGGCCAGTCCACGCCATCGTCGTTCAGGTAAATCCCGGCACCCCGGTCAAACAGATGCGGCGCATCCAGCACAAACAGGCTTAGCCCCGCCGCCTTGCCCGACAAAAGCCGCACCGCGCCACCAAAAAGATCACTGATGTCGGCAACGCGTTGGGCACCCGTCAACGCCTTCATCACAGCCGGATACCCCGGCAACAACGTCCGCATCTCGACATCCAAAGGCGCCAATGCACCGGGCAAAGCCCCCGCCACGTCAGCCAGCCCGCCGGTCTTGACCAGCGGGGCACATTCAGACGCGACGGACAGAACCTTGATCATTGCGCGGCCTTCCATGCCTCCACCATATCCTTGGTGATCAGCGTAGTGCCCTTTTCTGACACGCGGAAGAACTTGGCGTCCTCCATCGGGTCCTCCCCCACGACCAGCCCGGTGGGAATCTCAACCCCGCGATCAATCACACATTTGCGCAACCGGGCTGACCGGTTGATGACCACGTTGGGCAAGACAACCGAATGATCCAGCACGGCATAGGAATTGGTGTGGACCTGCGTGAACAGCAGCGAATTGCGCACCTCGGTCCCCGAGATGATGCAGCCGCCCGACACCATGGACGATATGGCAACTCCACGCCGGTCCTTCTCATCATGGATGAACTTCGCGGGCGGCACGCTTTCGGAATAGGTCCAGATGGGCCAGTTCTGATCCCACAAGTCCAGCTCGGGCGTGAAATCGGTCAGGTCGATATTCGCCTCCCAGAACGCATCAAGCGTCCCCACATCCCGCCAGTAACTCGGCGCGCCCTCGCCCCGGACACAAGAATCGTCAAAGCGATGCGCGACGGCCTTGCCGCCCTTCACGATCTCGGGGATCAGGTCATTGCCGAAATCATGGCTCGAATTCGGATCGGCGGCATCGGCAATCAGCAACTCGCGCAGATACTTCCAATTGAAAACGTAAATCCCCATCGACGCCAACGCCTTGGTCGGGTCCTCAGGCGTGCTGGGCGGATCGGCGGGCTTTTCCAGAAAGGACGTGATCTGGCTGTGCGCATCCACCGCCATCACACCAAAGGCGGACGCATCCGCGCGCGGAACGGTCAGGCAGCCGACTGTCACATCCGCGCCCTGCTCCACATGCTGGCGCAGCATGATCTCGTAATCCATCTTGTAGATGTGGTCACCTGCAAGGACAACGATGTATTCGATGCCATAACTATCAACGATATCAATGTTCTGAGTGACCGCGTCGGCGGTGCCACGATACCACATCTCCTCGGACACACGCTGTGAGGCAGGCAGAATATCCAGAAACTCGTTCCGCTCCGCCCGGAAAAAATTCCAGCCGCGCTGGCAATGGCGGATCAACGAATGCGCCTTGTACTGCGTGGCCACGGCCATGCGGCGGATGCCGGAGTTGACCGCATTCGACAGGGCGAAATCGACGATCCGCGTCTTGCCACCGAAGTACACCGCAGGTTTCACCCGCCGGTCGGTCAATTCCTTCAACCGCGATCCGCGCCCGCCCGCCAGCACGAATGCCATGGACCTCTGGGACAGCCGTGTCATGTCCGCCATATCGTTTCCTCCCCTAATATTTGTGTCGGAACACCACCGTCGCCAAAGGCGGCACGGTAATATCCACGAAATCCGGCAGCCCGTCCCAGTCGCCACTCTGGCTTTGGACCGCACCACCATTGCCCCGATCGCCGCCGCCATAGGCCGCCGCATCAGTGTTCAGAACCTCCTCCCAAAGGCCCGGAACCGGCACGCCAATGCGCCATTGACGCACGACCGGAGTGAAATTGCACACAACGACAACAGGCGCGTCACCGTCCTCGCCCCGCCGCACAAAAGCGGTCAGCGACTGATCAGGATCATTGGCGATCCATGCAAAACCCGACGGATCACAATCGCGCCGATGCAGCGCAGGCGTGTCACGGTAAAGGTGGTTCAGATCGCGCACCAACGCCTGCAACCCGCGCTGCTGATCCCCATGCAGCGCATCCCAATCCAGAGCCGCATCGTGGTTCCATTCGGCCCACTGGCCAAACTCGCAGCCCATGAACAACAGCTTCTTGCCGGGATGGCCCCACATGAACCCATAATAGGCACGCAGGTTGGCAAACTTCTCCCACTCGTTCCCCGGCATCTTGCCAATCATCGACCCCTTGCCGTGCACCACCTCGTCATGGCTGATCGGCAGGACAAAGTTTTCCGAGAAGGAATAGTCAATCGGTGCCGTCATCAGGTGATGATCGTATTTGCGATGCACCGGGTCCTTTTCGATGTAACGCAGGGTGTCGTTCATCCACCCCATGTTCCACTTGTAACCAAAGCCCAAACCACCCGCGTCCACAGGCGTGGACACACCGGGAAAGGCCGTGCTTTCCTCGGCGACGGTCATGATCCCGTCCACCTCACTATAGCAAAGGGTGTTCATCTCCTTGAGGAAATCGATAGCCTCGTAATTCTCGCGCCCGCCATCCTTGTTGGGCACCCATTCGCCGTCGGCGCGCGAGTAATCGCGGTAGAGCATCGACGCCACCGCATCCACACGTAGCCCGTCAATATGGTATTCCTTGAACCAATAGAGGGCGTTGGCGGTGAGGTGGTTCTTCACCTCGCGCCGCCCGTAATTGTAGATCAGCGTGTTCCAGTCCTGATGAAACCCCTCGCGCGGGTCGGCATGTTCGTACAGATGCGTGCCATCAAACTGTGCCAACCCATGGGCATCCGACGGGAAGTGGCCCGGCACCCAATCAAGGATCACGCCCAGCCCTGCCTTATGCGCGGCTTCCACCAGATCGCGGAACTCATGCGGCGGACCAAAGCGGATCGTGGGCGCATACAGCCCAAGAGGCTGGTAGCCCCACGACCCGTCAAAAGGAAACTCGCTGATCGGCAGAAACTCCAGATGGGTGAAGCCCATCCAGACGGCGTAATCGACAAGCTCCGTCGCCAGCTCGCGGTAGCTTAACCGCCGCCCGTCCGCCGTGTGCCGCCAGGACCCCAGATGCACCTCGTAAACCGAGATCGGCTTGTCCCGCTGCTGGGCGACACCGCGTCCTGCCATCCAGCCAGCATCGTCCCAGCCATAGCCCGAAATATCCCGCACGACCGAAGACGTCTCGGGCGGATGCTGCGCCCCAAATCCCACCGGGTCAGCCTTGAGGAACGGCGCACCGTCCTGTGGCGCGATCTCGTATTTATAGAGATCACCCTCACCCAGACCGGGCAGGAAAATCTCCCACACGCCGGTCTCGCCCACACGCCGCATTGGATGTCGGCGCCCGTCCCAGATATTGAAATCCCCCACGACAGACACGCGCGCCGCATTGGGTGCCCAGACAGCAAAATGCGTGCCTGCCACACCATCCACGTCGATCACATGCGCCCCGAGCGCCTGCCACAGCTGGCGGTGCGTGCCCTCACCCATCAGGTGCTGATCCATCTCCGTCAGGACAGGGCCAAAGCGATAGGGGTCCTCGAACGCCCATTCCGCCCCGTCCGCAAACGTGGCCGTCAAGCGATGCGGGGACTTGGAGTTCGGCACCTGTGCCGCGAAAAGCGGCCCTTCAACGCGCTCCAGCAGAACGGTCTTGCGCCCCACCACCGCTGTAACACTCGTTGCGTCCGGCACCAGGGCAACACACCACGCCACACGTCCGGTCGTGTGCACACCCAGAACATCAAAGGGGCGGTCATGGCGCGCATTAAGCAGCGCATCGACATCCCCTTGGGTCATATGGGGCGGCAAACTGGTCGTGTCCGCCCCACCCATCAAGCGATGCGCCCGATCAGAAACCCGCTTCCACCCAGTGTCACGCGCGCGCCATCGACCTCAGCGGACTGGTCCAAAAGGGACGTCACCACATGGGGCACATCCACACTCACAGGATCAGGCGACAGGTTATACAGGCACATCATGTTCTCCCCCCGCATGAACCCTAGCACGGGTTCCGGCAGATCAAGAAACACCGTCTTGCCTGCCCGCAAATCGTCCGACCCGCGGCGCAGCGCCAGCATCTCGCGGTAGAAGGCCAACACGCTATTCTCCCCCTGCGCCGACACGGCGCGCGCCGCTTGCGGCTCCTTGACCGGCAGCCATGTGCGGTTGGCCTGTGAAAAGCCCGCATTGGGCGCATCAGCCTCCCACACCATCGGCGTCCGGCACCCGTCGCGCCCTGTCTTCTCGGGCCAAAAGTTGATGCCCTCGGGATCGGTCAACTCGTCAAAACTCAGAACAGTATCGACCTGCCCCAGCTCCTCGCCCTGATAGATGCAGATCGACCCTTCGAAACTCAAAAGCAGCGCCGCCGCCTGCTTGGCCACGGCATCCTGATCCACCCCATGCTCCAGCCACCGGCCCACATGGCGCGGCACGTCATGGTTTGAAAACGCCCAGCAGGGCCAGCCTTCGGGTGCATCCCGAAAGAACGCCTCAATCCGCTCGCGAAAATGCTTGGGGCTGAAATCCGGCCCCAGCATTTCAAAGCTGTAGGCCATGTGCAGGCGCTGACCGGACGTGTACTGCCCCATGATGTCGATGGAATGATGGCTGTCGCCCACCTCACCCACCATGGTGCGATCATCGTATTCATCCAGAAGCGCGCGCAGCCGCTCCAAGAACGCGATGTTCTCGGGCCGGTTCTTGGAAAACAGCGTATACTGCATCTCAAACGGCCGCACGGCCTCCTGCGCCCAGTCGGACGGGTTGGCCGCATTGTCGCGCAGCAGATGGTCGTGGAAATAGAAGTTCACGGTATCGAGCCGGAAACCGTCGACCCCCCGATCCAGCCAGAAGCGGACGCAGTCCAGCAGGTAATCCTGCACCTCCCGGTTATGGAAATTCCAATCCGGCTGCTCCTTCAGGAAATTGTGCATGTAGTACTGCCGACGGCGTGCATCCCAGGTCCAGGCCGGGCCACCAAAAATCGACAGCCAGTTGTTGGGCGGCGTGCCATCGGGGTTCGGATCGGCCCAGATGAACCAATCTGCCTTGGGGTTGTCGCGGCTCTGACGGCTCTCGGTGAACAGGGCATGCTGATCCGACGCGTGGCTCAGCACCTGATCAATGATGACCTTCAAACCAAGGCCATGCGCCTTTGCCACCATCTCGTCGAACTGCGCCAAGGTGCCAAAAGTCGGATCGATGTCGAGGTAGTCCGACACGTCATACCCCATGTCGGCCATAGGCGACGGAAACACCGGGCTCAACCAGATCGCATCGATGCCCAGGGACGCCACATGATCCAAGCGGTCCATGATGCCCTTGATATCCCCAATCCCATCCCCATCCGCGTCCATGAAGGACCGGGGATAAATCTGATAGGTCACCGACCCGCGCCACCAGTCCTGTCCGTCTGCCATTTGTTCTGCCTTCGATTAGAGATGTGCATCACCATTCAAAGCGCTTTGACAGGCAACAGCAAGGCGAAAAACAATTGTTTCAAGTCGGGCGGAATGGGTGTCTGATCAGTGTGATCACATGATCGCTTAGCGGACCTTCGCCGCCGTTCGCCACTCTTGAAGACGTCTAGGGTATATGCTTGCAAAAGATGCGCTGAGGGCTGGAGGTAAGCTGGTGCGGAGATTTCGCGTAATTGCAGATTGGGAGGCAACATATGAAGACCCAATTGTGCTAAAGGCCGACGAAGAGTTTTGGCTGTCGGGCAAGACCGACGATTGGGATGGACATGTTTGGCTTTGGGCAAAAAACCAATCTGATAAAGAAGGTTGGATACCAGACAGTCTGGTAAGGAAAGTTGCTGGGAAAACCTACGCCATCGCCGACTTTTCGGCGATAGAACTAACGTGTCGCAACGGCGAGGTCCTAGACGCCAGCCATGAACTGAATGGATGGGTACTGTGCAGAGCGGCGAACGGCTTAAATGGTTGGGTGCCGGTCCGGAACCTTCAAGAACTATAGGCGCCGCACAGGGTATGAGGGTTACGCTTTGGGCTCAAAAAGCCTTTTCCGGCAACATCTGAAAACCACACGCCCCAAGCCCGGCCATTGCGCCCGCGCGCACCACAAGCTACCCAATTCCAAATGAAACCGATCCGCCTCATCAGCGGCTTTCTGACCGTTGGGGTCTGGACGCTGCTTTCCCGCATCTTGGGCTTCGTGCGCGAGATCATGATCCTGTCGCTGATCGGTCCCGGCCCACTGATGGATGCCTTCGTCGCCGCCTTCCGCCTGCCCAACATGTTCCGCCGTTTCTTCGCCGAAGGGGCGTTCAACGCGGCCTTTGTTCCGATGTTCTCTTCCAAGCTCGAAGGGGACGAAGACGCGGCGCGCTTTGGTCGGGACGCCCTGAACGGTCTGGCGCTGGTCACGCTGATCCTGACAGCGCTCGCCATGATCTTCATGCCCGCGCTCGTTTGGGCCACCGCAGGCGGGTTCGGGGAAGAACGGTTCGACCTTGCCACAGGCTTTGGCCGCATCGTCTTTCCCTACATCTTTTTCATGTCGCTCTCGGCGCTGTTTTCCGGCGTGCTGAACGCCACGGGTCGCTTCGCGGTCGCCGCAGCCGCGCCCGTCCTGCTGAACATCATGGTGATCGGCGCCATGACGCTCGCTTGGGCGACGGGCGGTACGGCGATCACATGGCTGGTCTGGACCATCCCGCTGGCCGGCATCGCGCAACTGGCGCTGACATGGGGTGCGGCTGCACAGGCAGGCTTCGCCCTGCGCCTCGGACGTCCCCGCTGGACACCGGACATGAGCCTGATGGTGCGCACCGCGATACCCGCAGCGCTGGCCACCGGTGTGATGCAGGTGAACCTTGTCGTCGGCCAGCTTGTCGCCTCGACCTATGACAACGCGGTCAGTTGGTTGTTCGCCGCCGACCGGCTCTATCAACTGCCGCTTGGGGTCGTGGGCATTGCCGTCGGCATCGTGTTGCTGCCGGACCTGTCCCGCAGGCTCAAGGCAGATGACAATGACGGCGCACGCACCGCCTATTCCCGCGCAACCGAATTTTCCATGGCGCTGACCCTGCCCAGCGCAGTGGCGTTGGTGGTGATCCCCCTGCCGCTTGTGTCGGTCCTGTTTCAACGCGGCGCCACAGGCGCGGACGACGCCGCCGCTATTGCCGTGGCCGTCGCCATCTATGGTGCGGGCCTTCCCGCCTTCGTACTGCAAAAGGTGCTGCAACCCCAATACTTCGCCCGGGGCGACACCAAGCGGCCCTTCCACTTCGCACTTGTGGCAATGGTCATCAATGCCGCCATCGCCGTCGGTCTGTCCCCCACGATCGGTTGGATCGCACCTGCTGTTGCCACGACGGTGGCGGGCTGGGCCATGCTGGGCCTGCTCTACATCGGTCTGCGCGGCATGGGGGACGTTGTGCGGGTCGATACCCGCTATCGCCAGCGCCTGCCGCGTATCATCATTGCATCGCTGGTGATGGGGATCGTTCTGGGGGTCTTTGCCATCCTTCTGAAGCCCGCGCTTGGCACGGACGGGGTGCGCTACATCGCTCTGTTGGGGCTGATCACAATGGGGGCAGGCAGCTATTTCGGCGTGGCCCACGCCATCGGTGCGCTGAAGCTGTCGGACATTCGCGGGGCCGTACGGCGCAGCTAGCGGCGGCGCAGGGTTGTCAGCACGCGCGCCCAACCGCCGGGCATTACAAAAGCAGTTAGGGCAAAGCCCGCGCAAAACCCCGACAGCTCCGCCACCCAGGCATAACCGACCTGAAAGAACATGCCGAACAGCAGCTGCAAACCCATCAACACCCCGATCAGGGTAAAGGCACGCGCCTGCGGCCCACCGGTCGCGGCCAGCTTCTGCCACAGCAGAAAGGTGAAAACACCGATCAGACCGTAAACCGAAGGGTAGGCTCCGATCAGCCACGCCTGATCCGTAAGCAGGCCAAAGACAAGCGCACCAAAGACACCGCACAGGACAAACAGCAGGATAACCGCCCAGCCGCCCATCACCTCGCCCACCATCTTGCCCATGGCCAGCAGGATGACTCCGGCAAACAGGGTCGAGGTAAAGGTGCCATGCACAAAGGGATAGGTCAGGAACCGCAGCAAATGCTCGGGCAACAGGATGCCATTGCTCAGCATGTAATCGAACGCCTCACCTGAAAAGCTGTAATCATTCAAGGCTTGCAACCGCCACCCGACCGCCCCTGGTCCACCGATCAGGTTCGCTTCACCCAGCGAAAACGCCAGCTCGGGCAAGGCCACCGCCAGAAAAAGCAGCCAAACGGCCGGAGGCAATGGGTTGACGGGGCTTGGATCATGATGCTCGGACATAGGGGCCTGCCTGCTTGAACTTTGTTTTAGCCATGGGTAAGCCAACCATGCAAATTTGCCCAGAGGTAAGCCGATGTCAGACAGCCAATTCACACCTCGCGTGTTCTCGGGCATGCAGCCTTCGGGCGGCCTGACGCTGGGTAACTACCTCGGCGCGCTCAAACGCTATGTCGAGATGCAGAACGAAGGCACCTACGAGACGGTCTACTGCATGGTTGACCTGCACGCGATCACGGTTTGGCAGGACCCCGCCGAACTGGCGGCCAAGACCCGCGAACTGGCCGCCGCATACATCGCGGCAGGCGTGGACCCCGAACGGTCCATCCTCATCAACCAGTCCCAGGTGCCTGAACACGCGCAGCTCGGCTGGGTCTTCAACTGTGTGGCCCGCATGGGCTGGATGCAGCGCATGACGCAGTTCAAGGACAAGGCAGGCAAGAACGCCCAGAACGCGTCGCTTGGTCTCTTCGGCTACCCGGCCCTGATGGCAGCGGACATCCTGATCTACCACGCCACCCATGTGCCCGTGGGCGACGACCAAAAGCAGCACCTTGAACTGACGCGCGACATCGCCGCCAAGTTCAACCACGACTACGGCGTCGATTTCTTCCCCCTCACCGAGCCGGTGATCAAAGGGGCGGCCACACGTGTAATGAGCCTGCGGGACGGGTCCAAGAAGATGTCGAAATCCGATCCCTCGGACGCCTCCCGCATCAACATGACGGACGACGCTGACACGATTGCCAAAAAGATCCGCAAGGCCAAGACAGACCCCGAGGCTCTGCCCTCAGAGTACAAAGGGCTCGACGACCGCCCCGAGGCACGCAACCTCGTGAACATCTTCGCCGCACTTGCGGACATGAGCGTCGAGCAGGTGCTGGCCGATCACGGCGGCGCCCAATTCGGCACATTCAAACCGGCGCTGGCAGAACTCGCGGTCGAAAAACTCAGCCCCATCGCGTCCGAGATGACGCGGCTGATGGGTGACGTCACCGAGATCGACAGGTTGCTGGCCCGCGGCGCAGAACAAGCGCGCGAGATCACGCAACCGATCCTAAAGAAAACCTACGAGATCGTGGGGATGGTCGGAAGCTGACAGAACCGCATCAACGGTGCGAAATGTCCGCAGTGCGGACTTTGCTGCCGTTAGTCTTCGCTATCCGAAGGTCAGCTTGTAGTAGCTCCGGAGCAGTGCGCCGGTTGCTTACGAAATACCATACCTGCGGCAAGTGTGTCAGAGATATCTGACATTTTTGACCAAATTTGCGTAAATGAAATTGCCAAATTCATGCCCCTTTTATGCCTTTGAGAAAGAGTAAAGCTCCCAAAGAGAAACTGTGTGAGCCATGCCCGGATACATTTCAGAGATTGATTACGATGGTGGCGCGAATGACAACTTCGTGGAAGTTGTCATTCCGAGCGGCACCGATGTGTCAGGTTACAGCATCGTCGTCTATGACACGGACGGTACAGTAAACGTGACGCTGAATTTCGATCCGTCCGTACAAACAATCGCTGGACAGGACGTTTACCTGTTTGACGGAACCGACCCGGACTTTCCCGACATAAAGAACGAACAGGCACTGGCGCTTGTCGATGATACCGGAACCGTCATTCAGTTCATCGCGTTCAAGGATCCCATTACCGCAACCGAAGGCCCGGCAAATGGCATGTCGGCGACGCAAGTCGGTGAACACAGCGGCGGACAGGAATCCTTGGTTACATCCGACGGAGGGGGAAGCTACCAGCCCGGTTCGTCCTCCACACCCGGATCGGTTCCCTGTTTTGCAAGGGGAACGCTTATCGGTACATCTGAGGGCTGGAGACGGGTGGAGGATTTGCGTGTTGGTGACAGTGTGATGACGTTGGACAACGGCGCCCAACAAATCCTGTGGAAACGCCACGCAAGACAACCACTGCTCGAGGCTGAACGAAGTCAGAAACCCGTTTTGATCAAGGCAGGAGCGTTAGGACCAAACCGGCCCTTTAGGGATTTGATCGTGTCTCCCCAACACCGCATTCTTCTCGGCGAAGAGCGACAGTTGGAGTATGTATTTTCCGACCCCGTGCTTGCAGCGTCCAAGGCCTTGGCGGTTTGCCCGGATGTTCGCCACATGATGGGCCGCAAAGAAATTGAATGGTTCCACTTCGCGTTTGCAAGTCATGAGATCGTATTTGCCAACGGATGTGCAGCGGAGTCTTTGTTGCTGGGGGCTATGGTCTTGAAAGGCATGCATCCGCTTGAGCGGAAAGACTTGATGAGATTGTTCAAGTGGAGACAGCCCTTTGGGGCGCTCAACGGGCCATCAGCACGAACAGTCATTGAGGTGCAAGAAGCCAAGCATGCGTTGCGGGGTGTCAGGTCAAAACTAATGCGCGCTGCATAGATAGTCTTGCTGTACATAGCAGACCTTCGACACATCGCTGCAAGCCGGTAAGTTGGGCTCGAAGCTGACATCTGGCGATGTATTCAATTGACAGCTGCGATCTCAAACCCATTGCTACCCCTCAAACATTCCCCGACATAAACGTCACCACCGCCCGCGCCAGCTCCGGCCCCACATCCTCCTGCAGGAAGTGCCCGGCGCCATCAAAGATGACATGCGCCTGCCCCTTAGCCCCCGGCATCTTGTGCTGAAACACCTTCTCAACCCCGGCCATCACCTTGTCTTGCGCGCCAAAGGCGGTCAGGACGGGCAATTCCAAAGTCTCAAGCACAGCCCACGCCGCCCGGTTCGGCCCCGCCGCTGGGTCATCCGGCCCGTCCGGGACCAGCATCGGAAAAACACGTGCGCCTGCCTTGTAGCTCTCATCGGGAAAGGGCGCATTGTAGGCCGCGACCTCTTCCGGCGTCAGCTTCGTTTCGGTCCCGCCATGGACAATCCGGCCCGCATCGAACAGATCAACCGTCTGGGAGAATTCACGCCACGCCTTGAACGCATCACTCATCGGATGATCCCCCGTGGGCAGCGCCGTATTCGCCACCACCAGCCGCGCGAACCGCTCCGGCATGGCGGCCAAAAGGCGCAAGCCAATCAACCCGCCCCAGTCCTGGCAGACCAGCGTGATCCTGGTCGCATCAACCTGCCGCAGCCAGTCGCTCATCCACTCCACATGCCGTTGATAGGTATAATCGGATTGCTGTACGGGCTTGTCCGACCGGCCAAAGCCCACCAAATCCGGCGCCAGCACCCGATGACCTGCAGCGGTAAAAACCGGGATCATGTGACGATAGAGGTAACTCCAGGTCGGCTCCCCGTGCATGACCAGCACAACCTCACCCTCGGGCGGCCCTTCGTCCAGGTAATGGACACGCAATGACCCGCCATCGGTATCGTCGATATCGACATAATGCGGGGCAAAGTCGAAATCCGGCAACCCGTCAAACCGGGCATCGTCGGTCCTCAAAACATCCATGGCATCCTCCGCTGGCGGATGCTCAGCCTATGGGCGTCCAAGCGTATCTGTCCACCGCCCCGCACCAACGCTGTGCGGAACTGCGCCTAGGCACTGAACCTGACGGTCCCTAGCTTTTGGATCACAAGGAGACACATCATGACCGCCAAAGTCCCGGCTGATACGCGCGTCGGCCATATCCACCTCAAGGTCACCGACCTCGAACGGTCCATAGCCTTCTACCGCGATGTCCTCGGCTTCACCCTGACACAGCGCTATGGCGATCAGGCCGCATTCCTGTCGGCGGGCGGCTATCATCATCATATCGGGTTGAACACCTGGCATTCGCGCGGCGCGGGTCCAGCGCCGGAACAGGCGGCGGGCCTCTATCACGTGCTTCTCTTCCCCGACCGCGCGTCGCTTGGGGCGGCCTTGGGCCGTGTGCTGGATCACGGCACAGCACTGGACGGGGCCGCTGATCACGGCGTGTCCGAAGCCGTCTACATCCGCGACCCGGATGGCAACGGGATCGAGCTTTACCGCGACCGGCCAGAGGCGGAATGGCCCCGAACATCCGATGGCGCACTTGCCATGGTCAACACCCCGTTGGATGTGCCCGCACTGCTGGCCGAAGGTGCGGCATAATCGCCCCCGTTAACTGTTTCTAAGCATGGTTTTCTGTCTGCGAGCCCGAATATCGCAGTTTGCCCGCCAAATGACGCAGTTTTTCGGAAACAGGCAAAAGGACCCCAGAAATGGCCACCTCAAATGTCGTAGTTTCTCAGGGAAAACACGCAGTTTTGACACAAGACGCCCGTCAAGGACGCCGCCAATCCCGCGCAGACATCATGGTTAACAGATCGCACGCTGGCATGGACAATCCCGGACCGCTTCGCCACCTTCGACCGCAAAGGGAGGGGCGCAGATGAGCACTGGATTCTACTGGGACGAACGCACAATGTGGCACGGCGGCGGCAACTATGCCTTCACCGTTCCCTTGGGCGGATTGGTGCAGCCACTCGCCGCCGGTGGCCTGCCGGAGAGCCCTGAAACCAAGCGGCGGATGAAGAACTTGATGGATGTCACGGGTCTGACAAATGACCTGCATGTCACCACGGCTGACGCTGCGACGCATGACCAGTTACTGCGTGTGCATCCCGACAGCTACCTGAGCGAATTCAAAACCTTATCCGATGCAAAAGGGGGCGAGATCGGCCACCACGCGCCCTTCGCCACTGGCGGATACGAGATCGCAGCACTGGCCGCAGGCCTCACCACCGCAGCGGTCGAAGCCGTACTGAAAGGCACCCATGAAAACGCCTACGCCCTTGCCCGTCCGCCAGGCCATCATTGCGAGGCGGCGACCCCCATGGGCTTCTGCCTGATGGCCAACATCGCCATCGCGATCGAGGCTGCCAAGGCCACACGCCCCGACCTGCGTGTCGCCGTTCTGGACTGGGATGTGCACCACGGCAATGGCACGGAATCCATTTTCTATAACCGGCCCGACGTGCTCACGATCTCCTTCCATCAAGAGGGGAATTATCCTTTAGAAACAGGATATTTAGCAGATCGCGGCACCGGCGACGGAGAAGGTGCGAACATCAACCTCCCCCTGCCCGCAGGGACCGGCCACACCGCCTACCTTCACGCCATTGACCGTGTGGCCGCTCCCGCCATCGAGGCCTTCAATCCCGACCTGATCATCGTGGCATGCGGCTTTGACGCGGCCGCCGTGGACCCGCTGGCCCGGATGCTCGCCACTGCCGAAACCTTCCGCGAAATGACGTTGAAGATCAAAGCCTTGGCGGAACGTATCTGCGACGGCAACTTGGTCCTCAGCCACGAGGGCGGATACTCTGAAATCTACGTGCCCTTCTGTGGCCATGCCACGCTCGAAGCGCTGTCCGGCAGCAAGATCACCGCCCCCGATCCCATGGCCCGCGCCTTGAACAACCGTCAGCCGGGACCACGCTTCGATGCCTTCCTGCGCGCCGAAATCGACCATATGGCCCAACAACTTGGCCTCTAACCCCTTGACGTCGCAGCCAATCGCCACGACATGACCCTCAACATGTAAAAAGGCGTAACATATGCCCGCAAGAAACCAAGCGGCCCTCGACTTCCTTTTGACCCGCCGGTCCCGCCCCGCCAAGACGCTGCGGGAACCGGTGCCGGATCGGGCAACGCTCGAACAGCTTCTGACGGCGGCTGCCCGCACCCCGGATCATGGCAAACTGGAACCGTGGCGCTTCATCGTGCTGGGCAAAGCGGCCATGCCCCGATTGGCCGAGGCGGCCGAAAAACGCGGCATGGCACTTGGCCTCGACCCTGATCAAATCACCAAAGGTCGATCACAATTCGATCAGGGACACCTTGCTGTCGCAGTCATTGAAGTCACACGCCCGGTCGAAAAAATCCCAGCACTTGAAATGACTTACTCTGCGGGCGCGGTTTGTCTGTCGCTGCTCAACGCAGCCCTCGCCGCAGGTTGGGGTGCCAACTGGCTCAGCGGTTGGCCGAGCCATGATCGGGGGTTCATGACCGACGCGCTCCATCTGTCAGATAACGAACGGATCGCCGGTTTCGTTCATATCGGCACCGAAACCTCCGCGCCGCCGGAACGCCCCCGCCCCGATGTACCAGCCATCACCACATGGGTCGACGCATGATCCTGACCACATTCTTCGCAGCCCTTGGCCAGATCAGCGACCCGCGCTTTCGCCGCGTGCTGCTGCTGGGCATTGCCCTGACAATCGCACTTCTGGTCGCGGCCACATCTGGCTTTGTCTGGTTCATCGGTTGGCTCACGGCGGATGGTGTGTCCCTGCCGTGGATCGGAACCATCACGTGGCTCGGCGACATCATCACCTGGAGCTCATTCTTCCTGTTCCTGGTGCTGTCGATCTTCCTAATGATGCCAGTGGCATCGGCCATAACTTCCATGTTTCTCGACGAAGTCGCGCAGGCGGTCGAAGATCGGCATTACCCCAACCTGCCACCGGCACAAAACGTCCCGTTTGGGGATGCGGTCGTGGACACGGTGAACTTCCTCGGCGTGCTGATTGGCGCCAACATATTGGCACTGATCCTCTACGTGATGTTCGCGCCCGCTGCACCCTTCATCTTTTGGGGCCTGAACGGGTTCTTGCTGGGCCGAGAGTACTTCACCCTCGCTGCCATGCGCCGCGTGGGTCGCGCCCGCGCCAAGGAACTGCGGCGCACCCATAACGGAACGATCTGGCTCGCAGGCACACTCATGGCGATCCCACTGTCTGTACCGCTGGTGAACCTGCTGATCCCGATCATCGGGGCCGCAACATTCACCCACATCTTTCACAAGGTCACAGCGGCTCAATCGCCCGGTCAAAGAAGTTCATATCATCCAGAGTGATCCATCCCGAGAGGATGATCCCGGCGATGATGATCCACAGGACCAGTGCCACCCACGTCACGATCCACGCCTTGCGGCGGGTGTGGTGATGTTCGGGCGCGCCTGCATGCGTGCCCGGCTCAACTTCGCCCAGATCACCCTGCGTCTGCACCTTGATGGGCAGGGCGATCAGGAAGCACAGCCACCAGATGACCGCATAGAGGACAAGGGCGGATGTGATGCCCATCAGACCTGCTCAAGCTCGGTCAGGGTGCCGTTCATGTCTTTTGGATGCAGGAACAGCACTGGCTTGCCATGGGCGCCGATCTTGGGCTCGCCATCGCCCAGCACACGCAGGCCGCTGGCCTTCAGATGATCGCGGGCCGCGATGATGTCTTCCACTTCGTAGCAAACATGATGGATGCCGCCCGCCGGGTTCTTGTCCAGGAAACCTTGGATCGGGCTGTTGTCACCCAAGGGATAAAGCAATTCGATCTTGGTGTTCGGCAGCTCAATGAAAACAACAGTCACGCCGTGATCGGGTTCGTCCTGCGGTGCACCGACATTCGCGCCCAGCGCGCTGCGATATTGCGCGGCGGCGGCCTCGAGGTCGGGGACGGCAATGGCAACGTGGTTGAGGCGACCGATCATGTTCTAAGGCTCCTTTGGCTGGCAACTGCGCCCTTATCGCCAACGTGCACGCTGCACGCAAGGCGACGTTAACGCGCTGTTAGGCATGGCGACGTAACGATGAGTCGCAAGAGCTTTTTTGGAGGATCTGATGGACACGACGGACCCGTTCAAACCAAGTTACCCGGCCCCAACCGCCTTGCGCCCGCTCTTGGGGCTGACTGTTCTCGTGATCGAGGATAGCCGCTATGCATGCGAAGCGATGCGATTGCTTTGTCTGCGCAGCGGTGCGCGCATCAGGCGCGCCGATACGATGCGCGCGGCCCGACGGCATTTGCAGGTATATCGCCCGTCCGTCGCGATCATCGATTTGGGACTGCCAGACGGGAACGGTGCCGATCTCATCCAGGATCTTGCGACAGCCGGGCAACGACCGGATGTGATCCTCGGCATTTCAGGCGATGTCGACAGCGCGCACCGCGCGCTGGAGGCTGGGGCGGATGGTTTCATGGAAAAGCCCGTGGTCTCGCTCGCCAACTTCCAAGAGGCGATTCTGACGCATTTGCCAGAAGACAGGCAACCGCTTGGGCCACGAACGCTCCCCGAAGGAGATGTTGAACCAGACCCAATCGCATATCGCGACGATATGGTACATGTCGCCGATGTACTGGAAGACGTTCATGACGCACGCACGCTTGACTACATCGTGCAGTTTCTTGGGGGCGTCGCGCGCAGCGCACATGACACTGAACTACTTCAAGCCACAAACGCACTCGCCGCCAAGCGCGCGCGGGGCGATGCCGCCGCATCGGAAACGGCAGCCATCGCTGGTTTGGTTCAAGACAGGTTGTCAGAAAAGATCGCGATCTGACGGGCGGTCTACCCGCCCGCTAACATCGGATCATCAGCCACACGTACAAGCCGGGTCAAATCGGACAGGCGTTCGATCTGCATACCCTCGGCATCGAAGTTGGTATCTGACAACCATGCGCCAAACGCTTCCTTGAGGGCGGGCCACTCGGCATCGATGGCGGCAAACCAGGCGGTGTCCCGATTGCGTCCTTTCACGACAGTCGCTTGGCGAAAGATGCCTTCGTAGCTCAGTCCAAGCCGTTGCGCAGCAGCGCGCGAACCGCGGTTCAGTGCATCACATTTCCATTCGAAGCGACGGTAACCTGCTTCAAAGGCCCAGGTCATCATCAGGTACAACGCCTCGGTCGCGGCGCGTGTCTTTTGCAATGCCGGGCTGAAATTTATGTGCCCTACCTCGATACTGCCTGCTTCGGGTGCAATGCGCAGAAAGCTGGCGACACCTTCATATTGGCCGGTCGCGAGATTGAAGACTGCATAAAACTGCAGGGCCGGATTCTGCTCTGCATCGCGCACCCAACGATGATACTGCGCAGACGACGAAAACGGGCCGTAAGGCAAATAGTCCCAGACATGGTCATGGCCGACATATGCACGGTGCAGCAAAGCCGCGTGCTGCTCAGCCCGCAACGGCTCGAGCTTGGCATGGACGCCGGTCAAGATGGTTGACGCATCCGGTACGCGCGGCGGTGTCCAATCCGGGACAGGGGCCGCATTCACTTTGTAAATCGCAGTCATGGCCGGACGTTAGGCAAGTAACCGCCCAAGTCCAAGTGGCATTGCGCATGGATCAGAGGATCAGGCCCGGATCGTTACCCATGTCCAAGCCGGGGAAAACAGCACTCTCCAACACATTCCGATCCAGCCCCGTCAAACTCTGCATCACCCAAGCCGCATGCGCGCGGACATCGCCCGTAGGCATCAGATCACGATCCTGGTACAGATCACCATCACCCAAGCCAGGCCATTGACCAAAAACACGCCCACCCTTGATCGCGCCACCGGCAAGGATCATCAGCCCGCCCGTACCGTGGTCTGTACCAAGCGTTCCGTTCTGGCGCGCTGTACGACCAAACTCGGTCATCGCAACAACCGCTGTCTTGCGCCACGTGTTCCCGCGCATCTTGCCCCGCAGGGTCAGCAGTGTTTCCGCCAGACGGGTTAACGCGGTGTTCATGAAGCGCGGTTGCCCACCGTGGGTGTCCCACCCGTTCAACGAAAAGGCTGCGATCCTCGCTTCCTCTGAAAGACGTGCAGCCGCAAACTCGGCAATTTGCACGTGGCTGCCCTTGCGTCGTTTCTGTATGTCGTCGGTCACTTCCGACAGTATCTGGGCTTCGGCCAAAGCGGCATGCAAGGCTGGATCCGACTCCGTTACAATCTCAAGCAATCGCGCGGCTTGCGGGCTCAGGCTCAGGTCCGCATCCGGCGACCAATTTGCCACTTCTGCCGGTCCCTGAAGCAACAGCATATCGCTGCGCCCCACGGCGTAGGCGGTCTGTGACGTCACGCCGGGAACTGCCTGTAGCATACGGTTCAGCCATCCATCCCGAACGCCTGCCATGGTCGTGGTTCCAGCCTCCAACAGGTCTTGACCATCGAAATGGCTGCGTTTGTCACGGTAGGGCGTGGACACAGCATGCACGAAAGAAAGCTGCCCCGCTTCCCACATCGGGATCAGCGGCCCAAGGCTTGGGTGCATGGCAAAGTAGCCATCAAGATCATAGGCACCGCCCTCGGGTCCGAGGGCCAACGACCCGCGAAGCGTGTTAAAGGCGGGATCACCATAGGGCTGCACAACATCCAGCCCGTCCATGCCCCCCCGGAGGATGATGACGACCAACCGCGTGTCCCAAGGCGCTGCCGCAAAGCTCACCGGTGTCAGCAACGGGCTCGCCGCCAGGGAACATCCGATCACGCCGGTGCGGGCCAAAAAGTCACGGCGAGATAAGGACGACGACATCGTAATCTCCTATTTGCGCTGGAACGCTGGGGACATAAGGACAAGGCCCACAGCCTCGGGACGGCTTTCGGCAGATGCCGCGGCAAATCGGACCGCATCATCCGCGAAACGCCCCAACGCGGTTTCAGCAAAGTCACGCGGATCAGGCAGCGGATCTTTCACACGAACAGGTACGGCCATGGCCCAAGATACCCGGGCAGCAACCCCTTGCGGCGTGATCCATTTGAAATCCTCTTCCGCCCAACCGTCCGGTCCAACCGGGCGTTCCCATGTCTGCCCCATGCGTGTCAGGGGTTGGCTGAAAAACCGGCCAATCCACTTTTCCTCACGCTCCGCAAAGGATTCCTTGGGGATTGCCAGAGCGCGCAATGCCGATGACACAAAATCAATGGGCAGTTTGAAGTTTGACAACGTAGGCTGCCATACCGATGGATGTCCCAGCAGCGCCTCATAGACCGGCGTCAGCGCACCGTCGTTTTCGACATATGCCGCCTCCAACGCGTTGATCAATTCAGGATCAGGAGTATCTGACACGAAATGAACCGCCAGCTTCCAGGCCAAGTGTCGTGCGGTGGCCGGATGCGCAGCAAGGTCAGACAAAGCGCCGCGCACCCATTTCACATTTGGCTGCTCGCCATACGCCACGCCAAGTACGTTTTCGGCACCGGGTTCCGCCAAATCTTTTCGAAACTTGAAACCGTTGCGCGCATCAAAGGTCAAACCGGTAAACAGCTCGGCCAGTTGCGTCACGTCTTCCTGAGTATACGATCCGTCGACCCCCAGCGTGTGCAGCTCCAGAACCTCGCGCGCAAGATTTTCGTTCAAGCCAGCCGGTTTCTTGGGACCTCGTTTGATTGCGCGTGCACTTGTGGGACCCATGGCACGGGTCTGATCCAGATAGTCCAACATCAGCGGGTGCATGACGGCAGACTGCAGCAAGTCTTCAAATCGCCCGGCAACAAACGGACGAATGGCATCTTCAATATAGGGTGACGTCCCTCGTCGAATGACGCCACGCTTGCCGCGCGCGGTAAAGTGATCTGCCCAAAACGCAACGATCCGTTCCCGGAAAGCTGTTTGCGTATGTGTGCGCCGCAACATCGTTTGGCCCAGCCAGCCAAACATGGCTATCCGCGCTTCCTTGTTCAGCACGTTTCGTTGCTTGCGGGCAGCGGCGGCAAGCTCAGTCCCACGATTTCTGCGCCGAATTTCGTTTTGATCCTGCGCAGCGACCATACGTGACCTGAACTTGGCAAAGCTTTCAATGGGAAACGCGCTTTGCATCACGTCAGGACCTGACAGACCCTCCAGCATTTGCCCAATGCTTTCCGGCGGCCCGTGCACAGGTGACAGTCCGAATCCAAACCGGATTTCGGCAAGTTGAGGGTCAAAATCACGCACGTCTACGCACCATGGGACTTTCTGAACACGGTCCCAAGATAGCATCGGTTGCCCACGTTTTCACGGGGCAACCGGATGTCATTGCGCAATTGCTTGCCTAGTCCTGCGGAATAACGCGCAAGCCCAACTCCATCAGCTGGTCGCTGGTGGGATCGGAGGGTGCCTGCATCATCAGATCTTCGGCCCGCTGGTTCATCGGGAACAAGATCACTTCGCGGATGTTCTGCTCACCCGCCAGCAGCATCACGATCCGGTCAATGCCCGCAGCACATCCACCGTGAGGAGGCGCGCCATATTGGAACGCGTTGACCATACCACCAAAGCGTTTGCGCACCTCGGCCTCGTCATAGCCTGCGATCTCGAACGCCTTGAACATGATCTCGGGCCGGTGGTTCCGGATCGCCCCCGACACCAGCTCATAGCCGTTGCACGCCAGGTCATACTGAAAACCCAGCACCTTGAGCGGGTCGCCCTGCAGCGCCTCCATCCCGCCCTGCGGCATGGAGAAGGGGTTGTGTTCAAAGTCGACCTTGCCGGTTTCCTCATCCGCCTCGTAGATCGGGAAATCCACGATCCAGGCGAAGGCGAAACGATCTTCGTCGATAAGCTTGAGTTCCTCGCCAATCACGTTGCGCGCCCGGCCTGCGATGGCTTCGAACGCCTTCGGCTTGCCACCAAGGAAGAAGGCCGCGTCGCCCACACCCAGACCAAGTTGCTGACGGATTGCTTCGGTGCGTTCGGGACCGATGTTCTTGGCCAACGGACCAGCCGCTTCCATACCCTCGCCCTGATCACGCCAGAAGATGTAGCCCATCCCTGGCAGACCCTCTTTTTGCGCATAAGCATTCATCCGGTCACAGAATTTACGGCTGCCACCTGTGGGTGCAGGAATGGCGCGGATCTCGGTGCCATCCTGTTCCAACAGCTTTGCGAAAATCGCAAAGCCGGAATCGCGGAAGTGGTCGGAGACCACTTGCATTTTAATAGGGTTGCGCAGGTCGGGCTTGTCGGAACCATACCACAGGGCTGCATCACGGTAGCTGATCTGCTCCCATGTCTCGGGCGCGTCAACCTTCTTGCCGCCGCCGAACTCTTCGAACACGCCAGCCAGCACAGGGGCGATGGTGTCGAACACGTCCTGCTGCTCGACAAAGGACATCTCAAGGTCAAGCTGGTAGAAGTCGGTGGGCGAGCGGTCGGCGCGCGGGTCTTCGTCACGGAAGCACGGCGCGATCTGGAAATACTTGTCAAAGCCCGACACCATCAGCAGCTGCTTGAACTGCTGCGGGGCCTGCGGCAGAGCATAGAACTTGCCCGGATGCAGGCGCGACGGCACTAGGAAGTCACGCGCCCCTTCGGGCGAGGACGCGGTGATGATCGGCGTCTGGTACTCGCGGAATTCCTTGTCCCACATGCGCTTGCGGATCGACGCCACGACGTCGCTGCGCAGCTTCATGTTCTCCTGCATCTTCTCACGGCGCAGGTCGAGGTAGCGATAGGTCAGGCGGGTTTCTTCCGGGTACTCCTGATCGCCAAACACCATCAAAGGCAGCTCTGCCGAATGGCCCAGCACTTCGATATCGCGGACATAGACCTCAATCTCGCCCGTAGGCAGCTTGGGATTGATCAGGCTGCCGTCCCGCGCTTTCACGTTGCCGTCGATGCGGATGCACCATTCGCTGCGCACCTTCTCGACCTCGGCAAAGACCGGGCTATCGGGGTCGCACAGCACCTGCGTCACACCATAGTGGTCGCGCAGGTCGATGAACAACACGCCGCCATGGTCGCGCACCCGGTGGACCCAGCCCGACAGACGCACAGTATCACCCACATTGGCCGAGGTCAGAGCGGCGCAGGAGTGAGAGCGGTAGGCATGCATGGCGGAATCCCTTCGGGGCTGCGGTTTTTGATCGGCGCAGATACACCGGGCAGGGGGTGGAAAGTCAAGGCGACAACGCCGTTTGCCCCATGCTATCACCAAGGAAAAGGGAGGGTTCGATGGACGATAAATGGGCCAGGGGCATGGGCGTGCGCCGGACCGTGCTGGGCGATGCCCACGTGGACCGCGCCGAAGCGGTTAAAACGCCCTTTGACGCCCCGTTTCAGGAACTGATCACCGAAGGGGCCTGGGGCACCGTCTGGGCCAGCGATGCGATCAGCCTGCGGGAACGGTCCATGCTGACCCTCGCGCTGCTGGCAGCAACCGGCAACTTCGATGAAATCCCCATGCACATCCGCGCCACGGCGCGGACGGGAGCCAGCAAACAGGATGTGACAGAAGCATTCCAGCATGTCGCCATCTATGCAGGCGTGCCGCGCGCCAACCGCGCGCTGAAAATTGCCAAGGAGACCTTTGCCGAAATGGAAGCCGAGACATGAGCGACGGTCCCCTCTTCCACCGGGATCGCACCTGGCACCCGAAACCACTGTCGCCCGACTACAAGACAAGCGTGGTGCGCTCACCGCAAAAGGCGCTCTTGTCGATGAACACGACGCTGAGCGAGGAAACCGGCCCGGTCTTTGCGCACGACATGCTGGGCGAACTCGACAACGACCTGATCCTCAACTTCGCCAAGCCCGGCGAAATGGCGCTGGGTCAGCGCATCATCGTGCACGGTCGGGTGCTGGACGAAAACGGGCGTGGTGTTCCGGGCGCGCTTCTGGAGTTCTGGCAAGCCAACGCGGGAGGACGTTATCGCCACGCGAAAGAAGGGTACCTCGCACCGCTCGACCCGAACTTTGGCGGCTGCGGGCGCACGATCACAGATGCCGACGGCCAATACAGCTTCCGCACAATCAAACCCGGCGCTTACCCATGGCCCAACGGCGTGAACGATTGGCGCCCGGCCCACATCCACTTCTCTGTCTTCGGGCGCAGCTTTGGTCAGCGCCTGATCACCCAGATGTATTTCGAAGGCGACCCGCTGATCCCGCTTTGCCCCATCGTGCGCACGATCAGCGACCCGGAGGCCGTCGCCCAACTCATCGCGCCGCTCGACATGAACAACACGGTGCCCATGGACGCGCGCGCCTACACGTTCGACATCGTGCTGCGCGGGCGCCGGTCGACCATGTTCGAAAACCGGATGGAGGGGAACTGATGCAAAAGCTGACCCCCCTCAAGGAAAGCCCGTCGCAGACAGCGGGGCCTTATGTTCATATCGGATGCGTGCCGAATTTCTGCGGTATCACAGGCGTTTATGACCAAGACCTTGGATCGACCATGGTCAACGACCAAACCAAGGGCGAGCGGATCACCGTCACGGGCACCGTGTTCGACGGCACGGGCACACCGCTCAAGGATGCGTTGGTCGAGATTTGGCAGGCCGATACCGACGGCATTTACAAAACCGGTGATCCACGCGGCGCGGGTGATCCGAACTTCACCGGCTGGGGGCGTGCCGCGGGCGACTACGACACGGGCATCTGGACATTCGAAACGATCAAACCCGGCGCGGTTCCCTTCCCCGATGGGCGGATGATGGCGCCGCATATCGCCTTCTGGATCGTGGCGCGGGGCATCAACATCGGACTGCAAACGCGGATGTATTTCCCCAACGATCCGATGATGGCAAACGACCCGTGGCTGACGCGCATCGAACATCAAAACCGCGTGCAAACCCTGATCGCCAAGGAAGCGTCACCAGCGACTTTCCAATTCGACATCCACCTGCAGGGACCGGACGAAACCATCTTTTTCGATGTCTGAAACAAAAAACGCGGACCAACATGGGCCCGCGTTTCACTGGTTTATAATGCCTTACAGCAGGTCGAACCGGTCGTTGTTCATAACCTTGGTCCATGCGGCGACAAAGTCGTTCACGAACTTCTCGGCATTGTCGTCCTGCGCATACACCTCGGCATAGGACCGCAGGATCGAGTTTGAGCCAAAGACCAGGTCAGCACTGGTGGCCGTGTACTTGATCGCACCGGTTGCGCGGTCGCGCAGCTCATAGCTGCCGTCGCCCGCCGGGTGCCAACTGTAACCCATGTCGGTCAGGTTGACGAAGAAGTCCTGCGTCAACTGGCCAACCCGGTCGGTGAAGACACCATGCGAAGTGCCGCCATGGTTGGTGCCCAACACACGCATACCACCCAACAGGGCCGTCATTTCCTGCGCATTCAGACCCATCAGCTGCGCGCGGTCCAGCGTCAGTTCTTCGGCGCTAATGGCAAGATCCGCCTTGGCGAAGTTCCGGAAACCATCTGCGTGCGGCTCCAGCACATCGAAGCTGTCGGCATCCGTCATCTCGTCGGTGGCATCTCCGCGGCCCGGTGTGAACGGAACAGTCACGTCGAAACCAGCCGCCTTGGCCGCTGCTTCCACAGCAACGTTACCGGCCAGAACGATGACATCCGCTACCGAAGCACCGGTTTCCGCAGCAATCGGCTCCAACGCAGCCAGAACGGCGTCAAGACGCTCCGGCTCGTTGCCTTCCCACGTGCGTTGTGGTGCCAAACGGATGCGCGCACCATTGGCCCCGCCCCGCTTGTCCGACCCACGGAACGTGCGAGCACTGTCCCAAGCTGTCGCGATCAGGTCAGCATGGCTGACACCGCTTGCCGCGATCTTGGACTTCACAGCATCCACATCGTAGCCGGTGTTGCCTGCGGGGATCGGGTCTTGCCAGATCAGATCCTCGGCCGGAATGTCGGGGCCGATGTAGTTGGCACGGGGGCCCATATCGCGGTGGGTCAGCTTGAACCACGCGCGGGCAAAGGTGTCGCGGAAGTAGTCTTCGTCCGCGATGAACTTTTCGCAGATTTCGCGATAGATCGGATCGACCTTCATCGCCATGTCCGCGTCCGTCATCATCGGCATCGTGCGCTTCGAAGGATCGGACGCATCGACAGGCATGTCCTCTTCCTTGATGTCGACGGGTTGCCATTGGTTCGCGCCTGCGGGCGACTTCGTCAGCTCCCAATCATAGCCAAAGAGCAGCTTGAAATAGCCCATGTCGAACTTGGTCGGTTCGGTTGTCCATGCACCTTCAATGCCCGACGTGACAAGCGAGCTGGCATTGTCAGTCTGGTTCGGGTTCATCCAGCCCATACCCTGCGCCTCGATACCGGCACCTTCGGGTTCAGCACCCAATGCACCTGCATCGCCATTACCGTGCGCCTTGCCGACGGTGTGACCACCGGCTGTCAGCGCCGCCGTTTCCTCGTCGTTCATGGCCATGCGGGCAAAGGTCTCGCGAACATGCAGTGCCGTACGTGCCGGGTCAGGATTGCCGTTCACACCTTCCGGGTTGACGTAAATCAGGCCCATGTGCACAGCAGCCAACGGGTTCGCCATGGTCGACGGATCGTCCAGATCCTCGTACCGGTTTTCACTTGGGGCAAGCCACTCGGCCTCTTCCCCCCAGTTGATATCGATGCCGGGCGCCCATGTATCGGCACGACCAAAGCCAAAGCCGAAGGTCTTCAAGCCCATGGATTCATAGGCAATATTCCCTGCCAGCAGCATCAGGTCAGCCCAGGACAGGGCATTGCCGTATTTCTTCTTGATGGGCCACAGCAGGCGACGGGCTTTATCCAGGCTCGCGTTATCAGGCCAGGAATTCAACGGGGCAAACCGCTGATCACCGGCGGAACCGCCACCGCGTCCGTCCTGCATCCGGTACGTACCAGCAGCGTGCCACGCCATGCGGATCATCAAGCCACCGTAATGTCCCCAGTCCGCGGGCCACCAGGGTTGGCTGTCGGTCATCAACGCATGCAAGTCCGCCTTGACCGCATCATAGTCGAGCCCTTTGACGGCTTCCCGATAGTCGAAATCCGGGTCCATTGGATTGGTCCGGGCGCCGTGCTGGTGAAGCACCTCAACCTTGAGGGCATTCGGCCACCAATCCTTGTTGGTGCGCCCACCAAAGGTGCTGTGCAGGCTCGCGCCGTGCATCACCGGGCATTTGCCGATGTCGTTGCCGTCCATGTCAGTCTCCATTCATTGCTGCGTTGCGTGTCGTTGCTAAGGTCTGATCTAGGGAAAGTTAAGAATCATTCTAGACTTGTCTTCAGAATGATTTCCGCCCCCCGCTGATACATCCCAATGCGCACGATTCGCCCACGATCAGGTGAACCATCGCACTTACAAAGACAAACCTAGAAGCAACTGACGATTTGTAGAAGTTGCATTTTCCAATGATCTCCATAACTAAAACCTATGAATATCACTTTGCGACAACTCCGATACTTCAAGGCACTGGCCGAGGATCTGCACTTTGGTCGTGCGGCCGACCGCTGCGCCATCTCTCAACCCGCCCTCTCCGTCCAAATTCGCGAGTTGGAAGAAAATCTGGGCGTCGAATTGTTCGAACGGCAACCCCGCGCCCTGCGCCTGACACAGCGGGGTGAGGAGTTCTCCGAACGCGCCAATCCGATTCTGCAAGCCGTGGACGAGCTGGGGGACTGGGCCCAAACCGCCCGTGGACGTGGGTTGAGTCTGTTGCGCCTTGGGGTCATCCCCACGATCGCCCCTTACCTGCTGCCAAATTTCATAAGTGCGTTGACAAAAGCCCACCCCAAGGTCGACTTGCACGTGCGCGAAACCGTTACTCCGCGCCTGGTGGACGAATTGCTGGATGGCCAACTTGACGCGGCCATTGTGGCCCTGCCGCTTGACGAACCCGCACTTGTCGAAACGCCACTTTTTACCGAAGAAATGGTGTTGATCCGCCCGAACACCGATCAGAACGCGACACCCGTTCAACTGGACACACTGGCATCAATGCGCCTCTTGCTTCTGGAGGAAGGGCACTGTTTTCGTGATCAGGCCATATCGTTCTGCAACATCAATCCAAACCGCCCCGGCGGTGGGTTGGACGGCAGTTCGCTAGGCACATTGGTGCAGATGGTGGGCGCGGGCATCGGGGTCACACTAATCCCGGAAATGGCAATCGACGTCGAAACGCGATCTGCACCTGTTTGCATCAATCGCTTTGACGCGCCGGCCCCACAACGCTCCATCGGCCTCGCGTGGCGTGCGTCAAATCCGATGGGCGAAATGCTGAATGAACTTGCGGACATTGTACAGAAGGCCGCCGGGCGCGGCGAAGACCAACAACCCGCTGCATAGCAGAAAAGCGAAGGGTCCAAACGGGAAACGCCGCCCAGAAGGGCGGCGTTTTGGTTGCGGGAGTAGGATTTGAACCTACGACCTTCAGGTTATGAGCCTGACGAGCTACCGGGCTGCTCCATCCCGCGCCAGTTGGTTCGGGTCATGTACGCCGAGTCGCGGGGGACCGCAAGACCGTCCCCCACATTTGCTGTCAGAAAACCATCATAAAATCGCGCAGCTACTCCCAGAACTCCGCCTGCCATTCCAAGTTTGGCAGTTCTTCGACAACTTCAAAGGCAATCGTGTCGCGGTAGACGCGGTCATGGCGATCGGTAACCGTAATTTCGACGGTATGGGTACCCACAGGCAAGTCGGCAGGCATTTCCAGGCGCCATAGGTGGCTACTGTTGTCCGTCAGCATCCAGCCCTGAAACGGATTGGCTTTCCCGCTCCAGGACGTGCCCTGCCAAGTGGTGAAACCAGCCGTTTCATCCCCACCATCAACAGACCGCGCCGCGATCGACCCTTGCGTCGATTGCATGGCCAGCGCGAACGGGTCGGCATACTCGACCCCTTCCAGTTTCTCTTCACCCGTGCCGGATTGGGTCCGCTCGGCCTGCATCGCCTCACCGCCATTCAGAGCGGCAAAGACGACGGAAGATGCTGAGCCATTCCACACATTGACGGTCAACCATGTGCCCTCGACCAGATCGTCCGTGGTCAACATCAACATGTCACCCAGATCACGGCGCACAACCGGCGGCGTCTGATCAAATTCCCGATCATACAGCGCACGATATGTCAGCAAACGGTCTGCCCACTCCCGAAACCGAGGCGTGTTGAACGACGCGTGAAACTGGTCTTCTGCATGGGTGTGGAAAGTACGGTAGGTGTCGACAAATTCCGGCCCATTGAACGCAAGCTCATAGAAACCACGCGGGCTGCCCAATCGCTGCGTGCTGTGCGGAACCCCTTGAGCATTCAGGTCACCCGCCCACCAGCTGCCAGACAAACCGCCCGCGATGATCTGATGAAACGGTGCAGGCCCCAAATTCGTGTTCTCTTCCCATCCGTGAAAGTGCTCGCCTTTTTCAATGTTTTCAGTGGTATGGGTGTGGCCAGCCAAGCTCAAAACCGGGCGATCTCCCAGCACGGCAACCAGTTCGTCCAGGTTATCTGTCTGGTGCTTCGCCGCCGTATTGTCGGTAAATGTCTGGAACGGAATATGCGCGGTCAGGACGATCAGTTTGTCCTCGGGCACATTCGTCAGATCATTGGCCAGCCATTCCAACTGCCGCCCCGTGATCACACCGTTGTAGGTGTGGTTCTCGTCGGTGGCACAAAACGGATGCGGATCGACGCCGTTGCAGGGGTAACGCACGTTATCAAGTCCGACAAAATGCACATCACCGATATCGAACGAGTAATACTCTGGGCCCCATTCCCGTCGAAACGTGTCGAAACTGTCTTTGTCATCCTCCGCATCGAAATCGATATCATGATTGCCGCCGACGAAGTATTGTGGCGTTTGCCCGACGGCGATGATCGACTTGAAACGGGGATACAGGGACAAGTCATCCCCCATCACATCCCCGGCAAAGATCAGGCATTCGGTGTCACTCAGGTCGCTGGTTGCCAGCATTTGGCCCGCAGTATCACGGACATAACCAATCTCGCGATTGGTGTAAGCCTGCGCATCGCCAAAGACGAGACAGTTGAAGTCGGGCCCGACCGCATCTTCGATCAATGGAAAATTGATTGCTTCTGGCAGGGGGCCGGTCGGGGCGATCCCGCCAAAGCGTAGATCCGGCGACCCTTCAACCTTGTGAATATAGGCAAATTGCGGAACCATGTCGGCGCTCACAGGGGTGCTGTATCCTGCGGGCTTGGTCACCATCAGGTTCATATCGTCATAGGCCGGCAGCGCATATGTCCCATCGTCCCCGGTCAAGACCACTTCGCGCCCGTTGGACACTGGCACACCGGACAACCCGGTCTCGCCCGGGTCCAGCTTCGAATTTCGGTTGGCGTCCAGAAACACAGTGCCGCGCGCCATATCCGCCCCGTCACCACTGCCGCGGATCGTTTCAACTGCCCCAATGTAAGCCGGATCTTTGGCCAGTGCCGAACAGGCAAAAAGCGACAGTGCGGTTGTCAGAAAATACTTTTGCATAGCGGACCTCTCAGTGATCAGAGGTGTCCAGCATGGTCAGAGTCTGTGTCGGGGCAACAACCGCAGCGTGAATTTTTGACGACAAATGCCAGTTCGGCGTCAATCCGCCGTGTCTTGCCAGATCGCCCTCACCCACTGCGATGGCAAAACATAGCGACGAAGGCTTTGAAATTTGCGGGCTTGGCGCGCCGCGCGGGCAATGTGCTGCAGCGGTGGAAGATAGGGCAGGCTATCCGAGAACTGGCCAATGGCCGCATCCGCAGGGTTGGGCACGCCAGCAAAGATAACCACACGCGCGTCACGGGGCAGCCTGGGTTCAATAAAGTAATTCAATGGAAACAGAGGGATACACTCGATCCGAAAATGGCGTACCCAGCGCTTTGGCCAAAACTTTACGCCATTCGGCGCTGTTTTTGTTACGAAAACCTGTTCCCATTTGTAGGTGTCCGCAACGGCTTGTGGGTCTTCGGCAAACGCGCGTTGCAAATCGGCAAGCGCGCCAACCGGCATCCGATAGATCGATGTCTGGCCCAGCTTGTGAAACGGTTTCGCGACATTTCGCGCCAACACCACATCCTCAGGCGCCCCGAATGAAAAGAAGTCGTCGAGCGACCCTGTGATCACCACATCCAGATCCAGAAACAGAACCGGGCCTTCCAAATCCGGCAGGGTTTCGGCCCAAAGTCGTGACTTGGGCCATTTTCCACGCGTGTTTTTGGGCATTTCGCCAGGCATGGGGGGCAAATCATGGCAAATCACTTCATCCCGAACGCCCTCGCGTATGTCCGTGTAACAAACGAATTTGAAGGGCGGCGTGATATTGCGCGCGACCATCTGGTACAGGCGATTGATGTATGGCGCACCATAGCGGGTGCCCCAATTGATGCACATGATCTGTTTGGTCATTCTGCGTCCTACCAAGCCGCGCGTTGGCACGCAATCAGGTGTATCTGGTGACCTCTGATGAAGTCGATGTACGGCGCCCTTAGAAGCAGCCTCATTCCGCGACGTTAGGGCTAACGGGCAGGGATCGGATACGAGAATTGACTTTGTATGGTCCGCCAACACGAACATCACCGCACAAAAAAACCGCCCCGGAAGGGCGGTTGATTTATGAAACATCGTCAGAGAGATACAATTAAAGGGCTTTTTAGGTTTGGCAGTGACCTACTCTCCCACGCCTTAAGACGCAGTACCATCGGCGCTACAGCACTTAACGGCCGGGTTCGGGATGGGACCGGGTGTTTTGCTTGCGCTATGACCACCAAACCGAAAAAGCCCTCTAGGTCCAAGTCATGTACGACTGATTGTGTGTGTATGCTCTTGATGTATCGTTCGAAGTCTTGCTTCTACTGGATCAAATCAAGCCTATCGGACAATTAGTACCAGTCAACTGAACGCATTACTGCGCTTACATCTCTGGCCTATCGACGTGGTGGTCTACCACGGTCCTCAGGGATACCTTGTTTTGAGGGGGGCTTCCCGCTTAGATGCCTTCAGCGGTTATCCTGTCCGAACATAGCTACCCAGCACTGCCGTTGGCACGACAACTGGTCCACCAGTGGTTCGTTCACCCCGGTCCTCTCGTACTAGGGGCAACTCCTCTCAAGTATCCTACACCCACGGAAGATAGGGACCGAACTGTCTCACGACGTTCTAAACCCAGCTCACGTACCTCTTTAAACGGCGAACAGCCGTACCCTTGGGACCTGCTCCAGCCCCAGGATGAGATGAGCCGACATCGAGGTGCCAAACACTGCCGTCGATATGGACTCTTGGGCAGTATCAGCCTGTTATCCCCGGCGTACCTTTTATCCGTTGAGCGATGGCCCTTCCACTCGGGACCACCGGATCACTATGGCCGTCTTTCGACTCTGCTCGACTTGTCAGTCTCGCAGTCAGGCTGGCTTCTGCCATTGCACTCAACGAGCGATTTCCGACCGCTCTGAGCCAACCTTCGCGCGCCTCCGTTACGCTTTAGGAGGCGACCGCCCCAGTCAAACTACCCGCCACACAGGGTCCCGGATCCGGATAACGGACCGCGGTTAGACATCAAGCAAAGCAAGGGTGGTATCTCAAGGGAGGCTCCACAAAGACTAGCGTCTCTGCTTCAAAGCCCACCACCTATCCTGCACATGCTTGGCCTGATGCCAGTGTGAAGCTGTAGTAAAGGTGCACGGGGTCTTTCCGTCTAACCGCGGGAAACCTGCATCTTGACAGGTAATTCAATTTCGCTGAGTCTATGTTGGAGACAGCGGGGAAGTCGTTACGCCATTCGTGCAGGTCGGAACTTACCCGACAAGGAATTTCGCTACCTTAGGACCGTTATAGTTACGGCCGCCGTTTACCTGGGCTTCAATTCAAGGCTCTCACCTCTCCTTTTAACCTTCAGGCACCGGGCAGGCGTCAGACCCTATACGTCGTCTTGCGACTTCGCAGAGCCCTGTGTTTTTAATAAACAGTCGCCACCCCCTGGTTTGTGCCCCCAGCCCCTAGTTGCCTAGGAACCGGGCCTCCTTCTCGCGAACTTACGGAGGTATTTTGCCGAGTTCCTTCAACATAGTTCTCTCAAGCGCCTTGGTATTCTCTACCAGTCCACCTGTGTCGGTTTAGGGTACGATCTTATAGGAGGGCTATTTCCAGGAACCTCTTAGCAGCCCATTCAATCCGATAAGGATGAACTACCTTCGAGATCCGTCACCACTCCATGGCCCAGGAATATTAACCTGGTTCCCATCGACTACGCCTTTCGGCCTCGCCTTAGGGGTCGGCTTACCCTGCTCAGATTAGCTTTAAGCAGGAACCCTTGGACTTTCGGCGAGAGTGTCTCTCACACTCTTTGTCGCTACTCATGTCATCATTCTCACTAGTGATCTCTCCACCGGATCGCTCACGCGCCGGCTTCACTGAAAGCTTCTCTCCTCCAATGCGGGCGAACCCGCTAAGGAGGAATGAAACTATGTCACACTACGCTCTGCTACCATGCCTTACGGCATCCTAAGCTTCGGCTCATGGCTTGAGCCCCGTTACATCTTCGCCGCAGGACAACTTATTTAGACCAGTGAGCTGTTACGCTATCTTTAAAGGATGGCTGCTTCTAAGCCAACCTCCTGGTTGTTTTGGTCGTCCCACTTGCTTTCCCACTTAGCCATGAATTGGGGGCCTTAGCTGTAGGTCAGGGTTGTTTCCCTCTCCACGACGGACGTTAGCATTCGCCGTGTGTCTGCCATCTAGTACTCCCGGGTATTCGGAGTTTGGTTAGGATCAGTAAGCCTGTGGGGCCCCATTACCCATCCAGTGCTCTACCCCCCGGGGTATTCGGATGACGCTCTACCTAAATAGATTTCGCAGAGAACCAGCTATCTCCGAGTTTGATTGGCCTTTCACCCCTAGGCACAATTCATCCCGATCTTTTTCAACAGATGTGGGTTCGGCCCTCCAGTAAGTGTTACCTTACCTTCAGCCTGATCATGCCTAGATCACTCGGTTTCGGGTCTGATCCACCTAACTCGACGCCCTATTAAGACTCGCTTTCGCTGCGCCTACACCTAACGGCTTAAGCTTGCTAGATAGACCAAGTCGATGACCCATTATACAAAAGGTACGCTGTCAGGCCGCAAGGGCCCTCCAACTGATTGTAGGCGTTCGGTTTCAGGAGCTGTTTCACTCCCCTCGTCGGGGTGCTTTTCACCTTTCCCTCACGGTACTGGTTCACTATCGGTCAGTAAGGAGTACTTAGCCTTCGAAGGTGGTCCTCCGATCTTCAGACAGAATTTCACGTGTTCCGCCCTACTTAATACGTCCAATCATGCTTCCAATACGGGGCTGTCACCCACTATGGCCGACCTTTCCAGGTCGTTCTTGTCACAATCATGGCTCGGCTGGTCCCCGTTCGCTCGCCGCTACTAGGGGAGTATCAATTGATTTCCTTTCCTCCGGGTACTTAGATGTTTCAGTTCCCCGGGTTTGCTCTTTTAAACCTATGTATTCAGTCTAAAAGTACCTGTTTCAGCGACATATAAGCTGGCTTGCGCCAATTATATGAAACTGTCAGGTGGGTTGCCCCATTCAGAGATCCATGGATCAAAGCTTATTCTCAGCTCCTCATGGCTTATCGCAGAGTATCACGTCTTTCATCGCCTCTTACTGCCAAGGCATTCACCAAACGCCCTTCTCGCGCTTGATTTGATCCAGAAAAAGTAAGACTTGCGTCAAACGCGGATGCACAGCTGGTAACTTAATGCATCCATTCTTCTGGTATCAAAAGCATACTTTCCCGCCAGCATGTTTTGTAACCATGCTGACAATTGAACAGTCACGTGTGTCTACCATCCGTGCGGGAGGCAGACTGTGCTGTTCGGGTTAGTGTACTTGACTTGGACAACTCTGTTTGTTTCAGCAGGGATATACGTAACGCAGCGAGGAAGCACCGGGTTACATACCTTCCACCGAAGTGGAACCAAACTGAGATCATCGCCACACTCGGCGCGATCAAACAGTGTTGATTGTCACTTCGAGATTGCTCTCAAAGTAACTTGTATCTCTCTATACGATGTCAATTCGTCCGGATCGGACGAGTAAAAGCGCCGTAGCGCTCTTACTGATCTGATCCATCAACTGTCTTGAACCATTCCGGAAGCGTTGTCCGCGCGATATGGTGTATGCCGGGTGACCGGATAACGCCGTCATTGTCGCTGAGTTTCATATCCGAGGTTATGATGTCATATGCGTCGCTGACTGCCTTGCTCCAGGGTTGAACCTGCAGGCTTTCAGCTGTCTCAAAGAACTTTTTTGCGTGAGTGCCTGCTCGTTGCCAAGCAAGTCCAGGCATACCCGGCAAGTCAGTGCGACCTAGTGCAGTACGCGTTTCGTTAACCTCAATAAGCTCCTGCATCGAGGAAAACTTGAGGTGAACCAGATAAACTCCCTTTGGAAACGCATATGAATGCGTTGGCTTTCCATCGGTTGCTATGGCAACGCCATGCCTCACAAGAGGAATGGGTTCTTTCACCGCCCATGCTTTGCTGTAGTGACCAGAGATCACTGCCGCATCCCGCTGATCAAACACCGAAGTGTCTCGATCAATCTCGCTGTCGTTGGGCGTCTCAAACAGGTTGAGACCCATCGAAAACACCGCGTCATCATGCTGACTTTCAAGCAGTTGCCTGATATTACCGTGCATTTGCGGATCTACGCAGATCAGTTCATCAGCAT
>NZ_JCAPFI010000002.1:0-642500 GCF_059611725.1 Tateyamaria sp. LSS28 | reverse complement strand
CCGCAAGTGCTTTTTTGAAGAAAACGCATTTTTTTCCAAAAAACCTCATTTTCCTCGAAAAAACAGAGGGTTAAGCAATCAAATTTCGCGGACCTTGGGTCAGATCGGTATAAAATTACCCGCGCCCATGCGCTCCGTCATACGCCTGTCATCAACATATGGGGTTATCCACAGACCTATCCCCAAGACTCACCAGACTCAGTGGCCAGACTCGGGTGAATCGCAGCCGATTCAACCGAGCGAGTCGCCCGATTCACCGCTTCAGCACGCAGATTTTCTGAAAATTCCGTTCCCGACCGCCGATTCACACCCGACTCGCGACGCGGACCGCGCCCGATTCAGGGCAAAACACACCTCAGGCTGCTACTTTTCTGACCAAAGTAGGAACACGCAGCGCCAAAAGCGCCAAAATCACGCTCAGATACACTAGTGGCTCCAACTGAAACCCCTTGCTGAGCCAGACAAAGTGCACACCGGACAGAATCGCGACCGGATAAGTCAGCAGATGCAGCCGACGCCAGACAGCGCCCAGCCACCGCACGGATCTATTGTTCGACGTCAGCGCCAGCGGCAGCATCAGGATAAACGCGGCCATCCCTATTGTAATGTACGGGCGCTTGATGATGTCCGCCACGACCCGGTCAATGGACTGCACATCCAGCACCGCCCACACCAGCAGATGCAGCACGACATAAGTAAAGGCGAGCACACCCATGGTCCGTCTGAACTTGATCAGGTTCACGCCCATGAACCGGCGCAAAGGCGAAATGCACAAGCCGATGATCACAAGCTGCAGAGCGATCTCTCCGAGCTCACGCTCAAGGGCGTTGATAGGCTCACGGCCAAGCCCCCCAGTCTGTGCCATATATAGAAGTACGGGGACCGGGATCAGGTACACTATATACACTGCCCATGTGGGGACCTTGCGGGCCGCCTGATTGATCCGATCCACCAGCATCAGAAATTCGCGCGCAGGTCCATGCCTTCGTACAGGCTGGCCACGTCTTCTTCGTACCCGTTGAACATCAATGTTGGCTGTCGCTTGGCAAACAGGCCACCACCAACCATGCGCTCACTCGCCTGGCTCCAGCGCGGGTGATCCACTTCCGGGTTCACATTACTATAGAAGCCATACTCGCGCCCGTTCGCCTTGTTCCAGCTGGTGGGCGGCTCGTCTTCGGTGACGGTGATGCGCACAATCGACTTGATCGATTTGAACCCATACTTCCACGGCACCACCAAGCGGATCGGCGCTCCATTCTGGTTCGGGATTGGCTTGCCGTAGATTCCCGTCGCCATCATCGTCAGCGGATGCATCGCCTCGTCCAGACGCAGACCCTCAACATAAGGCCAGTCCAGAACGGGGAAGCGCACACCGGGCATCTCGTCCGGACGCAGGGCCGTTTCAAAGGCCACGTATTTCGCCTCCTCCTGCACACCGGCCAGGTTCAACAGGTCGGCCAGCTCAAAACCGTTCCACGGGATCACCATCGACCACGCCTCGACACAGCGGAAGCGGTAGATGCGTTCCTCGATGGTCATGGCCTCCATGATCTGACCCATGGAATAGTCGCCGGGATTGTCGACCAGCCCGTCGATGGCAACGGTCCACGGCTCGGTCGTCAGCGTATGCGCATTGCGCGCCGGATCGCTCTTGCCCGTCCCGAACTCGTAGAAGTTATTATACTGTGTGATGTCTTCCCAGGAATTGGGCTCAAGCTCGGCCTCCTGGCTGCGTGCCATGCCTGCCGCACCGATCAGTCCCAGACCCATTGCCCCCGCCATGATCTGCCGACGGTTCATATACGCCGCCAACGGCGTCGCGTCGGCGCGCGTGAGGGTGTTTTTCCAACGATGGGCCATTCAGGTGTCTCCTACGATTTCAAGCACCATGGCACATAGATGGGTCTGACCGGCTACCAAAATGATATTCGCTCACGCCCTTGTCACCGGGTTGTAACTCGGAGTGATTTCGTTCAGCGGCCGCGACCGGCCATCATCCTGCACGATGCGCACATGGCGGCGGCGCATCATCCGTGGCTCTGCCACGCCAACAGAGTGCGCAATGGTCTCAACCTCGTGGATGATTTCACGGGCATAGCGGGTCACCCGCTTTTCCTTGTCCTCGACCACCAGCCCCTTCTGGAACCGCTTGTCATGCGTGGTGATGCCGGTGGGACATGTATTCTTGTTGCACTTCAGCGCCTGAATGCAGCCCAGGCTGAACATGAAGCCGCGCGCGGTGGTGATGAAATCAGCGCCCGCCGCCAGCGCCCAGGCAATATCGCCCGGGTTCACCAGCTTGCCCGAGGCGACGATGCGAATGCGATCCTTCAGGCCCGCCTCGTCCCGCAAATCGACAACGGCAACCAGCGCCTCGCGGATCGACATGCCCACCAGATCGATCAGGGGCATGGGTGCCGCACCCGTTCCGCCCTCACCACCGTCTATTGTAATAAAGTCAGGCGCACAGGCCGCACCCCGCGCGTTGATCGCGGCAAACAGCTCGGCCACCGGGTGCTCTGCCCCCACAACGGTTTTGATCCCCACCGGCTTCCCGGTCACACCGCGGATGTGGCACACCAGATCCAGCAGATCATTCCAGTCATTCACCTCGGCATGGCGGTTTGGCGAAATCCCATCCTGACCAACACGCAGGCCGCGGATACCGGCAATCTCCTCCGTCACCTTGGCCCCGGGCAGGATCCCCCCCTTGCCCGGCTTGGCCCCCTGCGCCAGCTTGATCTCGAACATCCGCACCTGCTTGTGGGCCGCCACCTCGCGCAGCTTGTCGTCACTCAGGTTGCCCTCTTCATCGCGGACACCGAACTTGGCCGTGCCGATCTGAAAGACGATGTCGCAACCACCCTCAAGGTGATACTTGCTGATCCCGCCCTCGCCCGTGTTCATCCACACACCCGCCTCTTTCGCACCCCGGCTCAGGGCACGCACGGCCGGTTTGGAAATGGCGCCATAACTCATGCCGGAAATGTTGAAGAACGACCGCGCCGTGTAAGGTGTACGCGCGCCCTCACCAATCACCATGGGGGCGGTGCGGGCAAACTGATCCTCAAGCGGAGGGAAGGCCGCATTCACAAAGATCGGCGTACCGACAACATTCAGGTTGCGGGTCGATCCAAAGGCCACCGTGTTACTGACCCCCTCGCCCGCCCGCTTGATCCACTCACGCTGCGCCCGGTTGAACGGCAGCTCCTCGCGGTCCATGGCAAAGAAGTATTGGCGAAAGAACTCCCCCAAGGTCGAGAACAAATGCCGGAACCGCCCGATGACCGGATAATTCCGCCGGATCGCATCGTGGGTCTGGGCCCGGTCGATGACGAACATGACCAAAGCCACGGCAACCGCCAAACCAATAATGAAAAAGAAGCCGAGGACCAGAACCTCGAGCACAGACATTGCAAATCCCACGACACCATCCCTCTAAAGTTCCGCACACTGTGCAAAGCCCGGAACAAGGAAGCAAGCACAGGCGGGTTTCTGCCATGCTTAACAAAGTCGTGAGTGGAAATGTGAAGACGGCCCAGCTTAGGGGCTCAATGGCGCGTTTCAAGATAGTGTGGGAAAAATTTCCACGTGATCCATACACCGATATCACGCGTTTCCCTTTCGATGCCGCATGACGGGTATCGCAACCTATTAAGGGAGACACTCATATGTTCCGCAAGACACTTCTCGCCTCCGTCGCAATCGCCGCCGTTGCAACTGCCGCGTTCGCCGGTACAGCCAAAAAAGACATCGTCGACACAGCCGTCAGTGCAGGCTCCTTCGAAACACTCGTTGCCGCAGTCCAGGCCACCGGCCTGGTCGACACGCTGAAAGGCGAGGGTCCCTTCACCGTCTTCGCACCCACGGACGAAGCGTTCGCCGCCCTGCCCGAAGGCACAGTCGAAAGCCTGCTGCTGCCCGAGAACAAGGACCAGCTGACCGCCATCCTGACCTACCATGTTGTCCCGGGCAAAGTGATGTCGACCGATCTGCAGGACGACATGGAAGCCACCACCGTTCAGGGTGACGCCGTCACCATCGACCTCGACGACGGCGTAAAAGTCGACGAGGCCAATGTCGTCAGCGCCGACATCGAAACCTCGAACGGCGTGATCCACGTGATCGACAAGGTGATCCTGCCCGAAACAAGCAGCTAAACCAACGACGCGGGGTCCCCGGATCCCGCACCAGAACACCGGGGGCCCCACCGCACGGGGCCTCCACCCCAGACGCAACACCCCGGTTCCGGCCCCATACTGCACATTCGCAGCACATGAGGCCCAAGATGACCGACCCCCTCCATCACATCCCGCTCTCCCAGATCGACGCACACGCTTTGCCGCGCGACCGCGAAACGCACGACGCCGAGGCGCAAAACGAACTCGAAATGTCCATCCTCACCTCGGGCCTGCGCCAACCCATCGAAGTCTGGCACCTCAGCCAACCCCGCGACGGCCACCGCTACGGTCTGATCTCCGGCTTCCGCCGCCTCGCCGCCGCCCGCACGCTTGAGCATCAGACAATCCCCGCCTTCCTGCGAACCCCCAAGGACATTCCCGACGCGCTCGCCTGCATGGTGACGGAAAACGAAATCCGCGCCCAGATCAGCCCGTGGGAGAAAGGGCGGCTCATCCTCGACTGCGTCCGCTCCGATCTGTTCGACACCGAAGACGCCGCACTCAGCGCCCTGTTCGGCACGCTCTCGCGTCAGAAGAAAGCACGGCTGCGCAGCATCGTGCTGGTGGTGCAGGTCTTCGACGGGTCGCTTGCCACACCTGAACGGCTGTCGGTCGCACGCATCGAACGGCTGGCCTCGGCGCTCCGCGCCGGGTGGGAAGACCTCTTGTCTGACGCCCTCCGCACATCCCGCAGCGGCACGCTCAATGGCCAATGGGCAGCACTCGAACCGGTGATCACCGAAGCACTCAATCCACAAAGCGGAGACGCCGCCCCAAACACCCACAACGCCCCACGCCGGTCGATCAAATTCGCCCAAGGTCTGCAAATCCGCCGTGAACTCACGCGCTCCGGCTGGATTCTCCGCTTTTCAGGACCCGAGGCCAAGGTGCCGGGGCTGATGGACGACGTGATGGAAACGATCGAGCGTGTGTTTGGGCCAGCGCATTAAACCTGCGGCAAACACGGTTCATCGAAAACAGAGGGCGAGCAAAAGCTAAGCGTGCTCTTGAAGGTTGGCAAAACTTCAGTTCAGCCGACCCTGCACATTGTATCCGCACCTGCCCATCACTATTATATCAAGCGTAACTCCAACGGGACCCAGAACATGGATTGCACACTCGCCATTTGACCCCTCCACGGTTTCCAATAGCGAGCACTTTCCATGTCCCCTATCGTTCTGGCCGGCCTCAGCTGGCACACCCCGAACAACACACCTCTTTTCACCGATCTGAACTTGACATTCGGGTTTGGCCGGACGGGCCTTGTCGGGCGCAACGGGACCGGCAAGACAACGCTTCTGCGCCTGATTGCGGGCGAAATCACCCCTTCGTCCGGCACCATAACAAAGCCCCCAAAGGTCGGGTTCCTGCAACAAAACCCCGAGCAGCGCAAAGACGCGACCCTGTCCGACCTGTTCGGCGTGACGGACCAACTTGCCATTCTAGCCCGCGCCGAAAAAGGCGAAGCGACGGCAGATGATCTGGCAGATGCAGATTGGACACTCGAGGCGCGCTTGGGCGCCGCCTTGGGCAGCATGGGCCTGGACCAACCGCCAGAGACACCGCTTAATGCACTATCCGGCGGCCAACGCACCCGCGCAGGGCTCGCGGCACTCATGTTCGCGGAACCGGATGCGCTTTTGCTGGACGAACCAACCAACCACCTCGATCACCTTGGACGCACACAGGTGATCCATGCCCTGCGCACGTGGCAAGGCTGCGTCATCGTCGCAAGCCACGACCGCACCCTGCTGGCCGAGATGGACGCCATTGTCGAACTGACGACGCTTGGCGCACGCACCTATGGCGGCAACTACGCCGCCTATCGGGACATGAAAGCCGCCGAACTGGCAGCGGCAGAAACTGATCTGGCCCGCGCAGAACGCGCGGTGGCCGACACCCGGGCGCGGGTGCGGCTGGCGGCCGAACGCAAGGCCCGCACCGACCGGCAAGGCAGGCAGTTGCGCGCCTCAGGCAGCCAGTCAAAGCTCGTGCTCGACGCCGCGAAAGAACGCAGCGAAGGATCAGGCGCCTCCGCCGCCCGATTGCGCAACCGTCAAATGGACAAGGCAGACTCCACCCTCGAAGACGCACGCGAAGCACTCGAGGTTCTGCAACCTCTCACCATCGACATCCCGCCCTCCGGCTTGGTCGACGGGCGCAACGTCTTGCAGGTCGACAACCTGCACTTCGGATACCAACAGGATCGGCCCATCCTCACCGATGTGTCCCTCACCATCCGCGGCCCGGAACGCATTGCGATCACGGGCGCAAACGGCTCGGGCAAATCAACCTTGCTCGCCTGCATTCACGGCGATCTCCAGCCCCAAACCGGCTCCATCGCCCTCCATGTCCCGGTGGCGCTTCTCGATCAGGATCTCAGCCTGTTCGATCCAGAAGAAACGGTGCGCGACGCCTTCGCCCGCATCGACCCCGGGGCCAGCGAAAACACCCGGCGCGCCGCCCTCGCCCGCTTCCTCTTTCGGGGGGATGACGCCCACCAACGCATCGGCGCGCTCAGCGGCGGACAACGCCTGCGCGCCGGATTGGCCTGCACCCTCGGGCAAAGCCAGCCGCGCCAACTCCTCCTGCTGGACGAACCCAGCAATCACCTCGATATCGAAGCGGTCGAGACGTTGGAGGCCGCCCTCAGCGCATATGACGGCGCAATCCTTGTGGTCAGCCATGACCAGGAGTTTCTGGACCGGATTGGAATAGAGCGCAGGCTCACCTTGCCATGATCCCGCATCGCCAATACCGCGGGTCGCGCAAAGCGCAGGAAGCCGACATTGCAAAACTGCAAAGTTTAGAGTGGGCTTCTGGGCGATTCCGGCCCAAGGCTGCCATTGAATGTTTGCGATGATTGCCGCTTTGCAGCCTGTCAAATCGTCCAATTTCTATGCTTGCAATCGAAGTGCCTAATCGAACTCACATTCTAAGGGACAAATCTCAAGCGTTGTCACCTAACACGAATAACTCTTCATCTGGTCCGCAAGAAACCGAACATGAGCTCAGCTAACGTATCTGGGGCATCAACACATGGCAAATGGCCGGCCCCGGAGATCAAAGCAAAAGAACTGTTGGGAATGGTCGCGGCGAGCCCTTCGACGACATCTGGAGGCGTAATGGTGTCCTGATCGGAACCGATTACCAAAGTCGGCTGGTCAAGCTGTTTAGATGACTCTGACAGGTCTGCATGTGCTATCGCCTGGCAGCAGCCGATATACCCTTCGACACATCTATCTATCCGCCTTTGAACCAAAGCCTCTATCAGTGGCGATGAATCGAGAAACTCTTCAGAGAAAAGCCGCTCCAGCCCAGACATCGTGTTTTCCCGGGTGAAGCCAAAATCCCTTGCCTCTTCAGCGGCAGCCATCCAATCGTCGAAGTCGCCAATTTTTGTAGCTGTGTTGGAAAGCACAAGACGCTCGATCAGATCAGGGCAGAGCGACGCGATGGCTTGTGCGACCATTCCGCCAAAAGACATCCCGGCAAGACAACAGGCTCTCACCTCCAGATGTTCAACCAGGCGAATGACATCTGCTGCATAGTCTTCCACCTGATATGGCAGAGGCGGTGTATCGGACTTACCGTGACCTCTCAGATCCAGACTGATCAGCCGGTATCCGACAGGTGCCAGCGATATGACATCTTGCCAGATCTCCTGATCAAACGACATCGCATGGATGAACACCACCGGCACGCCCGTGTAATCACCCACATCCCGATAGGCCAGGTTCCCCCACTCCATGTGTAAACTGCTTTGCATCTTGCCTTGGTCCATTCTGCGCTCACGTTCGTTGACGGCAACTATAATCATGGATATTTATTGTCTACGAATCATGAAGAGGCCAACATGAAACTAAGCGACGGGGTTGAGCAAGCCATCCACTCGGTGGCGATGCTGGCGTCTCTTGAGGATGATCAGGTGCTCTCGGCAGCGGCTCTTGCCGAGTTTCACGGGGTCTCGCAAAGCTATCTATTGAAACATCTTCAGGCTCTGTCGGGCGCGGGTATCCTAGGCACCATTCCCGGTCCCAAAGGCGGGTATCACCTTGCGCGATCGCCAGACGAGATTTCCCTTCTCGACGTTGTCTTGGCGGTTGAGGGGGCCGACCCCGCTTTCCGCTGCAAGGAAATCCGCCGCAACGGACCAAATCCGGTGGCAGATGGTTTTTTCACCGCCCCCTGTCAGATCAGTGCTGCGATGCTGCGGGCAGAGCGGTCGTATCGGGCAGAACTCAGGAAGGTGACAATTGCCCACCTCTTGGCCGAAGTCCAGCGAGACGATGATGGCACACTGGCGGCAAGAAGCTGTGCGTTTCTCGATGCCAATGTCCGGATCAATGGACAAAGCCGCACAAAGTAACGCTGCAAAACGGATGAGGGCCGTCGCCAGGACAATGCAAAACCCAGAACTCATCAGCATGAAGAGGAACACATAATGGAACCCCGTATCGACTATATGAATGTCTCACCCGACGCCTTCCAGGCAGTCTGGGGGCTTGAAAAGTTTGTGTCACAGAAAGCCGGGATCGAACCCCGTTTGCTGTACCTCCTCAAGATCCGCGCCTCACAGATCAACGGCTGTGCCTTCTGCATCGACATGCATGTCAAAGAGGCGCGCCAGAACGGCATCGGGGATCAGTGGCTATCACTCATCCCGGCATGGAAAGAGTCGCCCGTCTACAATGAAAAAGAGCGCGCAGTTCTGGCCTGGACCGAGTCTCTGACAAATGTTGCGCAAACAGGGGCTCCAGATGGTGACTTTTCTGTGTTGAGGCCGCATTTCTCTGACGAAGAGATCGTCAAACTCACCGTTGCTATCGGAACCATAAACATCTGGAACCGGATGGCCGTGGGTTTCCGCTCTCAGCACGAAGTCGATCCGACCAATTGATACCCTTCTCACGTAACTCATGCGCCGCTCGCGGGCGGCGCACAGCCCAGCGAAGTATCTGAATGCTAAAGAGCGTATGCCCCATTTTTCCCAGTTCTGATTTCAGCAGAACTTACGCATTCTATAACAAGTTGGGTTTTCAGGAGGTCGCTAGATTTGAGGAGCATGGTTACATGATCCTTGCCCGCGACCGTGTAGAAGATGCCAACGCTTTGTCGGCTGAATTCGAGCCGCTGAAACTCGCTGATCAAGGTGCCCCCAGCTTTGCCAGAGCAGAGGAGAAGCCCTGGGGCGTTTGTGAACTGGTGATTGTTGATCCAGACGACAACCTTTTGCGCATGGGGCACATTTCCTCTGAGACCTGATTTCTCAGATGTCGCCTTCCCAGCTCCAAAACACCGCCCTATTCCCCCCAAAGTAATTTCGGCGTCCCACCTCCCTTTCTAGGCTCCCCTTGTTCATCCGACATCCGACCTCGCGTGAGGGAGGCCCTGTCGGGGAGGATTAGAACAAAGGCAAGCTAGAAGGAATTGATGGATGCCAAACTGCAAACTCGCCTCGACAAAAATGAGCAGCTATGGTCTCGCAGCCCGCGTTGTTCTTGAAGAGAAAGGCGTGGAATATGAGCGTGTTGTCATCGAAGCCGACACACTGAAATCCCGAGAGCACATCGCTGATGTACACCCGTTCGGAAAGGTGCCGGTGCTCTTTCATGGCGATTTCCACCTTTATGAGACTGTAGCCATCGCACGCTATGTGGATGAGGCCTTTGAAGGCCCTGCTCTGCAACCAACGGACGTCAAAGATCGCGCGCTGATGCAGAAATGGATCAACATCACAGGCCAGTACATCTACCCGGCTGTCATTGGTGATCTGGTAATGCAACGGCTTGCGCCCAAGATCGGCGTCTTTGGTGGTGTCACGGACGAGGTTGTTGTGTCGGCTTCCGTCCCGATCATCGCGCACCAGTTAGACTTGGTTGAACAGGTGCTGGCAGGCGGCGCGCCTTACCTCGCGGGTGATTTTTCACTTGCAGACATCATGGTCGCGACGATGTTGCAATATATCGGCCTGACACCAGAAAGCGAGGAACTCTTCGGTGGCCACGGGGCGGTCCATGATTGGATCCAGCGGGTCACGACACGTCCGAGTTACTCGGCGGCCGCTTATGATTTGAGGCTCTGAACTCCGCAGGTGACAGCCACGATTGTCACCCGCCAATACGCCGTTCGGACTGACTACGTCTCCTAACGGAGCACCCGTGCCGGGTTGCCAACCACAACCTGGCCAGGGGTGACATCTTTCGTGACAACGCTGCCTGCGCCGACAACAGCGCCTTCGCCAATGGTAACGCCTGCCAGAATGATCGCCCCACCCCCAATCCAGACGCGCCGACTGATGTGCACCGGACGCGCGATCTCCAGACCCTCGACACTCCGTTTGACAGCGTCCTTATGATGTTCAGCACAGTAGATTTGTACGTTTGGCCCAAGCTGGCATTGGTCTTCGACAGTGACTGGCGCGCAGTCAAGGATCGTGCAGCCTGCATTGAGGAATACATCCTGCCCAAGGGTGATGTTGATGCCGTAGGCACAGTGAAACGGTGCCTCAATGATCGCCCGATCAGTGCCAATCAGCTGTGCAAGCAATGGACCCATGGTCTTGCGTTGATCTGGTGGCAGGTGATTGTGTTCGAACACCGCGGCACGCGCCTGTTCGCGCAAACCTTCGAGCTCTTCATCAAGGCAGGTATACCACTCCCCTGCTTCCATCTTCTGGCGTTCTGACTTCATAAATGTTCCCTTGGCAAAACCAGCCTACAAGGGCCTCGTCACTTTCCCAAGACGCGCCAACACCTCGGGCCCAATCGCGTAGTGCGCAATTGCATCCTTGTGATCCACAAGGCCATTCAATTCGCGCTGGACGAAGTACTGATACACGGCCTCTGCGGCTGCGTTTAGCCTCTCCGCATCGCCGGGGGCCTCAGGAGCCATTGCTTGTAAGGCCGCCATCGCCTCTGCAACTTTACGGCCCGCGATGCCGAGTGATGCCGCCTGTTCCGCGACCAACTCAGCGTGAAGGACAGGGGTTACTAAGTTCTGCATCAGGCCACCTCGAAAATCTTTGGGCATGCGCAGTGACATCAATTCCTCCGTTTCCGACTTGGTCGCCCATGGTGACACACATTCGGTTATTCGAAACGCTTAAACCAAGCCCGTGTTTGCTCATCCGCGGGGAGCAGGGTTTCGATCCGCAGATCATCCAGCGTCGCGTCCATGCTCATGCCGATTGTGGCAATGAGCGAAAACAGCTTCAGTTCCGCACCATCGATAAGAAACTCGATAGAAAGAACTGGCGCCGGATGTTCTTTGGGGCGCTCATCAATCGCTTCGGCAACACCAGGAAGTGACTTCAGCTCTTCCAATAGCTCTTTGCCGTCCTCGTCGTGCGGCCGTCGCGCAACCTCTAGGTCGAGCAATCGAAACAGCGCGCGGGTCACCTCTGACCAGTTCCGGATGTTGTTGCGCAGAACGCCAGGCGAGAACAGATCCCGAAGCAAGTTCGGCTGGCCCGTTCCACCAACTACTGCAAAGAACTTTTGTGCGCTTTGGTTGGCCTTTTGTAGGTTCCAGATCCGGTCAATGGAAACGGCTGGATAGGGCTCATGGCTCATCAGCACATGGCCGATGGACGCGTCGACTGCCGCGCGAACGTCGGCATTCCAACTTGCATCGGTGGACTGTGGGGCAAACCCCGCCGACACCAGCATGACATCATGTTCCGCCGCCGGCATCTCAAGGGCTTCACAAATCTGCCTGACTGCATACCGACTGGGCTTGGAGCGGCCGGTTTCGAGAAAGCTGATATGGCGTTGTGACATGCCAGCATCCATCGCCAGATCAAGTTGACTTACGTGCCGTCTGTTCCGCCAGGATTTGAGCAGCGGTCCAAAGGCATCCTGTGGTCTGTTCATCAGAATTGTCATGCCTCCTTTTCGCAGAACGCTTCCGTCTTTCCTATTACCTGGGGCGTAATTGAGACGCATGCAGCGTGGTGGGAAGGATGGTCCCAACTATGGACCATCAGAGGTAAAATTATGCCACGTTCCGCCACTGCCCGCATATTTCTCAAACTAAACAGTCAATTCTCTGCCCTGAACGGTGTCGCCCTGTTGGTTGCCGCCGGTTTGATCGCCCCGATCCTGATTGCCAATCCGGTCGACTGGGCCGCTTTGGGGCTACGCGGCCTCGGGCTCGGGCTTCTTGGGTTTGCACTGGTTTTGTACCTGTTATCGAAGAACAAATTTTTGTCTCGCTCTGCGGTCAGTGAGATCGTCTTTCTTGATGCACTCTGGGTTCTGGGGAGCGTGGTGCTGATCGCATTTTTTGGGGACATCCTCACGACGAACGGGATCACCGTGGTAACGATTGTTGCGATGGTCGTGGCATTCTTTGCCATTGCGCAGTTTGCCGCCGCCGCCAAGATTAAGAAACCTCTGCCAGAAGCCTCTGTGGAAACACGCGATGGAAAGCTTTATGCGACCGTCAAGCGCAGTGTGAGGGCACCCAAAGAAACTGTTTGGGACGTGATGACGGACCACCCTGCCTATGCAGATGTTGCGGATAACATCTCAAAGGTCGAAGTTCTGTCCGGTGATGGCTTGGGGATGAAGCGCCGGTGCTATGGGCCCAAAGGTGAAAGCTGGGAGGAAACATGTGACCGCTTCGAGCCCGGACACTCCTACGGGTTTCGCATTCACACGGAAGCAGATGATTACCCCTATCCGTTTGCAGATCTCACCGGTCGCTGGACGGTCAATGAGCATTCCGTCGGATCGGAGTTCGACATCGAGATTGTCGCGACCTTGAAGGGCAGTGCCGCGTCGAAATGGCTGTTCGCGACGATGGCAAAACCGCAGTTCAAGGCCATTCTGATCGACCTCGCAGATGCCTGGGCGGACCGTATGGAGCGCGAAGCGAAATGAGCGTCCTTTGGTGCCACTTAAGCAAGGCACACCGCCAACATGGTTTGGGAGTCTGACATGTCGTCCAAAAACTCAAACGTCGGGCCCGACGTGATCCTCAATGAACTGGCCTATCTATCCCCATCGGCGCAGCTCTTTGGAAAAATCACCGTTGAACACCAATCTTCCATTTGGTCAAACGTTGTGATGCGTGCTGAGGCTCAAGAGATCCGCATTGGCCAACGCACGAATATTCAGGACTTTGTCATGATACATGTGGGCGAACAGACGCCAACGATTGTAGGGGATGATTGTTCCATCACACACCACGCAACACTTCATGGCTGCACGATCGGGGACCGGTGTTTGATTGGCATCAACGCGACCATCATGGATGGCGCAGTGATCGGTGAGAACTCAATTGTCGCGGGCCACTCTATCGTTACGGAACTCAGTGTCTTCCCTGAGAACTCTGTGATCGCGGGTGTTCCGGCAAAACTGGTGAAGCGGAACGACAATTCCGAAGCAAACCGTTTCAATGCACGGATGTATGAAATGAACGCAGAGAACTATGCGGCCGGTATCTACCGGATTGACCCTCAAAAACTTGCGAGCCTTAAAGGCTGAATTCGAACAGGGGGAGCCAGTCTTCCGACGTTTCAGTCTGGGTCCAACTCAGCTTTGAGTTTGCCAAAGGGATCATAACACCGGGATATTGCCCAAATCGAGGAAGCAATTCTCCAACACTTTGGAGCCGAAACGGAGCGTAAACACGATGCCCATGCCCTGGACTTACCGCCACGCAACCAAGGAATGGCGTGCCTTCCTTGCCGATGCAAAGGACCAAATGGCATTGGAGTCAGACAATATGGCCTACACAGCTGTCGATGCCGTCTTGCAAGTGTTTCGCCGTCGCTTGTCAGCGCAACAGGGTTTGCTCTTTGCCAGCGTTCTGCCTTGCGTTTTGCGAGCGATCTTTGTGAAAGACTGGGATGTATCCGCACCTCCCCTGGCCTTTGCTGATCGAGACGATCTCATCCGAGAGGTCAAACGCATTCGGCCCGATCACAACCTTACGCCTATCAATGCGATTGAAGCCACAGCCTGGGCTGTCCGCAGATGCACGAACAAGTTGGATTTTGACCGCGTATTGGAAGAGATGCCTGAAGGCGCTCGCGAGTACTGGCATGTCGAAGTGGCGGATCCTAAGGAACTGGAACAGCGGATCATCTAACCCCGATCGACCGGTCCACGGATGCAATCGCTGCAACCCGCAAGAATAAGCTCAGCCAGCGTGAACCATCCCGCGTCTGACTAGTGCGAGACGTTGCGTCTCGATTAGCGAACAACAAGTTAGCAGATGGAAAGGCTCCTTGACATGTCTCAAAAAGCGCATATGTAAAGCAAGCTTTCCATATTCAAGGAGAAACAAGGTGACAACAGAACTGGCAACCCGCCGCTATTTCAAGGTATTTTTCCCCTCTATCGTCGCGTACCTGGTAGGTTCGGTGGGCACAATATGGGCTTCCGAAAACCTGGTCCTGTCTCCACATGCGCTCTATGGTTTTGCCGTCGTTCCCATTGTTGCAATGGTTGCGATTTTTTGGGCCCACTGGCGCTTCATCAATGAGATTGACGAATTCTTGCGCCTTATCCAGATCAAGGCTGTTCTTTTCGGCATTGCCGGTGTCATGGTTGTGGCTACGGGATGGGGAACATTGGAGATGTTGGCTGACGCGCCAAAGCTACAGGTATTTTGGTTGATGCCCATCTTCTGGACCACTTACTCCGCTGCGGTGGGCCTCATATCCAAAAAAGAAGGCACGTTCTGATGAAGAACGTTTTGAAAGCTCTCCGTTCGGAGTTTGGTTGGTCACAAGCTGTACTAGGAGAGAAACTCGACGTGTCTCGCCAGACCATCAATGCAATTGAGGCGGGACGCTACGATCCATCGCTACCGTTGGCATTCAAGATTGCCAATCTGTTTGAAAGACAGATCGAGGATATCTTCGACGGAAGTCCCGATCGCGGCCAAGATCACCGTTTGGACGCTTGATGCATTGTGTTTGCGCAGGCTCAACTGCGCTGCTTGAAACAGCGACGTTGTCATGACGCTAAGGGCTCACCGAAAAGTCTGACATTGATCGCGTCTTCCAGGGCTCTTGCAATTCCAAAACCGGTAGTCTCGCGCCACTGAATGAGGTCCAGACGCCTCTTGGCCCGCTCTGACGCAAGTTTTCGCCGAATTCACATTGCAGTCTCTGGATGGATTGCCTTCCACGCAATCAGGCAAAATATGCTCGCCACTGCCAAACAAGAACAGATAGGAGCTTTGATTGGAAGATAACAAGCACTTGCTGGACGGCATGGTGCTGTTCTGCGCAGTTGTCGAGTCGGAAAGCCTTACTGCAGCAGCAAGCCGTCTGGGGCACACAACCTCCCATGTAAGCAAGGAGCTTACGCGCCTTGAGACAAGGTTGCGCTCCCGGCTGCTTCACAGAACCACGCGTAAAATTGGTCTGACTGAGACAGGCCGGGTCTACTATGAAACCGCGCGACGCATCTTGTTGGACGCGAGGATCATAGAGACCAAACTTCAAACCCTCGGCGACCGCCCCTACGGCGAGTTGAAAGTGAGTGTTCCGGTGATCTTTGCGCAAGGGTGTTTCAGTGCCTGGATGCCAGAATTTTTGGAGAAATTCCCAGACATCACACTCAATGTCGACGTATCAGACCGGCATGTCGACATGGTGGCCGAAAGCTATGATCTGATCGTGCGAATTGGCCAGCTGCCCGACTCAAGTTTGATCGCGCGCGAGCTTTTTAGGACTTCGTTGCCGACAGTCGCCACGCCGGGTTACCTGGCCGAACATGGGGTGCCCCAGCACCCGTCTGATCTGTCCGAGCACCATTTGATCACGTTCGCCAGCCACGACATTGCGAATAACTGGGACTACTCGCAAGTCGATGGCCGGTCGATCAAAGTCGACGCCCCGATGAAGGTGAGATGCAATGAAGCACATATGGAAAGAATGCTGGTCATGGGTGGACGGGGCATTACGCGGATACCGGAATTCGCTTATGTCGCCGAACTGAACTCCGGTGAGCTTGTCCGCGTCTTGGAAGAGTTCGAGGTGCCCCCACTTAGTGTCCATGCGATGTACCCAAATCGGGAGTACCTTCCACCTAAAACACGCGTGATGAAGGACTTCCTTGTGAATAAAGCAAAGTCGGCGTTTCAGACGTGACAAGTTGATGCGGATTTTCGTCAGATATATCCTCGAAGAAGCCCGCATCGGGTCATTTGCGGGAGAGAGTGAAATCCTCCGTAGTGCCATAACTTCCGTCTATACGACGCCCAGTTAAGGTTCTGGAGAGCCCAGATTGACAGATGCTGCGCTGCGCACCAGTGTCGGCAATCGGTTCCTATTCTATGATTCTATGGGCTGTGATGCAAAACGGCTTTGCGCTCTTCGCCTTTGATGTCCCGTAGAGCATAGAGCGTAATTTTACTACTCACACCCATCCTTCTGAGATCAACGACATAGGGCAGAATTTCTTCTCTATGCCATCGCATAAGATCACGCAGGCACCAACCAACGCCGGTTTGCACCAAGTGTTCAGCATCATGGATCAAGACATCGCAGTGGCGAAGCGCGACGTCTTTGAACAAGCCCGATTTCGCTACTTTGCGCGTGAATAAAACGACGCTCGCTCGGCGTAACCATCGGTCACCGTGGGCATTCCAGTTGCTCAAGAGTTCGATCATTTCACGCTCATGCCGTTGTAAAATACTTGGCAAAAACAACTTGGTAACACCGTCGATTTTGCTCCAGCCATGAAGGCCGCTCACGAGGTCTTCCAACTGATCAAATCGCCCCGGTGTAAAGTATTCAGGCACCTCCTCAAGGAGAGCCAAAGCTACACTCTTTTGTTCGCCATACCCCGAAGCTATGAGGTTCGTGGCCAAATTAACCTTCTGTTCTGTGTCCAAGGCGGCAAAGTCAGACTTCAGACTGGTCAAGAAACGCTTCATCTCGGGCGCCCTAACGCCGTATCCAAGATAGCGCGGGTCAGGTTCATTCGCATCGGCGGCATAGGGCGTTGTCTCTCCCAAACAACTCAGTTTGGAAGAGATCGCATGTTGCAGTGCATCGATGTTTACCAATGGCGGGCGGCTCATGATTTCCCAAAGTTGATTTCAGAGTAGATCTGGTCTTCTTCGACCTGTGCCAAGACCGGGGCATTCCCTTGCAAGTCGATAGACTGGCAGCCATCAGCTTTCGAGACGCGGCCGCACCCGATCAACATGTTTCACAAACGGTCAACCAAGTGACAACGAACATGCTGCCCACCGCAGGATTTCACGTTCTCCTGCATTCGACTCCCTAGCGCTCCTTGCTGTACGGGATCCCTCCGGCAGCAGGCGGAGTTGCCTTGCCAACGAACCCTGCAAGCACAATGACCGTCATGATGTAAGGAAACGAGGCTTCCAGGAACTCAACAAGTGTTGTGAGCCAACGATTATCGAATTCCACGACTCCTTGAATTTGGAAGCCGGTTGCCTGGACAAGTCCGAACAACAGGCAAGTGAACAGCGCAGCAAAGGGGCGCCATTTCGCAAAGATCAGCGCGGCCAGCGCAATAAATCCTCGGTCTGCAGTCATGGCTTCCGTATAGCCGGCTGATAGAGCGATCGATAGATAAGCTCCCGCGATACCGCAGAGAACACCAGCAATTGCGACCGCAGAGTATCGAACGCGAGCAACGCTGATGCCCGCTGTCTCGACCGCATCGGGAGCCTCGCCAACGGCCCGCAGGCGCAAGCCAAACCTTGTTTTATGAATTAGCCACCAGGTTCCCAAGACGCATCCAAAAGCGAAGTAAACAATGAAACTATGGCCCGAAATGACATCTCGATAGATGACGCCAAGGTCATTGTGAAATGGCAGATTGAGGTTCTTAAAGCGCTGTTCGCTGGCAAGGCTCGGTGTGTGGCCGCCCAAGTCGAAAAGAGCTGAGCCAATCAAGCCCGCGGTGCCAAGAGCAAGTATGTTGATCGAAACCCCTGATATCAGCTGATTTCCTCGTAGCGAGATCGAGGTGAACCCATGTAATAACGCGAAGGCGAGAGATGCAGATATCGCTGCGCACAGGCCAAGCATTGCGCTTCCAGTCAGGCTCGCAATTGCGGCAGCGGCGAATGCCGCAATCATCATTTTCCCTTCAAGGCCAATATCAAGAATGCCCGCCCGTTCCGAAAACAATCCAGCAAGGCACGCGAGCAGGATTGGAGTTGACAGGCGCGTTGCCGATCCAAACACTTGCGCGATCAGATCTAGATCCATCGACCGTTCCCGGTTCTGAACATCGTAAACACCGCGACCGTCGGAAAACGGATGAGGTTTTCCATTGCGCCAACAAACAGGATCACCAAGGCCTGAATCACAATAATCATTTTGGTCGGGATGGCCGGTATCTCGAAGGAAAGCTCTGCTCCTCCCTGGAACAGGGCACCGAACAACAATGCCGCAAAAACGATACCCAAGGGATGCGACCGCCCGATCAAGGAAACCGCGATGCCCGTGAAACCGGCCCCGCCGACAAACCCCAGCGAGAGTTGATGCTGTTGACCCAAAACGGCATTGGTTGCCATCAGACCTGCCAGACCACCTGAGATCGCCATCACGATCATTGTGATCTTGAATCTTGATTGTCCCGAATAATCGCTGACGGTGTTACTATGCCCAAACACACGGACCTCGTAGCCGAGCCGAGATCGCCAGAGAAACAGCCAAACTCCCACTGCTGCAAAAAGCGCAACCAGGAAGATGACATTGGCCTCTATGCGGGCAATGTCAAACCCCCACCAGTTAATAACCTGGTCCAGGCGCGGAACGTGGGATTCTTGGGCAAACTGGCGTGTTCGAGGAGCATCCAAACCCGTAGGTTTCAGGACATTGCTCAGCAGAGCGACCAACAGGCCTGCAGCAATGTAGTTGAACATGATCGTCGTGATGACAAGGTTCGATCCGCGCTTTGCCAAAAGGAACGCCGGAACAGCCGCCCAAAGAGAACCGAAGGCAATTGAGGCTCCCAGGCCAAAAATAAGAACGATGATCCAGTTCGTGCTGTCGAGCCAAAGACCAGCCAAGGCCGCCCCAACGCCTGCCAACAAGGCTTGGCCTTCTCCGCCGATGTTGAACAAACCGGCGTGAAAAGCGACTGACACAGCCAGTCCCGTAAAGATGAAATTCGTAGTATAGTAGAGCGTAAAGCCAAAATTGTATGGATTGCCAAACGCTCCATAGGACAGGATCTGCACAGCTTGCAAAGGCGACTCTCCAATTGAAAGAACCGCCAGAGCCGAGAATAGAACTGCCAACCCGACGCTCAGGATTGGTACGAGGACGTTTTCAGCCCATCTCGGTAAATGCAGCATGCCCGCCCTCGCGATTGTCAACGCCGCCCATCAATTGCCCAAGATCGCTCTCGTCAGTTTCGCCTGCCAGTCTGGTGCCGGAAATCCGACCATCGAACATCACAGAAATTCGATCTGACAGGGCGAGGATTTCATCTAGCTCGACTGAGACCAGCAAGATTGCCTTTCCTGCGGCCCTCAGCCCCAAGATCTGGTTGTGAATGAACTCGATTGCACCGATGTCGACACCTCGTGTTGGTTGGCCAACCAGCAGCAAATCTGGATTTTCGGCAATCTCTCTCGCAACAACTATTTTCTGCTGGTTGCCGCCGGAAAAATTTGCAGTCTTGAGAAATATGTCGCGAGGACGAACATCAAAAGCCTCAAACTTGACCCGTGCATCCGCCTGCATTGAGGTGATGTTCATCAAGGGTCCGTGTCTGAACTCTGATTTGCGGTGATGACCAAGCGCACAATTTTCCCAAGCCATGAATGGCGTCACCAGTCCATGCTTGTGTCGGTCTTCGGGAATGTGGCCGACACCAGATGTTCTAAGAATTCGGACGAGAGAAGCCCCGGTCGCATCAAGCGGTTGTCCGCCCAGCATGATGGAACCATCATCCAAAGCCCTCATACCAGAAAGGCATTCCAGGAGTTCCGTCTGGCCATTTCCGGCAACGCCAGCGATCCCCAGAACCTCACCGGCTCTCACTTCGAGATCGATATTCTTGAGGCGTGCAACACCATCCACTTTCACTGAAGCGTTGCGAACGCTTAGGACGGTCTTCCCAATGTGAGCTGGGTCCTTTTTGCGTTCAAATTGAACAGCACGGCCGACCATCCGCTCGGCTAGTTCGGGAATGCTGGTTCTTGACGTTTGAATGACTTCCGACATCTCGCCAGCGCGCATGACTGAAACGGTATCAGTTAGTTCTATAATTTCCCGCAGCTTGTGGGTGATGAATATGATCGTCTTTCCGCTGTTGCGCAGGCCGTTCAACAAGCGAAACAGATGGTCCGCTTCTGAGGGGGTCAAAACACTGGTTGGTTCATCGAGGATCAACAGATCCGCTTTGCGATAGAGGGCCTTGAGGATTTCTATTCTTTGCTGCGCACCGACGGGTAAATCTTCAACAACAGCATCCGGATCAACATCCAAACCGTACTCCGCTGCAATCTCTTTCAATAGTGTCCGGGCCTGCTTAAGAGCATGACCTAGAAGTGGCCCGCCCTCGGCCCCCAGAATAATGTTTTCAAGTGCGGTGAACGGTCTGACCAACATAAAGTGCTGGTGGACCATACCGATGCCAGCGTTGATCGCGTCAGTTGACGAAACAATGCGACGCTCCCTTCCATTGATGAAAATGGATCCGCTGTCGGCTTGATAAAATCCGTATAAAATGGACATCAGCGTCGATTTGCCTGCACCGTTCTCGCCGACGATCCCGTGAATGGTGCCGGGCGCGACGCTCAGGCTGACATTCCTATTGGCTTGTACAAGGCCGAACGCCTTGTTTATGCCCTCAAGCAAAATTGCCGGAGCGGTTGGTTGCAACCGCTCCTTTGTCGAAGATATTTGATCCATTGAACTGGGGTCAGGAAGAACAGCTGTCGTCTGTGCGATAGTCATGGACAACGATTTCGCCAGAAATGATAGCCTCTTTTGCCTCTGTAACGGCGGCTCTCATCTCGTCAGAAATGAGCGATCTGTTGTTTTCGTCGTCTGCCCAGTCGATGCCGCCTTCAGCAAGTCCGAGAGAACTCACGCCCGCCTCAAAAGCATCCTGATCAGCGGCCATCAAAGCCGAGTAGACGGCCACATCGACCCTTTTCAGCATTGAGGTGAGAACCTGCCCTGGATGGAGGCCGTTCTGATTGCTGTCGGTGCCAATTCCCAGAATGCCTCCATCTGCCGCCGCTTGAAGCACGCCAACACCAGTTCCGCCAGCGGCTTGAAAAATCACGTCTGCGCCGCGTCCGATTTGGGCTCTTGCCAATTCGCCACCCTTGACTGGGTCTGACCATGCGGCACCAGTAGTCCCGGTCATATTTTCGAGAATTGATATATTCTCATCGCCTTCGAGCGCACCCTGGCGATAGCCACAGGCGAACGCTCTGATCAGTGGGATGTCCATTCCGCCCACAAAGCCAATGGAACCGGTTTCGGACGCCATGGCCGCAAGCAATCCGACGAGAAATGACCCTTCATGTTCTTTGAATACAAGTGACCTGACATTTGGTAGTTCTACGACGGAGTCGATGATCACAAAACTTGTATCTGGATATTCTTGAGCTACCGTGTTGACCGGTTGTGCAAATGCAAATCCTGCTACGACAATTGGGCTTCTTCCCTCCTGCGCAAAGCGTCGTAAAACCTGCTCGCGTTGGGCATCCGACTGAAGCTCGAACTCCCGATAGCCGGTACCTGTCTCCGATGTGAATCTCTGCGCCCCATTATAGGTGGATTCGTTAAATGAGCGGTCGAACTTGCCACCCAAGCCGTAAATGACAGCCGGTTTGCTTTCAGCCAAGGCCGCACCGCCAACTGACGTGCAAAGCAACAAGCTCATGAAGGTACTCGAACAGTTCATACTTTCTTCCTTTCGGGTTTCCAACGCGGGTCGGGCCTAGGTCATAAGCCGAAGCAAGAAACGTCGCGCAAAAGCATCCGTTCACGCAGCCTAGCGCTGGCCGCGCAATCCAAATTTAGACGGTTGTTTCAATCTCTGACGTCGGAATTACCGCCCATCAGAGCAGACCTTAATCATTCATTTAGAAAGAGATTTGTTCCTCTGGGATCACAATCGGTTTATTGTAAACTGAGCGATCAGACGCCAAGGCTTTCCCCATTGAACAAAGGCGTCACGTACTCAAACTTCGCGGTGTTCATGCTGAACGAGCTGACATGCCTATCACGGCAGCGATCCGAACATTTGCGCTGCCAAAAACGAATTTTTGACGGATGATGGGTATCTGGAATTCCATCGAGAGTGCGTTGATAACGCCTCAAGTCATAAGTAGCTTCGGAGCCAGTTCTTCGATGTAGAAAGACAGGATATCTCCAGTCGATTCCAAAGGATTGGGGCCACCCGAGGAACTACTGGAAAGCATTTCTGAGAGTGTACTCTCAGATCCGCCGTTCGGCTGACTGTCTATGACATCAGACACCACACCGCACTGAGCTGTCTTGATCTTTCGGGCAGCGCTGTTGATGCGCGAGACGGCATAAAGATGTGCAGAGTCGAGGTTGACGACATCGCATCCGGCGTCGCCAAACTGTTCCAACATCCGATCATCTTCGCGATAAATCGCGTCACCAGTCGCCGCTGACACACATTTCAGAGCCTGTGGTCGGGTTGCTTGCCACAGATCAACGATCTGCTGCATCAGCTCCGCATCAGGTTTGACGGTGGGACTGGTGGTGTAATGCGGTGTGGTTCCGTCGGCGACGAAGGCTTCTTCGACAAGATAATATGAACCCATAGCCGATCCGGCTGTGCCAAGTCCCCCGGCAAGACCGTAAGCAAGAATGTAGTCGATGCCGTAATAGGCCAGTTCTTCCACAGTCGAAGATGCCACCGGCCCGCCATAGACATGCGATATGGAAAGAAAGGATCGTCCTTCATGCTTCAAGAGCCTTACACTGTCTGGTGAAACATGAATGAAATGCTGATCATGCACCCGTTTTGGAGCGTAATTCAACAAATGGGCCGGGGGAGGGCAAAAGCCCATCAGCGCGATTTTCACGTCACCAAAGATGTCGGACGCAAATCTGGTGCCAACGAGGTTCTCAGGAACTAGATGGTATTTATGGGCCAAAACAGGAATGAACCTCCGCATGCGGCGTGTAGAGTAGTTGAGGCAGACCACCGTCTATCGATCCACTTCCGTTGAATTCAGACACGTTCGCCACGCAACGGCTCATCGAGGTAGAAAAGGATCGACCAAGGGCGATTGCGACAGGTCCTGATCCATAGCCTCACCTGACGTCCATGATTGCTGTATGCACAATAAGCCAGGTGTCGTTCACACGTTCGACAACTAAATGAATGTGAGTTCTTCGGTTTTCTTGATCATCGCTTCGAGGCGAGCCGCGATCGCTGTCAGTGTAGAGATGTAAAACAGCACCGTCTGCTCCGACATAGCGCCTAGAAATTCTTCTCATGTCGCTGACTTCGCGCCTTGAAACATCGTCATCAAACTGCGGGAAAAGTCTGACTGTAAGAAAGCTACCTAAGGCAACCTGTCCCCGAATTATCCTACCATAGGCGTTGATCCATTCCGCATCCGGCGAATGTAGCGCCAACAATGCGTCGGTGTCTTGATCGTACCAAGCTGCCTTGTAAGCCTCCAACAAACGGGTGATCGCCACTTCGTCCTGTGCGGCTTCTGCGGCACCAATTGTGATGTTTTCGGGGATTTCCCGTCGCTCTTGTGCGAGCAAATCTTGGCAAAGAAACACTGTAAGAATATTTGCTGTGACAATCTGCCAGAACATCCAGTATGCACCTCACCTGCCGGTCAACCGCCGGAACGTGATGCCGTACCACGAAACCTGACCGTGAAAGGGAGTCTACACGAGTAAGGCTCTTGATTTCTGATCCATTTGGAAAAGGTCATTTTCTGGAAGTCAGTTGGTGGACTTGCGGTAGCCCAGGCGGAAATAAGGGCTCTCTTCCATTTCGCCGATTGCGGCGCGAACGTCGGCTTCTGAAAAGCGAACGACCGCGCTTTAAGCGAGACGGCGCAGGATCAAGGATTGATCCGGTTTGCAGATGGCCGGTACTACTCAGCTCAACCCAAGTTGCGTATACATGAGCGTTGGACGGCTGTGAGCGCAACTTGATCATTCGACGGACTGCGACGAAGGACCGAGTTTGTCTTCAGCAGCATCTGTTGAAGAGGGCTCCTGCGCGGGCTTGTGGACCGCCACGCCGATCATCACGAGAGCCACACCGAGCACGTCGATAGCGCTCGGAATCTGGTGTAGGACAATAGCTCCGATGATAGTCGCCGTTGCGGGCAGAAGGGCTAGTAGGAACGCAAAGCTGGCCCTTGGTAGTCGCGCCATGGCGAGTTGATCGCAGACATAGGGTATGACTGACGAACAGATGCCGACGCCAATCCCGGCCAGGACCAGCAGGGGCGCACCGAATGCGTCCAACGCTTGTAGGAACCCGATTGGCATAACGAAGATGAAAGCCGCTGTCATGGCCGCACCCAGACGCTCCACGCCGCCTGATGCGCCGCCTTCGGAAATTCTGTGACCTAGGATGATGTAGAGAACGAACAGCGCCCCGTTCAGCACCGCCCAGGTCAGGCCCAGAAAATCGGAGGTCAGCTTAGAACCGTCCGCAGCCAAAAGTGACGGCACGTCGATGAGCAGGGCAACGCCGATGATGGCGAAGGCAAAGGCCAGATAGTTGCGTCCGGTGCGCAGACCCCAAAGCGCAATCCCGATAGAGGGCAAAAATTTCGACACCATCCGCCAAAATCGGAGTTTTTCAACACTATCCGCCCCGTGCGGAAATCCAATGTCTCCTTTTGGGCTGCGACTGCAGCATCTTGACTGGTCAATGAAAGGCAGGTTTGGGCTGGCAGCATTGAAAAACCCCTCACAGAGCTAAGTAACCAAGCGGCTTGGCGAGCAGACCCAGCGCCTGTGAGGTCGCGCGAAATTACCTCGGTGCGCGGCCTCACTTCTTCGCCGCCTTCATTCGCGCGTACCTGGCCAAAACCCGCCTCGGCTACACTTCTGTCATTGACCCCTACTGGCGCGAAGGTCCGCACGGCGGACAAAACGGACCTGCAAACGGTACGCGCCAAGGTCCGCTTACTCACGTCGGTTGTTTTCAATCACTATCCACCTGAGAGAACTTGGAGGATCCATGTCGCAAGAAGGCTTCCAGAAGCACCAGCGGCTGACTGCTGCGCTATGTTTGAAATAGAATGCAGAATCTGACGATCTTTTTTTTCTACCTTTACGAGCGCAGTCTTTATTTCGTCCTCGTCGTCTTCCGTTAATCCGATTTCTAGTTTTGAAACAATATTGTCGAATTCAGATTGGAGTTCATTGTAGTGCTGAGACATTCGAAATGCATCTTTCACCGAGGAATGCATAGATGAATTCAGACTCAGTGACGATGCTAACAGAGTGTGGAGCCCAGAAACCTGTTCTTCCAAACTTGCTATCCTACTTTCACTTTCGCTACGGGAAAGGTCAAGCATATCGCGGGTCATTCGCAACTCCATTGAAGAAAGATCCAGCTTATTCTGCAATTGCATCGCAGAAACCCTGTCTAACATATACTCTTCCGGCGCTGTGGCCCCCGATATCACGCCGCCATAGGCATCGAGTTCGGCAGAAATTCTGTCAATGTTCCCATCTATAGTCTCTACCACTAAAGTTACTTCCAAGCCGTTTTGGACAATCTTCACTTTACTGCTCTCTTCTGGGTATTTTGTTTCCAAAACATTTGAAAAGTAGTTTAGGATCGATATCCCTGCTTGCTTATATTCTGGAGGAAATGTGATTGATCGTTTTACTTGATGCACGACGTAACCGTGTTTTAACGCCCTTTCAGCCGTCGCTTCCAAGCTGATGTCCATACATTCGTCGCAGATTGCGGTAGACCTGCCTGCTTCATCCCTGTCATTACTAACAACGATGTATTTGACGTCGTCCTTATTCTTTCCACAAAAAGAGCAATCATATACCGCCATTAGGGTAACCCATCAATCTTACGTTTGGTCATGGCTTAATGACTGGGCAGGGTCTTGTACAGTTTTTCTGCCTCGCAACGGCATGTGAGAGAAAGCCGACCTTGGCCGCACTGCGGCATTTGGTGACTAAGGGCTCGAAGCGGACCTTGCTGGTGTTCGCTAGTATTTACCATAATGAACCCTACGCGCGGCTATCCATAGCTTCGACTCCATAAAGGGATATCTTGCTGTCGGACGTCAGTACCGGCACATCCTCAGATATACTTTGAGCGACGAGCATCCGATCGAACGGATCTCGGTGGTGGAGATCCAGCCTCGAAAGAGCGATCATGTGACTGTCCGCGAAGCCGATCCTTTCAAAACCAGCTTCCGCCACGGCGAGACAGACCTTCGAAACGTCAGCGTCGAGTTTACCGAGGTTGGCCTTGATCGCGATCTCCCAAATGATAACCGGGCTAATGATCGGCTCTTCGGACAGGAAAATGCGACGAGCTTTTTCACCCAGTTGATCAGAGTCGATCAGCCACCAAAGCAGGGCCTGCGTGTCAATCAGGACGCGCACTTACGATTGGCTTTCAAAGTCTGCCACGATGTCGGGATCCTCATCGTCGAAGTTGTCCGGGATCGTCAACTGCCCCTTAAGGGCGCCTGGTGCGCGCTTTCCGAACTCGCCATCACTAGGTATCAGTTTGAAACGACCCTGTTTCGCACCTTGGCGCGTGATCTCGACTTGAACACCGGCGGCTACCATATCAAGAATCTCGGACAGGCGGGACTTGGCTTCGCGAAGAGTGAATTGCTTTGACATTTCCAACCTCCCAGTGTGACTACATATAGCCAAAGAGGCCGCAATCGTCAAGAGCGGCATAATCTAGGTTATGTTAAATAAGTCAGTATTGCTGACATTGTTTGATCGTTTTCATACTCGATGTTTCGAGAACTCTACGCAATTGATAGCGCGCTTTCGCTGCATCCCCAACGGACAACTCAGACGCGGACAATGCACCAATTCACCGCGACCGCACGAATGTCCGCAAAGCCACCGCTTCGTGGCATCCGGCAAGCCAATTAGTGAAGAAACATACGGACGAGTTGGGAGGAAACCTTCCGCCGAACCTAGACAATCAAGAAAAGATGGCTTGTCAGGACTCACCCAGGCGCGGCTAATGAGGGCATCGTAGGCTTTCTGGAGATAATGCGTGTCTAGCCGGAAGTACCGCTTTGCAGCTCTGTTAGTCTCCGTAATGGGTTTGGCTAGCATTCTGGTCGCCACGGATAGTCCACTCGCCGGCCGGATTCTGACACGGATCGAAGCGCACCGTCTGATGGATCGCTTTGACGAGACTGCTCTTGAGCTTCACTCCATTGAGGGACGTGGCGAAGAAACTCGGGTCATCTTTTCGCGTGCCGGTGACCCAGTTCAGCTGGAACCTATTTTTGTTAGTGGATGTAACAAACTCCAGTGTGTACAAGATCTCGCGGCTGCACTCTGGTCACGAGATGTGCAATACGAAATCGCTGATTACCTTTTCAGCAGTTTCGACAAATGCGACCTGCCGCCGATTGCCATCCCCGAGATCATTTTGCCTTGGCCCAAAGCGCAATCCTATGATCAACGCCCGGTTGGCAGGATCTTCAACCTCCGAGCAGAAATATTTCTAGACACGGCGGACATTAGCGATGACGTTTCACGGTTTCAGAAGACCGCAGAAGCGTGCATCAGATCCCTTATGCAGGAGCCGACAGAAAACCCGGGTTGGGCGCTTGTCACGGACAATGTGGGATTTGAGATAATATCCGTGCCCTTGTTTAGCGGACTGAAGCGGCCTGCGGTTCGACCAGTATTGGAGCATGGGCCTTACATACTCAAAAGAGATGGCGGTTCCGCGATCAAACATTACGGCAGAACAGTTCATTACCGCCTCGTTATTGAAGGAGAACAAACGATCAAATCTCTCCTGACGGTAGCGGAACATCCTGCCATTGCGGAAAACGACATACGCATGGCGTTGAAACAACCTCTTACCGCCTGGCTGAGAGAGGTCGAACCAAATCGCAAAACCGGCGATCTCTCATTTAAGGCCAGCGATGTGCAAGACGTTCCAGGGTCAGACGTGATGGGCCGCATGTTCATTGAAATTACCGATCCTGCAACATCTGAGAAGGCGGTTGTGGCCGCGAGCATTGATCTTGAGGCAGTGGAACAAGAGGCTTGGCAACCCTCCGGTTTTGATTTTGTTGCGGAGTTTGGCCGAGAGACTGTTATGGATACACCGCCCACGCACTACGATCTCGAAGAGCTGCCCAACGAGTAGTTGAATCAGTGACGACCCCGGTCTCGGCGAAGTTACGCCGTTGTGTCGCGCCATCAACCAACCGTTCTTGACCATCCAACCGTGCCGCGAGTGAATGCTTTCATGCAAGCTACGATCAGTCTGCCCCTGTTTGACGGTGCATCGGTTACGCTTTTGAGTGATTTGACAGCGATGCCATCCGCTGCCGGAGACGCGTTGCACAATCTGGAGCAACTGACACCGGCTGACCGGTTATCAATCACACAGCATGTCTACGCCTACTACCTGGACATGCTCAGCCATGCCGACACGCGTTGGGTCGATGAGGCAATGCCGCGCCCCGATCAACCCTATGACATCTGGCAACACGTTCGACCACTGTCGATAACGATCAAATCCCGACCTGCGAAGCCAGGCGTTGCTGCGAAGGCTGATCCGCTGTTCTACGTGATTTTGGAAGCGAATTGTGATTGGGAAGATGAGCACGGACTGTTGCTGTCCTGGAAGGACGGCCGAGAGCTGGTGAAAGTCAGCGACTACGATGACAAACCCGTACATGCCGACACTGTGACTTCCGAGGTCATCTATCACTCCACTTACGATGACAGCTTCAGCACATACCGCACGGCCTAGATGATCACCGTGCTCCTAAAAAGCTGGAATTTTGGACTTTCAAACAAGGAATTCTGGAAGATGAGACGTTTTTTAACCTACCTGTTTGCCTTGACGCTTATCACAAGTCTTTTGCCGCATGTCGCGGGCGCTCAGGGCTTAACCATGCAGATTGCCCCAGACTTCGCTATGTCCAATCTGAACAGAGAGCTTTTGGACAGGCGTAACAAAAACCAAAATCCCAATGTTCAGGCACCAGCACTAGCCGATGACTCCGTCCTGAGATTTGACGTCGATCGGGCCCGCCGTGCTGAAAACCTTCGCGGTTTTGTTGATCGGATGAATGAAACCGATCCGGAAGGGGCAGCGCGGCTTGGCACGATTTTGGCTTCCGCAGATGTGATGGGCATGATCTCGAACGCCATGACATCAGTGGGTCTTGAGGCCAACAATGTTGCGGACGCCTATGCGGTTTGGTGGATCAGCGCCTATCAAGCCAGCCAGGGTGTGACAAACACGCCTTCCCGTCAGAGCTATCAGGCTGTTCGCCGGCAATCTGCAAACATATTGTTGTCTGCGCCTTCGTTGGTGAACGCAACGCAGGCAGAGAAACAGCAATTCGCGGAAGCGTATCTGATCCAAGCTGCATTGATCGACTCTGCTATTGGGGAGCTGCAGTCAAATCCCGGTCATTTGAACGCCCTGAAAGCTGCCGTAGCTGAAGGCGCAATGGCATCTGGATTGGACCTTGAACAGATGGAGCTGACGACGGAGGGGTTTAGGTTGCGCTAGACACCAGCGTGCCGACCCTCGTCCTGGAAAGCGATGAAAGACCTTTTGAGAAGAATTGCTGATGAACAGGCGGCCGCCTCAGACGTCCTTCAAGGCGCTGCCGAGCCGCAGCGTATCGAGACCTTGAAATTGGAAGCTGAATCCCGACTGGCAGCAAAGCTCCCAGATGATTTCCAAACCTACCTGTCTCTTTCGAACGGCACGGACTTCAATGGGTTGGTACTATATGGGTGTAACCAGTCTCCCGATGCACCGGGTCCGGGCGGCTTCTGGCAGGGCCTGATCGCGGCCAATCTGGCATGGCGTGAAGGTGGGGACCATCGAGATTGCGTTATTCTGGGAGAAACCGGAATGGATCTTTTGACAGCAGATTTGGACGGGGAGAAACCCGCCAGTCTCGATCGAATATCAGGCGACATAGTAGAGGAGTTTCCATCCGTCGCGGCGATGATCGAGGCCTATCTCTTGTCTCACTATGAGTAGCAATCGCAAGTCTTTTTTGCTGTCCCTGATTGTCCGCTCTGAGGGCGGATTTACCAAATCGGTAGAAGATCACAGAGCAGTTAAAAAGAGATCTGATAGCTTGCCGGCGATCTAAGCTGACGAAACAGCAGAACTGACATCAAATCCGACGTTCGTACACAGCGCAGAATTATGCACTTTGGGCTCGTTGCAGCCGTTCCCGCAAAATGTACACATGATTGCAAACCGCTAGGCCCTCGGCCTCAAAGGCCCAAGTACATTTTGCAACGCCAAGCATAAGGATCAGACGCTCGGGTATCTGCCCTGCGCGGATTGAGCGTTACGCTTAATCGTCGTGCCACCGAATGTGCGGGGGACAAGCAGGGTCGTATGCAAGGGTTTTTACAGCGTCATCCCATCTGGTCGATCATCATCGCGCTGGTCGTGGCGGTGTTCCTTTGGCTGGTTTTTTCAAACTGGTCCGAAGAAATGGTCGACGTTATGGGGCGCAAACGCGTCTTTCTGAACGCTATCTTTGGCGGCATTACATTGGGCGCTTTGTACTTCCTGGTGGCCTCGGGCTTTACGTTGATCTTCGGCCTGATGCGCAACGTGAACCTTGCGCACGGCTCGCTTTATCTGCTGGGGGGGTATCTCGGCTTTGAAGTATCCGAGCTGACGGGGTCTTGGCTGCTGGCTTTTCCGGTGGTGTTCATCATCGTCGCAATTGTGGGGATTATTCTGCAAAATCAGGTATTTCGCCGTATGGAGGGCGAGGAGCTTCGCCAGACGATGGTGACCATTGGTCTGTCGGTGGTGATCGCTGATCTCTTGCTGTGGACCTGGGGTGGGCAATCCTACACAATTTATTCCCCGGATTGGCTGTCAGGGCCGATGACATTGCCCATTGTGTCGTCGATCCGCGACTCCGGTGAGGTGGTTTACCTTCGCTACCCGGCTGTGCGTATGGCGATCCTCTTTGCGGCTATCGTGATTGGCATTGCAATGTGGCTGGTGCTCAACAAGACAAAGCTGGGCATGCTGGTGCGCGCAGGTGTCGATGACCGTGAAATGCTGGCAGCATCGGGCGTGCGCATACAATACGTGTTCCTCGCCGTGTTTGCCTTTGGTGCGGGCCTTGCGGGTATGGCCGGGATCGTTGGCGGCACCTTCCAATCGCTGTCACCGGGCGAGGATACGCGATTTCTGCTGGCCAGTCTGGTCGTGGTGATCGTCGGCGGCATGGGCTCTATCCCCGGCGCGGCGATCGGAGCACTGATCATCGGCCTGTCCGAGCAGCTGGGTCTTGTTTACGCGCCGACCTATTCGGTGGTGTTTACCTTCCTGATCATGGCCGCTGTGCTCGCATTTCGCCCGCAGGGCCTTTTGGGAGAGACACGCTAGATGTCCATCGTCGAACCCAGAAGAGCGGCCGTCCAGCCGATGTGGTTCGAAAAGATTCCTGCGGGCTGGTGGGCGCTGGTTCTCATTCTCTTGACGATGCCCGCGTGGGCCAATGACTTTGTTCTTTTTCAGGTCATGGGCTGGACTTTCATCCTTGGGATGATCGCGCTCTCGTTGATGTTCCTTGCGGGCTATGGAGGCATGGTCAGTCTCATCCAGATGTCCGTCGCCGCAATGGCAGGGTATATGGTGGCGATCTTTGGCAATTCCGGTATGGGCGAGATCAGTATGGGGCTGCCATGGTGGCTCTATCTGCCAATTGCCGTTGCTATTGCGGCACTGTTCGGAACGCTGGTGGGCGCGTTGGCCGTGCGGACCGAGGGCATCTACACGATTATGATCACCCTCGCGATTGCGGCCGCGTTTTTCTATTTCACCCGGCAGAACTACACGATTTTCAACGGGTATTCCGGATTTAACCTGGTCGTGCCGCCGCCCTTGTTCGGCGTCGACTGGCGCGCGCCGATGCCATTCTATTACTTGACGCTGGGGTGTGCCGCGATCTGTTACTTGGTGGTCGTCTACGTGTCGCGCTCGCCGTTTGGACTGTCCCTGCAAGGGGTGCGTGACAACCCGCGCCGGATGGCGGCGCTGGGGTTCAACGTGACCGCGCACAGGGTTGCGGCCTACACATTTGCCAGTGTGATCGCGGCGATTGGCGGTATCCTTTTGGCCTGGCAGAACGCGCAGATCGCGCCGGGGACGGCGGGTATTCCTGCGGTGATTGATATTCTCGTGATCGCGGTCGTCGGCGGTATTACACGCCCGATTGGCCCGTTTATCGGAGCGCTGATCTATGTGTTGCTGCGCACGTTTTCACCCGATGTGCTGCTGGCATTCGGCCTGTCTGGCGAGCGTTTCAAGCTGTTGATCGGGTTGGGCTTTCTCGCCATCGTCTTTTTCTCACCTGACGGCGTGCTTGGCTTGTGGGAGCGGTGGCGCAATCGTCGCGCGCGCGGGCAGGACCCTCTGACGGGGGAAGACCCATGAGCCTGATGGAACAGACAGGTGCGGCAGAACGTCTGGGGTCGGTCAGTTCCGGCAATGCGCTTGAGCTGCGCGGCGTCACCAAGATGTTCGGCGCTTTGGCTGCAATCCGGGATATCACGTTGACGGTGGGATCGGGCGAACGCCGCGCGGTGCTGGGGTCAAATGGTGCGGGCAAGACGACGCTCTTCAACTGCGTGACCGGAGACTTTTTGCCGACAAGCGGTACCATCCGCCTTTTCGGAGAAGACGTGACCCGGTTTCCCGCCCACGAACGCATCCGCCGGGGCCTGCGCCGCACCTACCAGATCAGCCTTTTGTTCAACGGCCTGACCGTGGCCGACAATGTCTACCTGGCCTGCCGGGGCGTGTCGCGGGGGCGGTTCTCGTTTCTGCGCCCGCGCGAGAATGATACGTTACTCGGCCGCGCTGACGAACTGATCGAGGCAGTGCACCTGGCGCCATGGCGCGACACATCCGTCGCCAACCTGAGCTATGGGCAGCAACGCCAGCTGGAGATTGCACTCGCCCTTGCCGGTGCCCCGCGGATCATTCTTTTTGATGAGCCCGCGGCAGGCCTTTCGCCAACTGAACGGGCCGAACTGGTGTCGATCCTCAACGGTCTGCCGGGTCATATCGGTTACATTATCATCGAGCATGACATGGACGTCGCGCTGCGCGTCGCGGAAAGCGTGACGATGATGCACAACGGCATGATCTTCAAGGAAGGCACACCCGAAGAAATCGAGAACGACCAAGAGGTGCAGGAGCTGTATCTGGGGGATGGTCATGGCTGAGCGTCGCAATCAGCACCGTGCAACCCCGGCGGCCCTCGAAGTGCGGGGGCTCAATGTTTACTACGGCGCATCCCACGCGCTGCAAGGCGTCGATCTTCGGCTGGAAACCGGCGTTTTGTCGGTTGTAGGCCGCAATGGCATGGGAAAGACGACGCTTTGCCAGACGATCATGGGTCTGGTGCCTGCCGCCTCGGGCGGGATCAGCGCATGGGGGCAGCCGCTTTTGGGCCTGACCTCTGCCGACATTGCGCGCATGGGCATTGGCTACGTGCCGCAGGGTCGGCGGCTTTGGCGCTCTTTGACGGTGGATGAACACCTCAAGATGGTCGAGCAAAAGAACGGCGCCTGGAGCAGCGAGCGTATCTACACGACATTCCCCCGTCTCGCCGAGCGGCGCCGCAACGGCGGGGCTCAGCTGTCTGGTGGTGAGCAACAGATGCTCGCCATCGCGCGCGCGCTTTTGTCGAACCCGCGCCTGCTGATCATGGACGAACCGACGGAGGGTCTGGCCCCTGTGATTGTCAGCCAAGTCGAAGAGATGCTTTTGCGACTGGCCGACGATGGCGAGATGGACGTGCTTGTGATCGAGCAGAATATCGGGGTCGCCTGTGCGGTGGCTGACCGTGTCGCGATCATGATCAACGGGCAGATCAACCGCATGGTGCCCGCGCGCGAGCTCGCGGCCGACCGCGATCTGCAACAGCGGCTTTTGGGCGTTGGCCGTCATGCGCATGACGACACACCCGAGGTCGAACCGACACCTCATGCAAGCGCCACCGGCGATGGGCCGCCTGCCAAGCCGCACGCCACCAAGATCTATATGTCGAACCCAAACGTGCCGACGCGGTGGACCAAACCCGTTCCGGTGCCGCAGATCGAACGCGCAGCACGCGTGGTGACTGCGGCCTTGCCAACCATGTCGTCGGCACAGGCCGAGATTCGCCCCCTTGCAGCACCAGGCGAACAGGTGGTGTTGGTCGCAGGCACGCTTGACACGAAAGGGGTCGAGCTGCGGTTCATGCGCGACCAGATCCGCGCTGCCGGATTGCCCGTACGGCTGGTCGATTTGTCGACCAGCGGTGGCCATTCCGGGGCCGAGATACCCGCCCACCAGATCGCTGCATTCCATCCGCGCGGGTCCGCTGGCGTATTCACCGGCGATCGCGGCAAATCTGTTGCTGGAATGACCGACGCATTCGCCCGCTGGATGCAGCGACAAGATGGCGTTATGGGCGTGCTCTCGGCCGGTGGGTCTGGCGGTACGGCGATCGTGTCGCCCGCGATGCGCAGCTTGCCCGTTGGAGTTCCCAAACTGATCGTCTCGACCGTGGCTTCCGGTGAAGTGGCAAAATACGTCGGTGCTGCAGACATCACAATGATGCACTCAGTCGCCGATGTGCAGGGGTTGAACGCCATCACCGAAGAGGTGCTGTCGAATGCCGCTCAGGCGATGATCGGCATGGTCACTGCGCGCCGTTCCGCCCCCCCGAGGCAAGCAACGAAACCGGCGGTTGCCTTGACGATGTTCGGGGTCACAACCCCGGCCGTCAGTCAGGTGACCGCCGCGTTGGACGAAGACTACGACTGCCTTGTTTTCCATGCCACCGGCATTGGCGGGCAGTCGATGGAAAAGCTCATCGACTCGGGAAAAGTGGACGGGGTCATTGACCTGACCACGACCGAGGTCTGCGACATGCTGTTTGGGGGCGTGTTCCCGGCCACCGAAGACCGCTTTGGCGCGGTGATCCGGCGGCGCATGCCATACATCGGATCAGTTGGTGCGCTTGATATGGTGAATTTTGGCGCCCCCGACACGGTGCCGGAAAAGTACCAGATCCGCACGTTCTATGAACACAACCCGCAAGTCACGCTCATGCGCACCACGCCCGAGGAAAGCACGGCGATGGGCCGTTGGATTGGTGGCAGGCTGAACGAGATGGAAGCGCCTGTGCGCTTCTTCCTGCCCGAAGGCGGCGTGTCTGCACTCGACACGGCAGGTCAGCCGTTTGACGACCCGGCAGCGCGCCACGCCCTTTTTACCGCGCTCGAAGACACCGTGCGGCAAACCTCGACGCGCCAACTTATCCGGGTGCCGCACAACATCAACGATCCTGAATTTGCTGCCCTTGTGATCGACGCGTTCCGCGACTTTCACGGTGGGCGGCCCCCAAGACGCAAAGAGGCCCGCCGATGATCGACCGAGATACCATCCTTGCCAAGTTCCGCGACATGGTTGCGCGCGGTGAACCCATTGTCGGCGGCGGTGCCGGTACCGGGCTTTCGGCAAAATGCGAAGAGGCGGGCGGTATTGATCTGATCGTGATCTACAATTCGGGCCGCTACCGCATGGCCGGGCGCGGCAGCCTTGCGGGGTTGATGCCCTACGGCGATGCCAACGCGATTGTGGTCGAGATGGCGTCCGAAGTGCTGCCGGTGGTCAAACACACGCCGGTCCTGGCCGGGGTCTGTGCGACCGATCCGTTCCGCCTCATGGACAAGTTTCTTGATCAACTGAAGGACATCGGCTTTTCCGGCGTGCAGAATTTTCCGACTGTCGGGCTTATCGACGGCTCGTTCCGTGCAAACCTCGAAGAGACGGGCATGGGCTTTGGGCTTGAGGTTGACATGATCGCCAAGGCGCATGCCAAGGGGATGCTCACGACGCCCTATGTCTTTGACGAGGACAGCGCGGTCGAGATGGCCAAGGCAGGCGCAGATATCATCGTGTGCCATTTGGGCCTCACGACCGGCGGCGCCATTGGCGCAGAGACAGCCGTCACGCTGCAAGACTGCCCAGCACTTGTCGACGCATGGGCCGGGGCGGCGCTGACAGTGAACAAAGACGCCATCGTGCTGGTCCATGGCGGACCTGTTGCGATGCCGGACGATGCTGAATTCGTCCTGAAGAACACGTCAAATTGCCATGGGTTTTACGGCGCGTCCTCGATGGAACGTTTGCCGACCGAGGTGGCACTGACGGAGCAAACGCGCGCCTTCAAGGCCATCAAAGGCCAGTAACGCGCAACGCGGGGAGGATAAGACATGACCGGACAACTTATCGGACAGTTGATCTTGTGGCTGATTGTGGCGGTGGTCGTCATTGCGATCATTTACTGGGTGATGCAGTGGCTCTATCGGCGCTCGACCAAGGAAATCGCTTTTGTCAGAACGGGTTTTCTGGGTGAGAAAGTTGTGATCGACGGGGGCGCGTTTGTCTGGCCCATCATCCATGACATCACACCGGTGAACATGAATACGCTGCCGCTGGCCGTTGGGCGGACCCGCGAACAGGCATTGATTACCAAAGACCGGATGCGTGTCGATGTCGAAGCCGAGTTCTACGTCCGTGTGCGATCTGACCAAACCTCGGTTGCGATGGCTGCCTCGACGCTGGGGCGGCGCACGCTTGAGGCGGAAAACCTGCATGGCCTTCTTGCTGGCAAGTTCGAAAGCGCCTTGCGCGCCGTCGCTGCCGAAATGGCGATGGGCGAGATGCACGAGAACCGCAACGCCTATGTCAGCCGCGTCAAGGAATTGTCCCAGGACGATCTGGAGAAGAACGGGCTTGAGTTGGAAAGCGTCGCGATCATCGACATCGACCAGACCGCACTTGAATTTTTCAACCCCTCCAACCGCTTTGACGCCGAGGGTTTGACTTCGCTCATCAAGGACATCGAGGAGCGGCGCAAATTGCGCAATGACATTGAGCAGGACTCGATGATCAAGATCCGTTCGCGCAACCTGGAGGCCGAGAAGCAGGTGCTCAACATTGAACGGGAGAGCGAGGAAGCCCGACTGGAACAGGAGCGCGACGTTGAGACCCGCCGTGCGCAGCAGCGCGCAGACTTGACCCGTGAACGGGCCGAACGCGAGACCGAGGCCGAATCCGCCCAGATCACTGCCCGCGAGGCGATAGAAAAAGCGCGTATCTCCAATGAGCAGGCAGTCTCTGAAGCCCGGATATTATCCGAACGGGCGGTACGTGCCCGCGAGATTGCGCGGCAAAAAGAGATCGACGCCGAAGAAATTGCTGCACAAGAAGCAACCGAGACTGCGCGCATCCTGCAGGAACGCAAGGTGCGCGAGACCCGCATTCAGAACGAGCAGGACACGCAAGCCAAAGAGATTGAGCGCCAGCGCAGCATCGAAGAGGCCGAGATCACCGCGCGAGAGGCGACCGAACGCGCCCGTATTGCGCAGGAAAAGGCCGTCGCCGAGGCACGTATCGCCAAGGAAGGCGAAACCCAAGCGCTTGAAATCGAACGGCAGAAGAGCACCCGAGACGCTGAAATCGCCGCCAACGAAGCCAACGAAAAACGACGGATGGCGCAGGATCTGTTGCTGGCCCAGACTCGGATCAAAGGTGAAGAGGATATTCGCCAGCGCGAGATAGCGCGTCAGAAGTCGCTGGATGAGGCCGAGATCGGCTCGAAAGAGGCGATTGAACGGATGCGCATCCTTCAGGACTCGCAGATCAGCGAGGCGCGGATTGCGGAGGACAAACGTATTCGCGCGCTTGAGATTGAGCGCACGCAAGCCGTGGATGCTGCCGAGATCGCCGCCAGCGAAGCGATTGAAGCTGCACGGATCGCCCGCGAAAAGCAGATCGCCGCGAGCCGGATCGAGGCTGATGGCGAGACCAGCACGCGCGAGATTGCGCGCAATCAAGCCATCGACGAGGCGCGCGTCGCCGCAGACGAGGCTGTCGAACAGGCGCGCATCGCGCAGCATCGTGCGCTTGAGGCGGAACGGATTGCCGCTGACCAAGACGTCCGCGCGCAGGAAATTGCAAAAGAGCGCGAGATTGAATCCGCCGAGATTTCGCGTCGCGAAGCCGTGGAAAAAGCCCGTGTCGCTTCTGAATTGGCGCTGGAACAAGAACGCATCGCCAGCCAGAAAACCCGCGAGGTGACCGATATCGAACGCCGCCGCGCGGTCGAGCAAGCAGACGAAAAACGCATTGTCGAACTGGCCGAGACCAAGGCCGAACGATCTTCCGCCGAGGCCAGTATCCGCAAGGCCGAGATCACTGCGCAGCGCGCCATCGAGGTGGCCGAGGTCGAACGCGACAAAGCGCTTGAAGCGGCCAAGTTGGAAAGCCGCCGTGCGCTTGAACAACTTGAAATTGCCCGTGTGCAAACCCTTCGTGAGGCCGAGATCGCCTCACAGGAAGAAGTCGAACGCGCCCGAGTGGCGTCCGAGCGCGGCTTGGATGAGATACGCATCAGTCACGAGACCGTACGTCGTCAGCTTGAGGTGGACCGCGAGAAAAACGTAGAGACCGCGCAGATGGACAAGGCCATCGTACTCTACCAGAAATCGCTTGAGGAAAGTGCGGCGCGGGCCAAGGCGGACGCCGCCCGTGCGCTGGCCGCAGAGGCGGAGGAAAAGGTCAAGACCGTTCGCGAAACCGAAGAGGCGAACCGTCGCAAGTCCATCGACGTGACAATGGCGGAAAAGCAGGCCGAAGAGGCCAAGCTGAACGCCGAAGCCGAAAAGGTCCGTGCAGTGGTCGAGGCCGAGGCGCAGCGTCTTATCAATGAGGCCGAAAACGTGCTTACCGATCCGGCACGTGCCTCACTCTTCCGTCGCAAACTCCTGGAGCATGTCGAGGGCATCGTCACGGCCTCGGTCAAGCCGCTTGAGAAGATCAACGACATCCGCATCATGCAACTTGATGGCGTCACTGGCGGGACCGGTGGCGGCAAGGGTGGCAGTCCCACGGATGAGGTCATCAATTCGGCCCTGCGCTACCGTGTGCAGGCGCCACTGATCGACTCGCTTCTCGATGATATCGGCATTGAGGGAGGCGGGATCGCCAAGCAGGGGGGCCTGATCCGCGAGGCATCAGACATGCAGCGCATCAGCGACGCTGTACAGAAAGCCGCAGGTGCCAAGGGAGATGACAAGGACACACCTCCGCCCACCGATGACAGCAAGGGGTCCAATTAAGTGCCCCGCGTCTACGTCTCATCGGTTATCGAAGCGCCCATTGCCAAGGTTTGGGACAAGATACGCGATTTCAACGCGCTTCCGCGTTGGCATCCCCGCATTCGCGACAGCAGGATCGAAAACGGAGAACCATCGGACAAGGTGGGCTGCGTGCGCGACTTCAATCTTCAAAACGGAGACCGCATTCGCGAGAAGCTTTTGGGGATGAGCGATTACGACATGTTCTGCACCTATGCGATCCTCGAAAGCCCCATGCCGCTAACGGACTACGTGGCGACGTTGCGTCTGACGCCGGTCACCGACGGGAACGTGACCTTTGCCGAATGGACCGCCGAATTCGAATGCGCAGATGAGGTCGCGGACGAGTTGGTCGACGGTATCAGCACAAATGTATTTCAGGCGGGGTTTTCCGCGCTGCAACGGAATCTGGTGGTCTGAATCATGGTCGAGGTCGTCAAAAGCACCATTCTGGACGCCCCGGTTGAGGACGTGTGGGCGGTGCTGCGCGACTTTAACGGGCATGACGGGTGGCATCCCGCCATTGCCGACAGCGCCATTGATCGCGGCCAACCGTCGGACAAGGTGGGCTGTGTGCGGCGCTTTCACCTGAATGATGGTTCGGAACTGCGGGAACAGCTTTTGACGCTGTCGGATGCCGACATGGCCTTCAGCTATTGCCTGCTTGAGACGCCCGTGCCGCTGTTGAACTACGTCGCACATGTGCGGCTTGCGCCGGTGACGGACGGCGATCGGACGTTTTGGGCGTGGGAAAGCCGCTTTGACACGCCGAAGGGACAGGAAAGTGAGCTAAAGACCCTCGTTTCCGAAGGCATTTACCAGAGCGGTTTTGATGCGATCCGCGCGCATATGGAACTGGAGGGCGCATGACAACCCTTGAAACCTATCCAACGATGGAAGACGCCGCCCGCGCGATGGGTGCCGATGCGACCTTTCTTGGGGGCGGCACTGTGGTCATGCGCGCTGTGAACGAAGGCGTCGCAACCCCAAGGCTGATCCGGGTCACCGATCCGGGGCTCGCGCATATCTCGACGGTGGGAGAGATCCTCCGTCTGGGTGCCAGCGTCACGATGGCAGATGTGTTGGCCCATCGCGATCTGGCCTTTCTTCACCCCGTTGCGCGTCAGATAGGTGGGCCGCAGGTGCGCAATATGGCAACTTTAGCTGGCAATCTGTTTGCCGAGCATCCTTACGGAGACTTTGCCACTGCACTTCTCGCGCTTGGCGCGCATGTCACAATGACGGGGCAGGGCGGTCCGCGTGCTATCGACGACGTGCTGCGGGACCGCGACCGTGCCGGGCTGGTCTCTGCGGTTGAAATCCCAAGGCCGCGCGACGTGCGGTCGTTTGGCTTTCGCAAGGTCAGCCGGGTCAAACCCAAGGGCGTCTCGGTCCTGTGCATTGCGGCCTACCTGCCGCGCGAAAGCGGACGCATCCGCGGCGCGCGGGTGGCGTTTGGCGCGATGGGACCAACGCCTTTGCGGTCCTTGGGCGCGGAACGGGCGCTTGAGGGGCAAACGCTGGACGGCGCCACTGCCGACCAGGCGGCGGCTGCGGCGACAGAAGGGCTCAGCCCCGCGACCGACCAGATCGCAACGGAATGGTATCGGCGCGAGGTCGCGGGCGTGCATCTGAAACGACTTCTGACAGAGATGGAGCGCGGATAATGGTCAAAAAACCGGTCAATCTGACGCTCAACGACAGCCCGCGCGCGGCGTTTGCCGATCCAGGACAGAACCTGCTTGATTTCCTGAGGCGCGAGATCGGGGATCTGTCCCCGAAATTTGGTTGCGGGCAGGGGGCCTGTGGTGCCTGCACCGTGACCATTGACGGCGAGACGCATTTGTCCTGCCTTGTACTTGCCGAAACCGTCGATGGCAAAGAGGTGCGCACTGCGTCTGGCCTTGCCAATGGCGCCACGCTTGATCCGCTGCAGGACGCGTTCATGGACCATTTCGCGGCGCAATGCGGATACTGCACACCCGGCATGCTGGTGTCGGCCCGCACGCTTTTGGACCGTAATCCACGCCCGACGCGGGACGAGGTGATCGAGGCGATCTCGGGCAACCTTTGCCGCTGCACCGGGTATGAGCCGATTATCACCGCCATCCTGTCCGTCGCTGAAGGGAGGGCGCGCGCATGAAGGATATGACCACATCCGGTCCAATGATCGAGTTCCGTAAGGATTTGTTTGCGGACGAACGCGACGACAACCTGAACGAGGTTGGAAAACCAACGCGCCGTCAGGACATTCTGGGGCATGTGACCGGGCGGTCTCCGTTCTTTGATGATCACCTCTTTGACGGGCTCTTGCACCTGCGGTGCAAACGTTCGCCGCATCACCATGCCCGTATCCGACGGATTGACACGTCAACTGCCGACCGGATGCCCGGTGTTGTTCGGGTGCTCACTGGCAAGGACGTGCCGACGAACCTCAACACGCTTTTGTCGCTCCTGGATTTCGGGCTGGACGATGAACCGATCCTGACCGACACCAAAGTGGCGTATATGGGCGAGCCCGTTGCCGCCGTGATCGCCGAGACCGAAGCGCAGGCACGCGCAGCCGCTGCTGCGGTTGTGGTCGAGTGGGACGTCCTGCCGCATGTCCTCGACGTGGAAGAGGCGATCAAGCCCGGCGCACCTGCGGTCCTCGACATTTATCCAAACAACCTCTTTGTCTATCATGGAAAATACGACCATCAGAAACTGCGCTTTGGTGATGCAGACCGCGCCTTGGCCGAGGCTGACCATATCGTCGAAGGCCGCTACCAGATGTCTCCGATTGAGCAGGCACCGATCGAGACCTGCGGCACCATCGCAGCGCCCGAACAAAATGACCGGTTTGTCTGTTATACCTCGACCCAAGCGCTGTTCTTTTCGCTGGGCACTGCGGCCAAGGTGCTGAACATCCCGTCGTCCCGCTTGCACTTTATCGGTGGCACCGTGGGGGGTGGTTTTGGCGGCAAGGTGGATTCGATTCACGAGCCTTTGGCGATCCTGGGGGCCATGCTCACCGGGCGTCCTGTGAAATACGCCTGGGACCGGGCCGAGGAAATGCAGGTCGGTGCCCCGCGCGGGGCCGAGCGGTGGTACGTCACCGACGGCGTGATGAACGACGGTCGCATCGTCGCGCGCAAATTCACCGGGTATTTCGATGCTGGGGCTTACACGCGGCTTTCGTCCTACGCGATCATCAAAGGCGTCGGTCACCTGCCAGGGCCGTACACGATCCCTAATGTTTCGGCGAATGTCTATTGCGTCTACACCAACCGCACGCCCGCCACAGCGATGCGCGGCTTTGGCATCACCGGTGTCGATTTCGCAATCGAGGCGCATATGGACAAGGTGGCCGAGACGGTCGGCATGAACCCCATCGAGCTGCGCATTCTCAACGCCTACCGCGACGGTGACATGAAGGCCCACCGCCGAGAGGCCAAGAACTGCGCGTTGATCGAATGCGCGCAGGTAGTGGCGGAAAAGGCAGGCGTCACCCTGTCGCCCGAGTTGAAAGCGGCCACGTCTGTGACAGGTGGCGGTGGCGCACGTGGCGCATTGCCCGCCCATACCGCAACCGACGAGGATGGTCAGGTCGAAGGGTTCAAGGCGACCAGCTATGCCAATACGAGTGCGGCGTCTTCTGCGCCTAGCCCCGTGCCGACGACCAGCGCACCGGCACCGAAGCCCATAACCTCTGCACCTGCGCCGCGACCTGCAACGCCGCCCGCCCCGCCGCCCTCGGCACCTGCGCCGTCACCAACACCACAGGCCGCTGCCGATAAAAAGCCAGCGCGCTCGGGCGCGATGCGCTTTTCCTCTCTCTCCGGGTTCAGGAGACGCTGATGACCATCCACACAGGCCGCGGTTTTGCGGCGATCAACTATCCGATTGGCATGAACCTTGGCGGCGACCCGTCGCAGGCGCTGGTGCACTCGAACCCCGACGGCAAGTTCACCGTCGCCTTGTCCGCGATTGATCTGGGGCAGGGGATGAAATCCGTTACGCGCCAGATCGCGGCAGAGACCCTCGGCGTGCCCATCGAGGATGTCTATGTCGACACCGCCGACAGCGACACCGGCCCGCATGACATGGGATCTTTCGCCAGCCGGGGCACGCACCGCATGGGCAACGCGGTCATCCGGGCCTCTGAAGAGGCGCGCGAGGTCATGCTGGAGGCCGCCGCCGAAGAGCTTGAAGTCGACGCGAGCGATCTCGTGACCGATGGGCAAGGCAACATCCAAGTGCGCGGCGCGCCATCCCGGTCCATCACCACGATGGCCGCGTCTCAGGCCGCGCAGTTCAAGCAGGGACGCACCATCGCAGGACGCGGCATTTTCCTTGTGCCTTTGTCGGATGTGAGCCCCGAGACAGGCGAAATGTCCCCCGTGACCACGTTCGCCCATGCCGCCATGCTGGTCACGGTCGAGGTGGATGACGAGACCGGAGAGGTCACGGTCACCGACATGCAATCCGCCTACGAGGTCGGACGTGCGCTCAACCCCAAGCTGGTGGAACAACAGCTGCGCGGTGGTGCGTGGATGGGCATGAGCCATGCCGCATGGGAAACGACCGAGCCGCACTACCCCGAGCGCGACCACCGGCCAGAGGACTTCAACAGCTACCTGATGCCCGGCCCCGGGGACCTTGCGCCGCACCATATAAGCGTGCTCGAACGCCCTGCCGCCGATGGTCCCTATGGCGGCAAGGGACCAGGCGAGATGTGCGCCAATCCGGTGCTGCCCGCCGTGGTGAATGCCGTTTATGACGCGGTCGGTGTGCGCATCGATGATCTGCCAGTGACGCCCGAAAAGGTGCTGCGCGGGTTGCAGTCCAATGGGGGCGCAAAGCCCCGCAAGGCGCTCTGATGTCGGTGCGTGCCTCCATACAGGGGATCGACGGGCCAGCCCCGTTGGCCGATGCATTGGGGCAGGCGCAATATATTGCGGATGACGGTCTTGCCACAGCGGCCTATCTGGCCTTGGCGCTTGGCAAACCTTTGCTGCTGGAAGGCGCGCCCGGCGTTGGCAAGACCGAAGCGGCCAAGGCCCTCGCGTCGGTTCTGGGTCGCGAACTGGTGCGGCTGCAATGCTTTGAGGGCATCGACGCTGCGACCGCGATGTATGAATGGAACTTCCCTGCGCAGATGCTGGCCATCCGGCAGGCGGGCGATGACTACGTGAACCTTTACGAAGACAAATTCCTTATTGCGCGCCCCATTCTGCAGGCGCTGGAAGCCCCGCAAGACCGCGTTCTGCTGATCGACGAGATTGACCGCGCCGATCACGAGTTCGAGGCGTTCCTGTTGGAGTTTTTGTCAGACTTCACCGTGTCGATCCCCGAACGCGGCACCATGCGTGCCGGGACGCCGCCTGTCGTTGTCCTGACCTCAAACCGCACGCGCGAGTTGCACGAAGCGTTGCGCAGGCGCTGCATCTACCATTGGATTGGCTACCCTGACCCTGCACTTGAGGCGCAGATTGTCACGATGCGGGCGTCGACCGTGATGGCCGATACGGCGCGGCGGGTTGTTGCGGCGGTCAATGCGCTGCGGGCCGAGCCTTTGGCGAAACCTCCGGGTGTGGCCGAAACCGTTGAATGGGCCGAAGCGGCCACGCTGCTGAACAGTCAGGGCACGCCCTGGCCTGCAGCATTTGCGCGGGCCATCGGTGTTGTGCTCAAGGATCAGGATGACCTTGACTATATCGGCGAGCGCATGGGTGCGATCCTGTCGGAGACTGCGGCATGATCCCGCGCGCGCTTGATCCGTTCTTTGCCTTTCCGCAGGCGTTGCGTGCGGCGGGCTATCCGGCGTCGCCTGACCGGACCGAGAGGTTCATCACCGCAGTTGGCCTTCTGGGGCCAAAAGGTATGACCGACATCCGCCGTGCGGCGCACGCCGTCTATGGCCCCGGACCAGAACGCGCGCAGATGTTTGATGCGGTGTTCGACAGCATATTTCTGGGCCGGTCCATCGCTGCTCCCGCGATGGGCGATCCAGAGGACCTGCCGCAAAGCTACGACGCGGGTGCTGTGGAAGAGATGCTCATGCCGGAAAACGAAGAGTCGTCTGGCGGCGATGCCACTGCTGCTGAGCGCCTTTTTCAGCGGGCCGTGACGGCCGGAGACGAGGGAGCCGCCTTGCGCGCGTTCCGGCGGGCGCTGCCGAAAAGCTTGCCGCGCCGGCGATCGCGCAGGCAGGCTCCGGGCAAAGGGCGGCTGGCCGATGCCCGCCGCACCTTCCGCGAGATGCTGCGCCGGGACGGAGAGATCATCCGCCTGCCGACCCGTCGCCGCCTGTTGCGCCAGCGGCGGGTGCTGATGCTGCTCGATGTATCGGGAAGTATGAAAGAGGGCACCGATGGCGCTCTGCGACTGGCCCATGCGCTGCAACAGGGCGGGGAGCGGGTCGAGTGCTTTACCCTTGGCACCCGCCTCACACGGGTCACCCGTGCGCTGCGGCACCGCAGTGCGGATCAGGCGCTGATGTTGGCCTCCGGTCTGGTTGCGGATTGGGACGGTGGCACGCGTCTGGGCGAAGCGTTGCAGGTGTTCCTGTCCGTTCCACGCTTTGCCGCCCACGCGCGCGGCGCGCTTGTCATCATCGTGTCTGACGGGTTGGAACGCGGCGGACCCGAGGCGCTTGTCTCGGCGATGGAACGGATGGACGCGCTCGCGTGGTCAACACTCTGGTTGTCTCCGCTGGCGGCCGATCCGACTTACCGACCCGAGACCGGCGCGATGCAGGCGATACTGCCGCTGCTCGACCACATTGGTGACGGCAGCACGCCACCTGCGATTGCATCGGAAATTCTTCAATTCTCAAAGGGGGCACGACGATGACCGTGGTGGACGCGCATTTCCACGTCTGGCGACAGGCCGATCTGCCGTGGCTGAGCGGCCCCATGCAACCGCGCATTTTCGGCCCTTACGAGCCGATCCGCCGCGACTATCCAATGTCCGAATACCTAGCGGATGTCGCACCGAGTGGGGTGACCAAATCCGTCTATGTCCAGGCCAACTGGCCCACCCACCGTGCCGAAGACGAAGCGGCATGGATCGAGACGCTGGCCCGGGACACTGGCTGGCCGCATGGGCTGGTCGCATACGCCGACATGACCGTGCCCGACGTGCGCCCTGCACTGGACCAGCTTATGCGCTTTCCACATCTGCGCGGCATCCGGCAGCAGTTTCATTGGCACGAAACGCCGACCTACCGCTTTGCCACAGATCCCGATCTGTGTCGTAACCACGTGGTGCAACGCAACATCGCACGGCTCGCGGACTACAACCTAGTCTTTGACCTTCAGGTGTTTGAAGCCCAGATGGCCGGGGCCTGTGCGCTTGCCAAGGCGTGCCCGGATGTGACCTTTGTCTTGCAACACGCAGGCATGCTTGAGGACCTGTCCGAGATGGGGCGCAGCGCGTGGCGCAGGTCGATGGCGTCGCTGGCACAATGCCCGAATGTGGTCAGCAAACTGTCGGGCTTTGGCACATTTCAGCACCGTCTGGACCCGGAGCTGATCGCATGGATCACGACCGAGACCGTTTCACTCTTTGGCGCGGACCGCTGCCTTTGGGGATCAAACTTCCCAATCGAGAAGCTTTGGACGGATTACACATCGCTGTTCGAGGCGCATCGCACCGCCACGGGCGGCCTCAGCACTGCCGAGCAAAACGCGATTTTCAACGAAACAGCATGCCGGGTCTACCGGCTGACCTGAACGGGAGGAGATGACAGATGGGTTTGGAAATCAGGATACTCGACTACGGGGACATCGAACTGGAATCGAGCTTTCTCGTTCTCGGGCGGGATTGCGGACGCACGCGGCGTGTGCCCGTCTATGGCTTTCTGATCCTGGGCGGGCAAGTGCCCATCGTGGTCGATACCGGATATCGCGACAACGCCATCATGGAAACGCTGGGCATGCGTGGGTTGCAGTTCCACGAGAACATGATCGAACGGCAACTGGCCAATCACGGCGTGAAACCGGGCGATGTACGCTATGTTCTGCACACGCATTTGCACATCGATCACGCGGGCAAAGACGACCACTTTTCCATGAACACCACCGTTGTCATCAACCGGCGCGAGTTGGAATACTCCGTCTCTGGGCTCATGCATCCGCAATATCCCAAACCCGACATCATCCACCTTGTCGAACGTCTGCATCATCCGGGTGCCTTGCGGCTTGAAGACCTTGAGATATCGGGGCCTGTGGAGCTTATCCCCGGCGTCTTTCTTGAGGCCGCAGGCGCGCATACCGAAGGGTCGATGAATGTGCATGTCGACACCGACGAAGGCCGTGCGACAATCTGCGGCGACGTCATCTACGACTTCAACGACCAGATCATCAATCCAATGCGCTCGTTTGGGCCTGAGGAGTATCAGGTCACCGGCAATCACGGAAACACCAAGCGACAGGAAAAGGGCGCGATCCGCAAGCTGATGTATTCAGGCGCAAAATTCCTTCTGCCCATCCATGATAAACCCGCCAAGGTGGAGAACGGTCAGGTGGTTGGGCGCCTTGACATGGTGGTGCCCGGGCCGGTCAGCCAGTCCGTGCCACGCCGCGACTGGTTCCCTGCATAAAGGTCTGTTTTTATGGCGCATGACGCTCTTGATCCCGCATTCGATCGCCTGATCGATCAACACGCACCCGTAAGGCAGATTGCGTCAGGCTGCACCTTTACCGAAGGCCCGATCTGGCATCCGGCTGAGCAATATCTGCTGTTCTCCGACATGCCCGGGGACGTACGCCGGCGCTATGACACCGCTGGTGTGCGCGAGGTTTTGCGCCCGTCCAATAAGGGTAATGGCATGACCTATGACGCAAACCTCAATCTTGTGGCCTGCGAACACAGCACGTCGAGCGTTACGCGGATGCGCCCAAGCGGGCAGAAAGAGACGCTTTGTACGCATTTCGAGGGCCGAGAACTGAATTCGCCCAATGACGTCGTGGTCAAATCCGATGGATCGATCTGGTTCACGGACCCCTGGTATGGCCGCATGCCCGGGTTCGGGGTCGAACGCCCGCGCGATCTTGGTTGGCAAGGCGTTTTCCGCCTGCCGCCCGATCACACGCCTGGGGCCGAGCCAGAACTGGTGGTTGACCGCTATCTGCTGACCATGCCCAATGGGCTGTGCTTTTGCCCGGACGAGTCAAAACTCTACATCAACGACACGGAGCAGGCGAATATCCGTGTGTTTGACGTCGAAGGTGGCGGCAGGCTGGTCAATGGCCGCGTTTTTGCCAGTGGCATCCGCGACAGCCTGTTGCCGGGTGTGCCCGATGGCATGAAATGTGACGCCGAGGGCAATGTCTGGGTCACCGCACCCGGTGGCCTTTGGGTCTATGCACCCACTGGCAAGCTGATCGGTAAGGTGTCGATCCCGGAACTTGCGGCAAACTTGCATTGGGGCGGCGTGGACTGGCGCACGCTCTATGTTGCGGCCTCGACCAGCGTTTACGAAATCCCGGTCAAGATCGGCCCCCGCAACGAACCGTTCATGCGCGCGCGCCCCGCAAGTGGTGCCCAACCGGTACCGGCTTCGGGGGATGAACCGCTGCGGCTCGACCCAACGCGCTGTGCGCTCATCATTCAGGACATGCAGAACGACGTTGTGATGGAAGGCGGCGCCTTTGCCGCCTCGGGCAGCCCCCAACACTGCCGCGAGCAGAACGCGATTCCCAACGCTGCCCGACTTGCCGCACATTGCCGCACACTGGGCGTGCCGGTCATCCACGTGCATTTTCTTGTGAGCCCCGGGGCTGCTGGCCTGACGCTCAATGCGCCGCTCTTCGAGGCCACGCTGGATGAAAACGCGCTCGTGCGCGGAACATGGGGCGGAGCGCCCGTGGAGGGGCTGGAGCCAATGCCCGGCGATCACGTGATCGAAAAGATGCGTATGAGCGCGTGGGAAGGCAGTTCGCTTGAAACCATCCTCAAAGCCGAAGGTCGCGACATCCTTATTGAAACAGGCGCGTGGACCAACATGTCCGTCGAACACACAGCCCGCACAGGGGCCGACAAAGGCTATGTCATGGTCATCCCCGAAGACGGATGTTCGACCATGAACGCCGACTGGCATCGGGCAAGTATCGAATACGCGATGACAAACGTGGCCTTGGTGACAAACACCGACGCGGTCATCGCAGCCCTGAGCTAGGCCGAGATACGGAGCATGGATCGCTGACAATTTTACCCGGTGCTTCGAGGCCTGAAGCACCGAGATCTGGACGTATCGAGAAACGCCACGAAACGGGTATTACATGGCTCAGCCAGCAACACGTGTGCTGCCAAGAGCTGCCCTTTGTCGTTCCTGAGTGTAGAACAGGGGACGTTGATCAAAGCCCCACCCAGCCATTGCGCTTCGCTTTTGGGGGGCTGGACTGCCCCAATTCGTGTGCAGTATGTGTGCCGCATGTTGGGAAATATCAAATCGCGGACCGTAGGAGCTTCAGGAATGCCCAACATCGCAGCCACCGAGGCAGCGAGACTGTCTGTCCGTCGCCCCGATGGAGGAATGAGACTGTCCACCTGAATCAAGGTTGTAGCCACAGGGGGGGGTGCAAATCGTGTGCAATCCAAGTTGAAGGTCCGCAAACACCCGAAAGCAGTCATTCGTCTGTAGCACAGCATTCGGTAAAATGGGCTCTCAGGAGGTCTCGCCGTAACTTGCGCCGATGACCGCAAGGCGGACTAGCGTGCTTTCGCTGCGGCTGCGCCAGTGGCCGCTTTTCTAGCGAACTCGACCCATTGTTATGGAACGATCTTTTTTACAGGCACCAAAAAGGTCTGCATTGTGTGTCGGGTGCGAGATGCCTTGTGGGCTGAGCTGAGGCTAGCTGCAGAATTCCAAAAGTCATCAGATTCCGGGACATTCCCCAGCCTGACAAGGAAGCTAGGCGATCCGACTTCGCCACTGTCTGGGTCCTCACAGATCACATAAGCATCAGCCCCCGCGCAATCCTGGGACTGGGCTTCCCGTTTGGCTCTATTTTGGGCTTCTGCTGCCGTTGAATGTTGAAATTGCTTGCCAATTTTCAGGCTTGCTTGCCCGTCACGCCCGGGCTTCTGTTCCATATATGTCTGACAGATATAACGAACTTTTGTTGCGCTCTTGCCTACGTGTGTCATGAGTAAATCCTTCGTGCTTGTCGGGACGTCTCTGAAGCTTAAAAAGAGCGGGCAACGAGTGTGTTAGCGCTTTTTGACGGCTTTGGGTAAACCTGTCTTTTGCACTACCCTGATGGCTTCGTCGGTGTGTTCGCTTCTCGTTCGAGGCGCGCGTTGCGGAAACGGTCGTTCTTGGCTTGTCGCTGCTCGGCCTCTTCTTCGACCATCTTTCGAACGATGCGGGTTGTCTTTTCCAACGGTGTTTCCACATTGGGACCTTGCGCTTTGAACACGCTTGTTTTTGTCAGATTTACAACGTGGCAATCTCCTCTTTGGTTTCACCAAGGCGTGTCTGAACAAGGTCGTTCAAACCAATGCCAGGTGTTTGTTTGGCCATAGGCATCGTGTGCGTTTGGCCCCGGCCGGTCATTGCGTAGATTTGTTTGAATATCCGGGGCGGCCATGGCGCGCATCAAAGTGCTATAAATCATCTGAAACCGCATTCCCGATCCAACACAGAGCGTCGGATCTTTCGTGCCAATGACTAGATGATTGCTTGTTGCACCGATAAGCGTACTTCCAGGAGGCATTTTGAGGCCCGTCGCACCCGCGTCCTGATGCCCAATGGAAAGAAGCAGCCTCGTCGTTTCTGAGTTGTTTGGGACAAGGTAAATTTTTGCAACGGAAGGATCAGTATAGCCGAGGAATGGACGCACAGACTTGGCGTCCATCTCGATAACTTCAGCGAGAAGCGTGAAGGCATCTCGAAACATGCCGCCAATCTGATCCTCTGTGATCGGATCGACGCAAAGCAGTATTGCTTCCCCAAGGCGCAGGTGAGGGTGACAATCGTGCGCGGCAATTACATGCATGGAGATCGGCGCTGGCGGCTGTTGATTTAACCAGTTCTGCAACAGATGCCGAAAAGACGGAACTGCTAGGCAGAGTGGGAAAGATCAGAACGGCGATTGCGATGAACCCAATCGCCTAGGGACTGAACTGAGTGATCATAGTGTGGGTGAACAGTTGCTATGGAAAGATTGGGCCAACTATAAAAGTTCCGCGCTGCCAACTTCCGCAACAGCTGGTATCGCGTGCTTTTGGTGAACGACCGATAAGACCGCCGCAATACAGTATCTTGAACCTGGGTCGAAAGTCCGGTTTGGGCCGTTCCCTTCGTCACCACGGGTATGGGTCTTACAGATACTGCGCCGCATCGGACACGATCTCTAACCTTCGTTTCTGGCTGTGTCCTCCGCAACCAAAGGACCTGCGTTACGCGCCAGTGTACCATCAACAAACGCGTCATTTCTTCTGCATTAGTGGCAAGGAACCCCCATCCGAACGGCAAACCGAACCAGATCACCGCGGGGGCGGTGACGTGGATCGCGACTGACCACTGTGCACTTACATCAGTGACAATGGATGAGATCGAGTTGTCTACAGCGCGCTGCACCCCGATGAAATGGGTCACGTTGATCGGGTGGATGATCAGGACGCGCGCGAGGACCCCAAACACCATTGGCGATGTCCAGAACGGCCGCAACGCCTCCTGCATAAAGCCACATTAAGTCTGGTTTCAGAAACCAATGGGAGGGGCCCATTGGGATGCGAACCGTACGGAAACTGATCACTGGAGCAGTGCGGATACCTCAGACGCAGATCGGTAGGGATTTCAGCATGCTATTTTTGTTGCATTATCTTTCGATGCAGCTTCAACGCATGTCGGATGCGTGAACGTTTTTGGTCCTGACATCACTCCATCTTCATCGCTTCGGTTTCGATGTTGATCCGAACCTCATCGCCAACCAGACCGTTGTCGACGCCGTAGGTCATGCCAAAATCACTGCGCAGGATCGTGGTGGTCATCGACAAGCCCAACACTTCTCTCTTGTGGCCGAAAGGATAGTCGGCGACCTTGTTGAGAGTCACGTCCAGCGTCACGGGTCGAGTCACGCCCAAAATGGTGAGATCCCCCGTCACAGTGCCCGTCGTATCCCCGGCCGGAGTGCCTCCACTGGCGACAAAGGTGATGTCCGGGTGCGCCGACACATGCAGGAAGTCTTTGTTGCGCACATGCCCGTCACGGGCGTCATTGAACGTGTTGACCGAACTCGCGTCGATGGTCACCGCCACGTCACTCAATTCCTGCATATCGACATCATAGTCGAATGCGCCGCTTAGGTCAGTGAAAATCCCCAAGGTACGGGCGTAGCCAATGTGCTCGATGGTAAAGTAGACATTGGTGTGTTCGGTATCCAGTTCATAACGCGCCATGTCGGCGTGCGCCGTGGTGGCAAAGGCCGCTGTCAGGGTTGCGGCGATGAGGGGCATGCGCATCGGGTTGTTCATCCTGTCTGGGGCGCAGGGCGGGTCGTACGTGAAAGAGCTTCGCCACCCGCGTTGCGCGATCTACATGTTGTATCCGATATATAGGGCGTTAGTGCAGCAGGGCAGGTAAATGTAATGCGAGCGGGGCAACTTCGGTGCGCGACATGGAACGTCCACCGCGGCAAGGGCAGTGACGGCAGAGTTGATCCCGCGCGTATTCTGAACGCGATCGACCGGGAACTGGCCCCGCGAGGTCTTGATGTTCTGGCCTTGCAGGAGGCGGACGAAGAATGCCGCCCACACGCGCGCATTTTTCACGTGGATCAAATCGCCAAAAGCACTGGGCTTAGTTACATTCACGAGCCTGCCTTGCGCTGGGGACCGCAGAGCGATGGGTTCCTTGGCACAATCCTATTCCTGTCGCCTGCACTCACTCCCACGCACACCGATGTCATCGACCTTCCGGGTCATTGCCACCGCGGGGCTGTTTCGGTCGAAACCTTGTTCGAGGGCCGTTCAGTCCGCATCATGAGCACGCATCTGTCACTGTTCCAGCCGCTGCGGATCGTGCAAATGCGCATCATTGGACAATACCTGCGTCGCCGACCGCAAATGCAGACCCTTCTTTTGGGGGATCTCAATGAATGGCGACCCTGGGGTGGGTTGATGTTTGACCGTCGTCTGGTCGGCACCCGCCTGCGGGGTCCAGTGCGCCCCACCTTTCCCAGCGCGCAGCCGTTCTTGCCGCTCGACCGTATCCTGACCGAAGCTCCGGGCGAGGTGCAGCAGATCCGGGCCGTGACATCCGCCGAGATGACCGCCGCATCGGATCACCTGCCGCTCGAGGCCGTTGTCACAGTTCCGTGACAGGGCTGAATATTCCACCGGCTCAAGTGTTATTCAAACTGTCAGACGGCAGCCAAAGACCTAGGTATTGCGGCGGAAAGAATGGAAAACCAAATGTTTCTTAGCACCCCACAAATCGTTGCGCAGCGGATCGAAGGGCAGGCGCCCGTCAGCACGTTCCTTGCCGTATCCGCCCTTGTCAGCGCGGCGCTGGCGCTGGCGGCGTTCTACACATTTGGCACGCTGACCGGGCCGGTTCTGGTCTTCGCGGCGATTGTCATGATCGCAACCTACGGTCTGATCCAAAACTACCCGCACCCGGTGCTGGGCCTGTGCAATGTTGTCACTTTGCTGCGGGCTGCGATGGTGGCCTTTCTGATTGGCGCCGTGCTTGTCCCCGGGGTGTCCGTGTGGGTGGTGTTTGGTTTGGCCGTCGCCGCCTTTGCGCTCGACGGGATTGACGGCTGGTTGGCGCGACGCGCGGGCCTTGTGTCCGACTTCGGCGCGCGGTTCGACATGGAAACGGATGCGGGGCTGGGCGCAGTCATCTCCCTGTGGTTGCTCGCGAGCGGCACGACGGGCCCCGAGATACTGCTCCTCGGATTCATGCGCTACGCATTTCTCGGTGCAAGCTTTATCTGGCCGGCGCTCCAAGCCCCTTTGCCCGACGCGTTCCGACGGAAGGCGATCTGCGTGGTTCAAATCACGGCTTTGATCGTTTTGATCTTTCCACTCACGCCGCAGATGCTTGTGCTGCCCGTCACAGTGTGCGCCGTGCTGCTGCTAGGCTGGTCCTTCCTCGTTGACATCCTCTGGCTGGCGAGACGTGCTGCATGATACGGGTGGCGGCGCTTGCACTTGCGGCGGCGATCATCTTCGCCGTTCTGGTCTTGCCGAACCACCCCGGCACGATGAAGTGGAGCGCGCTGAACCGCTGGCCGCTGGAATTGCCCGTCCTGCTGCTGGCGACGGTTGCTTTCGGACGGCGCTTTGGGGCGGCGTATTTTCTGGCACTGCTTCTCGTGGTCTCGGTTGTGATCAAGGTGGCCGATTATGCGATGTTCAGCGCTTTCAACAGAACGTTCAACCCGATCCTCGACACATTCCTGATCTGGGCAGGGCTATCGCTGCTGCGGGACAGTGTCGGTGGCGTGCTGACCGTGCTGGCCGTGATCGGCGTTGTCCTGTTGCTGATCCTGCTTTTTGTCGCGCTCGAACGAAGCCTGCGTATCTGGGCCGGTCTGTCACCCGCCCGACCGTTGCGGATTTCGGCGGCGGTGCTTGCACTCTTTGGTGCAGGTTGGGCGGCGGCGGATGCGGGCCACCACCTTGAATATTGGCGGTTCGACAAAAGCCCCCCGGGCACGGCGTGGACGACGCGTCTCACCCTTAAACGCGGGATCGAAGTGCAGCAAACCGCCGTCGAACTGGCCCGCTTTGCGCAAGACGCGCGCGTTGACGCCTATGCCGATGCAACCGGGATTCTTGATCGGCTCGAGGGCCGCGATGTCATCCTGATCTGGATCGAAAGCTATGGCCGCGCGAGCTTTGACAACCCGCTTTACGCACCGACGCATCTTGCAACGCTGCGCGCGGCACAGGCCGAAATCGCCCAGACCGGCATGGCCATGAAAAGCAGCTGGCTGACCTCGCCCACGTCTGGCGGTCAAAGCTGGCTTGCCCACGGTGCACTCGCCAGCGGGCTCTGGACGTCAGACAACGGGCGCTACAACGCGATGCTCGCCAGCGGTCACAAGTGGCTCTTTCACTTCGCACAGGACGCAGGCTACCGCACGTCCGCCATCATGCCGGCAATCACGGTGGGGTGGCCCGAAAGCCTTGTTATGGGGTTTGATCAGGTCTTTCCCGCAGCCGACATTCCCTACAAGGGGGACAAGTTTCGCTGGGTGACGATGCCCGACCAGTTCACACTGGCCGCATATCCGGACCTGTTGCCCGGCGACCCGGGCCCGGATTTCATTCAGATCGCCCTGATCTCCTCTCACGCCCCGTGGACCCCGATCCCGGACATGGTGCCGTGGGCAGCGATCGGAGACGGAACGATCTTCAACGACATGGCGGCGCGCGGTCCCGCACCCAAAGAGCTGTGGCGCGACCGGGATGCCGTGCGCGACGCCTATCGTCGGTCCGTCAACTATGTGTTGCAAGCGACGTTTTCGCATGTGGCCCGTCTTGGCGAAGCCGCGCCACTCGTGATCGTCGCGGGCGATCATCAGGCCGCAGGGTTTGTGGCGGGCAGCGACAATATGGACGTCGCGGTTCACATGATCGGTCCACCTGCGGTTCTGGACCTCATAGCCGATTGGAACTGGACCGACGGCCTGATCCCCGCAGCGGATGGGCCAGTGCGGCGGATGGACAGTTTCAGAAACGACTTTCTTTCCGCGTTTTCCAGAAACATCGTTTCAAAGGTCGTGTCGCGGTGACGGTCCGCTGGCTCAAGCTTGTCGTCTCCACAGCCTGCCTTGCCGTGCTGTTGTGGTGGACCGATGCTGCAGCGGTGGTGGAACGGTTGCAAAACGCCGACATGATGTGGATCACGTTGGGACTGCTGGCAATCACGGCGTCCACGTTCGCAATGGCAAGCCGTTGGAAAATCGCGGCAAGCGAAATCGGCGTCCAGATCACCTATCCGGTGGCCGTGCGCGAATATTATCTCGCTCAACTCATCAACACGGTGCTTCCCGGCGGCGTCGCAGGCGACGTCACGCGAGCCGTCCGCGCGCGGCACACGGCGGACCTGAACCGCGCCGCACAATCGGTCATGGCCGAGCGCCTGCTGGGCCAGATTGCGGTCCTCGCGTTTATGTTCGTTGGCTTTGCTGTGGCGCTTTTGGTGACGGGTGGCCTTGAATTTGGCCAACTGGGGCGGGTGGTGATGACCGCCCTCGCAGGTTGCATCATCGTTGCCGTAGCGGTGTCGAGATTGCAAAACGCAACCGGCCGATTTCTCCGCATGACCTTTCAGCTGACGCGCCGCCCTGTGGTGATCCTGCATGGCCTGATCACGACGCTTTGTCTCGTTTTTGGCTTTTACGCCTGCGCGCGCGCAACCGGCGTCATCATGCCAGCCGAAGCACTGGCAACCTTGATCCCGCTGATCCTCTGCGCGATGCTGATCCCTCTATCGGTCGGCGGTTGGGGATGGCGTGAAGGGGCGGCCGCCGCTCTTTTTCCGATCATCGGAGCCCCTGCCAGCGCGGGTGTCGCGACCGGCATCACCTACGGCGTTGTCCTGCTTGCCGCAGCACTGCCCGCAGCGGTTATACTCGTCGCACAGCCCCCTCTCGACACTGCCTCATCCAAAGGGAAACCTGACCTACCATGACACAACCCGCTCATCTCACCCGCCGCTTTTTTCTGCAAACCAGTGCCGCAGGCGTCGCCACCGCCGCCGCGGGCGTGCCCGCCTTTGCGGCGCGTGACGTCAATTTCCAGCTGTCGTGGCTCCATTCCGTCCAATTCGGCGGCAGCTACATCGCCGCCAACAAGGGATATTGGAGCGACCTCGGCCTCAATGTCGCGCTCAGCCAAGGCGGACCCAACGCGCCGGTTGAGCCGCCCGTGGTCTCGGGCGCGGCACTGGTTGGCATCTCGGCTGCCGACTACACCGCCGCCGCGGTGGCCCAGGGCGCGCCTTTCAAGATCATCGCCGTGGCCATGCAGAAAAACCCCTTCGCCATCGCGTCACTGGCGAGCAACCCGGTGAACACGCCCGATGATCTGGTCGGCAAGCGGATCGGCATGGCCGTGGCCAATACGCCTGTACTACAGGCGCTGTGCACGCTGAATAACGTGGACATCAACGACATCGAAATTGTCCCGACCCAGTATGATCCGGCCCCACTTGTCATTGGTCAGGTCGACTGTCTGCTGTGCTGGGAGACGGACCTGCCCGTGGCAATGACCGTGCAGGGCGTCGACAATACCACCATGCTGATGGCCGACCACGGCTACGCCCTGCATTCGCAGACGTACATCACGACCGAAGACACGTTGGCCAACCGACGCGCCGATCTCGTGGCCCTGCTCAAGGGCGAGGTCATGGGGTGGAATGACTACCTTACCGACACCGACGCCGCCGCCGCACTGACGGTCGAGATGTTCCCCGATGCGGGCCTCGATCTCGAAGCGCAAAAGCTACAGGCCGCGCGTCAGGTGCCCCTTATGTTCAGCGACCTGACCGAAGAGAGCGGGTTCGGCTGGTTCACCGACCACACCGTCGCTTCAAATATCGAGACGCTTGCCTTGCTGGGGCAGGATGTGCCGGCAGACCTGTGGGATCGGTCCCTGCTCGAAGAGGTGCACGGCTGACTGAAAACCAAGGTCTGTTCGGGCATGGCCAGCGTCGACATCCATTGCAATGACGTCAGCAAGAGCTTTGGCGCGACGGCCGCGGTCGCGCCATTCTCTGTCACACTTGCTGCCGGGCAGACCACGGCGCTTGTGGGCCCCTCGGGCTGTGGCAAGTCGACGATCCTGCGGATGATCGCGGGGCTCGAGGCTCCGGACACCGGCACCATCCTGTTGGGCGCGGAAATACCCCGCGCCGTGGCCCGGCGGGGCGGAGTGGCAATGGCCTTTCAGGACCCGACGCTTTTGCCTTGGCGCACCGTGCGCGCCAACGTTGCATTGGGCGCGGAACTGGCGCGCAAACCTGCTGGCGACATTGATGCGCTGATCGACCTTGTTGGATTGAAGGGATTTGCCAACCACCGTCCGGCAGAGCTGTCAGGTGGGATGCGCCAGCGCGCCGCAATTGCGCGCAGCCTCGTCTCGACACCGGAGGTTCTGCTGCTCGATGAACCCTTTGGCGCGGTCGACGCGATGACGCGCAGGCGGTTGAACGCAGAGCTCCCGCCGCTCTGGCGGTCGCGCGGGGCTACGGTGGTGCTGGTCACCCACTCCGTTCAAGAGGCGGTCCTGTTGTCCGACCGTGTGCTGGTCTTGTCGCCACGGCCTGCGCGGCTCGTCGCAGACATTCCAATCGACCTAACGGGTGCACGTGACAGCGAGTTGTTCGATACGCCTGCGTTTCTGGCCCTGTCACGCGCAGTCTTTTCCGCGTTGGAGCAGCCATGACCGCCGCGCTGCGCCATACCGCGTCAATCCTCCTCGCCCTGGCGATTTGGGAGGGCATTGCTCGCATCAGTTCAGGTGGCTTTCTCGTCAGCGGTCCAACAGCGATTGCACGTTACATGGTCGACAATGCCGCGCTGCTTGCCCGTGCCATGGCCGAGACGTCGATCAACGCGGCGTGGGGCTTTCTTTGGGGCAATCTTGGCGCGATGGTGCTGGCCGCTGCGATCATGTTGGTGCCGCGCAGCGAACGCGCGCTGTCCGCGCTGGCCCTGCTGGTCTTCTGCGTACCGCTGATTGCCAGTGGCCCGATCCTGCGGGTGCTGTTCGGGCCGGGGCAGGGGCCCCAGATCACGCTGGCCGCGCTCGCCGTGTACTACACAACGCTGCTGGCGCTGCTCGTTGGTTTGCGTGCTGTTTCGCAGAATTGGACTGACCTCATGCAGGTCTACGGGCACGGTGCGGTCTCAACGCTCGTTCGGGTGCGCGCCCGTGCAAGCCTACCTTACCTGTTTGTCGGACTTCAGATCAGCGCACCCGCCGCTTTCCTCGGCGCGATGATCGGGGAGTTCACCGGGGCCGAACGTGGGCTCGGCGTGCTGACGCTGCGTGCCATGCGCGGGCTGGATACCGACGCGACGTGGACGCTCGCGCTGCTCGCGGCGCTTATCGCGCTGGCCGCCTACGCGCTGATCGGAAAACTGGGCGAACGGATGGTCGGCTACAAACCGGTCATTCTTTTGTCTGCGCCCGCCGCGTCCATGCCCAAACCACCCTGGGCGCGCCTTGCTGAAGTGGCACTCATCGCGGCCCTGGTCCTTGCCCTGTGGCAACTGTCGATGGACGCGTTCGGCCTCAACCGTTTCTTCGCAAAACGGCCCGGCGATGTGTGGGCATTCCTGACGGACCCCCAGAACCGCGACACCCTGCTGGCGGCGCTGTCCGAAACCCTGTCCTTTGCACTGCCGGGTTATCTTGCGGGACTGGCCTTGGGGGCCGGGCTGGCGGCTGTACTGGTCCTGTGGCCGCCCTTGTCCCGCGCGGCCCTGCCCGTTGCGGTCGCCCTGCGCGCCGTGCCGACTATCACCACAGCGCCACTCTTGGTGTTGGCATTCGGACGCGGTTTGATCGGAACTATCTTTGTTGTTGTGGTAATGATCTTCTTCCCTACGTTTGTCGCTTGCCTCCAGGGGCTGCGCCAGACACCGGGTCAGACCGTCGATCTGTTCAAGAGCTATGGGGCTGGGCGCTGGCATCTGCTGCGTGCGGCCCAGATCCCCGCCATGCTTCCCGCCTTCTTCGCCTCTGCCCGCATGGCTGTCCCGTCGGCCCTTCTGGCGGTCACGACGGTGGAGTGGCTGGCGACGGGCAAGGGGATCGGTGTCCTGATGGCCATGACGGCCAGCACGTCCAACTATAACATGCTGTGGGCCTGCGTTGCGGTGCTGGCGGTCGTCGCGGTGGGGTTTTATGCGCTTGTTGCCGCACTGGAACGCGCCGTCCTTCGGACCTATGCAAGCGAGCAGGTGACATGACACAGGCTGTTTTCGCCATCCCTGGCGACAAGGATCGCCGCACCGGCGGGTTCATTTACGAAGCGCGCGTGCTGAAAGAGCTGAACGACATCGGTTGCGCCACGCAGCATCTGCAATTGCCCGACAGCTTCCCGGATCCAACCCCGTCCGATATGGTCGCCACCCTCGCGGCCCTGCGCGCCGTCCCTGATCACCGCCCCATCATCCTCGACGGCCTCGTCTTTGGCGCCATCGACCCGGACGGTTTGGCCAAGGTAAGCGCGCCGGTCATCGCCATGGCGCACCATCCGCTCGGGCTCGAAACCGGGCTGCCTGCTGCGCGTGCGGCTTTTCTATTGCAGAACGAGGCAGCGGCCTTGCGTCACGTCGACCATGTCATCGTTCCAAGTGAGGAAACCGCCCGCGTCCTCTGCCGTGACTTCGATGCCGATGCAAACAGGGTCACAATTGCACCACCCGGCTTCGACAGGCCCGTCGTCAACCGAAGCCCGACGGATCCACCGCTTGTCCTGTCGGTCGGACTGCTCGCCCCGCGCAAGGGCCACGACGTCCTGCTGACCGCACTGGGTCACCTGCGCGATATGCCATGGCAGGCCAGCATCGTGGGCAAAGCCCATGATCCCGTCTATGCAGCCGCGCTTCGCGGTCAGTGCCGCGATCTCGGGATCGATGAACGCGTGCACTTCGCGGGAGAGATCGACCAAAACGCTCTGTCATCGCTGTTCAATGCGGCATCCGTCTTCGTCCTCGCGACCCGCTACGAAGGCTACGGCATGGTTTTGAGCGAGGCGATGCAATTCGGGCTTCCGGTGGTGTCGTGTCGCGTCGGTGCTGTGCCCGATACTGTTTGGGATGCTGGCGTTCTGGTTCCGCCCAATGATCCGAAAGCCCTCGCACACGCAACGCAACTGATACTGCAAGACCGCAAGAGAGCCGAAGAGTTGTCCCGCCTCTCCACCCAAAGATCCGATGCTCTTCCGCGATGGAGGCATACCGCACGCATATTCGCAGACGTCATCGCGAAGGTGAAGTCCGCGTGACCGTCAGCCCGACTACCAGCGCTGTCGCTGGCGGTCGGAGATGCCAACATGTGTCAGACTTTTTGGAAGCGGCGTGTCCGTCGTCAGATGTTTTGGGACAGATGGCTGCCTGATCCAAGAGAGGGTCTGGCACATCTGGTTCACGTGATTGTCTGACGTCAGCGCCATTGGAACAGTTTAGGGCGATTTGATAAGGGAGGGTTTCTGGCACGTCGTAACCACCAAGGAGTGGAGATGAGACGGAAATCCGGAGCCAAACAGAGCCACGGCGACGTCGGGTTTTTCAAATTCCTTGGTAGAGCCTATTCAAACCCGGTCAGCCTTGTGCACGATGCAACGCGGAGACTGTTTTGTTTGAGTCAAGGTCCGGACGATGGTTCGGGAAGTTTGGGCATCACCGGCCACATGATCGTTGGGTTGTGTATGCCCTTGAACGTCTTGGCCTCCTTGGTGACCCCGTGCTCGGCACTTAGTTTTTTTGCACCCTTGACCGTGCCGTCCTTATTGAACGTAAGGAATCCTCCGAACTGATCCAGAAAATAAAACTGGGGCGCGTCGACGACATTGCGGTCCACCATGATCATCACCATGTGGTGCGCGTGGAGCGACACCAGGAAAAAGTAGACACCCGGTTCGGGATCTTTTGAGGTCTCGGCCAGCAGGGTATCCTCGAAGTCGGGGCTCCAACCCTTGGTCTTAGCCTGATAGGAAAAGACCAACCGCTCTCCCACCGCACCGTGGCGTCGTAGCAGGTGGGCCAGCCGAGTAACATTGGCCCCTTCTTTGGACCTTGCGTTGGCTGCCTTGGCCGGACCGATGACCTCGGGCTCGATCAATGCGCTCATTCCTTGGTTGCCAGCGTTCATGCACTGCGGACGGCTCATGGGACCCGCTTCGGCTTTCTTATCCCAGCGCTTGTAGGTGCGCTTCATCTTGTCTGACGGCTTGAGGCCACCTTCCTTGGGTGCTTCATCGATCCAGCGCGCGGATCCCGCGGCGCGCTGCTGCGCTTCCTCGCCAATCGGCTCATGGTCGGCCTTCCGGTCATACATAGTCTTCCAGATGAGTTCGCCGACATTCCTGCGGCCCACCTTTGCGTCGGGAAAATCGACAGTGAAGAACTCGACGAGGTCTCGCTTAGACAGTTCTGAAAGTGGCGCGATGTCCGCCGATAGTTCGCTGGGTTTCCGATATCCGCCTGCCAACACCTTCTTCAGGATGAAGTGAGGTGAGAGATGAGTCTCGTCTGTTTCTGCCTCGCCGGTGGGCGGCGCGCACTGCACAAGGCCGGGCGCTGTGCGCTGAACGGTATGGACCAGTTCGTGGGCAATGAGCCGCTTGCCCGTCAGCGTGTCGGGACGGTACTCGCCATTCGCGAAGCCGATGTGATTTCCAAGTGTGTAGGCGCGTGCATTGATGCCACTGGCGGCGGTGCCGGTGCGGGTGTCGTCATGGATGCGTATCTTGGAAAAGTCCTGGCCCAGGCGCGGCTCGAAATAGGACCGCTCGTATTGCGGGAGGGGACGTCCCCCGGAGGAGATCGCTGCCGCCGCTTGCGTGACGTTGCCCGCGTTTGACGGGGCAGCCCCAGACGGTTTTGCCCGGATCTCCTCCGCGTCTTTGCCCTTGTCATCCAAGACCTGACGTCGAAGCGCGACCGCCGGGGCAGGGGTGGAAGGGTTCGCGGCCATTTCGTCCGGGACTGCCTGATCGGCGACGCGGTCGGCCTCCTGTTCGTACCTGTCTCCGGGCGTATTGAGGGTGAGATTTGGTCTGATACCGCGTTTCTCCTGCGCCTCGCGCTCCAGGAGCCCCTCTCTCCCTGAAAGACCCACCGCTTCCCCGGGGGCGCGCTGAAAAACACTTGCCTGTCGAGGCGTGACATCCGGTTCTGGCGGGGCGTACACGCGGGTCATAGGAAAAATCTCCTAACGATTGCGGCGTCATTCAAAGTCTAACCGACAAGTCCCCGTTTGATTGGGATCGTAGCACTGAGGGGGTAAGAAAGCGAGGCAGAACTAAAGAGCACAGTAACGTCTGCACCTTGCAGAGCACTCCGGAAGCCTGCGGCAGCGTCCATTCGTGGGCCGTCTGGCGGCGTGCCGAAAACAGTGTGAAAAGAGATGATTACGCAGATTTGAAAACGCTTTGGGTTGACAGCTCTTACTGATTCCCCAGAGCGGCACTTGACTCGAATCGTTAATTTCCGCCTCCTAAAGGGGTGCAGCGATGCACAGCCGGGGGGCTACGGACAGACTAACAGTGAATCCATGCTTTGCTGCTCGCGAAGCAACTTGTTTATTGCGCTTTTATTTCTTTGCAGGCCACGCGTGCCTCTGATGTCCTTAATACAATAATACAACCAAAAGTAGCGCCAAGTTTTATTGGATTTAACTGCCGCATAGTTAAAGCAAGGGAGTTGTCCATGCCTGTCAACGTGTCCTATCCCGGAGTTTATATTCAGGAGGTACCAAGCGGTTCCCGCGCCATTGCTGGCGTGCCAACCTCCATAGCAGCGTTCATCGGCTATACAGTGCGCGGCCCGGTGAGTGAGCCGGTCCAGATTTTCTCTTACGCGGATTTCGAGCGGCAGTTCGGAGGGTTCGATGCCGATAGCGATCTCAGCTATGCGGTGAACCACTTCTTTCTCAACGGCGGCGGCACGGCATGGATCGTGCGGGTGGCGGCGAATGCGGAAGCGGCCACTGTGGGACTGCTGGATTTCGACGGCAACCCGAGCCTGACGGTGGAGGCGTCCTCTGAGGGTGCTTGGGGGAACAATCTGCAAATCACGGTGGATCACGACACTTCCGATCCCTTGAACACGTTCAACCTCACGATCGTCGAATTGGGGGAGCGGAACGGGAATCCGGTTGAGCTGCGGCGGGAGGTACATCGCAATCTTTCGATGAACGACAGAGCCGCAACCTATGCCGTGGATACGGTGAATGCCGCGTCCGATCTGGTGGAGCTGACGGATGACAGCGCGGGTGGCGGCGCCGGTTTTGCACGGAGCCGGGATATTCCCCAGGCGGTGATAGACGATCTTAATGCGGATCTACGGCGGATGGTTGTTTCCGTCGATGGGAGCCTGCCAACAGAGATCACGCTCTTTGACGAGGGCGACGCGCCGCCTGTGACGCGCGCGGCGATTGAGACGCGGATCGTGGCGCAGATCGGGGCGATGCTGCCAGGGGTTGCCGCTGTATCGAGTGTGATCGAGGGCGACCAGATCGTGATTACCTCGGGCACGAGCGACCGGCGCTCGGCCGTGGTGTTCCGCAACGCGTCGCAGCAGAATGCAGCGGCGCATCTGGGCTTTGGGGCTGCCAATGGTGGTGTAGAGGTGTCCGGCGCAGCAGAGTTGCGACCGGCGCTGCCCCATACGACGATTGCGGATTTCGCGGCGCTGACGGGCGCGATCGAGGCCAATGACGAGTTGCAGTTCGATCTGGTGGATCTGACGGATCCAGGAACGTCGCTCGCGGATGTGACGGTTGTGTTTGCGGTGGTGCCAGCCGATGAAGAGGAGGTGCGCGCCGCGATCGAGGCGGCGCTGCAGGCGGATGTGACACCGGCGCTGGCGGGTGCAACGGCGACGATTGTGAACGGCGCGTTGCGGATCGTGCCGGGCGCGGCGAACCCGGTTACGGGCATCCTGATCTCGGATGCGGTGGGTGATGCGCTCGGCTCGTCGGGCGTGGATGTGCTGGCCAATGTTGGCTTCTATCAGCCTGGTGTTGGCCCGACTGTAGGTGCACAGGTGTCGGGCATCACCGGCGCAGATGGGGACCCACCAACGCTGACTGCCGAAATCGTGGGCGACCGGATTCAGAAAACGGGGATATTCGCGCTCGAGGATGCAGACATATTCAACATCATGTGCCTGCCGGGCATTCAGGATGAGCCTGCGCTGACAGCGGCGGTCGCTTATGCAGAAGAGCGGCGTTCGATGATCATCATCGACATCGATCCCAATGTGGATACGCTTGAGGAGGCGCGCACTTGGATTGAGGGTGGACCCTTCCCCTCGAACAACGCGATGGCTTATTTCCCTCGCATTCGCATGGCGGACCCGTTGCAACAGAACCGGCCGCGACCTTTCCCGAATTCGGGGGCAATGGCTGGGGTTATGGCACGCACGGACAATGCGCGCGGAATCTGGAAGGCTCCGGCAGGCATTGAGGCTGGGCTGCGAGGTGTTCAGGAGCTCGACTATGCGCTCAGTGATCCGGAGAATGGCGTGTTGAACCCATTGGGGTTGAACTGCCTCCGGAATTTTCCCGTTTACGGCACGGTAGCTTGGGGTGCGCGCACGCTTGTCGGGGCGAACGCAAGGGCGAGCGAATGGAAGTACATCCCGGTGCGGCGCACGGCGCTTTTCATCGAAGAGAGCCTCTACCGTGGCACGCAATTCGCCGTTTTTGAGCCGAATGACGAGCCTTTGTGGGCAGAGATCCGGCTTTCGGTTGGATCCTTTATGAACAACCTCTTTCGGCAGGGCGCGTTCCAGGGATCGACGCCGCAGGAGGCGTATTTCGTGCGATGCGACAGCACGACGACGACGCAAGCGGATATCGATCTTGGCATCCTGAACGTCCTCGTTGGTTTCGCGCCGCTGAAGCCAGCCGAGTTTGTCATCATTTCGCTCCAGCAGATCGCTGGACAGGGCCAGTAAGCGCAAAGGAGAAAGACTATGGCTGAATTCAGTGTGAATCCGCAGCGCTTCGATCCCTACAAGAACTTCAAGTTCCGTGTGCGTTGGGACGGGCGCTTTGTGGCGGGTGTTTCCAAGGTAGGGGCACTCAAGCGGTCCACCGAGGTGGTCGAGCATCGCGTCGGCGGGGACAGCTCGACCGGGCGCAAATCGCCGGGACGTACGAAATTCGAAGCGATCATGTTGGAGCGCGGCGTGACCCATGACGAGGATTTCGAACGCTGGGCGAACCTTGTGTGGAACGTCGAGGCGGGGTTGGGAGCGGAAGTGTCCCTCTCCGACTTTCGCAAGGACATCATCCTCGAGATGTACAACGAAGCTGGGCAGTTGGCGATTGCCTACAAGGTGTTCCGTTGCTGGGTGTCGGAGTTCCAGGCGTTGCCGGAACTGGACAGCAACGCCAACGCCGTCGCCATCCAATCCATCAAGCTGGAGAACGAAGGCTGGATCCGCGATGTGGAGGTGCAGGAGCCGACCGAGCCCTCCTTCGCCTGATCTGAAATGAGAGTCTGATGGCACAGCATCTGACATCCACCAGCATCCTGCAGGCGTGGGAGGCCGGGGTGGGCCGCCGCCCACTGGATCGCGGTTTGGCACTGCTTTGGGCGGCTGGTGTATCCGGAGATTTGGCAGCGTTGCCATTGGCTGAGCGGGATCGCGGACTGTTACTGTTGCGGGCAGCGACGTTTGGGCGCGACCTGGAGGCGCAAGCGGTTTGCCCGGACTGCGGTGAGGTGTTGGAGCTGGCATTGGATGCAGAGGCTTTGGCTGGCGCGTTGCCGGAGATGGCCAAAGAGGTTGTTGGGGTCGGCGACGAAGAGATTTGTCTGCGACCGTTGACGAGCCGCGATTTGGCCGCCGTGGTAACCGTGCCGGATGCAGACCTGCCAGACGCTTTGCGGGCCCGGGCGACAGGAGGTGAATCTATTCCACCAACGTTGGTGGCAGAGATCGACGCCCGGCTTGAAGCGCGGGAGGCCGAGGGGGAGCTGACGACGCGGTTGTCCTGCACAGCCTGCTCTGCCGTGTGGACAGAGGTGCTCGATGTTGTAGCACTTGTCTGGGCCGAGGTGGAAGCAACGGCGCTGCGGCTTTTTGGTGAGGTTGCAGAATTGGCAGCCGCGTTCGGCTGGGCCGAGCGGGATATTCTGGCACTTTCAGCTGTGCGGCGGCAGACATACCTGCGGATTGCGAGAGGCGGATGAGCAGTGTGTTGCAGCGGCTGGTCGCGCGCGCCGCCGGGAAACAGAAGCCCGGATTGCAGGCGCGTCTGCCAGCACGGTTCGAAGCTGGCGGCATGACGGAGGACGGATTTTCCGAGCGGGTGGAGGAAGTTGCGGCCGAGCCTCGGCACGCGCGGGAGGAATCTTCGCCGCGACCTGTCAGGGAGGTGCCTGCCAGCGAGAGTATGACCGAGGACGTGCGCGCCGAGTCCGTAGAAGCACGTTTTTCACCCGACATGCCATCTCCGGCGGTGCCGAAGCGACGGACCGAGCCGGAGCGTGAGGATCGGCAGGACGATGGGCCGCTATTCGTAGAAGTTCGAGAGGGTTCCGATGGCACATCAGTTGGGCCAGCACCTCTTTTCACCGCCGAGGAGCGCGTGATGGAACGCGTTGTTAAGGAGGAGCGGCTGGTAGCGGAAAGCGCGCCACCCAGTGCATTCCTTGCAGGGGATGAACCTCCTGAGCCACTGTTGCCGACTGAGCCCGCTGAGCGCGAGGTCGGATCTTTGCCCGTTGCGCCGATGCCCGCGCAACGTGTTGAGCGAGGGACGCCGTTGGGCGAACCGCTGGACACGCAACCGCCCGAGATTTCCATCCATATCGGGCGGATCGAGGTACGAGGTGAGACCGAGAAAGCGGTGCCGCGGAAACGGGCGCAGCGGGACCTGAAGCTGTCCTCACTGTCCGACTTTCTTGGTGGGGGTGCCTCGTGAGCAATGTGCTGGCCATCTCCGCGGTGACGCAGTTGATGAAGGACCTCATCAATGATGCGATGATCAACGGAAATATCAGCCAGGTGCTGGGCTCGGATTTCACCGTGACGGCATTGCCGCCGAACCGCGTGGTTTCGGAGAATTCGGCGGACCAAGCGACGCAGTTGAACCTTTTCTTGTACCGCGTCTCGCCGAATGCGGCGTTGCGGAACTCGGATATGCCGACACGGAACCGGGCGGGTGATTTGGTATGCCGGCCGCGTCTCGCGCTCGATCTGCACTACATCCTGACTGCAGTTTCGGGAGAGGAGCTGCACGCGGAGATACTGCTGGGCTATGCGATGCAGCTTTTCCATGAACAGGCAATGCTGCCGCGCGAGGTGATCCGCGAAGCGCTGAACCTTGCGATCATCGATCAAATACTGCCGCCGGAGGATTTCGACCCGATCCGCGCCTCCGAGCTTGCTGATCAGGTAGAGATGATCAAGATCACGCCGCGGACGCTGTCCATGGACGATATGTCGAAGCTCTGGACGGCGTTTCAGGCGAGTTACAGGACGACGGTGGCCTATGACGTCTCTGTCGTGCTGATCGAGCGGGAATTGCCGGTGCGTCCAAGCCTGCCGGTTTTGTCGCGGGGCGGGCTGGTGGACCCGGAGACAGAGCGCGACCCCGGCGTGACGGTCCGCCCGGACCTGGCGAACACGGTGCCGACGCTGACGGCGGTCACGCCGGAAGATGGACATCCGGTGATGCGGCTTGGCGGGAACGTGGTGCTGGAGGGGTTCGCGCTGGATGGCGCAGAGGTAACGGTGCGCTTTACCGAACCCGGCACGGGTGTTGTGCTGGCCATGCCGCCGCTTGAGCCGGCAGCGCCGAACCGGTTGGTGGTGACGCTGCCCGAAGGGGTGCCGCTCTTGCCAGGATCGCCGCAGGCGGGCGGGGTGTTCGATCCGGCACGCTGGCGTGTTGGCGCCTACGTCGTTGATGTTTCGGTGTGGGATACTGACGGGCGCGAGATGATTTCCAACGCGCTGCCACTGGCGCTGGCGCCATTGAGTACAGCCGCGGCAGCGGCGGTGTTGGAGGATGTGCAACTGACGTTGACCTGCGCGCCGCCGATCAGGCCCGGGCAGACGGTTGCCATTGCTGCTGGGGCGTCGGCGATACCAGTGGACACGCCGGTGACGCCGGTGAATGAAGCATCCGCCACCTTCGCTGGCCTGACCTCTGGTATCGAGGTGCCGGTGCGATTGCGTGTCGATGGGATCGACAGTCCGGTGATCGACCTGACAACAGAGCCCCCGAGCCTTGAAACGGTGACGATCCCATGACGGTGACGATGCAGACAACGCCCGAGATGGAATTGGCCCTTCTGCGGGAAGGGCTGGAGGCGACAATCGGCTCTGTCAGGGCGCGGCTTTCGGCATTGGCGGAGGGTACGGCGCCACCGCCTTTCGCAGTATCCAAAGAGAGTGCGTTGCTTCGGCTGTCGTCGATTTTCCGGCTGACGGAGGCCGAGCAGGAATTGCTGGTGCTTGCCGTGGCGGTTGAACTCGATGGGGCGACGGCGGCCGTGGTTCAGACACTTGGCGGTCGCGACGTGTGCGACGTGTCGGTCGCTGAGCGCCTCGTGGGCCCGGCAATCTGGGATGCGCTTGTGCCCGAAGCACCGCTGCGGCGGTGGCGGCTGCTGGAGCTTGGCGGGGCAGGACCGCTCTGGCAGCGCAGTTTGCGCGCGGATGAGCGGATCGTTCATGCTTTGCTTGGCACGATGTATCTCGACCAGCGGTTGGAAGGCATGGTGCGACCTGTTTGGGCTGATGGGGTCGTGAGCGCGAGGGAGCGTGACTTGGCCGAGCGGTTGACGCAGGCCTGGCGAGGCGTGGCGCGCCCGCCGGTGATCCTGCTTGGCGGACGGGATGCGGCCGCGAAGCGGGCGCTTGCGGCGGCGGCGGCGGCGCGGTTGGGTATGGGGCTTTACCGGGTTGCGGCGGTGGATATTCCGGGCGACTGGGCGCAACGGTACGCGTTGGCGATCTTTCTGGACCGGGAGTTGGCGCTGTCCTCCGCCGCGGTGCTCATCGAAGGTGCGGCGGGGGCTTTTGCGGATCTGATCTCCGGTCCAACGATCCTGGCAGCGGACGACCCGGACTTGCCGGAGCGCCAGCCTGTGCTGCGCCTCGATCTGGCAGAGGCGGACCGGCGCGAACGGCGGGATCTTTGGCAACAGGCGTTGGGAACCCAGGGCGAGGCGGCATTGCTTGACCGGGTTGCAGCGCAATTTGCACTGCCGCCATCGGCCATTCGCGCGGCAGCGGCAGAGATGGAGCCGGGCATGGAGCCGGAGGCACTGACCGGACGGCTTTGGCAGGCGGCCCGGCTGCAGGGGCGGCGAGCGTTGGATGGATTGGCCGACCGGATCGAGAGCCGGGCGGGTTGGGCTGACCTTGTGCTGCCGGAAGATCAGCTTTCTGTTCTCAAGGACCTGGCGGGACATCTGCGCGACGCCTGGGTGGTAAATCAGGAGTGGGGCTGGGAAGGCAAAAGCCCGCGCGGTCTGGGTGCGGCAGCGCTTTTCGCCGGGCCTTCGGGCACCGGCAAGACGCTGGCGGCGGAGGTACTGGCAGGCGAACTGGCGCTTGATCTCTACCGGATCGACCTGTCGCAGGTTGTTTCCAAGTATATCGGTGAGACCGAAAAGAACCTGTCACGGATTTTCGAGGCGGCGGAGGATGGCGGGGCAATCCTGCTGTTCGACGAAGCGGATGCGCTCTTTGGCAAGCGGTCCGAGGTGAAGGACAGCCATGACCGCTATGCGAATGTGGAGGTAAGTTATCTCTTGCAACGGATGGAGGCGTATTCGGGCCTCGCGATCCTGACCACAAACCAGAAAGGTGCGGTGGATACGGCGTTTTTGCGCAGGCTCCGTTATGTGTTGAATTTCCCGTTCCCCGATGCGGCGGCGCGGGCGGAGATCTGGGCGCGGATATTTCCAAATGAGACGCCACTTGATGGGATCAAGCCCGACGCGCTTGCGGCACTGAACATTGCTGGCGGTGCCATTCGCTCGATCGCGCTTAACGCTGCTTATCTGGCGGCGGGCGCTGGGAAACCGTTGCGTATGGAGCATGTGCTGCGGGCCGCGCGGCGGGAATACACGAAACTTGAAAAGCCCTTCACGTCGGCAGAGATGGGGGCGTTTCGATGAGTGGCAGTCGGATCACACTTCGGATTGATCGAGTTGTCGTGGATCAGCCCGGGTTGACGCGGGGCGCGCTGGACAGCGCGTTACGCGCGGCGATCGAGACGCATTTGGCCGAGCGTGGGACCGCTGCATTTGTCGGGGGAGCGCGCGCGACGGCCACTGCGCAGATGCCACGGGCAGCGGATGCCTTGCCGGTGCGCGTCGCCTCTGCGGCGCTGAAGGCGGTGACGTCATGAGGTCGCGGGTGGCACGGCGGCGGGGTGCGGGTGTGCAGCGGTCCGTTTCGGTGAGCCGCCCTGGTGATGCGCATGAGCGGCGGGCGGATGCGGTGTCTGACGCGGCGCTTGGCGGTGTGGCGTCTCATCTGGGCGCGTCGCACGCGCCAGCTGTCTCATCAGGGGCGCTTACAGAGGCGGCGGATGCGACGGCGCTTGGTGGGCGGGCATTGGGTGCCGCCGAGCGCGCCTATTTCGAACCTCGCTTCGGACGGGATCTTTCCACGGTGCGCCTGCATACGGGCGTGAGGGCCAACGCGGCGGCAGCGGGGATTGGGGCCGAGGCTTTCGCGCATGGTCAGCATATCGCATTTGCGCCTGGTGCCTATGCGCCCCAGAGCCCGCGCGGGCGGCAGGTTCTGGCGCATGAGATTGTGCATACGCAAGCATCGGGCGGGCCGACGATCCAGCGGCTTTGCACGGCGAACAACATTTGCAACCCGCCCTCGGGCGGACCCGTTGCGGGCTCTGCCGAGGGCTTCAGTGAGGATCAGGAGGCGGAGGAGGCAGACCCGCGGGCACGCCGCCGCGGCATGACGCCAACACGGGCGCGCAGCAGCGGCCATGCGGGAAGGGCGCGGCAGCTTGAGCAGGTGCTGACGGCGCATGATGCCTCTCGCGTCGCGCTGGTGCATGGCATCTTCATCGATGCTGATTTGGCCGACGGAAGCTCCGCTATGTTGGCCGATTGCGGACGCTGGGCGCGGGAGAGCCTGCCAACCGGAGACACCGATCCGGACGGGTTCGCTGCCGCCACCAAGCGCTGCATCTTCGTGCCTGGGAAGCTCAATCGAGGGGCTTTGAAGTTCAACCGCGGTGCACGGCGGATTTTCGGCGAAACGCGTGATGCGTGGCACGCAGAGGCGCTTGCGGCGCTGGTCCACGAGAGCGAGCACGCGCGGTTTGAGGATACGATCAGTGGCGGGCTGACGCGGCCGGCGTCAGTGACGACGGCGACGTGCACCCATGCCGCAACGCAGGGCGAGCTTTCCGAGATTGTGGCGCTGGCCTCTGAGTTTCCCACGCATTTCGACGCGGCGGAGGCCGAGACAAGCCCGGGCGGGCCAGCACATCAGCGCCTCGATGCGAACATCGATTTCATCGCGACCTTCGATCCCAACAGCGAGAGCATTCCCGGATCGCTGCAGGCTTTGGGCTGCAAGTGCGAATGCAACGAGGTTGAAACGATGGTGACCCAGACAATGGATGCAGTGACGACGGGTTGGACGACGGCGCAAAAGGCCGGGCTGCGCACGGCGTTGCGGGGGCGGCTGCCCAACTGGCCAGCGGCACCGAGCCCATGATCCGGGCAGGCGCAAATAAAGCGGGAGGCTGCCATGGAGCGTAGCGTTGCCGTTGAAGCCGCCGAGGGTGCAATGGTGCAGCGGGCCTGCGACTGTGGCGGCGGCGAGGCATGCGCAGCTTGTGCGGCTGACGAGCAACTCGGGGTGCAGCCAAAGCTGACGCTTGGCGCACCGGGAGATGTGTATGAGCAGGAGGCAGATCGGGTCGCGGACCGCGTCGTTTCGGGTGCGGGCCTGACAGCGGCGCCGATCGCTGCAACGCCTTTGGTGCAGCGGATGGAGGCGGAGCCCGAGGAGGATGAGGCGTTGCAGATGAAAGCCGAGACGCTGCAGCGGATGGACGAGGAGGAGGACGAGGCCGTCCAGATGAAGCCCGAGTCGATACAACGCATGGCGGAGGAGGATGAAGAGGAAGCAGTGCAGATGAAGCCGGATCGTCTGCAGCGGATGGAAGACGAAGAGGAAGAAAGCGTCCAGATGAAGCCAGCAGCATCGGGACCTGCCGCGCATACAGGGGCAGCGGCCGCAGCGGTGGCCACGGGCGGGCAGCCACTTTCATCCGCGGACCGAGCTTATTTCGAGCCGCGATTGGGCTACGACTTCTCACGCGTGCGACTTCACACGGATGCGTCTGCGCAAAGGGCCGCCCGGGGTATCAATGCCCGCGCCTACACCCTGCAAAACCACATCGCCTTTGCGCCGGGCGAGTATGGTACCTCGACCGAGGGACGCCGGCTCATGGCGCATGAACTGGTGCATACGTTGCAGCAGGGACAGGCCGTGGGGTGCCCTGTGGTACAACGCGCCCCTGAGGCGTCAGAGGATCAGGCGGCGGTCCAAACGACAGATGTGACCACGCCCTGTGTCTGGGACTCCAAGGCTGAATGCCAATGTCCCCCGCCCGAGGTAGCCGCGCTGGTCAAGGCCCATGGCCTGGCCAGAGCCACGATGGCCCGGTCGCTTGCAGCGCTGCAAGCGAACCGCTCTGCGGCGGCGTCCGGCGGACGCAGGACGATGCAGATGCGCCGCATTGACCGCGTATTGAAACGCAATCTCGGGGTGCTGCGCGGCGATGAGGCGGGCCTTGACGAGGCGCTCGGCGCGCTCAAAAAAGCGCAGGTTTTTATCGGCGAAATCGACCCCGCAAACGATATCCGCTGTGAATCCGGCATCGCCGGCACACCTTGCGACAAGGCCGGCGCCGCGGCCTATTACAAATCCGGCAAGGTCACATTCTGCACCGACCAAGAGCGTTTTGCCCCCAATGTGAACGCGGTGACGATCGCGGCCGAATTGGATAAAGACCCAGACGAGCTGACCGAGGAACGCGAAGAACAGATCGAAGACCGCGTCAGCGATATCAGCGCGAAAAAGGAGAGCGAGGCAAAAGAGCTCAAGAAGTCCGGGGGCAATTCAGGCAAGGGCGCTGATCTTGAGACCGAGGATTACGAACGCATCGCGGAAGAGGCGATAGAAGCGCGCCCTGAAGTCGAAGCCGCCGAAGGCGCGTTGGGCCTGTCCCGTCTGGCAGCGACGCTCATCCACGAGGCGATGCACCACGCCATCGATCGCGGTCTGATCGACGTTTATATGGATCAGCAATACTTCACCGAAATGGGGCGCGACCGCAGGCGCGACCCGCCGGCAAAGACACTCGCCCTGCAAAACCCCGACAGCTACGTGATGCTGATCTATGACCTCGAAGAACGAGGCAATGACCCGCCAGCCGGGGATGAGCGACAGATGCAGGCGGGCACGAATGTGCGGCACACCAAAGGGATATACGACCTGCCCAAACCCATTCCCGTCTCCAAGGACAAAGGGGTGGATATCCGGCCCGTCCTTGGCCGCCGCTTGATCGGCACGACCTATGGGCAATCCCGCGCGGTGGTGCAGGAATTGATGTCGAGTTTCGGCGTGGTCTATACCGAGCTGGCCGACCCCGCGACGCCACTCACTGGTCTGGCGAACGCGAGCCTGGACGTGCTTGAACAGGACATCGGCCTGACGATTGATCGCGCCGCTGCGGCCAAAGGCGATGTCGATCTGTCGGCAATCTCCACCATCGCCTTTGCGCTGCAACAAACCTACATCGACTTCTTTATGAAAACCGACGGCAAGATCGTGATCTACCGCCGCTTCCCGGGGCAGGGCGAGGCAACCCACCGTGTCAAGATCTCGAAACACGCGGATTTCAAGGCGCTGGACGCCGAAGGTCGGGTACGCGAGTTGCTGAGCGCGCTGCCGCTCGACCAGACATTCCTGGATATCTTCAACGGCTCTTCTGAGTTGATCAATGGCCCGGTGCCAACGTTGAGCCCAAACATTCACACCGCAGCCATCAAACTGTCGCGCAAATTGGGGGTGCTGGCACAATGAAATTTTTGTCCTCTGCGGCCGCCGCCCGTTGGCCCGGACCCATCGCATCACGAGCCCTGTCATGACAGGTTTCCCACGCTCTCCGAAACTCACGCGTGCCGGGCTGGTGCTGATCTCGCCTGAGAGCGGGGCGGTGGAGCGGATCATCACTTTGCAATATGCGTCCGAAACGCTCTCTCGCTCGCTGGAAGTCCAGAGCATCGCGGACGAGCCGGATCGTTCGCAGCCGCTCAGGTTGACGGGCCCAGCGGTAGAGACGATCACGCTGGAGGCCGAGCTTGACGCGACCGATCAGCTGGAATTTCCACGGGAAAATCCGGATGCGGTGGAAGCCGGAATTTTTCCGGCGCTTTCTGCACTTGAGACGATGCTGCATCCCGCCACGGCGCAGTTGGAGCGGCAGAATGCGCAGGGCGCGGCGGGATCGTTCGAGATTACTCCGGCCGAAACGCCGCTGGCGCTTTTCGTCTGGTCCGCCAAGCGGATCGTGCCAGTGCGGGTGACGTCTCTGTCAATCACGGAGGAGTTCTTCGACGCAAATCTCAATCCCATCCGCGCGAAGGTCTCGCTCTCTTTGCGGGTCCTGTCCGTGGATGATCTGGGGTTCACACATCGCGGCTCCGGCCTTTTCATGGCGTATTTGCAGAACAAGGAACAGCTTGCAGGACGCGCGCGAGGCGGTGTTCTGAGTGGCTTGGGCGTGGGAGGATTGCCATGACGAATCCAATTCAGGCGATGTTTGAGGCGGGGATCGTGGAAGCCACGGATTTTCCACCGGAAAGCCGGTATGCGGGCCTGCCGACGAAGACGATCACAGGGCCTGATGGGCGGGTGATCACGTATGTGACGCGCCGGTTCGTGGCGCAGCCCGACGCTTTTGCGACGCAGGCCTACCGGTTGGTGACGCAAGGCGAACGGTTAGATCAGATCGCTGCCGCTGACATCGGCAACCCGGAGGGCTTTTGGTTTTTGTGCGACGCCAACGGCGCCGTGTTCGCCGAAGAACTTGAGGTTCCGGGGCGCGAGGTGCGTTTGACGCTGCCCCAGGGCGTGCCGGGCGCGGAGGAGGAGTTGTGATCAAGGGGATCAATCTTTCGGTGCTCTTTGGGCCAGGTGTGCCGGTGGCGGCCCCGCGCGCCGTCGTGGATGCGTTGCAATCTGTGAAGGTGATGGAGAATTCGGGAGAGACAGCGAGCGGGTTCGAGATGATGTTCGCGCTGGAGAAGGACTCGCCCCTGAACACGATCTTCCTGCTGGCAGGTGGGGCGGCGTTGCCGATCCTGCGGGTGGCTTTGTTGGCAACGATCAATGGGCAGGCCGTGAGCCTGATCAACGGCGTTGTCGAGAAGACGGATTTGCAACCGGGATCAGGCAGTGAACCGTCGATGCTTTCGGTCAAAGGCAAGGATGTGACGGCGGCGATGGACTACTTCGATTTCTCCGGCATTCCATATCCCGCTATGCCGCCCTTTGCGCGGGTTGGGTTGGTGTTGGCGAAGTATGCCTGGCTGGGCGTGATCCCTCAGATTATTCCCTCGTTGGAGAGTCCGCCGCTGCCGACAGACCGCATCCCCAGGCATCAGGACAGTGATCTGGCCTATATTCGCGCCCTGGCGAGGGAGGCTGGATACACGTTCTTTCTGAAGCCGGGACCGGCGCCTGCGACATCGGTTGCCTATTGGGGGCCGGAGATCAGACTGGGCGAAGTGCAGCCTGCGTTGACAGCAGAGAGCGGGTTTTCGACCAATACAGAAGAGCTTTCTTTCAGTTTCGGGAAGGATGAGTTCGAGGTTCCTGTGGTTTACATTCAGGAGCGGAATACCAAAGCGCCTATCCCGATCCCCATTCCGAGCGCGCATCCGTTTCATCTGCCGCATGGGGCGATCGTACCGCCACCACCCAAGATCAACCGCTTGAAGAATACAGCACGGTTGAACCCTTACGAGGCCGTGGTGCGAGGGTTCGCGGCGGCGGCCCAGCGAAGCGATCCGGTGCGCGGGCGCGGGCGGATCGACGTGTTGCGCTATGGTCGGATCTTGCGGGCGCGGAGCCTCGTGGGTGTGCGGGGCGCCGGGCGGGCGTTCGACGGCGTGCATTACGTCGACAGCGTGACGCACGATCTTTCGCGCGGGTCCTACAAGCAGTCTTTCACCCTGAAGAGGAGCGGGCTGCTGCCGACCCGTGCGTCGGTACCGGTATGACGGAGACGTATTACGGAAAATATCGGGGGACGGTCGTGAACAACGTCGATCCCCTGCTGACGGGCCGGATCCAGGCGATTGTGCCGGATGTGTCGGGCGTCGCTTTGTCCAGCTGGGCGATGCCGTGTTTTCCAATGGCGGGTATCCAGACAGGGAATTTGGCGGTGCCGCCGATTGGAGCGGGCGTGTGGATCGAGTTCGAGAAAGGCGATCCGGATTATCCGATCTGGACTGGCGGCTTTTTTGGCTCGGCCGCCGAGGTGCCCGCGCTTGCGAACATCACGCCGCCCGGCCTTTCGTCTTTGACGATGCAGACGACCCTGCAGAATGGGGTGACGGTGACGGACCTGCCGGGACCCACGGGTGGCATCGTGCTGAAAACCACCGCCGGGGCTTCTTTGATCGTGAATGATACCGGCATCTACATCCAGAACGGGCGCGGGGCCTCGATCACGTTGGTGGGGCCAACAGTGACGGTAAACAACGGAGCGCTGACAGTCATTTAAACAGGGTATTTGAGAGGGAGATCATGCCAGGACCAATGCTGCACCTCGGGGCGACCGTGACATGCTCACACGGTGGGCAGGCTTTTCCGGTGGCACCCAATCCACGGGTGCTGGTGTCCGGCCAGCCCGCTGTGGCGCAGACATCGGTTTGGACGGTGGCGGGCTGCGGGTTCGTGCCGCTTGCGGGCAACGGGCCGTGTGTGACGGCCACCTACGTCGTGGCCGCGACACGGGTGTTCATTGCGGGCGCACCTGCGGTTCTACTCGACAGTGCCAGTGTTTGCGCGCCAACCGGAACGCCTTTGATCCCGGTACAGAGCCAAACACGTGTGGTTGGGAGCTAGATGATGCAGCTTGAGTTTCCATATGGCTTCGATGGGCGGGACCGAACGGCGGAGACGTCCGAGGAGGAGCATATCCGCGATCTTATTGAGCAGGTTCTGTTCACCAATCCGGGCGAGCGTGTGAACCGGCCGGAATTCGGCGCAGGTGTATTGCAGCTTGTGTTTGGTACCGCAACACCAGAAGCGGCGGCGACGGCGGAATTCATGATCCGCGGGGCGTTGCAGCAGTACCTTGGGCAGCGAATTTCGGTTGAGGAGATCACAGCAGAGGCGGTCGAAGCCGCGATTGAGATTACGATCGTGTATCGGATTTTACGCTCCGACAGCTTGAGCACGACGACGTTCCGATTGGGAGAAGGCATATGATCTATCATTGCTGCGATCCCAGGCGGCGGGAGCTTGTCCTGGAAGCTATTGATGGCGGTGCGGCCATCAATGGGATCGACTTTCTTGAGGTGTTGGACAACGAGGCGCCGGATGATGTGGCCCCGCAACAGACGCTACTCCTGCGGTTTCTAGGAGCGGCGCCAGCACTGACAGTGCAGAATTTCGAGCTGACGGGCGGGGAACGGATCACCGGTGTTGCAATCGAGTGGGTGATGGCCGCTGATGCGCCGGATATGACCTTGGCCGAGCCCGGGTTGCTAACATATCTTGGAACGCTGCCAGAGCCTGCGAACGTCCTTGTGCTAAGGACGGATTCCGCCGGAGATTATGCTGGATATACGCTGCGCCTCGTCGCTGGCCCAAATGCATTGACGCCGCCGCCGGGTATAGATCGTGTGCTTTCGGAGGTGGACTTTTCCTTCAAGGTAGAATGCCCCACCGATTTTGATTGCGCGCCGGTCCATGTCTGCCCCGAGGAGGTGCCGGAGCAGCCATCGCTGTCTTACCTTGCCAAGGACTACCAAACCTTCCGCCGCCTGATGCTGGGGCGGATGGCACAGGTCATGCCAGACTGGCAGGAGCGGAACCCAGCGGATCTGGGGATCACGCTTGTGGAAGCGCTGGCATATACGGCAGATCGATTGAGCTATGCGCAAGACGCGGTGGGGACCGAGAGCTATCTGGCAACGGCGCGCCTTCGTTCCTCGATCCGACGTCACGCGCGGTTGGTCGACTACAGGATGCATGACGGGGCCAACGCACGCGTCTGGGTTCATGCAGCGACGGATACAGACGGGACTGTGGTTGCCGCCGGTACGCGGTTTTTGAGCCGGGTGCCGGGGTTCGATCCTGTTGTCTCCCCCGGCGATGACGAGGAAGAGGCGCTAAACACCGGACCGCTGGTGTTCCAGAGTTTTGCGGAGAACGAGCTGTTCGTACTCCACAACGCGATGGACTTCTACGAATGGGGAGATGCGGAGTGCTGCCTCCCGAAGGGTGCAACCCGCGCGACGCTGGAGGGAGATCTCGAAAACCTCGCCGTTGGAGACGTGTTGATCTTTGAGGAGCGGGTGGGACCGCGCACGGGACTGGAGGCAGATGCGGACCCGACGGTGCGCCATGCCGTGCGCCTGTGTGCTGTCGAGGCGGGTTTGACGGATCTGCTGACGAACGCGCCCATCACCGAGATACGGTGGGCAGAAGAGGATGCGCTGCCCTTTCCGTTCTGTATCTCGTCGCGGCTTGACGATGCTGTCGGCGGCGGGCTGGCGGTGCGCGTGTCGCACGCCTTGGGAAACATACTGCTGGCCGATCACGGGCAGACCGTTGTGGCGGAAGAACTCGGCGAAGTGCCCGAACCCCATTTGCGGCTTGTGCCGGAGCGCTCTGACGATCCGTGTAATCACCCGGAGCCGAAAGCGGTGCCACCCCGTTTCCGCCCTGTACTGCTGGACGGGCCGGTGAGTCAGATCGCGGAGTTTGACGAAGATGCGCCTTCGGCATTTGCTTCAACCGCCGTGGGGCTGGCGGGTCGGCGACCGGATGTGACGCTTGATACAGGCACGGTGGAGTGGGACGCGCGGAATGATCTGCTTGGTTCCTTCCCGGAGGACAGGCATTTCGTCGTCGAGACGGAGCGCGACGGTGTTGCGCGGTTGCGCTTCGGGGATGACCAGAACGGGCGGCGCCCGAATTCAGGCACGGCATTCGAAGCGACATATCGCGTTGGGAATGGGCGCGTGGGCAATGTCGGCGCTGAGGCAATAGCCCACGCGATTACGGGTGTGGCGAACATTACGGCTGTGAGGAATCCGCTACCGGCGACGGGCGGCGTCGATCCCGAGGGAATGGAGGAGGTGCGGCAGGCTGCACCACATACCTATCGGCGGCAGGAGCGGGCCGTTACGCCGGAGGATTACGCGCGGCGGGCCGAGACGTTCCGCGATGTGCAGCGGGCGGCGGCAACATTTCGGTGGAACGGGCACGGGCACACGGTGTTCGTGACAGTGGACCGCTTTGCCGGGCGCCCTGTAACGGCGGATTTCGAGGCGGAGTTGCGCTCTTATCTCGATCGGTTTCGTATGGCCGGATACGATCTTGAGATTGATGCACCGCGTTTTGTGGCCCTTGAGGTTGCGCTCTTTGTCTGTGCTGGTCGGGAACACTTTCGGTCCCAGGTTCGCGCCGATGTCCTGGCTGCCCTTTCGGCTGAGCGGTTACCCGATGGCAGCATCGGCTTCTTCCACCCCGACAATTTCACTTTCGGTCAGCCCCTTTATCTATCGGCGATCTACGCACGGGTGATGGAGATTGAGGGTGTGGAGTCCGTCGAAGCTTTGCATTTCCGGCGGCGGGGGCGGACCGACCCGGCGCCATTGCTGGATGGTGTGCTGGAATTTGGGCGGCTGGAGATCGCGCAGCTGGAGAATGATCCAAACTTCCCCGAGCGGGGTGCTTTGCAGATCGAGATGGGAGGCGGGAAATGAATGACGCGCCGATCAGGATTGGCCATCCAGATGAAGGCTTCGCGCCAGATGTCTGCGGCTGTTGTGACGGGACCGAGCTGGCAACGCTCAGACCAACAGAGAACCGGCCCAACCTTTCCGCGATAGCATTCCGGGCGGGGGATCACGGGCAGTTCAAAGCGTCGATGCTGACCCGGCTGGCGTCTTCCACATATCCGGCACTACGGGGGCTGGGGACGCGCGAAGATGACGATTTTTCGATTGCGCTCATTGATGCCTGGGCCTCGGCCTGCGATGTGCTGACCTTTTATCAGGAACGGCTGGCCAACGAGGCCTATATGGGCACCGCGACAGAGCGGCTTTCCATCGGGGAGTTGGCGCGGCTGATCGGGTATCGCCTGCATCCGGGTGCTGCTGCCGAGACCGATCTGGTGATCCTGATGGAAGATCCGCCAGCGGCGGAGGCGGATGTGGCAGAGCTTCTCGTGCCCGAAGGCACGCGGGTGCAGAGCCAGCCGGGACCGGACGAGATGCCACAGGTGTTCGAGACGATCGAAGACCTTGAGACGCGGGTGGCGTGGAATGCACTGCGGCCGCAGCTTTTCGAGGCGGTGCTGCCACGGAATGGGGATAGGTCCACCTGGCTCGCAGGGAGCCCCGCCTTACAAGTGGGCGACACGATCCTTTTTGTCAGCCGGGAACGCGATGATGAGGATTTTGTCGATTTCAGCACGAACTCTCCGTTTTGGGACAGACGGCGCATCGTACGAGTGGAGCTCTTTGCGGAGCTCGACCGCACGCGGATCACTTGGGATCGGCCGCTCAACAGTGTGAATTCCGGCCCCTCAGGACCGACAGCTGGTCTGCGTTTGTTTGTGCTACGCGACCGGGCTTCACTCTTCGGCTACAACGCGCCGCATCCGCTTTCGATCGGGGAACGAAACCGGGATGCCTACGGTTATTCTGATGATCCGCAGCCAAACTCGCCCTCCACCATCTCGGGCACGGATGCGGAGTCGGGTGATTGGCTTTTTACCTTTGCTGAAGACGGCTCGATCTCGCTCGATCTCGTTTACAAGAGTTTTGTGGAAGGTGGCTGGGTGGTCATCACGACGCCCGCAGGATTGAGCACTCTGCACCGGATCGAGACGGCGAGCGCAGATACGGAAGCGCGATATGCTCTGAGCGGCAACGTGACCCGGCTAACATTCGATCTACTGCCGGTAATCGTAGGGCTTGAGACCGTCTATCGCCGGTTCTCGGTGAACGGTGGCAGCGAGGAGCTTCAATTCGCGGACACCCCGGTGACGCGCATCGTTGCTGGTAGCGACGTGACGCTGAACAATGCGGTGGAGGGCCTGCCCGAGGGGCGGAAGCTGATTTTCCGCGGTAAGCCAGCGCGCCTGCGGGTTGTGGCGCAATCGGTGAATGTGGCGCGGCCTGATGCCGACCCGCTGGAGGTGGAGAAAGGCGCGTTACTGACGCTGCTGGCCGATCCAATTTCCATCTTCATCTTCGGCGTGACGATCTCGATTTTCCGGGTGCGGACGGAGGCCGGAGACGAGGGCTCGATCACGGTGTTTGGAGATGTCGATGCGGTGCTCGAGACCGTGGCAGCGGACGAGATGGTGCCGGAAACCGCCGTCGTTGCGGTTCTCAAGCGTGCCGAGACGATAGGGGGCGGTCCCACCGTTCTGACGCTGAAGGACGCGCTTCCCGTGGCCTTCGACCGGGAGAGCCTGCGCATCCACGCCAACGTGGCGCGCGCGGCCCATGGAGAAGGGGTGACAGATATTCTGGGCTCGGGCGATCCTTCGCAGCCCTTTCAGAAGTTTTTGCTGAAAGAGGCGCCTGTGACGCATCGGGTGGCGCCGACAGAAACAGGGATAGAAAGCACGCTGACGCTGCGCGTGGACGGTGCGGAATGGGATGAGGTGCCGGATCTTTATCAGCGGGGCCCATCGGCGCGGGTGTTCAAGACGTCGCTGACGGATGCGGGCGAGACGGTTGTGGAGTTTGGCGACGGGATTTCCGGGTCACGCCCCCTAGCGGGGCGGGACAATATCGTGGCCGAGTATTCCAAGGGGATCGGGCTTGCCGGGAACGTGCGTGCCGGGCAGCTGAAGCTGCCATTGGACAGACCCCTGGGATTGAAAGAAACGACCAACCCGCTGCCCGCGACGGGCGGGGATGACCCCGAGCGGCAGGAGGATGGGCGGCGGAATGCGCCGATTTACACGCTGACGCTGGGGCGGGTGGTCTCGCTCACGGACTATCGCGACTTTGCGCTCGGTTTTCCGGGGATTGCAAAGGCGGAAGCGCGCTGGGTTTGGCAGGGAGAGACGCGGCGGATCGTGGTGACTGTAGCAGGACCCGGAGGCGTAGAAATTCCTCAGGGCTCTACGACGTTTGCCAATCTCCTGGCGGCGTTCCGTGCTCTTGGGGACCCGCTGGTGGGCGTGGATTTGCTGTCTTACGCGCCCGCGTTCTTCCGGCTGGGACTACGTGTCGCCGTGGACACCGCATATGATGCAGACCTCGTGTTGCCTGCCACCGAGGCTGCACTACGCGAGGCGTTTTCCTTTGAAGCGCGGGATTTCGGGCAGTTACTGGCATTGAGCGAAGTGGCCGTGGCGGCGCATCGGGTGCCGGGAGTGGCGGCGATTGATGTGGATCTGCTCTACCGGGAGGAGGCGCCTCAAACAGCACAAATCGCCCATGCCAGGCTGATTTCGCAGCAGGGACGGCAAGGAACCGACGGTGAGCTTCTGCCTGCAGAAATCCTGACACTTTCGCCAGGTGCGCTTGATAAGCTGGAGGTGATGTCATGAACCGGATCACGCCAGAAGCTTTGTACGAGCTGCTACCAGCTGTGCACCGACTTCGCGATGCGGATCAGGGCGAGCCGCTGCGCGCGTTGATGGCAGTGCTGGCGCGCGAGGGTGCTGTGGTTGAGGAGAATATCGAGCAGTTGCTCGACAATCTCTTTATCGAGACCTGTGCGGACTGGGCTTCGCCTTACATCGGCGGAACGATTGGCTACCGGACGCTTCACCAGATCGAAGGCACGGATGTCGGCAACCGGGCGGAGGTGGCGAATACCATCGGCTACCGGCGCAGGAAGGGTACGGCGGCGGTGCTTGAGCAGCTGGCTCGGGATGTCACGGGATGGCCCGCGCATGTGGTTGAGTATTTCCAGGTGGTCGCGACGTGCCAGCATACGAACCATATCCGGCCCGCGCATCACCTCGGGCCGGATCTGCATGACCCTTTGGATATTGAGCCTTTAAACAAGGCGTTTGATCGGGTGTCGCAGACAGTGGATGTCCGCTCCATCCAGCAATCGCCGGGGCGGGAGAGTATTGGGGGCACGCATAATCTGCAGAACATCGGGCTGCATCTATGGCGGTTGATCCCCATGCAGCTGACGCGCGCTCCTGTGCGGGACGTCGATGCGACGCGCTTCCTTTTTGATGCGCTGGGAGCGCCGCGGCAATTGGTGAACCGGCCCGCGCCGGAGGATACGATTGCGAGCATCTCTGCACCGCGCCATGTGCCGGGGGATCTGACTCGGCGGGCATTGGATGCGGATGTTGCCGAATGGTATCCGCGCGCCTTTGAGATTTTTGTGGATGGCGTCGGAGTGCCGTTGGAGGAGATCGAAGCCTGCGACCTCTCGGATGATGGCGTCGGCTGGAACCATGTGCCGCCGAACCCTCCAGAGGGTGAGGTGGCGGGCGTGCGCGTGGATCCAGAGCTTGGGCGGCTCGCCTTTCCAGAAGCGCCAGCGGGTGAGGTGCGGGTGAGCTATCACACTGGCTTTCCGGCGCGGATCGGTGGAGGAGAGTACAATCGTGCGGCGGGGCTGGCAGGATTGCCAGAGGCGGAGGTACGCGAAGTACCAAGCCAGCACGCTACGATCCAGGCTGCGATCGATGCACTGACGGATGCGGGCGGGATCGTGGAAATTGCCTCCAACGATGTGTTCACAGGCAATGTTGTGATTTCCGTAGCAGATGGTCGGGAAATCGTGCTGCGGGCGGCTGACGGGTTTCGCCCGATCCTGCGCCCGGGCAACCCGATCCAGATTGAGGGCGGGGAAGACGGCCGTGTGATCCTCGACGGGCTTGTCGTCGAAGGGCAACGGGTGAACATTCGGGAAGTGGGTGACGTGTCACTGAAAGAGGTGACGCTGCGCCATTGCACGCTGATCCCCGGTCGGCGTTTCACAGAGACAGGTGCCCCGCAAAGCCCGAATGCTTCGAGCCTCACGGTGAACACGGTCGGGCTGGAACTGTTTCTGACGCACAGCATCACCGGGCCCATCCTGATGGACGAGACAACAAATGCGGAAATTCGGGACAGTGTTGTCGATGCCGCTGCCGCAGACCCCGGGGACAGCGCGGAGGCGCGCGCCATTCGGGGGACGGGCGGGGTAAACCAGCCAGCCGGTGCACTGACAATCATCGCGAGCACCGTGATCGGACGGATAACGGCTCGCGCGTTTCCGCTGGTTTCGAATTCCATTCTTTTTGCGCGGAGCCCCGGGCCAGGTGCGCCGATCCGCGCGCTCCAACGACAAGAGGGGTGCATGCGGTTTTCCTGGGTTCCGCAAGATGCGATCACACCAAGGCGCTATCGTTGCCAACCGCAACTAAGCATCGATCAGGCGATCGCGGTGGCCGAGGAGAGTGGGCCGGTGAGCCAGATGGTACGGCAGCTCATCATCCGGCGGATCACACGGTGGCTTGTGCCAAGTTTTACCGCACTGAGCGCCAGCCATCCTGCCTACTGCCAACTCCGGCAAGCGGCACCGTTAGAGGTTCGCACCGGCGCTTCGGATGAAAGTGAGATGGGCGTTTACCATCTTCTCTTTGCCCCACAGCGCGAAACGAACCTGCGTATTCGTCTTGACGAATATCTGCGCTTCGGACTGGAGGCCGGGATTTTCTATGAAACTTGATTTTGGAGGAACACGCCGATGAGTGGTGACTACAGCAGAGACAGTTTCGATGCCCTGCGGGATTATGCCGGGGTGTTCCTTCAGCAAGGTCGTGCAGTTCTGGACAGCGACTGGAACGAGATGGTCGAGATGTTCGAGCGGCGGATCCGGGCGGGCACCGTAGATACCATTGGACGTGCCGTGGTGCCGCGGGAGACGATGACGGGTTTCGAGATCCGGTTTACGGATGACGGTGGGTTGGAAATCGGACGAGGGCGAAAGTATCTGCATGGGCTGCTGCTCGAGTGCCACGGGGTTGCGAATTTTACGGACGAGGCACCCGCGTTGCCCGATCCTGTATTTGATCGAAGCAGGCCCAACACGACCAATGACGATCTTGGCGACCCCGAAGGGGTGCTGGACGAGTTGATCTCGCCCGAAGAAGGGGATTTCGTCAATTACCTCAACCAGCCCTACTGGCCGACGCCAGTAGATTTGCCCATCGGCGGCACGGCACTGGCTTACGTGGTGGCTTGGCAACGGGAGGTGACGCCGATCGAGCGGCCAGATCTATTGGAGCCCGCTCTGGGGGGCGTCGATACGACAACGCGCTGGCAGACAGTTTGGCAGGTGCGCACGTTCGATGTGCCGCGGGCGACCAACTGCCAGACTCCGGACGAAGATATCCCCGGGTGGGAGGCGGAGATCGCCCCCTCGACGGCGCGGTTGACGACCGGGACAGTAGATGTGGAAGACCCGGAGGATCCGTGCCTGGTACCACCGACAGACGGGTATTCGGGGATCGAGAACCAGCTTTACCGTGTCGAGTTGCACTCTGTTGGCGAGGTGGATGAAAACGGGAATCCGCCAGATCAGGAGGATGCGCGATTCAAGTTCAGTCGGGAGAACGCCTCGGTCGTGAGCGCTGTCGAGAGCATCGGCAGCACAAATGAGAGCGTCGTGTTGAATCGGATCGGACGGGATGAGATCTTGCGGTTTCGCGAAGGCGATTGGGTGGAGCTGACAGACGATCACAGGGAGTTCAACCACCGTTCCGGCGTGATGCTAAGGGTTGCGGTGGTGAATGCCGAAACGCGAGAGATCGAATTCGAGGCAGCCATCGACGCGGATGTGGAGAATGCGGATTTGGTGCCCTCAGGCGCGGGCGATGATACGGTCGCTGTGCGCCGCACGCGGCTGGTCCGCTGGGATCAGAGGGGGGTGATCCGAGAGACGGACGGGGCGGAATGGGTCGATCTCGATGCGCCGGGTTCCGACGGGCTGATCCCGGTGCCGCCAGCGGGCACTGTTCTGGTGCTGGAATCAGGAATCACGGTTGAGTTTTCGACGGCGGATGCAACAGGCCGCTTTCGCGAGATGGACTACTGGCGCTTCGAGGCTCGGACGGCTGGCACGCAGATCAACGAGCTGCAGACAGCACCTCCAGAGGGCATCCAACGACACTACTGCCGACTCGCCGTTGTGCGTTTCCCGACGGCGGCGGCGGGCGGGTTGGTGCTCGATTGCCGAGTGTTCTGGCCGCCGGCATTCGAGGGGGGCGATACGGAAGTTGAGGGATGCTTTTGCACCGTCTGCGTGACGGCCGAAGAACACAATTCTGGTTCATTGACCATTCAGGATGCGATCAATCAGGTGGAGGCGGCAGGGGGCACGGTATGCCTTGAGGCTGGCAACTACCTTCTTGGCGATCCCATTGTGATAACCAACCGCAACGCAGTGAAGCTGACGGGCCAAGGGATCGGTACAATCCTTGTCTATCAGGGGGCGGGCGGTGCCATTCAGATCGACACGGCCAACGACATCCAGTTGGAGCGCTTTTCGCTGCTGGTGGCGCCAGAGGAAGACGACTTGGGCAATATCCCCATCACGCATGGGGTGACCGCAATCAATGCAGGCCTTGTTGCGCTGCGGCGGTTGGCGGTGCTGGTGTTCAGCGACGACCCGGAAGAGCGAGTGGATCACGGGATCGCTTTTGACGGCACCCAGTTGGGCGCAAAGGTAGAGGAGTGCGTTGTGGTTGCGCCGGTGGCGTTTGGCTCGCGCTCTTCGTTCGGACTCGACGAGGATGGCGATCTGCAGTTTGCAGCTTTTGCAGAGCTGCGCGTGCTTGACAGCATTCTCTTTGGAGGGCGCTTTGGCATCCAGATCGACCGGGCGGCGATCAACATCTCGGCCGCACTTCTGTCGCGCAATCTGGTGTTCTCCAACGGAGAAGGAGTGCGGATCAACTGGGCGGAAATCCCGGCAGCAAGCCTTTCGATAGAGACAAGCACCGTCGTCTCTGATGCTGCGGCAATGGTACTGGGTGCCAATACGACGCGGGTGCAGGATTGCGAGATCTCAGGCGGGGATGAGGCAGGAGACGGTATCCGGCTGTTGCCCAATCTTGTGCCCGAGGCAACAACGGACGCACAGATCATCGGCAACACGATCTTCGAGCTTTCGGGGGCGGGCATTCGCATCGCCGGGCTGCATGATACGCTGCTGATCAAACGCAACATCATCCGGGATTGCGCGGAAGCCGGGATTGCGACGACGGCGGACGCGGAGATCCGACACATCGCCATCGACAACAATATGATCGAGGAAGTGAGCGGGACGGGTGCACAGTTTGGCGCTGCGGGCATTCTGCTGACGGCCGCGGCGTCCGGCCAGATTATCGGCAATTCGGTGCGGGCTGTGGGCCAGACGGGTGCTGGCCAAGAGAGCTTCGCCGGGATCGCTATCCAAGGGAGCGGGAGCGTGGACATCGCGCACAACTCCATCTCGGAGATCGGGCCACGCGATCCGGGACCGCGGACGTTCGGGATACTTGCTGCGTCGCCGTTCTTCGGGCTGACGATTTCGGACAACCGGATCGTCGAGATCGAGGATGATGTGGGGCCGAACGACATCGTCAACTGGCGGGCTATCCAAGTCGGGCGGTTCGACGCGGATATCGGTGCTGAGATCGGGACGCTTGCCACGGGGTTCGTGGCTGTCGCGCCAACGGTAGCACGTGAGGCGCTGGCTTTTGTGGCTGTCGAAGGAACGATGTTTCGCGCCTCGGCGGCGCGATTTACGGTCGCTTCGCGCAACCTGCCGAGCCAGATTTCGGTGAAGGGCAATCAAGTGCGGAGCAACCGGCAATTGCTGGGTCCTTTGGTCTCGCTTGTTGATCCGGGCGCGCGCAGCCTCGACTTCAGCCAGAACCAGTGCGATCTGCAAAGCGGAGGTGGACTTTCTGAGGTCGTCCTGATCGGTTCGCAGCGGCTTTCTGCAGGTTCCAACACGGTGACGCATCAGACAGATGCGCTTTCCATGCGGCTGGCCACAGGGGCCGCGGGCGCGGCGACGCCGATCGGCAATATCACGACTGCGGGCATTCAGTTGAACGGTGGCGGTCTTCCGGCACCGTTTTCGGCGCTGAACCTGCAAGCTTAGAGAAGGGAGAGAGGCGATGCCGACACGAATAGCGACATTGGGGCGGGAACGCCGGATCGCGACGCTCGCGCGGCGGGTGTTCGATATAGAGGGGGGCCCACGGGGAGAGGCGCAGCGCCGGGCGGAAATGGCGCTGTTGCGAGCCAATCCGCAGTTGGCGACGGAGGCGGGGTTTCGCCCCGGCGCCGCTATTGTCGTGCCAACTGTAGCAGGGCTGAGGCCGACAGAGGCCGTATCAATGGCGCAGGCGGATGCGCGCGGATTGACGGAGGAAGCTCGGCTGCGATTGCAGACAGGGAGCGCCGTAATCACATCTCGCTTTGCACTTTCAGAGCAACGATCGAAAGCGTTGCGGGCACAGCTTTCCAGCAGAGCGTTTCGCCAAGAGGTGAAGGAGGCTTTGCCCGAAGCGCTGCCCCTCGCCGAGGCGGCGAGTGCACGGCTGGAGGAGGAACAGGCCACGAACCGGGAGCGCAGTGCAGCGTTTCAGGCCGGGATCGAGCAGGCTTTGGATGCTGTGCAAGCACTGCAGGATCTGGCCGAGCAGGAGCAGAACAGCTAAGCCAGTCGGCAGGCGTGGTTGCGGCGTAGTTTTTCCGTGACGACATTGCCTGTCATGCGGCTAGGCTCAGGATTCATAACCAAAATATGAAAGCTGCAGCGCGTGCGATTGCGGAGAGGAAGACGGTTGGGGATCTGTCGTACCGCGTCGCGACACACCTCCAGTCCTTGATCCTGCGCAGCATTCTTTCAATCCGGTTACGTCGTTTATGGCGGCGCTTATCATATTTGACGGTTTTCCTGCGCGACTTGGCTCCGGAGTGCAAGGCTTTGTGCCCTTTTCTATAAGGGCCTCGCGGCACCAGTCAGCGTCGTATTCTCTATCAGCAAGCAGCCATTCAGCTTCTGGCAAGCCGCTCATTTGGGGGGAGTGGAAAGAACGTGGGGATTGACCGGACCGCGAGGTAACCTTCTGGGAAAGCGACCGGAGGGCTAGCGATGAAAATTCGTTTTAGGGTTGGGACCGAGTTCGGCTGGGGCGAGACATGGTCGCATGATTTGGGCAATGTGGAGTGCGACTCGGTCGGGGTGTGATTGTGCAGCTGCGGTAGCCGGTAGTCGTCAAGCGCCTTCTGTTTTTGGTGTGCGGTGTATGCGCACTGCTTTGGCGAGTTCCGGCACGATGATGAGCGGGGCGGCAAGCAGGCAGATGATTGACCAGTGTTCAATCCCGAGCGGGACGGTGCGCAGAAGCGTTTGCAGCGGCGGCCAGTAGACAGCCGCCAGTTGCAAGCTGACGCTGATGGTGAATGCGATCACAAGGATCGGATTTGAGAACCATCCAATTGTGGTTGTGGGCCGCGTGAGAGAGCGGAATGCGAACACGCTTACCTTTTCGAAGATCAGCATGGCGGTAAAGGCTGTAGTACGGGCGATGTCTACGCCGTGGGGCAAAAATGTGTAGAAAATCCATAAGCTTGCGGTGGCGGTGTAGAGCCCGAAGGTGACAATTAGTGCAAAGCCTGCCCGCCCGAGGATGGCCTCGCTTGGTTTGCGTGGCGGGCGCCGCATCTGGTCGGGTTCTTCCTTCTCCAACCCCAGGGCCACGGCAGTGATACTGTCGGTGATCAGGTTCATCCACAGGATCTGTGTGGCCAGGAAGATCAGTGGCCCGCCGATAATGAGGTTAACCATGATCGCCAGCACCTCGCCCGCGTTGGAGGACATGAGGTAACGGACGAACTTGCGCACGTTTTCGAACTGCCTTCGGCCTTCGGCGACGGCATTCACAATGGTGGAAAAGTCATCATCCAGCAGGATCAGATCGGCTGCACTCTTGGACACCTCAGTGCCTCGAATGCCCATGGCGACGCCGATATTTGCTTGCTTCAGGGCGGGCGCATCATTTACTCCGTCGCCCGTCATGGCAACAATCTGATCTTTGCTTTGAAGGGCTTTGACGATGCGCAGTTTGTGTTCGGGCCGGGTGCGGGCAAAAAGCACATCGTCTTGGAGCCTTTCAGCCAGTGCACCGTCATCCATGGTGTCAATTTCATGCCCTTCAATCAGATCAGGTGTTCCCAATCCGATCTTGTCCGCCACGGCAGCAGCAGTGATTGCGCCGTCGCCGGTGATCATGATCACCCGGATGCCTGCGTTGCGGGCAAGGCGCAGGGCTGACTCGATCTCTGCCCGTGGTGGGTCAATCATACCGACCAGGCCCAAAAAGGTGAGGTTTGTCTCTGATGTGTCTTTGCCGTCAGTTTCGCGTATGGCCAACGCGAGGACGCGCAGGCCTTGGGCGGCCATGGATTGATAGGCGCCCGCAATGCGTTGTCGTGTGGATGGGCCAAGCGGGTGTTGTGTGCCGTGGGTCAGGATGCGATCGCATCGCTCAACCACGACTTCGGGCGCGCCCTTGACGAAGAGGCGGGTCCGGCCTGCATCGTTTGCCAGCACGCTCATGCGTTTGCGTTCGCTGCTGAAGGGCGTTTCCGAGATTAGGTCGGCTTGCGATACCGGGGGTGCCCACCCCTTGTAGGCGAGGGTGACAAGCGCCCCTTCGGTGGGTGCGCCGATCATCGTCCAATGCTCCCCCTCGCGGTGGAGGGACGCGTGGGTGCAGGTCAGCGCCGTTTTCAGGATTAGGGCGAGCGTCAGGTCGTCGCTCGCCCGGACGGATTTTCCACCGGTTTCGATGTGGCCCTTGGGATCATAACCTTCACCGGTGACATCATACGTGCGATCGTGGGTCCAGATTTGCGTCGCTGTCATCTGGTTTTCGGTCAGTGTGCCGGTCTTGTCGGTGCAGATCACCGAGGCTGCGCCGAGCGTTTCAACCGCTTGCAACCGGCGCGCCAGTGCGTTCTTGCGCGCCATGGCGGACGCGCCGATAGCGAGTGTGATCGTGACGACGGCGGGCAGACCTTCGGGCACCATTGCGACGGCGAGCGACAGGCCGGTCATGAACATCTCAAAAGGGCCGCGGCCTACCATCAGGCCGATGACGACAACCAGAGCGGCGATGGAAAGAGCCGCAATGCCGATCTGCTGGGCCAGTTTGCCGAGCCGGATTTGCAGATTTGTCCGCTTTTGCCCGACGCTTCCCGTCAGTTGGGCGATCTGGCCGAAGCGGGTGTGTTGGCCGATCTGAGTTACGATACCGCGGGCGCGCCCTTTGACCAAGGCGGTGCCGGCAGAAAGAAGGGTTTCATCTTCTGTGCCCCGCTCCGACTTGTCCACTGGCACCGACTCCCCCGTCAGTACGCTTTCGTCCACGCGGATTTCCATGGCTGACACGATGCGCAGATCGGCGGGTACGGCCGCCCCGGCGGCCACAACAACAAGGTCACCGGGCACAAGTTCGCGGGCGGGGATGTCAATCTCTTGCCCGTCGCGGACCACTATGGCGTGGGGCGATAGCATGGAACGCAGTGCATCCAGCGCAGTTTCGGCGCGCCATTCCTGCACAAAGCCCAGAACCGCGTTCAGCAGGAGCACAAGGGCGATGGCCAGCGCGTCAACCCGTTCGCCCAGGGCCAGTGCGATCAGGGCAGCGACCACAAGGATCACAACCAGCATGCCCCCGAATTGGCGCAAGAAGACGATCAGCGGTCCGGGTGGTTTCTGGCGTGGCAATTCGTTCCAGCCGTGCTGGGCGCGCAAAGCGTCGATCTGCTGGGCTGACAGTCCTGTGGCAGGGGCTGCGGACACGTCGGAAGCGCGCATCTTGGTTTCTCCGGGCCGGGCCCTTTCGCGCTAGCAGTGCACGGGTCCTGCGGCATTGAGAAAGATCAATCGGTGGCGACCCCGGGCACGCTAGGCTCGCCTTCATCAGTCATTGTTGGGAGATCGAAATGCCACCGAAACAGCCCGCAGGCGCAGCGCAGACCGACACATCGACAACTGCCGATGTGACCAAGATGGCCGGGGACGTCGCAGCCATGCAGGATCAGGCCGTGAAATCCATGTCGCAGATGGGGCTGGCCTGGGTCGAAGGGATGAGTGATCTGGGCAGCGAAGTGCTGTCCTTTGTTGCAGACCGGATCAAGGAAGACGTCAAGACGCAGCACAAGATGCTGCATTGCAAGGACGTCTCGGAGCTTCAGAAGATTCAGGCTGAGTTCATGCAGACCGCCATTGACCAATACACTGCCGAGACTGGAAAGCTCGTGCAGATGAGCCAGGACTTGTATGCGCCGCCAAGTGCGGACGACACCAAGAAGAGCTGAGCCCATTCCCAAAAGGATCAGCCCAAGACGTAACGCCCTGGCGCTGGTCCTTTGGTCCAGCGCTTTTTTGCAGGCGTAAACTGTTTCGAGCCGCTGTGGTCGGCCAGCCATTTGACCCATGCAGGCCACCATGAACCGTCTTCGATGGGGGCTTGGTCCATCCAGGCTTCAGCCGCGGTGTGCGGGTCGCCTTCGGTCTTTTTGCGCAACCGGTAGTGGCGGTTTCGGTGGCCCGGTTCGGAGAGCACGCCGCTGTTGTGCCCGCCAGCAGTCAGGCAAAAGGTCACATCCGTGTCGGTCAACATTTGCAGCCTGAACACAGACCGCCAAGGCGACACGTGGTCAGTTTCGGTGGCAAGGCAAAAGATGGGCACCCGCAAGTCGGTGAGCGCGACCGTCTTGCCCCCCACTTTGAACCGCCCCTTGGCCAGCTGGTTTTCCAGAAACATCTGTCGCAGGTATTCCGAATGCATCCGCGCAGGCATCCGCGTTGCATCGGCATTCCAGGCCATGAGGTCGTTCATGGGGGTGCGTTCCCCCAGTAGGTAATGGCGCACGATCCTGCTCCAAATCAGATCGGTGGAGCGGAGCATGCGGAATGCCCCTGCCATCTGGTCCGCGCGCAGGTACCCTTGGGTCGCCATGATGTCTTCGAGGAAGGCGACCTGGTTTTCATTGATAAATAGTGACAACTCACCTGGTTCGGAGAAATCCACCTGTGCGGCCAACAGCGACAAGCTATGCAAGCGCGTGTCGTGGTCCCGCGCCATTGCGGCGGCTCCCGCAGCCAGCAGCGTGCCGCCAAGGCAGTAGCCGACCGCGTGCAACGCGCCGTCGTTTTGGGGTACTATGTGGTTGATGGCGGCAAACATTCCAAGATTCAGATAGTCCTCCAAAGACAGGTCAGCGTCGCCCTTGTCCGGGTTTTTCCAAGAGATGATATACACTTCGAACCCCTGATCGCGGAGATAGGCGACCAGTGAGTTCCGCGGCGACAGATCCAGAATGTAGTATTTCATGATCCAGGCGGGCACGATCAGGATCGGTTCAGCGTGGACCTTCTTCGTCGTGGGCCGGTAGCGGATCAGTTCAATCAGCTGGTTTTGGTAGATAACGTCGCCCGGTGTGATGGCGATGGTTTCGCCCACGCGGTAGTCTGGATGCAACTTTGGGCTCTGGCTGATCAATTGGTTGAAATCCTCGATCCAGTGCTGCCAGCCCTGTGTGAAGTTCTGCCCATGTTCCGCCAGCGTCTTGTCCAGCACATCCGGGTTGGTGAGTGCGAAATTGGCGGGTGACATGGTGTCGATGATTTGCCGCGCAGCGAAGGAGACAATTCGTTGATGGGCAGGATCGACGCCGACGATGGGCGCCGTTGCCTCTTGCCACCACGTCTCTTGCAGGCTGAACCAGTGCCGCAGTTGGCTGTAGGGTGGCACGTTCCACGCGAGGCTTTGGAACCTTGGGTCGTCTGTTTCGGGGGCCTTGCCGGTCAGAAACGTGGTCCATGCCTCTGCCCCCTTGGCCCATGCGCTGAAGGCCAGTTGGATTTGCCGTTCGGGGGAGCCCACGACATGCAGCGCCCAGTCGAGCCACGCGGTGCTGAGCGCTGTGGGCGACAGCCCGCCCGTGGCCTTGCCCACGGCGCTGTGCAAGATGCGGTCGAGGTTGCGGTCAGTGCTGTCCTTGGGCACGGGCGGTCCTTTCAGAAGGTGGTGCGTTCTTTGATCAAGGCACCATCGGTGAGGTCGTCGCGGGGGTGCTCCACGATGCGGTCACCGGGCTCCAGCCCGCTTTCCACCACCGCAAAGCGTCCATTGCGCGCGCCAAGGTCGACTGGCACGCGCGTGACCCTGTCGCCGTCCGCGCGGAACGCGGCCCAATAGTCATCGGTGCGGAACGCAGCACTTAGCGGGATCAGAAGTGCGTCTTCTTCCTCGTAGGTGACGATGCGCAGGTAGACGGCGAATTCATGGCCCAGATTAGGGCGTTGTTCGGGAGGTGTAGTGATGTCGAATACGACGTCGACGCGCTGTTCTTCAATCCCGAGGGCGGAGACTTTCATGCGCGCCGCGGGCTCTACATAAGCCAATTTGGCTTGAAGCGGGGGGCCGCCCCAGCGTTCAACGGTTGCGCGGGCGTTTGGTGGCAGGCTGACCGCGTCGGATGTGAGCAGGTCCGCCACGAGTTCGATCTGGCCGGGGTCGCCGATTGTCAGCAAGCGTTCGCCCGATGTAACTGGCCGAGCGCTGACCTCGTCGATGTCCAGAACAACACCGTCGGCTGGGGCAAGAAGCGACATGCAGCACGTATCGTTTTCGCCGTTGCCCGAGGTTTCGACCAAGGCCGCCTTTGCCCGTCGCAACCCTCCTTCGGCCTGCGCGATACGGGCGTTCGCGGCCTCAAGGGCGGCATCTGTGATGGCAAAGAGCTGTTGCGCTTCCTCCAGCCGGGTGATGCTGGCCACGCCCCGTTCAACCAGTTCCGAGGTGCGATCGAAATGTGACTTCGCGAAGATGTAATCCTCCCGCGCACGGGCCAGGTCCGTTTCGGCCACGTGCAGGGCGGCTTCGGCCTCGGTGACGGCGGCTTCGGATTGCATACGGGTGCGGGCATCGAGCAACCCGGGCGAGATGGGTTCGACCAATGCGACGACCGTTTCCCCCCCTGTCACCGGATCGCCGACGCGCACGGGCGAGCGTTGGGCGACACCGGCGATGGGGGCCGACACCTCGAACACCTCTACCACGCGTGTCGTGCCGTCGGCATCGACCGTGATCTCGAAATGGCCTCTATCCACGGTGTGCAGGTCCACCGGCACGGGTTCGGGGCGGAAGGTTACATAAAGCAGACCCCCGGCGATGCCGACCCCAATCAGGCCAAGGACGATGTTGCGGCTGGTGTGGGCCATGGTGTCACTCTCTGGTTTTCATCACGGAAACAAGGTCGATGCCGTCGAGCCTGCGTCGCACAATCAGGACGGAGACAAGGGCGGCGGTCAGCACGATCAGGCTGGCAGAGGAAAACGTGGAGGCGCTGACCACGAGAGGCATGGAGTAAAGGTCGCTGGTGTAGCTTTCGGTCAGCATCTTGGCGACGCCCCAGCCAATCCACCAACCCAAGGGTTGGGCGAGGACGGCCAGCAACATGATCTCGCCCACCAGCACGAAGCCGACCTCGCCCTTGGTGAAGCCGAGGATGCGCAGGCTGGCGAGTTCACGTGCGCGCTCCGACAACTGGATGCGCGCGCCATTATAGGCGACGCCGACGGTGATCAACGTGCCGAGGATGGCGTAGATCGTGGTCGTGATCAGGATGTTTCGGCTGATCGTATCCTCGAACCCTGCCCGGTTTTCCGCCAGCATCGCGCGCCCGGCCAGCTTTGGCAGGTCTTTGAGGCTTTGTTGAAAGGCGTCGCCATGGGCCGCGTCCAGCGTAACGTTGACGATAGAGACGCGCGGGTCTTGCTGGAAAAGGCGGTTGGCGGTGGTTTGATCCATGTAAGCGCCCAGACCGAAAAACTGGGTCACAAGCTGTGTGACGGGCAGGGCGTAGGTGCCTTGATGGACTCCAAGAAACTTCACCTCGATCACGTCGCCAAGGGACGCGCCAAGCTGGGCAGCCAAACGTTCCGACAGCATGATGCCGCCGGGCGGGGCATCCACCACCTGACCGTTCGTTGACACCACGCGGCTGAGGTTCATGCCGGGGCGCCTCGCCTCGATCGTGGCGCGCTTGCGATAGTGTTCGTGACGCAGCACTGCCGTCATCACCTGCTGCCCCTCGGCCTGAAGCACGCCGGGCAGACGACGGGCCTCAACCACCACGCTCTCGTCCACGTCGTCATTGAAGAACAGGACCGCGTGCTGGCGGTTGGATTGGTAGAACGCCGTATCGATAATCAGATCGAGCGCGTCGGGAAAAAAGTTGGAGGACACCAGGATGCCCACTGCCAGTGCCATGCCCAGGATGCTTAGGCCTGCGCGCATCGGCCAGCGGACGATGCTGCGCAGGATCATCATGGTGGGCTGGCTGACGCGGATAAAGTGCAAGGCGCGATCCACCCAGCTGGTTGTGAACCGGGGCGGTGCGGGTGGTGCCATGGCCGTGGCAGGCGCCAATCGCGCCGCGACCCATGCAGCGCGCGCGGCCCCTGTGCCTGCCGCGATCAGGCCCAGCACGCCGGACAACACGTAGATGTTCCACGACACCGAATAAATCAGGTAAGGGAACTTCAGGAAATCAGCATAGAGTTTCGCGAGCTCGAAACTGAGCCAACTGCCAGCGACATAGCCGATCGACACGCCGAAGACGCCCACCAGGCTGGCAAGCAGAAGGTAGTGCATCAGAATGGCCGTATCGGAATAGCCCAGAGCCTTGAGCAGCCCGATCTCGGCCCGTTCGAGCGCCACGATCCGCCCCATCACCATGTTCACCAGAAAGATCGTGATCCCCAGAAAGATAGGCGGCAGCGTATAGGCCAGCGTGCGCAATTGCGTGATTTCCGCATCTATGAAGGCGTTGGATACCTGTTCGGTCCGATCGATGGCGCCAAGCGCGCCGTATGGTTCCAAGAAGATGTCGAGCGCGTCGATCACCGGTTCCAATCGGTAGCCCGAGCGCAGTTTGACCGACAGGTTGTTGAACGCCCCCGTTCGGTCCAGAGCCGCGGCTAGCGCCTGTTCCGGCATCCAGATCACGCCGAAGTCTTCGTCGTTGGGGATCAGGCTACCGGGGCCGATGGTGTAGATGAACTCGGGCGACAGGGCCCAGCCCGTGACCGTCAGCGTGCGTTTGGTGCCATTGAGCGTGGCGGTGAAATCGTCACCGGGCCAGAGGTTGTTCGCTTCACCAAAGGGAGCGTTCAGGACCACCGCATCGGTGGCGGTGGCATCGGGCCAATTGCCCAGCCGCAGGATCGGTTGGTTGAGGGATGTGCCGTTTTCGGGCAGCGATACGACATAGGCCACCGTGGCATCAACCTTGGCCGGAATGTCCAGCGTCGCGTAGGTGGTAACGCGCGGCTCGATGGACGCGACCCCGTCGATATTGCGGATAATATCGAGCATCGTGTTCGGCGCCCGGTTCACGTCGATGAATATGTCGGCAAAGCGGTTGCGCTCGTAATAGGTCGCGCGCGTTTCTTCGAGCGCGTCAGACATACCGAAAGACATCAGCAGCACGGCCACGCCGGCTGCCAGCACAAGTGATATGGCGATGAACTGTGACCAGAGCCTGCGGAAGTCACGGATGAGTTTGCGGTCAAGCGCCTCCATACCGTTCACCATGCGATCTCGGCTGGGTCGAGCCGAGTTTCATTCACGTCGATGTTCGCGATCTTGCCATCTTGGAACCAGATCACGCGGTGCGCCATTTTGCGGATTTCGGCCGCGTGGGTGATCACCACGGTCGAGGTGCCCAAGTCTTCGTTTACCTGTTTCAGCACTTCCAGCACTTGGATACCGGTCTTGCTGTCAAGCGCGCCGGTGGGCTCGTCACAGAGCAGGATTTCGGGCCGTTTCGCCACGGCGCGCGCGATCGCGACACGCTGTTGTTCCCCCCCTGACAGTTGGGCCGGGAAGTGGTCCATCCGGTGCGTCAGGCCGACAAGGTCCAGGGCCTCTTCGGGCCGCATCGGGTTTGGCGCGACATCCGTGACCAATTGCACGTTTTCGCGCGCCGTGAGGCTGGGCACGAGGTTGTAGAACTGAAAGACAAAGCCCACATGGTCTCGCCTGTAGCGGGTCAACCCCCGGTCGCGCAGATTAGTCAGTTCCAGATCGCGGAACCAAACACGGCCATCGGTAGCGTGATCCAACCCGCCCAGAATGTTCAATAGCGTGGACTTACCGCTGCCCGACGGGCCCAACAGCACGGTCAACTCGCCCGCAAAAAGTTCAAGATCCACACTATCGAGCGCGTACACCTTCACTTCTCCGGTATCGTAGACCTTGGTCAATCCGCTGGTGCGGAACACGCGTTCGGCGGGCAATTTGGTCATGCAACACCTTGTGATGCCGACGTCATCATGGCGTGGGCAAATGCGTCGAGGCGTTTGTCCGTTTCCGGAGTGTCTTCGATCTTGTTCTGAATGTTTAAGCTTGCTGCCAACCGGCGGCCCAACACCGTTTCGCAAGTTGCCACGCATTTGAGCGGTTCACCGGCCCCGCCAGACGTGGTGAGCAGGCCAACGGGTGTCGCGGTTGACGCCAGCGCATTTATGACACTGCGCGCCGGGGAGGCGGGCTGATCCGCCCAGATGGGGCAAGCCACCACGATCCAGGGTCTGTTTGCTGTAACCACATTGCCGCCGGTTAGTGGCGGCAAATGTGATCGGCCCACATCCCAGATTGCGCGCAAGATCCACAGCAGAGGTACCTTATAGCGGTCGGTTTCAATTGGTATGACCTCGGCCACCGTCCGCTGCGCAAGCGTATCCGCGGCACGGCGGGTATGTCCGGATTTCGAAAAGCACAAAATGGCTGGTGATGTGTTTGCAGACATGACTCCGGGCTCCTTGCCGGGTCGGTTTACCGCCTTGGGTGCGCAGCGCATTGAGCAATATCAATGCGAACGCGGAAACCGGATGGCACAGAACGATCAAAGCCAGTCGAGAGGAGCCGTGAGATGCCGGACACGTTACCCAAGACAATGAAAGCAGCGGTTGTGACCGAGCTTGGCAAGCCGCTCGATATCCGAGAGGTTCCAGTGCCTCAGATCGGGCCGCACGATGTGTTGGTTCGCGTACGTGCCTCGGGCGTATGCCACACTGATCTGCACGCCGCGATGGGTGACTGGCCGGTCAAACCCACTGCACCGTTCATCCCCGGTCACGAGGGCGTCGGCGAGGTGGCCGCCTTGGGTGCTGAGGTCACGCATCTTAAGGAAGGGGACCGGGTGGGCGTTCCCTGGCTGCACACGGCCTGCGGGCGATGCGAGCATTGTTCGGGGGGATGGGAGACCTTGTGCGAAAGCCAGCAGAACACCGGGTACTCGGTTGATGGCGGCTATGCCGAGTTCGTGCGCGCAGATGCTGACTATGTTGGCCAGTTGCCCTCTGCGCTGGAATTCGGCACTGCCTCGCCCGTGCTATGTGCGGGTGTAACTGTCTATAAGGGTCTCAAGGAGACAGAGGCGCGCCCGGGTCAGTGGGTGGCAATCAGCGGCATTGGCGGGCTGGGTCACATGGCTGTGCAATACGCCAAGGCCATGGGTATGCACGTGGTCGCGGTGGATATCGCGGATGACAAGCTGGCCCTTGCAAAATCACTGGGCGCAGACGTAACCATCAACGCCGCCGTCACCGATCCGGTCAAAGAGGTAACCGACCATCTGGGCGGTGTGCATGGGGCGTTGGTGACCGCCGTCAACACCCAGGCCTTTGCACAGGCCACCGGCATGTTGCGGCGGCATGGCACGATGAGCCTTGTGGGCTTGCCGCCCGGATCGTTTCCCTTGCCGATATTCGACGTGGTGTTGAAGCGCCTGACAATTCGCGGTTCCATCGTGGGCACGCGGCTGGATTTGACGGAGTCGCTGAGCCTCGCGGCAGATGGTCATGTTGCGACGCATTTCGAATGGGACAGGCTTGAGAACATCAATGCGATCTTCGACCGGATGAAGGCTGGACAAATCACGGGGCGCACTGTGCTGGAGATTTGATCAAGACTGGACCACGCTTGACGTTGATGTCTGGACTGGCATTGCGGCGATCAGTCTGCTGAGCGTCTCCACCTTCATCGGCTTCGAGGACATGGTGAATGTCGCCGAAGACGAGAGTGTCACTGCCAATGCGGGCGCCTTCTATTTCCACACTTTGCGTGGCCTTGATCAATCTGAGCTTCAGCGCGCGCTTGCCGCTTGGCGGCCTTATCACTCTCTAACCTGGGCATGGACGCCACGGATGTTGAGATAAATCAAAGGCCGCGCGCGGCGCGCCCACTAGGGTGAAGTCCAATTCAGGAGAGGCGAGCAAAAATGACATCCACAATGAGAATGGTTTACGGACTGCTGGCCGCAGTCAGCCTGATGGCCTGCGCACCGGACAACGGGGAACCTGATCTGAGCGCTACCCGTGGTGAAAAGCTCTATTTCCAGAAATGCGCTTCGTGTCACGGGGTCGATGGCAAGGGCGGTAGCGCGCCCGACCTGACCACGTTGTCTGCGCAAAACAGGGGCATCTTCCCCCGGAATTTCGTAATGAGCGTCATTGATGGTTTCAATCGACGCGATCACCCCAACTCTGTTATGCCTGAGTTCGGAAACGAAGACTTGGGACCGACTGTTCAGGTCGAGGATGGGGGGGCGACCACACCGACACCATCCGATCTGATTGCTCTGGCGGCCTATCTGGAAAGTATTCAGAGGTAGCGGTCAGCCTTTGCCGAATTGTGCGATCTGCGCCAGCGCGTTTTGCTGCAGTGCAACTTCCCTCTGTGACGCACGCACGATCCCTTCAAGAGTCTCGTAGCCTTCAAGTTCGGTTTTGAGGTCCTGCGTGCGCCAGCCCAGTTCGACATACCGGGCTTCGATCATGTTTCGAAGGCGGTGTGATCTGTTAGTGTTCAGTCCCCGTTTGTCAGTGAAGCATTGCTGGTCCCGTCTTGACTGCCGCCAGTGCTTGAATACGTGCAGTCAAAGCGTCGAAGAACAGGCTCCGGAACGCGCGATGGCGCTTCAGAACGGAGGCGCACACGTCGTAAGTCATGCTGAGCATCCGCAGATCGCGTGTAGCATAGGCGCAAGTGTTGCGCACATCTGCCTGAAGGATCACGGTTGGTCCTGAAAGCTCGACCACAAATCCGCATCGCCACGCCGCGCGCAAGTCACCCGTGAGCACAATTGCAAGGTCGGCATGGTCTTCGAGGGTCATGCGTCGGCCGCATTCAACAGCATCCATCAGAACGTCGCCGTATGGCTCAAATCCGCTGCCGACAAGGTAAGCCAATTCATCGGTGATATGACATGTTCCATGCATTGCGTCCGTTCCATATTCCTGTCGCATGGCTCAACTTAGGTTGCCCCATGCGGCCTGGTATTGAGAATTGTCAACGCGGTCGCGGGTCTCAGCGCAAACTGTAGTAGACCAGCATGCTTGCAACGAAACTGATCAAAACCAGCACGGAATCCAGGCCAACATTGCCAAGTCTGGGTTTGCGCCGGATGAGTAGCCCCGTCAGGAAGATGGCCGTTACAACAATTGCAAAGCCGAGTGATGTCAGCACGATCGGTGAAGTCGTGCGCAAAACGGGCCCTGAGTGAAACAGAATGTCGGCAGGAAAAACCAAGACCAGCATAATCAGATTACTGCCAAATATATTAGAAATCGCCAATGTGTACGCCCCCATGCGCACCGCAGTGATGCTTGTGGTCAACTCCGGCAGGGACGTGGCAGCCGCCAACAATGTGACACCTATGAAGCTGGTGCCAAGCCCGGATTGAATAGCCATGCTTTCTGCGCTGAGCACCAGGAGACTGCCAAAGATCAAAATCACCGCACAAGCCAGCACGGCTTGTGCGGTGAGGAGTTTCGTAGACGCTTTGGTCAGGCCGGTGGGTGCTGGAAATGGCAAGGGGTCGGGGTCAGGGAGGTCTACCGGAACCCAGTCGCTGGCTTCGTCATAGCTGCGCAGCAACCAAAGCGCGCCAGCATAGACCACAGCGAGGATCACCGAACCTGCACCCACGCCCGCAATGGCGAACGGCTCGCCCACCATCAGGATCACGATCACCAGCCCAAGCATCAGAACAAGCAGAGTCGCCTCAAGCGTGTGATTTGCTTTACGCGGGTAGTTGGTGATTGCTCCGCGCGCCCAGAAGTCCGACATCGCCAGAATCGCCGTCTGCAACGCGATACCGCCAAAAAGGTTGTTCAGAACCAGCGCTTGCGCCCCTTGCACCGCAGCCGTCAACGTTGTGGCGATTTCCGGCAGGGACGTTGCTGTGGAAAGGAACACAAGCCCCACAACGGACTTTGCCAGTTTTAAGCGATCCGACAGTGCATCCGCCAGATAGGCCAGTCGTGCTCCAGCCACCCAGACGGCAAAGGCGCTGATGGCAAAGACCAACATTGTCAAAGGCAGGCTGTTGCTGAGATATCCCATGCAGGCGGCTTAAGCGTGCCGCTTGGTGACGGGTCTGACATTTCTCAAGCCGGAGCATCTGCCGGGCTTGAGCAAAATCAACGGTGCTCTGCCACGCGTAGTTTACGCTGACCACAAGGGGACAGTCGCTATGTTTTCAAATGCCCGCACCATCATCACCATTTTTGGCTTCCATATCCGGGTCGATCCCAGTTGGGTCCTGATTGCAGGTCTGATCACTTGGAGCCTTTATCAGCACACTTTTCCCGCCGTCTTGCCCGGTCTGTCGAGCTGGACATATGCGACGATGGCTCTTCTGGGCATGCTGCTCTTTTTCGCGTCACTTGTGGGTCATGAGTTGGCACATGCGGTGACGGCCCGGCGCTTTGGGGTCGACACGCGGAACATCACGCTCTTCCTGTTCGGCGGTGTTGCCGAACTTGCGCAGGAGCCCGCCAGGGCCATGCACGAGTTCTGGATCGCGCTCGCTGGCCCGCTGATGAGCCTTGCCCTGGCCGCGATGTTTTGGACATTTGCAGTGTTGGGCGCGGTGTTGTCAGGGGTGGGTCCGGTGGTTGAGGTGTTGCACTATCTTGCGCTGATCAATTTGGTGCTCGCGATCTTCAACTTGCTGCCAGCCTTTCCACTGGATGGGGGGCGCATCTTGCGTGCGTGGTTGTGGCGGCGCAGCGGGGATATACTGGCGGCCACGGAAACCGCCGCCCAATCCGGGACAGTCCTTGCCTACGCTTTGATGGGGCTGGGTCTGCTGGGTCTGTTCCAAGGGGCGGTGGTCGCTGGTTTCTGGCAGATCCTGATTGGCTTGTTTGTTCTTGCGGCCGCGCGCAGCAGCCTTGATGTGCAGCGCACCAGGACACTGCTGGGTCCACGCGACGTGCGGGCGTTGATGACAACCGAGGTTGTGACAACGGAAGCCGGGACCAGTCTGGCCGCACTGGTCAATCAGGTGATGCTGCCAAAGCGTATCGGTTTTGTGCCTGTTGTCGAAGACGGGCAACTGCTGGGCCACATAGACACTGATGTGATCAACGGTATCGACCGCGAAAACTGGGCCAATACCACGGTGGATGACGTCTTTGTCGAATTGGATCAAGCGGTCTGCATTCCTCCGGATTTGCCCGTTCTGGATCTGATGGAACGTATTTCACGAACTGGTCAACGCAAGTTCATGGTGGTCGCAGGCAGCCTCCTGCTGGGCGTCGTTTCGCTGTCCGATCTTACCCGATACCTTGGACTGCTGGCGATGTTGGGAAAAGGGAGCAACGCAGCCGCTCCGACGCAAGCCTGGAGCGAACACTCTTGACTCAAATCATGGCGGATTGATGCATCCCGGTTAACGTGATCCTAAAATGATGGAACTCGATCCTTGGACCACAACCGCGACGCAGCCCTTCTTACCGCTCTGATGGACGCCGCCGCCGATGCAATCATCGTCGCTGACCGACACGGCGTAATGCAGCGCGTCAACCCCGCGGCAGAGCAGCTGTTCGGGTTCAGCACAAGCGTCCTTGTCGGGCAAAGCGTGAACGTGCTGATGCCCAAAGCGCTGGCGGATGTGCATGACGGGTTTATGGCACATCACCTCGAAACGGGTGAGAGGCGGATTATCGGTATCGGACGCGATGTGGAAGGGAAGCGGCAGGACGGAACGGTTTTTCCCTTACATCTGTCGGTTGGGAGCGCCGAAGTTGGCGGTGACACAGTGTTCATTGCCATTCTGCACGACCTGACGGAACGTCACGCAGCGCAAGAGGCTTTGGCCCGCTCCCAACGATTGGATGCGGTCGGTCAACTCACGGGCGGCGTTGCACATGACTTCAACAATCTACTGACTGTGATCATCGGCAATCTTGAGCTGTTGCAAATGCGCGGCGCAGACGAACGTCAGACTGGCCTGATCGACGATGCGCTAACATCTGCGGAACTGGGCGCAGACCTGACCCGGCGCCTTTTGGTCTTCGCGCGCAAGGGCGACCTGAAACCTGTCGAAGTCGATTTGCGTGCACAATGCCGCGATGCACTTGCGATCCTGAGACGCACGATCGGGGAGCGGTACCAGATCCGAACCGACTTTGCGAAGACAGTCAGCAAGGTGATGATCGACCCGGTGCAACTACAATCCGCGCTGATCAACCTCGCTCTCAATGCCCGCGATGCAATGCCCGAGGGTGGAGAGTTCCTGATCTCTGTCGCCGATATCACCATCGACGATCACTACATGGCGCAAGAGACTGATATTCAGCCGGGGCATTACGTCAGGCTGTTTGTCAGCGACGACGGCGAGGGAATGCCGCTTGAAGCCCAACGCCGCGCGTTTGAGCCGTTCTTCACGATGAAGGCCGAAAGCGGTGGCACGGGTCTCGGCCTCGCTATGGTTTATGGCTTTGTGCGGCAGTCCGGCGGCCACATCACGCTGTACAGCGAATTGGGGCATGGAACGAGCTTTGGCCTCTACTTTCCTGCGCTGCGGCCCGCCAGCACACCCCAAACGAGTGGCGAGGACAGGATGGGCAATGACCTGCCTCGCGGCACAGGCCAGGTTGTTCTGGTTGTCGAGGACAACCCCCATGTGCGCAAACTGTCCGTCGCGCGGATACGCGATTTGGGTTACCAAACACTGGAAGCGACAAGCGGAGATGACGCCTATGCCTTGTTGGGCACCGGGTTACGGGTAGATGTGCTGTTCTCTGATCTGGTGATGCCGGGATCGCTCAACGGCTATGACCTGGCCGCCAAGGTCCGCGCGGAGCATCCGCACGTCAAAATACTCCTGACATCGGGCTATGCTAGCGATGTGGTCACCGGCAAAATGGGAGCAACGGGCGAATACAGAATCCTGCACAAGCCGTATCGCCATTCGGATCTGGCCGAACGGCTTCAGGCGCTTTTGTGAAGCGTTTCAAACGGTTTGCAATCCACGTCGCAAGCAAGTGTATATCCTACGCCACGCACCGTCTTGATAAGGCGTGGGTCGGACGGGTTGCGCTCGATCTTCTTGCGTAGCCGCGCCACCTGGTTGTCGATGGTTCGGTCAAGGGGTGACCATTCCACGCCTCCAGTCAGATCCATGAGTTGGTCTCGCGACAATACCCGTTTGGGCCGTTCCAGAAAGACCTTCAGCAAGTTGAAATCACCACTGGTCAGTGCACAGTCGGAACCGGTGCGGTCCATGACCTGCATCCGATCTGGGACCGCGATTATGCCGTCAAAGTAATAGGCCGCACTGTCGGGCACAGTGGCAGGGGTAGGCGCACGCGTCTGGGCGTCGGCTTCGGCAAACTGGTGACGCCGCAGAACGGCACGAATGCGGGCGATGACCTCGCGCAGATGAAAGGGTTTTGTGATGTAATCATCCGCCCCGATTTCCAGCCCCACAACGCGGTCGATTACGTCATCCTTGCCAGTGACCATTACGATGGGCACAGTCGATACCTTGCGGATCTCGCGCGCCAGATCGAGCCCATTGTCCTGACCCAAATGAATGTCGAGGGTGATTAGGCAGGGCGCGCGGTTTTTAACATGCTCAAGCACTTCTGCACCACTTGCAGCCTCCTGAACTGCAAAACCATCATCTTCCAGCACATTTCGCAGCAAGGCGCGCACCTTGAGGTCGTCTTCCACGACCAGAATTGTCGGCTGTTTGCCCATGATCCCCTCACCGGGTTTATGCAAATGCACCACGTGCCCCCGGAAACGGTGCGCATCGGCTAGGGGAGCGTTACAATTTGATACAAAACTGTCCTGCTCAACCATACGTAAGATTACAGTCTGCGTCCAACAAGGTCCTAGGACAGCCTAGGGGGACCACAGATGTATATCACTTTGTCAGCTGAAGAACGTCCAATGCCTGCCGTTTTGGGAGGGGATGAACGTGCGCGCAAATCGCTGACCACACGACTGCCACAGGGCAAATACCTTTACCGCGAAGGGGATTTGGTCGAGCGCATTTATCAGGTGTTGACTGGTGTCGTGCGCCTGACACGGATGCTGGAAAACGGTCGGCGACAGGTGATCGCGTTCGGCTACCCCGGCGATATCATTGGTTTTCCCGCCAATGGGTGCCACCACGCCGATTGCGACGCGTTGGTCGATACCACCTTGCGCGCGTATCGCCGTGCGGCCCTCGATCACGGTGAATGCGACCCGGAATTGCATACGGCACTGTTGCAGGCTGCCTTGGGCGAAATCAGCGCCATGCAGGATCACGTCATGATGCTTGGGCTGAAATCCGCTGCCGAGAAGGTTGCGTCGTTCCTGGATGTGCTCACCCGTCGGTACGGCGAAGATTTGGGCGCCTATCGCCAGATCGAGTTGCCGATGAGCCGCAGCGACATTGCCGACTTTCTCGGCCTCACAACAGAGACGGTCAGCCGCGCGGTGACCGCCCTGCGCAAGGCCGGCGTGATCTCGCTTGAGGGGGCGCAAATGATCATCGTGCTAAAACCCGACATCCTTGCGGAGTTGTCGCAGGGTGAGGACTAGGGTGCTGCCCAGTACACGCGCATCTCCTCGGGAAGACATGCGCGGACATCCTCGACCTCACCGTGGCTGATCCTGTTGTTCAGCAGATCAAAGACGTATCTGGCATCCTCCGCTCCGCGAAACTCGGATGTATCCGTCATCGCTTCGGCAATGGTGGGTCCAAAACGCAGATCAGTGTTCGGCGTGTGCTTGGGCTGCCACCCTTCAAACATGATGCCGCGCACCAGCAACGGCAACTGCGCAGAAAACTGTGCCATCTCGTTCTCGGGCAGCCGGTCCCGCAAACACTGCAACGTGACACGCAGTAATCGCAGCGCGCTTCGTTTCGACGTATAGCCGACCCGCTCTGCCAGTTCGTTGATCCACTCGTGCGTCAGGTGCACGGTATGGTCGATCACTTCGAGACCCTGATTGGACATACAATATCCTCCTTTTCAGGTTTTGGGATTGTCTTGGTCGACCGGCTGCATATCCAAGTCGAACGCAGGATCAATATCAGGCACAAGGGCCAGGAGGGCGGCATGGGTCATGGCGCCAACACCCAGCAGAACCAGTGTGTAGTTCGCCACCCATCCGACGAAGGGGACGAAGTTCAACAAAGCGACGGCGATGATGGCGGCAGCAAAAACCGCCAAACGTGTGACGTTGTGCGGATCAATCTGCCCCCCAAGGCCAATCCAGACACGCATCGCCACCGCATAGGCACCAAGCGCATAGGCCAACGTCCAGACCAACACGATGGACAAGATCGCGACAGGCACAAACGGGATCCCCACGATTGTCAGGCCAGTCACCGGCACAGCGCCGAATAGGATCGAAAGCCCAACCACCCCCTGAAGCAAAGTGCGCCCTGGCGCCGCTCCAATGGATTTGCGCAGCCACGATACATGCCTAGGCGCAAACCCCAGCGCGATGGCACCGACCAGGACGAAGAACAGCAAGGTCACCAGAAAACCAAAGAAAACAGAGGCGAAGGTCGGGAAGATCGGCATCTCCCGTATCCCGTCCCATTCACGCAAAAGAGTGCGGCCCGTCAGGGGTTCAAACGTGACGCGCGCGGCTGGAGCCACACGCTCCGGTACGTCCATTCTGGTGTCGGTTGTGTATTTCAGGCGACCCGCGACCACGGCCTTGGGCCCGAAGCGGAGTGTTTTGGCCAAAACCAGCGCGTCACCCGTCACGGGCGCATTCAGCAGTACATCACGTCCTGAAACGGACAGCGCACCGTCAATCGGCCCGTCCACAATGACCGTCGCCCCTGCAAGCCGCGCATTGCCACCAACACGTGATGTTGTATCCGTTCGAACGGTAAACCCTGCAGCAGTCAGATCTTGCCCCACCGTGCCCTTCAGCGTCACGGTCGCCCCAGCGGCATAGGCGTCTTCGCCCACATCAGCCTCAATCAGGACGTCAAAGCCTGCAACATGAAAGTCTTCATTGGCCTGGCCCAGCACCGTCGTAGACCGCCCCGCAACGAAGGCATCACCGGATACCTCCAGCGTTTGGGTAATGGTCTCGCCCGATACAAACGTGTCGCCCCCATGTTCGGTCACCACCGTCTCGGCGCTACCCGTCGAAACGCACAGAGCAAAACCGATCAGCACAGCTGGTAAATAAGTCTTTCGCATCTCAACCGCTCCCTTTCTGCAGCGACTGGATACAGCGCGTTCCTGAATTCCGATTGACAACGATCAATCGGGACCCGTGCCGATTTGCTAGTTTAGGAGGGCAGAAAACAAATGAACCAGAAAGGAGACCCATGGTGTCCAAGCCGAACCTTCCCACCCAAACGGGCAGCTTCTACCCGCCTTTTTTTCAATCTTTCCAAAAAGAAATGGCACAGATGCTTGACCATCTGCGTGGCACAGCGACCCCGCAACCGACCGAGGGTTTCTTTTCCAGCGGTAGCATGCTCGTGCCCGCTATCGATGTGGCCGAAACCGACACGGGGCTGGAAATCAGCGCCGACATTCCCGGCGTGAGCGAGGAGAACCTGGACGTCACAGTTCAGGGCGATACGCTTGTCATCAAGGGCGAGAAAAGCACCAACAAGGAGGAAAAGGAAAAAGACTTTCACCTTGTCGAGCGTCGCCATGGCAGCTTCCGCCGGCACATTCCGCTGGGGTTTGTCCCGGACAAAGGCGCGGTCGCGGCTGACTTCTCGAACGGTGTTCTCACATTGAAAATCGACCGTCCCGAAAACGCGACGACCGGCGTTCAAAAGGTCGACATCAAAACATCATAGAGCACTCGGCCCGGCAGCACATCGGGTCGGGCCGAAACCACCAGTCCGGAGGGGATTTTATGGGACCGAAGACAATTCTGGTGTGCCTGACCACCCAAGAGCACGCTGCCACCTTGCTGAAAGCGGCCGTGCCGCTGGCCCGCCGCACTGGTGCTCATCTGATCGGCTTACACACGTTGGAAGCGCTTGAAGTATATCCCGGTATTTCCATTCACATACCGGATCAGGTCTTTGCGAATTTTAGCGCCAGCCAGAAGCAGACCGCGGAGGAGATCAAAGAGATTTTCAACGCCCACACCCGGTCCGAAGATTTTGTGAGCGAGTACCGCTTGGTGCGGGCGCATTCCACCACCGCGTCAGAACGTATGATCGAGAGTGCGCGGGCCGCTGATCTGGTGATCATGGCCCACGAAGATAAAGACTTGGACAGGTACGATCAGCGCCGCGCGCAAGAGGCCGTGATCCGCCAAAGCGGAAGGCCGGTGATCGTGGTGCCACTGGGTTATGACGGCCCCGAGATTGGTCACAAGGCTCTTCTTGGATGGAGCGAAACAAGAGAAGCGGGGCGCGCGGCCCATGACATGCTGGATCTTATGGCACCCGGCTCCGAGATCGTCGCGTTGCGCGTCAAGGACCGTGCACAAGACGAGTTGCACGATTCCGATATGCTTGATGTGACCAGCGCGCTGGCTCGCCACGGACACAAGGTTGATCTACGCCATCTTGACCAAGCCGGTCAGGCTATCGCGGATGTGCTGCTTCAATGCGCGTTCGAAGAGGGTGCGGATATTGTTGTGACAGGCGCGTTTGGGCACTCCAACGCCTATGATTTTGTGGTCGGCGCAACCAGCAAGGCGTTGTTACGAAATGCGAAACTGCCAGTTTTGCTGTCGAAGTGAACAACGGCAAAGCATCCAAAAAAACAACAAAAGATGCCATTTGGTCTTATTGCGCATGGTTTGCACTGCACTTGAAATGAAACTGGCTGACTAAGGTTCGTCTGCCGGAAGGAGGCAGGTCTCATGCCCTCACTTTGATAAGCGGCAGCGATACGGCACTCGCCAAACCCTGCCCGGAACGCGAACAACCGCGATTAGATCAGTGCATCTAAATCCAGAAAGCACAGCTTTATCGCACTCCTCGGTAATCTGGATTGCACGCACCAGCATGGAGTTATTTCTAAGCCCCACGAGTCCGTTAAGTCACCAATTTTTTAGAACGGGCTGCATTGCACTTATGACCACAAGGAGGGTGCGAACACATGCTTTATGAGTAAGAGCGGCGTCTTGAGAGGGCCGGTTATCCCGCTTCGAGATCTTGAGCAACGCGGAATTTTGCACAATTCACGAATGGCCGCTTCCGGTCCTAAGACGACATCCAAGGTTGGTTAGCGATGCTGCGTTTGCAGCACGGAAAGCTGCCATTAGCTGCGAACGCAAATTTCGGAACTGATCGAACTCACAAAAGCGGGAGTTAGCTGCCTCTCCCCTACTTGCCCCGATGCACCCCCTCATGCAACCTTGAGGACGGATGAGGATTGTCAATCTCGCCGCTAGGTCCATGGTCAAAGGATCTGCGCGCCGACGTGTTTGGAGAGGAGTTCTTCATGACATCCAAAACCACAGGTCCGACACCACAGGACAAGCTGACGTCGCAGCAGCCGAGCATGCCCAAGGTCAACAAGGTGTTGGCGGAGGATATCAGCGCATCGCTGAAGGCCGGGTTTTCCGACTTTCTGGCACGCCCCGTCATGAGCGGCTTCTTCGGCCTCTTCTATGCGCTGTTCGGGATGCTTCTCGTCTGGTGCCTCGTCTGGCTTGGCAAAATCTGGATGATCATCCCCGCGTTGATCGCCTTTCCGCTGGTCGCACCGTTTGCTTGCGCCGGTCTTTATGAAATGTCGCGCCGGTTGCAGACGGCAGAGCCTTTCGGCTGGTTCAACATCCTCACTGTCATGGCTGATCAACGCAGGCGCGAGATGAGCTGGATGGCCTTTGTCACCCTGTTCGTATTGTGGGTCTGGTTCTACCAGTTCCGGACCGTTCTAGTGATCGTGCTGCAGGACGCGTCTTTCTCGGATCTGGACGGCTTCTTCAACACCGTCTTGTTTACACCGGAGGGCTGGACCTTCCTTGCAATCGGCACATGCGTCGGCGCATGTATGGCAGCTGCCTTGTTCACAGTGACCGTCGTGGCCATGCCATTGCTGCTCGACCGAGATATCGATTTCGTGACTGCCATGATCACGTCTATTCGTGTCGTTAAAGAAAACCCGCTGGTCATGCTCACATGGGCGGCGATTATCACGGTCACCATGCTGTTGTCGCTGGTTCCGGCGTTTCTGGGCCTGATCTTCACCCTGCCCATTCTTGGCCACACCACATGGCATCTCTATCAGCGAGCCGTGTCCCCAGCGGAGGGGCGATCCTCGGTACAATTGGGTTGACATGCTTCCGGCCGCAGAACGCCATTTGCTTTCATTGGCCGAAGTCTTGCGAGGTCCGCTTTGGGCTCGAAGCTGCCCTTAGCTTCGCAATACCCAAACTACCGCATGCGGACAAAACCCTGCGACAGAACATTCCTGCTACAAACGATCCTATCTGCCGGTGGCAAAAACGTCTGAGTTTTAGCTCATTCTGCATCCATCCGGAATCTGGTCCGTGATCTCTAAGAGTACCACTAGGTACTCACAATGCCTTCAGATAGGACATCTCCCCCGATCCAGACGTTACCTCGTTTGACCGCCCGGGCCGTTACTCTTCATTTCCTTTAGGTCATAGCTCTTTGGGAAACGATAATTGGTCTGCTTGTCCAAGCCCAGAACCCTTCGCCAACCGATGACCACGGATCGCGGTTACTTCCAAATCCATCGTTCTGGCCATATTCCACCGCTCGAGTCTTTCTTCAGGCATTGGATCATCAGCAGTCCAGTCGGTCAGCGCCTCAGCTAGGAGCGCGGCATCCCCAAATGCTTTCGAGGTGCCCGCCGCAGTGTGCGGGCGGACTGTTCCAGCGGCGTCGCCAATGAGCAAAGACCGACCATGAACACGCGGCTGCGCGGCTACGTCCTGCACGGGCTGCATGAATATCGCCGATTCATGAACAAGCGCGCGGAACAGGTGTGGCAGGCTCCGGTCAGCCAGTTCGTGCATCACGCGCTTCGTCGTATCCGTGACATCACTGGCCGGAAGAAATGACCTGTAACGTCTACCGGTTTGCCCCGTCACAAAGCGGTCGAGGTCATCGGTGGGCGTGTTCACATACCAAACCCAATTGACGCGGCGCTGGCCTGGCGTAGTCTCGCCATCCGCGCCGGGAACGAGGTAGCAAAGCATCTGCATTCCGGGGTTCATGTACGATGTAAAGCGATCCTTCAGTGCCGCGACCAACTCATCAGGCAGGTCGGACTCCTTTTCGAGACCACGCCATGCAACGTAGCCTGTATAGGCCGACCTCGCCTCATAACCTTGCAGCAGCTGTCTCGTTACGGAGTTCACTCCATCCGCACCGACCAGAAGGTCACTCTGCGCAGCATGATCATTGGCAAACCGCGCAGTGACGTTGACACTGGACTGATCGAGACCGATCAAACGACTGTCCGAATGATAGCAGGCGTCGCCGAGATGAGCGCGCAAACGCTTATAGAGAGTATCCCAGGCCGTCATCAGTTGCGGTGCGGAGTTCACGCTATAGCGACCGTCTAGTGCCAGACCGACCCGTTCGTGCAGTTCGACACAGACTTCGCGTGTTTGAACCCCAATCCGGTTCAACAGGGCATCAACCTCGCGCTGCATCACGACGCCTGCGCCACGGGCCTGCATCTCACCAGCGGAGCGTTCGTAAACTTTGACGTCTGCACCAAGTTGGTCGCGAAGTTCGATCGCGGCCGCGAGACCACCCACGGATCCGCCGATGACTGCGGCTGAAAAGGGCGTCGACATCTAACTACCCCTTTTCGAGATAACGGTGTACGAAGGAAACCGCCATTGCGCCTTCTCCAACCGCCGTTGCCACCCGCTTGACGGACATGTGCCTGACATCGCCCGCTGCGAACGAGCCCGGCACGCTCGTTTCCAGAAAATGCGGCGGGCGGTCGAGTGTCCAGCATTCGGGCGGTTTTCCATCGGTTAGTAGGTCAGGCCCGGTTATGAGGTAGCCGCCTTTGTCTCGAAGTATGGCCGTATCTTTCGCCCAGTCCGTGAAGGGTTGACCTCCAATGGCGACGAAAAGACGGCGAGTATCATGCCAGTCCGCATCGCCGGACTTGCTCGATACCTTTATCTTGGCAAGCCTTTCATCACCATCCAGCCCCGTGATCTCGCTGTCGTAGCGAATATTAACATTTGCGGTCTGCTGAATGCGATCCGAAAGATAGCTCGACATCGACGCGGCGAGCTCGGAACCACGCACAACCATCGTCACCTGTTTGGCATGATCCGCGAGGTGCATGACGGCTTGGCCCGCAGAGTTGCCACCCCCGACAACAAAGACATCCTCGCCAGAGCAGAGAGGCGCCTCGCTGACGCCCGCGCCGTAATAGAGACCTGCGCCTAGAAAGTCGTCTTCCCGGTCAAGGTTGAGACGCCGCCAATCGACGCCGGTGGCACATATGTTGGATCGAGCGATCATCGTTTTGCCATTCGCCAAGTCGGCATGGATGCGTCCGCCCTTGAACACGGCTTTCACACCCTCACGCATAAGCAGAATTTCCACCCCAAACTTGAGTGCTTGTTCTCGAGCCCGCTCGGCCAGTTCGACGCCTGCCAAACCCTTCGGAAAGCCAAGGTAGTTCTCAATACTGGACGTCGTACCAGCCTGGCCACCGACCGTGCTTCGCTCGATCAATACGGTGCTGAGACCCTCAGATGCAGCGTAGACCGCTGCGGAGAGGCCCGCCGGTCCCGCGCCGTAGATCGACAGATCGTATTCAGCAAGACTTGGTTCAACAACGAGACCGAGAGAGTGAGCCAAGTCCTCAACCGAGGGCGTGCTCAACTTGTCCAGACCAGGAATGCACGCGGTCGTTTTCTCGTCTGTTTCGGTCCATTCGTAGTTGATGCCAGAACGTTGGAGAAAATCGCGTAGCGCATGGCCACCCGCATCTTCGTTACGCCCTGTCAGGATGATCGGAGTGTCTTTTCCAGCGATTACTGAGGGAGTTTGGTCAGACATTTCACACCTCATCTAAGGAAAAACTTGGTGCCTTAGCGGCACGTAGCCTTATTAGATGTTAGGGAACCTTATGACGAGTAGGCACCTTTTGGTAACCACTAATTCCCGCTGAGGAGATCATGATGACCAATGATAATGTCGACAATGGCAGCAGCATAAGACTTGATGAAAAGTATCCAGCCCGTCGCGTACTGAACCACATTGGGGATAAGTGGACGCCAATTATTCTGCATTGCCTCGCATCCGGTACAAGACATTTTGGACAGATGCACAGGCGCATCCCCGGCTTGTCCAAGAAAATGCTGACGCAAGTGTTGCGAAGGCTGGAGCGAGACGGGCTGGTTACGCGTCGTGTTTTGGGTGCGGTGCCTCCAAAGACAGACTACGAACTCACATCGCTGGGTCTACAACTACATGAGCCCATCGGGCTCATCTGTCAGTGGGCAATTCAAAATGAAAATGTTCTCGATGCCATCGACAAAACGCGTGCGAAGTAGGCCGAAGATTGAAGTGCTGGTTGCAGGCCTCCGGCGAAATGGGCTCTTTCAGAGCTGATCACGAGAGGCGGCTCTCTGCGAAGTACATCAAGGTCTGCTGCGCGGGACATAGTGTGCTTTCGCTGCGCGTTGTTCGATGTCTGCTCTTTGGTAAAAACCTAGCTTCGATGACTTCCGGTTCAATCACTAAGCGACCGTTGAAAAATCAGGGTCGGATTGCGCGGCTTCGGAGGTAACCCATTGGCGGAATTGTTCAGTCTCGGGTCTGCGTTGCGCCTTACGTAAAGTAACGACGTAGTAGTGTAAGTCCGACGTAACAGTTTCGGTGAAGCATCGCTCTATGCGAGCCCCGGACATGATGCGCTACGCGCTGCCGACACAAATGAGCATTGAGCTAAGATCGGCTTAGCGGACAAAATGACTTTGGCTGCACCCGTGCGAAAGCACTACGAAAGGCGAAATGTCAGTGACTGCCGATGCAAAACTATGCCTCGTAAACGTGTATCGAGGTAAGGGTCTTTACATCTAAATACACGTTAGGAAGGTTGTGCTGCCGAATCTCCTTATGGTTAAATGAAGAGCACTGCGGCGAGGCCATTTTTGTCTATTCTGCCGGCGCAAAGCCAGTGATCAGCTGTCTCAGTCCCACGGCTGCACCGATGAAGATCGCCAAAAATGCCAAAGGCGCGCTGAACGCCAACACCGAAAATGCCGAGATGCCCTGACCGACACTGCATCCAACAGCCAGGATCGCCCCGGGGCCCATGAGCGCGGCGCCCATGATTTGCCGCCGCAACTCGCGTGGGTCTTCACAGGCCTCCCAACGGAAGTGGCCTTTGGAATACGATCCCAAGGCAGCGCCGATCACGACGCCCAACACCGAGCCGACGCTGAACGAAAGCGCATTGCCAGATGCTGTCATGGAATAGAAGATGGTGTCGCCAATGGGCGCTGCAAAGGTGTGGGTTTCAATTGGTTCAGCTTCGAACCCCGTCACGGCCACCCAGTACGTACCGACCCAGCCGGACACGATCGCAATGCCGACCACGCCGCCCCAGAACAGATGGCCCGGCGCTCGGCGCATATCTGCGGACGAGATGGCCCAAGTCAAAAGCGCGCTTCCGACAGCCAGGCCTGTGACCAAGGGTGCGATCCCGAACCCCTCGAACAGTTGCGTAAAACCCTGTGCCGATGAGGCGCCGGTTTCGACCGGGAACAGCATGACCCGCAGGTGGGCGAGGGGACCTGACATTACAAAATACGCAGACAGGCCCATGACCAACACAATGACGAACGACCGCAGGTCGCCACCGCCTAGCCGCGCCAAGGCGCCGTAGCCGCAATTGCCGCTAAGCGCCATGCCATAGCCGAACATCAACCCGCCGATGATGGTACCGGCGGGGTTCCACGCTCGGTCGAGATAGGCTGCTTCAGACGCGTCGAACATGCCTAGCGACATAGCGATATGGGTGCCGATGATTGCAACGCCGATGGCAATAAGCCACATCCGTAGGCGTCGATCATCCGAGCCGTAAAGTACGTCTTCGATAGCACCCAGGGTACAAAAACGGCCAATCCGTGCGGCAAGTCCAAGAACGATGCCCCCGAATAGACCAATCAATGCAACGGCGTTGGCTTCGCCCAGCAATTCCAGCATGTCGGCTTCCTCCCGAAGACCGATCGCTGGCGAAGTGACCGGTCAGTCGTTGTCCCTGCAGAACAGGTCGTAGACGACTTCCATGATTTGCCGGGGCCGGTCATCTGTCAAGCTGTAGTAGATCGCCTTGCCATCACGGCGCGGTTTCACCAACCCTTCCAGCCGCAAGCGGGAAAGCTGCTGTGACACAGCGGCCTGACGCGCCGATAGCAAATCTTCGAGTTCGGTGACCGACTTTTCGCCCGACGCGAGGTGGCACAGGATCATCAGACGTCCTTCGTGGCTGATCGCCTTGAGGAAATTCGACGCGTCCTGCGCGTTGCGCATCATCTTTTCCATATCCTCGGTACACATATTGGCGTCGAAGACGGGCAGGCGCGATGGTGTATCCACCTTGGGGTTCGGTTCGATTGTCATATCAAGCGTCATAGCGTTCTAGCCCGTTTTGTCCAAGGGGATGTCGGCGCGTTCAAACATCATCGTGAGGAGGCTCCAGAAGAAATCTTCGCCCGGATACCCTTCGATCCGACCCACTTCGGTACTGTTATTGATTAGGATGAACGTGGGCGTGAAACGCACCTTTTGAGCGAAGGTGACATCCGGTGTCTCGCTGTGCAGATCGTAGCGTTGAAGGGGGGCTGTCTTTCCCTCTATTGTCTTTGGGTAGATGTGGGAGATTTCCTCGTTCCATCTGGCACACCAGAAACATCCTGCTTCTTCTGCCATAAGCAGATAGGTATCTGCCGCAGCGGGCAGGGGTAGCGTCAGAAGGGCCGTGACCAGCCATTTGCGTATTGTGTGCACGACCCACTCCGATTGACGCCGTTTCATTCTTCATCATAATCTAATTTGTGAATATCTCAAGGCAAGGGGCCGCCGGATCATGTTTGATGTGACATATTTGGGCGCTTTGCTGGCGGGTCTGCTGTCTTTCTTGTCACCCTGCATTCTGCCCATCGTGCCGTTCTACCTGAGCTATCTCGCGGGGGTGGGTATGAACCAGATATCAGCCGAAGCAGAGGTTTCGCCACAAGTGCGACTGCGCGCGTTTCTGGCGGCGTGTTGCTTTGCTTTGGGTGTAATCACCGTGTTCATGGGGCTGGGGGCCACGGCCACTGCCTTCGGTCAGATGGTGCGCGAGTACTTCGATGTGCTGCGTTGGGTCGCGGCGGGGATCATCATTGCGATGGGTCTGCATTTCCTGGGGGTCGTGCGCATTGCGTTTTTGTACCGCCAGTTCAGGGCCGACGCCGGGAACACGTCGAATGTGGGGCTGCTGGGCGCTTTTGTAATTGGTCTCGCCTTTGCTTTTGGCTGGACACCTTGCGTGGGGCCGGTGCTGGCTGCCATTCTGTTCACAGCCGCGGGACAAGAGACAGCCGGACAGGGGGCGAGCCTACTCTTTGTCTACGGCCTCGGCATGACGCTGCCCTTTGTTGTAGCGGCGCTGTTCATAGGACCGTTCATGTCGTGGATGGCGCGGTTTCGTCGTCATCTCGGCCTGATCGAGAGGATGATGGGGGCGCTTCTCATTCTGTTTGGGGTGCTGATTGCCACCAATTCCATCAACTACATCGCCCAATGGATGCTGGAGCACGTGCCGTGGTTCAGCGCCATTGGCTGACATCCAAGGGAGGATACCATGTTTCGACTGATTGCACTGCTGACCGCCCTGTGCCTTGCCATTCCAACGACGGCTGCCGAATTGGGGGATGACGGGCTGCACAAAGCATCGTGGATGCGCGACACGTTCAAGGACCTGACAGAAGATCTGGAAGAGGCGGGTGCAGAGGGCAAACGCCTGATGGTTCTGGTCGAACAGCGCGGCTGCATCTACTGCAAGAAGATGCACGAGGAAGTCTTTGTGATCCCCGAGATCTCGCAATACATCGAGGACAACTTTTTCGTCGTACAGATCAACATGTTTGGCGATGTAGAAGTCACCGACTTTGACGGCACGGTGTTGCCCGAAAAGGATATGGTCAAACGCTGGGGTGCACTGTTTACGCCCAGCATATACTTCTTTCCCGAAGAGGTGGGCGATGATGTAATGGCAACGCAAGCAGCCGTTGCCAACATGCCCGGTGCATTTGGACGCTGGACCACCTTCAACATGCTGAACTGGGTCGTAGAGAAAGGATACGACGGCGATGAGCCGTTCCAGAAGTACCACGCACGGAAGTTCGAGGAACAGAACGGCTGAGCGATGCTGCAAGCGCGAAACAATTGTTGCGCCCAATGCTGCGTTTGCAAACAGATATAAAAATTCATGTAGTTGAATTTGATATTGCTCAATCGTGAATGTGTACGATAGTGTACCCCCAAGAACGGACGGGAATCGTCCAAGGGAGGGCACATGAAATACGGAATTGGACTTGGTCTGGCCGCAGCGCTGACAGCCTCTGTCGTCAGCGCAGAGGCCGTGAAACCCACCGCAGTGGTGTTCGAGGATGGCGCGATTGCCTCATCCTTGAGTGGCACACCGGGTGATGCGGCCAACGGTGCGATCCTGATGAACAAGGGATCGGGCAATTGCATTGCGTGTCATTCAGTCGAGGCGCTGTCGGACCTGCCTTTCCACGGAGAGGTCGGCCCACCACTCGACGGTGCTGCGGACCGTTGGAGCGAGGCAGAACTGCGCGGCATCGTGGCTGACGCAAAGATGATGTTCGACGGCACCGTGATGCCATCGTTCTACAAGACAACGGGATTCACCCGCCTTGGCGATGCCTACACCGGCAAGGCCCATGGTGAAGACGAGGTACAACCCCTTTTGACAGCTCAGGAGATCGAGGACGTCGTTGCGTTCCTTGTGACCCTGAAATTCGAGTAACTCGAGACAACTGGAGCGTTCCATGGAACTGACACGGCGAAAATTGCTTGTATTTGGCTCTGGCGCAGTCGCGCTGTCGAGCCTGACCGGTCTTCCGGCCTTTGCCAGCCTGACGGATGACGCGATTGCGGAACTGACGGGTGGTGCGGACCTTGGCGAAGGTGCCGTAACGATCACGGCGCCAGAAATCGCAGAGAACGGCAACACCGTCCCGATCGAAGTGTCGGCCCCCGGTGCCGTTGCCATCACGCTTTATGCCGACGGCAATCCGGTGCCCAACGTAGCGACCTTCAAATTCGGCCCGCTCAGCGCCTCGCGCAGTGCGTCCACCCGTATCCGCCTGGCCGCAACACAGAATGTCGTTGCCATTGCCGAGATGGAGGATGGGTCGTTCCAGAAGGCATCGGCCAACGTGAAAGTGACCATTGGCGGCTGCGGCGGCTGATCAGACAAGACGAGGAGAAAGAACATGGCATCTGGTGTAAAACCCCGCGTCAAGGTCCCGAAAACCGCATCAGCGGGTGACACGATCACGATCAAAACCTTGATCAGCCACAAGATGGAAAGTGGTCAGCGCAAGGACGATGATGGCAACATCATCCCGCGGTCGATCATCAATCGCTTCACCGCAGACTTCAACGGCCAGAACGTGATTGATGTCGCGTTGGAGCCGGCGATTTCGACTAACCCGTATTTCCAGTTCGAGGCAATTGTTCCGGAATCTGGTGAGTTCAAATTCACCTGGTACGACGACGACGGTGACGTCTACGAGGAAAGCAAGAAGATCGAAGTCTCGTAAGAGGACAGTGATCTCGCCAGGGAGGGAAAAAATGAACTTGAAACCATGGATAGCGGTGGCCGTCATCGGAATGGCCGGAGTTGCGATCGCGCAGGACAATAGCACGCTGTCAATCGACAGCGAGACCTTTGTCACAGAAACCGACGCACCGGCACATTTGGAAAATGTCAGCACGATTTATTCAGGCTGGCGCTTCCGGACACCAGAAACACAAGCGCTTCAGGTCGATGATTTTGACAACCCGGCGATGATATTCGTCGATCAGGGCATCGACCTGTTCAACGCGGTTGACGGGACCGAGGGCAAGTCCTGTGCCTCGTGCCACACGGATGGCGCCGAAGAATTTGCGGGGCTGCATGCCAAGATGCCCAAGGTTGTCGATGGCAAGCTGGTCGTGATGGAAGATCTGATCAATACCCACCGCCAGGACGTGATGGGTGCTGAGCCATGGAAGTGGTCGGGAGCGGACATGCAGGCGATGGTTGCCCTGATCGGTCTGCAGTCGCGTGGAATGCCCATGGACGTGGCCATAGATGGAGACGCAGCACCGTTCTGGGAGAAGGGCAAAGAAATCTACTATACCCGCTATGGTCAGCTTGAGCTGTCCTGCTCCAATTGCCATGAAAACAACTACGGCAACATGATCAGGGCCGACCATCTGAGCCAGGGCCAGATCAACGGCTTTCCGACATACCGCCTCAAACAGGCTAAGCTGATTTCGCGCCACAACCGTTTCCGCGGCTGTATCCGCGATACGCGGGCCGAGACCTTTGCCGAAGGGTCGGAAGAGTTCAAAGCGCTTGAGCTTTATGTGGCAAGCCGTGCCAACGGGCTGGATATCGAAACGCCAGCGGTTCGCCAGTAAACCAGATCAAGGGGCGTGCCTGCGGGTGACGCCCCTTTTTTAGGCGTATTAATTCAAACATACGCATATGTATTAAGGGACACGCATCATGATCTCGCGCAGGGATTTTCTTCAGGTTGGGATGGCGGCGTCTGCGCTGGTTGGAACCTCCGGCTTTGGCAAATGGGCGCGGTTGGCGGCCCAACAGACGCTGACGCAGGATCAGTTGCTGCAGTTCGACACCTTCGGAAACGTCTCGCTGATCCATGTCACGGACATTCATGCGCAGTTGAAACCCATCTATTTCCGCGAACCCTCCGTCAATATCGGAGTGGGCGGCAACAAAGGGGCTGTCCCTCACGTGACCGGTGCGGAGTTCCGAAAGCTGTATGGGATCGACGATGGCTCGCCTTCGCATTACGCGCTGAGTTCGGGTGACTTTTCGTCCTTGGCGCAGGCTTATGGGCGTGTCGGTGGCATCGACCGCGTTGCAACGGTGGTCAAGGCTATTCGTGCCGACCGCCCCGACGCGATCCTGCTGGATGGTGGCGACACGTGGCACGGGTCCTATACCTGCCTCAAGACCCAAGGTCAGGACATGGTCAATGTCATGAATGCGCTGGAGCCCGACGCGATGACGTTCCACTGGGAATTCACGCTGGGTTCCGAGCGGGTGGCCGAGCTCGTTGAGTCCCTTCCCTTCGCGGCGCTCGGCCAGAATATCTTTGACGTTGAGTGGGACGAGCCGACCGAACTGTTCCCGCCCTACAAGATGTTCGAACGCGGCGGCACCAAGATCGCCGTGATCGGTCAGGCGTTCCCCTACATGCCCATCGCGAACCCCGGCTGGATGTTCCCCGAGTACGCCTTTGGTATCAGGGACGAGAACATGCAGGCCATGGTGGACGAGGTGCGCAGCCTTGGTGCGGAATGCGTGGTCGTGCTCAGCCACAATGGCTTCGACGTGGACAAGAAGATGGCAACCGTGGTCACTGGCATCGACGTGATCCTGTCTGGCCACACCCATGACGCCTTGCCCGAACCCGTTTTGTCCGGCAACACATTGATCTTCCCTTCCGGTTCGAATGGCAAGTTCGTTACCCGCATCGACCTCGACATCCGGAACGGTCGGGTGCTGGGCTACAAGTCCAAGCTGATCCCGATTTTCTCCGATGTGATCTCTGCCGACGCTGACATGGCTGCGCTAATCGATGAACAGCGCGCACCATTCGAGGCAGAAATGTCCGAGGTGATCGGGCAGACTGACAGCCTTCTTTACCGGCGTGGCAACTTCAACGGTACGTGGGATGATCTGATCTGCGATGCGCTATTGGCCGAGCGGGATGCTGAGATTGCACTGAGCCCTGGCGTGCGTTGGGGGCCGTCCTTGATACCCGGCGAGGACATCACGCGCGAGGACATCTTCAATGTGACCTCCATGACCTACGGCAAAGCCTATCGCACGGAAATGACCGGCGAATTCCTGAAGGTCGTGCTCGAGGACGTGGCCGATAACATCTTCAACCCCGACCCCTATTACCAGCAAGGCGGCGATATGGTCCGCACTGGTGGGCTTGGCTACCACGTCGACGTCAGCCAACCGCAGGGCAGCCGCATCAGCAACATGACTCTGCTTGGCACGGGCGAACCGATCGATCCCACACGCAGCTACGTGGTGGCGGGTTGGGCCTCGGTCAACGAGGACACAGAGGGGCCACAGATCTGGGACGTGGTGGAAAGCCATATCGCCAAGATAGGCACCGTGACCGTCAATCAGAACAACAACAGCGTCGTCGTGACCGGCGTTTAATCAGGGGAAATCTAGACCATGGATGAGAGCTTCAAACCATCCCGGCGGGCCTTCCTTCGCGGCTCTGCCGCTGCGGCCGCAGGATCGATGGCCGGGGCAGCAGCGGCAAGTGGACCCGATCCGCTGATCACCGAATTGCAGGATTGGGCCAGCTACACGGGCGTCGGCGTGGACGAGACGCCTTATGGCATGCCGATCGGCTTTGAGAGCCACGTGGTGCGCCGCAATGTGGAATGGCTGACCGCCTCGCCCATCTCATCCATCAACTTCACGCCGATCCACGCGCTTGAGGGGACGATCACGCCACAGGGTTGTGCATTTGAACGCCACCACTCGGGTGCGATCGAACTGGCGAAACCTGATTATAGGCTGATGATTAACGGCTTGGTCGATCAGCCGCTGGTCTTCACCTATGACGATTTGGAACGCTTTCCGCGTGAAAACCACGTCTACTTTTGCGAATGCGCCGCCAATACGGGTATGGAATGGGCGGGCGCGCAACTGAACGGCGTACAGTTCACCCACGGTATGATCCACAACATGGAATATACCGGCGTGCCACTGCGGACCCTGCTGAAAGAGGCGGGCGCCGATATGAATCCCGACAAATGGGTGTATGTCGAAGGCGCCGATGCGTCCTCAAACGGGCGGTCCATCCCGATGGAGAAAGCCTTGGACGACGTGCTTGTCGCGTTCAAGGCCAACGGCGAGGCCTTGCGTATGGAGCACGGGTATCCGGTGCGCCTCGTCGTGCCGGGGTGGGAAGGCAATATGTGGGTCAAGTGGCTGCGCCGCATCGAAGTGACTGACATGGCCGTGGAAAGCCGCGAAGAAACCAGCAAGTACACGGATGTGCTAGAGGACGGCACAGCCCGGAAATGGACGTGGGAGATGGATGCAAAATCCGTCATCACCTCGCCCAGCCCACAAATGCCGATCAAACACGGCAAAGGACCTCTGGTCATCTCCGGCCTTGCCTGGTCTGGCCATGGCAAGATTACGCGGGTCGACGTGTCGAAGGATGGTGGCATCACTTGGAGCACCGCCCGTCTGGGCAAGCAGGGCGACACCAAGGCGCTCACTCGCTTCTACCTGGACATGGATTGGGACGGCGCGCCGATGCTGCTGCAGTCCCGCGCCATGGACGAGACGGGCTATGTGCAGCCGACCAAGGAACAGTTGCGCGAACAGCGCGGCGAAAACTCCGTCTACCACAACAACTGTATCCAGACCTGGTACGTGAATGCAGAAGGGATCGCCGAGAATGTCGAAGTCTCCTAATTTCCTCCTTCCCGCGCTTGGGGGCACGGCGCTTGTTCTTGGGGCGGCATTCGGTCTGATGAACCGCGACTACGCTGCCGACAAGATCGACACGCTTGAGACGCGGGTTGAACAAGTATCGGCGCAAGCAAGCAGCGCCGCTGAAAACGCCAAGGCCGAGGCTGCGCGTGCAACTGAGCTGGAACAGAAGGTGGCTGAAATACAAGCTGCGGCCGCCAAGCAAACTGCGGGCGGAACGCTGGCCGAACCCGCACCACGGATTGAAGGACGGTATGGATTGGGTCGCGCGGCCCATCCCGAAGAGATTGCCGCATGGGACGTTGATATTCTGCCTGATGGGCGCGGTTTGCCCGAAGGCAGCGGCGACGTGTGGACCGGCGAAGAAGTTTTTGTCAATTATTGTGCGTCTTGCCACGGAGACTTTGCCGAAGGCGTGGACAACTGGCCCGTTCTTGCCGGTGGCTTTGATACGCTGGCCGACAAGGATCCGGTCAAGACTGTGGGCAGTTATTGGCCGTATCTTTCCACCGTATGGGACTATGTCCATCGTTCCATGCCTTTTGGCGGGGCGGGGACACTGACAAACGATGAGACATACGCCATCGTCGCCTACATCCTTTATTCCAATGACATGGTGGATGATGACTTCGTGCTGAGCCGCGAGACGTTCTTGGACGTCGAGATGCACAATGCAGGTGGCTTCATCGTCGACGACCGTGCAGAGGCGGAATATACCGCCTGGAGCGCCGAGCCTTGCATGGAGAATTGCAAGGACGAGGTGGAAATCACCATGCGATCCGTTTTTCTTGTGGAAACGCCACCCGAGGGTGGATCGAATTCAGTCATGAACCCCGCATCGGTTGAAGACTTGCCATCCTTCACTGCTGCGGGCCCGTCCTTCATCCCCGCGGCTGCGCCAAAACCTGTGGACGCACAGACACCAGAGACAACGGATGTCGCTGCGGCCAGAGATGGTGACGCTCTGCTTAAACACGGCGAAAAAGTATTCCGCAAATGCTCGGCCTGCCACGCCGTGGGGGACGGGGCCCAGAACAAGGTGGGTCCACAGCTGAACGGGGTTATGGGCCGCACAATGGGATCGGTCGAAGGCTTCAAGTATTCAGGCGCGTTTGCCGAGGCAAATGCCGAGGGCAAGGTGTGGACCGCCGAGGAAATGTCTGCCTTCCTGGCCAAACCCAAATCCTACATGAAAGGCACCAAGATGGCCTTTGCGGGTTTGAAAAAGGCCGAGGATCTGGACGCTATCACCGCATATCTCGCGAGTTTTGCGGAGTGATAGGGGTGCGCGCGCTTCAATATCTGCTGCCTTTCGCCCTTGCCGGGCTGATGGCTTTCCCCGCCCAGGCCGAACCAGGCGACGCGGAAGCAGGCGAGAAGGTGTTTCAGCAATGCAAGGGCTGCCATCAAGTGGGCGCCGGGGCCAAACATCGCAGCGGCCCGCATCTGAACAGCCTGTTCGGACGACAAGCGGCAAGTCTGGATGACTTCAAGTATTCCAAAAGCTTCCAGCGCGCAGGCGCGGGTGGTCTGGAATGGCACGCCGAAACACTGGATGTGTTTCTGGAAAATCCACGCGCCATGACCAGTGGCACGCGCATGAGTTTTCGCGGGGTCAAGGACCCGCAGGATCGCGCGCACCTGATCGTGTATCTGCGCCAATTCTCAGACAACCCCGCTGACATCCCCGAGGCGGACCCGACAGCACAGGCAGTGGACCATGACCTTGATCCCGCCATCCTCGCCCTCAAGGGTGACCCGGAATACGGCGCCTATCTGAGCGGTGAGTGCACCACCTGCCACCAGGCAGCCGGCAGCGACGAGGGCATCCCGTCCATCACGCTCTGGCCCGAGGATCAGTTTGTCGTCGCCATGCACGCCTACAAGAAAAAACAGCGCAACCACCCGGTCATGCAGATGATCGCCGGACGGCTGGGAGACGAAGAGATCGCGGCTCTCGCTGCATATTTCAAAGACCTCGAGAACTGAGGCAACCCTAGGGAGGATATAGATATGATTTTCAATAGACGGACGTTCCTTGGAACTTCTGCAGTCGCGGCCGCCAGTCTTGCGGCCCCGATGGTGCGCGCGCAAGGCAAGCCGCGCGTGATCGTGATCGGCGGCGGTGCTGGGGGTGCAACGGCGGCCCGCTATATCGCCAAGGACAGCAAGGGTGCGGTCGATGTGACCCTGATCGAGCCCACGCGCACCTACTACACCTGCTTCTTCTCGAACTTGTATCTGGGCGGCATCAAGGAAATCGACGACCTGGGCCACAGCTATGGCGGTCTGGCCGCGGGCGGCGTGAACGTGGTGCATGATTGGGCCGTGGGTGTGGATCGCGACGCCAAGACGGTCACACTCGCCGGCGGCGGCAGCCTGCCTTACGACAAGCTGATCCTGTCGCCCGGTATCGACTTTGTCGGCGGTGCAGTGGACGGCTGGGATCTGAGCGCACAGAACGCCATGCCCCATGCTTACAAGGGCGGGTCCCAAACCGAATTGTTGAAGGCACAGCTCAAGGCAATGCCTGAGGGCGGTACCTTTGCCATGGTCGCCCCGCCAAACCCCTATCGCTGCCCACCAGGGCCATACGAACGCGTGTCCATGATCGCGCATTACCTCAAGGCCAACAATCCGACGGCCAAGATCATCGTGGCCGACCCAAAGCCGAAATTCTCGAAGATGGCCCTGTTCCAGGAAGGATGGAACAACCACTACGCCGGAATGGTGGACTGGATCGGCGAAGACTTTGGCGGTGGCGAAGTGTCCGTAGACCCCGCAGCGATGACGGTGACCATCGATGGCGAAGAAACCAAGGCGGATGTCTGCAATGTGATCCCTGCGATGAAAGCGGGCCGAATTGCCGAGATCGCAGGTGTCACCGACGGCAACTGGGCGCCCGTCAATGCGGCTGATATGTCGTCCAAGGCCGACCCGGACATCCACGTGCTGGGCGACGCAAGCCAGCAGGGCGACATGCCGAAATCCGGCTTCTCGGCCAACAGCCAGGCCAAGGTTTGCGCCAACGCCGTACGCGGCGCGCTGACAGGGTCCAAGGTGTTCCCGGCCAAATTTTCCAACACGTGCTGGTCGCTCATTGACGCCAATGACGGCGTCAAGGTTGGCGCAACATACGAAGCGACCGCAGAGAAGATCGCAAAGGTGGATGGGTTCATCTCGCAAACCGGCGAAACCTCGGATGTGCGCAAAGCCACTTACGAAGAATCCGAAGGCTGGTACGCAGGCATCACCGCCGACATGTTCGGCGCATCTGTCTGAGATCGTGGCGGGGCCTTGATACTTCTCAAGGTCCCGCCCGCACATCCATGCAATTCTGCGGCATGATCAGGAGGATAAGATGAAACAGATCATTCTTGCCATCACGCTGGGCCTTGCCAGCGCTGCCCATGCCGAAACTGCAATTACGGTGCCCTTCGACGGCAGTTTCGACGACGCGGCCTTTGCCGTGGAAAGCGCAATTGTCGGCAAGGGTCTCGTGATCGACTATGTCAGCCACACCGGCGAGATGCTGAATCGTACGGGCGCGGATGTAGGCAGCGATGTGGAGTTGTTCAAAGAGGCGGATATCTTCATCTTCTGCTCAGCCGTGGTGTCACGAGAGGTGATGGAAACCGATCCGATGAATATCGCGCATTGCCCCTATGGCATCTTCGTGGCCGAGAACGCTGACGGCGTCATGATCGGCTACCGCGAATACCCGCAAGGTGAGATGCAGAAAGTGCAGGCCTTGCTGGCCGACATTGTCGCGGACGCCGTGGAGAACTGATGAACTACACCGATTTTTTCCGGTCCGAACTGGACGCCCTGCGTGACAGCGGCAATTACCGCGACTTTGCAGTGCTTGAACGCCACCGTGGCGCCTTTCCTGCGGCCACCTGCCACAACGGGCCAGGTGAGGTGACGATCTGGTGTTCCAACGACTACCTAGGCATGGGGCAGCACCCCGTTGTGCTGGACGCCATGCACGTAGCGCTTGACCGCACAGGGGCCGGGGCAGGTGGCACGCGCAATATCTCGGGCACAACCCATGACCACGTGTTGCTTGAGGCGGAACTGGCTGATCTGCACGGAAAGGAGGCGGCGCTGCTTTTCACCTCCGGCTACGTGTCAAACTGGGCTGCGTTGGGCACACTCGCGTCGCGTATTCCCGCCTGTATCGTGTTGTCGGACGAATTGAACCATGCCTCCATGATCGAGGGCATCCGCCATAGCCGCGCGCACAAGGTAATCTGGAAGCACAACGATGTTGCTGATCTTGAGGCGAAGTTGGCCGCGCTGCCTGCCAACGCCCCCAAGTTGATCGCGTTCGAGAGCGTCTATTCCATGGACGGGGATATCGCCCCCATTGCCGAAATTTGTGATCTAGCTGATCGCTACAACGCAATGACCTATCTGGACGAGGTGCACGCCGTAGGTCTCTACGGCCCGCGCGGTGGCGGTGTGGCCGAGCGCGAAGGCTTGATGGATCGGTTGACGGTGATCGAAGGGACCTTGGGCAAAGCCTTTGGCATCATGGGCGGGTACATCGCGGCCTCGGCTGAACTGTGCGATTTCGTTCGGTCCTTTGCCAGCGGGTTCATCTTTACCACTGCCTTGCCGCCTGCTGTCGCGGCAGGGGCTGTGGCGTCCATCCGGCATCTGAAACAAAGTACCACCGAGCGTGCAGCCCAACAGGCGCGGGTCGCGCAAGTGCGCGCACGGCTGGATAAGATCGGACTGCCGCACATCGACAATCTAAGTCACATCATCCCGGTGATGGTGGGTGATCCGGTGAAGTGCAAATTCATCTCGGACACGCTGCTCAGAGACCATGGAATCTATATCCAACCCATCAACTATCCAACTGTCCCCGCGGGGACAGAGCGCCTGCGCATCACGCCATCGCCTGTGCACAGCGAAGCGGATGTGGAGCGGTTGGTGGCAGCCCTCGAAGATTTGTGGACCCAGTGTCAGCTTGCGCGGCGTCCGATGGCCGCACAGTAGAAGGGTTCAGGCCGATTGAACCGGTTGAGAGCGTGACGCCATCCAGCGATGCGTGATCATTGCGCCCAGCCACATGCAAAAGACCGCGACCCACGCGGTCAGCGCCATGATGGACCCGCCCGCCATGCCCGCACCGACCGCGCAGCCACCCGCAAGCATGCTGCCAAAGCCCATAAGGACACCGCCAACAAGATAGCGCTCCATCGGGGTGTCTGCATCGAAGCGTTGAACACGCGCCTCACCCTTGATGAGCGCGGCAAGAAGGGCGCCGACGAACACACCCGGGACAAGGCCCAGGCCGAAGCTGGGGATCACGTTAGGGGCAGCAACGAGCGCCATTAGCGTGTCGGTGGAAGGGCCGGTGAAGGTGACAGATTGCACCGCGATCACCTCGAACGATACTTGAGAGATGGCATATGTGGCCGCCCATCCGACACAGACGGCGACGCCGACAAGGGCAGCAGCGGCAAGTTCCGACAAGGGCACGCGGTGCAGGCGGCCAAAGATCACGGCAGCCACGAAGGCCAGCGCCGCCAGGGAGGTCAGTCCAGGCAAACCCATCCCCATCATGGCTGTGATACTGCGGGCAGATCCGCCAGGTATGGTCCACAACAGAGCGAGCGTTTCACGCACCGGCAACAGCGCGCCACCGAGCGCTGCCTGCGCCACGATTGTCACGACAAGCCCCGTCATGATGGCCCGCAGGTTCCCTGTGGCGGATAAAACCAGAAGTCGGCTGACACAGCCGCGGGCAAGGATCATGCCCGCGCCGAACATCAGCCCACCAATGATTGCGCCCGACAGGCTACCTGTAGCTGCCAGTTGGCGGGCATCGCTGGTATCCAGTGTCCCGGTAAGGATCGTGGCCTGTACCGTGACCAATGCGGCAAAGAACGCCACCAACCAGATTGCGAGGCGGGGGCCGGGCGTACCCTCTGCCACCTCGACCGAGGCGGCGCGCAAGCAAAACTTGGAATGCAGGGCCGCAGCCCCAAAGAGAAGTCCGACGAACAGGCCCGCTGCGCACATCACCGCCGGGTCACCGAACCGGTCAATCAGGGATTCCAGCACCGTACGCTCCTGTCTTCGTCCGCCCGTGCTTGATGTGCCAGTATTACCGCGTGCCCGCTTTGACCCATCGCAAATGCGAAGGCCTTATTCGAACTCCATCTGTTCAAAGACGCGGCCAGCGTTCTTGGTCGCCAACTCCTCAAATGTATCAAGATGGGCGTAAGGCGACTGATCGACGTAGTAGGCGTTGGCCAAGTCACCGCCCGCGTCTAAATGCGCTCCGATCTGTTGCCGCAGGTAGACAAGGTAGTCACGCGTGTAGCGGCGGACCTGATCCATGTTGGTGGGGTGGCCGTGGCCGGGGATCACATAGGTGGCGTTCAGCGCCTCGAAGCAGCACTCCCACGTGTCGATCCAGTCGGCCGTCATCGTGTCGGCAAAAATCGGCAGCATCCGTTCGTGGAACGCCATGTCGCCCGCAATCACAAGGCTTTGCTCGGGCAGCCAGACCTGCGTATCACCGGGGCCATGTGCGGGACCCAGGTGCAGCACCTCAATCCTGAAATCGCCTATCTCGATGATCTCCTGATCCTCGAACGTCTGTGTGGGTGGTGCGACAAAGGTGCGCTCGGCCTTGTCGCGGTTGTAGCGTTTCATGCCTTCGAGGATACGGTGCCCGTTTTCCTCGATCTCGTGCGCGGCATCGACATGGGCGAGGATTGGCACGCCTTGTTCGGCCCAGTAGGAATTGCCCAGCATCGCGTGGCCCTGACCATTTTCATCGATGACGAGTTTCACGGGTTGGTCGGTAATCACCTTGATCTCGTCATGCAGCGCCTTGGCCAACAGATAGGCAGCCCCGCCATTGATCACGACAACGCCGTCGCCGGTAACGATGAAGCTGAGGTTGTTGTTGTGGCCGCTGTTCTCGTAGGTCGGCGGGGCTGTGGCCCCGATGGCGGACCAGACATGCGGGATCACCTCCACCGGTTTGGAATAGAGCAAGGAACCGGGGTACTGGTCCGTGATATCCTCGCTGGCACTGGCGGGCAGGGGGATGAGTGCGGCAAAAAGAAACAGCCAGCGCATCATAGGTCGCCCGGCACGAACACGTACCCCTCTTCATCCTTGTCCACGCGGCCCATGCCACCTTGCGGCAGGTGGAAGCCGACGATCTGCATCTGCTCGGATGTGATCCGATCGAACAGAACCTTGCGCGTGGCCGCCGCCATGGCGCCGTCCTGATCCGAACCACTGATCCATTCCGGCTTGCGAAAGGCCACGTGGTGATTGCCGATGGCGTCCCCGATGACCAGCGCGCTGTCAGACCCATTTCGCAGCTCGAAGCTCATGTGACCGGGCGTGTGACCGGGGGTCGACACGGCAGCAATGCCGGGCAGGATCTCTTCCCCGTCGTCAAAAAGCTGCACACTGTCCTCGATCACCTCCATCCGGCGCTTGGCGCCCACGGCAAAAGCGGCGCGCGCGTCGCCGATGGTTTTCACGGTTTCAGGGTCCCACCAATAATCCCACTCGGTCCGGCCCATCATATAAGTGGCGTCGTAGAACAGCGGTTCGTCAAATTCGTCGAGCAGACCCCATATGTGATCAGGGTGAGCGTGGGTGAACACGACATGGGTGATGTCCTCGGGCGTGAGCCCGGCCGCGTCTAAGCTGTCGAGGATAGTGCCCGCAGTTGGCATGAAGTCCGGACCAGAGCCCACATCGAAAAGCACGGTGTTCGTCCCATCGCGGTAAAGTGCAAGGTTGCATTCCGGTGTCAACCGCTCGTCCGAGATACCGTAATCTGTCAGGATCGGGGCCAGTTCGTCCTTGGGCATGGGGTCGAAGATGAAGCTGCCGGGCAGCATAAGGCTGCCGTCGCTGATCGTGGTGAGGGTCGCGGAGCCCAGGGAAGTGTCCGCCCGGGCGAGGCGGGGCGCGATCCCTGCCAGCGGCACCGCGGCGGCAGTTTGCAGAAATGAGCGGCGTGACTGGCGCATTGAATCCCTCCGTTTAATTCTTATATTCGAATATGAATGTATTGAGCAACTGTGACAAGACGCCCGTTGCGCTGGCCGCATCGGAATCGGACCAAAGCGCAAAGATCGTTGGCCGCAAAACTCAAGGATCAGGGAACGATGGGTATTGGCGACTGGACGGAGCGCTTTCAGGGGATGGCGGCCCTGCCGCGCAAGGTGCGCGACCGACTTTTAGACAGCGCGCGCATTGTGCGCCTGCAAGCAGGCAGGACGGTATTTGGCCCTGACAATATCCCAGACAGCCTCATGTTCCTGGTTGATGGCACAATCCGTGTGTCGCAAACGTCCGAAGGTGGCCGAGACATCGTACTTTATCGGGTTGAGGCTGGGGAAAGCTGTGTTCTGACGACCGCCTGCATGTTGGCCGAAGAGGCTTACAACGCCGAGGGCCTAGCAGAGACGGATGTTGTGGCTGTGATCCTTCCGCGCCCCGCCTTTGACCGATTGGTCGCCGAAGAACCCGCATTTCGCAGCTTTGTGTTCGCAGCCTATTCGCGCCGGTTGATTGATCTTTTGCGTGTGGTTGATGATGTCGCCTTTGGCCGCATCGACGTGCGGTTGGCTGAACGGCTGATTGCATTGGCTGGGAACAACACGCAGATTTCCGCGACACACCAACAGCTTGCCAGCGAACTTGGCACAGCACGCGAGGTCATCTCGCGCGTGTTGCAGGACTTTTCCAAACGCGGGCTGATCCAGCAGACGCGCGGACACATCATCTTGAAAGAGCTTGAAGGCCTGCGCGCGATTGCAGACAGCACCTGAACCCCGGAAATCCTTTCCAGTTTGGTGACAATATCACTGAAGTGAGGGAACCAAGCCAGTATCCTGAGAACAGAATGAACGCGCTGGAGGATTTCGCATGACTGTGAACGTTGGAACTGTTGACCGCATTTTTCGCGCTGGCTTGGGCGTTGGTCTTTTGTACATCGCATTTCTGAGCGGTCTGCCGCTCTTTGCGGCGCCCCTGTTCAAATATGGTGCTGCGGCGATCGGCATCGTGATGTTGGCCACATCGACGCTGAAAATGTGCCCGATCTATTCGATCCTCGGGCTCAAGACCTGCCGGGACTGCTGACATGGAGACCGCGTTTACACCCGTCCTGTCTTTTGGCGGCGGGCTTGCCATCGGCCTTGGTACAGTCCTTCTGATGCTGGGGCTTGGGCGCATTTTTGGCGCAACGGGTATCCTGTCAGGTGCCGTGTTCTTCGAGAACCGGGAGGAGCTGTCGTGGCGTCTTGCCCTGATGGTGGGCATGATCCTTGCGCCCGGATTGATCTTTGTCACCACGGGCGAGATGCCCGCGATTAACGTACCCATCAGCCCGGCAATGATCGTTGTGGGCGGTGTCATCGTTGGGCTTGGCGCAAGCCTTGGGTCCGGGTGCACGTCCGGCCACGGGGTCTGCGGTTTGTCGCGCCTGTCCGTCCGGTCGCTGGTGGCCGTTCCGACGTTCATGGCGACGGCTGCCATCACTGTTTTTGTCATTCGCCACGTGTTGGGAGGGTAAGCGATGAAACTCCTGTTCGCCCTAGTCACAGGGATTGTTTTTGGCACCGGAATTGCTATTTCCGGCATGATGGACCCGGCCATGGTTCTTAATTTCTTTGACCTGGTTGGCACGTGGGACCCCAGCCTTGCCTTTGTCATGGGTGGCGCTCTGGTGGTCACCTTCGTTGGTTACCGGCTGGTGTGGCGGCGGGACGCGCCGCTGTTCGGAGGGCGGTTCCAGGTGCCTACAGGCACTGAGATTGACGGGAAACTGGTCGGCGGGTCTGCCCTCTTCGGCATCGGCTGGGGCATCGCGGGGTTCTGCCCTGGCGCGGCCATTCCGGCGCTCGGCACCGGGCGATGGGAGGTTGCGTTGTTCCTGGTGGCGGTGGTTGCTGGGTTCGGCCTGCGCCGACTGCTCGCACCAATCGCGCGGAACAAGGTCGCGCCGTGACGCCCACCAAAACATGCACATCGGAGGACATCGCATGACATCCTATCCCGTAGACATGGATACCACACCACTGGTCGAGGCATTTTTTGACGAATCCACCAACACCATCAGCTACATCGCCAAGGATCCGACCTCGGGTGCCTGCGCCATCATCGACAGCGTCATGGACATCGACTACGCCGCCGGGCGGATCACCTCCGGGCATGCAGACACCATGATCGCGCGCGTCACCGAGATGGGTGGCACGCTGGAGTGGATCATCGAAACCCACGTCCATGCTGATCATCTGAGTGCAGCGCCCTATATCCAGCAGCGGCTGGGCGGCAAGATCGGCGTCGGGTCAAAAATCATGGTGGTGCAGGACACGTTCGGGAAGGTGTTTAACGAAGGCACCGAGTTCCAGCGCGATGGCAGCCAGTTCGATGCACTGTTCGAGGACGGCGATACCTACCGGGTCGGCAACATGCAGGGCTTTGCCATGGCTACGCCGGGCCATACCCCGGCCTGCATGGTGCATGTCATAGGCAACGCCGCCTTCGTGGGTGATACTCTTTTTATGCCCGACGGCGGATCGGCACGTGCGGACTTTCCCGGCGGGGACGCGGGCGAGCTTTTTGATAGCATCCAGAAGGTGTTGGCGCTGCCGGACGACATGCGCCTGTTCATGTGCCACGATTACGGCCCCGGTGGTCGAGACATCGCATGGGAAACGACGGTGGGCGAAGAGAAGGCGCACAACATCCACGTTGGCGGCGGCAAGACAAAGAGGGAATTCATTAAGTTCCGCACCGAACGCGATGCGCAACTGGACATGCCCAAGCTTATTATTCCGTCGCTGCAAGTGAATATGCGCGCAGGCGAGGTGCCGACCGATGCAGATGGCAACCCGATGCTCAAGGTCCCGATCAACGCGTTGTAGCGCCGAAAGGGGATGCCTAAGACGGACATGAAAAAGATCACCGACGTCCTGACGGTCAGCCCTCAGATCCATCTCGCGGATATGGCAGCGATCAAGGCAGCATGCTTCAAGACAATCATCTACAACGGCCCCGACGGGGAAGGGACAGACCAGCCCGGTTTTGCCGAGATCGCGGCCGCTGCGGAAGCGGCTGGGCTCGAAGCGTGCACCATCCCAGTGACATCTGGACAGATCATCGATGACGACGTGACCGCCTTTGCGACAGCGCTTCAGGACGGACCGCACCCGCTGCTGGCCTACTGTCGCACCGGCACGCGCTTGGCGATGCTATGGGCTTTCCATGTGGCGTGCACCCACGCTACGTCTGATATTCTGACCGCGACGGCAGCGGCGGGCTATGACCTCGGTGATGTCGCGGACCGCATCGCAAACGGCGGCAAAGTCCCCGCATTAGGCTGATGTCCTGATGCGAAATATGTCCCATGCAGAGTGCGAACTGCGTGCGCGGGACATCGCGGGTGGATTGAAACCGGCCCAACCGCATCTGTTTGCCAAAGAGTGAGGCCCATGCGCCTGAAACACTATTTCCCCATCCTTGGCTGGAGGCGCACCTGTACCCGGGCGTGGCCATTGAACGAACTGCTGGCCGCGGATCGTGACCATTATGCTAATCTGGCAGTTGCTGGCTTACGCGCTGCTGGCCGGGTTGCCGCCCGAGGCAGGGATTCGCGTACGAGCCTGAAGGACTTTCTCGGTCCAAACTTTGAGGATGAAGTGGCAGACTGGATACGGGCGGGGGCCAACCAAGCAATCATACATTGGTCGCTTGCGGAATGTGTTTCGGTGATACGGGCAGTCCTTGAGGCAGATGACCGGGCAGAGCGGTTGGCGTGTCTGCTTTCTGATGCGGTCTTGGCGCGTGCGCAGAACAAAACGATCTTGCCAGTTTCGGCACATCGCCTCACGAAAGCGATGTTGCGGGACCTGGTTGCAGACGTGCATGGAGCCGAGCTGAGAATCCAGAAACGCCTACTTGATGGGATCGAAGACGCGATCGGAATTTCACGAGAACTGGCTCAAAGGGAGAGAGCACTTCGGGCCGTGGCTTCAAAACTTCGCGCCAAGGGCGCGGACGCGGCAGTCACGATCTTCTGTCTCGGCTGCGCTAGAAGGATCTGATTGCGAGCGGGCCAAGAGCGCCCAGGCCGGGTGTGCCAAATACCTTCGTGACGACAGAGACGTTTCTGGCGACGTTCGATTTGCAGACTTTGCGAGACTTACCACAGCTTGAGTAGCGTTTCCTACTTCATCGGGTGAAGTTCTGGGTGCCGTCCACCATATGTTAGCCCATCGGAGCGTGATCAGCTTCGCATCGACCTGCTGAGCGATGAAGCCATGAAGACCAGTGCCATCGAAGGTGAGATGCTCGACCGGCTCAGCGTACAATCCTCGCTCCGCCGACAACTTGGTTTGGCGCTGGACAAGTATCCGAGCAAACCACGTGAGCAGGGCGTGGCCGAGATGATGGTCGATGTCTACTCCACCTATGCCGAGCCGCTCACGCATGAGACCCTGTTCCGGTGGCACGAGATGCTCTTGTCCCATGACCGGCATCTGGAAGCGGTCGGTGCCTATCGGCAGCACGAAGACGCGATGCAAATTGTGTCGGGCCGCCTTGATTGGCCGGTCATGCATTTTGAGGCACCGTCATCCGCGCAGGTTCCAGACGAGATGGACCGGTATGTCGATTGGTTCAACAAGACCGCGCCGGGTGCGGAAGAACCGTTACCGGCGCTAACGCGGGCAGGTCTCAGTCATCTCTACTTTGAAAGCACCCATCCCTTTGAGGACGGAAAAGGGCGTTTGGGGCGGGCCATGGCAGAGAAGTCGCTGGCTCAGAACATCGGCCAGCCGAGCCTCATTGCTTTGGCTTTTACGATTGAGCGGGCGCGGAAGGTGTACTATGACCAGCTTGAGCAGCACCAGAAGACATTGGAGGTCGCGCCCTAGCTGGATTGGTTCGCCGAAATCGTTCTGACAGCGCAACAGGTTACTCTTGATCGTGTCGGGTTCTTCATCACGAAGGCACATTTCTACGACCATCACCGCGAAAGGTTGAACGAGCGGTAGGCCAAAGCGATCGAGCGGATCTTCCGTGAAGGCCCCGAGGGTTTTAAGGGTGGCCTGAGCGCCGAGAACTACATTTCAATTACTTGCACGTCCCGCGCGACAGCGACGAGGGACCTACAGAACTTCGTTTAAATGGGTGCCGTCACCCGCACTGGGGAGAGGCGGTACACACGTTACTGGCTCAAGCTCGAAACAACATCTCTCTAGCCTTCTTGGTACGGTGGGCGGGAAGCAGACCTTCGCTGCAGGTGGACAGCTGTCGGATCAGCGTTCTTCCTTCAGATTTTGGGCCGCTGCGGTGAACGGGGATCAATCTGTTTTCCGTAGGCTATATATTCCAATAGTTGTACGCCCAAGACACCTGCGGCGGCGATTTGATTGGACGAGTAAAGACGTGGGGCGGCCCTTGGACCGCCCCTTGCTGTTTTTAGCCGAGTTCCTGAAGTCGGGCGATGGCCGCTTTCATTTCAGCCTCTTCCCCTTCGCGCAAGCGCAGGTTTTCCTTGGCTTCTGCGACCACCTCATCCGGCGCTGAGGCCACGAATTTCGGGTTGTTCAGCCGGGCACGCAGCCCGCCCAGTTCTTTGCCCAGCTTCTGCATCGTCTTTTCCAAACGCGCAATTTCCGAGCCCACGTCAATCAACCCTTCCAGCGGGATCCCAAAGGTCCCGCCATCCGTGGGAATTGTGACGCAGCCTTTGGGGAAACTGTCCACGTGTTCCAGGCTTTCGATCCGGGCCAGCCGCTGGATCAGTGCCGCGTTGTTGTCCCAGGCCGATTGTCCCTTGGTGTCTAGTCCCATGACAAGCAATGGCACTTTTGCGCCTGCCGGCACATGGACTTGCGCGCGCGCAGAACGGATGCTTTCGATTAGCCCGATCACCCAGTTCATTTCGCGGTCTGCATCAACGTCGACCAGTTCCGTCCCGTATTCCGGCCAATCGGCGTGGATGAGCATTTTGGCGCGGTCGCCCGCCAGCCCCCAAAGCTCTTCAGTAATGAACGGCATGATCGGGTGCAGCATGATCAGGCATTGATCAAGCACCCAGCGCAGAGTCTGTTCGGTCTCGGCCTTGGCCGCCGCATCATCGCCTTGCAGGATGGGTTTGGAAAACTCCAGATACCAGTCGCAGACTTTGCCCCAGGTGAATGCGTAAAGCGCGTCGGCCGCATCATTGAACCGGTAGCTTTCCATGCCCGCATCGACGGCCTCGCGGACTTTGCCGGTTTCGCCGATAATCCACTTGTTGAGCGTCTGCGTGGCTTCGGGTCGTGCTGCGTCGCCCAGATAGGGGATCTGGTAGTGATCGGCGAAGCTGAAGGCGTTCCACAGTTTTGTGCCGAAGTTGCGATACCCCTTGATCCGGTCTTCGCTGATTTTCAGAACACCGCCCAAGGCCGCCATTTGCGCGTTGGAAAAACGGAGAGCATCTGCGCCGTAGGCGTCGATCATGTCGAGCGGGTCGATGACGTTGCCGCGCGTCTTCGACATCTTCTCGCCCTTCGCGTCGCGGACAAGCTGGTGCAGGTAGACGGTGTGGAATGGATCGTCTTGCAGGACGGCTTGCGACATCATCATCATCCGCGCAACCCAAGGGAACAGGATGTCCTGGCCGGTGACGAGAACGTCGCCGGGGAAGTATTTCATCGCCGGGTCGTTTTCGTTGGGCCAACCGAGCGTACCAAAGGGCCAGAGCCCGGAGGAGAACCAGGTGTCTAGAACGTCTTCATCCCGGGAGATAGCGATTTCTGTGATCCGACCTTCATCGGTAAAACCCCATGAAGCGTCCGCTGTAGCGACATGATGTCCCGCCGCTTTTACTCGTTCAGCCCAATCGCCTTCGATCATTTGAAAGTCGTCGATTTCGACTTCGTAGCCTAAGAGTTCTTTGTACTTTGCCTTGGCTAGTTCTACTGCCGCTCCATGGTTGGGTGCGCAGAACTGCAATTGATTTTGTGCGGAGAGCTCGCCCTGGGGCGTAACAGAAGGTCCGAACCAAACCGGGATCTGGTGCCCCCACCAGAGCTGCCGCGAGATGCACCAGGGTTCGATGTTTTCCAGCCAGTGATAAAAGACCTTTTCGCCAGATTCCGGCATGATCTTGACCCGGCCTTCGCGGACGGCATCCAGCGCGGGCTGAACGATTTTGGACGAGTCCACAAACCATTGGTCGGTCAGCATCGGTTCGATGACCACTTTGGAGCGGTCGCCGAACGGTTGCATGATTTTTTTGGCCTCTACGAACGGGATAGTCGCAGGCAGTTCAAGCTGGTCGCCATCGGGTGCCTCGGCGGTTTCAAGCGCCGGGTTTGCGATCATAACCGCGTTCCCCTCTGCCGTGATATCCGCGACGATGCGCGCGCGCGCCTCAAGTCGGTCAAGGCCCCGGTATTCATCGGGGACGAGGTTCATCGCGGCAACTTTGCCTTCGTCGAAACCCTCTTCACCCCGGGCAATGCGCTGTGCGCTGGCGGCCGCTGTGGCATACGGTTCACCGTCGTCGCGCATGTGCGCCTTGGTGTCCATGAGGTTGTACATCGGGATGTTGCCGCGTTTTGCAACTTCGTAGTCGTTGAAGTCATGCGCGCCGGTGATCTTGACCGCACCGGACCCGAAATCCGGATCGGGGTAGCGATCGGTGATGATTGGGATCAGGCGGCGGTGTTCCTTGGGGCCAACCGGGATTTCGCAAAGCTTACCGACAATGGGGGCATATCGCTTGTCCTCGGGGTGTACCGCAACGGCGCCGTCGCCCAGCATTGTTTCCGGCCGGGTCGTGGCGATTGAGATGTAGTCGCGCATCTCGCGGAGGGTGACGTTGCCGTCTTCGTCCTTCTCGACATATTCATAGGTTTGCCCATCCGCGAGCGGGTATTTGAAGTGCCACATATGGCCGTCAACTTCATTGTTCTCGACTTCGAGATCGGAAATTGCCGTTTCAAAATGGGGGTCCCAGTTGACCAGTCGTTTGCCGCGATAGATCAGGCCATCGTTGTACATCTGCACAAAGACCTTGAGCACGGCGTCATGGAAGTTACCGGGCTTCTCTGTCGCGGGTGCGCTTGCAGCCCCGGACATGGTAAAGGCCGAGCGTTCCCAATCCATACTATCGCCCAGACGACGAGCCTGCTTTTCGATCACGCCACCCTTGTCCGCTTTCCAGTCCCAAACTTTCGAGATGAATTCGTCCCGGGGCATCTCGGACCGTTTCCGGTTCTCTCCATCCGCGGCCATCTGTTTTTCAACCATCAACTGGGTTGCGATGCCCGCGTGATCCAGCCCGGGCTGCCACAGGACATCATATCCCTGCATCCGCTTCCAACGGGTCAGCATGTCCATTAACGTGTGGTTAAACGCGTGGCCCACATGCAAAAAACCGGTCACATTGGGCGGGGGCAGTTGAATACAGAATGTGTCCGCACCGGGTTTGGCATTGGCCCCGGCTGCAAACGCGCCTGAATCTTCCCACATCTTGTATATGCGCGGTTCGGCCTCGGCTGCGTTGAATGTCTTTTCCATCTGCGACTTCCATTGTCTTACGTGGGCTATACTCCAGACCATATCCAACAAGAAGACCCTAAAGCCCAGCCGAAATAGTCGAGTTGGAGTTTCCCCGGTTGTATGCGCGGTTATGGGTATGGAGACGCCTGCCTGTCAGCGGCGGTTCCTTTCCATCTGGTCGGAGACTCATAGCCCAAAGCGGAAAGGTGACGCGAGGGGGGTAGCCCCATGCAACGTACTCGACTTGTATGGCGACCCGGGCACACCGTAGAGGTTGCGCGGTGTAACCGCCATGTTCATCGCATCCAAAACAAGCGGCACCTTTTGGTCGTTCCCCATAGCCTAGCGGACAATGTGGCTACTGAAGGTATCCGTGATGTATTGGCCAGTATCCACGCCCACTCCCGACGCAGCGGGGGCAGGCCCACTAGCCTCCAAAATCATCCAGCATGATATCTTCGCGATCGACACCAAGGTCCATCAGCATGTTGATGCAGGATGAGTTCATGATTGGAGGACCACACATGTAATATTCGCAGTCTTCTGGTGCGGGATGATCCTTGAGATATTCATCATGCAGCACGTTGTGAATGAAGCCCGTGTATCCCGTCCACTCATCTTCTGGCAGCGAGTCCGAGAGGGCAACGTGCCAGGTGAAGTTGGGAAACTCCTTGGCCAGCTCGTCGAAATCCTCGACAAAAAACATCTCTTTTTTCGACCGCGCACCGTACCAGAACGTGATCTTGCGATCGCGGTTTTTGAGGCGCTTGAGCTGGTCGAAGATGTGGCTGCGCATGGGCGCCATGCCCGCGCCGCCGCCAATGAACACCATTTCCTTTTGCGTATCGCGGGCGAAAAACTCGCCAAACGGGCCGGAAATTGTCACCTTGTCGCCGGGCTTGAGATTGAAGATGTAGGACGACATCTGCCCCGGGGGGACATCTGATCCCGGAGGCGGCGAGGCCACCCGGACGTTGAGCATGATCAGCCCCTTTTCCTCGGGGTAGTTGGCCATCGAATAGGCCCGCTCAATCGGCTCTGCCACAGTGGACTTGTATTGCCACAGATTGAACTTGTCCCAATCCTCGCGATACTCTTCCTGAACGTCGAAATCATCATAGCTCAGCGCGTGCTGGGGCGCTTCGATCTGGATGTAGCCACCCGCGCGGAAGTTCACATCCTCGCCTTCGGGCAATTCCAGCACGAGGTTCTTGATGAACGTCGCCACGTTTTCGTTCGACCGAACCGTGCATTCCCACTTTTTGACGCCGAACACCTCTTCGGGCACCTCGACCTCCATATCCTGCTTGACCGCAACCTGACAGGACAGGCGGTCACCACAAGAGGCTTCGCGCTTGGTGATGTGGCTTTCTTCGGTGGGCAGGATGGACCCGCCACCGGAATGGATGCGCACGCGGCATTGGGCGCAGGTGCCGCCGCCGCCGCAGGCCGACGGTACAAAGAGCTTTTGCTCGGCCAGGGTTTGCAAGAGCTTGCCACCGGCGGGCACCGAGATCGTCTTTTCGCCATTGATGGTGATGTTCACATTGCCGCTTGAGACAAGCTTTGACCGGGCGGCGAGGATGATTGTCACCAGCGCCAGCACGATCAACGTGAACAGAAGAATACCAAGACCAAAGGTTGCCATAACAATCGCCCCTTACAGTTTCACGCCGGAGAACGACATGAACGCCATGGCCATGAGGCCCGCGGTGATGAAGGTGATGCCGAGGCCCTGCAGGCCGTCGGGGATGTCAGAGTATTTCAGCTTTTCGCGCACGCCCGCCATGGCCGTGATGGCCAAGGCCCAGCCAAACCCGGACGAGACGCCATAGGTGACGCTTTCGCCGAAATCGTACCCGCGTTCAACCATGAACAGCGACCCACCGAGGATGGCGCAGTTCACGGTGATCAGGGGCAGGAACACACCCAGCGCGTTGTAGAGCGGCGGGAAGTACTTATCGAGCACCATCTCGAGGATTTGCACGAGAGCGGCGATCACTCCGATATAGGAGATCAGGCCAAGAAAGGTCAGGTCAACCTCACCGAACCCGGCCCATGCCAGCGCGCCGGGGGCGAGCAGATAGGTCAGGATCAGGTTGTTGGCGGGCACCGTGATCGACTGCACGACCATAACCGAAATCCCAAGCCCGATGGCTGTCGAAATCTTCTTGGACACCGCGATGAACGTGCACATGCCAAGAAAGAACGACAGGGCAAGGTTTTCGACAAAGATCGCTTTGACGGCGAGGGCGAGATAGTTCTCCATCAATGGGGCTCCATCGTCTGGATTTTGTATTCGCGTTCTTCAACCTGCTTGGGTTTCCATGCGCGGAAGGCCCAGATGATCAGGCCGATGATAAAGAAGGCCGATGGCGGCAACAGCAACATGCCATTAGGCACGTACCATCCGCCATTGTTGACTGTTGGCAGCACCGTGATGCCAAAGAGGCTGCCCGAGCCGAACAGCTCGCGAATGAAGCCGACCAGCATCAGGATAAGCCCGTAGCCCAGACCGTTTCCGACCCCGTCGATGAAGCTGTCGAGCGGCGGGTTTTTCATGGCGAACGCTTCTGCGCGCCCCATCACGATGCAATTGGTGATGATCAGGCCGACGAAGACCGAAAGGGTTTTGGAGATCTCGAAGGCGTAAGCCTTGAGCACCTGGTCCACCAGGATCACGAGCGAGGCGATGATCACCATCTGCACGATAATGCGGATGGAGCTGGGGATGTGGTTCCGGATCATCGAGATGAACATGGAGGAGAACCCGGTGACCAAGGTCACGGCGATCGTCATCACCAGTGCCACCTGCAAGGACGATGTCACGGCCAATGCTGAACAGATGCCCAGCACCTGCAAGGTGATCGGGTTGTTGTCGACCAATGGGTCGATCAGCATTTCTTTGCGTTTATGAGCCATCAGATGCCTCCCGCTTTGAGATTTTCAAGAAACGGGGCGTATCCAGCCTCGCCCATCCAGAACTTAATCAGATTGTCGACGCCAACGGAGGTCAGCGTTGCGCCTGCCAGCGCGTCAATGTGGTATTCCTCGCCCGCAGGCGGTGCGGTCTTGGCCACGGTGATTTGAAGCGCGCCTGCGTCATCGCGCAGCCGGGCACCGTTCCACAACGCACGCCAGCGCGGGTTGTCCACCTCGGCCCCCAGGCCCGGTGTTTCCGCGTGATCGTAGAATTGCAGCCCGAAGATGTCGTTGCCGTTTTCCTCGAGCGCGATGAAGCCATAGAGCGTGGACCACAGGCCGTAGCCGTGGATGGGCAGGATGACCTTGTCAATCTCGCCCGCGTCATCGCGCAGCAGATACACGGTGACGTAGTCAGACAGGCGGCCGATGCCTGCGGGATCGTTTTCGAGTGCTTGCGACGTTGCCGGATCGTCGGCAGCCGCACGATCATCAAAGGTGGCTGGATCGAACGTATCCGAGAATTGCCCGGTTGCCAGCTCGAGCACTTGGGGCTCGAACACCGAGAACGCTTTGATCACATCGACCTCAGGGTCATGAACGCCGGCCACCTGCAAAATATTGACCTGCTTGTCTTTCAACGCGTTCACAGCCTGCGCCGGACGCAACGCAACCGCGGCTGATGACACGATCATGGACGCCACGAGGCAGACCGCGACGGCAACAAAGATTGTTTTGCCGACCGAGTCGGGGGGCAGGGCAAGGAATCGCCCGATGGGCCCTTTGGGTGCGTTTTGCGGGTCTTGGTCAGACATTGCGCTTTGCCCTCCGCTTGATGTTCGCCTGTACGACAAAGTGGTCGATGAGCGGCGCAAACACGTTTCCGAACAGGATCGCGAGCATCATACCTTCGGGGAAGGCAGGGTTGATCACCCGGATCATCACAACCATGACACCGATCAGCGCGCCATAGATATAGCGACCCATATTGGTATGCGCACCCGAGACCGGTTCCGTCACCATAAAGACAAGGCCAAAGGCGTATCCGCCCAGCACGAGGTGCCAGTACCAGGGCAGGGCGAACATCGGGTTGGTGTCGGACCCTATCGCATTCAGCAAGAGCGAGAAGCCGATCATCCCGCCAAGACAGCCCAGCACCATTCGGTAGTTGGCGATTTTTGTCGCCAGCAGGAAGACAAGACCCAGCAGCGCTGCCAGTGTCGATGTTTCGCCCAGCGACCCCGGCACAAAGCCCAGGAAGCTGTCCCACCAGGTCATGCCGCGCGCGGCCAGTTCCTGAAACCCGTCAGACGCGCTGACGGCCAGCGCTGTAGCCCCGGTAAACCCGTCGACGGGCACCCAGACGCTGTCGCCGGACAGTTGGGCGGGATAGGCAAAGTACAGGAACGCCCGACCGGTCAGGGCCGGGTTGAGGAAGTTCTTGCCCGTGCCGCCAAAGACTTCCTTGCCGATCACCACGCCAAAGATGATGCCGAGGGCCACCTGCCAGAGCGGCGTCGTTGCGGGCAGGATCAGCGCGTAGAGCATGGACGAGACAAGAAAGCCCTCGTTCACCTCGTGTTTGCGCACGGTTGCGAAAATGACTTCGAAGATGCCACCGGCCACCAATGTCACAATGTAGATGGGCAGGAAGTACAAAAGCCCATGCAGCATGTTCGCGAGGGGATTGAGCGGGTTAAACCCGATCCCCAGACCGCCGATGATGGCTGCGCGCCAACCCGAGGGGCCAAATTCGGCAATCGCGAGGTTTGTCTGGTAGCCGGTGTTGTACAGTGCCATCAGAATGCACGGGACCGTCGCCAGAACGACGTAGGTCATGATCCGCTTCATATCGATGTATGATCGCGCGTGCGGTGCCGCGGTCGTGACAGTTTTGGGCGTGTAGAGAAAGCTCTCTACCATCTCGTAGATGGGGAAATAGCGCTCCCACTTGCCGCCTTTGGTGAATTGCGGCTCGATCCTGTCGAAGAAGTTGCGAAGCCCCATAACTTACCCTTCTTTCTCGATTTTTGCGAGGCAATCGCGCAGGGCGATTCCATATTCGTACTTGGCGGGACAGGCAAAGCCAACGAGGCCAAGATCCTCTTCATCCAGTTCAAGCGCCCCCAGAAGCTGGGCTTGATCAGTGTCCATCACCAGCAAGGCGCGCAGCAATTGTGTCGGCAGAAAATCCTGCGGCATCAGCTCTTCGAACGTGCCCAGCGGAACCATGGCGCGGCGACCGCCGTTCAAGTTTGAGCTCAGCGGGAAGGTTCGCTTGGCGAGGGCAGATCCAAGAACGGGCTGGACCGCGTATTTGGAAATCATCGGGCGGATCCATCCCATCGGGATCTGCGTCTTGTCCTCTTCGATGAGCGTGACCTGTCGGGCGTAGCGGCCCAGATAGGCATCGTCGCCTTCGCCAGCCCGTCCGCTCAGAACCGAGCCGGAGATCATCCTGACGGGGAGGTCAGGCAAATCGTCTGCACACAAATCTGCAAGCGATGCGCCTGCGACGGTGCGCACCAGACGCGGGTCTGTGCACGCGGGCCCCGCCAGCGCAATGATGCAGCTTGCATCATATGTTCCGGTCAGCATCAGGCGGCCGATCACGATCACATCCTGATACCCGATCGTCCAGACATACCGGTCGGGTTGTGGCGGCGTCAGAAAATGCATGTGAGTGCCAGCCAGTCCTGCGGGATGCGGACCGCTGAAATTGACGGCTTCAACACCTGCCAAGTTGCTGCCGGGCAAGGGGGCATCAGAGCTTTGGCACAGATAGGTCGGACCGTCCGTCAGTGCGGCAACTGTCTTCAGTCCCGCCTCAAACGCCTCTGCATCTTCGGTGATCGCGATCTGTGGGTTGGGTGCCAACGGCTCTGTATCCGTTGCGGTCACGTAGATGGCGATTGGTGCGCCGTCCGGTGCAGGGATCTTGGAATAGGGGCGTGTGCGGAACGATGTCCACAAACCGGCCGCGCACAGCCGCTCGACAATCCCGTCACGGGTGGTGCTGTCACCGACCTTTGAAAAGTCTACCGGTGCGGCAGAGGATTCGTGCGTATCAATCACGACGCTGATGAGCTTGCGGCGCGCCCCTCGGCTGATGGTACGGACCTTTCCGGAAACGGGCGCGACGATCTGTGCTTCGGGCATCGTCTTGTTGATCATGATCGGAGTGCCGGCGACCACCTCGTCGCCCTCTGCAACAAGAATACTTGGTTTCAGGCCAATGTAGTCGGCACCCAGCAGCCCGACGGAAGTGACGGCGCGGGCCTCCTCTACGTCTGATCTTGGGGCACCGGAGATCGGCAGGTTCAAGCCTTTTCGGAGCACAAATTGCTTCACTTTAGAGACCTTCAGTTGATGATAGCCGTTTACGGCCGATTGGCTTACGGTGTGGCCGCGTCGGTGCTAGAGCTTTTTTATGACTTTGACCATATTGAGGTTGAAGATTTTACAAATTGGTCTAAGGCCAACGCGACCGCGCAAGAAGGGGACTTTCTGTGACCGCCTCACTCAAATTGCACCGCCGTACGTTTCTCGCCATGACACTTGCCTTGGCTGCATGTAAAAACCGCACTCATCTTATTGAGATTACAGGTTTTTCCATGGGGACAACTTACAATGTTGTCGCTATAGATCACGATGGAACGTTGGACAAGCCCGAGATCAAAGAGGCGATTGACACGGCCCTTGCCGATGTCACGCGGAAGCTTTCGAATTGGGACAATGGGTCAGAAATTGCGCGCTTCAATGCCGCATCAGGTGGCGCGACACAGACGATGTCACCCGAACTATCGCGCGTCATGAACGCATCCGCACATGTGCATGAAGCAAGTGAAGGACGCTTTGACACAACCATCGGCGGTTTGATCGAATTGTGGGGCTTTGGCGCGCCCGGTGCGGCAACTGTGCCGAACTCTGATGCGGTCGCCGAAGCGATGGAGATCGCTGGCCATCAGAACGTATTGAACTTGAACGGCGACCACATGGCCAAGCGCCACGCGCAAGCGCAGATCTATCTGGCAGGGATCGGCAAGGGCTATGGCGCCGATCACATCGGTCAGGTTCTCGAGGCCTTTGGCCTGAAGGACTACATGGTCGAAATTGGTGGCGATCTTTATACGGCGGGCCTCAATCCCGATGGGTTGGCCTGGCAGATCGGGATCGAAGTGCCCAACCCAGGGGACCGTACGCTTGCCGGTGTTGTAGGGCTGTCTGGTATGGGCCTGGCAACGTCCGGCGACTACCGCAACTATTTCGAGGTGGACGGTCAGCGCTTTTCGCATTTGATTGACCCGACCACGGGGTACCCCGTGACGCATGAGACCGCTTCTGCGACTGTGCTTGCAGATAACGCGATGCTTGCGGATGCGTGGTCAACTGCGATGCTTATCCTCGGTCGCGAGAAGGGGCTCGAGGTTGCGGCAGCGCAGGATATTGCGGTTCAGTTCATCGAGCGTCGCCCCGGCGTTGAACAACAGGCCTTCAAGACATACGTCAGTCCCAGATTTGAAGCTCTTACCGCTTAGCAAAAGTCAAACGAGGCACCAGACATGGCCACTTTCCTGCTGACTTTTCTGTTTCTTCTTTTGGTGACGCTGGGAATGTCGCTTGGCGTGATCTTTATGAACAAGCGGATCAAGGGCAGCTGCGGCGGTCTTAACGCCATTGGTGACGGCAATGAATGTCTGGTTTGCCACAAGGAAATCGACCCTGATTCACCTTTGAAAGACCGGCTTGAATGCCCACGTGCCCGAAAAATGCTGGAGCGGTCCGGTCTTGATCACACGGCTTAACCGGGCAAGTCGACCGGAATAAATCCAAGGATCAGAAGGCCGCTGGCCGCAAGCAAACCGAAGACCCAATATTGATAAATGGGCCCTTCGGCCTTCCACACACGCCGATACCTATGCCCCGCCAGACAGGTGAGGCAGAAGATCAGGGTCGCCAGCGCCGGGCTGAGCGTGAGACTGCTGAAATCCATTGGCGTTCCTTGGGGCATCAACGACCTGTTGAGCCGTCAGTATTATCTTACAAACCTGATCGTCCAGCACAAAGCACCCAAGCCCGAATTCATCAGCCTGATGCCTGATTGCTGTCTCGCGATCCGTCAATGATCGTGCGCCAGGGATGCCATGTGTCTTGGGTGCGTACAGAATCCGTTTAGCTGTGCGACATACAGCGCAGGGATTTGGGTCAGCCTTGAGCATTTGATGCGATGCGTTTACGTCGGCGCAGCGCACGGATCGCCAGAATTTTATCTTTTTGCGGCAGAATTCTGTACGCCGTCGACTTGAACTTGGTTTTTTATTGTATACTACAGCATACAATTGCAGATCGGCGCGTGGATATCGTGGCGCCGGCCCAGCGGAATGCCAGACGCGGATAGACCCATGACCCTTTATACTGAATACCTGACCGAAATCGAAACACGAAAAGAACAGGGGTTGAGCCCGAAGCCCATCGATGATGGCGCTTTGACCGAAGAGGTCATTGGGTACATCAAGGATGCAAACAGCCTGCACCGTGACGATTGCCTCGACTTCTTTACTTACAACACGTTGCCCGGCACCACGAGTGCTGCGGGTGTCAAGGCCCGCTTCCTGAAAGAGATCGTTCTGGGAGAGGTCGAGGTAGATGAAATCACGCCAACCTTCGCCTTTGAATTGCTTAGTCACATGAAAGGCGGGCCTTCGGTCGAAGTGCTACTGGACCTGGCGCTTGGCACGGATGAGGGCATCGCCAAGGAAGCGGCAGAAGTCCTGAAGACACAGGTCTTCCTTTACGAAGCTGACACTGACCGGATCAAAGAGGCCTATGAAGCTGGCAACGCGATTGCCGTCGAACTGCTTCAAAGCTACGCCAACGCCGAGTTTTTCACCAAACTTCCCGACATCGACGAAGAGATAAAGGTCGTGACTTATATCGCCGCAGAAGGCGATATTTCCACCGACCTGCTTAGCCCGGGCAACCAGGCGCATTCCCGCGCCGACCGCGAGTTGCACGGCAAGTGCATGATGTCCGAGGAGGCGCAGAAAGAGATCGAGGCACTTAAGCTGAAGCATCCCGATGCGCGCGTTATGCTGATTGCCGAGAAGGGGACTATGGGCGTCGGATCCTCCCGGATGTCAGGGGTCAACAACGTGGCGCTGTGGACGGGCAAGCAGGCGTCGCCCTATGTGCCGTTTATCAACATCGCTCCGGTCGTGGCCGGAACAAACGGAATCTCTCCGATCTTTCTGACCACGGTTGGCGTGACGGGCGGGATTGGTGTCGACCTGAAGAACTGGATCAAGAAGATGGGCGAGGATGGCAAGCCGATCTTCAACAACGATGGCAACCCGGTGCTGGAACAGCGTTATTCCGTCGAAACCGGCACAGTGCTGACCATCAACACAAAGTCCAAGAAGCTGTACAGCGCGGATGGCAAGGATGAACTGGTCGATATGGCCGGATCGTTCACGCCCCAAAAAATGGAATTCATGAAGGCGGGCGGTTCTTACGCTATTGTCTTTGGTATGAAGCTGCAGACTTTTGCGGCCGAAACGCTGGGGATCGAAGCACCGGCGGTCTTTGCCCCTTCGAAAGAGATCAGCCACGAAGGTCAGGGCATGACTGCGGTCGAAAAGATTTTCAACGCCAATTCGGTTGGTGCCACACCGGGGACAATGCTGCATGCAGGTTCTGACGTGCGGGTGCGGGTCAACATCGTGGGGTCGCAGGACACCACGGGTCCGATGACGGCGCAAGAGCTTGAGGCGATGGCGGCGACCGTCCTGTCACCTTCCGTGGACGGTGCCTATCAGTCGGGCTGTCACACTGCATCTGTCTGGGATGCGAAGGCGCGGGCCAACACACCGAAGCTCATGGCATTCATGAACAAATTCGGCCTGGTAACCGGGCGCGACCCCAAGGGCGCGTACCATGCGATGACAGATGTGATCCACAAGGTACTTAACGACATTACAGTCGATGATTGGGCGATCATCATCGGCGGTGACAGCCACACGCGGATGTCAAAGGGCGTGGCATTTGGTGCGGATTCCGGCACTGTTGCCTTGGCGCTGGCCACCGGGGAAGCATCGATGCCGATCCCCGAGTCCGTGAAGGTGACCTTCAAAGGCAAGATGGCCGATCACATGGATTTCCGTGATGTGGTCCATGCGACCCAAGCCCAGATGTTGGCGCAGCATGGTGACAATGTGTTCCAGGGGCGCATCATCGAAGTGCATATCGGGACGCTACTGGCAGACCAGGCCTTTACCTTCACCGACTGGACAGCGGAGATGAAGGCCAAGGCCTCGATCTGTATCTCGAACGATGAGACGCTGATCGAAAGCCTGCAGATCGCCAAGAGCCGTATCCAGATCATGATCGAAAAGGGCATGGAGCATGAAAATGGCATGCTCGCCAAATTGATCGACATTGCTGAACAGCGCATCGCCGATATCAAATCGGGCCAGAAACCCGCGCTGACGCCGGACGATAATGCGAAATACGCAGCGGAAGTGGTGGTTGACCTTGATCAGATCGTCGAGCCCATGATTGCGGACCCCGACGTCAATAATGTCGATGTCTCCAAGCGCTACACCCACGACACGATCCGCCCGATTTCCTACTACCAGGCTGAAAAGAAGGTCGATCTTGGTTTTGTCGGGTCTTGCATGGTTCACAAAGGGGACATCAAGATCGTCGCCCAGATGCTGCGCAACCTCGAGGCGCAATATGGCGAAGTCACGTTCAAGGCGCCGCTTGTGGTGGCAGCACCAACCTACAACATCATTGATGAGCTGAAGGAAGAGGGCGACTGGGCCATCCTGCAGAAATACTGTGGCTTCGAATTCGATGATGCCGCGCCAAAGGTTCAGGCACGCACCGAGTACGAGAATATCCTCTATCTTGAGCGTCCGGGGTGTAACCTGTGTATGGGCAACCAGGAAAAGGCGGCCAAGGGTGATACTGTTCTGGCCACGTCGACGCGGCTGTTCCAGGGGCGTGTGGTTGCGGACAGCAAAACTAAGAAAGGCGAGTCCCTGCTTGGATCAACACCGGTGGTGGTCCTGTCTGCCATTTTGGGACGGACCCCGACGCTCGAGGAATACAAGGTCGCGGTTGACGGCATTAACCTTACCAAGTTTGCCCCGCCGCTCACAAAGCCGTTGGACAGCCTGTCGGTTCACTTCTAAGGTGCTGTCGGGCGGCGCGTGTTCCTAGTAGAGACGCGCGCCCTGTGTATCGAAATGATATGCGCTTTGTGGATTGAAGCCGAAACGCAGGTCCTGACCTTCCTCGACCGCGTGCTGGCCGAAAAGGCGGGCCGTGATTTGGTGATCCTTCAAATGGGCAATCACGTTGGTATCACCCCCGAGTTTTTCGACGTGGCTGACGCGGGCAGACAGGATACCGTCATCTGCAAGAAACAAGTCTTCGGGGCGGACGCCCATGATCCGGTCATCGCCGTCCTGGATGATCCCGGCCGGAAAGAAATTCATGGAAGGTGCGCCAAGAAACCCTGCAACGAATTGATTTGCGGGGTTGTTATAGAGCTCCATCGGGCTGCCGATCTGTTCGACCCGTCCGTCGCGCAGGACAACGATCTTGTCTGCTAGCGTCATGGCCTCGGTCTGGTCATGCGTAACATAAATCATGGATGCCCCAAGCTGGCGGTGCAGGTTCGCAATCTCAATCCGGGTGTTCATCCGAAGGGCTGCGTCAAGGTTGGAAAGCGGTTCGTCGAACAGGAACAACTCTGGTTTGCGGACGATGGCTCGACCGATGGCGACACGCTGGCGCTGCCCGCCCGACAGTTCTGAGGGGTAACGGTCGAGATAGGGTTCGAGGTTGAGCATTCTGGACGCCGTTTGCACTCGCTCTTCGATCACCGATTTAGGCTGGCCTTCCTGTTTGAGCGCCAGCGTCATGTTTCCCCGTACATTCAGATGCGGGTAAAGCGCGTAGCTTTGGAACACCATGGCGATGCCGCGTTTGGAGGGGGGTGTCAGGTTCACGACCTCGCCACCGATGCTGATCTCGCCCGATGTGGCGTCCTCCAGACCTGCGATGACCCGCAGCAGAGTGGACTTGCCGCAGCCTGACGGACCAACGAACACCACAAACTCACCTTTCTCGACATCCAGATTGACGTCCTTGAGGACATGGACCTTGCCGAAGGATTTGTTCACATTTTTCAGCGACAGGGCAGTCATTTCAGGATCTCCTCAAGCAAAATGGGCTGGCCGAACCGGATGCTTTCATCCGCGGCCAAGCAGATAGCAAGCGATTGCACCGCATCGTTCATGTGGCGTGTCAGGTCGATATCCTCGGCGATGGCGCGCAAGGTGTAGTTCTGTTCTGCGTCACACAGCGCCTGGTGACCGGGCTCGTCGGGCATGTCGATTTCCCGGTCTCCGTCAGCTGTGTGAACCAGAATACCGCCCACTTTGGTGTGCCCGTCGATGTCTGCAGACGCGCCTTTGTTGCCGTCAGTGATCGAGACGGCACCATTTGGGCTGACGATGTCTTTTACGAAGAACGCGGTTTCGGACATCATCGGGCCCCAACCTGCCTCGTACCATCCGACGGAGCCGTCGCTGAAGATCACCTGAAACTGGCCGTAATTGTACATATCCTCGGCGATTTCATCGGACAGGCGAAGCCCCATTCCATGTACGCGGATCGGTCGCGCATCCGTGATCTGGCACATCACGTCGACATAGTGGACGCCGCAATCGACGATGGGGCTGGTTGTTTGCATCAGCGCCTTGTGGGTTTCCCATTCAGCGCCGGACGATTGCTGGTTCAGGTTCAAGCGGAATACATAGGGACCGCCGAGGTCGCGTGCTTCATTGATCAGGCGGATCCATGATGGATGGTGGCGGAGGATGTATCCGACCACGAGCTTGCGGTTTGTGCGCTTGGCCGTTTCGACAACGCGCTTGGCGTCTGCGACGGTGGTTGCAAGCGGTTTTTCCACAAAAACATGGGCGCCTGCTTCCATGGCCTTGCAAGCAAGGTCCGCGTGGCTGTCCGAGTAGGTCGCGATCACGACCAGATCGGGGGTTGTTGCCATACCTTCCTCGAAAGTTGCGAACCTTGGGTATTCCGAAAGCTCTTGCGGCAAGGAGACATCGGACCGATTGACCAGTCCCTTTATCTGCGCGTCTGCGTTGTAGTGGTGCGCCAGCGCATGACTGCGTCCCATATTGCCCAGGCCTACAATCAGTACGCGGGTCATTTGACTGCTCCAGACGTTATGCCCCGGATCAGCTGCCGCGAGAAGATCACATAGAGGATCAGCACCGGCAGGATTGCCATCGACAGGGCCGACAGGACCGCGTTCCAGTCTGTCACGAACTGACCAATGAACACCTGAGAGCCGAGTGTCAGCGTCTTTGTTTCTTCGGCAGGCGCCAGGATCAACGGAAACCAGAGGTCGTTCCAGATCGGGATCATGTTGAAAACGGCAACCGTCGCCATGGCGGGGCGCACAAGAGGCAGTACAAGGCGGAAGAAGATCGTATATTCACTCAGCCCGTCGATCCGCCCGGCATTCTTGAGGTCGTCTGACACCTGCCGCATGAATTCGCTGAGGATGAAGACCGCCAGTGGCAGCCCCTGCGCGGTGTAGACAAGGATCAAAGCCCAGAGAGAGTTCACAAGCCCGGTCGCGACCATCATTTCGAGGATCGCAACGGTTCCGATACGGATCGGGATCATGATGCCCAACGCAAGGTAAAGGCCCATAAGCATATTGCCGCGGAACCGGTATTCGCTGAGGGCGTAGGCCGCCATTGAACCAAAAAGCAGTATGAAGAACAGCGATGCCACCGTGACGATCATCGAGTTCTGAAAGTAGAGGAAAAAGTCGCCCTGCTGCATGACGGTTTCGTAGCCGATGGTCGAAAAGCTTTCCGAATCTGGCAGGGCCAACGGTTCACGAAAGATCGAGCGGCGTTCCTTGAAGCTGTTGATCAGGATTATGAAAACCGGAAACAGCGCGATCAGAGTGTAGAGGATCAATGCACCATGCATTGCCAGCGTGTTCAGCGGATTGGATCGTGCCTTGTTCATCGGGTTGTCCTCACAGCTGATAGCGGCGCATCCGCGTCTGGATGCCAAAGAGGTAGATACAGACACCGACGAGGATGATCGCAAACATCGCGCCAGCGATGGCCGAGCCCATATGTGGGTCGCCCAACTGAAGCTGGAAGCCAAAGAAGGTGCGATACATGAATGTGCCCAGGATATCGGTCGAGAAATCCGGCCCGGCCAGAGCGCCCTGTGCTGCATAGATCAAATCAAAGGCGTTGAAGTTGCCGACAAATGTTAGGATCGAGATGATCCCGATCGATGGCAAGATCAGTGGCAGCTTGATTTTCCAGAAGGCTGCCATGCCGGTGATGCCGTCAACCTCACCGGCTTCGAGGATTTCTTCGGGAATGGTGAGAAGTGCGGCGTAGATCAGCATCATCGGAATGCCCACGAACTGCCACACCGAGACAAGCGCCAGTGTGGTGAGTGCATATTCTTCTTTCCCGAGCCATGGGGCGTAGAGCGAGCCGAGTCCCACGGCATCCAACATAGAAGGTGCAATGCCCCATATGGGCGAGAGGATCAGCTTCCATGCGAAACCGACGATGACGAATGACAGGATTGTCGGAATAAAGATCGCTGAACGGTAGAGCGCGGCAAACCGCAGTCGCGGATGACTGAGCAGAGCGGCGAGTGCGATGCCAATCGGGTTTTGCACCAGCATATGGACCAGAAAGAACCAGAAGTTATTGCACAGAGCATTCCAGAACTGTTCAGCCCAGATTGGGTCAAAGAACAGCGTTCGGAAATTCTCTAACCCCACAAACACACGCTCCTGATCGACCCGCGTGTAAAGCGCGAGCCGCAAGGTGTTGAAGAGCGGAAAGATCATCACGGCGGTGTAGACAAAGACGGCTGGCGCAAGGAACACGAGGATATGCCAGCGAATGCGGGCCTGTTTCATTTATCTCACTCCGGGAAAGGGCCCCGGGCCGTTTGACGTGCCCGGGGTTTTGCAGCAAAAGAGGTTACTGCTGCGGTTCGTACCAGCTTGCCAGTCCGTCCTGCAGGCCCTGGCCAAGGTCTTCGGGCGTCGCGGTGCCTTTGATAGCGGCAACCGATGCACCCCAAGTTTCGTTTTCGAGGTTCGGCGTGCCACGTGACAGGATCTGGTAGGTTGACCGGATGGTCGATTCACATTCCCCGCGCCAGCTCACGAACTCCTTGGCAAGCGGGTCTTCCAGGTCCACGGGCGTTTTCGACAAGGGGAAGAAACCCGGGAGCGCGTTGCCGAAGATGCTTGCGAATTCAGGGCTTGCGACCCAGGCTAGGAACGTTCGCGCAGCTTCCGGGTTGTCGGTGGCAGCATTCATGCCGATCCCGATATCCGTGTGATCCGAGATATAGCATGTGTCGCCCGCGTTCTGGACCGGCGGCTTGAACGCGCCCATCTCAAAATCAGCCTGTGTGTTGAAGCCGGAAATTTCCCAAGAACCTGCCGGATAGATCGCTGCGCGCCCCAATGTAAAAATGTTTTGGCTGTCAGGGTAGGTCTGTGCCTCATATCCCGCGCCAAGATAGTCGCCCCAGCGGGCGAGGGTGGCGTAAGGCGCGATCCATTCCGGATCGGTAAGGGTCTGCTCACCGGCGATCAATGCCAGACGGCCCTCTTCACCCTTCCAGTAGTTTGGACCAATGTTGTTGTAGCCCATTGTCGCGGCTTCCCATTGGTCGTTTGTGCCCATCGCCATCGGAATGTAGCCGCCATCTTCCTTGATTGTGTCGAGGGCCGCGAAGAATTCAGCCTCTGTTTCGGGGACGCTTAGATCTAGCTCTTCAAAGGCGTCCTTGTTGTAGATAAACCCATGGATGACGCTTGCCATCGGAACGCAAAAGCTGGCTGATCCATCGTCCGTTTGCCACGCGGATTTGGCAACATCCGAGAAATTCGACATGGCTTCGAGGTCGCTGAGGTCAGACAGATGACCCGCGTCATAAAGGGCCAGGGACGCATCAAAGGGGCGGCAGGTGATCAGGTCACCGGCCGATCCGGCATCCAGTTTGGAGTTGAGTACAGCGTTGTACTCGGCTGGTGCTGACGGTCTGAATTCAACCTTGATGCCAGGGTTTTCAGCCTCAAATGCCGGGATGATCTGGTCTTGCCAGAGTTTCAGGTCGTCGTTGCGCCAGCTTTCAATGGTCAGCGTAGTATCTTGCGCGTGGGCGCTTGTTGCCACTAGTGCTGTCGTTGCAAGCGCCAGCTTCAATGTGTTGCGTGTCATATTTGACCTCCCCTAGGATTTTTAGTCAGGTATTTCGCGCCAAAGCGGCGCGCAGGTTTCCTTCGGTTTCTCGAAGAATTTCATGTGCCTTGTCCGCTGATACGCCCGTGGCGGCGATAAGGGCGGCTGGCTTGACCTCGCCCTGCGCCATCTCGAGCGCGGTTTCTGCAGCGGTTGGTTCGACATTCGCGATCCGGCAGACAATGGATCGTGCCCGAGCGCGAAGTTTGATGTTATCGGCGTGCACGTTGACCATCATCCCATCGTGGACGTGGCCAAGTTCGACCGCCATCAGCGTTGACAGCATATTGAGTGCGATCTTTTGCGCCGTACCGGCGCCCATGCGGGTTGATCCCGAAATCACCTCGGGTGGTGTGGCAAGGCAGATTGGATGATCTGCCAGTTCCAGAAGCGCAGAGCCGGTATTGTTGGCGATTGCCACAATTGTCGCGCCTGCCGATCGCGCAATCTGCGCGGCAGCAAGCGTGTAGGGTGTCGAGCCGCTGGCCGAGACGGCGATGATCGTGTCCCGCGTGGACAGGTCCGTGAGTGAACCCTGAAGGCTGTCAGTGGCGTCTTCGGTGTCCCCAGGCATCTCGACGCCGGTTGGCAAGCCGCCCGCCATATGGATGCGCAATTGTTCAGGCTGAATGGAGAAGGTGCCGCCAAGTTCCTGTGCATCTGCGGCTGCCATCAACCCCGAAGATCCGGCGGCCACATAGTGCAGCACGCCGCCCGCGCGGATCGTGTTTGCCATGGCAGCTGCGCCGTCTGCTATGGTCGGAGCCGCCGCTAGAACAACTTCGGCCGCGGCGATCTGCCCGCGGGCCAGCACGCCTGCCACATCTGCCAGCGGGCGCATATCGAGCCCCTCTGCCATGTCGTGCAGCGCTTCAGTTCGTGGCCTGGGCATGCGATTCCTCCGTTATAGATAAAAAGATACCTATATAATACCTTTTGTCCAGAATTTTCTTAACCTCTGGAAATACGGAGAAATTTGCAATTTTTTGGGAGTATTGGTTCTATTTAGGCCTTTAGTTTCTGCGATAGGTATTGTAATGGCATTAGTATGAGCAGATCAGACGATACCCTTGTTATTGCCATCGACGGTGGTGGAACGCGCTGCCGTATGAACGCGTTCGAGCGTGGGGATGTCGTTTCGGTTGAAACCGGGTCTGCGAATGTGTCCACAGATTTTGACCGGGCGGTTCGTGAAGTTGTGCGGGGACTTCAATACCTTGCCGAGCGTATGTCGCGACCGGTTGAGGAGCTGTCCGCCGCGCCCACCTTTGTTGGTCTGGCGGGTGTTACGGGGATAGATAGCATTGAGCGCTTGCGCGCCGCTTTGCCGTTTCGACGGGTTCGAATCGCGGATGATCGACCCGCAGCCGTGCGCGGTGTGCTGGGCCAGCGGGATGGTGTCATCGCCCATTGTGGGACCGGTTCGTTTTATGCCGCACAGTTCAGTGGCGATATCAAGTTGGCCGGTGGTTGGGGTCCGGTTCTGGGAGATGAGGCGTCGGCGCAATGGGTTGGTCGCATGGCTCTTCAGCTGACGCTTGAAGCCGTTGATGGTCGGGTCGATGCCAGCCCGCTGAGCGCGCGCATCCTGACCGATTTTAAAGGGGCTGCGGGCCTTGTTGGCTTTGCAAGAGCGGCGGATCCGTCGGAGTTTGGCAAGCTGGCACCGCAGGTGACCAGTGCCGCGGCGGATGGTGACACACTCGCGCTAAAGATCATGTCTCGGGGGGCGAGCGAGGTTGCCCGAGCAATCGGTCATCTGGGATGGCAGGCAGGCGTACCGGTGTGTTTGACCGGTGGTATTGGACGGCATTACGGGCCGTACCTTCCGGAAAACGTTCGGACCTGTTTGTCGAAAGCTGAGGGTGAGCCGCTGGATGGCGCGATGTCCCTCGCGCTGGATTTTGCAAGGGAGATCGCCGATGAGCACCGTTGAGTTCCTTCGCCCGGATAGTTGGTTGGCCGCCAATGGTGGGCCGCGTTACGTGCAGCTAAGGCGGCGGCTGGAAGAGGGGATCGGCACTGGCGTTCTGCCGCCCAACTCCTCGCTCCCGCCGGAGCGAGAATTGGCGGATATCACTGATCTTTCGCGCGTAACCGTGCGCAAGGCCATCCAGGCGCTGGTTCAGGACGGCCTTGTAGAGCAACGTCAGGGTTCGGGAACGTTCATTCGCGAGCCTGTCGCGCGGATGGAGCAGTCGCTTTCGCATCTGACCTCGTTCACCGAGGACATGTCCCATCGTGGCCTCGACACAACCTCGAAATGGCTGGAGCGTGGTGTTTTTGCACCCACCGAGGAGGAGCAGTGTGTTCTTGGCCTCGGTGACGTGAACGAGGTCGCGCGCATTTATCGCCTGCGGGAAGCGGGTGGTCGACCGATGGCGCTGGAACGCGCTTCGCTGCCGCTCGATATCTTGCCGAACCCGTTGGAGGTCAAGACGTCGCTATACGAGGTATTGGCGCGCCATGGACGGCGCCCGGTCCGTGCGGTTCAGAAAATCTCGGCCATCAACATCGACGCTCCCGAGGCAGACTTGCTTGGCGTTGCTGATGGGGCTGCCGGACTGAAAATTGAACGTACATCATATCTGGAAAGTGGTCGGGTCGCAGAACTTACCCGCTCGCTCTATCGCGGTGACGCCTATGATTTCGTGGCGGAGCTGCGTTTGTGACAAGAGGAAGGTCGTCCCACATGTCAACCGAACCAACACAGATGCGCCGGGAAATTCTTGAGATACCCGACGCGGTCGAACGTCTTTTGGCGGAGGGCGGCAGTGCCGTCACCGCAGCCGCTGAAAGAGCGCGCGCTTTCGACCCGCGCTTCTTACTATCTGTCGCGCGTGGATCGTCGGACCATGCGTGCACCTACCTCAAATATGTCAGCGAGTTGATCCTCAAACGGCCCATGGCGTCGGTTGGCCCCTCCGTTAGCTCGATCTACGGCGTGGATCTTGATGCGGCTGACGCGCTTTGCATCGCTGTTTCGCAATCGGGGCAAAGCCCAGACATCGTGGCCATGACTGAAAGCCTTCGAAAGAATGGTACGTTCACGGTTGCGATCACCAACAACGACAAGTCGCGCCTTGCCATGGCCTCGGAAATCACACTTCCCATACATGCGGGTCCGGAACTCAGCGTTGCGGCGACCAAGACTTTCGTAACGTCCCTTGTCGCGGGCCTCTGGTTGATCGCAGAGACAAAGGGCGATCAAGACCTTGTCGCGGCGATCCATGCGCTACCTGATCACCTTGCTGCCGCGGCACGATGTGACTGGTCAGAGGCCGCCGCCGCAATCGACGGTTCATCGCTCTTTACGCTGGGACGTGGACCTTCGTGGGCAATCTCCAACGAAGCCGCCCTCAAATTCAAGGAAACCTGCCTCATTCACGCAGAGAGCTATTCTTCTGCCGAAGTGTTTCACGGACCAGTTTCGATCATCGGGCAAAGTTTTCCAGTTATTACCTTCGCTGCTGGCGACGCCGCCGAGGACAGTGTTGCGCAAACGTCCGACGCACTTGTTGAAAAGGGCGCGGAGGTCTTTACGCTGGCCCGAGGTGCAAAACGTGCAACAGTGTTGCCACATGTGCGGACGGGGCATTGGCTGACCGATCCGGTGGCGGCAATCGTGTCATTCTACGGTATGGTCGAGGCGGTTGCGGTTGGCCGTGGCATCAACCCCGACGCGCCGCGTCACCTTAACAAAGTGACCGAGACGGTATGACCCAAGGCGCAACAATCTATCGGAATGCTCAGGTCTTTGACGGTGAAGCCTTGCACAAGGCAGGTGCGGTCAGGTTTCAGGATGGCATCCTGACGGCCTTTGGATCGGATGTTGACGTGCGTGCCGACGCTTCCGAGTTCGATCTGGCTGGGGATATTCTGTCCCCGGGTTTTGTCGACCTCCAGGTCAATGGCGGCGGTGGTATCATGTTCAATGATGACCCGTCTGTCGGCACACTTCGCAGGATTGCATCAGCACATCGGCGGCTTGGGGTTCGTGCCCTCTTGCCCACGCTCATCACCGATACGGCGGACAAGACCCATGCCGCAATCGCCGCAGCGGTCGATGCCGTGCGCGACGGTGTCCCCGGTATTGTCGGGCTGCATCTTGAAGGACCTCACCTGTCCGTTGCGCGCAAGGGGGCCCATGACGCTGCACTCATCCGCCCGATGGAACAGGACGATCTGGATGTTCTGTTGGCTGCGGCGCGCACGTTGCCGGTCTTGATGGTCACTGTCGCACCTGAGAACGTTACAGAGATGCAAGTGCAAACGCTTGCAGCCGCTGGTGTTGTCGTTTCGTTGGGGCATACCGATGCGGAGTTTGATACCTGCTGCCGATACTTTGCCAACGGTGCCCGCTGCGCCACGCATCTTTTTAATGCCATGAGCCAACTGGGCAATCGCCAACCGGGTTTGGTAGGGGCCACGCTTGCCACCGGTCATGCGTCCGCCGGTCTGATCGCGGATGCCGTTCACGTCCATCCGGAAACCATGCGTGTCGCCTGGCAGGCAAAGACGGGGCCGGGTCGCCTCTTCCTGGTGAGCGATGCCATGGCAGTTGCCGGGACTGACGGCGAGGTTTTTGAATTGGGTGGGCGAACCATCCGGCGCAAGGACGGTATCCTGACCCTCGCCGATGGAACCCTTGCAGGCGCCGATCTGGACCTGACCACGGCTATTCGAACGATTGTTGAAAAGGTCGGTGTTCCGCTTGATGACGCGCTGAGGTCGGCAATCAGTGACCCGGCTGACCTTATTGGACTGCCGGGTTCAACATTGGAATCTGGCCGGACGCGATTGACCGATATGATCCGCATTTCTTCTGATCTGAGCCGCGTTTCAGCCCTGATCTGAACCGATCGGTAGGACGTGTCGCCGGAATGACGTCTTGCGTTGGTCTTTGGCACATCACCAACCTCTGCGCGCGTGATCCGATCTGTGTGCAGAGTGGTTTTTAGGATGGATGCGGTGCGCCTTGCCCCCTGTCGAGATATTTCTTCAGGCTTTCCAAGAAGAACATATCCCAACCCGCTTCGCAGATGTCGTAGCATAGCAGCTTTGGAGTGAGCCCATCGTGTTCAAGCTCGATCTTCGTGCCTGCTGCTCCTTCGCTGATGCTCCAGATCACCTTGGTGCCCAGCCATTCGGTTTCAATGGCTTTTGGTTGCCCGTCATGAACATGCAGGGCGTCCACGCAGGTCCATTCCACCCGTGACGGGTCGTCCGTGTGGGTCAGTTCGAAGGTCCAGTATGAGACACCCGGCGGAAAGGAGAACTTGGCCCGATCCCCTGGGTGTCGAAGTGGTTGATCCGGGCGCGTCCACCAGTGTTCGACACCGTGCGTGACAGCATTGAAGGCCGCGGTAGCGTCCGCTGTGACAACAATGGATTTCCGGTAGTTTTGCATGTTCACTGTCTCGCTCCTTACGACGCTTCGGTCCAATGAGGTGGGAAGGTCGCTGCCACGTTTGGCAGCTGCTCAATACGTGCCACCCAATCTGCGACTTTGGGTGAGATCGCGTGGAGATTGGGCAACCCGAGGTCTTGCATGATCTGTGGTTTCGTCTCGGTCGCCCGTTGGATCAATCGAACATGGGGAAAGGCAACGGCGTCCACTGCTCCCGGCCGCGCCCCGGACAGGTAGGCCGCGTCGCTCAAGATGTCGGACAAATGGCCCAATTCGGATCGCAGAGTGTCAGCGGCGGCCAATAAATCGTCAGTGGCTTCTGCAGCGCCATTGAAAAAGATTGGCGACAGAACCGCACTGGTCGCCGGTGGCAAATAGTCAAAGACATCCATTGTGCGTTGCCAGATTTGCCCGGCTTCCTGTGGCGTTTCCCCAAACAAAGGTGACCCGGGATGCGTGCGATCCAGCCACGCGAGGATGGCAATGGAATGACCAAGCGTTTGATCGCCGCTTGTTAGAGTTGGCACTGTGCCGCGGGGATTGAGCGCAAGATATGTATCTGATTTGTGCTCTTTTTGTGCGGCAGAAAGCATGTGAACGTCATAGTCGAGGCCCTTGAAAGCCATGCCAAGCGCTGCGCGCCAGGGGCTTGGCGCCCCGCTCACTGTCCAGAATTCGACTGTCATGGTGCATATCCTTTGAGGCTGCGTGTTTGCACAGGCCTAGCCTCATTGGTATGTTTGGAAAAGTAGGCAGGAATTTTTGATATACTATCAAAAATGATACTATTGGGGAAATACTGATGTCTGAGGCTGTAACGGCACCGGTGGACACGCCTGTTTCTGGTGACAAGACGTGCCCTGCACCGATTGTGATCGGGATGATCGGTGGAAAATGGAAGCTGCTGATTCTACAGATTCTGATTTTTCAAGGTACCAAGCGATTCGGCGAATTGCGCAAATCCATTGATGGGATCACCCAAACGATGTTGACCAACCAGCTTAGGGCGCTTGAGGCAGATGGGCTTGTGACCAGAAAGGTCTACGCTGAGGTTCCGCCACGCGTGGAGTATTCAGCGAGCATGGATGGGTTGGCTTTGGAACCGGTGTTCACGTCGATGCATGACTGGTGGACCAATCGGTCAGCCGCGCCTTAACGCCTGGTCCACCCGATCAATCTCGGCCTCATACCAGGCAATTGTGCCGGCTGGGTCATCAGCATAGCTTGCCGCGAATGATGCGGGTGCTTCTGTGACGTCATCATATTGCGTTGCCCAAACCATCATAGTCACAAGTGCCGGCAGGAAATCCTTGGCCTTTTGTGTCGGGAAATAACAGACACTGCTCGCTTTGCGTGGGTCCGGCTCGCGGGTGAACATGCCAAGGGCTTCAAGCTTGGCCAGGCGATTGGCCAGGATGTTGGTCGAGATCCCTTCGGGGGACGCCAGAAACTCGCGATATGTGCGTTTGCCGTGCAGCAGGACGTCGCGCAAAAGCAGGAAGCACCATTTGTCCCCTACAATTGCCGCCGCATAGCGCGTCGGGCATCCGTTCCAATCCGGTTTGCCTGCTGATGTCATGATGCAGTTATAGATGATCACAAAATACTTGCAATATGCAAGCACACGGCCTACTAGTTACTTGCAAAATGCAAGTGGAGTAGAGTGATGCCATCACCTTTCGTCTGGTTCGACAACATATCAGCGCAACGCCAGGACACGGCTAAGTTCATGCAGGACATGTTTGGATGGCGGCCTTCGGATATCGGGTCGATGACTTTTTTGACCAGTGAGGGGGAGGCCAAACCTTTTGCAGCAGCGTGTGGGGAGATGTCCAATATTGCGGGTTGGGTGCCATATGTTGAGGTGGATGATTTGCAGGCTTCCGTCGCACGTGCACGCGAAAGCAGGGCATCGGTCCTCTTTGAGGATGTTAAGGGCCCAGCAGGTGACGCGAGTTTTATCCGTGATCCCGGAGGCAGCGTGATGGCGCTCTGGAAACGCGGGCAGGACGTGTGAGGTCACGATGATGAAGAAACAGATATTGGCCGCAGTCATCTACCCGATCATCGTCTTTCCTCTGGCGATCGTCTGGCACCTGATTTTGTTCAAGGACAAGTACATGGCCTTTGGCTATTTCGAGGGCGAACCAAACATTGTCGTTGGGTTGGCCACGATGGTCATCCAGGGTGCGGTGTTGGCCGCCATCTACCCGATGTTCAAGGTTCGCCGCACCGGCTATCCTCGGGCCTTTCAATTTGCCGGTCTCTTGGGCCTGTTCTTTTGGACCAGCCATGTGCTTGCACTAGTCGCAAAGCAGAATGTTCCCAACGCCAGAACATTTGTCTTGATGGAAACCTTTTATCTGGGCCTACAGTTCGGGCTGTTCGCGCTTGCACTGGGCTTCATCTTTCGTGGGGAGACTCGGGTCAATGTGGCTGTGTAGTCAGTGATCTCATGCACAGCTAGCGTGACAGACTGGTCCACACAGCCGCGGCGATGATGAGGCTGGCGCCAATAAGGAAGGCGACGGTAGGGACCTCGGAGAAGATCACGTAGCCGACGACCGTCGCAAAGACCAAACTGAGGTAGCCCAGCACGGATAGAAAGGCCGCTTCGGCGCGGAAATGTGCTTGTAGGAAACAGAACTGTGCGGCTTGCGCAAAGACGCCGATGGCAAGCAGTGGAAGCAGATGATCTGGGGCAATCGGTGTCCAAACTGCAAGGGTGAATGGGGCGGTCAGAACGGTCAGTCCGCCGGTGTAGAACGTCATCATCACGGGAACAGGCGTATCGGAAAGCTTGCGGGTGAGGATGATGGCGGACGTGCCGAAGAGGACGGTCATGAAGGCAGCGGGCAGACCCCAGTTCAGTGTCACAAGTGCTGGATCGACGGCGATATAGACACCTACAAACGCAACGCCCGCCGCCCACCAGCGGCGGCGGGGCACAACCTCTTTCAAGAACAGAAGTGCCAGAACCATTGTAACCACGGGCCGGGTGAAGCTTATGGCCGTGAACAGGGCAAAGGGTAGGCGGGCAATGGCAAAGAAACTGGTCGTCAGGGCCAGCGCAGATAACACCACGCGCAATGCATGGAGTGGCAGTCGATCAACATCTTTGAACGTTTGTCCATCGCGCCAAACGAATGGGATCATAACAATCAGGCCGGTGCCTGCGCGCAGAAAGACCAACTGCACGGCCGGGTAGCCCAACCCCAGCGCCTTCACGATGGTCAGCGCAAGGATGTTGAGCGCCATATCGGCGATCAACCATGCACCACCTGAGAGGTTGCGGGCTGGGGTCTCTTCAGCGCGGCGCAAGTAGGTTCGCCATAAGGCGATAGGCGCCCGGCACTCCATGTGCGAGTTGGTGGTGCAGAATGAGGGCGCAGTGGGTGTGGCGCCCTTTCCCGATCTCAGCCGTCAGCAGCGCTCCGGTCAGCGGTGCTTCATCCGGGTCCGCCATGGACAGGAGGGGTGTATATGCGTTGTCCCAGCTTTTGGCGAAGTAGAGCCCACGCTCTTTGTACCAGCCCTTCCAGTCGCTTTCGGTGATGTTGTTGGGATGTGAAAGGACTGGATGATCGGTCAGGTGGGTTACGGCCGCTGCCTGATCCGTCACACGCCAGCGCAGCGATGGTTGACCAATCTCGATCCGTTTTGGCGGTGCCGTATCCGGGTCCCAGTTGTCCCACGGGCGATGGTACAGGGTAAGAAGTGTACCGCCCGCTGCGGTCCACTCGTGCAGAATGGGCATCGCGTCCGCGAGGCCAGGACGGAACTTGATGGCAAAGATGCCGATCACCACGGCGTCGAACTCTGCAAGCCCTGCCGGTGTGATCTGTTCATCGTCCAGCGCCGTGATGTCGAACCCGGCGCAGGCCAACCAGTGATCGACACGGTCGTTGCCGCCACCGATATACCCGATCTTTGCACTTGGAATGGCGCAATCAATCACGTGCACCGACATCTCAGCCGGTTCGGTCAACGCGCGCGGCGGGATGTGCGGATGACGGATGATCTGGGCTGTCTGGGCCGGTTGACCGTCGAGTGTCAGGGGGATTTGATAGCGCCCCACAGCCTTATCGTTAGGCAAAGTGATCTCGAACCCGGCTTCGTTGCGTTTGGCGGTCCAGCCATTGGGCACTGTAAGCGCCGCAACCGCCGTCGCGGGGCTGAGCGCGCGCAATGTCAGCGACAGGCTGCGACGTGGGGTGCGCAGGTTCACAATCTCGGTCACTGGATCCAGCGTGGCACGCTGGCTGGGCAAGATCAGTGGTGGGGTTTCAAATGGGAGATGCGTCTGGCTGACCACATCACCCGTGCGCACGCTCAGGGTAACGAACGGTGCTGTCGGCGCATCAGGAAGATATGTATCGGGCATCGCGGAGCTGGGGGCAGCGTGTTCCGTGTGCAGTGTTTCGCCGTCGAGGTGCCATCCGTCGGGGAGGGTGACCCGTGTTTCAAACTCTGCACCGTTGGTGTCGAGGGCCATGGACAGTGTTGTGGTATCGCCGGGCGTCAGGACGTCGACGCTGGACGCGATATGCGCGCCGACACCAGCGGCTATTTGGATCACTTCGGCGGCTTGCACGATCTTGCGATTGACCTTGTGGTCATGTTCTGGCGCAAGAGTTGCTGCTTGCAACAGGGCGAGACCCGCGGCGGTCTCAGCCTGACTGATCGCGAAATCAGGGAAGGCCGCGCGCGCAGCGTCGAAATGCGTCTGAGCGTCGCGCAGGCCAAGATCGGCAAGTGTTGCGGGCAGGCCTGACGACAGGTCTTCATCTGGTCCTGCTACATGGCTTTGAGCCAGATGAAGGGGCCAGTCCCGCGTTTGCCCGGGCGGAACCCAGCGACCCATGGCCTGGGTCAGGTGAAACGCACGGCTTTGTTGTCCGATCTGGTCATAGGAAAAGCCAGTAATCGGGTCGCGCCCACCAAGCACCGTCAGTGTTTTGAGGGGCGGGGGTAGATCGTCATCATAGGCTTGCCCTGCGCCGGACCAAGCGGGCAGGTAGAGCTTTGCAATCCGCCAAGGGGCGTGTCCCGTTTCGAAAGAGGGATCTGCTGCAAGCGCCACGACGTCGCGTGCGGCGGCGGTCATCGCGCGGTGATGACCATGCTGACCGGGCACATCAAGGAAGGTGGGGCAAAGGATGTCGGGGCGTTCCGTTCGTACAATTTCGACGAACCGCCGCAGGGTGCGGTCGCCGCCCCAATGCTGCAGCGTCTCTTCTCCGGATTTTGAGAACCCGAAATCCCGTATCGGGTCGTCCGCGGACTGGCCCAGCCAATAGAGCCGCAGGTTCAGCACATCTGCCGCGCGCTCCATCTCGGCTGTGCGGAGGACGCCAAGGGCCGCGCCGGATTCCGTGCCGATATCGTTCTGGCCGCCGTCGCCACGCGTAGAGCAGGCGTAGCTAATGTCGATCCCGTCCCGCACACCAAGTGCTGCGAGCATGTCCGAAATCTCGTCATCCGGATGCGCGCCTGAGTTCATGAAGGACACGACGGTCTGAAGGCGGCTAAGCGCGCGATGGAGTGCCACGATGCGTGGTACAAGGCGGTGATGCAGGATGCGGGATTGGTCGGACAACGGCACGTCGATGGTCATTCCTAAAGGGCGGTCGTTTGCGTCGTGAAGGCGCGGTTGAGGATCAGGGCGGCGGCGCCAAAGGTCGCAGTCATGCGTCCGGACGTGCCGCATTGGAGGCGGGGCAGGGTTGCATCCGGGCGGTTGGACACGGACAGCTTGGGCAGGGGTGTTCCCTGTGCGAGATGATCGAGGATCAAGGCTGGCATTGCGCCGCCCAGGATTACAGTTTGTGGATCGAACAGGTTTTCGATGACGCCCAAAGCTTGTCCCAGTGCGTCGCACGCAGTTTCAAGCCAGCGCATTAGGTCCGGGTCTGCCACATCGCACAGCCGGTCCAGAGCGTCGATGTCGAGGGGACCATGCGCGGCCAGGGCTGATTGGGCGGACACACGGCTGACCATCTGCTCCAGTGGTTTCAATCCATGCTTGGTCATGACCGGCAAGTTGCCGATCTCTCCGGCGTTTCCGAAGGTGCCTTCAACCAACTGCCCGTGGTGCACGAGGCCGAGGCCGAGGCCCGCGCCAAAATAGAGAAAGGCATAGTCCGTCAGGCCCTGCGCCGCGCCAAACCGCTCGGCCATGGCGGCGGCATTGGCATCGTTCGAGACAACAACGGCCCGTTCGAGGGCCTCGCCAAACAGCGCAGGCACATCAATCGTTTGCCATCCCGGAAGGTCTGATGCCTGACCAGACAGGCCAGTTGCGCCGAAGGGGCCGGGCATCACGATCCCGGCACCCAGCAAGCGGTCGGGCTTGACGCCGCATTCGCGCAGCATCTGGTCGCGGAGTTGCAGAACCTGGTTCACGATCTTGTCCGGTGCGAGATCGGTTAGCACCTTTCGTCTCGTCGCCCGGGGTCGGCCGCCCAGATCGACAAGGGAGGTCAACAGGACATCGGGGCGTATCTCGACCCCCAGTGCAAAGCCGCCCTCGGGGTTCACGGCGTATTGGACCGCAGGCAGGCCGCGGCCTGCACTTTGTGCGCCGCGTTCTATCAGCAAACCTTCGGCTTCGAGATCAGCGATGATATTGCTGACGGCTTGGGTGGACAGGCCCAGTGACCGCGCAATGGCGGCCCGTCCCATTTGGCCCGCACTGTTGATCTGGCCAAGCACGGCCTTTCTGTTTCGCAGTCGTGACCGGTCGGGATTCGCACCGGGACGTGTATCGAACAGGAGATCGGAACTGGTCATGACACGGCTTTAACTCAATCAATACAATAACTCAACTTACTTGAATATTAAAGTTACTTGGCTTAATCCTGAGAGGAATCGGCGACGGACAAACGGCGCCATCCAATAGGAGAGGTTGTTCATGACACGTTATCTGAAGGGTATGGCTCTGGCCGGGATGACCAGCGCGATGGCATTGCTTGGGTCCGCTGCGTCCGCGGTCGAGATTGAGTACTGGCAGTACTACTTTGACGCCCGCGTAACGGCGATGGAGCAGCTGATCGAGAATTTCGAAGCGGCCAATCCTGACATCACCGTCAAGATGACCCACTTTCCCTATGCCGACTATCGCACCAAGGTCGCCGCAGCGATCCCTGCAGGCGAAGGTCCGGATGTGGTGCAGTTGTTCTATGGCTGGCTGAATGACTATGTCGCCGCCGAATTGATCCAGCCCTTGCCAGCTGACACCTTCCCCACGGCGCAGATCGACGAGCAGTTCTTTCCTATGGTTCAGGCCATGAAGGAAGGTGACCAATACTGGGCCTTGCCGACGGCCGTGCGGTCGCTGGCTCTGTTCTACAATGAACGGTTGCTGGATGATGCCGGTGTTGAGCCACCCACGAACTTCGATGAACTGATGGCGGCAGCCAAGGCGATGACCAAACGCGATGGCGCGGGAAATATCACCCAGGTTGGTATTACGGCTGGCATGACAGCGCAGGACCACCATTGGTGGCGCGAAGGCCTGATCCGCCAATTCGGTGGGGAGCCGTATTTGGATGATTACCAGACGGTCAACTACAACACCGAAGCTGGACGAGAGGCACTGGAATTCTATGCGAGCCTGTTTACTGGCGATGATGCCGTATCTGCTATTGGGTTCATGGATGAACCGCAGGCTGCTTTCAAAGCGGGCCGTGCGGGTTTCCATATCGACGGATCGTTCCGCATCGGATCGCTGGACAAGACACGCGGTTTGAAGTGGGGCGTGACAGAGCTTCCCGCTACAGCGGACGGCGTGCAGTCCAACTATTCTTCGTATTGGGTGAACGCGATCACGACCAAGGCGGAAGGCGAGAAGTACGACGCTGCGGTGAAATTCATGGAATACGTCACCTCGGACGAAGCGATGCAGATCTGGTTGGATGTGGTGGGTGAGCTGCCCGCCAAACCGTCGGTTGGTCTGACCGAGGCCAATGCGAACAACGAGACCTACGGCCCCTTCATCCGCGGTTTGGCCTATGCCAACACCACCAAGTTTGCCAACGAAAGCGGTCAGCGTCAGCTGATGGTCGAGATGGTCGAGCGGATGACCCTTGAAGGTATGAGTGCCGCCGAGAGCCTCGCCATCGCTGCGGAGGCCGAGCAAAAGATACTTGACGACTACTACAAGTAACGACGCTCCCCCCAGCAGGTCGCCCGTTTCTGTCTCCTGTGGCGGCCTGCATCCTCATTTTCGGGACATCCGATGCGGCTGTATTCCAACCTCTCGATCAAGCAGAAACAGATCGTCTGGGCGTGGGCATTTCTTGCTCTGCCTGTTCTTTTTTATGGGATCATCCGGTTTTATCCGACCGGCACGGCCTTCGTCATTTCCTTTCAGGAGTGGAACCTGCTCGGGGACCGTACCTGGATCGGGTGGGTGAATTATGTCGAACTTTGGAATGATCCTGTTTTCTGGAAGGTCTTTGTTAACACTTTCGAATACCTGCTGATCGGCACGCCGCTGTCGTTGGTGGTGAGCTTTGTCATTGCCTACCACCTCGACAAACTGCGCTTCATGCACGGTTTTCTGCGGATGCTGTATTTCCTGCCCTTCATGACATCGGCCGTGGCTATGGCCTGGGTCTGGCGCTGGTTTTATCAGGACGTACCTATTGGTTTGTTCAACAACCTGCTGGCCTCTGTCGGCATCCCGCAGATCGCTTTCCTGAACTCCACCACCAATGCGCTGCCCGCAGTTCTGGCGCCGGCAGTTTGGGCCGGTCTGGGGTTCCAGGTGATTATCTTCATGGCCGGTCTGCGTGCGATCCCGCAAAGCTATTACGAGGCGGCAAAGATCGACGGTGTTGGTTGGTGGACCGTCCTGACGCAGATCACGATCCCGCTGTTGCGTCCCACTATCGTGTTCATCGTCGTCTTTTCGTCCATCGGGTTCCTGCGCATCTTTGACCATGTGTTCAACATGACCACAAACAACCCGGGCGGGCCGCTGAATTCGACCAAGCCGCTGGTTCTGATGATCTACGACACCGCGTTCAACGGTTTCAACATGGGTTATGCGGCGGCGCAAACCGTCGTGCTGTTCCTGATCCTTCTGCTCGTGTCGTTGGCGCAGCTTTGGCTTTTGCGGAGCGACTGAGCATGACCGCAACCGACATCCGCGCCTCCTCCGCCACGCTGGATCGCTCCGCGGTCACCAAGCCGCGCAATATGGGGCAGATCATTCGCTGGTTGCTGCTGTTTATCGGCGGGGTGCTAATGGTGATGCCCATCGCCTACATGATCTCGACCTCTCTGAAATGGCCGCATGAAGTCTATAACGTCAATCTGATCCCCCAAGAGCCGACGATCGAAAACTACACCTACGTCCTTGAGGACGGGCGGTTCTATTGGTGGTTTGTCAATTCGATCATCATTGCGACGATCACAACCATCTCGAACCTGCTGTTTGACAGTCTGGTTGGCTACACGCTTTGCAAGTTCCGGTTCCCCGGTCGACAGATCGTGTTCATCGCGATCCTGTCCACTTTGATGATCCCAACCGAAATGCTGGTGATCCCGTGGTACCTGATGAGCCAGAGTCTGGGCTGGCTGGACAGCTACTGGGGCATCATGTTTCCTGGTCTGATGACAGCCTTCGGCACTTTCCTGATGAAGCAGTTCTTTGAAAGCGTGCCGGATGACTTTATCGAAGCGGCCCGCATCGATGGGCTGAACGAGTTGCAGATTTGGTGGACGGTTGCCATGCCACTTGTCAAACCGGCATTGGCCGCCCTTGCGATCTTTGTATTTCTTGGCAACTGGACAGCGTTCCTCTGGCCTCTGATCGTTACGAACTCGGTCGAGATGTATACGATCCCCGTGGGCCTGTCTGGCTTTGGGGACGAGGCGGACGTGGCGTGGGAGTTGATCATGACGGGTGCGGCCATCTCGACCATTCCGACGCTTGTTGTCTTCCTTATCTTCCAGCGCTTCATCATCCGTGGGGTGGTGATGGCGGGGCTGAAAGGGTGATGACATGCCAGACACCGACCAGAGGTCCGACGCGATGACTGACCAGACCACGTTTCCCGACCCAACCTACCGCGACACGGTGTTGGCGCCATTGTTCGAAGGCGTCAAAATGCATTTCGCTCATGGCATGGCGCAGATCAACCGCGCCCATCTGGTGATGTTGGCCGAAAGTGGCATCCTTGGATCAGCGGACACACGTGCGCTGGCGCGCGCGTTGCAAGACTTCGAAGATGAGACCGATATCGCGGCGCTGACCTACACGGGTGAGCACGAAGACTACTTTTTTGTTGTTGAGGCGGCTTTGCGTGCGAAGCTCGGCGATTTGGGCGGCGCACTGCACACCGCGCGCTCCCGCAACGACATGGATCACACGGTGTTCAAGCTGGCGTTGCGGGTGCGCGTGCAGGGCATATTGAAGCTGCTCGCAGACCTCACACAAGCATTGTTGGAGAAGGCCGAGCTGGAGAAGGAGACGTTAATCGTTGCCTACACCCATGGCCAACCCGCGCAACCGACGACATTCGGCCACTACCTGTCGGCCGTGATCGAGGTGTTGCTGCGCGATATGGAGCGGCTGGATGCGGCAGCTGATGGCCTTGAGCATTGCCCAATGGGAGCCGCCGCGATTACCACCAGTGGTTTTCCTATCGATCGGGGCAGGGTGGCGGAACTTCTGGGGTTCGAAGGGCCGCTTCTGAATGCTTATGGTTGCATCGCTTCTGTCGATTATGTGACCGGCCTGTACTCCGCGCTGAAACTGCCCTTCGTCCATTTGGGGCGCGTGGTGCAGGATATGGGTGTCTGGGCGTCGTTCGAAGTTGGGCAGCTATACGTGCCGAATGCCCTTGTGCAGATTTCGTCCATCATGCCGCAAAAGCGCAACCCGGTCCCCATTGAACACATGCGGCACCTTGCAAGCGTCACAGCCGGGCGCTGTGACATGGTTGTGAACACGATGCACAACACGCCCTTCACAGACATGAACGACAGCGAAGGCGAGGTGCAGCAGGCCGGGTTTGCAGCGTTTGAAAGCGGTGGACGAATGCTCCGCTTGTTGCAGGCGTTTCTGCCTGCCTGCGAGATCAGTGATACCAACGTGGCTCGGAACACCGATGCAGCCTGCATCACGATTACCGAGTTGGCGGACACGTTGGTGCGGGACGAGGGGCTGACGTTTCGTCAGGCTCACGAGATCGCTGCGGTGACGGCGCATGCCGTGATTGCGGCTGGCGCGCCTCTTGGTCACGGCTTTTCTTCTTTTGCAGAAGCTTTTGAGGCTGAAACCGGCCGAGCCTCGGCACTTTCAGAAGAGCGGTTCGCGACAATTGTTTCGGCTCGACATTTCGTTGCTGTTCGCGATCGCCCCGGCGGCCCCGCACCTGTGGCGCTAAACGCTGCGTTTTCCGTCTACCACGCGGACTTGCGCCGCCTGATCGAACGCGCGACAGCTCGTGCAGACCGACACGTTGCAGCTTGCGCAATGCTCGACCACAGCTTCGCTGTGCTTCTGGAGACCTGATCCATGGCCAATCTGTCTCTCCGCACGCTTACGAAGGCCTACGCCCAGACCGAAGTTCTGCACGGCATCAACCTTGATGTGGCGGATGGCGAATTCATTGTCTTTGTTGGTCCGTCAGGCTGCGGCAAGTCCACCACCTTGCGCATGATTGCGGGGTTGGAAGAGGTTACGTCCGGTGAGGTCGTGATCGGCGACCGGGTCGTCAACCACCTTGAGCCCAAGGAACGCGACATCGCGATGGTCTTTCAGAACTATGCGATCTACCCGCATATGTCGGTGAAGAAGAATATCGCCTTTGGCTTGCGGTCTTCAAAGATGTCCAAGGCTGACAAGGAGGCGCGCATTGGCGAAGTCGCTGGCATCCTCGATATGACACATTTGTTAGATCGCAAGCCCGCCCAGCTCTCAGGGGGGCAACGCCAGCGGGTTGCCATCGGTCGTGCCATGGTCCGCGATCCGGCCGTGTTCTTGTTTGATGAACCGCTGTCTAACCTTGATGCACAGCTGCGCACACAGATGCGGCTGGAGATCAAGAAGCTGCACCAGCGGGTCGGAAACACGATCATTTTTGTAACCCATGATCAGGTTGAGGCGATGACTATGGCGGACCGGATCGTGATCATGAAAGACGGCCACATCCAGCAGGTCGGCACACCCTCCGAAGTATACCATTCCCCTGCCAATACCTTTGTTGCGCAGTTCATTGGCGCGCCTTCGATGAACATGCTGCCCGGCACGTTAAACGGTGGGGGCGTTCGGCTCGCGTCCGGACAATCCGTGGGCACCACCCATACCAGCACAACAAGCCGCCCCATCCTTTTGGGCGTCCGTCCGGATGATCTGACGTTGCAGGGATCCGGACCGACAGTTGTTACCGGACATGTTGCGGTGCGAGAGCCACTTGGTGCTGAAACGTTGATCTATGTGACGACCGAGGCGGGTGAAGTGATTGCCAAGGCCGATGGGCGCAACCCGCCCGACGTCGGTGCCCATGTCACGCTGTCGGCGGATCCCACCAACGTACATGTCTTTGACGCTGACAGTGGAGCGGTTCTGACGTGACGGGCGGGTCCACTCCCAGCATCCTTTGCGCGGGGCGGCTTTATTGCGACCTGATCTTTACTGATCTGCCACATTTGCCGCATCTTGGCGAAGAAGTGTTTGCCCCGGGCCTCAGTCTGCACGCGGGCGGTGGCGCTTTCATTACAGCGGCTGCAATTCAGGCGTTGGGAGGTCGGGCGGGGCTATGTGCTACTGTGCCGACCGCCCCTTTCACCGACACCGTTCTGCGGGACATTTCGATGGCTGGGATGGATGCCACCCTTTGTGTTGCTGCGCCTGCCGGGCAATCACCACAGATTACGGTTGCGTCCGTGCTCGGCAACGACCGCGCCTTCCTGACGCATGCAAGCGGACTGGCGTTACCTGATACCCAGTGGCCCCAAAATTGGCGCCATCTGCACATCGGAGAACTGCGGACACTGGTCGAGCATCCCGATCTTGTCGAGCGTGCGCGTGCGCGTCAAATGACGGTATCGCTTGATTGTGGTTGGGATGACGCCTTGGTCCATCAGGGTGCTGATATGGCGCGCCTTATCTCCGAGGTTGACCTGTTCTTGCCCAATGCGTCTGAACACGCTGCCCTCGTAGACAGTGGCCTTCCTGCCAACGCGGCGCCCCTTACCGTCGTGAAAGATGGGGCGCGGGGTGCGCGCGCCGAGAGTGAGGGCGATGTGCATCATTGCCCGGCCCTGCCGGTCAAGGTGGTTGATACAACTGGTGCAGGTGATGCTTTCAATGGCGGTTTTTTGGTCGCGTGGTTGTCCGGTGTTGGGGTGCCCCGGGCATTGTCTACCGGTGTTCGCTGCGGTGCCGCAGCAGTTGGGCAAGTGGGTGGCACCGGTGGTTTGACCGATCTCCACCGCATTCAAATCGAAGCGGCGGAGTAGCTCGGATGTCCTTTGCGTCCGACGCGACACGGACGTCGTGATCTTTGCAGCATGGCGCCAAGCCCGGTTTTCAAGCCTCACACACTGAAAGCACGCCGCTTCGCGACCACAGGCGCTAACGTGAAGCGACCACATTGTTGCAAGATGGAATGCCACCGGTGAAGAATGATTCAGATACATGGCGGGCTTCGGTCACGATGAGATTGCTTTCGGCATCCCACACCATGTCATGAGTCCAGACGACATCTCCTGATGATGATACTTCCAGAAGACGCCCATGTTCAGCTTCGGTCAGCAACAGGTTTCCGTTCGGAAGCGTTTGGTGCTTACCGCGCCGCCATGTATAGAATGGCTCGGCTTCCGTCCCTTCGAAGTCAACTGAGACGCTGTTGTCGCGGGGGTCTATCCGGAGAATGCGAGAGCGCATCGCGCCTGTGGCATTGTCGAAAACAGTGATCGTGCCATCAGGTTCGAAGTCCGGGTCGTGTTGTTTGAACCAGGGTCCGTGCTGCCACCATTTCAGCACCCCTGTTTGCGGATCGACCACTGCAACAAGGTTTGGTTCACGCAGGCTGAACATCAGATCGCCAGCTTCGAACATGGGAAATACATCGGCCAGCTCTGGGCGCAACATCTCGACATCGTTGGGATGAAACGGGTCATCAAGATAGGTGATTTGCTCAGCTGCATCACCCGGCATACGCACGCGAATGTCAAAGATGCCACGCTGATCGCCGCCCTTTGCTGCGATGATGTCATTGCGCAGATTCAGCGAAAAGGTCTTTTCGCCTGTTTCCTCATCCAAACGCACCATGTCTTCACCGTACCACGTCCAGATGCCCCCGGCACCGTCACGGGTGATGGAATGGTGAAAGCCACCGCGCACACTCCACATGGTTTGCCCGCATTGGTCGACACGCGCGATGGCATTGCCCACGTCGAAGGTCACGACGAGAGAGCCATCCTCGAACACCTCCATCCCGTGAAGCATGACGTTTTGGGGCGGCGTCTCAGGATCAAAGTTTTCGTAGTTTATCGGCCAACGGTGAATCTCATCACCATTTTCATCCATCATGCGGACAGCAAAAACTGATGTGTCCTGATCATCGCTGAGCCCTGCAATCAGGACGTAACCCGGCGCGCGCTCTGTCCCGGGTCGACGCTCGTAGCCACGATCAAGGGTAGCCTCACCTCGATCGTTTGGGGCGACCAGGTGACGTGTCGGTTCAAGCCCGATATCGTTGCGCCAATTGCGCGACACGTCCAGATACGTGCGATGTGCTTCACCGATCTGCGGGGCAGGAAACCAACCCCACCAAGACGAGACAATGCCATACACCATGGCAATCAAAGCAAGCGAGACGATGAAAAAACCTGGGGCAAAGCTGTCAGATGATGGCAATTTCATTTCATGACCTTTCCAGTCGGCGAAAGCGTGCGGCCAATTGCCTGGCTGCACAGTTCCGCATGTAGAATGTCGGCGCGTTGCAGCAGGCTGGGTGACGCACCAGAGAGAGAGGGGGCAACTCGGGGTGCGCGCAAGATGTCGGCCACGGCCGAGACGCTGTCTTGATCGTCGAGCTCGATTGCCGCAGCGAGTTCGGGCAAAAGCAAGTTGGGTTCGGTGCAAAGTGCATCGTGATCGACAAAAACTGTACGCGGCCCCGCTGTGGAGAGCACATGTTGATATGCGTCAATCCAGTACCGCAACCAGAAGTCTACTTGTTCTGGGGTTGGTAAACCTGTTCGCAGGGTGCTGAACTCTATTGGGCGCAGTGCCGCGCCAAATTCGAAATGCCCAATCCCTTCCATGTATCGGCGTGCGAAGGGTTCGCGGGCGTGCAAATCGGCAAAGCGCAGGTGCTGCGTTAGGAGTGACCTGACTTGTGCACGTGGATTGCGGATTGGGACCACGATGGACGCGTCTGGAAAGAGGCGTTCGAGAAGGGCCAAACGTGCGATGTTCGCGTTGTTTTTCGAGATGTAGCGCGTGGCGCCGGGCTTGGTGGTAACAATCTTGGCCATGTGGGTGCAAAAAAAGGCTTCGAACTCTGGCTTTCGATCTTCCGCTGTCCAGGGTGTGATGTGATTGTTGGCGAAATGTTCGGGCCAAAAGGCCATCCAGAGCATTTCCTCAAACGCTTCGGGACTGTCCACACCGACTTCGATGCCGTCCCCGTGCGCCCGCTCACTTTTGTCCCCAGCCTTACGAAACTTGCGAGAAAACCCGCCCCACAGGAGGGGTGACAGAGTAAACGGCATGTGTTGGTAGGTGGCCGAAGCAAAGTGCGGCAGGCTGGCAAGACCTTCGAGCATAATCGTCGTACCGGCACGCGGCAGAGATGTGATGAAGACAGGTTGTCGGGATGTTTCCGTACGAATGCGGCGACGATAAAGCTTGGTTTCCAAAGCACCCAATCGGATTTGCCGCTCGGGCGATGCAAAGGCGAAGTCGTGCAGCGCCTTGTCGAGCGGGCTGTAGGGCACTTCGGCAGGCGCGTTGGCTTCAGGGGTTGTTTTTTGCAGCTTTTCTAGCGCGATCCAGAGCGCGATGGCGGCTGCAGTAGAGCCAATGATAAAAGGCCAGCCAAGCGCGACCGAAATTGCCTTGTCGACAGTGTAAAAACCAAGTGCCGCGCCGCCCCATACGATGAATGCTGACGCGCCTAATGATGCGACACCTATGGCAGTGATCCAGAAGAACCCACCCAACAGCTTGATGGATGCGCGCTGTACCTGTGCTTCCTTGTCCTCAACGGCGATGTCGCTGTTCATCATGACCGACAACGCCTGCTGGGTCGTGTCTATGATGCCACCAGCGACCCGTTGGGTGTCAAGAATCCGCAGGACAGCGATAAATGCGAAAAGGCCCAGAACAAGGGCGGCGACGCTCAACTTTCATTCTCACGGGGGGTCTGGATATCTGCCTTGGCTTTTCGGGCGCGTAGCATCCTTTTGACCGGGTACCAGATGAATCCGACGATAGCGAGCACGAGCGCAGCCAAGAGTGCAATCATCGTGCCAATGGCGGTAAGACCAGCACCCGGCCCAACATAGGCCTGTGCAGCGGCGGGCATCACAACCAATGCGATGACCAGTAATGTGGGTGAGTGGGTCACACCCGAAACCCATGTGTCGCGCTTCATAACGAAATCCTCACTTAACACGACCAAATGCGACCGGGACAATCAGACAGGTCGACATGATCGCTTTTGCTCTTTTCGCAACACAGTTGTGAGTTGCCGATGCAGCAGCAAGGTATGGGGCGGAAAGCGGCGAAAGCCTGCCAGATCACTCAATCCAGACGGAGCATTTTCGCCCGTTTGAGCGTTCCAAGGCGGTCGAGTGTGAAACGCCGCCTTGGATCAAGAAGATTTGACTGTCTCGGGGTCGGGGTACAGGCGTCGCCTCAACGGGAGTCGCCATGGTCGCTGGCTATTCGCGAGCCGTTTCCAGTTCGATATCCGGTTCACTTGCTTCGACCGCAGCCATGTCCACACCCAGAGCCTCGATTTTGCCCTTCATCAGGAAGACGTTGTAGACTGGCTTCCAGCGCGACATGGTGAAATAGACCGCGTCGTCGATTTCCAGTCCCGGTACGATATAAGGAGCGTAGAGACCTGGATATTCATCGGCATGCGCGACGATTTGGGGCGCGCTCCATGGGCCGGTCATTGTTGGTGCGCTGCGCAGAATGACCGCTTTTTCGACAGGCTCAAGATACATCATCAGCCAGGATTGGTGCACGTTGCTCCATGCGACGGACAATTCGCCTGCAGGTGCTGGAACCACCGCTTTGGCGTTATGAATGTTCGTGGACCATCCCTGGCCGTCCCAATACATATACGCTCTTGGGTCAAATACGTCCTGTGGGGTAACACGGCCAAGCCGTACACCTCCGAACCGCCCCTGCGGAATACCAAAAACGTAGATCATCCCGTCGTGTTCAACATAGGCCACTTGCTCAAAGCCCGTGCCTGCAGGCCACATCGCGGTTTCCGATCTTGTCCAGTTCTGACCGTCGTCATCGGAATAAGCGAGGCCGGAACGGCGGACATACCATTTGTCATCAGCGCCCCACATGCGCACAGACATGTAGTGAAGCACCATCCGTTCTCCAAGCGAGATGCCGTTTGTCGGAATGACGGTCCATTCCAAGCCGGGTATTTTCGCCGAGCGGATAATTTCCTTGGCCGCTCCTGTCGCACTTTCGATCATTGAAGAGATCGAAAAGCCGTTGGCCGGGTCAGGATCGGCGATGCGTGCTATGGTATTGCTGCGCCAATCGCCGCCATCTGGTCCATATGTGTCACCGAACACCATGTAGAGTTCGCCCTTATGGGTAAACATGTGGCCCAGATCCGTGCCATGCACGTTCCAGCGCGTGTCCGTGGCGTTTTGGGATCCGGACCCCGTCAGCTGGTTCACGATTTCGGTTTCCACGATGCGCAGTGCGCCTGGGATCGATGTTTCCAGCATATCGCTCTGTTGTCCAAAGTCCGACAAGGCCATCACATCCACAGTGTCAGTACTTTCTACATCAGCAATTGCCATAGGCAACTGACCAGAACAGGAGAAGATGAAAGCTGAAAGCGATACACCAAACAGGGCTGAGGATATGCGCATATTAGAGTACCTTCTATGGCCGGAACACGGTTGTAGTCGGAACGTCTCGGGCACTGCTTGAGAATCAGTAAAGAACCCGTCGCACATACGTGCGTTGCGCCTGTCAACAGATCAAGCGGATTATCGCTCATATGACGTAATGTAAGAAATCTTGACGCTGCGTCATACAGCGTCATTCCACCCTGGTCGGCGAAGGATGCCTATTCCTGTAGCAGCTCTTGTGATGTTCCCAAGCGGGTGCAAACAAAACCATAAGCTGGCCACGTTACGGGCTCCGGTTGATTGATCGGCAGCGTAACGCACGACAGGTGCGGATTGCGGTGTTCGATCCAGCGCAACATCTGTTCCCCATCTGTTGGGATGACGACACCTCCAACAGGGCCGAGTTCAGGTATCACCTCCTCTGTCCGCCACGTGACGCGGTAGGTCGCCGGTTGCGGCACCTCACCCAGAAGCTCGTGGTAGAGCGTGGCCATCCTCAGCTCATAGGACATCGACACAACGGGATTGTCCACGGGGGACTGTGCAATCACGATGCCCAACGTATCGACCAAGTCGGCGTAATCTGGTTCGCGGGCGCCTAGGTACAAGGCCATTTCAGCCATACGTAAAACGCCCATGGCCAAAAGGAGCACACCGAGCCAAGGTTGCAGTCTTGGCCATCCCTTCAGCCACCAACCGATAGCTGCGACCGCACCGACAAGCAGCGGGCCTAATACGGGAAGGTGAAACGCTTGGATATCGTAAGCCCCGTACCAGATCATGAAGGGCAGAAATGCAAGTGCCGTACCAAGCAAGAGCGCGATGCCTGCCCAATCGGCATTGCGCCTGCGCCAGCCGATACCGAACGCCAAAAGACCGAGTGCTATGATGGGAATTGAAAGCATGGGGTGCGCTTGACTGAGCGTACCAAACAAGACCGATGCAGTTTGCAGCGATTTGAGGCCGGAGCCATAAAGATCGCCGAAATAGGTGCCCGCAATGTAGTCGATCAGTTCGGAGGTTGTCGGTGGCAGAGGCAGGTATTCGGAGTACGCTGTGGTTGGGGCGTGTGTGACCCATGCGAGATAGAGATACTGGCTGGCCCCAGCGGCAAGTAACCCAAGAACAGCAAGCAGAACACGCGGGCGCAGAAGAATGCGGTGGTGTGTGGCCATCACCAGCAGGCCGACCGGTGCCAGCATGACCATCATGAGATGATTGCCGAAAGACAGCGCATAGATCGCGCAGGCGAGAATGAAATAGTATGTTTGCTTGGTCTCGACGAAGAGGATCAGCGCAAACACGACGGAAAGAATGAACGCCAAAGCGAGGGGATAGACCTCGGCCTCAGTCGATTGCACGGCCATCAGACCGGCGCTGCCCAGAAGGAATGCGGCTGCCGCACCGAAAAATACGCTACGGGTCAGCCTTCCCACGATCAGGAACGCCATAGTGACTGCAAGCGCGCCGGGCAAAGATGCAAGGGCTATGGTCATGACGCGCCAGGGTTCGAACGGAAGATCGAGCACGCGCACGATCGTCCCAATCAGCAGAACGAACGGATATCCGGGCCCATGGACAAGAATTGAGGTATGACCGAGGGTCTGGAACTTTGCAGAGTCACCCGCATTCAGCATCCCGCCGAGGCCGGGAAAGAGCAGGCTGGCATAGTAGGTCAACCAGACCAGAAAAATCGTGATCGCCAGCCATGGGCTTTGGTAGGCGGGTCGATCGTGTGTTTGGGTGGTGGTGGGCATCTTCTCTCGTTTCGCATGCCGCGTTAGGCTGCCGTATCGACGGTCAATCGCCTTGGAGCATTGGAATACATTAACCTATCTCTGAATGGTGTTGCCCGGTCGCCCAGGTGTTGCGGCGATCTCAAGCTGCGGTACGCCCGCGGCGACCATGGGTGAAAAGAGCGTCCCTCCGATTCCAAAGGGCAAATCGACATTCTTTGCGACCTGCTCGGTCTCTGTCGTTTGTGCAGCCGACAGTTGGGCATTGCCCATGACATACACTGCGCCACTTTTAAGGCCGACTTCGCCCAGCATGTCGATTTCAAGCCGGTCACCTGCAATGTTTAGCCGCGAAATACGCGCTGTGCCCGCTTCGATTCCAACTTGGCTGTCGATAAAATCGAACTGCGTACGACCAGCAGCTGGGATGAGCGGACCCTTTTCCTTGGTCATGAACTGGCGGCCGTTTGCCAGCGTCTCAAGCGTTGCGGTCACATCAGCCCCTGTGAGGCTGCCATCCTGCATTGAGGCCGTGACAGAACCAGCCATGCTTTCAAAGACTTCACCAAGCGTTTGACCGCGCCCGGCAAGTTGCAGATCTGCATTGAGTATGCCCTCGGGCAACTGGGGTGTGCCAATCAGACGTTTCTGCATCTTGCGAGATATCGGTTGCAAGATTTCGTAAACGGACGCATCAGAAATTTTGGCAGACATTGACAGGTCCGCTGCCCGGTCGATTTCAGCACTCGCTTCAATCCGGCCCAATGTCTCACCTTGCGCTACCATGTCCAAAGACATGTTTTCGTTGCGTGAGACGAACGACACGCTCACGGTATCAAATGCAGCGCCGCCGAATGCAATGTCCTGACCTTCCAAATCAAAATCGATTTCGAATCCCCTAAGCCAATGGGTTGTGATTGGCGCAGTAGTCCAATTCCCTTCACCGACCCTCTTGATCGCGTCGGAAATGGCAGCATCTGCCGAAACCTGCAGTGTTTGCAGTCCTGGGATGATCAAGGTGTTTGACGTCGTGCGCAGAGTCAAATCTCCCTCAAGCGTAATACCAGCCTTTGAAAACGTGGCATTGGAGAGGCGGATTGTCGTGGGCGTCACTGCAAAATGCCCGTCGATCAACAGGGGGCCCGGCCCAAAGATATTCAAACTACTTAGACCAGGCAGCAGATCTGCGAATAGGCTGTTGTCGGTTGTGTCATCTGATGGGTTGTTGTCCTCATCGGCGGCCACCGCGTCAAAGCTCAAAGACAGCGCGCCGTCGCTTCCGCCTTCTGAGAAAAAGGCGTGCGGATCGTCAACCTGCAAGTCCATGAAGGTACGGTGGGACCCGGCAATGAAATCGCCGTTGATCGCAATTCCTTCGGATGTGCCCCGTTGCATGACCGAAAGGTTCAGGCCGGAGATGCTGGTGTTGCCAGCAAAATCCAGAACGCCATCAGTTACAACGATATTGGCAGGCGTTTCACTGGCATCCTTTTCTGCAAACGCGAATTCTGACCACAAAGAGTTTGCCAAGCCGTCCTGATCCAACGAGATGTGCGGACGGTGCAAGTGCAGGCTTGCGACTTCTCCGCGCCCCGCAAGCAGTGGCGCGACCCTGAGCGTTGCATCAAGCCGACCTGAGGTCAGGAATCCTTCGGCCATACTGGCCTGGTCAACTGTGAAGACCGGGTCCGCAACGACAACTCGGAAGTCGGGGCGTATCGAGACTTCGGAGGATTCATGCAACATCAAATCGGAACTGGCGAGACGCCCAAGCTCGTGATTGATGCTGTCACGCACAACGCTGTCCAGGTTCAGCTTTGAAAGCAGCAAGAACGCCCCTGCGCAAATCGACAGAAGGCCAAGGGCGACCATAACCCATCGTGCTGCAAGACCGAAACTTTGTCCGTTTCCTGTTCTCATCATACTCCTCCCAACCGTTCACAATGTAACGGCGGTTTGTGCCTTCGGATCACATCCTCAATACGCTTTCCGCAGTTTGAGGCCGGCACCGCTGAGCGACAGATTTCATACCGCAGGGCTTGTCACCATTCCGAAGAATGATTCCTAAGACACGGTGTTTTAGATACGTTTTAGTTTACAATGTAGGCAATCTGTTCGGCGTGGGTCATTATATTTGCTGCCCATTTCCCGGCCTTCCGCCGCCGATACCCCTCTCAATTGGGCGCATCCCTGCCGATGCCAAAGTTGCTCTGCCATCGGGTTTGCAACCTTTTTGCTTTTGTACCCACGCTGCTTCAACCAGCCAATCAGCTGCCGACTGTGACCTGTTCATATGAGGCTTTTGAAGGGTTGGGCGGTCAGACGCACGGCGCAATGCTGAAAAGGAACCTGAATGTGCCGTCACCACATCGATCGCTGAGAACGGGCCTCGTAACGGGAACAACCAGAGAGAGATTTACGCATGTCGGTCAAGAACCACGTCGATAGCATGTCCAACTCTGACTTGCAGCAACTGCACGAAGGTCAACGCGATGCGTTGGCCCGGGATCGGGTCGAGGCCTATGTAAGCTTGCCAGATCTGGAAACAGCCATCGACACACCGTTGGTGGTCGATCTTGATGGCACCTTGCTACGCTCAGATTTGCTGGTTGAGACCACGTTTCGCCGGTTGGGACGCAATCCTGGTGCGATCGTTGGTATGCTTCAGTCGCTCAGTGATGGAAGAGCCGCATTGAAACACTTCCTGTGCGCGGGCGCTGATTGTGCACCTGAAACTCTGCCTTATGACAAGACGATCCTGTCGATGATCCGTCTTGCGCACCTTGCGGGCCGTTCCGTTTATCTGGCGTCGGGTTCGCACGAGGACATGGTAAAGGCAGTTGCAGATCATCTGGGTATTTTCTCAGGCTATTTTGCAACAACTTCGTCGGTGAACCTGTCTGGCAGGGCCAAGGCGGAACGCCTTGTGAAAGAGTTCGGAAGCAAGGGTTTCGACTACGTCGGCAACGGCGCTGCCGATTTGCCAGTCTGGGAACATGCGCGCCAGCCAATTGCCATTCGGACAACCCAACGTGTCGCGACGCGTCTGCGTGAAATGGCTCCGCATGCGCAGTTTGTTGAACACAATCGGTCGACATTGAGCGATTGGGCACGGCAATTCCGTGTCCATCAATATGCCAAGAACGCCCTTGTTTTTATGCCGATGATTGCAGCGCATGCGCTTAGTTTTGAAAACCTGTTTATCACGATGGTCGCGGCTGTGGCGTTCTGCCTTGCGGCGTCGGCCTGCTACATTCTGAATGATTTGGTTGACCTTCAAGACGACCGCGCACACCGGACCAAGAAGGATCGTCCGCTGGCGCGAGGCGACATTTCACTGATCCATGCAATGCTTGTTGTGCCGATCCTACTAGTCCTCGCAACGGTGACGGCGCTTTCACTGTCACCAGCATTTGCGTTGGTTCTGGCCATCTATTTTGCGATGACGACAGCATACTCCTTTTTCCTCAAGAAGATCCTGCTCGTCGACGTGCTGACGCTGGCAGGTCTTTACACCATCCGCCTGTTGGGGGGTGCAGTGGCAATAGGTGTGGTGCTGTCTTCCTGGCTGATGGTGTTTGCGCTTTCGATCTTCGTGTCGTTGGCGCTGATGAAGCGGTTCGTAGAGCTAACCGCCTGTGCAGATGCGGATCGAGCGTCGCCAGACAACCGGGACTATGAAAATGTGGACCTCGGAATGCTTGCGGCCCTGTCTGCAGCCGCTGGCTTTAATGCCGTGACTGTTCTTGCGCTTTATGTATCCGGCAGTTCTGTCACCAGACTCTACAGCAATCCCGAGATCCTCCTGCTAGCGTGTCCGATCATGACTTATTGGATCGGCCGGGCACTCATCCTGGCGCAGCGGCGGCAGATGCAGGATGATCCGGTCGTCTTCGCCATAAAGGACCCGATGAGCAGGCTAAGCGGCCTTGCGATGCTCGCGGTGTTCGTATCGGCAATCTGACGGGCAGGTCATGCTAAGATTTCTGTCAGAAGGTCACCCAATTGGGCGCTATGTGGCAACCGCAGTCCTGTCGGTGCTAGCGAACCTCCTTGCCCAAGAGATGACTGTGCGCGGCGTGCCGGATGCACACCTGATGGTGTCGATCGTTGTCGGAACGCTGGTCGGCTTTTTTATAAAGTATGTTGTCGACAAGACTTGGACGTTCCGCGAACGTTACACGACGCCCTTTGGCGAAGCGCAGCGCATCACCCTCTCCGGTCTGTTCAGCGTTTTAACAACTCTGATCTTCTGGGCATTCGAACTTGGGTTTCATGCCATCTGGCAGACGGATTTCGCCAAGTATCTTGGTGCGGTTCTTGGCCTCAGTATAGGGTACATTCTCAAGTTCTGGCTTGATCGGCGCCATGTCTTCAGGGAGAGCACCGTTTGAAAGACTTGAGCGGTTGGGGCCGATATCCCCGCGTGTCGGGACCGCTTAATGCGGCGTTTGACATCCGCCCGGCTGCCGAGGCGACTGCAGCCCTGCCGGGCGTAATTGCGCGCGGTCTTGGACGGTCGTACGGGGACGCTGCCATCGGGCGCAACAACACTCTTGATGCGACGTGGCTGAACCGGATGCAGGGGTTCGATCCTGACACGGGATTGTTGACAACCGAGGCGGGTGTGTCTTTGGCGGACATTATCGCGACCTTTCTGCCGCGCGGCTATTTTCCATGCTGTGTCCCCGGTACCCGCTTTGTCACGGTTGGGGGCATGATCGCGTCGGATGTGCATGGAAAGAACCAGCACAACCATGGCACCTTTGGCGATCACGTCGAATGGCTGACGCTGGCACTGCCAGATCATCGGGTTGTCCGTTGCAGTCGGAATGAAAACGCGGAGCTTTTCACCGCAACTATTGGCGGTATGGGACTGACTGGAACAATCCTGTCCGCTGGGTTTCGTTTGAAGCAGGTCGAAACTGGCTGGATCCGCCAAAACACGCATGTCGCGCGCAATCTGAGCGAGGCAGTTGCCTTGCTGCGCCAGACCGCAAGCGCGACCTACACCGTGGCTTGGATTGATGTGCTGGCCCGCGGCGCCTCACTGGGGCGGTCACTGGTTCTGGAAGGGGAGCACGCCAGGAAAGACCAACTGCCCTGGGGGGATGTGCCATTTCCGCACGCACGGAATGGTCGGATCGGGGTTCCGACCGACATGCCCAGCTGGATGTTGAATGCGACGACGGTCAAGGCATTCAACGAGCTTTACTACAGGAACGGTGCTCGAAAGGCTGACCGGACGGTGCTCGTGCCTTGGGACGCCTACTTCTTTCCACTCGACGGTGTTGCAAACTGGAACCGTATCTACGGGCGGCGCGGCTTTGTGCAACATCAATGCGTCATCCCAGATGCCAAGGCTGAAAGTGTGGTGTCCGAGATACTCGAACGTATTTCTAGCCACGGCGCCGGTTCGTTTCTGGCTGTCCTCAAGCGTCTAGCGTCCGGCTCTGGGTTGATGTCCTTTCCGATGGATGGCCTGACACTCGCCCTCGACATACCGCTGAGCGATAAACTGATGCCATTGCTAGCCGAGATTGATGCGCTGGTCGTGGAAGCGGGTGGGCGGATGTATCTGGCAAAAGATGCGACCCAGTCGCCGGAGACCTTTGTTGCAGGTTATCCGCAACTTGGTCAGTTCCAACGACTTCGGAACGAGATTGGGGCAACAGGCCAGATGGCCTCGAAACTGTCTGAGAGGCTGGGAATATGAGCGATACCGATCAAGAGCCTTCACAGAAAAGTCTGCTTTTGGTTGGCGGCACCTCTGACATCGGTCGGGCGGTGGCGGCGGCCTATGCCGCGATGGGCTGGAAGATCACGCTCGCTGCGCGTGACGTCGAAAGCGCAGAGCGCAACGCAGCCGATATCCGGACACGGACGGGGGCACACGAAGTCGCTGTACGCCCCCTCGATATCCTGGATGCGGCACGGTTTGAAACATTTCTGGATCGGCTTGATGCATTACCGGACACCGTGGTGTGTGTTGTCGGAATGCTGGGCGATCAGCAACGTGCGCAGGAGGATGCGGAATACGCGACACAAGTGATGCGCACCAATTTCGAAGGCCCCGCCCTGCTGCTTGAGATGGTGGCCGCGCGTTTCGCCGCGCGTGGGCGCGGGCTGATCGTTGGGGTCAGCTCGGTTGCCGGTGATCGGGGTCGGGCCTCGAACTATGTATATGGCGCGGGAAAGGCCGGGTTTTCCGCCTATCTCTCAGGGTTGCGCAACCGGCTCGCGGGCACAGATGTGCAGGTGGTTACCGTCAAACCAGGCTTCGTGCGCACAAGCATGACGGCAGGTATGGATCTTGCCGGCCCGCTGACTGCTGAACCGGAGGCTGTTGCCGAACGCATCGCCGGGCTTCAGACCCGGCCCGCCGACGTGATCTATGTGCTGCGCGTGTGGCGCCTGATTATGTTTATCATTCGGTCCATTCCCGAAGCTGTGTTCAAGAAGCTGAAGCTTTGAGGTGTCACACTTGTCACGAATAAGCACTCATTTCTCGCCAATCGCCGTGGCGACATGGGCAACAACGGTGATATGCGCGGCTCTTCTGGTTCTGCCGGGCGTCACCGCAACATCGATGTATTTCAACGACATTCTGATCTTTCTCGACGGTGCATATCGCGTGGTTCATGGTCAGGTGCCAAATCAGGATTTTCACACGGCATTGGGGCCACTGAACTATTACCTGCCGGGGTTTGGCTACTGGCTGACCGGACAGCTTGGTATGGCCATGCCCTTGGGTATGGCTGCGCTGATGTTGGTGACCGCACCGATCATGGTCCATGTTTTGGGAACACGGATGCGCCCACTCATTGGTGTGCCGCTCGCCATCTTCTTGATGCTGTTACTCGCCACACCGATGAACACGGGCGAGATACCTGCAAAAATCTCGTTCGCCATGTTCTACAATCGCATCGGTTGGGCGCTGCTGGGCATTTTGCTGGTGATGCATCTCCAGCCGGAACGCTCGGTGCGATGGCAGAGGTGCTTGGATGCCGCTGCCGCGGCGATACTGACGATGCTGCTGGCCTATACCAAAATGACTTACGGGGTGGTTGCCTTTGGGTTCCTGGTCCTGATGCTGCTGCAATCTGGGCAACGCCGTTGGGCGGCCGGAGCAATTGCGCTGTGCGGGATCATCGGGCTTGTGGTCGAAGCGTTCTGGGGTGGCACATGGATGCATATTTCTGATCTGGTCGAAGCCACGAAAGTCAGCGGTGTCATCGAACCTTACATTTATGCGCGATCCTTCCTTCTCACTTCCGGTGAATACGTGGTTTTCGCCCTGATTGCGGGTTTAGCACTTTGGCAGCGGCCACGCGTAACAGATTTTCTGTTCTATGTGTTTTGCGGTGCGTCAGGTTTCGCGCTGCTCAACCAAAACTTTCAGATGATCGGGATTGTGAGCATGCTGGCGGGTGCCGCCGTCGCGGCAGAGATACTGTCACGTCATCAACAGACGGCCTCCCCAACGCTACAAACTGTTGTCCGCGGCGCGCCGTTTGTGGTCGTAATCCTGCTGCTACCCGTAGCGCTCTCCTCCGCAGCCGCTGTCGGCGTTCACGCGACGGTTGCCGCTACACGGGCGGGCGTCGCGCTTGAAACACCCAACGGCCAAGGCTTGCGGATCGTCAACATCCTCAACAAGGGGCAGTTCGAGTTTTACAGCGGCTACGGACAGACCTTGGAAAGCGGCAGCGCGTTGCTTGCCTCGCTTGATAGGTCGCCATCCCGTGTTCTGGTCATGGATTTTGTCAGCCCCTTTGCCTCACTTGCGGGATTGCCCCCGCAAGAAGGGGGCAACGCCTGGATGCACGACAACCGCAACTTCGACCTCGATGTTCATCTTCCTGCAGAAGAGATGCTGGGTGGTGTAGAGGTCGTCATGATCCCGAAGCAACCCGTCGCAGAAGGAACGACCGAGAAGATGCAGCAGATCTATGGTCCATACCTCGAGAAGCACTTTGAACTTACGAAGACGAGCGAAGCCTGGTTCCTTTACGAGCGTCGACCGGCGAACAAGACAGACATTAATCCTGTCGGTCCCCAAAACAGCTAGTCGGCTAGAGCACACCGCCAGAACGCATGACAGGGCTTACCCCTGTCCGAGTTCTACCCACGCATCCGTCAACCAGGTTTCAGTCAACGCGCGGTCCCTAAGTTGCAGATAAGCACGTAAACTTACGGGTTCCGGGCCGGTTTGTTCGAAATCGAAGGTCAGCCGCCAATGATCGGTTCCCACGACGGGGTACGCATCAATTGGTTCGAGGATACGACCATTCACAGCATCGATGACTGGTACAACACCACTATCGCGATTTAGCCCGTTCAAAGACGGCCCTTCGAAATCGATCACCATCTTGCCAACGCCCTCTGGCAGTGGGTCGCCGGGTACACCGCCCTGACCCTGCCGCGTCGCTACGACCCAGGCAACAGCTTCCGGCAAGGGATCACGTGCGCGCCATTCGATCTCGTAGTCAAATTGGAAGGCAGCACCCTTGTCGGTTGCGCTGTCTGGCACCCAGTAAGAGACGACGTTGTCAAAAGTTTCGTCTTCTGTTGGGATCAGCACAAGTTGCACTTGTCCGGGTCCCCAATCTCCAATTGGCCTGACCCAGGCGGACGGGCGTCGATTGTAAAAAACGCCATCGTCCTGGTAGTTTTCAAACGTGCGGTCGCGTTGGATCAGTCCGAAGCCTGCAGGGTTTTCATCCATGAAGCTTGATGTCGTAACACTTGAAGGATTGCTCAGTGGTCGCCAAAGCCGTTCGCCGCTTCCGGCTGCCATGGCAAGGCCATCGCTATCATGAATTTCCGGACGCCAGTCCTCACCCCCGGCGCGGTCGCGCTCTGAATACCAATACATGCTGGTGAGTGGCGCGACGCCCAACCGTTCAATCCCCTCGCGCAAGAAAAGATGCGCAGAAATGCGTGTCAAATGCCCACCATAGGCCGCGTTACGGACAACGCCGAACCGATAGGCGCCCGTAATCGAGGGGCCGTCCAGCTCGGCCCAAATGGACAACTCTTCGTCATCTTGTTCAGGTGGGCCAAGCCAGAATGCAGTGAACCGGGGGAACTCCTCGGGCGTGTTCAATCCGGTGTTTATTGCGATGCCACGCGTTGACAGCCCGTATTGTGCTTCGGGTCCATCTGTCCGAAAATACGACGCGCCGAGAAAGGATATCCAGTCGGGTTCGAGGCCCGGCCGCATGACTCTGAAGCCTGCAAAACCAAAGCCTTCGGGGAGGTCGAGCGCGGGATTGTCTTCGGGCATCGAGAAAAAATCGCGGATGAAAGGCACTTCGTGTGCTGTACCCGCTTCGTCCCGTATATAAATCCGAACCGGTTCAGGAAAGTAGCGGCCCGGGTGGAAAAGCTGAACAGGTGCCTTGTTTCTTCCGACGTAAAGCGTTGCGTCCTCTCGAAACTGGATCTGCCAGTGGGCGCTGTAGTTTACCTTCTCGATCAGCTCGGGCGCAGGGATGTGGACTGGCTCAAATGGTTGGGTCGCAGCATCGCGAGCTTTGTCGATCAGTTTTTCAAATGTCACAGGCTCTGTTGAACCTGCCGCGCCTGATTGTATCCCGTCCCAAAGGCTTAACGTCAGAAAGGCAGCTGATCCGCCAAGAACAGCACGGCGCGAGAGCTGCGGGAACAGGGTGTGCCGCCTCCCCTGGCCATATGCCGCCGTTTGGGAAGATGAAGTATTGATCGATTTCATGCAAAAAGCCTCACCGCGTTAAGGTGTTTTGGTTCGGGTGATAAGTTGTTGTCCGTATGTATAGGCCTGCATGGGCCACCATCAATTTCCTGTGCCGGAACCGGCGCAACTTCGCCGAGTTTGCAAGGCGATGTGCGCTCATCCGCCTCTGCATGCGTCACGGCAGCAGAACCCATCAGGCTGTTCTGCAAAGAGGGGGCTGCGAGGTATCCTCTATTGCTCACCCCTGTGCTTAAGGCACAGTCAGGTTGATTTCCTGACAGAAACACTTGTGTTTGGACAATGACCATGATGTATGGACCCGCCAGCACAATGCGAGCCTGAAATTCTGCAAGACAGGACCGGCGCGCCCAGTGTTTCCCAGCTCAAAGATTTCCGTTGCCCTGCTGGGGCTATATTTGGCGCAGGCTGTGCCCCTTTACCTCGTGGCAGCCGCGTTGCCACCAATCCTGCGCGCCAATGGCGTGGGGTTGGATGTGATCGGCGGTTTGGGAATTTTGCTGACTCCGTGGGTTCTAAAGGTGCTCTGGGCCCCTTGGGTTGATCGGTACTGCCATGACCCGAAGGTCGGGCGAAAAACGATCGTTGTGGGATGTCTGCTCGTGACGCTTGGCGGCATCCTGGCGCTGTCCATGTTTGATCCCGTCAAGGATGCGGCGATTTTCTTTCCAATCCTGATGGCAATGTCGCTGTCGTCGGCCACGCAGGATATCGCGTCAGATGGATGGGCGGTGGAGCACCTTCCGCCGGACGACCAGCCTGGCGGCAACGCGCTGCAAGGCGGCGCTGTTGCCCTTGGTGTGGTGATCGGAGGATCGGGCACACTCGTATTGTACGATCTGCTGGGTTGGTCGCAGACGTTGTGGGTCATGGCCGCGCTGGCCTGTTTCTTGGTTCTGCCGTTCCTGAGGCTGCCCGAAGGGGCAGGCCAACGGACCCTTCCCGCTGATCGGGGTCGGCCAGGGCTGTTGCGCTTCCTGAGCGTTGAAGGTGCATGGGCAATGCTTGCCTTTGCGCTGATCATCCGCCTGCCTGAAGGGTTGGTAAAAGCATTGGAACAGCCGTTCCTTGTCGATCAGGGTTTCACCTTGGCAGAGGTTGGCGCGATATCAGGCGGCTCGGCCGCCGCCGTCGGCCTGTTTGGAGCATTTGTCGCTGCGTGGTTGATCCGGCTTTGGGGTTTGCTGCCTTTCCTTGTCCTGTTGATCTGCGGCCGCACCTTGGCATTTGCCGCTTTCTACGTTGCGGCCACAATGGGCATCACCCAGTTGATGCTCATCCTCTTGTCGGTCTTTGACACTTTCTTGCGTTACATCGAGATCGTGGGATTGTTCACCGCGTTCATGCGTTTTGCCTCGCTCAGGCAAGCCGCCACAGACTTCACATTGCTTACGAGTGCGACACTGCTGATGTACATGATCGGTGGCATCGTCGCCGGCCAGTTGGCTGAGACGGTGGGATACGGACCCGTCTTCCTCTCTGCTGCGCTGTTGTCTGGGATCGCGGGCTGGATTGCGCTGCTTCTGCTGCCTGCCCGCGTCCGCACCATCCCCCTTACTACCGCTACGGAGACTTCTTGATGATCTTGACCCGCCTTTTCGCCGGTACCAGCGCCATTGCGCTCTTTATCGGTACTCCCCTGTTAGCACAGGAACAGGGAGAACCTGTCGAATTGGGCGAAATCGTGATTCAGGCAGTACGTACCGGCGCAACTGAGAGTTCAATTCCGGGCACTGTGCAAGTTGTCGATGGCGAACAAATCATTGAGCGGGTTCGCCGTGGGCAAACACTCTCGCGTGCCCTATCAGACCTGGTGCCGGGTCTCGCGCCTGCCAATGGTACCATTGGCGGGGCGAGCCAAACCTTGCGGGGCAGGACGACACAAATCCTGATCGATGGCGTGGCGCGGACGTCGGAATTGCGCGGTTTTGATCGGGAGCTTTCCGTTCTGGACCCGAACTCCATCGAACGAATAGAAATCATCAAAGGTTCAACCGCGCGTTTCGGCAATGGGGCCACCGGCGGTATCATCAACATCGTGACCAAAAAACCTGCGGAGGAACGACGGACAACTGTTGAAACCCGCCTGTCCGGGCAGAGCGACGGCGGCAGCTTGGGCAACGAACTTTTCCTGTCGCACGATACGCGCGCGGGTGACTTGGGTCTAAGGTTCGAGCTTTCGCGCAGCGATACAGGCGCATCTTTCGATGGCGACGGCAACCGCATACCTTCGGACCCGCTGATCGGGCAGGGTGGCGGCAGTAACGTCGAGCGCTATTCTTTTGGTGTGGCTGCAAACTGGTCACGGGGACCGCACGAGCTGGACGTTCGGCTTGACACCTACCAGCTGGAACAAGAGATTGATTACTTCGCCGACTACGATAACAACCCCGCGCGCGTCTCAGACCGTCGTTACACTGGGGAACCGGTTGAGGATCGGGGCGTAAGTGCGAATGTCACCTATCGGTATGACAACACAGCCTGGGGTGATCTTGAAATCAACGCATATGCTACCGACATCGAACGCCGCTCAGCGCTATCCGAGCCGGGGCCGGCAAATCAGCTCTATTATTCTGTCAGCACCACCGATCTGACGCAGGACCCGCTATCCCAGGGCGAGCTCTTCACAACAACCTACGGCATCTCTGCCACGCTGCGCACGCCGATGGAGTGGCTTGCGCCGGATGCAACACTCACATGGGGTATCGACCTTGGCCGGGATGAAGTCGAGCAGAAGACGCTTGATGGTCGGGACCTGCTTGCACCAATGAAGCAAGATAGTATCGCGATCTTTGCACAGGCCGACATTCCGATCGGACCACGACTGAATCTGAGCACCGGGCTCCGGGCCGAGCGTTTCTCGCTCGATATCTCTGACTTCAACCGACCCACCGGTGTGTTTTTGTTGGAAGTAGCCGAAGGATCCTTTGTCCCGGTTGTACTTGCGCCGGTCGATGTGATCGGCGGCGATTTCGATTATGACGCCGTGGTCGGCAATCTTGGGCTAGTGTACGAGCTGTCACCAACAACCTCGATTTACGGAGGGTTCAGCCAAGGCTTTTCCCTGCCGGATGTTGGTGCATTTACACGACGGGCCGGTACGTCAGGCGGGTCATCAACCGTTTCCTTTGCCGATATCCAACCGGAAGCACAGATCGTGGACACTTGGGAGTTGGGGGTGCGGTACGATACAAACCGGTTGTCTATCGATAGCTCTGTTTACTATTCGACCTCAGACGACGGTGTGACCTTCGATGCCTCGACAAGTGAGATCAGCCAGCAGAAAGAGGAGATATGGGGCGCGGAATTTAGTCTCGACTATGACATGCGCGACGATTGGAGCGTCGGCGCCCAACTTGCCTTCGTCGAAGGAAGGTTCGACAGTGACGATGATGGCGACGTCGATGCCTGGCTACCGAACAACCGCATTCCCTCCCCATTTACCGCCACGTTATACACCGATCGGTCCTTTGCGAACGGGCTGAACCTGTCTGGCGAAGTTGTCTTTTCTGCCGAGCGCGATCGCCCCGGACATCCGCAGCTTGAGGACATGTTCAGCGTCAACGTCGGTGGCTCTTATCCGGTTGGCGCCGGTCGTGTGACATTCGGGGTGACCAATCTGTTCGACCGCCAACAAGAAAACAGTGCGGCCAGCAGCGTACGCTACAACGAACTGACCAACGATGCCGTACGCATCGCGGATGAAGGGCGTCGGGTGTCTGTCGGCTACTCGGTGTCATTCTAATACGCTGCCCTACCGCACTCTAACTTGTAGAGCGCGGTAGGGTATAATGGATCATGCTGGAATGCGCACCGCATCCTCCGCTACCTCACCACCGGCCCAATCGACCAAACCGGCCGGTGAACGCCGCAGCGCATCAAAAAGCGGCCTGCCAGTAAAGTCTTCCAGGATCGCTGCACTTCGCCAAGCTGTCAGGCTCAGTTGCGGATCAACAATGCCATGTGATTGCCGCCCATGGTTAAGCCCGTAGATTGGAGTTTCTTCTGGGCCATCCCATTGCACACGGTAATGGCCATCCAGTGTTAACGCGCCACCCAGCTCGGTGTCCAACCGGTCACGAATGGGGTCAAGACAGTGTGGTACGGCAGGTCGAAAGCCTGTGGCAAGTATCACGATATCTGCGTTCAATTCTTCAACGGCTTTCAATGGCGTTTCCGCGTTCAAACAAAAACCGCCGAAACGCTGCTTGATCCGCGTTACAGTTCGCCCCGGGCGAAGGGAAACAACATCGCAACCATCCACATATCTGTGGCGATACAGTTGGCGATAAATCTCGTCCGCCGTTGACGGCGTCAGCCCGTCGCTGCTGTACTTCTGTGCGGATACGGCGGCTTCTTTCGCAGCGTCTGTCAGGCCAAGAAACACATCATGGTAAGCAGGCGTGTAGATCTGATCGACAAGACCACCTTCTTGCAGGTGCCAGAACGCGCTGCGCCGACTCAGCCATGTCAACTCGGCTGGCATGGGGGCGGAGCGAAGCAGATCAAGCACAATTTCGGCACCTGTCTGACCTCCGCCAATTACGGCGACACGTTTGCCAGAGATGTCCAGGCTGCGCTCCAGATATTCGACCCCATGGAAACAGTTTGGCCCAAGAGGTGCCTGCGGTGGCACATGGGGAACGGGACCAGTGCCGATCGACAATCCTCGGGCCTTTAACGTGTTTCCGGAGGCTGTGCGCAGAACAAAACGATGACCGTCATGTTCTACTTCTTGCACGGTTGCGCCAAACTGGCAGGTCTCAAGATTGCGCGCGACCCACGCCATATAGTCTGTAAACTCCTGCCGCGATACGGTTTCAAACCGGGCAGCCATGAAGTCGTAAAAACGGCCTTGCTGGACAAGGTAGTTCAGAAAGCTCAATGCACTGGTCGGCAGAACCGGTGTGACCATATCCTTGAGATAAGACGTCTGCATGGCACTATCGTCAAAGGCGAGGCCCGCATGCCAGGAGAACGTCGGCTTCTGGTCCAGAAATCGTGTCTTTAGACCGGGCACGTCGTGTGCAAGTGCCGCGAGACTGAGATTAAAGGGGCCGATACCGATGCCGGCAAGGTCCATGGATAAGGTATCAGATGTCATTTCAGGTCCTTTGTGTTGAGGGAGGAGCAAAGGCCAATGCGGCACCGGAGAGTGCGACAATGGCAAAGGGAGCTGCCGGGGAAAGCGCCATCAGCGCTGATCCCAATGCCACCCCGCCGGCCAGTGCCGCGATCTGGATCGCGCCATTCCAACCGGTGACCTGAAGCTGGGCATAGTCCTTGCGGGTCATGATTTCAGATAGGTTAAGAGTAAAGAGCAGCCCGGTTGAGCCGCCGATGACAAAACTGAGTAGAAGGAAAATGGTCAGCCGATCTGCTAACGGCACAAACGCTGCAGCCAGCACCAGAAGCAGACCCGCAAAGCGGGCACCGCGCTGGCCTACGTGCTGCGCAAGCAGGCGTAGCGACAGAAACAGACCAAGGTTTGCTGCGGCTAGGCAAAGCCCGGCATAGCTGGCTGCCCGCACGGGATTGGCATCCAGTTGATCAAGGATAAGAGGGGCCAGTCCGATCTGAGCCGCACCAACTGCAGATTGCGTCAGAACCGTCACCCGAAACGCTGTCAGCTTTGGCATGCGAATACTGGTGCGTAGGCGAGGTGCGACTGTACCGCGGCTCATCACTAGGCTGATTGCCACTCCAATAGCAGCGGGCAAAAGCGGTACCAACGGTGAGATCAAAAGAAGAGGCCCGATGAGGGCGGCTGAAAAAATGCGCCCGACACTGCCCATGGACTGCACGATGCCCAATCCAGTGCGACCGTCTTTCTGGGCAGCACCTTGAGTTTGCGCGGCCATCATCAAGCCTGCCGCCGAAACGCCCTGTACTGATCTAATCAGGACCAACAGGGTAAAGGTAAAGGTTGTGCTCCAGCCATGCATATCGGTCCCAACCATGTAGAGCAGCGCAAGATTGGCGAGCAGAAGTCCGCCGAGACCGCCAAGCATGACTACCCGTCCACCCAGCAAACTGACAAAAGGTAAGGCAACGCCCGCCGTGACCAATCCGATGGCCACCGCCAGCCCAATCTCACTTTCATGCAAGCCCAAGGCCAGCGCGAGAACCGGCACCATGCCGATCAACGCCGTCTGCTGGAATGCGTGACCGGCAAGAACCGGCCAGAAAATCGAGAGAGGTGACATGGCAACCTTGCGAATCCTGACAAAAACAGTCGGTAATATCTACAAGACGGACAGTAAACGCAAATATTCCCGTTCGGCGAAAGGGCGCACATCATGACTCACTCCCAAATGGCTGGCGATCTTGCGGCGCTTGATGCCTTTCTCAACTCGGCTCTGCGCGAAGGCCAATTAGCTGAGGCACAGCTTAGTGAGGCCAGCCTGCGTTTTAAGGATCAGGTGGGGCGGAGCATCACAGTCGAGGTCAAGCAAAAGTCAAACCTACGTACATTCTTCGGGCCTGGGATCAGGCGTCATCGCACGCAAGGCTGGGAGGACCTGAGCGTAGCGCAACTCTTGACCTCCTTGGCAAAGGCAGGTGGTGATGCTTTTCGAACCCGCGTAATGGATAGCTTGGCAGGCCTTCGTCGCGCGCCGTTGGCGGACGGAACCGCTGACACGTGGAACTTCCTTGCTGCTGAACAGGCGCTCAAAGCGGGTCATCCGTTCCACCCCAATCCGCGCAGCCGTGACGAGATGACTGCGGATGATGCCAAACGCTATGCACCGGAGCACGAGCAGACTTTTCGATTGCACTGGTTTGCGGCGGACCCCGCTCTGGTCGCCTCGAACACCGGTGCAGCAGGGTATTTACGGCAGTTGGCAGATGCCGATCTTGGCGCGACAGATTGCGGCAAAGTTCCTCTCCCTTGGCATCCTTGGCAGGCTGAGCGGCTTGCCAACCAGAAGGCCATACAGGACCTGATCGACAGCGGGGCGCTCGTCGATCTCGGTCGTGGCAAAGGTGCATGGGGCGCAACGTCATCGATGCGCTCCCTGCATGCTTGGCACGCGCCTTTCATGGTAAAAACGTCTTTGTCACTGCGTTTAACCAACTCGGTCCGACACTTGTCCCTGCGCGAAGTGGTGCGGGGTGTTCACATCTCTGACCTGCTCAAATCGGATCTTGGCGCACGGATCAATCGGGACTTTCCAACGCTGAACATTCTCGGGGAACCGGGCTATGCCGCATTGTGTGACGGGGCGGGCGCAGTACGCGACGACACAATTGCCGTCCTGCGTGACAACCCTTTTCGCGATGCTTCACTGCCGGGTCCAGTGATGCTAGCCGCTTTGTGCGAAGCATCGCAAAACGGGCGATCCCCTCTTGGAAGACTGATACTTAGCCTTGGCCCGGATGCTGCACCCCGGTGGTTTACCCGCTTTCTCGAGGTTGCAATCCGCCCGCTTCTTGAGCTGCGCGCGCAATATGGGCTTTTGTTTGGCGCCCATCAGCAGAACCTGATGCTCGCCTTGGATGGCGGGTGGCCCAAAGCCGCTTGGGTCCGGGATTGCCAAGGTACCGGTCATCTGGACAGCTTCCACGAGATGTTGACGCAACATTGCCCCGGTATCGGCGAAGGTGCCGAGAATGTCGTGGATGCCGGGCTCGGCGATGGTCTGGTCACGTATTACGTCGTGATCAACAGCGTTCTGAACACGCTTTCCACCCTCGTTCTGGATAGGTTGGCAGACGAGGATCAACTGACCGACCTGTTGCGCGATTTCCTGCGACGCGCCCGGGCACAAACCCCCGGGGATCCCACGCTTTATAGCAAGCTTCTCGAACAACCGACTCTCACCTGCAAAGGGAATTTCGCAACCAGCCTCAGCGGCGTGAATGAAGCCGATGGCGACGCGCGCGGACAGGTCGCCAGTTTCCTTGAACTTCCCAACCCTTTATTGGAGCCCGTCCACGCATGACCCTCGATACTGCAACGCTGACTGAAGCGGCCTTTCCATCCCCCGACGATCTTGAACCGTTCGCGCGGTGGGTCGAAGACCGCTTTGCTCAAGACGGCAAAGCGGCGCATATCGACCTGCCACCCGAGCTAACACACCTTGGCCTTGACGCCCGACTGCCCGGATATGTTGACACCAGGGGCGGAGCACGGCGCATTCATCGTTCCGGTTTTCTGCAATCACCCGAACCTTGGCTCAAGCATCCACAGACACGTTTCCAAAGCGCAGGATTGATTGAAGGCCCCGATGGTCGGAATCACCCCCTACGTCCTGCAAATCCGCAGGGCGTCGTTTACGAGCGGTTCTTTGTTGATGCGGGCATAACCGTCACTTTTCGCTCGGTAGATATCGACCACGATCTTGATACTTTTCATCGTTGGCAGAATGACCCACGCGTCGCCTATTTTTGGGAAGAGGATAGGTCGCCGGAAGAACTGCGTGGCTTTCTTGAAGACCGATTGTCTGACCCGCACAATTTCTCGGTGATCGGGGAATATGACGGCGTGCCCGTGGGGTATTTCGAGATTTACTGGGCGCGCGAAGACAGATTGGGCGCATACTACGATGCGGGTCTCTGGGATCGCGGCTGGCACGGTCTGATCGGTGAAGTCAGTGCACTTGGACGCGCCAAAACATCTGCCTGGATTCGTGCGCTGACCCATTACATCTTTCTTGATTGCCCAATGACAGATCTGGTCGTGGGCGAACCACGTGTCGATAATGCAAAGCTGCTTCGCTATGCGGACGCATTGGCGTATCGAAAGATCAAGGAATTTGATTTTCCACATAAACGATCTGCCCTGATGCATTGCGCCCGGGACGACTTTTTCAGCCAGGTGGCGCTATGACCAAGAGCCTGGATACAGCGCGCCGACGGCTGCTGGCCAAGATGATCAGTGAGTTGAGTTGGGAAGAGGTTCTGCACCCGGAAGAAGGCAATGCGTTCCAGCTTATACTGGCGTCGAACCGGGTCTATCGTTTTCAGGCGACGCGGCGCATTTGGGACAATCTGGATATCGAACCGGAGAGTTTGTCCGATGATACTGGTGAAACTCCTTGCCCGCTGCGGTTTGTCGTTGATGCGCGTGAAGAGTTGGGCATGACCCCTGACACCGAAGCAATGTTTTTGCGTGAGCTGTCGAATACTCTGCGACAAGATATCGAGTTGAAGCGGCTTTTTGGCGGTTTGGATGCACAAGCCTTGATCGCTCTGCCGCCGCGCACTTTACATGCTGCTCTTGAGGGACATCCGAAGGCAGTCGCGAACAAAGGGCGACTTGGTTGGGGCACGGCGGACGTGGCCGCCTACGCGCCAGAATACAAGGAGCCAATGCAGCTTTTCTGGCTTGCGGCTGACCAAACATTGTTGCGCAGCGGCAAGTCCAGAAACATTAGCGAAAATGATCTGCTTGGTGACGTCTTCGGAACCGATCAGAGAGATCCTCTCAGGCAAGAAGCGCAGCAGGCGGGGGCGACGGATGCGCATGTCTTACTGCCGGTTCATCCCTGGCAATGGCATAACCACCTGGAACAGTCTTTTGTGGCCGAAATCGCGCAACACCGGCTGATCCCGCTTGGTCAACATGGTCCGAAGTTCGTCGCGACACCCAGCCTGCGCACGCTGACACCTGTCAGCGGAGGCCCATATGAGGTCAAGCTGTCGCTGGGTATTCTCAATACGTCCGCATGGAGAGGCATGCCTGGGAAATACATCGAACATGGCGGAGCGATGTCAGACTGGTTGTCTGACATCGTTCGGGCTGATCCACTCCTGACTGGTCGAGTCATCGTTCTGCGCGAAGCCTTGGGCCATTGGGCTGCTCACCCGACCCTGTCTGATTGCCCCGATGCCCCTTATCGCCATCATGAAATGCTTGGTGCCATCTGGCGCGAGAACGCGGATGCAAAGACCAGCCCCAACCAAAAGGCTGTATTGGCAGCCGCTCTGTTTCACCAAGGCGCGTGCGGCACACCATTGGCCCAAGCCTATGCAAATGCGGCTGGGCTCAGCATCGCGGTCTGGCTGGAAGCGCTTTTCAAAGTCACCGTGGTGCCGCTCTGGCACATGCTTTGTCGATATGGCGTTGGGTTCATCGCTCACGGCCAGAACATTACGGTCATTCTGGAAAATCACATTCCGGTTGGCATGGCTCTCAAGGATTTTCAGGGCGATCTGGATCTTGTCGACCAAGATTTTCCGGAGATGGAAGGTTTGGACCCAGAGATACGCGCGCTGTTGCCGCGTAAGCCACCTGCTTACATCATCCACGACATTCAGACCGCCCATTTTGTGACCGTACTGCGCTTTTTATCAATGACCTTGTCGCGCACTGGGCAAATTGAAGAAAGCCGTTTCTACGATATTTTGCGGGACGTCCTCTTGGACTATAAAATTTCGCATCTCGAACTTGCAGAGCGCCACAACATGTTTGACTTGTTTGAGCAAACGATGCCGAAGGTTTGCATCAACAAAGTGCGTCTTGCGATTGGCTACGGTGACAGTGGCGAACGTCCTTTGCCAGCGCGCAGTACCGATCTTGTGAATCCGCTTGCGAACAACGGACGTTTACAAGGTGCCATCGATGGAGAGTTGCTGTCTGCAAGCCGTTAAGTCGCCGCGGAAACTGGGGCAGGGTCCTCCACTATCGAAGAACGCGTAGTGCATTGAGACGAAGGCGGTTTGACACACTTTCGCACGGGATGGGTGACAGGAAGCTTCGTACTCAAGTCCGCGCGGCATGAACCAGATGCCAGCGTCGGATGTTGAAACTTTGGCTTTTCAGTTGGCCGTGCGAAAGCGTGTCAGAATCGCCGCGAATGAACAAGCGCTACCGTATCCCAATAATCTTTACTTCTTTTATCAGGATATATACTACCTAAAATGATCGCGCGCCCCACCTCCATCGGCAGGTCCCGTGCTGCAAAGAGGACAATTATGGGGGTGTTATGCAGCGTTGCATATTTGGGGGTGCGGCCATCGCAGCCGTTTTTGCAAGTTCTGTTCAAGCACAGGAAGCGCCGGTTGAATTGCCGCCGCTCATTCTCGGTACCGCTTTACGGGACGATCGAAACATTCTGGATACGCCAGTCGCAGCCACAGTCGTCGAAGGTGAAGAGCTTGACCGCGGACAGGCTGATACTTTCGACGAACTGGTCGGAGACGTACCGGGCGTTCTGATCGAAGGCGGGCCGCGTGGAGTCGCACAAGAGCCGAACATCCGTGGATTTCAGGACGAACAGGTTGTCCTGCGGCTGGATGGGGGACGTTTGAACTTCAACCGGGGCCATAGTGGTCGTTTCTTTTTTGATCCGGACATTGTGCAACGTGTCGAAATTGTCAGGGGAGGGGGATCGACCTTGTTTGGATCGGGCGCCATTGGTGGCGTGATCGCGGTGGAAACCAAGGATGCCGCTGACTTGTTGCGCCCCGGCCAAACAACAGGCGCACGCTTGCGGTTTGGCTATACGGACAATGGTGAAATCTATGGCCCGTCGACCACGCTTTACAGCGACTACGGCGCGTTCGACGTACTGGCATTTCTTGGTGGACGCGAAGCCGGAGCGAACCAGGACGATGGCGATGGAAACCCTATCGCCCGGTCGGAGATCGACTCTGCCAATGGACTTTTGAAGTTTGGGTTTGAACCAAATGATGAACAGCGTTTTGAACTGAGTCTATCTTACTATGAGGATGATGGCTTTGTGCCCGCAGCTGCGGATTCAATTGCAACCTTCGACCCAATCACGGGCAACGATTCCGAGCGGTCGTCAGAAGTCTTCACGTACCGGCTGTCTTGGGACTGGAACCCCGAGGGATCTGATCTGATTGACCTGTCCGTGCTGGTCTACGGCAATACGCTGGAAATCCAGGATGACCGCGTGCGGGACGGGCGGGCAGACTTTACCGAATACGACACTGTAGGGTTTGAAATTGTGAACCGATCACGGTTCGACATCGGTGTTCCGGTGGATTTGGTCTATGGTGTTGAAGCGTTCAGAGACGAACAAACAGGCACGCGTAATGGTGCGCCCCGGACGCAATTCCCGGATGCCGAAGCGACGACATATGGTGTTTTTGCGGAAGCAACATTTGGCGTTAGCGATCGTTTGGACATCATCGCTGGTGCGCGCTTTGACCAATATGATCGAGACGTGGATGATCCAACGCTTGAGGACGCGGACGATAGTTTCTTTGCGCCGCGGATCGGGTTCAGCTACCGACCCAACGACAATTGGCAGATTTTCGGAAATGTCGCGCGCGCATTTAGAGCACCAACATTAAATGAACTTTATAATGACGGGGTGCATTTCCCACTTGGTCCCGTGTTTACCAACAACTTCGTTCCTACGCCCGACCTGCGCCCTGAAGAGTCAACCCAGATTGAATTGGGTGGTCGGTTTGAAAGGGCGAATATGTTCCGCCAAGGGGATTCACTGCGCCTGTCAGCCAATGCGTACTATGCTGATGTGCAAGACTTTATTGACACTGTCGTGACATCGCCGGGCATTCCAGTGGGGACAGTTCTCGCTACGACCTTTCAGCGGAATATTGACGCGGAATTATACGGATTCGAGGCCGAGCTAGACTACGACGCAGGGAACTGGTTTGGCGGACTTGCCGTGAGTTTACCCGATGGCGATGCGAAAGAAGAGGGTGAGGAATTGGGTTCAATACCTCAGCCACGTTTGACAGCTACACTGGGCTATCGTCCGACGTCTGAATGGACGATTGGGGGCCGCGTTACGTTTGCCGGAGACCAGAACGATTTCCCCGAGGCCGGGAGCGCAGGCGAAAGCTATACCGTCGTCGACTTGTTTGGGTCCTGGTCTCCGTCGGAGGGGCCGTTGCAGAACGCGACCTTCCGCGCAGGCATCGACAATCTGTTTGACGAGCAATACACCATCTTTCCGAACGAGTTGCCGCAGACTGGGCGGTCGTTCAAGGTGTCCGCTGCGTTCGAATTCTGAGCGTGTTGTCCGAGGTAGTTTTGCAGGCGGGATGCAAGTCATCGCACGGTGCTTGTTCAGGCCTTGCTATATCCGATTAATTCTGTCAGGAAATACGCACCCAGTGAGTGCAGAGTCTCTGCTTGCCCGGCACTATCCAACATTCGGGGCTAAATACCCCGCTCAGATGAAAGCTGGCTGTCTAATGACCCTGTTTACCGATTTGTTGCACATGGATGCCGTGGCCCAACCCTATGGCTGTGGCCTGAATCCCAAGCTGCGTGCGGCCATCGAAGCTGACACACGCTGGCAAAGCAAGGCTGCGTCGCCTGCCCGTGTCGAGGGAGCACCGTTGCCGGCGGGAGTGACCCGTTTACCTGTGCCTGCGCCCCAATCTGGGCAGAAGTGGGCATGAGACTGCGCGCATTGCCTGAGGGTGGAGTTGATTTGGATCTGATCGATTTGGGATTTGATACAGTCGAGGCAGGTCTGCTGGCCGTGGCCCGATACTTCTTTTTGACCCATGCAGCACCCGCACGTCAGGCATGGCACACCGGCTTTGCCGTCGCGGTTGAGAGGTGGGGGCCGGATATCGGATTGCCTGCGGCGCATGCTGTAGCGAAGCTAGTGCGGGCCGTATACGACGTTCGTTCCGATTTTGGATTTCATGATCCCTTTGGCATAGAGGCCCGCACGCGAGTCACCTCGGACGAAGCAATGATGATGCGCATGCTCCACCACATGCGGCGGGATGAGACACCGGATGCTCGGGATGCCGTTGAAGTTTTGACCCGTGGCGGAATGGACCCGCATGTGATCCGCGCAGGGCTCACTCTGTCTGCGAGATTTGGCGGTGGTGTACCTGAGCAGAGGCATGCAGGCCGTCGCCCGAAACTGCGGGTGGTGTCCTGAACAGCTATTGCTGGCGGCGACTTCCTTGTAAGGGCAAACGCATGAACCAGATCATTCGCTTTGCCAAAGAGCATTTACATGCGGCCCAAGCCCTATCAGCGCAACAGGGATGGCCACACACAGTGGCTGAGTGGCAGCAAATGCTGGCGTTGGGACAGGGTTTGGTGGCCCTGCACAACGGGCATGTGGTGGGGACCACGCTTTGGTGGACACATGATCGTGCCGTGACCCTTGGCATGGTGATTGTCGACCAAGGACATCGCGGGCAGGGGATTGCTGCTCGGCTCGTGCAAGCTGCGCTTGATCGGGTAGGTGATCTTCCTGTGGTATTGACAGCCACCGACATGGCGCAGCGTGGATATGCACGGTTGGGTTTTGAGAAGTTCGGGATCGTAGACACATGCCGCGGCATCCCTGCCTCGCATTCCTTGGATCCAAACGTCGAGGCGGGTTTCAGTGACGAAGTGTTGGCATTGGACGCGACTGCACGGCGTTGGGACCGAGGCAGTGTCTTACGCAGTTTGATTGCGGGAGGTGCAACCTGTTGGAGCTTGCGGAATAGGCATGGTGTGACAGCCTATGTGTTCGACCGATCAGTAGGACAGGGCAGGGTGATCGGCCCGATTGTGGCCCCGGACCTAAAGATGGCGGAAACGCTGGTGCGTCACTGTCTCGCCACACGTCCCGGCGTACATATGCGCATCGACAGCGACCCAACGCTTGGGCTGAGCAACCGTTTGCCAGCCCTGGGGCTTAAAAAAACCAGCTGGGGAACGGTGATGGTGCGAGGTACTATTGAACGTGCGCCAGAGGGCGCGCCAAGTGTCTATGGGCTGGCCAGTCAGGCATACAGCTGACACGCCGGCTTGCGCCTCAAGCGCGCTCAAAAGCGTCCGGAACACTGTGTGAAACATGAGTCACCATGACTTCGCGTCCGAAGATGTCGGTCACATGCCCTGTCTTAGTCGCCGAAAAGGGGGATCAGCCACCAGCTCAATGGTCAATTGCGCAGGATCGATCGACTGATGTGGGCCAACCTGGATTTGGCTGGCCCACAAGAATTTAAGGGTAAATCTCGCCCGCGAACCATGTGTCCGCCGGCACCCAGTCGTTGCCGCTGCCGCCCCAGGCCTGGTTCACCCAGAACCAGCGGTCATAGACCGTTTCGTTCCAGCAGAAGATGAAGCATTTGCGCACGATCCGGGATTGCCATGCATAGGCATAGGCCACCGGGTAGTGGCTGAGCCAGCCGGTCCCGATCACAGCCGGTGTGTCGCGGTCGCGGATCGAGTTTCGCGTATATTCGCGCAGGCGTGTTTCGCTGACACCGAAGATGTTGTGGTGTTCCACAAGCGATGTGCCTGTCCGACCCGAGAAAAATCGGCTGGCTTGGCCCATGGTGGCGGGGTGCGTGGCCCCCTGACCAAAGGCGCAGAACATATCGACATCGTCGGCGATCTCTTCGATCACGTTGTTCACACCCGCCGTTTGCGTAGTTGGAGACACAACGTCTGCCCCGGTGCCACCATCCTGACGGTAAAGACCCCAGCGCGGTGCCCAATAGCTGTTGCCTGTTCCCGCCCGTTGGTCGCCCCACAGAAACAGGATTGTCCAAGCAAGGCTGCCTGTTGTTTGAGGGCGGCGAGCAGGGGGCCGAATGCGTCACCATAGGTTTCGCGCAGTTCCTTCCACGGGCCAACCGAACCGATCTTGGTCTGTTGACGGCCTTAGCCGCGGTTGCGGACCTCGTGCGGTTCCTTGCTGGCCTCTTCGTCATTCTTGGAAGCAAAGCCGGGGCGCGCCATGGTCCCCGAGATCTTACCGCGCATCTTGTCCGCGTCTGGCAGCAAACCCTCAATAGGCATCGGCAATTGGCGAGCTTGTGCGACCATTTCACCGTCTTCCGCTTCACCTGCATAGGACAGAGCATCAAGCTTGAACAAGCGCGCAACCTTTGCTTCTTTTTCCTTGGCGTCGACAGCAAGCTGATGGCTTGGCGGTTCACGGTCGAGCGACCAGTGCGATACTGGATGATCATGGGTGTCGCTTGAGGCAATGACGAAGCCGCGTCGGGCCGGCACGCGCTATATCTCTTCACCTCGGCCCGAGATCGCTACATGGCGACCGCCTTCACGGCCAAGCTCTAAAACGAACTCGAAATACGCCACATCTTTCAAATCGGGGCGAAAGATGGCGTTGACTTTTCCCGAGAGGGCGGCCTGACCCTTGGTCGGATCCATGTCTGTGCCGCGGATATTTTCAAGTAGTTGGGAAGCACGACGTCGCGCTCCCAAAGGGGACTTCGTCCAAGTTCATTTTCATATCAATGCTCCAGAAAAATGAATTTTGGTTCAAAAGCGGTGAGCAAAATAACCCACACGCTATGAGTGTGTAGAGCGCGCGCGGAGTTCACAAGTCAGGAATTCCACGCGTTATGTCGATTTAGTAGCGGACCGACGCAGCCCGATGGCTTCCAACTCAACGGTTGCACTATCTCATCCGGCGCTTGGTGGACAATCTGCGGATGGCGTTTCAGTGTTCCAATGAAATACCATCTTGACGCGGCATGTTACCGCGAACACCCTAAGACGCATGTCTCATAACCCCCCAAAATCAACCGGTCCCGTCACGATGCGTGACGTGGCACGCGCCGCAGGCGTGTCGCGCATGACCGTCAGTCGGGCGTTGAAAAAAGACAGCCCCGTGTCCCAGGACACCCGCGACCGTATCCTCAAAGTCGTTCGGGAAATGAATTATGTGCCTGATCAGATGGCAGGCAGCCTTACCACCAAGCGCTCTGGCTTTGTTGCCGTGCTTGTTCCATCTCTGAACAACCTGCACTTTGCAGAAACGGTGCAGGCCCTCACAGAAGAGCTGGAGGGTATTGGGCAACAGATCCTGCTTGGGCACACCGACTATTCTCCTGAGCGTGAGGAACAGCTTGTCGAAGATATGCTCAGACGACGACCCGAAGCGATTGTTCTGTCCTATGATGGGCATTCGGATCGGACCATCGCGCTGTTAAGCGACGCGCACATCCCCGTAATCGAATTGTGGGAACGGCCCGACAATCCCATCGGCCACACCATCGGCTTTTCCAATCGACAGGCTGCGGCCGACATGACCCGCGCGCTGATTGACCGCGGCTATCGCAACATCGCCTTTGTCGGCGAAGCGGATGACGACTGGACTCGCGGTGCCGCGCGGCGCAAGGGATATCTCGACGCGATGGAGGAGGCTGGCTTGCCCACGGACCGCGCCCTCAAGATCGGCAAGCCGCCTCTGTCCATCGAAGAAGGGGCTGCCGCCGCCACCCGTTTGCTGGACGAGTTTCCCGACACCGATTGCGTGTTCTGTGTATCGGACGCCCCCGCCTTTGGGGTGCTGTCTGTGATGCTGAAATTGGGCAAGTCCGTCCCGGGCGACATCGGCATCGCAGGTTTCGGTGATTTCGAGGTCTCACGCTTCGCCACGCCCACAATCACGACAGTGTCGGTGGACCCCAAAACCATTGGGCGTGAGACGGGACGGCTGATCGGCCAGCTCTTGTCGGACGACAATCCGGTGAGTCGCACATTGGTCCCCGTGCCGGTCAATCTGACCTTCCGCGACAGCACGAAATAACGAAACCAAGGCTTTTCAGGCGTTTACGCAGGGCAATTTTCCTTGTGTTACCGGTCACAATTGTTAATGTGACCGGTAACACAGAACGAAAGTGCACTCATGCCCACCATCCGGCTCGACAATCTGGTAAAACGCTACGGCAACGTCGAGGTCCTGCACGGGATCGAACTTGAGATGGCCGAGAACGAGTTTACCGTACTCGTAGGCCCCTCTGGCTGCGGCAAATCCACGACCCTGCGCATGATCGCTGGGCTCGAAGACGTGTCAGATGGCGAGATCTACGTCGACGACAAGCCGGTCAGCCATCTAGAGCCAAAGGAACGCGATCTGGCAATGGTGTTCCAGGACTACGCGCTCTACCCACACATGAACGTGGCGCAGAACATCAGCTTTGCCCTGCGCCTTGCGCGCCGCCCGAAATCCGAGATCAACGCCAAGGTCAAGGACGTGGCCGAAATGGTTGGTCTGACCGATTTCCTGGGCCGCAAACCAGGTGCCCTGTCTGGTGGTCAACGCCAGCGGGTCGCGATGGCCCGCGCGCTGGCGAAAGACTCGGGCATATTCCTGTTCGACGAACCGCTGTCGAACCTAGATGCCAAGCTGCGAGGCCAGATGCGGGCAGAACTGGCGCTGATGAGCCAGCGTGTCCAAAAAAACATGATCTACGTCACCCACGACCAGATCGAGGCGATGACACTGGCTGACCGCATCGTCGTTATGCACGGCGGCTACATCCAGCAGCAAGGAACACCCGAAGAGCTGTTCAAACGCCCGGTCAACAAGTTCGTGGCGGGCTTCATGGGCATGCCGCCGATGAACTTCCTCGACGGCACACTGGACGAGCGGGCAGGGGACATTTGGGTCACCGGTGACGGGTTCGATCTGAAGCTATCGGGTGACATCGCAACCAAGGCCAAAGCGCATTCCAGCCGCGACATCACGCTGGGCATCCGCCCATCGGACCTGAACTACGCAGAGGACGCCGACCCGGCACAAGCTCTCACCCTTGACGTGCAAGTGTCGGAATATGTCGGCGCGCAATCCGTCCTGCTGTGCAAATGCGGATCAGCGCAGGTGATGGTCGAGGTGAACTCGGAAACCCCCGTCGCCCTTGGCCAGACCCTCACTTTCGCAGTCAACCAACGCGGCGTGCACCTGTTCGACCGCACAACTGAAATCGCACTTTGAAAACTAAAAAAGTTCTAAGGGAGGAACACATGTTCAAAGCACTAAAAACCACGGCGGTGGGTCTGACGACCGCCGCTATTATGGTGGGGGCGGCATTTGCCAATCCCTACGAGGAATACGCGGGCACGACCCTGATCGTAAACTTCCCCGCACACCCGCATTACAACGCCGCGATGAAGGTACTGCCCGAGTTCACCAAGGAGACGGGCATCGAGGTCGAGGTGGATCAGCTACCTTACCTCAAGATGCGCGAGCGTCAGACGCTGGAATTGGCGCAGGACGAAGGCGAATATGACCTGATCGCCTACGTTGTGTTTTCCAAGGCGGACTACGTCTTTGCCGATCAGCTGGAAAACCTTGCCAAGTATTTCATGAACCCCAAGCTGGCTGACCCCAGCTATGACGCCGATGACCTGATCGACGGCTATGTCGAGAACATCGGCGTTGCAGGTGGCACCAAGGGATATCTGCCGGGCAAGACCGGATCGCTGTTTGGCATCCCGTTCGGCTCGGAAACCTCTGTTCTTGCCTATCGCAAGGACATCTTTGAAAAGCACGGCATCGCCGAACCCGAAAACTATGACCAACTGCTTGATGCAGCTTGCAAAATTCCCGAGGTCGAGCCTGGCATGGGTGGTATGGCCTCGCGCGCGGCATCCGGCCACCAAGCCAGCCATGCGTTCCTTCTGCATCTCGCCCCGTTAGGCGGTCGCGTCTTTGACGACGCATGGAACCCGATCATCAACAACGCCGCAGGTGTCGAAGCCGCCAACGCCCTGAAAACCATCGTCGATTGCGGTCCCGAAGGTGCGATGAGCTTTGGCCCTTCTGAAGCGGCGAACGCATTTGCCAGCGGGCAGGCGGCGATGTTCATGGACTCCATCGCGTTCATGCCAGGGTTCGAAGATCCTGAGCGCAGCCAAGTCGTGGGTAAAGTTGGCTATGCCATGCACCCCGAAGGTGTGCGTCGCGGGTCGCAAACAGGTGGCTTCGGCATTGGTATCCCGAAAAACGCCGAGAACAAGGAAGCGGCCTTCCTTCTCATGCAATGGCTGACGTCCAAGAAAGGGGACCTGATGGTCGCCATGGAAGGCGGCAACCCCTCACGCTTCTCGACCTACCAGGATGCGGGTCTGAACGAGAAGTATCCCTTCGCTGCGACCTTTGGTGAAGCTCTCAAATACGCCGATCCCGACTGGCGCCCGATCATCCCCGTCTGGGGCAAGATCAACGCGGACATCGGCACGACCATGTCCAAGGTGCTGACCGAAGATCTGGACATTCAGGAAGCGTTGGATGGCGTGGCCGAACGGACCCGCGCCGTGATGGACGACGCTGGCTACTACACCTGGCAGTAAGCCTTTCCTCCTGCCGGGGCGTGTGGTGTCACACCCGCGCCCCGGTCTTTTCCCTTACGACCTTGGAAAGAATGACCCATGCGCACCGCGATGGCCAACCGACTGACGCCCTACATGTTCATGGCACCGGCCGTGATCATCATGGCAATCGCGCTGATGTACCCGCTGGGCTACATGGTCTGGGGCTCTTTCCGCGACTGGAATCCGAGCCAGACCATTGGCGAGGCCGAATTCGTGGGCCTTAAGAACTACATCTTCCTTTGGAACGACCCGAATTTTCACGAAAGCCTGGGCGTCACGCTGCGCTTTGCTTTTTTTGTCGTCACCATCGAGATGATCATCGGCGTGGGCCTCGCGCTGCTGCTCGACCGCGAGATCCGTGGCATCTCGATCCTGCGCACAATGTTCATCCTGCCGATGATGATCGCTCCCGTCGTGGTCGGCCTCATGTGGCGCTACATGTACCACCCAACGGTCGGCACGTTTAATCGCTTCCTCGACAGCATCGGCCTGCCGCGCGTGGACTGGCTGGGGGATTATGCGCTGACGTCAGTCATTATTGCCGATATCTGGCAATGGACGCCTTTCATCTTCATTCTCTCGCTTGCTGCTCTGCAATCGCTGCCGCGGTCTGCGCTGGAGGCGGCCCGGATCGACGGTGCTACCGCCTGGCAGCAGATCATCCACATCAAACTGCCGCTGATGATGCCTGTGCTGATCGTCACCGCACTTCTACGCCTGATCGACGCCTTCAAGGTGCTGGAAGTGATCCTTGTGATGACCGAAGGCGGTCCGGGCCTCAGCACCGAAATCCTGGCCTTGCGCATCAGCCGCACCGCCACAGAGTTCCGCGAACTTGGCGTCGCCGCCGCCATGTCCAACTACCTGCTGATCCTGCTGCTCTTGCTGACCGTCGGCATGTTCGCCTTCAACCGCTGGCAGGAAGCACGTGCCGCCCGCCTGAATGCGCTGGTCGAGGAGGAAAGCTGATGTCGACCCCCAATTCCCGCGCCAATCCGGCATTCTACGCTGTCATTGCCCTGCTGGTGTTCATGTCTGTCGGCCCCGTGATCCTTATGTTCATGAACTCGTTCAAGCTGGACGTGGATATCATCTCGGGCACCTCCGGCCTCATCTTCCTGCCCACGATCCAGAACTACGAAAAGGCGCTGTGTGATGTGCTCTGGTACGAGCCCGACCATATCGACTTCTGCTCGCTTAAATTCGGCAATGCCTTCATCAACTCCCTGATCATCGCCCTGATCTCAACTGCTCTGACGCTGGTGATCGGGTGCATGGCCGCTTACGCGCTGGTGCGGTTCCGGTTTATGGGGCGAGATACCGTGTCACTTTCCACCCTCATGGTGCGCATGGTGCCGCCCGCCGTGCTGCTCGTCCCCGTTTTCGGTTTGTGGAATAACGAGTTCTGTCTGGATCGCGATGGCCTGATCGGCGGCGCGATCCGAGACACGTTTGGTGGTCGGGGTGATGTCTGCCTTGCAGGCACGCACTCCGGTATCATCCTGATCTACGTGGCGATGAACCTGCCCTTTGTGATCTGGATCCTGCAAAGCTTTATCGTGCAGGTGCCGCGATCACTGGAAGAGGCCGCGCGCGTCGACGGGGCAGGGCCTTTTCAAGTGTTCTTCAAGGTGGTTCTGCCTCTGATCAAACCCGGCCTTGCCGCTGCCGCCATCTTCACCTTTCGTATCGCTTGGAACGAATACCTGCTCGCCTCTGCCCTGTCGGACCGCGACACACGCACCGTGCCAATTCTGATCGTGAACAACATGTCCGAGTTCAACGTGGAGTGGGGGGTCATCATGGCCACTGGCATGCTGCTGGCGATCCCGCCCATCATCTTCACGTTACTGGCCAGCCGCCAGATCATCACAGGCATGACCGCCGGGGCGGTCAAAGGCTGATGGACTGGCTCCTTGCCCCCATCGACCCAACCCGCGCGCATGAGGTGGGCTTCGCCATCTCGTGGCACGCCCGGTCGATGGTGCTGGCGTGGGGCATACTTGCGCCATTGGCAGTAATTATCGCCCGCTTCTTCAAGGTGATGCCGGGGCAGGATTGGCCACGTGAACTGGACAACCAGGTCTGGTGGCGCAGCCATTGGATGGGACAGTCTCTGGTGGTCGGTCTGTCGATCTTTGGTCTGGCGCTGGTGCTGCCAAGCGATCTTGCCACGATGAACCTGCACAATTGGCTCGGTTACGTCGTGCTGGTGGGCGCATTGTTGCAAGTCGTGCTGGGGCTGTGCCGGGGTTCCAAAGGCGGACCCACAGACGCACAGTTGCGCGGGCACCACTACGACATGACACCTTGGCGGCGCATGTTCGAAGCATTGCACAAGATGATTGGATATGCGGTCATCCTGCTGGCAATCCTAACAATCGCGTTGGGCTTGTGGAAAGCCAACGGACCGGTCTGGATGTGGCTGGTTTTGGCGATATGGTGGACGACACTGCTGGCCGTATTCGTGCTGATGCAAAAACGAGGGATGGCCGTGGACACATATCAGGCGATCTGGGGCACCGACCCCGACCATCCTGGCAATCAGGGGCCAGCCCCCGGCTGGGGGATGCGCCGACTGGGCGAAACAGAAGAAGGAAGAGACGATGTTCGGCGTCATCGAGGGGACCGGGTTCGAAGTCATTGAACCCGAATTTGCGGAATGCTTCGTGGGCCACGCGCGGGTCGAACGGCTCTGGACAGGCGCCCGCTGGTCCGAGGGGCCTGTGTGGTTTGCCGCTGGGCACTACCTGCTGTGGTCCGACATCCCAAACAACCGCATTTTGCGCTACGACGACACGGATGGGTCAGTCTCAACTTTTCGCCAGCCGTCCAACAACTCCAACGGCCACACGGTGGACCGGCAAGGGCGGTTGGTGTCCTGCGAACACCTCGCCCGCCGGGTCACGCGCACGGAACACGACGGCTCAATCACCGTCATTGCGGACAGCTACCAAGGTAAGCGATTGAACTCGCCCAACGATGTGGTGGTGAACTCCGACGGCTCGGTGTGGTTCACTGACCCCAGCTACGGCATCCTCATGGACTACGAAGGCGACCGCGCCGACAGCGAAATCGGTGCCTGTCACGTCTACCGCGTGGACCAATCGGGCGAGATCAGCATCGCGGCCGACGACTACGTCAAACCCAACGGCCTGGCCTTCTCCCCGGATGAGTCGGTGCTCTACATCGCCGACACCGGCGTCACCCACGATGCAGACGGCCCCAAGCACATCCGCTGCCACAGCGTGAACACCGACGGCACACTGTCCGGCGGCGAGGTGTTTGCCACGTGTACCGAAGGGCTGTTCGATGGCTTCCGCCTCGACACCCACGGTCGGATCTGGAGTTCAGCCGCCGACGGCGTGCACTGCATCAACGGCGACGGCGTGCTGATCGGCAAAGTGCACATCCCCGAACTGGTCGGGAACGTGTGTTTTGGGGGGGAGAAGCTGAACCGGCTCTTTATTGCCGGCACAACCTCGCTCTATTCGGTCTTCCTCAACGTGAACGGCGTCTCACCCGTTTAGGTGCTGATCCAGCCACGGGCCATGATGCGCACCGTCCTTGTCGATGCGCTCAAAGCTATGCGCGCCGAAATAGTCGCGCTGTGCTTGCAGCATGTTGGCGGTCGTCCGCGCGCTAGTCAGAGTGTCGAAGTAGTTCAGCGCGGCGGCCAGTGCAGGCACCGGTTGCCCCGCACCCATCGCCACGACGGCAACCTTACGCAGACCGGCCATATTCGTTTTCAGAATATCCGCAAAATACGGAGCAAGGGCGAGGTTCTGTTCTGGCGCATTTGTCAGCGCAGATGCCATGTCGTTCAACATGGCGGAACGAATGATGCATCCCTCGCGCCAGACCTCGGCAATCTCTGCCATGGGTAGGTCCCAACCATAATCCGCGCTGGCTTTGATCAACAATTCAAAGCCTTGGGCATAGCACAGCACCTTGCCTGCAATCAGCGCCTGTTCGAGATCCTCGAAACTCAACGCGCCATCCGACATCGCACCGCCGGTCGACCCAAACGCATCCGCGCCCGCCAAGCGTAAGTCCCGCGCGGCCGACAAATTGCGAGCAAAAACCGCCGCCTCGATCACCGGCACTGGCGCACCCAACATCTGGCTTTCAATTGCGGTCCAGCGCCCGGTTCCCTTTTGCCCCGCACGATCCAGAATTATGTCAAGCACCGGATTGCCAGTCTCAGGGTCTGTCGCGGCAGACACCTTGCCCGAAATCTCGATCAGATAGCTTTGCAGCAAGCCCTCATTCCACCGATCAAACACGGCACCACAGGCAGTTGCATCCATCCCCATACCATCCCGCATGACACCGTAAGCTTCGGCAATCAGCTGCATGTCGGCGTATTCGATCCCGTTGTGCACCGTTTTGACGAAATGCCCGGCACCACCTGTACCCATGTAGGTGGCACAGGGCTGGCCGTCGTATTTTGCCGAAATCGCTCGAAGGATATGAGCCACGCGATCCCACGCCGCCGATGTCCCACCACCCATTATCGACGGACCAAAACGCGCCCCTTCTGCCCCGCCTGACACTCCGATACCTAGAAACGGCACGCTGGCATCTTCAGCATCCTTTGCACGCCGCTCGGTATCGTGGAAGTTCGCATTGCCCGCATCGATGATCATGTCTTCGGCATCCAGCAGTGGACGCAGCTGTGCGATCTGCGCGTCCACCGCATCGCCCGCCGGAACCATCAGGATAATGTTGCGGGGGCTGGCCAGACCTTGCACAAAATCCTCAAGCTCTGCGTGGCCCGTAATATGCTTGGCCAGATCACCCGCCTTGTCCATGAACTCAGGGATCCGCTCCGACGTACGATTGTGAACCGCCACCAAAAACCCATTGTCGGCAATGTTCAGCGCCAACATAGCCCCCATTGTGCCCAACCCGATCACACCGATTTCTGCTGCAGACATGTGCTTTCCTCTTTTGTGTGGCACTGTTATGTTACCGATAACAAACACTATCGAAGGATGGAAGCCATGCATGTCGAAAACTCACTGGTGCTGACGCACGGCGCTGTCCTGACGATGCTGCAAGCTGCCGTTTCACGGGCGGAAGAAATGGGGCAACCACAGTGTATCGTGATTGTAGATGCCAGCGGGGTCGCTCTGGGTCAGATCAGGATGTCGGGAGCAAAATTCCTCAGCCTCAAAAGCGCCGAGACCAAGGCACGCACCGCAGCATCGATCCGCGCAGCCAGCGATGCGATCCCGGAACAAGTCGGCCTGTACATTGCAGCGGCCACTGACAATGCCGTCACACGACTTGGCGGAGGGTTGCCGATCTATATTGATGGAACATGCATTGGCGGTATTGGCGTTGGATCGGGCACACCTGAACAAGATAAAGACGTTGCGAGAGCAGCGCTTACCGCTATTGGTGCAAAAGTAGGGCTTTAAACATCAGATTTTATTAACATAACTATGATTATTGGTATATGTTTAAGTCGACATTCAGAGTTTTGCCCTAACGGTTTGGGTCGTTTCAGCTTGTCTCTCCCGTCACCAAAGCGGAACCGACATCAATTCTGATCGGTGCGTCGATCTCGTCATTGAAAATCCCATGCAACAAAGACACGACCTGTCGCCCAATGTCCTCGGCCTGCACGTCCACGGTCGTAATCCGCGGGTTCGACACTTTGGCAACCTCAAAATGGCCAAACCCTGTGATTGCCAGATCATCTGGCACGCTCAGGCCCAGACGTTGCACGGCACTCAAACAACCAAATGCAACAGGGTCCGACACACAGACCAACGCGTCATATTGCGCCACATCGCGACCCATCGCTTCGATTGCCGCAGCGCCGTGACGCATAGAGACCGGTGCGGGACCGGCATCGATCATCGCAACCGCGGGCAGTCCGCGGGCGCGAGCAGCCTCGATCGCACCAGCCCGACGCACGGCCCCGCGCATATCCGCGCCCTCTGACGCGCCAACAAAGGCCAACTTGCGCCGCCCCGTTTGCGCCAGATGCTCCACGATGTGATCCATGGCATCGCTGTTCGAAAATCCAACCACATGGCCCAATGGGTCGGTCGGTAAATCCCACATTTCAATCACCGGCAGGCCCCGGCCCTGCACCAGTTTGCGGGTTTCATCGGTGTGATGACCGCCCGTCAGCACCAGCGCCTCGGGGTTGCGGGTGAGCAATTGGCGCACCAACTCTTCCTCGCGTTCAACCCGATAGTTCGTGCTGCCCAGAAGCAGTTGCAATCCGGACTCGCCCAACCCGTTTGTAAGCGCCCGGAACGTCTCGGCAAAATTAGCATTGTTCACCGACGGCAGCGTAACGGCGACAAACCCGCTTTTCTGGGTGCGAAAGGCCTGCGCCGTGCTGTCATAGACATACCCCAATTGGGCTGCAACTTCCCGCACACGAGCGCGCGTCTTGGCGTTCACAGTGCGGTCGTCGCGCAGGGCGCGGCTGACGGTCATGGGCGACATTCCCACCGCCTGCGCCACGTCCCGCATGGTGACACGCGCACCCATGGCTTACGCCCGAAATTCGTTTAGCTGGGTGACGTGGTGGTGAATGCGTCCATCAAAATGTTCTGCCACAATCTCTCCGGTCACATCCCGCGATTGTGCGCGGAACGGACTTTCCAACGCCCCCTCCATCGCGGCAGCATCGGGATAGGTAATGGCGAGGATCAACGGAAACTCTGGCGCGCCCTCGTCCCGGTCGTCGCTAAACATCACCCGCACATCCGTATTGCCGGGAAACTGCTTCCACAAGGGCACCAACCGCTCCAGCACGGCAGCGCGAAAGGCATCGGTCTGACCAGGCTTCACCGATCCTTCGAACAGGGCAAACCGCGTGATCATACTTCTATCTCCTCTTTTGCGCCTTGGAAGAATTCCATGAGCGCTGCCTGATCTTCTCCGCCCAGCCCAGCAGCGGTCAGCATCCGGTGAATTTCGGCACATAGGGCAGTCATGGGCATCGAAGTACCGGTTTGCCGTGCCAGATCGTTCACCATGTTCAAATCCTTGACCATGTTGTCGATGCGGCCCGTACGGCGGTAATCCTTGGTGGCGTACCGGGGCAGATACTCCTGCAACAGAGCTGAATCTGCCCGCCCACCCTTCAGCGCCTGCGGGATCTTTTCGGCATCCACACCAGCATCCAGCGCCAGTTGCGTGGCCTCTGCCACGGCCATAAAGCCCAAACCACATAGCACCTGGTTGATCAGTTTCGTGGTCTGCCCGGCGCCGGACGGGCCCATATGGGTGTAGTTCGCCGCCACATGCTTCAGCGCCACATATGCACGCTCCACATCCTTGGTCTCTCCCCCCGCCATTAGGGTCAATTCCCCGATGAGCGCCTTGGGTGCGCCACCAGACAATGGGCTGTCGACCCAGGCCAGATCACGTTCTGCAGCCATCTTTGCAAACTTACGCGTCGCATCCGGTTCGATCGAGGACATATCGATAATGACAGTGCCCGGCTTCGCCCCGTCTGCAATCCCGTTTTTGCCAAAGGCGGCAAGGCCCACGATGCGCGAAGCGTTTAGGCTGGTGATCACGAAGTTCACGTCGCGCGCTGCCTCGGCGGCAGAGGCAGCCGCAACCGCCCCCTTCTCCACCAGTGCGTCTACCCGTTCCTTATCCAGATCGAAGACATGCAGGGAATTTCCGGTCTCCAGCAACCTTGTTCCAATGGCGCCGCCCATGGCGCCCGCCCCGATCAAGGCAATCTTCTCACTCATATCATCGTCCCCCTCACGTAATCCTCGGACTGTGCGACCACCTGTTCAAAAGGAAGGGCGATATCGATCTCTCCCCCCCACTCATCGCGATCCAGCCGTTCCAACGTCGCGAACTGACTATCGAGTAGGGACGCAGGCATGAAATGTCCGGGCCGATGGGCGACCCGCTGGGCCAGCACATCGCGTGGCGCGTCTAGATGCAGGAAGTGCACCGGCTCGTCGACATGCGCCCGAATCCAGTCACGATACTTCTTTTTCAGCGCTGAACAGCCAATGGCGATGGCGCCTTCGTGCCTCGCCAGCATTCGGCCCACATCGGCCAACCAGGGCGCGCGATCGTCATCATCCAGAGGCACACCTTTCGCCATCTTGTCGATATTTTCTTGCGGATGAAGATCATCACCATCAACGAACTCCATATCGCATAGCACCTGCAAAGCCGTGCCAACCGACGACTTGCCGCAGCCCGACACTCCCATCAGAACGTAGCACCGCATTAGAGCGACGCCGTAATGCCGCCGTCCACGAACAACGTGTGACCGTTGACGAAACTTGATGCGGGCGAGGACAGGAAGACAGCCGCGCCCACCAGTTCTTCAACCTGACCCCAGCGGCCCGCCGGGGTACGCTTTTCAAGCCACGCCGAAAACTCAGGGTCAGCCACGAGGGCCGCGTTCAACGGCGTGTCAAAGTACCCGGGCGCGATGGCATTGCACTGTAAGCCATGCTTGGCCCAGTCCGTTGCCATCCCTTTGGTCAGGTTAGCAACTGCCCCCTTCGTCGCGGTGTAGGGGGCAATGCCCGGGCGTGCGAGTGCCGTCTGCACGGATGCGATATTGATGATCTTACCTGCCCCGCGCCCGATCATGTGGCGCGCCACGGCTTGGCCCACATGGAACACGCTCGCGATATTGGTCTGCAGCAGCCGCTCGAACGCGTCAGCGGGAAAGTTCTCCAACTCCGTCCGGTGTTGCATTCCTGCGTTGTTTATCAGGATGTCGATGGGGCCTTTGTCGGCCTCGAACCCGTCTACGGCAGCGCGCACTGCGTCATGGTCCGTCGCATCGAAGGCCAGTTGATGCACTGTGCCACCCAGGACTTCCGCCGCTGCCCCCAGCTTGCCTTTATCGCGTCCGTTCAACACGATCTCGGCACCCGCCTCCGCCAGCCCTTTGGCCAAAGCAAAGCCGATGCCTTGCGATGATCCGGTAATCAGGGCCCGGCGGCCCGTAAGCGAGAAAAGGTCAGACATGCGACACTCCGAATGTGAGGGGCGGGATTGACGGCCGCCAATTGTTATCGATAACATGATACCGATAACATCGCGTGTCAACGAGGAATCGCAATGCCAAAACCCATCGTCCTTCAAGTCGGCCCTTACCCGGACTGGGACCAAGACCCGCTCGACGCAGCCTTTGACGTCAAACGCCTGTTCGAGGCATCAGACGCCCCTGCGTTCCTTGCCACACATGGCCCACATGTACGGGCCATCGCCACGCGGGGCGAGCTGGGCGCCGATGCCGACATGATTTCCGCTTGCCCCGCGCTCGAACTGATCTCAGTCTACGGGGTGGGCTATGACGCCGTTGATCTAAGCGCCTGCAAACCACGCAACATCCGCGTAACCAACACCCCGGACGTGCTGACCGAGGATGTGGCGGACCTCGGCGTCGCCATGATGCTGTGCCAATCCCGGGGTGTGGTCGGGGCAGAGACATGGGTGCGCGATGGCTCTTGGGCCAACAAGGGGCTCTACCCGCTAAAACGCCGCGTCTTCGGGCGCAAGGCGGGCATCTTGGGACTTGGCCGCATCGGGTTCGAGGTGGGCAAGCGACTGGCGGGCTTTGGCATGGACATCGCCTATTCCGATATCGCGGCCAAGGACTACGCGCCAGACTGGACCTTCATCAATGATCCGTTGACGCTAGCACAGCACGCCGACTTCCTCTTTGTCACCCTCGCCGCCTCAGCCAAAACACGTCATATCGTGAACAAAGACATCATCGAAGCGGTCGGCCCCGACGGCATGATAATCAACATCTCCCGCGCTTCCAACATCGACGAGGATGCGCTGATCGAAGCTCTACACTCCGGTGCGCTTGGCTCCGCAGCGCTCGACGTTTTTGAAAAGGAACCGGCGCTCGACCCCCGCTTTCTGGACCTCGACAATGTGCTGGTGCAGCCACACCACGCCTCAGGTACAATCGAGACACGCAAGGCCATGGGCCAGCTTCTGCGCGACAACCTGACTGCCCATTTCGCAGGCGACGCCCTGCTGACCCCCGTTCTGTGAAAGGTCACACAATGAAAGTCATCGTTGCCCACGCGGCCAAGGACCTGCGGGTCGAAACCCGCGACATGCCAATCCCCGGCCCAGGCCAGGTGCTGGTCAAGATGGCCGCGGGCGGCATCTGCGGCTCGGACCTGCACTACTACAACCACGGTGGCTTCGGTCCGATCCAACTGCGGGAACCGATGATCCTCGGGCACGAAGTCGCGGGACATATCGAGGCTGTAGGCGACAACGTCACAGACCTGGATACAGGCACGCTTGTCGCCGTGTCCCCTTCCCGCCCCTGCGGCGCCTGCAAATACTGCGCTGAGGGCAGCCAGAATCATTGCCTCAACATGCGGTTCTACGGCTCTGCCATGCCTTTCCCCCACATCCAGGGCGCGTTCCGCGAATACATCGTGGCCGAGGCCACCCAATGCGCCCCGGCAGGCGAGCTGAGCGCAGGCGAGGCGGCAATGGCCGAACCTTTGTCGGTCGTCCTGCACGCCGCCAAACAGGCAGGCGACCTGATGGGCAAACGGGTGCTTGTCACCGGCTGCGGCCCCATCGGCCTTCTAGCGGTTCTGGTCGCGCGGGCGGCAGGCGCGGTCGAAATCGCAGCCACCGACATCTCCGACTTCACATTATCAAAGGCGCGCGATGTGGGCGCCGATCACACTGTAAACGTAGCCCAAACCCCCGACGGGCTTAGCCAATTCGAAGCAGACAAAGGCCATTTCGACGTGCTCTTCGAATGCTCCGGCGTGGCTTCTGCCCTCGCCTCGGCGGTCACGGCAATGAGCCCCGGCGCAACCATCATGCAACTCGGGCTCGGCGGCGACATGACCCTGCCGATGCAGGCGATGACAGCCAAAGAGCTGCAGCTCAAAGGGTCCTTCCGCTTCCATGCGGAGTTCTTCACAGCCGTCGAAATGATGCGCACCGGACGGCTTGATGTGACCCCGCTCATCACCCATGCCATCGACATCGACGCAGCGGTCGACGCCTTCGAACTGGCCGGTGACCGGTCGCAAGCGGTCAAGGTCAACATCACGTTCTGATGACCGGCGGCGGTGCAATATGCATCGCCGCTTGTCCTCGCCTTTAAAGTCTACTATTTTTATCGGAAATCACCGAACGCAGCCAAGCCGCCCGGCCCAGCCATCCCCCTGCCCTTTTCAAGCATCAGGATCTGGCCGCGTGTCTGCAACTCAATTCTCCGCCGAAACGATCCGCGCCCGGCGCGCGGACAACCCTGACACCCGCGACCGGGACTTTGCCGACAGCCTCGGCATCAGCGAAGGCATGCTGGTCGCCGCCTATTGCAGCCGTGGCGTCACCCGCATCGACCCGCATCCTGACACGGTGATGGACGCGGCGCAAAAGCTGGGCGAGGTCATGGCCCTCACCCGTAACGCCTCCTGCGTGCACGAGAAAATCGGGACCTACGACAACTATCACCCCGGCCACCACGCCGCGATGATCCTGACCGAAGACATCGACCTGCGCATTTTCCCCAGCCACTGGCAACATGCTTTTCTGGTCGAACGGGGCAGCGACGCAGGCACGCGGCGCAGCCTCCAGGTGTTCGATGCTGCAGGCGACGCGGTGCACAAGATCATCCTGCGCGACGGCTCGAACCACTCAGCCTTTGCCGATCTGGTCAAGACACTGGCCTCCGACAACCAGTCGCCCGAAGCCACGTTTGCCGAACGCCAAGCTCCCGAAGCGCCCAAGATCGCTGAGGACAGGATCGACATTCTGCGCAAGGAATGGCAGCGGTTGACAGACACGCACCAATTCCTGCGGCTGGTATCGAAGCTCAAGATGAACCGGCTGGGCGCCTACCGTGCGGCGGGGGCACCTTTTGCCCGGTCGCTCGATCCATCCGCTGTCGACACGCTGCTGACCGACCTGCAACGCACGGAAACCGAGATTATGCTCTTTGTCGGCAATCGCGGCTGCATCCAGATCCACACCGGCGCGCTACACAGTCTCAAACCCATGGGGCCGTGGCAGAATGTGATGGACCCGCGCTTCAACCTTCACCTGCGCCGTGATCACGTGGCCGAGGTTTGGGCCGTAGACAAACCCACCCAACGCGGCACCGCCACATCGGTTGAAGTATTCGATGCCGACGGCGCGCTTATCTTTCAGATCTTCGGCGTGCCCAAGGAAGGCCGTGATAGCCGCCCGGCCTTCCGCGCCATTGTCGCGGAATTGGAGGGAGTGACTGCGTGATGGACCGCCGCGACTTCATCGCCCTGTCGCTGGCCTTCGCCGCGGCACAGCCCACCCACGCTCTTGCCGCCAGCTATGCGCAAGACGTCATCGCCATCGGCGGCGACGTGACCGAGATCATTTATGCACTTGGTCAGGGGCACCGGCTGCTCGCGCGCGACGCCACCTCGACCTACCCGGCAGAGGCGCAGGCGCTGCCGGATGTAGGCTACATGCGTAACTTGTCCGCCGAAGGTGTCTTGTCCTTCGCCCCCTCCCTCATCGTCTCGGCCGAAGGCGCTGGCCCGCCCGAGGTGATCGACATTCTTCGGTCCGCGGCAGTGAATTTCGCCGAAGTGCCGGAAGGCTATGATGCCGGCGCAATCGTGGAAAAGATCAACGCGGTTGGCGCTGCCCTCGATGTGCAAGAACTGGCCCAGACCCTCGCGGCCGAAACCCGTGTCGCGCTTTACGCGGCTCAGGATCGCGCGACACGCCTGAACGCGGAGAAGAAGAGGGTGCTGTTCATCCTATCGACCCAAGGGGGTCGGATCATGGCCTCCGGCACAGGCACCAGGGCGGACGGGATCATCCGAATGGCGGGGGCAACCAATGCCGTGTCCGAATTCGAAGGCTACAAACCCCTGTCGGACGAAGCGGTCAGTGCCGCTGCCCCCGACGCAATCCTGATGATGGACCGCAGTGGCGATCACGCCTCGACCGACGAAGAGCTGTTTGCGCTGCCTGCCCTGTTGGCAACACCCGCAGCGCAAAAACGTGATGTAGTGCGCATGGATGGGCTGTTCCTGCTGGGATTCGGCCCACGCACGGCGGATGCGGTCACTGCGCTGCACCGCGCCCTGTATCCGATCTAGCGCCCTTGGCACTGGCTGATCATATGCCGAAAAGCCGTGTGTCGCGGGCGCGGCACATGCATGTCTGGTTGGCGGTTGCCCTTGTGGTTGTCGGCCTTTTCAGCCTGACGATTGGCGCGACGGATGTGTCGCTGGGCCCGGCACTGCAAAAGGTGGTGACGGGGCAAGCCCTGACACGGACCGAGGCTATCGTGCTTTGGGACATTCGCGCCCCGCGGCTGGCGCTTGGTGTTTTGGTTGGGGCTGCGCTGGCCACGGGCGGCACGGTGATGCAGGGGCTTTTTCGCAATCCTCTCGCGGACCCCGGACTGGTGGGCGTCAGCGCGGGTGCGGGTCTGGGGGCGATCTCTGCCATTGTTCTGGTTGGGTTTGCACCTGCATGGCTTGTGCGGAATGTTGGGGATCACCTGGTCCCGGTTGCTGCCTTTCTGGGCGGATGGGGCAGCACGCTCTTGCTCTATCGGGTGTCGACGCGGCGCGGGCGCACGTCTGTGGCAACGATGTTACTTGCGGGCATCGCCTTTGGCGCCTTGGCCGGGGCCTTGTCAGGCATCCTCGTTTACATTTCTGACGACCGGCAGCTGCGGGATCTGACGTTCTGGGGGTTGGGATCGCTTGGTGGCGCCAGCTGGGCCAAGGCACTGGCCGCTGGGCCGATCATCGTGATCTCAGTTCTGGCAGCCTGCGCCTTGGGGCGCGGCCTGAACGGGCTCGCACTCGGTGAAGCAACGGCAGCGCATATCGGACTGAACGTGCAGCGGGTCAAGAATATGGCAATCCTGACAGTGGCAGCCGCCACCGGTGCCGCCGTCGCTGTATCTGGCGGGATCGGGTTCATCGGAATTGTTGTACCCCACCTGCTGAGACTGGCCACAGGCCCCGACCACCGCCCGCTCCTGATCAACGCGGCCTTGCTGGGCGCGTTGCTGCTGGTGCTGGCGGACGTGATCGCGCGGGTCATCATCGCACCTGCCGAACTGCCCATTGGCATTGTCACGGCAGTATTGGGTGCGCCAGTCTTTCTCTGGATCCTGTTGCGACAGCGCGGGATGGTGGACCTGTGACGCTTACGGTGCGCAACCTCGCAGTGCATTATGGACGCAAGACCGTCATCGACGGGCTGTACGCTGACGCGCTGCCAGGTGCACTGACAGCCATCGTCGGGCCAAACGGGTCCGGCAAATCGACCCTGATCAAGGCAATGTGCGGCGACCTGCCCTATGACGGCACCATCACGCTGAACGGCATCGATGTGTTCCGTGCACAGCCCTGGGAACTGGCCGCCGTGCGGGGGGTGTTGCCCCAGACCTCAACCCTTGCCTTTCCCTTTCACGCCATCGAGGTGGTCAAGATCGGCCTGACCTCAGGCACGGAAGCAGATCACGAAGGGCGGGCGAGCGCCGCGCTGGCGCGGGTGGGCCTCGCCGGTTACGCTAACCGCTACTATCAGGAACTGTCAGGCGGCGAACAGCAACGGGTGCAACTGGCCCGCGTACTGGCGCAGGTGTGGGCGCCCGCTACTGCAAGTGGCCCGAACTGGCTCATGCTGGATGAGCCGGTCTCCAGCCTCGATATCGCGCATCAATTGCAAGTGATGCGGATCGCCCAGAACTTCGCGCGCGCAGGTGGCGGTGTCGTGGCCGTGATGCACGATCTGAATCTGACGGGCCTGTTCGCCGATCAGGTCCTTGTCATGGCCGAAGGCCAGGTGCTGGCCGCAGGCCGCCCTGCCGACGTGATGACAGACGGGGTGCTGTCGCGCGCCTATGGATGTGATTTGCGGGTCAATACGGCGCCGCAAGGCATGGCCCCATTCGTGTTGCCGCACAGCATCGATGCATCTGGCAATGCAGGTTTCGCAGAGTAAGGAGACGCGCCATGAAGCTCAGCACAAAGGGACGATACGCGCTGGTCGCTCTGGTCGACATCGCCTTTCACCAAGATGCCGGACTGGTGTCGATGAACGACATCAGCCGGCGGCAAGACATCTCTTTGCCATATCTCGAACAACTCTTTGCAAAGCTTAGGCGGCACGGGCTTGTCATCTCGGTACGCGGCCCCGCCGGTGGATACAAGCTGGCCCGCTCACCCCATGACATCCGCATCGATGCTGTACTGGCCGCCGTGGACGAATCGGTAAATGCCCTGCGTAAGGGTGCCGGGGCCAAGGGCGGCGCGTCAGGCACGCAGGCTCAGTCTCTGTCCAACCGCCTCTGGGAAGGGCTCAGTGCGCATGTCTATGTGTTCCTGCACCGCACAACGCTGGCGGATGCGATTGACAATGAACTGGTGCCCTGCCCGGCCATCCCCGCCCTGTTCGAAGTCGAAGACGCCTGAGATCACACCCGGATCGTGTCGCGCGTCGTTGCACCCACACAATCGGCAAAGCCGCGCGCGGCAGCAATCACGCGGTCGGTCGCATGGCCCTCGCACAAAAGCATAGCTGATGAGGCCAACATGGATACACGGTGCGCCCGCGCATGCTGCATCAGTTGCAGCAAGTGCCGTTCGTCTTCAGTGACAATGCTGGCACATCCTTCGCATCGGGGATTGGAAAAGCGAAAGGTCGACCGACGCGACGTGCGCATTTCGTGTACGACCGCCAAGGCCCTGCGCATCTTTTCCGCGCTGTCGGGGCCGGGAAAGAAATAGTCCGCCCCAAGCATGGCCGTCACCCATGCGCCGCCAAGCGGTTCAGAAAAGGACACACAGAAATACCGCGCGGCGGACAGAAATCCGTACTCGACCGCATCCGCACCTAACGCTTCTAAGGACGTGTCGCCCATAGACATACGGTGGCAACAATTGTGTGGTCGATCAGCCATGATACCCATCCTTGGCGGGTCGGCCGTCACGGTCAGCGACAGTTGCGGACCCGCGTTCAGGCAAGACCCGATGGCAATAGGCATCCATCGGATGCGTTCGCATTCGCAGCAGATCAGGCTTTACTCCGTCCGCAAACTTGGCTGCAAAATCCAGCAGCCGCAGTATCCCCGGTAGATCTCGTGACATCGCCAAAGCCCCCATTCACAACAGAATTCCCGGGCATACGATTGATTTCGCGGCTTGGTTACAGAAAGATGATAGAAAAACTCAGGATTCGGCAAGCCATTTCCGACAATTTTGCTCGGAAAGGGTTGCTTTCCGCCGGGGCTGCTGTAATTGACTGTTTCTGTAAGATTAAGATCTGTGGAAACAGGGAGTATTTCCATGACTGCAAAAACCTATTTTGTGACTCTTGCTGCTGCGGCCATCACCGCCACAAGCGCTGCGGCCGAAGGCGAACTGAATCTGTATTCATCGCGCCACTACGACACCGATGAACGCCTGTATTCGGAATTCACCGAAGCCACCGGCATCACCATCAACCGCATCGAAGGCAAGGCCGACGAGCTCATCGAACGGATGAAAGCCGAAGGGGCCAACTCGCCCGCAGACATCCTACTGACCGTCGACACTTCGCGCCTTGAGCGTGCCAAGGACGCAGGCGTATTGCAGTCGATCGAAAGCGAAACGCTCGAAGCCCGCATTCCCGCCAACCTGCAGGACGGCGACAACCAGTGGTTTGGCTTCAGCCAGCGCGCTCGGATCATCTTTTATGACAAGAATGACGTGGCAAACCCGCCCGCGACCTATGTAGACCTCGCCGACCCTGCCTATAAAGGCCAAGTGTGTCACCGCTCGTCCTCGAACGTCTATTCCCAAACACTGCTGTCCGCTGTGATCCAGAACCACGGTGAAGAGGCCGCCAAAGGCTGGGCGCAGGGTGTGGTCGACAACTTTGCCCGCTCACCTCAGGGCGGTGATACCGACCAGCTGCGCGGTCTGGTGTCTGGCGAGTGCGACATCTCGATCTCGAACACCTACTACTTCGCCCGCGCCATCCGTAAAGACGTCGATGGTCTGCCTGCCGATGCCCGCGCCAATATCGGCTGGGTCTTCCCCGCGCAGAATGCCGAAGGCGCGCACATGAACCTGTCAGGTGGCGGCGTAGCGGCAAACGCTCCGAACAAGGAAAACGCAATTGCGTTCATGGAGTATCTGGCCAGCGATCAGGCGCAGCAATACTTCTCGGCTGGCAACGATGAATACCCTGCCGTACCTGGCGTCGGCCTCAGCCCATCGGTGGCTGCGCTTGGGCTGTTCCGCCCCGATGGCGTGGACCTGACCGAGGTGGCCAAGAACGTGCCGACAGCTCAGAAGATCTTTAACGAGGTGGGCTGGGAGTAATTCCGCTCAAACGATGAAGAATTAGGAAGGCGCGGTCTTTTACCGCGCCTTTTCTTTTCCTACTGGAATTGTCAGGATTGACGTACCCGACAAAAACAATCAACATATCTGCAATGAGTCTCAGCCACCCTATTCGGGCAGCCCGGACGCCGCTGGCCCAACAGGAGGTGAGACATGGTGAGACGACACGTAAGCAAACGCGAAAAAGCCCGCAGGTGCTGTGAAAAGCCGTGCTGCCAGGAACTGCTGCAGGGTGCCCTTGGTGGGCTCTACGGCGATGATCAATGTCTTGAGCGCATGCTTGATCATCTGGAGCGGGCATCATGAATGCGATGACGCAGGTCCCGAACACAACAACAGCGCCCGACCCGCAGCAGATCGATACCTATGACGCTCGTGATCTGATCAAGGACGGTGTGCAGGCGTCCATCGTGCTGGATGGACAGGTTTACTATCTGCGCATCACCCGCGCAGGCAAATTGATCCTCACAAAATGAGCAGCGCACATCACGCCCGTGGAGGTGCGGCCGTCGCCGCTCTCAACCGCATGGACGAATGGGAAGCCAACCTTGTCCTGAATTTGCGCCTGTGGTGCGAAGGGCCTGCCGGCAAATCGCAGGCGCGCCAGGATTATAGTAATGTGTTCCCCGCGCCCGAAGCAGATCGCGCATGGCAAACCTTTGAAGGTCTGCTGAACAAGATCATCTGCACCGCTTCCCGACCGCTTGTCCGGCACGAGGTGGGGTGCAACTGCGTTGGTTCGGACGAATGCGTTTTCGTAAACCTTGTCCGCACGGCATCCGACGGACATCTGAACGACGCAGCGCTGATTGCAACGCTGCTGTCGGGTCCGGCCCACGCTGAACACATCGCCCTTATGGCGGGCGAAGTCGGCACCACGATCCGACGCATCCACAGACCAGTACCACCCGCAGCCAAACCCAACGAGGTGCGCCTGCACTAACCCGTCAGAAAACAAAATAAGGGAAAGCCACCTATGAAACTGACAATGACCACGGCACTCGGGACAGTGCTATTGGCAGCCGCCCCCGCACTCGCGGACAAGGCCGCCGTTTTAGATAATTATGCTGATATTGCGCTTGCCAAATACTCCGACAGCCTGACCACGGCTCAAACATTGCTGGCAGCGGTGAACGACCTGACGGAAAACCCTTCGGCCGAAGCCCTGCAAGCGGCGAAAGAGGCATGGCTGGCGTCTCGCGTGCCCTACCAGCAAACAGAGGTCTACCGCTTTGGCAACGCCATCGTCGATGATTGGGAAGGCAAGGTAAACGCCTGGCCGCTGGACGAAGGGTTGATCGACTATGTGGACGCCTCCTATGGCGGGGCCACGGATGAAAACGAATATGCTGTGCTGAATGTCGTGGCGAACCCGACCTTCACACTGTCGGGTGAAACCGTTGATGCCTCGGCCATCACGCCCGAACTGCTCGAAGGTGCGCTGCACGAGGCGGATGGCGTCGAATCGAACGTCGCGACCGGCTATCACGCCATCGAATTTCTGCTGTGGGGTCAGGATCTGAACGGACACGACGCAGGTGCAGGCAATCGCCCCTGGACTGACTACGCCGCGGGTGATGCCTGCACAGGCGGAAACTGCGATCGCCGCGCCGACTATCTGACAGCAGCAACGGAGCTACTGGTGTCCGATCTGGAATGGATGGTCGCGCAATGGCAGGACGGCGGGGACGCCCGTGCCCAACTGACCGCAGACGAAAACGCAGGGATCAGCACCATCCTGACCGGTATGGGCTCGCTCAGCTACGGTGAACAGGCCGGCGAACGGATGCGGCTTGGTGTGCTGTTGAATGACCCCGAGGAAGAGCACGACTGCTTCTCGGACAACACGCATAACAGTCACTTCTACGACGCGCTTGGCATCCGCAACGTCTATCTGGGCAGCTATACGTCCATCGACGGCACCATCGTGTCGGGCGAAAGCCTGTCGTCGCTCGTCGCTGCGACTGACGCGGGTGTCGACACTGAACTGCGCGCCAAGCTGGATGCAACGATGCTGGAAATGTCAGAAATGAAAACGGCCGCCGAAGCCGGGTTTGCCTATGACATGATGCTGGAACGCGGCAATGACGCGGGCGAGGCGCTGATCATGGGAGCAGTTGAAGCGCTAGTGGATCAAACCCGGTCTATCGAACGGGCCGTGGTAGCCCTTGGCGTTGACACGATCGAGTTCGAAGGCTCGGACAGCCTCGACAACCCCGACGCTGTGTTCCAGTAACGGTTCCCCATGCGTGGCAACGGGGTTCCCCTAAACCCCGCCGCGCACATCGCCATCCTCCGGGTGGCCCCCTCGCGCGCACCGGATGTTTCCGCGTTTCCGGTGCGCGCGTTGCAAATCCAGACCTGAATACCCAGCTCAGCTCAGCAACAGCGAGGTTTCCGAATGGCTAAGACCCCAAGCCCCTGCATCGACGTCTGCAAGTTCAAACGCGAAGGTCATTGTATCGGCTGTTCCATGACCAAGACGCAGAAATCGATGTTCAAGCAGTTGAAGAAGGACAAGCACCGCGCAGCCTTTGTCGAGATGGTGGTGACCCAGCAAAAAATGCTTGGCCAGTACAAGCACTGGGTGCCGCAATACCTGCGCAAATGCCTCAAAAAGAAAGCAAAACCCGTTCAGGCGGTGCGCGACGCGGCCTGACATCCTGACACAAGGACCGCGCGATGCTCCGCCTTCCTGCCACCTGTCTCCTTCTCTCTACCCCTGCCGTTGCCGACTACAGTCTGGCCATCACGGACACCGGCAAACGGGACTATTACTGTACGATCACCGTGGCCCTGACCAATGACAGTGATGCGCATCTGACTGAAATCAACGCGTTCTTCCTGAACTATATCGGCGACAAACAGGTGGGGCGGTCCAAGGGCGCTTCCTTTTTCAATGTCGCGCCCGGCGCTTCAGTGTCAGCGGTTTTCGAAACGCCCAACGCGCCTTGCACCGAGGTCGAGCGTTACGACATGATCATCGGCGCCTGCCGCCTTGGTTCGTCTTTCGAAGATAAAAGCGTATGTGTGGACCAAATGGCACTCACCCCACCCTTCGGGGCGGCCGCACCCCTTGAGTGATAAGAAAAAAGCCGCCCCAGCGGAACGGCTTCAAAAATTACTGCTTGCTCACATCACGCCAGATGGGACCGCAGGAACCATGCGAACTTTTCGTGCTCCTGACCGCGCGCAATGCACAAGTCTTCGGTCAGTGTGTCGCCATGCTCGGCTGCCAACTCGCCACAGCCCGCCAGTGTTGCAGCTAGGGTCTCCTGCGCTTCCTGCATGATCTTGATCATCTCTTTGTCGGTCGCATGGCCCTCATGCTCTTTAACCTTGGACCGCGCCAACATGCCCGCAAGCGTACCCTCGGCAAACGCATCGATCGCGCGGATACGTTCGGCCAGATCGTCCTGCGCAACAAAATGATCTTCGTAAATCTTCTGAAACAGGTCGTGCAGCGGGCCAAAGGCCATGCCCTTTACATTCCAATGGAAATTCTGCGCCAGCATCGTCGTCACTGCGGTTTCCGCAACGGACTGGTTCAACGCTTCGGCAATGGCAGCGCGTGCATCAGTAGACAGCGCAACAGCTGTTTGGGTCATCCCTACAATCCTCTTTATTTTGACGCTGGCTTGCACGGTGCTGGCTGGCTTGCCCAGTATTAGTTAGGCACCCAGATCAGATAGGCAAGTGGTTTTTAGAACAATTCTAACTCAGAGAAAAATACTCTGAAATACGGCCCACCAGAAAACGGACCAAACGACGGTGTTCCGGCAGCACGCGCGACCTCAGTAGAAAGCCGACGCTTGCCTCATCCCGACGCACCACAGCCTGACCGAGCTGTATCAGCCACGTCTCATCAAAAGACATCTCAAGCGTGCCGGGCGTATGCAATCGCGCGGGTTTTCCAAGGGCTTGGCTCAAACATCGCATCAACGCCTCGGCATGGGCTTCTTGCGAGGCCGTGCGGGTCACATGCAACAAGGCGCAGGCTTCAAACAAGTCGGCGCGCGGTTTGGACCGGCATGACATCGACACGAAACGCAAGTGATTGATAAAGGCAAACGCCTCGGCTGATACTGGCCGAATGGGCCGCGGTTCAGCCACCATATCCAATCGCAAGGGCACCATGTCGCAGGTCTCTCCAAGGGTGCGAAGCAGGAATCACCTCGCCAATACAAATTCCTGAGTATATTTATAAGCTATGAGTAAGATCACAAGCATATTCCCGACCATACTTGTCGGACTTTTGACATTTCCTGCCGGTGCAGTGGCCGAACTCACAGACTTACACCTGCCTGTGATTCCAAGAACAGCGGCCGAGGCCGAGCGTATCTCGGCTGTCACGCAACCCACCACCGATTTCACAAAAGCCGAACAATTCGAAAACAATCCGGCCGGGGCCGCGACTGTACGCGTCAGCGACACACGCAACGCATTCAGTCAGCCATCGGGCAATATCAGCTTTGAAAAAGAGCTGGATTTCAAGGTCGGCAACGGCCTGTTCAAAAAGCTGTGGGTGTCGTCGCCCTCGTCCACACTTGCATCCGACGGGCTAGGGCCACTCTTCAACGCGCGGTCGTGCCAGCGCTGCCACCTGAAAGACGGGCGGGGTCATCCACCTGCGGGGCCAGACGACAACGCAACATCAATGCTCGTGCGCGTGTCAATCCCCGGCGGCGCATCCCCCGAGGACATTGCAGACTACATCGCCACCCAGCCCGACCCGAACTACGGCGGCCAGATTCAGGATTTCTCGGTCGCAGGGGTCGATGCCGAGGCAAAGCTGCAAATCACCTATACCGAAGAGGTCATTGCGCTCTCGGGCGGTGAAACCGCTTCCCTCCGACACCCTACCTATGACCTGACCAACCTCGGCTACGGCCCGCTGCACCCAGATGTGATGCTGAGCCCGCGCGTGGCGCCGCAAATGATCGGGCTGGGCCTGCTCGACGCGATCCCCGCGGCAGATATCCTCGCAATGGCCGATCCCGATGATGCGGATGGTGATGGCATCTCGGGCAAGGCCCAAATCGTCATGTCCAGCGCATACAATGTGCCGATGTTGGGGCGGTTCGGCCTCAAGGCGGGCAAGCCCTCTGTCTGGGAACAATCGGCAGGCGCTTTTTCCGGTGACATCGGTATCTCAACCACATTGCACCCCGCAGGTTACGGCGACTGTACCGAAGCGCAGACCAAATGCCGCACGGCACCCAACGGCAATACAGCGGCGCACGACAATGCCGAGATCGGCGATGTGGGGCTTGAACTGGTGTCGTTCTATTCCTCGAACCTTGGCGTGCCCGCGCGGCGCGACATCGATGATCCGCAGGTGCTACGAGGCAAGCAGGTATTCTATGAAACCGGCTGCATCTCCTGCCACACACCCAAGCACGTCACGCACCGGCTCGACGGTCAACCCGAACAAAGCTTTCAGCTGATCTGGCCCTATACCGATCTGCTTCTGCACGACATGGGCCCCGGTCTGGCCGACAACCGGCCCGAGGCGCGCGCGAATGGCCAGGAATGGCGCACACCGCCGCTTTGGGGTGTCGGCTTGACGGAAACCGTGTCCGGCCACACGTTGTTCCTACACGACGGGCGCGCCCGCAACCTGCTTGAAGCGGTCCTCTGGCACGGGGGCGAGGCCAGACCACACAAACAAACGGTCATCGACATGCCACCACCCGACCGCGACGCCTTGATCCGTTTCCTTGAAAGCCTCTGACATGCGCTTTGCCCTGATCCTCCCCTTCCTCACCCTACCCGCTTTTGCCGACGTGCAGACGACATTGGATGATCACATCCTGCCCGGCTACACGCGCCTTGCGGACGAAACGGCAAAACTCGCCGAGGCGGCACAGGCCGATTGCACCCCCGACGCGCTGCAACCGGCGTTTCACGCCGCGTATGACGCGTGGATCAGCATCAGCCACATCCATTTCGGGCCGTTGGAAGATCAGGCACTTACACTCACCATGTCATTTTGGCCCGACCCCAAGAACAGCACCGGCAAAGCGCTCGCACGTTTGACCACTGCTGCTGATCCCATCGTCGATCAACCAGAAGCGTTTGGCGATGTTTCTGCGGCGGCTCAGGGCTTCACGGCCCTCGAACGGATGCTCTACGATCCGCAGCCCGATGCGGATTACGCGTGCCGTCTGACACAGGCCATCGCCACGGGTCTGGCGCAGAAGTCCGACAGCCTAAACGCTGCCTGGCCCGCCTTCGCCGACCAGATGCTGAGCGCAGGCACCGGCGGTAACGCCCGCTTTCAAAGCGATATGGAGGCGCAACGCGCCCTCTACACGGCCCTGTCCACCGGTCTTGAATTCCTGCATGATCAGCGCCTTGGTCGCCCCCTTGGAACGTTCGACCGCCCTCGGCCCAGCCGAGCCGAAGCGCGGCGCTCGGAACGGTCCCTCCGCCATATCGAATTACAGCTTGCAGCCCTGGAACGGCTCGCCGCAGCGATGACCAACGCCGATCTTGGCGCGACAAGCGCTGCCTTTGCCGAAGCGCGGGCACGGGCCGACGCCCTGGAAGACCCGGCTCTGCAAGGCGTCGCCGACGCCGAGCAACGCTTCAAGGTCGAGGTGCTGCAACAGGCCCTGCGGGCCGTACAGGTCGCCGTGATTGACGAAATCGGCACACCCCTCGGCATCACCGCCGGGTTCAACGCGCTCGACGGAGACTGATGCCCTCGCGTCGCGCCTTCCTTGCCGGGCTGACCTCGGCCTCGCTCACGCCCACGCTCGGATGGGCAGATGTGGGCAACCCGATCGCACTCAGCGCCGCGATGGATTGCGAGGGGCGCTACCTGCTTATTGGGCTGACGGCCGCTGGCGACATCGCCTTTCGCATCCCCCTGCCCGCCCGTGGCCATGCGGCTGCCGCCCATCCCCACATAGCCGAAGCCGTTGCTATCGCCCGCCGCCCCGGCACCTTTGCCAAGGTGATCGACTGCAGCACCGGTGACGTCACCCAAACCCTGCGCGCACCGACAGGGCGGCACTTCTACGGGCACGGCGCCTTCTCCGGCGACGGCACCCTGCTCTTCACCCCGGAAAACGACATCGCGACGGGCCAGGGACGCATCGGCGTCTGGGACCGCAGCGCATGCTACAGACGGCTCGATGATTTCACATCAGCCGGAATCGGACCGCACGAGATCCTACGCCTGCCAAACGGCACGCTCGCCGTCGCCAACGGGGGCATCCGCACCCATCCCGCAACAGGACGAGACAAGCTCAACCTCGATACCATGCGACCCAACCTCGCGCTGTTTGACACGAGCGGACGGATGACGGATTTCGCTGAAGTGCCAGAGGCCCGTCACCACAACTCCCTCCGCCATATCGCGGCAGCTCCCGACGGAACTGTCGTCTGTGGCTTCCAATGGCAGGGCGATCCGTTCGACACACCCCCTCTGGTGGCGCTCTACACCGGCAACGGCACATTGAAGCCAACGGATATGGACGAAACAACGCTCTACCAGTTGGACGGATATATCGGCAGCGTTAGCGCCTTCGGAACAGGGCACTACGCAGCGTCCTCACCCCGCGGCGGTCTGGCTTTTCAATTCGACCAAACAGGTCAGCAGGTTGGCACGTACCGGATGCACGACGTCTGCGGGCTGTGTGCCGCACCGGACGACACCTGCCTTGTGACGGACGGCACCGGCCAGGTCCACACATTGACGCGTGACACGCTCACACACCGCACGACACACACGCTCGCCTTCGACAACCACCTGACCGCCATCTGAAAGGGCCGCCCATGTTTATCGCCATGAACCGCTTCACCGTAACCAAGCATAAAGCAGAGGCATTCGAAGCGCTCTGGCTCGGGCGCGACAGCCACCTGAAAACCATGGATGGCTTTGTCGAATTTCACATGCTCAAAGGACCCGAAAACGAAGACGGCACACGGCTCTACGCCTCGCATACGGTCTGGTCATCGGAAGAGACATTTCGTGCCTGGACCCGGTCAGACGCCTTCCGTGCAGCGCACAAGGACGCAGGCAACACGGCCAAGCTGCACGAGGGCGCACCAACGTTCGAAGGCTTCTCAGTGATACAGGAAATCTCGGCAGACGCCTAAGTAAACGCGTCCGCTTTGACGCAGACCGCGTATGCTTTGAGCTGCCTCAACATAAATCGCTTTTTGCGCTTGGGTCCGCTTCAAAAAACGCAGACAGCACCGATATTGGTGACTGCCGGCATTGTTCAAATCTGTCGGCGCAAATCGCCAATACAAATGGGCTCCGTGACATGATCCACCAGCTCTGGCAGAACGTCCTGTCTGCTGTCCTGCGCCTTCTGTTGATCGCACTCGTTTGCGCCAGCTCGGCCGGAAACGCTACCTCGAACGAGCAGTGGCAGGAAACGCTGGAAGGCTTTGTAGATGGGTTGGTAACCACCGGTCTGGATCAGGATGCCGTTGCCGGGGCTGTTGTGGTTGTTGTTTCGGGCGACAACGTCATCCTGTCACGTGGCTACAGGCTGTCGGATGCTAGGTTCGGACGCACGATGACCCCCGAAGCAGACATCATTCCACTGGCATCTGTTACCAAGGTTTTTACAGCCCTGGCGATCCTACAATTGGCAGATGACGGGCGGCTGTCTTTGGACGACCGCATTACCCGACACCTTCCCGGACTGCAACTGAACCAGCGTTTCGGTGATATCACGGTTGCTCATCTGCTCAGCCATACGGCGGGGCTGGAAGAGCGCTACTCGGGATACTTCGCGGTGCATGGCGAACGGGGCAACACACCCGCAATTGAACAGATTTCAAAAATCCTGCCACGGCAGATTCGTCCACCCGGAGATGTCATATCCTACTCGAATGCCAGCTACGTTTTGCTGGGTGAAATCATTGCTCAAGTCTCGGGCCAGCCGTTCGAAGAATATATTACCGATACCATCCTGTCCCCTTTGGGAATTGACAACGCCCGCTTCATGCATGAGCCATCCGAACTTCGAGGGACCAGCCCGTTTCATGTTTGGGACGCCGGTCGCTATGTCGCCATCGATCCAGCCCCTTTTCACGGGATACATTTGAGCTCGGGCGGTCTCGCGCTAACGGCCGAGGCCATGGGCCGCATCATGCAAATGCTACTGTTGCAAGGCACCGGCGATGAAACGCCTGCCGTGACCTCAACCAGCATTAAAAAGATGTACGAACCCGCGTGGCCGGACGCTGCAGAGTTTTCCGGGCGCGCACTTGGGTACTGGACCGAACGCTGGGCCGGTCACACGGTCTACCACCATGGCGGCAGCCATTTTGGGTTCCACACCAATATGGTGCTCGTCCCGTCCATGGACCTGGGGTTCTTTGTTGCCGCAAATGGTCCCAGTGGCAGTGCGCTTACGGGGTTGCCACGCCGTGTACTCAGAGAAGTGATTGCACCGCATGAACGTCCGGTTGCGGCGCGTTCCGACTGCGACACCGCCTGCCTGCGCGATTTCACTGGTCATTACATCCCCACGCGGCGCAACGAGACTGGTCTGGATCGATTGCGTGCCCTCAATTCCCATCGCATGGACCTACAAATCGCCGATGACGATATGCTTCTTTTGTCCGGCCTTGGCCATTCCCGCCTGTTTCAAGCAATAGCGGAGGACCAATTCGAAACGCCAGAAGGCGATTTTCGTCTTGGGTTTCGACGCGATGTATCCGGCGGTGTCATCGGCGCTCACTTTAGCGGCGGGATGCACACATTCGACCGCACAGGGTTTTGGCACAGCGCGGCTTCACTAAACTCAGCGCTTTGGGCGGCTTTGGCCGGTTCTCTGCTGTGTTTGGTGGGCGCAGTGATAACGTGGCGCTCAAAAAGCCGCCTGACAGGTATGGCTTTCTCGCTGGGTGTGGGCTGGATAGTGGGCGTCGGTATTTGCATGGTTGTCCTGGTGCCACTGCTGAATGGTCGAGACCTTTCTTCTCATGCCTCTGCGGGTATCGGTCTTTGGACTCTAACCTGCCTCTATGCGGCTACCGTGGGGACCCTTGTGTGGTCCGCAGCATGGCTTCTACGCCCGCTGCAAAGCGCAAATGCAATGCGAACGGAGCGGTGTGTGGTCTTCGCTGCTATGCCCCTTTTTGCGTGGGCCCTTCTCGCCGCTTGGATTTGGAATTTACCAACCGCCGCCCTGACATGGTGAAACTCAAAAACTCTTTGGCGGTTGGAACAGAAAGCAAACGATGACACGCCCCTAGACCAATGGCGGTGTGTGGCGCATCTTTCGGTCAGATGCAGGATGTAACAGCCATCAGGTCGATATGAGTCCATGATATTTATCCCGCTGCCTTTTGTCGTTGCGCTTCTGCTGGTGCTCCTCTTCCTCAGTTTGGTGCAGCGGAACAATGAACATCCGACAAACTTCGCATTTCTTGCACTCATCGCCTTGGCCGCAATGCAATCCGCTCTCATCGGCTTGCGCTTCGGTTATGGGGTTGAGTGGTTGCGGTTTCTCTCGCCCCTCATTGCAAGCGTGATGGCCCCAGTGGTGTATTTTGGGTCTTTGCATCTCGCCAAGCCAAGCCCTTATGCAAATATCCTGACAGTTGCGCCTCATGGTATTCCACTGCTGCTTGTCTCGCTCTCCATGCTGGCTTGGCCGCTTGCGCTTGATGTCATCATCATCGGCACGTTCACTGTCTACGCAGTCCTGCTGCTGCTTCTTCTGCGGTCGGGCGAAGACTCGCTCAGATTGGTTGCGCTTGAAGGCGTGGGGACCGTTCACCGCGCTCTAGTCTTTGCAGCGCTCGTCCTGCTGTTCTCGGCAGCAATCGACACCCTGATCACCTTAGATATTGCCTTCATGGACGCGCGCCACGTGCCGCAACTGGTTTCGGTTGGGAATGTCGCGACCTTGCTTTTCCTCTCCATAGCCGGTGCTGTTGCAAGCAGAGGCCGAGCACCGGAAGATCACGCACCCCCGCCGGTTCGGATGCAGCCGGAACCAGAGGCCCCGGATGACCCGGTGATCATGAACAAGATCGAAGAGCTGATGACAAAAACCCGTATTTATCGGGATGCTGACCTGAACCTTGATCGGCTCGCACGACGGCTGATCATCCCGGCCCGGCAAGTCTCCGGGGCCATCAATCGAACGACCGGAAAGAATGTTTCGCAATACGTCAATGATTTCCGCATCAGCGAAGCCTGCGAACAGTTACGATCTGGCACCAAGTCGGTGACGGAAATCATGTTCGACGCCGGGTTTCAGACCAAATCGAACTTTAACCGCGAGTTCCGTCGCGTCACCGGCATGACCCCTTTGGAGTGGCGCAAAGCCAAAGGATTGCAACAACAGTTTGAAGCCTGACAGCCACCTGAAGTGACTAAATCGCGATTTTGAACGTCCCGGATCGTGATCTAGGTCGCGGACAAACAGCACGCCGCCGATCCTGGTGGCATGAACACATTCACCGATCACAACCGCCAGATGGCAGAGACATTGCGAGAGCTTTCAATGTCTCCAGTCCCATCACCCGACATGGTGCCAACACCGCTCCGGCGCTTTCCTCTGAAATTGGCCGCCGTCCTCGCCGGTACTGCACTGTTGCTGGCCGGTGCCGCCTTCGGCCTACGATCAGAAGGGACCCAAACGCCATTCCAAAGCGCGCCGGCAGCGAAAGATCAACTTCCACCTTTGTCAGAGGCCTCGCCCTCGGTAGCCGCACCTATGGTTCGGGAGATTACCGGATCAGGTTACGTCATCGCCCCGGACATGGCCGTCATCTACGCCGAACGCGGTGGCACAATCACTGACATCTTGGTCAAACCCGGAGATCAGGTGGTTGCAGGGCAAGCTCTGCTTCTGGTCGAAGAGTCGAATGTGCGCTTCGCCGCCCAAGAGGCACAGCTCGCGCGCACCGCAGCAAAGCTGACGCTCGCAGCCGCACGCATATCCGAGGCGCAGGCCAAGAACATTTTGAACCGGCGGACGGAGTTGCGCCAACGCGGGGTGATCGCTAGCGAACGACTTGAAGACGCAGAACATGCCTTCCTCATCGCAGCCAACTCTGTCGAGCAGGCCAAGACCACGCTCGACGACGCGGAGCTGGCGCTGCAAATCGCCGAAGACAGGGTTGCCGACCTAACCGTGCGCGCGCCGATCCCGGGCACGGTGACCCAACTCTCGGCGCATGTCGGCGACGCAGTGCTCGACCGCGTTGACGCTATCCACGACGGGATCGGCCTGATGACAATTGCCCAACTCGACACCTTGGCGATCGATGCTGATGTGGCCGAAAAGGCAATCGGAAGCCTTCAGGCGAACCTCGTTGGCGAGGCTGTGCTGGACGCCTTTCCAGATCACACCTTCAAATTCGAACTCCACCGGGTCGCACCACACGTGAACACAGCCAGAGGAACTGTCGCGCTGCGACTTGCACCCATCGCGCCGCCGCCGGGTATCCGGCCCGGTATGGCCGCCCGCATCCGCATTGCGCTGTCCCCTTCCTCCTCGCACGACACACAAGAAACCGGAGCCAGAAACTGATGACGACATTAAAAACCGAAAGCCCGTTCATTGCCCTCAGCGGCGTCAGCAAAAGCTACCGAACCGGCAATGAGAGCTTACCAATTTTCACAAATCTCGACATGACCATCCAAGGTGGCGATTTCGTCGCCGTGATGGGCCCTTCCGGCTCCGGCAAATCAACACTTCTCAATTTGCTTGCCGGCATCGACCACGCCGACACCGGCGACATTCAAATCGCCGGCCAAAGACTGGACCACATGGGCGAGACGGCCCGCGCAGCCTGGCGCGCGCATCACCTGGGCATCGTGTTCCAGTTCTACAACCTGTTGCCGATGCTCACGGCGGCAGAGAATGTCGAACTACCGCTGCTGCTCAAACCAATCCCCGCATCCCTGCGGCGTGAGCGGGTCGCCAAGGTGCTCGACCTGGTTGGTCTTGGCGGACGTGGCAAACAGAACCCCACGCGGATGTCGGGCGGTCAACAGCAGCGCGTCAGCATCGCCCGCGCCATCGTGGCCGACCCAAGCCTACTGCTCTGTGACGAACCGACCGGAGATCTCGACCGCAAATCCGCCGACGACGTTCTGGCCATGCTCTGCTATCTGAACCGCGAACTGGGAAAGACCATTGTCATGGTGACCCATGATCCCGAAGCGGCCAACGCTGCCAATCGGACACTGCATCTGGACAAAGGAGTCTTTGTCGAAAAGGAGCAGGTGGCAGCATGACTTTTCTTGGCCTCATCCGAAAGAGCGCGGTGCGCAAACCGCTACGAGGCGGTCTTCTGATCGTTTCCGTCGCCATGGCTTTCCTGATCTACGGGCTGACAGCCAGCTTCATTGCCGGATCACAGGGTACTGCCGCCGCCAGCGATGATCTTCTTGGCGTGATGAATGCGGCTGGTCGGGCACAACCCTTGCCGCTGGCATACTTACCTCGGATCACTGAACTGCAGGGCGTTGCCGCAGTCAGCCCGATAACGCGCCTACGCGGCAGTGTGGGCGACGCACGCAACGTCGTGGCAGTCAGCGCGGGCAACCCAGACAAGTTACTTGCAGTCAGCGGCAAAGACCTCGGGCTGACAGACGCCATGATCGATGCGCTCGATGATGGGCGCGACAAGGTTCTTGTTGGCCGCGCACTGGCCCAAGCACAGGGTTGGAGCATCGGCGACACACTGACCGTGACGGCCTTTCGCACCAGAAAAGCCGATGGAAGCCGAGACTGGCGTTTCGAAATTGCGGGCATATTCGATGGCAAAAGCCCCAGCACCGACACCTACTTCATCCTCGCCCAGTATGATTACATCAACAACGCACGAGGCAAAAACAGGGATACAGTATCCACCTTCGCGCTGCGCCCTGAACCGGATGTCTCCCCACAGCAACTGGCGCCGCAGATCGATGCGCTCTTTGCCAATTCGGCGGCGCCCACGCGCACGCTGTCCGAAAAGCAGTTTCTGAGCGCGTTCCTCAGCCAATACGCCGATGTCAAACGCGTGGTCACGCTGGTTGTCAGCGTCTCATTCGTGACGCTCTTGATGATTGTCGTAAACACGTTGGTTTTTGCGCTCCGCGAGCGCCGCTTTGAAATTGGCGTTTTGAAGGTTTTGGGGTTTCGGTCATCCCGGATCATGATGATGGTTCTTGCCGAAGCGCTCTTCGTGTTCCTGGTTGGCGGCACCATCGGCATTGGCCTGGCCAAGCTGGCCAGCCTTGCCGCCCCACCCGCGCTTGGGCTGGTTCTGGACACAAATGTAGCCCTCCGGGCCTTTGCACTGATTTTCTTGCTTGGTCTTACCTCCGGAGCACTTCCGGCACTTTCGGCCATGCGCACGCCAATCCTGTCAGCTTTCAGAACGAGGTAACACAAATGATAGCTTCCATACGACAAACCATGGCAATGAGCCGGGCCACGTTGCTCAGTGTGCCTCGGCGCATGGCCATCTCGCTCTCGATGGTGGGATCAATCATGCTGGTCGTGTGCGTCCTGAGCGGTTTCCTGTCCATGGCGCGCGGTTTTGAAATCACGCTCCAAAGCGCCGGATCACCCGACGTTGCCGTTATCCTGGGCGGCGGCACGCGCGAGGAAGTGAACTCCGAAATCCCCTCTGACATCGCACGATCCATCATGGCAAAAGGCAATGACATCGGCGTCCTGCGAGATGCGTCAGGCACACCGCTCCTGTCACGTGAACTTGTTGTCCCGGTTGAGTATCGCACGCAGCTCGACACATCGGGAACGACGCTGGCCCTCCGCGGAATGGAGGCCTCTGGTCTGACGATCCGATCAGGCGTGACGCTCTCATCAGGTCGCCTCGTATCACCAGGCGCGCGCGAGATTCTGGTGGGGGAACAACTGGCAACCAAATATCCGGGCCTCAACATCGGAGACGACATCCGATTGGGCCCGGTCGTCTGGACGGTGGTCGGCCGTTTTTCCGCCGGTGGAAGTGCATTCGAGTCCGAGATCTGGGGAGGTTTCGACGCGGTCGCTTCGGCGTTCAACCGCATGGGAGAGGTGCAAAGCCTGCGGCTGAAGCTGACCGAACCTACCACAATCGACAGGCTCAAATTGTCCATGTCCGAGTTTGCCGACGCACAGCTCATGGCCTTCACCGAAGCCGATCTTTACGCCGGGCAATCCGAGGCAACCGCCCAACTGATCCGAATGTTCGGCTGGCCCATTTCGTTGTTGATGGCGATCGGTGCCACCGCGGGCGCGCTCAATACCATGATGAGCTCGCTGTCGGATCGGACGGTCGAAATCGCTACGGTTCGTGCGCTGGGTTTCAATCGCTTTTCTGCTTTTTTCTCTACCTGGCTGGAAGCGTTCCTGCTCTCTGCGGTTGGTGCCAGTCTTGGTCTCACCCTCTCGTGGCTGGCACTGAACGGCTGGCAAACCAGCACGATGGGGGCCAACGGCACCCAGATGGCCTTCCGATTTGTCGTCAACGCCGATGTGATGACGATCACCGCTTTGGTGGGCGTTGCCATCGGAGCGGTAGGCGGGGCTCTACCCGCATTTGCAGCTGCCCGGCTTCCCGTCGCAACCGCACTAAGGGCGCGGGGATAAAGCGTTGTCATTCCCAAACCAACCGCTGCGAACTTCTTATCGCCCCTTGATCTGAATGCTGAACGACCGCTGCGCGCCCGGCGGAGGGGCAGGAAACGGCGCGGCACCCCGGATCACCTGCAAGGCCGCGTTGTCCAGATCGCGAGAGCCCGAGCTGCGTGCCACCGACACGGCACTCAATCCACCATTCGATGCGATGCGGAAGCTGACGGTGGCCACACCACGATCCCCGACACGCGGGCGACGTGCACGTTGCAGCTTTCGCATGATCTCGCCGGGATAGTTCGATGCTGCCGCGTTGCCTGCCTGCGCCGCTCCCGCGTTCCCCGTTGCCCGCGGTGCCGCACGCACCGCCGTGCCGTCTGCCGCCCCAGCGCGCGTGTTCGTCCGCGCCTGATTGCCACGCGGCGCAGGGGGATCAGGGGTTCGGCTTGCCGTCTGCTGTGTTGTCTGACGCGGCGCTGGCGGCGGATCATCCGGCTTGTTGCGCTCTTCAAAGGCACGGCTACGGACCTTGGGCCGCAGCGATTGTGTCACGTCCAGCCGGTCAGGATCCACTGCGGTCAGGGTGTCGGGTGGTGCAGCCGATTGCAGCGCGGGCGGTGTCTCAGGAACAGAGGGCGTGACTGGCAGAGTGGGTTGTGGGACCGGCGTTGTATCAATCGCAGACGCGCTGGCCGTCACCTGATCTGGCTCAACGCGGCGCATTGCGTCATTCACGTCTTGCTGGTCGATGCGCGCACCTGTCTCCGCCGCCGGACTCTCTGCGGGGGGTGTCGGATCGATCCTCTGCTCAGTCGGTTCAGCGGTCTCCACTGTCTGCTCAACCGGGACAGGTTCCGTCACATCGGTGGTTTCGATGCCGGTCAACGTGCCCTGGGCCAGATCGGCAAAGGCATTGCCCAGTGACGCTTCGGTCGCACCGGCCCGCCCGTCTTCCATTTCGACAGGTTTGATAAGGTCCATGCGCATCAACCCACCCACATGAAGGGTGGCAGCCATCAGAACGGCCAGTGCTGCGACGGAACGTGACCCGGCAATCATTCCAGCCCCCGTTCCGTTACGATGATCACCTTTCCAGCACCGGCACGGCGCAAGTCTCGGCCCAAAGCGACCAATTGGGCGGCGGGCAGCGCGCGGTCGGGCACAATGCGCACCTCGTCCCGCGCTTCGGGGTCAAGCCCGGACACATACATCTCGGCATCCGCTTGATCAGTGCCGCGAAAACTCAAAGTCCCATCGGCACGTATGACCAGCGCATCAGGCGGTGGCCGCCCCTCCAGATCGGCCGTGCTGACAAGGGCCATGTCGCGATCCAACGGCGGTGCCAACGTGCCAGCCACCATGAAAAACACCAGCATCAGGAACACGATGTTGATCAGGGCAATGGTCGGCTCTCGCCGCGACCTTGGTGCACGCCCGCGCATCACGCATTCCCCAACACTGTGACGTGCAATCCCTGAACGGCACGCAGGACAACCAGCACATCGGTCAGCCGCTGTGCGGTCACCCCACCCTGCAAGCTGACAATCAGTGGCTGCACCTCTGCCGCAGGCACAGTGTCACGCAACGACGCTTCCAGCAGCGCGATCCCGACACGTTCACCATTCAGCGCCAACATCTCCTCACCGACCTGCAAAAACAGCGGTATTACGTCTGCGGGTGCCGCTGCCTGCCCTGGACCTCCAGCAGTCAACTCGACCTCGGCAAATTTCGAAAAGGTCGACGTAAGCATAAAGAACAACAGCAATAGAAAGATCACGTCGATCAGCGACGTCATCGACAGCCGCCGCACCCGTCGCGTTCTAGCCATGGGCGGGCATCATGTTCGCGCCCGGGTCGGATGCACCCACCCGATTGGCAGGGGCAAGAGCCGTCAGAACGAAGGTGTCGGCCACAACCCGCTCCGCCTCCATCCGCGCCTCAAACCAGGACAGCAACAGTGCTGTCGGCATAGCGACGACCAGCCCGACAGCCGTGGTCAAAAGCGCCACCCATATCCCACCCGCAAGAATAGAGGGGTCCACCTGTGCCCCGGCGGCCTGCAATGACTGGAACGCCTCGATCATCCCCAAAACAGTGCCAAACAGCCCCAGCAGAGGGGCCAATTGCGCCACGGAATCCAAGTATCGGAATCCCCGCTCCAACTGGGAAAAACGCTCCTCCGCCATGGCCAGCAGCCGGTCCTTGTCACGCCCTTCAAATGCTGCGGCCACAACGGGCGCCAGATAACTCTTTGATTGCTCAAGCGCCGTCCGCGCACTTGTCCGATCGCCCGCGTCCCAAGCCGCCACAGCCGTGCGCAACGCCGCATGGTGACCCACATGCGCCACCGAAAACTGCCACAGTTTGTAGAGAACAACAGCGAGGGTGACGACCGACACCCCGATCAGCACCATAACCACGGGGCCGCCCAGATCGAACACGGCCATCAATTGTGCAAAGATCGCATCCAACATCAGCCCAGCACCTCAATCTCGACCCGGCTCGACGGCAGCAGGCCTTTGGCGCAGTCGCCCTGCGCCAGACCCTCGGCCGTGCAGGTATGCAGACCATTGAACAGCACGCGACCCAAGCCCTCGCAGGACAATTCCGGCACGGCAAATTGGCGGACACGCGGGCGACCCACCGGCAAGGCTCCGAAGTCGAACAGGGTCAATCGGTCCACGCGACCGGCGGCATCAAACAGCACGGTTTCATAGACAAGCTTGTCGATATCAACAGGATGGCCGTTGGTGACCATGAAGGTAAGGGTACAGGTCCCCTCCCCGTCCGATACGGTGTTCAACTCGACGGCCACCTTGCCGGTCACGTCGGTCTCTTGGGCAGCACCTGCAATGGGCGCCAGTATCAAGATCAATGCAAAAAGACGTGCAAACGTCGTCCCCATGTCATGCTCCTCGGTCGAGAGTAAGGGCTGACCTGGCAAGCGGCTGGGGACCCGGGTTACGGTCTTAAAACCACTAATATGGCCGTATCGCAATACCTGATTAAAACACTCGGCGGGCAGGACGTTTGCAACCAGTCACTGCGCCGGATGTTCTCTTACACTCTCCACAGATGGAACGGCGGCAAGCAGGTTCCGCGTATAGTCCTGCTGCGGCGATGCAAACACCGCGTTGCGCGTACCGTATTCAACGATATCGCCCATATACATGACCGCCACGTCGTCACACATCTGCTGCACAACGCCAAGGTCATGACTAATGAAAAGATAGGTCAGGCCGAGATCTCTTTGCAGGTCGTGCAGCAGATCCAGAATCTGAGCCTGTATGATCACATCAAGGGCGGACACCGCCTCGTCGCAGATGATCAGACTGGGATTGGTGGAAAGCGCCCGAGCAATGCTGATCCGTTGCCGCTGCCCACCCGAGAACTGGTGCGGAAACAGGTGCATCTGCTCGCGCTCCAGCCCCACCTGTTCAAACAGTTCCGCGACCCGCGCATCACGTTGCGCAACGGGCAGATTGCCCAGATTGTCCATCGGTTCACGCACGATGGCCCCAGCGCGCAGGCGCGGGTTGAGCGACGAATAGGGATCTTGAAAGATCACCTGCACATTCGCACGCGCCTGCCGCAGCGCTTCGCCTTCAAGTGACAGCATGTCCCTGCCTTCAAGCGTCACCTGCCCCCCCTGTGCCGTAACCAGCCGCGCAACGGCAAGCGCAGCAGTCGTCTTGCCCGACCCGCTTTCACCCACGATCGCCAGCGTCTTGCCCCGTTCCACGTCAAAGCTGATCCTGTTCACTGCGGTGAACATCTCGCGCTTGCCCCAGCGTTTCTTGACCGGGAACTGCACCGTCAGGTCGCGGACACTCAGAAGGGGCTGCTCAACCTCTGCCTTCTGTTCGTTCAGGTCGCGCGTTTCCGGCGTCAGATGCGGCACGCTGGCGATCAGCGACCTTGTGTATCCGTGCTGCGGCCGGTTGATCAGGTTGGCGACAGTGCCATCCTCGACCTTCCGCCCTTTCAGCATGACCACGACACGGTCTGCCATTTCGGCCACCACCCCCATGTCATGGGTGATCAGGATCGTGGCGGTCTGCGTTTCGGTTGCCAACTCGCGCATCAGGTCAAAGATTTCGGCCTGCACCGTCACGTCCAGCGCGGTGGTGGGTTCGTCCGCAATCAGGATTTGGGGCCGACACGCCAGCGCCATGGCAATCATCACGCGCTGGCGCTGCCCGCCCGACATCTCGTGCGGATAGGTGCCCGCGCGGCCCTTGGCGTTGGGAATGCGCACGGCATCCAGCAGGTCAACAGCATTGGCCCAGGCTTGTGCAGCCCCTTGGTTCTGGTGATGGCGCAGCACCTCGGCGATCTGTTCCCCGACCGTGTAGACCGGGTTGAGCGAGGTCATGGGTTCCTGAAAGATCATGCCGATCTGGTTGCCACGAATACGGCGCAGGGCGGCGTCCTCCATCTGCGTCATGTCCTGCCCTTCGAACATGATCCGGCCCTGTGCGACACGCCCGATACGGGGCAACAGCCCCATGACCGCAAGCGCCGTCATGGACTTGCCACTGCCGGATTCCCCAACGATGCTCAAGGTCTCACCGGGGTTCAGCCACAGCGATAGGTCGTCGACAACCGGCACCATTCCGCCCCGCGTGGCCAGCTCGATGCGCAGGTTTTTGACGGAAAGAAGCGGTGCGCTCATCGTTCCCTCAGCTTTGGGTTCAGGGCGTCGTTCAGGCCGTCACCCACAAGGCTGATGGCCAGAACGGTGATGAAGATGGCGATACCCGGCACCGTGACGGTATAGCTGGCGTCGAGGATGTATTGCCGGTTCGACCCGATGATCTGGCCCCAACTGGCGACGTTCGGATCGGTCAGACCCAGAAAGCTCAAACCCGCCTCGAACAGGATGGCGGACCCGACCATCAACGCCGCCTGCACGATGATCGGCGGCAGCGCGTTTGGCAGGATCACCCGAAACATCAACCCGCCATTGCGCACACCCCCGGCACGGGCAGCGGTGACATATTCCAGCTCGCGGATACGCAGGAACTCGGCGCGCGTGATCCGCGCTACGGCGGGCCAACTCACCAGACCGATGGCTATGGTGATCATCAGCAGCGACGCGCCGAACAGCGCGACAATGACCATGGAAAACAAAAGCGTCGGCAAGACCTGAAAGAACTCGGTCAGGCGCATCAACACCTCCTCGACCCAGCCGCGATAAAAGCCGGCGAGCGCACCAATGGTGATGCCGATGGTGACGGTGACAAAGGCGGCGGCAAGGCCAACCGTCAGCGACACCCGCGCACCGTGGATGAGTAGGGACAACAGGTCCCGCCCAAGGTAGTCGGTGCCAAACAGATACCCTTCTGTCCCAGGCGGGGTGAACGGAGCCCAGACCATATCAAACGGGTTGCCGGGGTACAGGACCGGCCCGAGGATCGCCACGGCGACAATGGCAAGCAGAATAACCAGCCCCGCCACCGCCGCATGGTTGCGCCGAAACATCTCGAACGCTTCGGCAAAGGGCGACCGAGCCTTGAGTTGCGTTTGCTCGCTCATGCCTTCCCCCTGACCCGCGGATCAATCAGGCGCAGCACAAGGTCCGTCAGCAGGTTGCCAACAATCACCACAAGTGCGGAGAAAAAGAGGATACCCAAAATCGTCGGGGTGTCCCGCGCAAGGATCGAGGTCAGCGCAAGCTGCCCCAGCCCCGGCCATGAAAACACCGTTTCGACCAGCACAGCGCCCGAGATCACGGCCGAAAACTGCAAACCTGCCAACGTCACAACCGGCGGCAGTGCATTCTTCAGCGCATGTTTCATCGTCACGTCACGTGGCGACAGCCCTTTGGCCTTGGCCGTGCGGACATAGTCGGACCCCAATACCTCCAGCATCGAGGCACGGCACAGCCGCGAATAAAGCGCGATGAAGATCGACCCAAGCGTCAGCATCGGCAGCACCAGATGGTGCGCGACCGAAAGGGCTTGGGGCAGGAAGCCCTCAACCGTTACATCCCGCATCCCTGCGACCGGGAACAAAGGAATTTTCAGAGAAAAGGCGATCAGCAGCAGGATGCCTGTCCAGAACACAGGCGCGGCATAGCCGAACAGCGCAAAGAGCGTCACGATATGGCTGAGAATGCCGTTTGGGCGCTGCGCCGCGAACACCCCCAATAAGATACCCACCACAAGGGCAAAAATCTGCGCTGAAAAGACCAGAAGCAGCGTGGCGGGCAAACGCTCAAAGATCATCTCGGTCACGGGGCGATTGTAGAAATACGATTGGCCCAGATCGAACTGGAACACCCGCCAGATGTAGTTGCCCAACTGCACGATAACGGGTTGATCCAACCCGTACTCGGCCCGGATTTGAGCCACCAGCTCGGCACTGGCACCGCCCATATCAGCGGCAATGGTGTCCACCACATCGCCTGGTGCCAGATTGATCATGGTGAAATTCAGCACCAGGACAGCCAGCAACAGCAGCACCCCATAAAGAGTGCGTTGCGCCAGTACGACCAGAAATCCCATGCACCACCACCTCAATGAAAACCTGCCCCGAACATCGGGGCAGGAAGGTCTTTCTCAGGACAACTTACTCTTTCAAGAAGACAAGGTCATAGGGAGAGGAGGATGACCAAATGCCCAGAGGCGGGTTACCGACCTTTTTGTTGTAGATCGTGTGATACGGAAGCGTATTGGTCCAATAGACCGGCAGGTCATCTGCCAGAATCTCTTGGAACTCCTTGTAAAGCGCTGCACGTTTATCGGGGTCAATCTCCTGCCCTGCTGCCGCCATCAGCTCATCGATCCGTTCGTTGGCGTATTGCTGCGTGTTGGACCATATGACGCCTTCCTTGATGTTCTGGCTGTCATAGGTGCGGTGCACCCCGATCACCGGGTCGCCCCAGTTGAACACAGTGTCCCAGGTCATGTCGAAATCGTGGTTCGAAATTTTGTTGGCCCAGGTCGGGAAGTCGACAAAAGAATTCACGCTGACATCAATACCAACCTTGGCCAGCGACGCCTTGGTGAACTCCGCCTGCGGCTTTGTTGTCGGGTTGCCGTGGTCGATGGTCAGTGAAAAGCGGATGCCGTCTGCGCCCTTTTCATACCCCGCCTCGTCCAGCAGCGCGTTGGCCTTGTCGATGTCCAGATCATACCCGTTCACATCCGGGTAGTAGAGCGGTGAACCGGGGTGGATACCCGTCTTCGACTCCTGGCTCAGCCCCAGCATGATCGCATTCAGGATGAAATTCTTGTCGATGGCGTAAGCAATCGCCTGACGCACCCGCTTGTCGGCCAGCGGCCCGTCCGACCCGGTGTTGAACGCCAGCCAATTGATCGGACCGATGGCGGCATAGCCTTCGTCCGTGGCAACCAGATCATCGTTCTCGGACATCCGCTTGATGTTGCGCACGGTGTTCTCGAACGTCGTCATATGCAGCTCACCGTTTTCCATGCCGATGGCACGGGCCGACGCGTCCTTGATGATGCGATAGACAATGCGGTCCAGATACGGACGCCCCTCGATAAAGAAGTCGTCGTTGCGCTCCAGGATCACCTGCTGGTCTGCCGTGAACTCCACGAACTTGAACGGACCAGAGCCAACCACATCCTTCCCATTGCGGGGATGCGATTTCGGATCCTGACCATCGCCGTAGATATGCTTGGGAATGATCGGCATCAACTGCGATGACATGGCCAGGAGCAGCGCCGGGTGCGGCTGTGACAGCTTCAGGATGGCAGTGTGATCATCCGGCGTCTCGACCGCCTCAACCACGCCGAACATTGTCTTGAACGGGTGGTTCGCCTTGATCGTCTCGACCGAGAAGGCGACGTCCTCGGACGTGATCGGTTCGCCATCATGGAAGGTGGCGCCCTGCACAAGGTTCAGGGTCATCGACAGGCCGTCATCCGACCACGCCCAGCTTTCTGCAAGGTAAGGCTGCGGCGTCCAATCCTCATCATAACGCAGCGGCGCTGCGAACAGTTGCGCACCCGGCGCACCCGTGACGATGCCTGACTGGACTGCCGGGTTCAGGTGACGCGGGGTCTGCGGAAGGGTCGTGATCAGGGTTCCGCCGCGCACGGGGTCTTCGGCCATGGCCGTCGTCCCCAGCAGGGCGGCAACCCCCGCGGCAATGGCCAGGTGTCTCAACACAGCGATCTTCATCGGTTCTTCTCCCAGGGTCTCATTTTTTGTTGAGAGAAGGTTAGGCGGCGACCATCATTCGAAAAAATAGTTTTAATACGTGTGAAAGCGCTAAAAAATAGCTCTTATCATCTCAACTCACTCGGCACGTACAGCCAGGTTTTCAAACACCCCATCGTCGCGAAGTGCATGGCAACGCTCGATAAACCGCTGCACGGGATAGGGCAGCGTGACCCGCGATTGGGTCACCAGGCCAAAGCGCCGGGCCGGGATCGGGTCGGTGATGGGCAAAACGGTGATGCCTCGACTGTCGAGCGCCGCGCTTACAGGACGGGCATTCAGAATGGAAAAGCCAAATCCTGAGGCAATCAGCGTACGGATCATCTCGACCGATGACGTGGCATGGGCCACGCGCACCGTCAGACCCGCATCAGCAAACAGGTCCGAATAATAGGTGCCCGACCGCTGCAATTGCAGATTGATCATCGGCTGGTCCTGCAAATCGGCAAGGCTCACCGACGTGCGCTGTGCCAGCGGGTCCTGCGTGTTGACCATGGCATAGTGCGGCAGCTCGACCATCAGGTCAAAATCATGGTGGCTCCCGATCACTTCATCATAGGTAAAGGCGATATCGGCCGCACCCGTGTCCAGGTACTCGGCGACATTGTCCATGTCGCCCTCGACCAGCTCGAACTGCACATTGGGAAACTCCGACTGGAACTGCTTGATCGCAGGAGGCAGGAACGTTGCCGCCGCCGTTGCGAAACAGGCCAACCGGATCGTGCCCGTCACGGCCCCACCAAGCGCATAAAGCTCCGCCTCGAAATCCCTGTAGTCAGCCAGGAAGCGACTGATCAGTTTCAGCGTGTCGGCCCCGCCGGGGGTTTTCTGAATGCCCTTGGCCGGCACCCGCGTGAAAATGCCAAACCCCAACTCCGCCTCAAGCGCATCAATGGCCGCCGTGATCGAACTTTGTGAAATGCTCAGCGCTTCTGCTGCAGCCGCAATTGACCCCAGCCGTCCGGTCGCCTCAACGTAACGCATCTGCTTCAACGTCAGACCGACTGCCATCATTCCCCCATAAAATAGTATTTATGCGGCGATTAAATCCAGTTTTTGGCAAAAAGAAAACCGCCTAGCCTTGCACGACAGACGTTTTCAGCCGCAGGCCCCCACACGTGATCAAAATACTCTCCGCCCGTAAAATCCTGACGATGAACCCGCAAAAGCCGCACGCAACCCATGTGGCCATACGCGATGGCCTCATCCTTGGCGCAGGATCACTGGAAGAGCTTAAGGGTTGGGGCGACTATGAACTCGACACCCAATTTGCAGACAAAGTGCTGATGCCCGGCCTTGTCGAAGGGCACTGCCATCTGCAGGAAGGCGCGCTTTGGTCCCACACCTACGTCGGCTTCTTCGACCGCATGTCGCCCGAGGGGGACATGCAGGCCGGCTGCAAAAACCTCGACGCCGTCCTGTCCAAACTGGCCGCGGCAGAGGCCAAGCTGGACGACCCCGACGCGCCCCTGCCCGCCTGGTCGCTCGATCCGATCTATTTCGACAACCAGCGCGTGGACCGCACGCAGCTCGATACGATCTCGACCACCCGCCCCATCGGGATCATGCATGCCTCGGGCCACATCATGAACGTCAATTCCAAAGCGCTGGAACTGGCGGGCCTGCTGAAACCCGGAATCAATCACGAGGGCGTGCCGCTTGGGCCAGACGGCCTGCCCTCCGGCGAACTGAAAGGCCCCGATGTGATGAGCCCCGTCTCCATCCACGTAGGCTTCGACCGCGACATGCTCGCCTGCGACGAACAGGGCATGTGGCGCTTCGGCAAGCTTTGCGTGCGGGCTGGGGTCACAACGGCAACTGACCTCGCCGCGCGCCTGCCCGAAGAGGCCGTGACGCTGATGCACAAAGTCACCGGCAACACCGCCTACCCCGCCCGCATCGTCCCCTTGCGCTTTCACCACGGTGTCAGCCCCGAGGATCTGATCAAACATGTCGAGGCGCTCGCCCCGCAAAGCACAGAAAAGCTGCGCCTGGGCCGGATCAAGATCGTGGTCGACGGCTCGATCCAGGGGTTCTCCGCACGTCTGCGCGCGCCCGGCTACTATAATGGCGCGCCCAACGGGCTGTGGTACATCGCGCCCGAGCAACTGGCCTACATCCTCGAAACCTCGCTCGCCAAAGGCATACAAGTGCATTGCCACACCAACGGGGACGAGGCGACGCAACTTGTCATCGACACCATGCGCAAGGCGTTGCGCAAAACCCCGTCATCCGATCACCGGTTCACATTGCAACATTGCCAACTGGCCGACACGGCCCAATTCCGACAAATCAAGGAACTGGGCCTGTGCGTGAACCTCTTTGCCAATCACCATCACTATTGGGGCGACCAGCACTACGAACTGACGGTCGGCCCGGAACGGGCCGAACGCATGAACGCCGCAGGCACCGCCGCACGGGAAGGCGTGCCCTTCGGCATTCATTCGGATGCGCCCATCACGCCACTTGGTCCCCTGTTCACCGGGTGGTGCGCCATGAACCGCAAAACCGCATCGGGGCGGACATTGGGCGAAGCGGAAAAGATCACGCTCGATCAGGCGCTGTACGCTATCACTCTCGGCGCCGCCTATACCCTCCACATGGATGGAGAGGTCGGCTCGATCGAAGCCGGCAAACGGGCGGATTTCGCCGTGCTCGAAGACGACCCGGAAGAAATGGGCACCGAACGGCTGAAAGACACACGGGTGTGGGGCACCGTCCTTGGCGGAAAACCCTTCGCAGCCGCCAATGTCTGACACCCTGCCCATGACAATCATTGCCGGCTATCTGGGGGCTGGCAAAACAACCCTGATCAATCGGATCCTGCGGAACGCAAATGGGCAACGGCTGGCCGTTTTGGTCAACGAATTCGGCGCACTGCCGATCGACGCCGATCTGATCGAAGCGCAGGACGAGGACCTGATTGCGCTGGCGGGCGGATGCGTCTGCTGCTCCTATGGCGATGATCTCATGCTGGCGCTCAGCAAGATGCGTACCCTTGATCCCAAGCCCGATCACGTGCTGCTGGAAACATCAGGCGTCGCCCTGCCCGGCAAGATCGCAGCCTCGGTGGGCCTTTTTGGCAATGACATTCAGATGCAGGGTATCGTCGTACTGGCAGATGCCGAATGCCTGCCTGACCACTTGGCCGACAGCTACCTGGCCGACACGATCATCCGTCAACTCGCAGCCGCCGACTTGACCGTTCTGACAAAGACGGATTTGGCCACGTCGGATCAAAGGCAAAACAGCAGGGACATTATCTGCCAACACGCTACGCGCGCGACCCTGCTCGAAAACGGCAGCGAACACTTGCATGAGGTGCTGCTACAGGACACAGCAGTGATCCCCCCCATCCAGCACAACAACGATCCGCACCGCATCGCCCTGACAACGCGGACCATTATACCGTCCGAACCCGTCGATGCACAGGACTTCGCGCAATCTCTGGCCGATCAAAACACCGTTGTGCGGGCGAAGGGGCACCTGATCGCCAAACCGGACAACACAATGCTGACGCTGCAAGTGGTCGGCAAACGGTACAAACTGACCAAGGCGGACGCCACGACAACACCCGGGATCGTGATCATCGAACGACACGACAGCGCGTGAGGCCACAAAAGGGCCTTCGGTTTCACAGCTCCGATATCTTTGCTTCGATCTGCGCCAGCAGCGACTTGTATTCCGGCGTGCCATCCGCCGCGTAGTGGAAGTTCTTAAAGAGGCCGGTGATCTCGGTGAACCAGCTGCGGATCGCACCCTTGTCCTCAAGCGTCATCGTGGCATCCACGACCCGCTGCATCAGCCCGAACACACGTTGCTGCCGGTCAAGCGGCGCGCAACTGTCCACGTCGTCAAACGCGTCTTGTTGAAGAAAGATCATGTCGACGAACAGTGCCTTCTGGAAGGTCACGTAGTCGCCAAGGGTCACACCCTCCTCACCCGTCACCTTCATCATCTGGCTGATCTGCTCGCCCTGCTCCAGCAGGGCTTGCAGCGCCTTCACCCTGCCCGTCCAGCCCGGTTCGATATGGCGGTCATACCAGTCCGCCATCTGGTCCAGATAGCGCGACCACGAAAGAAGCGGGTCAACCGCCGGATAGAAGCGTTTGTAGGCGCGCTCCGACGACAGGCCGAGGAAACACTTCACCGTGGACAGGGTGGCTTGCGTGACCGGCTCGTCAAAGTTGCCGCCCGCCGGCGACACGGTGCCAATCATCGTCAGGCTGCCCGTGGCTCCATCCGCCGCCTCGATCACACCCGCCCGTTCGTAAAGACCTTTGATTGAGCTTTCGAGATAGGCGGGGAACCCTTCCTCGCCCGGGATTTCCTCCAACCGCCCGCTCGTTTCGCGCATGGCCTGCGCCCAGCGGGACGTGCTGTCGGCGATCAGTAGCACGTCCAGCCCCATCTGGCGGTAATACTCACCCAAGGTGATCCCGGTGAAAATCGACGCTTCACGTGCAGCCACAGGCATCGACGACGTGTTGCAGATGATGATCGTGCGATCCATCAGGCTCCCGCCCGAGGTCGGGTCGGTCATCTCGGGGTATTCAGTGATGGTCTCGACCACCTCGCCCGCGCGTTCCCCGCAGGCCACGATGATCACGATATCCACCTGCGCATTGCGCGCGATCAGGTTCTGCAACACGGTCTTGCCCGCCCCAAAGGGTCCGGGAATACACGCCGTTCCACCCCGCGCGATGGGAAAGAATGTGTCGATCAACCGTTGCGAGGTCAGGATGGGCGTATCGGGAAACTTGCGCTGCACAGCCCCGGATTTCAGTAGATCACCCGCCATGGGTCGCCGCACCGGCCAGCGCTGTGACAGGGGGATCACATGCTCTTGCCCGCCATCCGAGGTCAGGCGCGCGACAGGGTCATTGACGGTCACAGCCCCCTTCTGCACCCAGTTGACGGTGTAGGTGCCCGTCCAGTTGAACGGCAGCATGATCTTGTGGGTAAAGCGGCCCTCGGGCACCGTCCCGATGGTCTGGCCAGCAGTCACGGTATCCCCAAGTTTCACCGACGGCGTGAACGACCATTTGGCTGCCCGATCCAGCGGGTCCACATCCGCACCCCGCGGCAGGAAAATGCCATAGGCATTGGCCACCTGTTTCAGCGGCGCCTGCAACCCGTCATAGACCTGCCCCAACAATCCCGGCCCCAGCGCCACCGACAAAAGCTGCCCGCTCTGCACCACCGGATCGCCCACGGCGACGCCTTGGGTGCTTTCATAAACCTGCGCGTCAGCGGTGTTGCCCCGCACGCGCAAAATCTCGGCCTTCAACCGCTCCTGCCGACCTCCCGCCGCCGGACGGCTGGGCAGGATGTAGACCATCTCATTCTTGACCAAGGCCCCCGGCGTTCCGTCAGGATTGTCCATGGATTCGATCCGCACCAACCCTTCCTGCACGGCGACGATGCGCGCAGTGGCGGCTTCGGCCTCGGGGTGTTGAACCTTCTTTGCGGCGGCGGTCATGCTGTGGCTCCTTCCGCTTGCAAGTGGGGGAAATTCTTCAGCGCGTCTTCGGACAGTTCGGTAAAGCGCTGTGCCGCGGCCACGCTGTCGGCCTTGGCCCAGCGGTCAAAAATGTTCCACTTCAGCACGTAGATGACGACCGCTTCGAAATCGAAGTGATGGCGGCCTGCATGACGCTGCAACTGGCGAAAGGTGACATCCAGCAGATGGCGTTGCAGCCCCAGCGGGTCCCCCTGTTCCAGCAACTGCCCCGCCTGCCGCAACCACGGCAGTGACCGCTCAAGACCAAAAGCAGGCTCCCGCCAATTGGCCGCGATCTGAGACGTCCAGACGCCATAGCCCCACGCCCCCTCCGGCGCCCCGGCCCCGCCATGCCGCATTCGCAGCGCGGCCACAGCAGTGCGCAACTCCATCCGTTCGTCCACGATGCGCCGCAACGTGCGATACGGCAGATCGGACATCAGAACCTTTGCCCGGCCAACCAACGTGTCCAGGTTCGACCCCGGGTCATAGGCCGACCAGCTCAACAACCGCTCGATCCGCGCAAGCGTCTGCGCATGTGTTTCGCTCAGCGCCGACAGGCGCCTGTTAAGCCGCAAGCGCGACAACGGGGGCCGCTTGGCCACAAACAACCGCTCCGAACTCGGCAGGCTGGACACGAGCGCGACGTAGGCATCGGGATCAGACATGGTTACTTGATCACCCCCTCAAGCACGGCACGGAAACGCGGTTGCAAGTGCTGCATCAACAGCGCAGCAATGGCCTGATCTGACAGGTCCAGCGCCACGCCATCTTCACCCGCCTGCGCCCGGATACCGGCGTGCAGATCGCTTGCGGCATACAGCGTCACACCCTCTTTCAACTTGTCCTGTGCCAGACCCAGAACATATTGGGTCAGCGCGCCCGACTGGATGTCATCGGCATTGGCCGTGATCGCCTCTGGGCCGACCACCTCGGCGGGCAGGATCACACTTGCCCCCTCGCCCATCGACGCCGCCTGCCCCGCCCGACCGACAAGCTCCAGCACCATCTGGCGCAGCATCTCGGGCTCGGACATCTCGGTGCTGACCATGCGCTGCACGTCCTGTTCGAACTGCGCCATCATGGTCGATTTCATCGTCAGCACTGCATCGCGCATGGCGGTGTTCAGTGCCTCTTCGCCCGCGCGCACGTAGCGGTCTGCCGCCTTCTTAGCGTCGGCCTTCGTGTTCTCAGCGGCAGCCTCCGCTTCTGCCACGATCCTTACCGCCTGCGCCTGCGCGTCGGCCACCAACCGCTCCGCCTCTGCCGTGCCTGCGGCCACACCATCGTGACGCAACCGCGCGATCAGGGCATCCACCCCTCTGGCTGTCTCCTGCTCCGCTGCCATCACGCAATCCCCGCGCTGATGACGAGGGCAAAGACAAAGGCGAAAACGCCAAAGCCTTCGATGATGGCAGCGGGCGCAAGGGCCAGCCCAAAGATCTGTGGCTTCTCCTTGGACGCATTGATCGCCGCGGCACAGGCACGCCCCTGCCAGATCCCGGAATACAGCAGCGCAATGCCCGACAGCAGACCGACCCCAAACAGGCCCCCCGCATTCTCAAGCGTCACCTCGCGGTTCAGCGTGAACATGATGACAATGCCATAGATCACAAAGGTCGACGGAAAGGCCGAGATGCCGACGAACCGGCCATAGCCGCCCTCGGTCTCCAGCATCGCCCCGATACTCGCCTGCCCGGCAATCGAACAGCCGATGGAGCTGGCCACCGCGCCAAGGGCCATGGGGGAAAAAATACCGACCCACCCCAATGCGATTACAAACTCATTCATTCCTGAACCTCCTTGCGGGCAAAGGCCCGGAAGACGATGCCTTCCTCGGGCAGACCCCATTTGTAAAACTCGATGAAATTAAGCCGCAGCCCGTGCACAACACCGCTCATCATCGCGAGCGCGAAGTTGAGCACATGACCGATGACAAAGATCAGCAACCCGCCCAGCACAGCAAGGCCGGAGCCGGACGCCATCACATCCGCCGCGAGATCGTTGAACCTGATGGCCAAAGAGGCCGAGGCGAGGCCAAGCGCGAACAGGCGCATATAGGACAGCACGTCGCCAAACATGCCCATCAAGCCCGCAGCACCTTTGAGACCGTCAAACCCGCGCCACAGCCAGTCCTTGGGCTGCCGCACGGACCGGTCACTGGCATAGGCCATGACCAAAAGCAGACCCAAGCCCATCAGCGCCGCGCCAACGTCGCGGGATGATCCCTCCAGACCGCCGATCCACAAAACCATCCCGCCCACCAGCAGAGCGATCCAGCCCAGATTGGCATAGCGGCTGCGCGTCCTCTTGGCCTGAAACGCCATCGCGTTGGCAAAGCAGATGTGCAGCACACCGATCAGGATCGACAGGGTCATCATCGTGTCGAAATCATTGAGATCAAGGAACGCAAGGCCGCCCAGCACACCTCGTTCCGGCGGAGCAAAGCCAAAATAGCTGCCCACGATCACGCCAAACGCCACGGCCGCCACGGCCAGGTACAACCCCATCCGCCGCCACGCCCGCATATGCGCACTGACGCCCAATCGCCGCCAAAAGGCCAAAACAAGCAGGCCCACCACGATGCCATAGCCCGCATCCGCCACGATCATGGCAAAGAACAGGGCAAAGGACAGCATCAGCATCCGCGTCGGGTCCCACGCGCGGTAATGGGGCGGCTGATAGAACGTCGCCAGATCGACCCCTGCGCCCGCCTCATCGGGTTGCTCCAGCAAGGTGGGCGGCGTGTCCTCGGGTCCCGGCGCTTCGATCAACACGGCCAGTCCCAGATGGGCACAGGCCTCCTCGACCTCCAGCACGCGCGCCTCGGGCACCCAGCCCTGCACGGCAAAAAGGTCCGGATCGCGCAAGGTCTGACTGTCGGCAAAGGCCCGTTCGGCCAGCGTTTCGGCCTCGGACAGCTTGCCGCGTAGCAAGGTCAGATAGCGGGTCAACGCCATCCGCTCGCCCAGCAGGGTTTCAATCTCGATCTCGGCAGTTTCCAGATCGGCTTCAAGCACTCGGCCGGGTTTCGCCCCCAAATGCACCCGGGGCACAGGCAGCAGATCACTCGGCGGCTCCTCCGGGCTCAGAACCACAACAAAGAGATACCGCGCATCTTGCCCGACAATCTGCCAGGGCAGGTCCACCGATTGCAGCGCCGCGCGGTGCTTCACCGGCAGTTGCCAGAACCACAGGCGCTGACCTGCAAGGCTCTCGAGCGGTGGGAATTCGAAATCTCCCCACGGCTCCATATGCTGCAACCGGTTGGCCAGCGCATCACGGCGGTCCCGCGCCCCGCGCAACCTGTCCTTCAACGCCAGCACATCCGCGACAAAGCTCTGTACATCGAAATCGGGATCGCTGCGCACCTGCCGCCGTGGACCCGGTACAACCGCCAGAAAACGCAGTGCTTTATAGGCCTCCTCCGCCTCGCGGCTCACCCGCTTCTCCACCCGGGATTCGACCGGGGCAAGCGGCAGGATATGCATCACACCCATATCCTGCAGGCGTGTCAGGGCCGCGTCCTGCGCCGCCACAGGCCCCACAAGGCTCAGCTTTTTCAAGGGCGCAATGCTCATGCCGCCCCCCGCTTCCGTTTGGCGATCTTAGACCGGGTCACGGCACTGGTCTGCTCGTCGCTCAGGTAAATGCGGATTTTCTTGATGTTGGCGCGGGCGGTGGGGATCAGCACCTTGTCAAACAGGTTCAGCCGCTGGGTCACGGTCTGGACAGCACGGTCCAGCACCTCGACCCGCTGGCGCGCCACCTGAACACGCAACCGGACGGTCAGCATGTCGTGCAACAGGTGCGTCACATGATCGACCCAATGGGGCAGCACCATGGGCGAATAGGGGCGCACCGTCACCTCGATCCGGTCGAGCACGGGCAGGCGCGTGCCCACCACATTCTCCTCACCCAGATGATAGTCGGTCAGCTCTACCAACCCGCTCAGATCAATATCGCGATTGCTCAGCATCGGCACATCGCGCCCGACCTCCGCCGCCAGCCGGTCGACTTCCTCCTGCAAGGCGGCCACCTCGGCCACAGCCTTGGCCCGTTCCGCCATCAGCTGCTGACGCTTCAGATCCAGCGACGGCAGAAACCGTTCATAGGACCGTAACTGCGCCGCCTCGCGGGCGAGCGATGATTTATTCAGCTGCAACCGCGCCATGCGCCACCTTGGGGAAAAATTTGTCGATCAGGGTTTGCTTCATCAGCAACTGTTCTGCGGTGAAGCATTCGGCCAGCGTCTGCCAGCACAGGTCCAGCGCTTCCTTCAGCGGCATGGACACGTTGATGTCCATGAACCGCGCGCGGAACAGGTCGCCAAACTTCAGCACCTGGTGGTCATAGTCCGACAGCTCGAACGCCATCGCCTGTTTCTGGGTCGCATCACGGGCCTCGGAATAGAACCGGATCATCGTGTTCATGATCTGGCTGTGATCCTCGCGCGTGGTCTTGCCCACTACGTTCTGCTTGAGGCGCGACAGGCTGCCGAACGGGTCAATCACACCGGAATGCAGGTAAAACTGCCCCTCGGTGATGTAGCCGGTGTTGTCAGGCACAGGGTGGGTCACATCATTGCCCGGCATGGTGGTCGCGGCCAGAATGGTGACCGACCCACCCTTAGCATAGTCGCACGCTTTCTCGTACCGGCGCGCCAATTCGCTATAGAGATCGCCCATATAGCCGCGCTGCGACGGCACCCGCTCCTGGCTGATACCCACCTCTTTCATCGCGTCGGCATAGGCGGTCATGTCGGTCAGCAGGACCAGCACGCGCTTGCCCTCCTCCACAGCGAACTTCTCGGCCACGGCCAGGGCGAGATCAGGCACCAGCAACCGCTCCACCAACGGGTCCGAGGCCTGATTGACGAACATGACCGTGCGCGAAAACACACCCGCATCCTCGAACGACTGCCGAAAGGTGTAAAAGTCGTCAAAGATCAGGCCCATGCCGCCAAAGACAACAATGTCCGCATCCGCCTGAATGCCGATCCGGGCGAGGAAGGGATTGTAAGGCTCTCCCGACACCGAAAAGATCGGGATCTTCTGGCTCTCCACCAGGGTGTTGAACACGTCGATCATCGGCACATCGGTGCGGATCATGCGCTTGGGCACGATGCGCTCTGCCGGGTTCACCGACGGCCCGCCAATATCATAGCGCGGCTCACCGCTCAGGTCCGGGCCGCCATCCACCGGTGCCCCCGCCCCGTCAAAAACGCGACCCAGAATGTTGCCGGAATAGGGCGCCTGCATCGGGTGGCCCAGAAAGGTCGCCGTGGCTCCAGTTGAAATCCCCTTGGTGCCGGAAAACACTTGCAGGGACACGATATCGCGCTCAATCCGAATGACCTGCGCCAGCGATGTCGCACCATCCACGCTTTTCACCACGGCCAGATCGCCATAGCGCACCACGCTGTCCGCCTCGGCCCTCTCCGGCACATGGACCTTGAGCGTATCGCCCACGATTTCCAGAACCTGCGAGTAGCGGATCAGTTCACGCACCATGGCGCACCTCCGTTTCAACCGCTACACCCTCATCCGGGGATGGGTCATGGAATGTGATGCCTGTCGCATCGGCTGAGATCAGCGTGCCGCGCTCTCCCGCGACCATCGCCTCCACATCGGCGAGCATGCCGATGGCCGCTGTCTTGCCGGTCTTACGGGCGAACTGGCAGGCCGCCGCCACTTTCGGTCCCATGGACCCGGCGGCAAAGCTGTGCTTTTCCAGCGCCTCAGGTGATGCCAGCTTGATCACGCGCTGGTCGGGCGTGCCCCAGTCCAGAAACACCCCTTCGGTGTCCGTCGCGGCAATGAACAGGTCCGCACCGATCTCCCGCGCCAAAAGTTCCGAGGCGAAATCCTTGTCGATGACGGCTTCGATCCCTTCCAGATCGCCCTCAGCATTGTAAGCGGTGGGAATGCCGCCGCCACCCGCGCAGATCACCACGGTGCCCTGCTCGACCAGCCACTTGATCGGGCGCAGTTGAAAGATGCGCTGGGGCAACGGCGAGGGAACAACACGCCGCCACTTGTCGCCATCGGCCCGCATCTGCCAGCCCTTTTCGGCGGCAATCCGGTCCGCCTCGGCCTTGTCATAGACTGGCCCCACGAACTTCGTCGGATCGGCAAAGGCGGGATCGTCCCGGTCCACTTCAATCATGGTCAGCAACGTGGCCAGCGGCTTTTCGAACGGCAGCCGGTTGCCCAGCTCCTGTTCAATCATGTAGCCGATCATGCCGTCGGTCTGCGCGCCCAGCACATCCAGCGGATAGGCTTCGTCCGGTTTGTAGGCATGGCCCTGCAAGGCCAGCAGCCCCACCTGCGGGCCGTTGCCATGAGTGATAATCAACTCATGATCCATCGCAATCTGCGCCAGGGCCTCCGCTGCAATCGCGGTGTTCGCGCGCTGGTTCTCTGCCGTCAGCGCTTGGCCGCGCCGCAACAGGGCATTGCCACCCAGGGCCGTGACAATCCGCATGATCAGCGCCCCAACGTGGCCACGAGCACGGCCTTGATCGTGTGCATCCGGTTCTCGGCCTGCTCAAACTGAATACCTGCCGGGCTTTCGAACACCTCCTCGGTCACCTCCATTTCCGAGATGCCGAACTTCTCGTAAATCTCCTGTCCCACCTTGGTCTCTGTGTTGTGGAAGGCAGGCAGGCAATGCATGAACCGTGTGCTGGATTTGCCGCTCGCTGCCATCAGCTCGGCATTGACCTGGTAAGGGGTCAGCTGCTTGATCCGCTGCCCCCAAACCTCATCCGCTTCACCCATCGACACCCAGACATCCGTATGGATGAAATCAACACCCTTCACGGCCTCGGCCGGGTCATCGGTGATGGTCAGGGTCGCACCATACTTGGCCGCGGCTTCCTCGGCCGGGCCGCGAAACTCATCCGTCGGCCACAGCTCCTTGGGCGAGGCGATGCGCACATCCATGCCCATCAGACAGCCCGCGATCATCAGCGAATGGCCCATATTCGACCGGCCATCGCCCACATAGGCATAGCTGATGTCATGTAGCGGCTTTTCCGCGTATTCCTGCATGGTCAGCAGGTCGGCCAGCATCTGGGTCGGATGGAACTCGTCCGTCAGCCCGTTGAACACCGGCACGCCCGCGTGCTCCGCAAGTGTCTCCACCAGATCCTGACCAAAGCCGCGATACTCGATCCCGTCATACATCCGGCCCAGCACACGGGCCGTGTCCTTCATGCTTTCCTTGTGCCCGATCTGCGACCCGGACGGCCCAAGGTAGGTCACCCCCGCCCCCTGATCCATCGCCGCCACTTCAAAGGCGCACATCGTCCGGGTCGAGGTCTTCTCGAAAATCAGGCAGATGTTTTTGCCCCGCAGATGCTGCTGCTCGGTCCCCGAATACTTTGCGCGCTTCAAATCACGCGACAGGTCCAGCAAATAGCGCAGCTCACGCTGATCGAAATCCAGCAGCTTCAGGAAACTGCGCCCCTTGAGATTGAATGCCATGGGCCTCGTCCTTTCGATAAATCAGTAATCCACCGGGTCACGCCAGATCGGGCAGGTCATGCAATGCCCCCCGCCCCTGCCCCGGCCCAGCTCGGACCCGGCAATGGTAATGACCTCGACCCCCGCCTTGCGCAGCAGTGTGTTGGTGTAGGTGTTGCGGTCGTAGGCCACGACGACACCGGGCTCGATGGCGACAACATTGTTGCCGTCGTCCCATTGCTCGCGCTCCTGGTTGAAGGCATCGCCCCCGGTCTGCACGATGTTCAGAGCCTTGATGCCAAGGCACTCGGCGGCCACGTCGAACAGGTGCTTGTCCTCGTGGTGAAAGTCGATGCTGCCCTCGCGATTGCCGGGGCGCAGGCTGACGCATTTGATCTCGTTGCAGACCTCGACAAAGGCGGTTGCGGTCTCGCGGTCGCAATGGCTGAACACCGTGTCCAGATGCATCGCCGCACGGCTCCGCGGCATCTGGCAGGCCACCACCCGCTCCGCCGCCTCCTTGGCAAAGAGCGCCTTGGCCACCTGCCCCACGGCCTGCGGCGTCGTGCGCTCACCCATACCGATCAGAACGGTGCCCTTGCCCCATGGCATGACATCGCCACCTTCAACCGTGGCCGGGCCATAATCCGTGTCCGGATCACCCCACCAGATGTCGAAATCGCCCCCTTTGAAATCGGGATGGAACGTGTAGATCGCCGTGACCAGCAAGGTCTCGGGCTTGCGCGCGGGCCAATACATCGGATTGACCGTGACACCGCCGTAAATCCAGCAACTGTTGTCGCGGGTGAACTGCGTGTTGGGCAGTGGCGGAATGACAAAGCCCAAGGTGCCCAGATAGCTGCCGAACATGCCCGACGGGGTAAAGGGCAGGTCCTGCACTGAAATCCCGCCAATCAGGAACCGGGCCAAGTCCTTGGCGGCCATCTCGTTCAGCCAACTGCGCAACTCGCCCAGCATACCGACGCCCACCTGGTTCTGGGTGATGCGCCGGTCCAGCACCCACTTGCGCGCCTCCGCGTCCTTCAGCGTTTTGGCCAGCAGGGCCTGGAACTCCAACACCTCGACCCCGCGCTCCTCCATCTTCATGCGGAAATCGGCGTGGTCCCGGCGCGCCTTGTTGACCCACAATACGTCATCGTACAGTAGTTCCGCCGCATTGCCCGGGGTCAGCCGCGCATGGGCAAGCCCCGGTTCACAGACCATGACCTTGCGCAGCTTGCCGATCTCTGAATGCGCACCAAATCCAGACATCAAATTGATCCTTCCTGTGTGAAATCAGTTCCCTTCATCCAGCTTTGCCAGACGTAGACAGGCACCCCCGCCATCAGCAGCAGGAAGCCGTAGAACACGACCTCCGCCCCCGATCCGAAAATTGCCCAAACGGAGTAGATGAAGCCCAAGACGGCCAGCAGAATGACCTTGCTCATTTCACCCGGCGACGGGCCCACCACGCCACGTGCACGCAGCGCCAGCTCAGCCAGCGCGCAAAGGAGGTAGGGAAACAACGTCGACAGGGTCGCCAGCAGGACAATGAACTCGAACTGCTCGGCAAGGTTTTCGCTGAAACTCATCAGGATCAGACCGCTGGCCAGCACATTCGACACGACCAGACCAAAGGCGGGCGTGCCGGTGGTGCTAAGACGGGCAAAGGCTTTGGGGAATACGCCATCCTGCGCCGCACCCAACGGAACCTGCCCGGTCAGCAGGGTAAATCCGTTCAACGTGCCAAAGGTCGACACGCAGGCGCCCAACGCAATGAACATGGCCCCACCCGCACCCCAGATCGCCCCGGCGACCAAGGCCAGCGGCGCGTTCGATCCCACCAACTCGGCGGATGGGATGACGCCCAGGGCCACGACCGTGACGCCGATGTAAACAAGGGCGGTCAGGGCCGTGCCGACGATAGTTGCCAACGGAATGGTTCGTTCGGGGTCCGCCACATCACCCGCAGGCACGGTCGCGGATTCAAGCCCCAGAAACGCCCACAGCGTTAGGGCTGCACAGGCCGAAATGGCCGACAGCGCGCCAACCTCACTGGTGTTCACCGGCGTGAAGTTCCCCGGATCAATGTACGCCACGCCCAGCACGATCAGCGCCAGCAGCGGAAACAGCTTCATGCCCGTGGTCAGGATCTGGACAATGCCCGCCTCCCGCACGCCCCGGATGTTGAGCCATGTCAGTAACCAAATCGCCCCAAGCGCCGCTGCCACGCTGGCAAGCGGGCTCGCCCCGATGTCCGGCAACAGAAAGCCAAGATAGCCAGCAAAGGCCACGGCAATGGCGGCATTGCCGGACCACAGCGCGATCCAGTACCCCCACGCCACGAGGAACCCGGCAAAGTCACCAAACCCATCCTGTGCGTAAGCGTATGGTCCACCCGTGCGCGGCGCGATCCGCGCCAGTCGCCCAAAGATCAGCGCCAGCACAAGCGCCCCGGCCGCCGTGACCAGCCACCCCACCAGCGAAATGGACCCATACGCCGCCAACGCAGACGGCAACAGAAAGATACCCGACCCGATCATGTTGCCCACGACCAACGCCGTGCAGGCAATCAGACCCAGACCGGCCCCCCTCCCCGCCCCTTGGGCAGCGATATGCGGCGTGTCAGTCACGGGTTCAGCCCATGGTCGCGATGCTAAGACCCACCATGATGATCGCACTCAGCAGGATCAGCAGTGGCACCATGAACCGAATCCAGCGGTCATAGGGCACCCGCCCCAGCGCAAGCCCGCCCATCACCACGGCAGAGGTCGGGGTGATCAGGTTCACCAGCCCGCTCGCCGATTGGTAGGCCGTCACGACCAGTGACCGTTCGACGCCCGAAAAATCGCCAAGCGGTGCCATGATCGGCATGGTCAACACCGCCAACCCTGACGACGACGGCACCAGAAAGGACAGGCCTGCCTGCAAGCCGAACATGGTGTTGATGAACGCAACCTCGCCCAGCCCCTCCACGGCGTCTTCGGCCCAGAACAGGACAGTGTCGGTCATGTTGCCCGCATCCATGACCACAACGATGCCGCGCGCGATCCCAATGATCAGCGCCACGCCCAAAAGGTCACGCGCCCCGTCGACAAAGGTGGTGACAAACGTCTCCTCCCCCATCCAGTCGATCACACCAATGATCAACGCAGCGACCAGAAACAGCGCCGACATCTCGGCCATCCACCAACCACCCGCGGACACACCCCAGATCATCACACCAAAACTTGCGGCAAAAACGACCAGGATGATCTTGTGACGGCCCGTGAACTCAATCTCGTCACCGATCGAGGCTTTCAGGAAATGCGCCTTGTTGGACTGTTCAAGGTCGGCCACGACCGACCGCCCCGGCTCGGTACGCACCCGCGCGGCATAGCGCATGACATACGCCACGCAGGTCAGCCAACAGGCCACCAGCAACGCCAGCCGCAGATTGATGCCATCCGTGAAAGAAATGCCCGCCGCATCCGACGCAATGACAGTGGCAAACGGGTTGATGGTGGACCCAAGCGTGCCGACACCGGCGCCCAGCATGATGATGGCGACACCTGTCAGCGCATCGTATCCAGCGGCGATCATCACCGGGATGATCAGGGCATAAAAGGCCAGCGACTCCTCGGCCATGCCATAGATCGTGCCCCCGGCGGCAAACAGCGCCATCATGATCGGGATCATCCACTTCTCGCGGCCCCTCAGCCGCCGCATGGCAGTCCCGATCCCGGCATCAATGGCACCAGTCTTGGTCACGACGGCCAGAAAGCCGCCAATCACAAGAACAAACAGCGACACGTCAATTGCCTGCGCCTCATAGCTGCCTGGGTCATAAAACCCGGCAATCGGCGCAAGAAACACATCAATGATCCCCTGCGGGTTCGGCTTCACGGTCTCATAGGTTCCCGGCACGGGCACATCCCGCCCGAGCGCCTCATTGGCGACACGCTCATACTCACCGGCAGGTACAAACCACGTTGCAATCGCAACAAGGGCAATCAGGGCAAAAAGGATGGTGTAGGCAGTCGGAAACTTCAGCTTCATGGCGCGATGACTTCCCCGGAGTTATGGCAGACCTTCAAAGACGGATTGGAACGCTGACCCCAGCCTAGGCAGCCAAAACAGGGCCGCGTTGATATGCGTCAACGGTGTTTCCGATTGTGCGATGGACGGCGAAAAACCGCGGGCGGCGCGACAGGACACCGCCCACAATCCTGCGTTTTCAGTGCGTTAGAACTTCCACAACGCACCCAAAACGATGGTCGAGTTGTCCTGGAAATCACCCGTACTGTCTGAATAATCGTATTCCTGGTAAGTCAGGTACAGATCAGTGTTCAGCCTTTCGACCCTCTGCACCACGCCGACGCCCCAGACATCCGAATCCGACCCATCGACGTTAAAATCGGAACCGTCCCAGTAGTGCAGCCCGATGCCGGTCTTGCCCATCGGCAGCCAGTCGGCCTCGTAACTCACCTTGGCATAGTAGTATCGCGGGTCGCTGGCCCCGCTGGCATCGTCATCGCGGTCACCAATGGCCGCGGTAAAGCCCAGCCCGCTTTGCAGCAGAACCGACGCAGACGCCACGATGTCAGAACGATCACCCTCGGTCCCGTTGCGCTCCTGGTACGCCAGACCGGCCGACATCTCTGCACCACCGCCAATCGATGCATTATAGAAAACGGCCACGTCGTAATATTCGTTCTCATCCTCCTGATCGAGGATGTTCTCCCCCGCCGCCGCACTGAACGAGAAGCCCGAGAAGTCGGGTGAATCGTAGCGGATACGCCCACGGCGCGACCCATCGAAGTTGTCCGTGGTGTCGCCAATGGCCGGACCGCTCAGCACGTCAAATCCATCACGAAACAGAAAGCTCGGGTTGGCATCCGCGGTAAAGGAATACAGCGCCGTGCCCACATAGGACAGGTCAACCTCGGCAACACCATCGGCCGCCATGCTGCCCTGACCCAATGACACCTGACCCCAGGCACCCTCCAGCGAAAAGTCGAAATGGCGGATGTCATCGCGGGTAAAGCGGCTGTAATCCGATCCGCTCTGGCTCACCTCGGAGGAGTTCGGCAGCCCAAGACCCGTCTCCAGCCGGAATTGGAACGTGTTGTTTCCGAAGGGCGTTGAATACCGCAGGCCAATCCGGCTGTTCGACAGGTCATTGTCCAGCAGGTTGGTTTCGCTGTCCCGCCCATCATCGACCGAGATGATGGCGGGGTTCAGTTGACCATAAAAGGTCAAGGTCGCACCGGACCCCAAGTTGTATTCCAAATCTGCCAAAACAGGCGTCGCCAACGCGGTCAGCCCGGCGGCGGTTGGGATAAGTGCCGTTTTCATTTGAACCCTCGTGTTTGTCCGCTGCGCGACCCGTTTGCACCCCGCGCACGCGGGCCAAAACAAAAGCATTGCCCGCAGGGCAACACTCCCAACATGTGAAGGAGACGCACAAAAAATCATTCTTTTCCAATGATATAGAGACTATACTTGGAAGAAATGGCATCTTCGGACAGATGCTTGATAATTCCGGCCAAATACATACCTGCCGGATATGAGAAAGCTGTCCAACATGCGCACTGCGACAGGCATCCGGGCGGTGTGCGACGTTGCGCAGGACATGGGCATTGATCCGGCAGAGGTGTTGAAAAACACCGGATTGCAGCGCCAGGATCTCACCGGCACAGACAGCCAAGTGACTTGGCTGCAAGAGGTTCAGACGATCAGGAACATCGTTCGCCTCGCCCCGCACGACATCGGACTGGGTGCCAGGGCGGGCCGCAAGCTGCACCCCTTTGCCTACGGGGTCTACGGGTTTGCCCTGCTGACCGCGCCCACGCTGCGGGTCTCGGCCCAACTCTCTCTTGACTACATGCAACTCTCAACCGGCCTGACCACCTACACGGTGGAAGACAGCGGTGATCGGGTGCTTATCAAACTGGATATGACAGAACTGCCCCCCGAGGCCCACACCTTCGCGATCGAGGCCCAGTCGGTCATCAGTTTGGATTTCATTCGCGAAATGTTGGACGCGCCCAATTTCAACGACATGGTTGTGGAGACGCCCTATACCGATGCGCGCTATGTTCAGGATATCGCCAGCGCAATCGGCGTGACGGTCAAAGGGGCAAGTCCCGGCTTTGCCCTGTCCTTTTCCTCCGCATTGTTTGACCAACCTTTGCCAAAATCGGATCCGGCCACGTTCCAGTACTGTGTCGACCAGTGCCAGATCCTGTTGGAACAGCAGAACGCGCAACCGGACCTCTGGTCGCAAAAGGTCAGACACACGATCCTCGACAACATCGAAGACGACCTGAACATCCAGACGGTCGCCGGGATGCTTGCCACAACAGAACGCACCTTGCGTCGGCGGTTGTCCGAGGAAAAGACCAGCTTCCGCGAGCTGTACCTCGACGCAAGACTGTCGCGGGCCCATCACCTCCTTGAGATCTCCGGTCTGCATGTGGACACGGTGTCGTGGCGTGTCGGCTATGCGGAACCCGCCAGTTTCACACGGGCCTTCACCAAAAGGTTCGGCAGGTCGCCCGGTCAGGTGCGGCCCCAAAAAACACCTGTTGGATCAAACTGAGCACGCCTTTTGACGACGCGGTCAAACGCGACTTGTGCCAAAATCCACCGCTACCGCAACATCTTGAAAATATCGGTACATCGGGAACACAAAACTCGGTATAACGGGAACACGCGAGATTCGGTACATCGGGAACGGACGTGTCAGACAAACAAGTAGACCTCTTCTTGGACCAACTCGCCGACGCGCCCGTCAAGGACGAGCGCGCGCTGATGGAATTTCCCTTCTTCTCCCTGCAAAAGCGCCCGCGCATGACCCCCTTCGTTTTCGACGATGGCACGGTCAAGATCGAGATCCAGCCGGGGCACAAGGGGATCGCCACGATCTGGGACAAGGACATCCTTATCTACCTGACATCATTGGTAAATGAACGGATCGAAAACGGCCGCTTCGACGCGGACACGTCCAACACAATCCAAGACCGCACAATCACCTTCTCCGCCTATGACTTCCTCAAGGTCACGGGCCGCAGTTCCGGAAAACGCGCCTACGAGCTTTTCCTCGACGCGCTCGACCGGCTCCGCTCGACCAACATCCTGACCAACATCACCGCAGGCGACGAACGCGAACGCCGCGGTTTCGGCTGGATCGAAGACTGGCGCGTGATCGAACGCACGAACCGCCGCGGACAAAAAGTCATGGGCGCCGTCGAAGTCACGATGAACCGCTGGATGTTCAACGCCATCGTCAAGGATCGCCGCGTTCTGACCATCAACCGCGATTACTTTCGCCTGTCCAAAGGGTTGGAGCGCCGCCTCTACGAACTGGCCCGCAAACATGTGGGCCGCCAGCCCGAATGGTACATCGGCATCAAACGCCTGGCCGAAAAATGCGGCTCCATCGACACCGAGCGGAAATTCAAGTTCCGCATCAACGAGATTTGCGAGGCCGGCACCATCCCCGACTACCATGTCGAGATCGTGGACCCCTCCTCCGTCTCCACCCCGTTCAAGACCAAGGGAAAACAGGCGCTTGTGCGGTTCCAGCCGAAATTCGACGATCTGACTGTTCCCGATGTACCGAACGCGCTGAACCTAGACGTCGCCCACTCCGTCCTGACCGAAGTCAAACACGCAAACCCGGAATATGACATCCAATATATCCTCAACGCATGGCGCGAATGGGCGGAAAAAAAGGACGAACCGGTCAAAAACGCCAATGCAGCGTTCCGTGCCTTTGCAAAAAAGTACATCGAAGCCAACCCGATCTGGTGACTCGGTACATCGGGAACATTCTATCGGTACATCAGGAACACACGACTCGGTACATTAGGAACGCTAGTTCGGTACATCGGGAACACATGTTCGGTACATCAGGAACGCTAACAATCCTCAAGGACCTGAATTCCCTGAGTCTTTCCAATGTCCTAACATCGTAACAAACCTAACCAGATTTCTAACAGAAATAACCAAACACCCAGCAAGCAGGCACCGTCAGCCTCTGCCATAAACGTCTTTTTTGCTTAGAAATAGCGGCCCTGAAGCAAACTCAGATGTTCCTGATGTACCGATAACGCCCTGATGCACCCCAACGGTTCACCTCAAGGCCCGACATTCACAGGAAAACGATAAATTCTTGTGCACCTCCCACCCCGCCTGAACGCCAAACAGGCATAGAAACCCACCGGCACATTCCCGCTTACGGGTTCGACAGTCGCATGCTTGTGATGTGGGTCAGCCATTCTTACCTGCGAGCAGGATCGACAACCGCAGGTGTGCAAGATGAAAGACTTCAACAACCAACCATCCGAACTCTCCACAGACCACACCTTTCGCAAACTCATCGCAACAATGACGCGCGGCACCTCCCCCGTTTCAACGATCAACATGTGGAACGACTGGGCGTTGCATCTCGCGACATCACCGGACAAGCGACTGACCCTCGCCAACAAGGCGCGGGACAATTGGACAAACTGGCTCAGCTTCGTTGCCAATGGATGCCCAGCAGAACCAGAGAACTGGCCTGCCCAGCCCAAAAAAGGCGACCGCCGGTTCACCGACCCCGGCTGGACCAAACCGCCTTTCGCCGCTTGGGCGCAGGCGTTCCTGCTGACCGAAGACTTCTTTGATGCGGCCACATCGAACGTCCCGGGATTGAACCCGGCAAATGACGCAAAAATGACCTTCATGATGCGCCAGTTGCTGGACGCCATGTCGCCCAGCAACTTTCTGGCCACCAACCCCGAAGCCATCGCACGCACCGTTGAAACAGGCGGGCAAAACCTCATTGATGGCGCAGCGCACGCCTTTGCCGACATGCAAAAAGGGCTGAAAGGCGATCGCAAACAACCCACGAAAGTGGTGGGACGGGACGTTGCCATCACCAAAGGCAAAGTCGTCTATCGCAACCGCCTGATGGAGCTGATCCAATACGCCCCACTTACCGACACGGTACATCAGGAACCGGTTCTGATCGTGCCCGCCTGGATCATGAAGTATTACATCCTCGACCTCAGCCCGGACAACTCGATGATCCGCTACCTGACGGAACAGGGGTTCACCGTATTCGCGATCTCGTGGCGCAATCCGGGCGCCGAAGACGCCAACCTCGGAATGCTCGATTACCTGCATCAGGGGCCCATGGCAGCGCTTGACTACATCGGTGAGGCAACCGGGGCTCAACAGGTGCACGGCACCGGCTACTGCCTTGGTGGCACGCTTCTGTCGATCGCTGCGGCCAGCATGGCCCGGGACAAAGACACCCGGCTTGCCAGCCTCACCCTGCTCGCGGCCCAGACCGATTTCAGCGAGGCCGGTGAACTGATGCTGTTCATCAACGAAAGCAAGGTGTCCTTCCTCGAAGATGTCATGGCCGAACAGGGCTACCTCGAAGCGGATCAGATGATGAGCGCGTTCCAGATGCTGCGCTCCAACGATCTGATCTGGTCGCAGATGGTCCGCAAATACCTGCTGGGCGAAGGCGAACCACCGATGAATGACCTTATGTCGTGGAACGCCGACAGCACCCGGATGCCTGCACGGATGCACGCGGAATACCTGCGCCAGATGTTCCTGAACAACGACCTCGCGGCCGGGCGCTACCACGTGGACGGACGTGCGGTGTCGCTGCGTGACATCCGTGTCCCGATCTTCGGTGTCGGCACGGAAACCGATCACATCGCCCCTTGGAAATCCGTGTTCAAGATCCACGATCTGGGGCATGCCGATGTCACCTTTGCCCTGACCAATGGCGGCCACAATGCAGGCGTCGTTTCCAAACCTGGCCACCCTCGCCGCCACTTCCGCCTCCACACCATCCGCGACGATGAAAACACCCTGAGCCCCGAGGATTGGTGCGACGTGGCCGAGCTGCACCAAGGCAGCTGGTGGCCCGCCTGGACGGCATGGTTGTCCGACCGGTCCGGCAAAATGGTCAAACCTCCGAAAATCAAGAATGCGTTGGCGGATGCGCCGGGAACCTATGTCAAAATGGAGTAAGATATGCTGCCCAACACCGACTTTCTGGCCGGTAAGAAGGGGCTTGTCGTTGGTGTGGCCAACGAAGAGTCAATTGCAGCGGGTTGCGCTCGGGCCTTTCGTGCCTCACGGGCCGATCTGGCGCTGACATATCAGACCGAAAAATCGCGCAAATTCGTAGAACCCGTCGCTCAGGCCGTCGACGCAGATATTTTCATGCCACTGGACGTCACCGATGATGATCAGATGGATGCTGTGTTCGACGCCATTCAGACACGCTGGGGCCGGCTCGATTTCCTTGTCCACTCGATTGCCTTCTGTCCCCGCGATGACCTGCACGGGCGGGTCGTCGACTGCTCAAAGGACGGGTTCGGGCTGGCCATGGACATTTCGGTCCATTCCCTGATCCGACTGGCCAAGCGGGCCGAACCCCTGATGACCGATGGCGGTACGATCCTGACGGTGTCCTATCACGGCGCTGAAAAGGTCGTGGACAACTACAACATCATGGGCCCGGTCAAGGCCGCGCTCGAGGCCACCACCCGCTATCTTGCGGTTGAGTTGGGGACCAAGCGTATCCGCGTCAACGCCATGTCCCCTGGCCCTCTGCAAACCCGTGCGGCCTCTGGCATCGATCATTTCGACGCGCTGATTGACGATGCCAAAACACGCGCACCACTGAACCAACTGACGACCATAGACGAGGTCGGCGCGATGGCTGCCTGCCTCGTCTCGGACTTCGCCCGCTCGGTGACGGGAAACACCGCCTATATCGACGGAGGCCACCATGTCGTCTGACATCGCCCCCAGCATGGGCTACATAGAAAATCGTCCCTTCGAAGACATCGCGGTGGGCGACAGCGCCGATTTGGTGCGCACGCTGACGGCGCAGGATATCGATGCCTTTGCCGTGGTGTCGGGCGATGTGAACCCCGCCCATGTGGATCAGGAATTCGCACAGGAGGAAGCCTTTCACAAGGTCATCGCTCACGGCATGTGGGGCGGTGCTCTGATCTCGAACGTGTTGGGCACGCAATTGCCCGGACCGGGCACGATTTACCTTGATCAGACCCTGAAATTCCTCAAACCGGTTGGGATCGGCGACACCGTGACAGTGCGTGTCACAGTCACCGCAAAGGACCCCGAAAAAAAGCGCCTGACACTGGATTGCATCTGCACCAACGGCGATGGAAAACCCGTCATCACCGGGCAAGCCGTCGTCCTAGCCCCCACCCACAAGATCAGGCGCCCGCGCGTTGTCATGCCGGATTTGGTCATGCATCGGCGCGGAGCGGGGCATGACCGTCTGCTGGAGGCCGCGGGCAAGCACCCTGCCCTGCCCACGGCCGTCGTGCACCCCTGCGATGCGACCTCTTTGGACGCCGCTTTGCAAACCTTCGAACTCGGTCTGATCCATCCTCTTCTTGTTGGTCCAGAGGCACGCATCCGGTCGGTGGCAGAGAAAGCAGAACTGGACATCAGCGCGCTCGAAATCATCGACACCCCGCACAGCCACGCCTCTGCCGAACGGGCCGTGGCGCTGGTTCGTGAGGGCCGCGCCCGGGCCCTGATGAAAGGCGCGCTGCACACGGATGAAATCATGTCCGCCGTCGTGTCCAAGGCCACCGGCCTGCGCAGCGAACGTCGGATGAGCCATGTCTACGTGATGGACGTGCCCACCTACCCCAAACCGCTGCTGATCACCGATGCCGCGATCAACATCGCCCCAGACCTGCAGACCAAGGCCGACATTGTCCAGAACGCCATCGACCTGGCCCATGCCATTGGGATTGAAGCGCCCAAGGTTGCCCTGCTCTCTGCCGTGGAAACCATCACCCCGCGCCTGCAATCGACGGTCGAGGCTGGTGCCCTATGCAAAATGGCCGACCGGGGTCAGATCAAGGGCGGTGTGCTGGATGGACCGCTCGCTTTTGACAACGCGATTTCGATGCGGGCTGTCGCCAGCAAAGGCATCACCTCTGCCGTCGCAGGTCGGGCCGATATCCTCGTGGCCCCGGATCTTGAGGCGGGCAACATGATCGCCAAACAGCTCATGTATCTGGCGGGCGCAGAGGCGGCTGGCATCGTGTTGGGCGCGCAGGTTCCGATCATCCTGACCAGCCGCGCCGACGATCGCCGAACCCGTGTTGCCTCCGCCGCGATTGCATCCCTGTTCAGCGAGGCGATGGGTCGATGAACACTGCCATTCTGACCCTCAATACAGGGTCGTCCTCGCTGAAATTCGGGCTGTACCGAGACGCCGCTGAACCCGAGATGCTGCTGACCGGACAGGTGGACGGGCTGGGTGCGGATGCCCGGTTGGTGCTGGAACGGGCAGGGGAGAAAACCACCCAAACCCTCAGCGCCCCGACGCACGCCGCCGCCCTTCGACACGTCATCGAGACGGTGAAGCCGCACATGACGGGTCTGGCAATCTCCGGCATTGGGCACCGCATCGTGCACGGGGGGCCACACTTTGCCGAACCCATGGTGCTGACCCCGGATGTTCTGACGGCGCTGGACGCGTTCTCACCCCTCGCTCCGCTGCATCAGCCGCACAACCTTGCCGGTGTTGAGGCGGCCCGTGCAGCCTTTCCAGACGCGGTGCAAGTCGGGTGTTTCGATACAGCCTTTCATCGCGGCCACCCGTGGGTGAACGATACCTTCGCGCTGCCCCGCAATTTCTATGACGAGGGGGTTCGGCGCTATGGGTTTCATGGGTTGAGCTACGATTACATCACGGGTGTCATTGCCCGGGATGAACCGGAGCTGCACAAGAAACGGATGGTGATTGCCCATCTCGGAAATGGGGCCTCCATGTGTGCTGTGCGCGAGGGGAAAAGCGTTGGCTCCACCATGGGGTTTTCCGCGCTCGACGGTCTGCCGATGGGCACCCGCTGCGGGCAGATCGATCCGGGGGTGGTGCTGTATCTGATCCAGCAGAGGGGCATCGCGCCAGACGATGTGATGAAGATGCTGTACCAGCAAAGTGGTCTGCTTGGGCTGTCGGCTGAGACGAGCGACATGCGTCATCTTCTGGCCTCAGACCGGCCAGAGGCGGGGCAGGCGATCGACTATTACGTGTTCCGTGCCCGGCGCGAGATCGGGGCGTTGACAGCCGTGCTGGGCGGGATCGACGCGTTGGTGTTCTGTGGTGGGATCGGGGAGAATGCGGCTGTGATCCGCCAACGCATTGTTGAGGGGCTGGAGTATCTCGGGATCTCAATCGACCCGACCCTCAACCAACAGAACGCGCGTGATATCAACACCGGTGCAACGCGGGTCATGGTCATCCCCACGGATGAAGAGCGCATCATCGCGCGGGCTGTCAATGTTGAGCTATCTGAGCGTGTGCGGCGCGCATCATGAGGGGGTAGGGGCGGTGGCAAGGCTGCGGAGAGAAGTTTTGACAGCCGTGCAAATCCTAAAAGACAATATATAACAATGAGATAGCGGAAAAGTACCACTTGGAAAGCCTTTGCCAATGCCGCCCTTTGTACGACTGCACGTTGAGAAAATCGTTGTGGATAAGTCCGTTCCGCGTTAAGCACAGTTTAACGGTAGAAATCGCGCAAAAAGCGATATTACACGAGGCGGCAGCATGGGAAATCCCCAATTAGAGCCTGATATGGGCGATATGTCCTTTGATGAAATCATCCTTCGGCAAGGGGAATTGATTTCTGACAGGCTGAACATCCTGCGTCAGGAGCAGTACCCTCCAAACGCTCAGAAAGGCTTGCGGCAGTTCTCATTGGCCGAGGTCGCCTATTTCCTGGGTGTCACGCAATCCACGATCAAGAAGCTGCACCTTGAGGGCAAAGGCCCGGAACCAGAAACATCCCCGTCAGGGCGGCGGTCCTATTCGGCCGAACAGATGCTGGAGCTGCGCGCCTATCTGGATGCGCATGGCCGCCCCGGCAAGCGTCAGTACCTGCCGCACCGGGCCGAGGGTGAAGAATTGCACGTCATCTCGGTCGTGAACTTCAAGGGCGGCAGCGGTAAGACGACCACGGCGGCGCATCTGGCGCAGCACCTCGCGCTCAAGGGGCATCGGGTGCTGGCCATTGACCTGGACCCGCAGGCGTCGCTGACCGCGTTGCATGGGATTCAGCCCGAGTTAGACTCTGTTTCGTCGCTTTACGAGACGTTGCGCTATGACGCTGAACGCCAGCCGATCAGCACGGTGATCCGGCCCACGAATTTCCCCAACCTTGATATCGTCCCGGCCAGCCTCGACCTGCAGGAATACGAGTATGACACGCCTGTCGCGCTCACCAGCCGCGACCCGTCCGAGGGGCGCGCATTTTTTACCCGCATCTCGAAAGCGCTTGAGGAGGTCGAGGACCAGTATGACATCGTGGTCATCGATTGCCCGCCGCAGCTTGGCTATCTGACCCTGACGGCCCTGACAGCGTCGAGTTCCGTGCTGATCACCGTGCATCCGCAGATGCTGGACGTGATGTCGATGAGCCAGTTCCTGTTGATGCTGGGTGGCATTCTGCAAACCATCCGCGAGGCGGGGGCGGAGATGCGGCTGAAATGGTTCCGCTATCTGGTCACACGGTTCGAACCAACTGATGGGCCGCAGAAGCAGATGGTGGGTTTTCTGCAAGCCATGTTCCCGGAGCAGATGCTGGAGGCCCAGATGGTGAAGTCCACTGCCATTTCCGATGCGGGCATCACCAAACAGACGCTTTACGAGGTCGAACGGGCGCAGTTCGTGCGGTCCACCTATGACCGGGCGATGGGGTCGCTGAATGCGGTGAATGACGAGATTGCGGGCCTTGTGCACCAGGCCTGGGGCCGGGATGTGCCATGAGTTTTGACAGCCGTGCAGATCGGATTTTTGAGCGTGTGAAAGGGAGGATGACATGGCCAGAAAAGACCTGTTGAAATCCGTGATTGGGCAGCCAACCGACACGCCAAGCGGGGCAGGGCGGTCGAGTTATGCCATGCGTGGTGCGTCGAAATCGATGAAGGTGTCGATTGACAGTCTGGCCGAGCATTCCAAGCGGTTGATGGAAGGCGAAACCATTGTCGAGATCGATCCCGATCTGGTCGATGTATCCTTCGTCAATGACCGTCTGACGGGTGATGACGAGGCCTATGATGAGCTTAAAGCCTCGATCAAGGCCAGCGGTCAGGACACGCCTGTGCTGCTGCGCCCGCATCCCGACGTGGCGAACCGGTACATGGTGGTCTTCGGGCATCGCCGCGTGCGGGTGGCGCGGGATCTGGGTCGTCCGGTGCGCGCGGTCGTCAAGGAGATGGACGACGAGGCCCATGTGCTGGCGCAGGGTCAGGAGAACACGGCGCGGGCGGACCTGTCCTTTATCGAGAAGGCGCTGTTTGCGCGGAACCTGTTCGATCTGGGGCAGGGCAAGGATGTCATTCAACGTGCCTTGACCATTGATGGGACGTTGCTGTCACGGATGCTGGCCGTGGCCCAGACCGTGCCCGAGACCATCGTGACCGCCATTGGACCCGCCAAGCAGATCGGGCGGGACCGGTGGGAGGGGTTCAAGAAGCTGATGGCGGATGAGGCCAATCAGGGCATCGCGTATCGCATCCTCAAGACCGAGGGGTTTGAGCAGCTCGACAGCGACACGAAGTTCGAGATCATGCACAGCAAGGTCGAGGAAGCGGGGAAAGGGCCCAAACGCCGACGGGCCAAGGCCGCGCCGCCCAAGCGGACCTGGACCGCTGGCGAGGGTCGGATCAAGGGTGTGATTGGACGTGCAGGGCGGGCCTATAACATCTCGCTGACGTCCAACGATTCCACGGCGTTTGGCGAATATCTGTCCGAAAACCTTGATCAGCTTTATGCGGATTTCCTCAAGAAGCCGGACCCGTGACTGCCGTGGTTTTATTGTGCCGGGCCGTCACAACCCTGCGGCTTTTGTGAGGTTGACGCGGAATCGGTCGCGGCGGGTCACTTTGGCGGAGGCGTGGCCTGCACGCAGGGAATGACCGGAGAAGAGGGCGAGGCGTTCGGCCTTGGGCAGCTCTGCGCGGATGCCGCTTTTGAGGACTGTTGCCTTGATCAGCCGGGCCACGTGCTTGTCGTTGAGCCGTGTGTCGAGGGCCCGTGTGCCGTCGCGCGACGTGCGGACGAATATCGGCCCGACGTTGATCTTGGCGAAGTGCAGCCACTGTTCCAGTGCATGTACCGGACAGGTTTGATCGCTTGAGCCGCGCCCGATCTCGACCTCCCGCCAGCCGGTCTTGGCGTTGAGCGTCAACACCGCGCCATCATCAAGGATTTCGATCCAACCACCGGAATCCAGAGTGTCATCCTTGCCGATATCCAGGCTCACGATTTCGCTTCGGCGCAAGCCGCCGGCATATCCGATGAGTAGGATGGCCCGATCCCTCAGCCCGCGCAGATCATGAGGCAGGGTGGCCACCATGGCGCGGATGTCTTCGCGCAGGATCGCTTCCTTTTGCGCTGGCGGACGGGCGTGTGTGCGTTTGATCCCAGCCATGATGGCGGCGATGTGCCGGTCCTTGCGATCAAGGGTGAAGCCGCGTTGTGCATAGTTCCATGCCAGGCCGGAGAGGCGGCGGTCGATCGTCGACACCGACAGGGCAGGGGCCTTTCCCTGTGGGGCGGCGAGCTCTGTCAGATATAGACCAATCACCTCGGGTGAGGGGGGTAGGGGATCGGTGCCTTTCAACCGGCACCAGCGGGCAAAGTGTTTCCAGTCGACGGCATAGGCCTTGTTGGTATTTTCGGCGGTGGAGGCCTGGGCGTAGGCGCGCGCTGTGTCGACAATTCGATCAAGGGCACCGGATGCGGCGATGCCATCGCTGTCTGTGGGTTTCGTTCCGCTGGGTTTGTCGACGTTCATTGCATCTGTGGATGCCGCGCTTGATTTCCGGGGTTTCGGGCGGTGGGTTTCAGATGGTTCGCTCATATTTTTGAATGCAGCCCAGATATGTCCGATAAGGCAACATTATTGGACATAAAGACGAACTTCAAGGTGGGGCGGTTTATACACTATCTGGTAGCCAAAAGCGCCGTTGCTAGATAGTCTTGTGGCATGACCTACCAACCCGCAGCCATCGATGACGACTTGAACACTCTACCGAAACTCCCGGGTTGGGTCACCTCCCTGCGTGCGGAAACCCTTGAAACTGTGGCTTTTCGATCCGGGGCAGCGCTCATGGCGCTGGACGCGCTGGTGAGCGATCCGCGTTATGGCGTGCCGGTGAAACTGCTTGCCAATTGTGTTGCGTTGAAAGCGGCCGCCGCCACCTCGAAACTACAGGGGCGGATGGCGCGAGAGGGTGATATCCGCGATGCGTTCCATCTGACGCCACCCGGTGAGGCGCGGGGACCGGATGGCGATCTCCTGGCCTTCTGGCGCGAGGCAGCGCGGATGCGACTGACCGGACGCGATTGGCAAGTGGTGCTCAAAGGGTTTGTTGGGTCCGAATTTGAGATGGACGTCGATGTTTGGCTGCAATCGGCTGTGGCCCATAGTCGGACCCATGGGCCACTAGCTGGATGTGTTGCGGTAGTGCGCGCGGTTTTGGCGGTGGACGACCGGGCGGAGCGGGCGGCATGTCTGTTGTCGGATATCGTGTTAGCACGTTGCCTGAATTGGCCGATGATCCTTCCCGTCTCTGCCCTGAACCTCACCAAAGCAGTATTGCGCGATCTCGTCGGGAACGGGCAGGGGGCTGACCTCGCGGTGCAGCAGCGTCTTTTGCAGTCCACTGAAGAGGCGATCCGACTGGCACGAGACCTGGCACAGCGCGGGGCGGCGCTTCAAGTGGTTGCTCCAAAGCTACGGGCCAAAGGATCGGACGCGGCGGTCGCGCTGTTCCTGTCTGAGGATGCGGTTGCGCCGTCAACTATGTTGTCGCCGCTGATCCAGGGCACCGACATTCCCATGACGGACCGTGCTGCGCGGCGGTTTTGTGATCGGCTGATGGAAATGGGAGTTGCGCGAGAGCTGACCGGACGGTCGACGTTCCGCCTCTACGGGATCGCGCCATGACAACTGCAACCAAGAAACGGAAACCGGCGGACGAGCGCGGCGCCATCTTTGACCGGGACCTCGAGGATCTGCCGCAGGAGCTGCGCTGGCGCGAATGGATGGGGCGGATCGAGGCGGTTCTGTTCGCGAGCGCGACGCCCGTCGGGCGCGAGGATCTGGCACGCGTGGTGGGGAACGTTTCGGTCGAGATGCTGATCGATGACATCCAGGCCGAGCTGACCGGTCGTCCCTATGAGTTGGCGCAGGTTGCGGGCGGCTGGATGTTCCGCACCAAGACGCATTTTGCCGAGGCGATCAATGCCGCCGCCGATTTGGGCGATCAGTCCTTGGCCTTCAGCGAAATGGAGATGGGGGTGCTCTGCGCCATCGCCTATCACCAGCCGATCGATCGGGCGGGGCTCAAGGACATCTTCGGCAAAGAGGTCAGTCGCGATCTGCTGGCCCGGCTGCGCTATAAGGATCTGATCGCGAGCGGCCCGCGCGCCCCGCGCCCCGGCGCGCCACATACATTTGTGACGACTGAGACGTTCTTGGTGACGTTTGATCTGGAGACTCTCAGAGATTTGCCTGATCTTGGTCTTAGCGTTGGCGGTGAAGCTGAAGACGTCTAAATTCTGCGGTCAGGGCCGGTGCGCTTTCAATTGGTCGAGCTTTGACTTTCAATCAGTCAGCAGTTCGAGTGCCAACCAGACAGTATCTCGCTTTCAATTGGTCGGATATTGACTTTCAATTGGTCGGGCGCGTACTTTCAATCGGTCGAGAGGAGTCGCGCGGCAATGTACCCAAGATTTACCAAGGCCAGAGTAGAAGAGGCGCTGTCCGACACCCGCGTGGTTCTCATCTCGGGGCCACGTCAGTCCGGCAAGACGACGCTTGCAACCGACATTGCGTCGGACAAGACGCCCTTTCTGACATTGGACGATGCCAACGTTTTGCGGTCAGCGATCGATGATCCGGTGGGGTTTGTCCGCGGATTGGACCGCGCCGTGATCGATGAGATCCAACGCGCGCCCGACCTTCTGCTCGCCATCAAAAACCTTGTCGATGACGACCAGACTCCGGGGCGGTTCCTCCTAACGGGTTCGGCCAACCTCATGACCATTCCAAAAGTGGCGGATTCCCTTGCCGGTCGCATGGAGGTCGTTCGGTTACTTCCTCTCTCACAGGCAGAAATTCTGGGTACGAAATCAGAGTTCATTGATCGAGCCTTTGCTCGGGAGAAACCGACAGCCGAGCATATGATCGTCGGTGATGAGCTCGTTGAAAACGTCCTTTCCGGCGGGTATCCAGAAGCGCTCGGTCGGACGAGATGGTCCCGGAAGCAGGATTGGTATCACGGCTATCTTGATGCGATCGTTCAGCGGGACGTCCGTGATGTCGCACAGATCGAAAAACTCGCCATCATGCCAAAACTAATGTCGGTGCTTGCCGAGCACTCGGGGCAGTTGGTCAACTACACGGGTATCGGTGCTGGCCTCGACCTTAATCATGTCACCACACAGAAGTATGTGAGTGTCTTCGAGAGTCTCTACCTTGTTCATACCCTGCAGCCCTGGTTCACAAATCGACTGAAACGTCTGACCAAGTCACCCAAACTACATTTTTATGATGCGGGCCTTCTCGCAGCGATGCGGGATGTTTCACCCGAAGTGGTCCGCAAGGACAAAACGAGTTTCGGTGCGATCCTGGAGACGTTCGTGTTCAGCGAACTGCGGAAGATCGCGACCTGGAGCGAACAGAGGTGCACGTTCTCGCACTTCCGGGACAAGGACAAGAACGAAGTCGACATCGTATTGGAGAACCGCCGCGGCGAGGTCGTCGGAATCGAGGTGAAGGCCTCTGCTACCGTTTCGGCGAGTGATTTTTCTGGCATGCGCAAACTTGCAGAAGCATGCGGGAAGAAGTTTGTCCAAGGTATGGTGCTCTACGATCACGACCAGGTCGTTCCATTTGGAGAGAATTTATTCGCCGCACCGCTTTCATGTTTGTGGAGTTCACCATGAGGATTGTCAGCGCCAGATGCATCGAAAATATGACCGATTGTGCGTATTCCGACAACGTACGGCACCCATCGCGATTCTGATGCAGCACTAGTTACAGAACCTTGCAGCGTTTGAAAGCATAGCCAAGGTGAGCCGCGCGTAACCGACAAATGCTGTAGCGAGTCTCACCTTGTGATAGAAGTGGATGTTGACATCTAACTGACGCAGAAATCCCAACCGTGTTCCTGAGCCACCATAGCTCGATTCCCGCCTTCGGGTGACAGGCGCTTCGGTTTCAGTCGGGCAGATTGCCGACATTCGCTGTGCGTGTGAGAGGAACTTTACACAGAGCGGATTGCAGACCTTCGCTGCAGACGCGACCTGAAATCAACTGCCCCCAAAGCGGACGTTGAAGCTGGCAGGCGGGATGTTCTGGTCTTGGAGGGCGGAAGGCGGTTGTTCGCTGCGGGTGCCAACGCCACCTATCCGAACGAATGAACGTCGGCACGCCGCGCATGATGAACAGGTCACTCACAACGTCGATGACATTGCCTGAGTTGAGCTTGCGGTGTTTAGGAAAAACGGAAGACCCAGGATGGTTATCAAAGAACTGAAGCCAGGGAAGATTGCACGAGTTTACGGCAAACTTATCTGCTCAAAGGGCAAGGTATGCCGTACCTTGATGCAATACGGCAGATTACAAACGCAAAGTAGGTACATTTGTCAGGCTTTCGGAAATCAGATGGCTTCCAGCTCGGTTGTTACGAAGCTTTCCAAAAATGCACAAAAGGACGAAACAAATACCACTTGAGGCTTCGCTTGCTGTAACCCCGAACCGGCGCGCAAACCGATACCACAGAGGGCAAGCGCTTGCTCTGCACATCGGACTGTGGTGTTCCAATTCACTTGACGACAGGTACTGACATCTTGATCGCGGCGTTTTGGGGCACAGCCGTCAGCATTTCGCATCGTCCTATAAGACGTGCATTTTGTCGATCCTCGTTGAATTCACTCTCAACCTTTCCCCGCGCCGCTCTAGCCATCGTGGCAGCCATCTGCGGGGTCTGAACAAGTGAAAGGATGTTTGCGTAAAGCCCTTCCACATCCCTCTCGTCCGAAAGCAAGCCAGTTTCGTCGTGGGAAACAAGCTCTGGAATTCCAGAGTGGCGGGTCGCGCAGACCGGAGTGCCAAGCGCCATCGCTTCCATCAGCGTCACGGGGATACCCTCCTGATCGCCATCGGCTGCGGTCAAACTTGGCGCCAGCAACGCATCGGCCTTTGACATGCGTTGCAACACCTCTTCATGGGGCAGGGCTCCCACAAAACTCACACGACTCTCGAGCCCTGCCAGCGCGACCTGAGCTTTCAGTGCAGCCGTCAGGGGGCCTTCACCGCCTATGTCATAACGCCAATCAATCTCGGGATGGCGGTCATGCAGAAGAGCAAGTGCATCAATGGCAACATCAAGGCCCTTCTTTTCAACCAGTCTGCAGACACTGAGAAACCGCAATGCGCCCTCGCGGTCTGGGATCGAGAACTGATATCGCGAAACTGGAATCCCGAGATGATGGCTTTCAACGCGCGCGTCAGGGGCTCCGCAGGAGATCAGCTGTTTTGCGAAGGGAGTGTTGACCGTCAGATGAAGATCACCTTCGGCAAAGAGGTCCTGGTAGCGTGCCATGCGGTCTCGGCGTAGCTCGACACTGACATCGCGACCGTGAAAAACGGTCACCAATGGCGGTCGCTGTCGCCATCCTCGCTGTGCCCTTGCCACTGCAGCCCCCCGATAGCCGAAGTGGGCGATGACGACATCAGCGTCGATCTGGCGGCGCCAGGTGTCCCGATCCAGCCGCGCCACGAGCCGATTACGAAGCGCGGTCGGAAGAAGTGTCAGAAGACTTGCCTTTGGCGATGGCCAGATCACGACACGCACGCGGCGAAGCGCTTCCCAATCCTCGGGCGACAAGAGGGTATCCGCTTCCATGGCTTTGCAGATCACGGTGACATCATGCCCGTTGCGCACGGCATGAAGCACCTGCGAGGTCACGAAAGTCTGCGACAGCGCCGGAAAGCTAGAGACGCAGAAGCTGATCTTCAAAACAGAGCTCCGTATCCCACCGCGCCGTCCGGGATCGGCTGTTGCGGCAAGGCTGTCTCGAGTGTTTGGATGAATGTCCTATACTGCTGCTCGAAATCCAGTTCGGGTCGGCGCGCATAGGTTACCGCCCGTTCGGATAGGGTGGTGTAGGCGTCCGTATCGGACCATAGTTCTCGAAGCGCTGACACCCAATCTTCAATCGGTGCATCGTGTGGCAAGACCACACCGCCCGGCCCGATCGCCTGGGGCAGACCGCCCCGGTCGGAGCCGATCACTGGAATGCCGCTGCAATGTGCCTCTGACGCAACCCGGCCCCAGGCCTCTTCCCACTGGCTTGGCGCTAGAAGGATCTTTGTCCGCCCATAGACTTTGGACATGTCAGAGGTTCGGCGCATGAAAGTGACGTTCGGAAGGGCGTCGATTTCAGTCATGATTTGCTTGAACTGCTCATCCCAGAGCGTCCAGGCTTCTACGAACAGGAAGGGGATGTCCGGGCAGGCGCGGGCCATGTCCCGCGCTATCTCGTAGCCCTTCTTGGGGTGGATATTGATCAGTGTCACAAACTCGCGCGTGGTATTGCAGCGATACTTCTCAAAATCTATTGTTGGGGTGATCACCGTGCAGTCAATGCCGTAGGCGTCGCGATATGCCTGTGCCGTGAAATCGGAATTGGCGATGAAACGCGCGCCTGGAATGGTGCTGACATCTCCATCGTTCTCATCAAATTCTACATTCCGCAGATAAAGAACAACAGGTACGCCCAAGCGTGCAAAAGCGTGCCCAAGTGCTGCTGACCGCCGGGTCTGGATCACCACGACATCGGGCCTGAATCTTGCCACCGCGGCTTCGATCCGCACCGGATCCAACGGCTCCCATGTGCGCATGACTTCGTAGCCTTGCGTACGGTCGATGCTGAATGGCCGACCTGTCATTTTCCGCTGCACCTTCATGCGGAACCCAAACACACCGCGCCCGGAAAACCCGCAATAGACGGCGGCGGTGTGGCCCTCGGCCATGCTCTGTCGAATAAGATGATCGGTGCTGTTCTGTGTGCCACCGCTGGCTTCCGGCAGCCATCCGTTTCCACCAGCAAAGAGAATACGCATGACGACTCCTATGTTGTGCGGGTCGCGACGACCCCTGAATGGCAAATGGGGGGCGGTCTGTAGCAGTCTTTCCAAGTCACCCCAGACCCACCCCGCGTTTGGCCAGCGCGCGCTTAAGCGCTTCGCCAGCGGATTTGGCGGATGCCTGAAGCCGCGGAGCGGCCTCTTCCTGTTTGGCCGCGACCTCGTCAAGGGAGACGAGCCAGTCCAGCACCTGGTTGCTAAACGACGCCGGCTCAATCTCTCCGATTGGGGTCACGAGTTCCGGCAAACCCAGTTCTTCGAAGGTTTCCTCGAATTTCGGCTCGTAGGATATCGGCAGGACCGGGGTGTTCGCGCAAATCGACAGAATTGCCATATGCAGCCTGCAAGCAATCAGACCGTCAAAGGTCTGCAAGACCTGGATCAACTCGTGTGGCGTATGAAAATCGCGGTTTACCCTGACATGGGCGGCAACATCAGGTGGTAGCTCGGCAACGAATTCGGCGGCAACCGCGGAATCGTCCGTCCAGTATTCGGGGATGCCCTGACAGGTCGATATGAAGGTAATTTCGGCACCCTTGTCGCGGACCAGGGTGGTGATTGCCGCAAGAATGGATTGCCTGAAATGGGCAGCCCCTGTTTCGGTGTCGCGGGCACCATAAAACTTGAGTTTGCGAACCGCCACGGCGATGCGCAGCCGATCATCCTCTCTGCGACCTGACCGCTGGCGTCGGGCCGCAAGTGAGGTCGGACCTGATGTCCAAAGGGCAAAGACTGAATCGGACACGGTTTTGATGTGATCCGAACGCCCGATCAGGGCGTGCACATGCGCCTTCGACGTGTCGTGACGCACGAGGATCAGTTCCATCTTGTCCAATTGCGGCGCCAGATGCCTTGATCGAAAGTCATCGGCAAAGGCCTCGAAGGACTGGGTGAATGCGGCGACCGGCTTGCCCAGCTGATAGTCCTTGTGAAACTCAACTATTCGTCGACCGTAGTCATATTTGCTCAGCAGATATGTGCCGCCGGTGGTAAGAACGAAGTCGGCATCGAGATAGGGTTGGATGGCGCGCATCACGGGTGTCGGCAGCGGCAGTCCCACCGACGCCAGTATCCGCGTTAGGGTTACGGACGCCGACATGTAGAGCTTTCGCACCACCAGATATCGGCGGTACTTCCCGAAGAGGGCCGCCGCGAGTCGAATGGACGGAGCGCGGTCCATTAGAAAAGATGGCAACGGGATGAAGTCGATGTCCGGGTAGTAGCGTGCGATGCTTGGCATGCCGGAGTCGGCAAACCTAAGCTCTGCATTCGGGAAGCTTTCAGTGACGATTTCGCGCAGGGCAATGCCGATCGCACTGTCGCCACCGTTCATGAAAACACAGTTCTCGATGATGATACGCATGTCAGATCGCGCCTTTCTCGGCACGCATGCGCTGTGCCATCGCGGAAAGGCCGCGTACTTCGGCAAGAACCTCACGACCGAAGGGGGTGAGGGCCAAGAGACCCGCAAACATGGCGTAGCAAAGTGCAGTGCCGCTCAGAAGCCGCAACACGGCAGTCTCGGGTAACAGGTCCTGAATGAGCAGCATCGCTACATAGGTCAGCATGCCCGCACAGAACAGCGGGGCAATGCGGCTGCGGATGCTGTCAAACCCGATCGGGCCCTTGCGGCAGATCAGGACCCAAAGCGGGATCAGTTTGGCCATACTGGCTGCCGCATAGGCCGAAGCCATCTGTACCACGCCGTACTGCACGCTCCACAAGAAGACTGCGCAACTGATCAGCGCTGATGTGAGCCCCCACCAAGCCATCTCGGTGGTCCGTCCCTGGCTGATGAACAACCATCCTGTCGGATTTGCCAAAGCCTGTGACAGACCCGCGATCCCCAGAGCAGCGAAGATCGGCGCGCTTTCCGCCCATTGCGCGCCCAGAAGAAACGGGACTGCCGTATCCGCCATTGCGGTCAGGGCTGCGACAGCGGGTAGAACGGCGAGTTGCATCAATCCGAAGACGCGGAAAAACATGTGGGCATAGCGCTGCGGTTCGTCTTGTAGTCGGGACAGAACGGGCACCATGACCTGCGACAGTGGCTGTGCGACGCGGTTCAGGGGAAACAGCAGCAGCTTGTAGGCCCGGTCATAAAGCCCGAGGGCCGCTCCGCCCCAAACCCGCCCGATCAGGATGCTGTCGAGGTTGCGCGAGAAGAAATTTGCCAGCTTGAAGCCGGTTACGCCTGCTCCGAAGCCAACCAGATCTCTGGTGCCTTCGGCGAGTGCCGGGCGGGACGGGGTCCAGGGCACCCATAACCACACCATGACCGTGCCGATAAGCCCGCCTGCAATCGTGCCGGCAACCAATGCCCAGGGGCTGGGATCAATAAGTGCCCAACAGATCGAGACCGACAGGGTCGTGACCGCAACTACACCGGCGTTTATTGCAATACGGCCAAAAGCCATTTGGCGGTTCAAAAGAGCGAAGTGCTGGGCGCCCAGGGCCGTGACGACCATATTGAGCGCCAGGGCCCGGATAAGCCATGTCAGGTCCGGTTCGTTGTAAAACTGCGCCACGAGCGGTGCCATGAGCATCAGGAAAACCGTCAGCGCGACGCTCAAGCTCATATTGATCCAGAAGAGCGCATTCAGTTGTCCATATGTCAGGCTGCGCCGCTGAATGACCGCTTGCAAAAGACCCATGTCCCTGAACATCGAAAGGAACGCGATTATTGGGCCGATCATTGCAATCAGACCGATGTCCCGAGGCGTCAGTAATCGGGATAGGACAATCACTGATCCGATCTGACACCCTACGGTGACCCCTTGGCTGAGCGCAGTATGGAACGTGCCGCGTGCGACGGTGCTACCGTAGCTGCTCTGCTTCGCGGTTTTGACAATCGTCTCGGGCGGATGTTGTGCCATGCCGTGTCTCAAATGAACCGACTTTGTGCCGTTGGCTCGACCTGATCACAGTACGCCGCTGGATACCCGCCCTTTTGCAGTTGCAGCATTCCTTTCAGCAGCTTCTCGCCCGCCCGCGGTCGGCAAGAGCAAGATCCTGCAAGAAATGTAGACTCATACCTGTCCAGCTGCTTCTCAAACCGGCAACGCTGACGTGTTGACGTGAGCGTGACCGGATTATCCTGCGATGCTCGTTTTCTTGCTCATAGTGGGGCAGGGAATCGGCTGGCCTTCGCCTCCTCCGGGGATCACCTTTGACTTGTTCCAAGCGCCATGGGTACTCCGAAAACGCTCCGCTAGCGCTAGGTGGCAGAATGAAAAAGACGGGTGTTGTACCCCAAAGCAGTGCACGAGACCACTCGTCGGATCACGGGCCCCGGATCTTGTATCTGGCGCACGACCTAAGCGATGCAGCCATTTGGCGACGGGTCGAGATGTTGCGCTTGGGCGGTGCGCAGGTGACGCTTGCCGGTTTTCGGCGCGGTGAGGGCGCGTTGCCCGGATATGCGCTGGTTCTGGGGCGGACTCACAATGCGAGAATGCTGCAACGTGCGCTCCAGGTGCTGCGTCAGCGTTTGCGACCGCAGCGAAACTTGGCTGGGGTCGGACCCTACGACATCCTTCTTTGCAGAAATCTTGAGATGCTGGCCTTGGCGGTCCCGCTGCGGAGATTTTCACCGAGCGGGCATCGCGCTACGCTGATCTACGAAGTCCTCGATATCCACCGGCTCATGGTTGGGTCCGGGTGGGCAGCGCGCGGCCTGCGATGGCTGGAACGTCGCCTGTGTCGGGATGTCGATAAGCTGATCGTGTCGTCTCCCGGTTTCTTGCGGGAGTATTTCGACGTGTATCACCGCCCCGGGGTCCCGGCCTTGTTGGTCGAAAACAAGGTCATGACCCAAGACCTCGGGGAAATGCCCATCGTCCAGCCACGCCCACGACTCTCGCCTGCTGAGCCCGTTCACATCGGTTGGTTCGGTATTCTCAGATGTGCGTTTTCGCTGCGATGCCTCGATGCGCTGACCCGCGCCTGTCCGGGGCGGTATCGGGTCGTGTTGCGCGGTCGTCCGGCGCTCGACGAGCTGACTGACTTCCATGATGTTGTAGCGCGAAATCCTGACCTCATTTTTGGTGGCCCCTATCGATACCCCGAAGATCTGAGCCAGATCTATGGCGAGGTCGATCTGGCTTGGCTGGTCGACCGATACGACGCGGGAAGCAATTCGGATTGGCTGTTGCCGAACCGACTTTATGAAAGCGGCCTGAACCAAGTGCCCGCAATCGCACTCGAAGGAACCGAGATCGCGACGCGGCTGCGCATTCTCGAAATTGGGCTGATACTTCCCGAGGCCAGTGAGGCTGCTGTTACAAAGGCATTGAATGCGATAGACGACGAACTGCTTGCTGGCCTTCGGGCGCGGCAGCGGTCCGCCCCATCTGACACCTGGCGCGCTAGCGAAGTCGAGGCTCGCGCACTGGTGGAGGAAATCGCCCCGACCAGCGAGGCCACGGTGGAAACTACCACCGATCTTGATCGCGGCGGCGTTCTAATCGTCATACCGACGCTGAATGAAGCCGCGTATATTGCGGGCGTCATTGACGGGCTCAAACCTTTTCTCGACCGGCGTCTGAGTTGCGATGCGCCGACCCGCCTCGTCATCGCCGATGGTGGTTCTACAGACGGGACCGTCGATATCGTGACTGATCAGATTGCCTCCGTGTCGCGGTTCGATATTCATTTGCTGCACAACTCGGCCCGCTTGCAAAGCGCGGGCGTCAATCGTGCTTGCGAAGCGTTTGGCGAGGACATGCGCTGGCTCGTACGTCTCGACGCCCACTCTGCCTATCCCCAGGACTACGTGGATGTGCTTCTGGAGGAGGCGGAGCGCACCGGTGCGCAGAGCGTCGTTGTCGCCATGCATGCGACCGGAAACACACCGTTGCAGCGCGCCATCGCTCTCACTCAGAACGCGCGTCTGGGCAATGGTGGGTCGGCGCACCGAAGCGCTGGCTCTGGCACATTTGTTGATCACGGGCATCATGCACTGATGCAGCTCGCGGCTTTCCGCACGGTCGGCGGCTATGATGAGAGCTTCTCGCACAATGAGGATGCGGAGCTGGACATGCGCCTGACCAAGGCAGGCTATAAGATATGGCTCACGTCAAGGACTCGGTTGGACTACATGCCGCGAAAGACTCTTCTGGCACTGGCGCGGCAGTATCTGAACTTCGGCAGCGGTCGCGCCCGCACGGTACTGAAACATCGCTTGAAGCCACGGCTACGGCAGATGCTGATGATTGCCGTGGCACCTGTAGCTGCGGCCTCCGCTCTTGCCTTCGCAGCACCTGTCTTCGCGCTGCCTGCTGCGGTTTGGGTTGCGGCTTGTTTGATTGGTGCATTCGGACTGGCCTATGCGCGCCGTGGTCCACTTGCTCTGGCAGCAGCGCCCATCGCCATGATCATGCATTTTTCCTGGTCGCTGGGTTTCTGGCGGCAGCTGCTGGTCCCCAAAGTGACCCCGCACCTGCCAGAGCCGATCACGGAGGTGCCCGGTGTAGGTGCCCCGCTCGACGTTACCGTTGCCGTTGGCATTTGTACCTTCCAGCGTCCCTCTTTGATTGAGACGCTTACCTCTCTTGACGCACAGGCTTTGCCCGATGGCCTGAGGTTGTCCATCATCGTTGCCGACAATGACATCACGCCAAGCGCGAAGGAGACCGTTGCCACGTTCTCGAAGCAGACAAGTCACCTGATCACCTATGTGCATGCGCCGTCCGGTAACATCTCGATCGCGCGGAACGCCATACTGGATAAGGTTGACCGTCAAGGTCTGCAAATCTGCGCGTTTATAGACGATGACGAATTGGCGCATCCGAAGTGGCTGGCCAAACTGTTTGAGCGGCTGTCGACCGGAGGGGCCGACGTGGTGGTTGGGCCAACCCGCGCTGTCTATGCCGTTGAGGCGCCGGAGTGGATGCGGCACCTTCGGATCCACGACACCCAGCCCGAACTCGGGCCCGATGGCCGGCCAATCGCCGGGCACAGTTGCAATGTTCTGATGGATCTCGGGCATCCAGCGCTGGCTGGTCGTCGTTTTGATCTCGACCGCGGGGTCTCGGGTGGCGAAGATACAGCGTTTTTTGCAGATGCCATGCGTGCTGGTGCGCGACTTGCCTTTGCGCCCCTGGCCCATGTCGACGAGACGGTACCTGAATCGCGGATGACGTTTTCCTGGTTGTTCCGGCGCCGCTTTAGAATGGGCCAGACCCATGGCAGTCTGCTGCGCAGAGCCGATGATCCGACGAAGGGCTGGGTGGCCTTGCCGTTGGCGGGTGCAAAAGTCGCGTATTGCGCCATGCTTGCCCTTATGACTTTGCCCTTCGACAGATATAGAAACGCCAACCTGCTACGGGGTGCATTGCATCTTGGGACGATGTCATCCTTGCTGGGTTTGCGCACTGTCGCGATCTACGGTCACACACAGCGTGACCGCGACGGGCTACCTTCAAATTGAAGGCGGAAGGTGATCGGCTGCTTCAGCTGACATGCCTCAAGTGGGGTGGCCGGTAATCTTCTTGCGCGAGAGCCGGCAAAATGTAATTGGTTGGAAACCTCTGTTCGTCAAAAACACGAAACGATTGATGGCTGTGCCTCAACCGTATCGCAAATTCAGCATCTGGAGCGTTGATGCGAATATCAGTTTTTTTGATAGCTCTCCTTGTTTCAGGCCTCGCTGCGACAGTTCTGGGTATCCTGGCTGGATTCAAAGCCATTACCCTCGTTCTGTTTGTGATTGCGGTCGTCGTGGCGGTGCAGTTGGCTTATCTCGGGTTGATCGCGCTGCGCGTCGCGGAACGAAAACACGAGATCTCGCAGAGCGGCAAAGTGACTCGAAAAGCGTCCTCGAAACACGCATCGTCAGAAAGCGATCTCTGACGCGGCAAACTGCTAAATTTGCCATCATCAGCGGCGGTTAGATGCCTGTTGATCGCCAACGCCCTTTATCTGTTATAGACATGGTTCACGCGTAGATTATTGTTTTTATGGCGTCCCGGTGGGCGTTACTCCAAGATTATCGGACAGAGGGCCTATGCAACGAAGCGTAACGGTCATCATTGCCGCGTATAATGCGCAAGACACGCTTGCACGGGCTATCCGATCCGCATTGTCCCAACCCGAGACCCTTGAGGTCATTGTGGTAGACGACAAGTCGCTGGATGCGACCGCCGCCGTCGCATTTGAAGAGGCCAAGGCCGACGCGCGTGTCCGGCTTCTCACTGCGGAAATCAACCAAGGGCCGGCGGCGGCGCGCAACCGGGCTTTGGACGCTGCCACCGCCGACTTTGTCGCAATTCTGGACGCTGATGATGTGTTCCTGCCGGGAAGGCTCAGCCGCCTCATGGCCTGTGATGACGCTGAGATGCTGGCGGACAATATTGCTTTTGTCACAACCGACAGGATCGGCGGGCTGATGGATCGGACATGGCCTGACATCACACCCGATTTCCAGACGCTGGGGATCACGCAGTTCGTCCTCGGGAACCTGCGCAGAAAGAATGTCGCCAGAGGTGAGCTTGGTTTTCTCAAGCCTGTGATGTCACGCAAGTTTCTGAACCGTCACGGTCTGCGATATGATACCCGCCTGCGGCTCGGAGAGGACTACGATCTTTATTTGCGTGCGTTGCTTGCTGGCGCGCGGCTGAAATTTACACGTCGCCCTGGATACGCAGCCGCGATAAGAAGGACCTCGCTCAGCGCGCAGCACGGTGCGGCAGAGCTTTCTGAAATGCATGATCGGCTGGTTGCTCATTTGCAAATGGATGGGCTGTCTCCCGCTCTCACTCAAGCCATGCAGGCGCATCGTGATGAGGTTCGGCGCAAACGCGACCACCGTGTGTTTCTGGATCTGCGCCGCGAAAAGGGGGCTTGGGTCGCCTTGCGTTACCTGTTTGGTGCCACAAACCGGATCTGGCCGATCGCACGCCAAATCATGTCGGACAAACTCGGATGGACTGCGATGGCCGGTGATGCGGCACCGGCCATTGATGTCAGGTTGCTCTTGCCGCCAACAGGACAGCCGTCAGTGGCGGTCCACCAATAGTGCGACCTCGGCGCCGGGCGGGACAGCTGCGTGCCTAGCATTTTCACGTTTGAGCCGTACGTGGGCTGACTTCCAGAGCGGGACATACCCAAGGGCGTCCAGACCTGCGGCACCATCAGCGATAATATCGGATTGACCAACGCTGGCGAGACGTGCGAGGCGGCTGGCCAAGGCCCGATGCGCGCTCCAGTCTCGTTTGGAACTATCTTGCGCGGTCACTGGAATGCGCAATGCACCCGGGGACGCTGGGATCTGCTCAACCATATCGGTTTCGGCGAGCACAATCGTGTGCGGAAATACCCGCCGATCCATATTATTCTCTGACCGCTTGCGCCTTTTCCGATCCAAAAGACTGGTTACGAGATCGCCGATGAGCACTGGATCGCGCAGGACCCGCCCCGCAGCGTCAAACACCTTACGCGTCTTGATCGCATCGACAAGCCTTTGATACCGAAGCGCACGATCCAGTGCCGCCCCACGTGCGCGCAGGGCCTGCTGCAGATCGGGAGTATTGGTATGGAGTCTGGCAGCGTCGGCTGCCAACCGCTGATGGGCCTTCAGAAGACCCAACAGGACGGGCATCGACAGACGATTGGATATCGATTTTCCGTGCTGACGATAGAGATAGAGCGGCGCCGGGATGACCAAAAATCTGGCATCTGCCAACAGCAGTCGCGCGTACAGGTCGAAGTCTTCGCCAACCCTCAGTGTTTCGTCATAACGCAGCGAACCAAGTGTCTGGCGATGGATCATCGGCTTGAGATAGCCAAATGATCCGAGGCCCGAGGTAACGCCGTCGCTCCGCACCAGTTCAGCAGGCGTCAATTGCAAGGACCCGGTCAGATGCCTGCCATCAAGCAACGTGCGCCCGGCCAGCGGCGCCGATCCGAAGCTCACCAGATCATCAGCGATGACATTGGCCCCAAGCGCACGTGCGGCCGCCAGCAGCCGTTCGATCCGCCGAGGATGCAGGAGGTCATCGGCATCCACCACGGCTACCCATGTTCCCCGCGCGGCATCAAGGGCTGTATTTCTGGCACCGGCCGGGCCGACATTGTTGTCCCTGGCGATAACTCTCAGCCTTTTATCGCCGGATTTCAGTCGCTCCAGGATCGTCAGGCTGTCATCATCAGAAGCATCATCGGCCACGATCAGTTCGAGGTTCCGGTACGACTGTGACAGAACGGAGGTAACCGCTGCCTCCAAATAGCGCGACCCATTGAAATTCGACATGATGACGGACACCAAAGGTGCCTGCGCCATATGTTGAGACGGAGCAGCATCCGAACTGTTGTCGGGGACACAAGCCCGTTTTCCGGTATCTGTGGAGCACGTCTCGGCTCGCGTTACAGTGCCGCTGGGCAACGTCATTCCCCGGTCCGGCAAACTCGCGTGACCGGATTTTTCGATCATGAAGTCTCGCTTGAACGCATCGCCGCAGGTAGGGTCTTGGCAAGGATCGCCATATCAGATGCATTGCTGAAACGCTCGACATACAATCGATCGTAAGCCACACGGCGCCTGTAAGTGGTGCTGTTGCGTCCACTTACTTGCCAAAGGCCCGTGATGCCGGGACGGGAGCGCAGATAGAAGCGTCGTGATTTTCCGTACAAGCGTAGTTCGTCTGCCGGGACCGGCCGCGGACCAACGAGGCTCATATCCCCGCGCAGGACATTAAAAAGCTGTGGAAGTTCATCAAGGCTGAGTTTCCGCAGCACGTGGCCGGTTGCGGTGACCCGCGGATCGTCTTGTAGTTTTCTGGTCTCTTCCCACTCACAACGTACATCTGGATACCGCTGGAAATGCCTCTCCAGAACGTCATCGCCGTTGACGACCATCGTTCGAAACTTCAGACAGTTAAAAGGTCGATTGCCATATCCAACACGCCGATGGCGATAGAGAACCGGCCCCGATGACGAGGCATAGACCAACAGCATCAGCCCGAGGAGTAGTGGGGACAGCACAACCAGCATGGTGAGTGCAACTGTGACATCCATACCCCTCTTTATCGTTCCTCCGAGGGGCGTATCTCTGTTCCGGAAACCAGCCCACGCTGCGGTAGTTGCACCTCCAGCAGACGGGACGCGATGTTCAGGGTGGCCAGGTTCTACTTCGATCGATTTCATCATCTAGCATCCTTGTTTCTGGTCATCTCCGCGGTACGCCACCAAAACAAAATCGGATGAGGGGCCACTACCTTTTCCCCTCAACGTGTCCGCCGGTATATGCTGTTTTGCACAAACTGAGATTCAGACTGCTCGTCCCGACAATCCATGGGATTCGCGCAAAAAGCGTACGACAATTGCTGCGGTTGCAGTATGTCGGTTGTTGGTACAGGCGAGGCACCGCCGACGTTAACCTGCGCTTTCGCATGGTTTTCGCACATTCGGGCCATGTGCTCGGGCATCTGTTGCTTTTCAATCGATCACACTGCACGACACATCAGCACATTGAGAACCTGGGAACGCTCCTGATCGGGCCTTGTGACCGTATTTGTGATGGCGACCAAGCTCATCCGCACATTGTAGAATCAGTTGGCTGCCGGATGCGAAAAATGCCTTGAAAACAGCGCCATATGTGATTTTTTCAGCGGTACGCCTGTCTCCGAGGGGCTCTTGCGCCAGGATCAGGACGTTCGGTTGTCCAAGACCCGGCAGCACACTACGAGATGTTGTATGCCGTCCTAATCCACACGTACCGATATCTCCTGGCCCCGCCACCCAATCATGGATGTTCCGATGCACACTGCAGGTACAAAGACTGATCGCCCTCTACGCATTCTCTTTGGCAGCGCCCATCCGCATTTGCCCCAAATGTACGGCGGCGCACAGTCCAGTACGCATGAGCTTGTCAAACGGCTGCGGGCGAAAGGTCACGATGCGGCGGTGCTGGCTGGACTAACCGGAACAGGTTGGTTGGGTGTGCGGGGTCGCGTTCTCCTGAAGCTGACACGCGATGGCTATGTGCGCGACGACAGCCTTGGTTACCCGGTTTTTCGTGCTTGGTTTGCAGACAGGGTCGCGCGACGGGTTGTCCGGGACTTCGGTGCGGATGCGGTCATCTTCCAGTCGCGGCTTCCCGTTCCGATGGCACAGGCCATCGACCGTGAGAAAACCCGCACATTCATCTATCTCCGCAATGTTGAAAAGGAAGACCTTGGCGGCTCTATCCGCAGTCTGGCAAATCTTGGGTTCATCGCCAATTCCCGATTTACCGCGGAGCGCTTTGCCGAAACCGACGGTGTGCATGCCGACGTTATCTATCCGATGATCGAGGCCGAGAAGTATAGGGTGAACTCGACCCGCCAGAATGTGACGTTCATCAATCCGCATCCCTACAAAGGTGTCGACATTGCTCTCGGTGTTGCTGCGGCCTGTCCTGAAATCCCCTTTGTCTTCGTGCGCGGCTGGCAACTTCCGCCGGATCAGGAAAAAAGCCTGACCGCTGCTCTGGCCAAGCTACCGAACGTCACATTGCGACCGTCGACGAATGACATGCGCACTGTGTACGGCGAGGCTCGGATCGTTCTGGCACCCAGCCAGTGGCAGGAAGCTTTTGGTCGCATAGCCGCCGAGGCGCAGGTCAGTGGGATACCGGTGCTGGCTTCTAGGACCGGCGGTCTGCCTGAAGCGGTGGGGCCGGGCGGCATTATTCTGGACAAAGATGCGCCGATCGAAACATGGGCTGACCAGCTTCGGCATCTTTGGCACGACACCAGTGCCTACGAGCGCGCATCGAAAGCTGCCCGCGATCATGCCGCACGTCCCGAAATGGTGCCCGGCTGGCAAATCAATCAGCTTGTCGACATTCTTCGAGCGCCGGTGCCGGAACCTCAGCACTGACCAGCCCTCCGGGGCGTTCAGGACGGCGGAAGGCCTTTCTTGACGCTTTCGGCTTGGTCCAGTGCGGTTTTTGGATCAGCAGATGGGGCCGCCTCGACGCTCGGTGATGAGGTTGCCGGTTCAGAGAGCCTGCGCATAGGAATCGCGTCGTTTGGACTCGGTACGTCCAGCACGACCTCCAATACGTCACCGCCTTGGATGAAATCGCCCCGTCCAACAGGGAACGTCATCGGCCCCTCCGCCCCCTGCCGGGTAATCTGCAACTGCGGCGCAACGAGTGCGGAAAGCTGCACAAGTCCCGTGCCCGTTCGAGTGGCGTCAGCGAACAGCGCAGCGTCAGTTTCCATGCGAAGCCTGAGTTCTCCGATGGCCGCACGCTGATCCTGTAGTCCCTGTACCAATTCGCGACTGCGTTCGTTAACCAGATCAAGGCGGTCGCGGCGCGCTTCGTTGAGGCGCTGCTCAGCATTCAGTCGGGCGGTTTCCACTTCGAGCAGCCGCACCTGCTGATCCGTCACTTGGCGCTGAAGCGCGCTCTGGCGTGAGGTGGTCGACAGACCGCGTTCGACAAGACTTGCAGCGTCCCGAAGCTCGCCTTCCAGCAAGCCAAGTTGCTTTTCACGCAACTCTGCCTGTGCGTTCAGTCGAGCGATGCGTTCCCGCAGCAAAACGTCTAGATCGTCGATCTGCGCAAGGCTTGAACTAAAGGCCGATTGCCGCGCCGCCATAATTCTCCGCTCCTCCGCGATCAACTCAGCACCCAGCGACGAGGCCGTAAGCTCTTCGGGCGGGGTCATCTCCGTCTCGGCTTCCTCGGCTTGCAGACGGGAGAGTGTCGCCAGCCGCCGCAACAGTTCAAGCTCGCGAACCCTGTAGTTGCCTAGCGCATTCAACGCACTGCTTTCACCTTGTACGAAAGAGGTTCCCGGGCCGTCGATGCCTCCGGCCAGGCTGAGCGCCTGCAAAACGGTCAACTGCGGCGCATGGAGGTAGACACCTGGGGCGCGCACATCGCCCAGCACGTAAATCGGGGCAAATTCCGCAATGTTAACCACGACCTCAACATTACCGCGCAGACCGATACCCACCTGGAGCTGATCAGAGATCTGCATCGCCAGATCATCGGGTGTCATACCGGCCACTGTCAAAGTGCCTACAATGGGAAGCGTCACGGTTCCGCTTGTGCTGATTGGATAGGCCCCACCGACTGCAGGCCAGTCACTATAGGTCTCCTGAACCGGATCCCAGCGCCCGATCCGGATATCAATGACCTGTTGCGGTGCTAATGTATGGCCCTCGACAACCTCGGTCCCGGTCTGTGCACGCGACTGCAACGGCACAATGAGAGAAAGAGCTGTGATCATGAGGGTCGCAGCCACCGCCCGCAACTTGGTGCGCCAGAAAACCCGCACCTCACGCATTGATCTCAAGCTCCTCATAGCTGCCCGAGCTCATGTACTTCCGCGCGACCGTAAGTTCGGCATCCTCCAGCACTGTGGTGGAAAGCGCGTCGCGAAATCTCGGATGATCCGCCAGTGCATCGGTGACGAAATCCGACGACACCTTGCCCCAAGGTATCCGCAGCAACGTCGTATCATAGGCCCAGGCATGAGGATCTGACCGATATGCGTCTGCAATGGGACGCAGTGCAAGGAGGACCACATCGAACTCCTCGCGCAGACGGCGGGCGATCAGGCTGAAATCGCCGTCCGAAACATCAATGCCATCCACCACGCTACGAAGTGCCACAACCTCAAGACCTGTCTCGGCATGTGTCGCCGGCGATATCTGTGCCTCGTCTTCAAAGATCAGCAAAACGCGCCGCGCTCCACTGCGCGACAGATGCGCTGCAAGTTCGGCGGGCATAGCGCTTGGCTTTTCAAGCCCGGGCAGCAATGGCGCTATTGCCACCAGCCGCCCCTGGTTCTGTATCACGGTGCTATCGCAGGCTTGGGCCAGCCGCTCCAACGTGCGTTTGCGGGCATTCAGCGCGCCTTTGTCCTTGACGCTGCGGCGCCGGGGCAACAGCCCGGCGCAACGTAGCCCGGCATTTCGGCGCAGTTCAGATACCGTGCGGGCAGGCTTGGGCGAAATTTCCCGCAATGTCCCGATCAGGACACCGATCAAACCACCCAGAAAAATGCCTGCGGCCAGCATCATTTTCTTTCTCGGGCTCGAGGCATCGCGTGGGATTTCCGCGGGCGAAATCACCTTGATCGAAGCGATCGGGAAGCCCTGTTGCTGCATGGTGACTTCGAGACGCTGGAGGTAGTCGCGATAAACCTGTGCGTGGGTTTCCGCGATGGCTTCAAGCTGTTGCAACTGACCGCGCAGGGCAAGTGTCGACTGCGACCCGCCCGTGGCCAATTCAAGATCGGTCCGCAGGGATTTTTCCCGGCTGCGCGCGATATTGTAAGTGACACGTGCGGCTTCCGTTGCCTGCTCAAGTTGCACCTTAAGAGCGTCGCGCAGCAATTGCATCCGCTCGTTGATGTCCTGTGCCTGTGGGTGCTCACTGCCAAACTGAGTCACCAGTCGGCTATACCGCAAACGCGCATCAAGGTACTCGCTCCGAAGTGCTTCACTCGATGGCTCCAGCTGTCCATTCAGGCCAGGTACAGTGACAATCTCCTCCCCCTGTTTGGACCTCGCCAGAAGCGACTCCATGCTTTCAAGCTGTGCCTGCGCTTCGGCAGCGCTGGCCGAAGCGCTCACAAGCGCGCTGGCCAACTCCGATTGCTGCTGCTCTGTCAGCAAATCGCCGCGCACCTGAACCAAGTCGTTGGCCGCGCGAAATTCCTGCACAGCGGCGGCGGCTTCAATGCTTCGCTGTTCCAGAACATCCAACCGATCACGGAGCCACTCCTCGGCTTCGGCGGCAATTGCAGTCGATGTCGACAACTGAAAGCTTTCGTAAGCAATGCCATAACCACGTGCGATCATTGCGGCGCGGCGTGGCTCGAAATCGGAAAAACCGATCTGGATGACAAGACTGCGTCCCGCACGGGATACTGACAGGCGGTCCCGCAGTATCCGCACAGCCCGGTCGCGGTCAGTGACGGCAAGGTTGAAATCCAGCCCGCCTTCCTCAGCTGTCCCTCCATCGGCAGAAACCGAGCTTGACGGTGCGGGTGGTTCAGGTGTCAGCAGGTCCGCGAGGGTACCTGTCGCCTTTGAGACGAGCCCAAGCACCCGTTCGGTTATGCCGACTGGTGGCGACAGAAAATCCTCGTCCTTATCAAGTTCAAGCAGATCGACTACGTTCAGCGCCAAAACTCGGGAGCGAATGATCTCTATCTCGCTCTGTACGGCGGTGTTCGATCTGACGGCATTGGGAAGTGGCGAAACCTGGTTCAGCAGTTCCCCGCGCTCTTCGTCAAGAAGGACAGTCTCTACGGCAGTGTAGCGTGGCAGCGTACCCAGGATCATGAGGACTGCGACAATGGCGCCCGCCGTCGCCCACAATATCGTTAACCGGGCTTGTCGGCGAACGGCCCGCGTGATCGCACCCAGATCCAGACTGGGCTCCTCGCGGTCGCGGCTGAAGCTCCGCGCCGCTTCCCTTCTCCATGTGATATCACGTTCTTTCACGGGATGCGTCATCGCAGGTTCTCCAAAACCACTGGCTGTGCACGACTAAGGCAGGCAGTCGTGCAGGACTTTGTCGGAGCTTTTCGATACAGGCTCATGTTCATAGCACCACACTGCGCTGGGAAACGAAGTGCACCTCTGTGACCGACGGGAAAGCCCGTCGATGAACAGGCTGCGGGCGATCAAGAAGCCGCATCAGAATGAAGCTGACAAGGAAGGTGCCCACTGTGTGAGGCGTTACGAAATCAACCTCCGCCACGGAGCGGACCAGGAAAAGCACCGAGAGACCGAAAATCAACAATAGGGAGGCCGTGTTTTCGGGCCGCAAAGCTGCGCGCAACGGCAGTACAAACAGCAATATGCACATTCCCACAACAAGAGCGAGACCCACCAAGCCAACGCCCACATATGTCTCGATCAGCGCGTTGTGGAAATGAAACCCCGTGCGTGCGGTGATGTAGAATTCTTGCCAAAGCATTTCTGCTTCCGGGCGCCCGTGGGTCCAGAACGCGTTGTAGCCAAGGCCAAAAAGCGGTTGCTGCCCACCGATTTCAAGGGCCTGGTTCCACAGGTAAGTGCGCCCGGTCAGGCTTGTGTCTCGGCCGAACGCCGATAACACCGCATCAAATCCGCCAAGCAATAGACCGGCAAGGCCAGTTCCGAGACCGCCGATCACAATGATGAAAACGGCAGCGCGACGCAACCGGGGCGGCAAGAGCACGACACCTCCGATCAGAGCAATCGCACCAAGAGCAGCCATCGCCGACAGCAAGGATGTCGCGGAATCCGACATCCAGAGCATTGCGAATCCAAGCCCGGCACTGAGAAGAGCAACAAGCTGAACACTGCGTATGCTCTGAAAGATCCAGATCAGCGAGAGCGAGAAGAGAATTGTGAGCGTCGCGAAATAGCCCAGCTGGTTCTTTGACGAAAACGCGCCGCGAAACGCGAAATCACCGTCGATATAGTCGTATGAATAACCACCTTGCATGATCGAATAGATCAGCACCAGCATACAACCAATCATGCTGCCTAGCGCCAGGTTCCCAAGCGACACGATCCGCGCCGCAATCAAGCCCGCACCGAAGGTGATGGTGTATTGGATTGCGGCGCGCAAGGTGGCCCCGGCCGCGTCACTCCAGAGTGTTGAAAGCCCGAAAAAGAACGGCATGATTATCAGCAGCATGACTGGCCTGGGCTGGGCGAGCAGGATTCTCGGTGCGATTACGAAGGGCAGCGCCCAGCAGCCATAGAACGCGAGGATCGAGATCGCACCGAAATTCACCGAATAGGCAAAAACGAGCATGGACAGCACGACCGCTGGCACCGCGAAAAGCGTGTTCTCGGCTGGATTCACAAGGCGCGCCTGAGAGATCATCATGCACTTGGTGCTCCAATGCGCCAAAGCCAGGTGAGACAGGGTCTGCTCACAGCGATGCGTCCACGTCGGGATTGCACAGCACTGACTCATCGAAAGCACAGCCGCTGCCCAGCTCAGTGAACCCCATCCAGTCCACTTGTAATGTCTGCGGGGCAGACGCCGGATCGAACCGCCCCATCCAGTCGATCAGAGTGTCAGTGGACCATAGGCTAAGATAAATTTTCTGTGGCTCGTCCGGTAAAACACCGCCGCGCTGATCGCGGATCAGGGAGCCGTCGATAAACCAGCGAATACGGTCCGGTTCCCAGATAAAAGAGTATGTACGATACCCGTCGTCCTCCGATGTGCGATGCACCTCCTCGTTGGTGCTGCTCTCGGCCGTGTGGAAGTTCGTTTGCAAGGCGGGCTGGCGGGGCGCGATGAACTCAAAATCAATCTCATTATGCGGGCGCTCCTGCGGCGCACCGATAAAGGTAAAAAGATTGGCGTTCATCCCCTCTGCGTATGGAACCTTCATCCGTGCCTCGTAGGTGCCATATCCAAACCGATCGCGGGTCTGGATTTCGGCACAGCTCAGATCCCGGTCTTCCTTGGGATCCGCAGTCAGCGACAACAACAGCTTGCCGTTTTCAATGGCAACTCGATCCCGGTGCCATAGACAGCTCTGGTGGTCTCCATTGGCCCAGCCGCTGGAAATGAACCACCGGCTCTTTGCCAAGGTATCGAATGGCTCGAAGAAGGAGGTGTCCTCTTGCGCCGACCCGGCAAAGGGCATCAGCAGACAAACGGCAAGAGCAGCTTTTGACAGGAAAACCTGCCCTAGACGTCGACGCATTGCTCGCATTTTTCCACATCCATAAAAGCGCAGGGATCGCAAGGAAGTGCTCAAAAAATACCGTCCAGAGGTGGCGCGAACAAACACCAACCCCGGACATACGCGGCGGCTTGCCGACCTGAACACGATTTGGCCGCCTGTTGCCGCCAAGGGGCATTTGTTGCCTAGGTTTTAGGCATTCCCTTATTCCGTGAACCCCTGCCAGTACTGGCTCAAATCCTTGCCAAGAAGATCAGAGAGCCCCGCATTGCGGTCTGAAAGATGCTGACACAGATATGCGCGTGTTTTCGCTCGCATGTCTGAAGGCGGGTGATCTTGGGTAAGCACTCGTTCTGAAACAAAGCGAAACCAGCGCCGATATGCCTTGTGCCCGATACGCGATGACAACGGCACGTGCCGTTTGAAGTGCCGCGCATACCGATACCGGACCAGTAGCCTGCCCACACGGTTGAGACGCTGCAACGTCTCCGCTTTTGCCGGGTATCTTGTCCTGTTGTGCCAGGTCTCAACTGACTCCACCGACATGGGGGACAGGCCCAGAAATGTAGTCAAACCGTCAAGTGTGGCCTGTTGATCGGCTTTGAATTCCTCGAACAGAACGACATGGACACGCTTCTCCCCAAGAGCTGCGTAAAAGTTTCGCAAGCGTGGCGCATAGGTCGATCCCATAACGATGGACATCTCGCTGCTCAGGGCGGCTTCGAAGGAGTCGCAGGTGCGCCCGCTGCGCAGCAGGTGCCAATACTGCGAGAACGCCCGCTTGACCGGATCACGCAGCATGAAGATCACCTTCACCTTGTCATCGGCCGCTTTGATACGGAACGGGGCCACGTCGGACATAAGGTAGGTCGTGGTATCCTCGCCGATCAGCGCATCCTGTGGCGCGTCGGCAAAGCGGCTCTCATACATCTTTCGCATGGCCGGATCCCTTGGATGGCGCCATGATAAATCGTCCCCGTCAATGCCGAGGAAATCGCCATGGGCGACCGGATCGTCGGCATCGAAGAAATAGATCTCGTTTCTTGCGACCCAGGCGTCCGGATGCTGGTCCAGGATCTGATGAAGCGATGTGGTCCCGCACTTCGGTGCGCCTGCGATGATAAAGTCTGGCGTCATGAAAACTTCCTCGCCCAGCGGATGTTGCAATAGGTTGTTTTCACTGGTCCATGCACCAAACATAGGTGCAACCCCAACGATATCAGGTCGGCAGCAGACCGCCGGACAGGCCGCGCATATGCTAAGATTTCAGCCATTTCTGTAGTGAGAGACTGAAAACAGATTTGCGACCCTGTCCGTCCCAGCATGTTCCATGCTCACAGATCGGCGGACGCATCCGCAAAAGCGAACAGGGATCGTAAGTCACGTCTGATAAGGCCAGTGTGATGACAAATCCTTGATCCGGGTATCTTGAACGGCGTCACATCCAGATGTCGTAGACCTGGCTCTCATAGACGCCTGCCAATGCACCCGAAAAACCAGCGTTGTAGTCCGTTGCAGCCTCGTTTTCGACGTAGTTGGTGCGCACATCGTCATAGTCGCCATTCCGGGCCGGGCCGCCGACCAACGCCCCATGGAGGATGTAGGCGTTCGGCGCGGGGTCATCCACATGCGTTGTGCCTGATGCACCGCGATGGTGCGGATTCAGCGGAAAGTCTTCGCCGAAGCCGACAACAAAACTCTGCCCATCCGGATTGTCGCCCATCATGAAATCCAGTTGATCGGAGGCGAAATCCAGCAAATCCTCGACACGATCCGCATTGCCCTCGGGACCAACCTCAGCCAGGTGCTTCGCGTGCACTGTGGCCAGAAGCGATGTATTAGCCGCATAGCGGTTTGAGCCCCACTGATCGATCCAGGCCAAGCCATCATTGGTGTCCGTCCCGGGCGTGGTCGCGATGTCGTTCATCCAGTAGTCCAGATGCCGGTCCAGATCATCAATATAGCGCGCATCCCCTGTTTGCTGCGCCAGCAAGAGCGTGGTGCCGTTGCTCATATTGTCCCAGCCATAGGCAAAGTGGGTGTTCGGCTCCACGTAGTAGTCTATGGATTTCTGCAGATAGGCCTCATCCCCGGTCGCCTGATACAGCCAGTTCGCAGACCATGACAATTCGTCCTCATAGCCGCTCCAAGAATAGTAGAACTGCGCGGCATCGGTCACGGTGTCCGTGTATCTTCCTAAATATGTCTCGGAGAATTCGAACAATTGAACGGCATTTTCGAGTAACTCATCGGCGTAGGCCGTGTCGCCTTGCGCGCGAAAGAACATGGACGCAGAGGCCATCGCGGCGGCCGTTTGGGCGGTGACCTCTGTTCCGGGGTTTTCAGCATCAAGAGAATAGACGGGACGGTCCATCAACATGTCCTCTGGGGCGCCCCAGAAGGCATGGTCGTCGTTGCCATCCCCCACCTGTGCGTAGAACACGTCGTCCGACAGATCCGCGGTGCCTTTGTCGTCATAGGCACTCAGGAAATAGTCATTGAGCTGGCGCATATGGTCACTGAGCGCGTCATAGGCGTCTGTGTCTTTGTATCCGTCCTCAAACTCGAGCCCGCCCCATGCAAGGGTCGTCGCGGTGCCCGCAATTGGCAAACCGAACTTCACGTGATCGCCCGCATCAAACATGCCGCCCGACAAATCGCGCCCGACTTCCGCTCCGTCATCAAGCGTTGAATCCCAACGCCATGAAATAGGGTGATCGTCCGGCAATTCGCCCGCATAGTTGGCGTAGTAAAACTGCATGGACTTGTTCAGAACGGCGTCGTAGTCGGCTGCACCAAAGGGCGCACCGTCGTTTCCACCGACTGGAAGTGTGACGCCGTCATCATCCGTTGTCGGTATCTGGCCCGCGGGATCGGCGTCTTCAGGCACCCTGACCGTGCTGCCATCTTCCAAATTCGCATCAAAAACCAGGCTTCCCAGTTCCGAGGGTTCTCCGCCCACGGCCGAAAAGCCGAAAGTGATTGATTCACCGGGGGCGATATCGGTCGTCCAGCCCTTGGCCTCAAAGTTGGCCATATTGCCATGAATAGTCAGATCACCACCCCATGCACCACGGATCGAATACCCAGTGGTGTCAAAATCCAAAGACCAGTCTTCTATGATCTGGTCGGTTGTGTTGGTGATTGTGATCTTGCCCAGGAACCCGCCTTGCCAGCGATCGCCAACCTCGAAACTGATCATTGGGGACCCTCGCCTGATTCTGTTGCTATCACTTCACTCTGGTCGTCGCTGTCAGCGCCTGGCATGTGGCCGGGCACCATTTTGGTGTAATGCGCTGCCATACACATCTCCCCTATAGGTTGTATCACCAGTTGGCTTGTGTATGTCTTCAACGTTGGTGCTTAGCGACCATTAATTCCGCTCCTGACGCGGCTGCGCAAAAAGCCGCTGCTATGATTGATCATTCCCGCCCAAGTGGCTCAGTTTTTGGGCAGAACGTCAGGTCGGAGCTCGGATCGGCGCGATCCAATACCAAATGGCCCACGACCCAGTCTAGCAACGTGACCATGGCGCGTCGGTCTTATGCCTGTTCTGGGCGTGTGCTCACTCCAACTGTTGTGCGCCTCGAAAGGTTGGGGACATCAAAACTAGACACGGCGGAAGATCAGCAAAGCCCAGACAATCGTCACCGATGCGGTGAACTCGACAGCTTCCTCCAACAAAGAGACTTTGCGAGACGGCACGAGGTCCAAAAGAACGCCACAGGCCAAAAGAGCCAAATGAAGCAAGAGGGCGAAATGGAAGTCATCTTGCAGGAAGCGCCGGATGGGATCGCGTGCCTTGTAGATCACGGCCAGAAAGCCAATGAAGCCAAGCAACAGGCAAAGCGCGACGACAAGCGATGTCGCATCGCCTTTCAGCATCATCCTCAGCAGGATGATGGCAATATCATGCCCGCCATCAAACTGCCCGCCACCCTCCATTGGCGGCATCTCGAAATCAAAAAAGCGCGCCCCAAAACTCACTTCACTCAAAAACAGAAGAAGCGAGAACAACGAGACCCCGAGAAGCATCCGCACATCGCGTTTGAACGCCATGTCCCGGGTTGCCAAGGTCCAGAAAGCAAGCAGACTGGCAAATAGGAAAAGGGCCGCCGAGGCAGATTCGACCAAGCTATCTTCGCGCATGATCGAGGGACGGACCAACGCTGCGAAGAAAAGCAGACAAACGATTGCAGTTATTGAAAGCAGCAACACAAGGGACTGCGGGACGTGCTTGGCTCGCGCGACCATCTCCCCTCGCCATAACGTCACATAACTGTTTCGTTGGTGTGCTTTCATCACCTTACTCGAAGTGAATGCACTGTTGGAATTAAAGGCATGTGCCCTTGCGCGGAAGGCGCGGGCACTTTTGTATGTGTGTTTGGGCGGTTAACCGCGCTCAATTTTCTTGTCTTGCGGTCTTTTGCTCATCTGCCAGGTTTGCCGCGGGCTGGAAGCTCGACACTTGGTCACCGACGCTGTCATGAGCCTCCCCAAACTGAATTGGTCCTCCGCCATGATTAGGAAACGGGGGACCAAGAATGGCGAACAAGCGACCAAAGCCCGAAGAGACTGTCTCGAAGTTACATCGAGCAACAATAGACTGTCATCCTTCACGCGGTGTGGCGTAAGAAGGCGTTTGCGTGTTTTAACGATGACTCACGTTAGGAGATGCCTTCGCTAACTTCGGGCCATTGCAAGGCCAGCTCAACAACGTCGCTCCATCTCATGGGGTCAGTCCCGATACTGGTCTTGGGTCGATATCCACCAGACCATGCCATTTCCGTCGGCTATGCCGCCGCGACAATCACCATCACCGGAACGACGCAGTTCTTGCACGACACTCCCACCGGCGGATATGATACCGAGCTGATCGCCACCTTCGACGCCTATGCTCGCGTTCTGGCCTGGGTGCTACTCCCGGCACTGGTGTTCGCGGCGCTCAAAAACGTCCTGAACGCTGTCAGCCGTACCGGAGCCATCACATTGCTGTCGGTAGGCATCGTGCTGGGGAACATCGTGGGCAGCATCGTGCTAGTCCACGGGATTGGATCCAGGGACGGTTTGGGTGTGGCAGGCGCGGCCTGGGCCACTGTCGGCGTAAACACCATCGCGGCGGCAGTCCTTTTGGTCCGTGTTGTTCGCGCGGGCCTCGTACGCTTCGATGCGGTCCGTATGCGCGCAGTGCCGCGAACCGCGCGTGAGATCGTCCGCCTTGGCTGGGCCGCAGGTGCCCAACAGGCATTGGAAAGCGTCCTCTTCGTCGTTGTCCTCTATATGTTCGGCCTCCATTCGACGATCTGGCTGGCAGCGGGGACAGTCGTCTTCGCAGTGATGGAGCTGAACTACGCGGCTGCCGGTGCCGTGGGTGAAGTCCTGTCGGCTCGGCTAGCCGCCATTGGTACGTTAGGTGGCGACGTGCGCCGTCTGCTGCGCCTCGGGGCTGGGCTGGCCGGGGTGGCCGCCGCAGTCCTCAGGCTGACGGCAGCAGTATTCGCGGACGCGACCGTCACGCTGTTCTCTGGGGCAAAGACCACGCCCAAAGCGCGCGAGCTGATGCTTGCCCTGCTCCGTTGGACCGCGCCATTCTTCCTGTTCGACGCTTGGCAGATCGTGTTCGTCTACGCCCTGCGCGGGCTTCGCCGAACGGTTCTGCCGATGGTGCTCAGCACGACGTGCTATTGGGCCGTAGGGTTGGACGGCGGGATCGCTCTGGCCGAGTCGATGGGTCTTGGGGCCTCCGGCATCTGGGTTGGATTCTGTTCCGGACTAACCTGCGCTGCAGGCCTCCTTGGAATTATGGCAATCCGCAGGACGGGGTGATGTGTGTGGGTAGCGGGCCGAAGCCCTGCTGCAGAGATACTATCGAATGGGCACATCCAAAGGCGGACAATCAACTCGAAACATGGAACGGCAGCTCTGTCCTGCGAACTGTGGGTTGGCTTGCGCAAGGTTTCGTACCTGCGGCGAAAGTCCGGTCTGACGGGTCGCGCTGCAGCATCCGACACCCAAAACGGACGGCAGCTTTGGGCCGTTCGTGTCGCCAACAACCCCCGATGTTGAGCGGATGCTGCGCCGCACCTGAGGTCGGCACTGAGCCCAGACCTCCTGAATGCTGCGCTTTGCCCGAAAAGAAGCAATTGCGCCGAAAGCTGACATTGTCGCCTGGAAGGACGGCCCCAAGCCGACCTCCATCGGACGATCAAGCGCTGCAATGCCGCTTCCCGAAAGCAGACGTTGTTACACTGCTGTTTTCGGAGCGCGATGTTGAGCGAACGCCTGACGAGTTGGTCGGCTTGACAAACAAGCTTAGGATACAGTGGTCGGACAGTAGCTAGAAACCTAACAGGCCAGTAAGAAATTCCGGTTCCAGGCGCCCAGAGTAGCCATTGACCGAGTGACTTCGCCGCCGCGGTGTGGCCAGTTCAACCGGACTTTAAGCGACCAATCATGGATCAGTTGAGCCGGTCCAATCGGTGTGCCCTCTACCATTCAGCATAGAAGACATGCGGAAGTGATCGTTTTGCAAGATTAAGAGGGCGGTGGAGGTATATGGCGCAGTTGCCAGAATTTGGTTGCTCAACAGGCGGGTTTGAAATGTACCAAGCCAAGTACCGTCGTCGCAGTCCTCCAGTGCAACGACAGACCGAACAATGAGATCAAGGCGCATAACCTCGCAAGCCTGTAGGTAGTAGCCAAAGTTCTCAATCACGGCTTCTGGTGTCTCCAAGACATTAGGCCCGTCCCTCGTGATAATCGTAAACGGAAGTGTTAGACGGGACATCCACAGCTTAACATTCTGCTGAATGAAGCAGCGAGAGATGTCATCCAGGAAGCTCTCGAATTCCGTCAGCATAATCTTTCGCTTACCGCATGAGTTGGACTGATCACAATACAGTCGGCCCAATTCAAATCGCTTTCCCGATGCTTTGTATTCGCAAGGTAGCGGCGCGTGTAAAGTTGATCATATATAGCTTTGGGTCACTTGGTCTGCTAATTACCAAATCTGTGCCGGACCGCAAAAGTTGTTCTTGGACATCTCGCAGAACGGAAGTTTCTACGGCCACTATCGTTGCGTCAGAAGAAAGGCCACCCGCACGTCGCAAACGTTTGATCAAGTGGGGCGCTGACACTTCGAGATGCTCCGCATCGATAGCTGTTACATCAAAACGACGGGCAGAAAATGCTTGCTCAATTTCAGCTTCCTTCTGCAGGTTGAGTGTTTCCCATCCCATCTTTTCGAAAGCGAGCGAGATTTCATCTGCTTCGTCCGCCAAAAAACCGGCAAGTAGCACCATTGGTGCATCCGAACGTCCTCTAGCTGAGGAAACATGTAGTTTTTGTTCCATCGATGTATCTTTCCGCCGAAACGGCGCCCGGCCGCGTCGGGTTGTATCTATTTTCTGTGTTCGCAGAGTTGGGTCGCGAGAGCCTCCGCCATAGCCTGCGGGTCCTGACGTCGAGATATACACGCGTCAGCACCGCGCTGTTCAACAAGGTGCGGAAATGACCCGGGCGCAAAGCTTGCCGCTGCCACGATCCGTGTAACAGGTCCCTCCCCAAAGTGAGTGCGTAGCAGAAGCAGGTTGTCCAGTGTTTGTGGATCCATTGCGTCGACTTCCAACGCAACAAGATCGACCCGCGCGCGACAGCTTAAGTCCAGGAAGTCGTCAACTGTGCGAGCATGTTTGGCGCAGATGCCACGTGCTCGAAGTGCGTTCACTACATGCGCACCAAATTCGTCGTCGCGGTCAACAACGAGGGCGTGAGGCTTTTGGCAGTCCCAATGTGGGGTCTGATGGTCGACAGTTTCTAGCACGAGGAGGACCTGTGTTTTTGGTGTGGAAAACGACGCATCCGATGGCGCCAACTGTGATGCGCACTTCGCGCTTTTCTCTGGCGTGGGGTAGTACGTACGCCGAAGTCACATACATTGTTCTCGCTTGGACGGCGCCGACAGACGTGAAACGCACTTTGTACCTACGAGCACGCACGCTAACTTTCACACAAGGAGTGTTGGTTATGGCGACTCAATCCGGTGAGAATTCCGAAGTTTTTGCTTGGCTTGAAAAGGCCAGAACGCAGTCTTTGTTGAAGGGAGGCAAACGGAGATACGATCTCCTTGCGTATCTCGTAAACGAGGAGCTTCAAGGCCGTGGCGAAAACGTCAAGGCCTATGCAATCGCACTGGATGTCTTGGGTCGAGGCGCAGACTTTGACCCTGCCACAGACAGCATAGTCCGGGTTGAAGTTGCTCGACTAAGGGACGCGTTGGAACTCCACTATGCAAGGTCGCAGGATCCACATGAACCTAGGATTACAATCCCCAAAGGGAGCTATAGGCCGAAGATCGAGCTAGCGGCGCCCGCCGATCAGGCCGTCGTCTCGCTTCGTGCAAAAAACAAAAAGAGGCTGGGATACACAGCAGCACTGGTCGCCGTATCTGGCCTGGTTTTCCTAGCACTGTTATTCTTGATCGATGACCGAGACCCCGATGTTCGACAGGTTGATCGTCCAGTCATCGAAGTAGCACCGATTTCCGTACCCAAAGGTTCAACTGGTGCAAATTTCGCATTGGGCTTCAGACAACAGCTTTTGGCTGATCTGTCACATCTTCCAACGGTGATCGTAAGAGATGGTCCTTTAAACCCAGATGATCTGCGAAGCGCAGCGGTCTCTTCACCGAGCTATCGGCTGGCTATTACTCCCACGTTTGAAGGCCGGTCTGGAATCATCGGACTACAACTCACCTCAATCGAGTCTGAAACTGTCGTTTACGCCCGTACAATAACAATCGCCGATGGCACCTCAGACTTCTACAAAAGCTTAACCGACGCCACCATTGGCATTGGACAAGAAGTTGCAGGCCCCTCCGGAGCAATCACAATGGAACAAGCGGCTCTTGCCGTCGCTTCGCAGGGCGAGGTTAATGTGGCCACCAGCGAGTACCAGTGTCTCATTATCTCTCTTGTGTTCGACGCCACGAAAGACCCTCAAACAGAAGAAGCCTCCAGAAGTTGCCTAGCAAAGGCGATCGCGGGCGGAACCAAAAACACTACACTTTTGTCGGCCTACGCATTGAACCTCTTTTTTGACAGCAGCAGAGACCGTGGGCTGGAACAGAATGCCATTTTACACAAAGCGAAGACCTACGCGCTGGAGGCGATAAGGATCAAGCCATCAGACTCCTTCGCGCACGAGGTATTGGGTAACGTTCTCTCCTCGCTTGGTGATCGCTCTGGCGCGATTGAACGGTATCAAAGAGCTGTAGAACTTGCTCCTTCGCGCCCTGCGCCGCACTTTCTGCTCGGATGGCAAATGGCACTTGCTGGAGATTGGGAAAATGGGGTGGTTGCCATGCAAGAGGGTATCGACATGCAGCCCAATGTGCCCGGCTACATGATCATTCCGCTCGCATTAGATGCATTCAGACGGTCTGACTACGCTCTTTCCTTGCGCCGTGCACAGACCATCATCGACCGCGGTGATCCCCGGGGTTACTCACTCGCCTTTGCTGCAAGCGTCGCGCTTGGAGACATGGAGATGGCAGATCAATTCTTCACGCACCCCAACGCTCGTACAGCCAACGATCCATCCGATCCCATGCGCGAAGTTCGGGTCACGTTCAGCAACCCGGATGTAATGCCCCGCTATCAGGAAGTGATTGAACCTTACCTCAACAGGCGAAGAACGCAGTAAAAACAGTTGCTTACTCGCAACTTAACAGCAGGTACGTAACGCCCGAGTAACATGGATGTACGTGATTCAGACACACGTTGAGGGTTTCTTTCGCGCAATTCGGAGGAATCACTATGAACGTATTATTTCTTGGATCAGATGAACTCTTTGCAAGAGTAAAGCGGCAGGTGGTTGGCCAGGCTTGGGATGTTTTCCGTGCGGAAGATCCGGAACAACTCTTGGATTTTGAAGGCACACACTCGTTTCAAGCCGCTTTGATTGGCCTTTGCGCGAAAAGCGGAGAGGTTCGAACTGCCACACAAAATGCAAGGGCAGCGTTGGATGTTCCCGTCGTGATCGGTCTGGCATCACAAGAACAGGCTGCCAATCACACTGAATGGTCACGGGTCGGACCGGATATTATCATACCGGAATGCGGCAACGATCACCTGACGAAATTGCAGTGCGACACAATTCTCCGCATGGCGAATGGTGCCGCGTCGGAAACATTAGTCTGTGGTGGAGTGGCTTTTAATACTTCAAAGGGCACGTTTTCTGTTAGCGGCAACGACATCTATCTACCGTACAAGAAGCACAAGCTTCTTGAGCTGCTCTTCCTCAAGCGTGGACGAACGGTGAGTAAAGAAATGGTGTTCAATCATCTCTATGGGTGGGACGAGCCACCAGAAGCAAAAATCGTGGACGTTTTTGTTTGTCAGATTAGGCGGACGTTGCGCGAGGCTGGTTTGAAGCAAGACTGCATACAAACCGTGTGGGGCCAAGGATATCGAGTTACGGACAGCGGGTCCTTTGAAAACAGGCGAGCGGCTTGAGCGAGCGTGGTCAAAAAATTCCAGCTATGTGCAACCGTTCAAGTGACGCTTCTTGCGGCATGACTATTTCTTGTGCGATTGTACAATGTCAGCTTTGATTAAGTTGAATGAGCCATGTTGCAGCCGCAAAGGATGACCGCGTTTCGCCCTAGGTGGTTTTCGCCGTAGTCGCGAAGCGAACGAAGCAGACCTTAGGTTCGTTAAAGCGAACGGCGGGTTTGTCCGCGAACCGTCCGTTCAGCGTGCCTTGGATTTCGCGCCTGCGGCGAATGGCGGGTTCGACGGACCGCACTGCGACGTCAGCAAGTCCGTGCCAATGACTGCTTTGGGCCGTGAGGGACTGAAGACTGATGTAACGACGTCTTGTTTGCGCTGTAGCGCCGCAGGATCGGTGAGAATCGCCGTACAAACAATCCGCAATTTAGACGGACCGGGGTCATAGGCTCTATTGTTTTCAGTTGGTATTGCGGCTGGGACCGGTCATAGAGAACAATGCTCTCCGTATCGTTGAAATCAGTTCTACAGCACGCAAGATACTTCCCACTGTGGTCGGCGCTGACCGCTGTGAGGTGGCGCTCCTTTGACTCTCGTTCTGCTGGATTGGGAACGACATTCAGAGCCGTCATGCGTTGGTTCCCCCCAGCAAGGAGCCGATTTGACCGCGAAGCCAAACGGGTCTTTCCCGATATGAAGCGCAGTACACGCGCCAAGCTTGGCCAAGATATGGGCTGGCATATGGGCAGAACGCTGTTCGAGATTTATCATGACGCCGATTTTCAAACCCAACACCATAAGTTCAGGGTCTCCGGTCCTGGCATGGCTGCTCTCGAAGAGGCTCAAAGGGCTGGCAGGGGAGCGATCATTGTTTCCGGCCATTTTGGACAGTGGGAAGCTATTCGCGCCGTGATCAAAATGCATGGGCTCGAAAGCGGAGCTGTGTATCGGCCACACAAGAACCGCCACTACGAGCGTCGCATTCGTGCTGGAATCGAGGCAGGTGGGAAGCCGATCTTGGCGACCGGCCGCGTTGGAACCAGAGCCCTTGTGCGGCATTTGCGGAATGGTGGCATTATTTCAATTTTGCTCGATGAAAAATATTCAGAAGGTGTAAGGATACCGTTTCTCGGACATGACGCTCTCACATCTCTCTCGGCGGCGCATCTTGCACTGAAATACGAACTGCCCATGATCCCTGCATTTGGCACCCGCATTGGCGATGGGAACGCATTTCGCGTAGAGTTCGAAGCCCCAATCCCCCACACCGACACCATCCAAATGACGCGTGCTTTCAACGACAGTTTGTCTGCGCGGATCATGGCGAACCCAGAACAGTGGTACTGGATGTTGAGACGGTGGGATGGTGTTTGAAGGAGTGCAGTTCGCTAGCCGATCGTCCTAGTTTGAAGGATGTTGCGCCTTCCACCAATGACCGGTTTGGGGAGGTTGCGCTGCAGCGACGGGTAGCCAACTGAAGGTCAGGTCGGGGCCGTTATCTTGGCAAATCAGAGCTAGTTCGTGGGATTCTGCGGTGGCTGCAATGGCACCAAGGAGCCTAGACTTAAGAATGCTGCGCCCTAAACTAGAAGCCGCTTTCTTTTCCAAATCTACATGAGTTTGCACAAGGGTTTGGGTAGGTACTGAAACGGGTTAGGTTACTCCAACTATCTGCGATGTATCGCTGCACTCCTCCGTGGTCGTCGCGCGTAGAGGGCACGACGGCGGAGCGCAGGCGTTGGCAACTGCCACAATGCGCTGCGCAGATCGCGAAGAAGCAGGGAGACAAGCCGAGGCAGGAGTCGGAAAACCTAGCGGCGAGCTCAAACGGTTGCAGTGTAAACAGATGCCGAAGCGCGACTTTGCTATACGTGCCGCCGGTTAGAACCCCATCAGCTATCGAAAAACAGTGTCTCCGCCCGTTGGGGTGGACGACAAAAACGGCTGAGCGGTTAGCCTGATCAACGAGGCGCTCTTCAATGTCGCCAGACGGTGTAGATCCCCGATATGATGTCTGCAACAACACTCATACCGCCACGCTAGAGGATTTCGGGTTGAGTGACTTGGACTCAAATGGCAACTCCTTTTTTGCCACCCGGACACGTAGGGCTTAGAGTGGAAATCGTTCAAAGAGACATCGTTTGCGATGAGATTGCGCTACCCGATGTGTCTCCAATCAGAGCCCAATTTTGCTCACGTTGATCACACATATCGGCTGGATGCGTCTGGCCGTTTCGTCGGTGCTGTCGGGTCCACGTTTCCGATAGCGCTACGCGGCAATTCTTCATCGAAGCCTTTACGCCAGGCTACATTTTTTCATCTGTGACCTCTCGTCTTTCAATTTGCAACGCCGCTTGAGTGATGCCGACAACATGTCAGATACAAAAAAATGAGACTATTGGATATGTCGGCGCACTCCGTGTGGTCTGGATTTTGGCGAAAGTCGCGTAGCCTTTTGGCTCCGCCACGTTTTGATCTGCAGGCGTCCGGGCGGAATTGAATCAACGCTGTAGCCTGTGCCAAAATTTGGGAGGAAAACCATGAAAAGATCGTTGATCGCCTCGGTTTCTGCGCTCGCGTTTATGTTGCCCGCAGCCGCCATGGCGCAGGATGGGACGGTGAAAATCGGCATTCTGGTCGCACTTGAAGGCGCATTTGCCGAAGGCGGCGCGGACGGTGTGCGCAATGTCGAACTTGCGGTTCAGCAAGCAGGGGGCATGGCCGGTGGCATGAAAATCGAAACCGTTGTCGCACCCACGGATACCACGCCCGACACAACCGTGCGCCAGGCGCGCAAGCTGATAGAACAGGATGGAGTGGATATAATCCTTGGGCCACTTTCCGGCTCTGAAGGCATTGCGATGCGGGATTACGCCAAGACGGTTCCGGGCAATACGGTGATCAATGGCATCTCAGGCGCGCTGGAAACGACCTGGGTGGATCCTGCGGACAACTTCTTTCGCTTCAACCTTGATGGCGCGCAATGGGGTGCAGGTCTTGGGTCGTATGTTGTGAATGAAAAGGGCTGGACCAAGGTCGCGACGGTCGCGGCGGACTATTCCTTTGGCTACACGAACTTCCTTGGTTTTGCTGTCGATTTCTGCCGGTCGGGTGGTGAGATAGTTGAACGGTTCTGGGTGCCGCTTGGCTCCTCTGACTTTGGTGGCGTCATTGCAGCGCTGCCCGATGACGTGGACGCGATTTATCTGGGTGTGGGTGGCACGGACGCCATCAACTTCCTCAATCAGTATTCGCAGGCGGGGGCCGAAACGAACCTCATCGGCGGTACGATCATGGCGGATCAAACGGTTCTGACGTCGCGTGGCCGTGCCAAAGACGCGCTGATCGGTACACCGACATCCGGCCCAATGGCCGATGACAACCCCGATGCGGCTTGGCAGGAATACGTTGCTGCCTATCAGGACGCCTTCCCGGAAGGCGAGCGCTTTCCGTCGCCATCGCTCTTTGGCGTTGGTTATTACGTTGCCGCACTTGCGGCGATTGAGGGTCTGAACGCGGTTGAGGGCGACCTGTCCGATGGTCAGGCAGCCTTTCAGGCGGCACTTTCCAGCATGACGCTGGACACACCGCTGGGTCCCGTCACCTTGAATGAAAACCGACAGGCAACGGGATCGGTCTTTATCAACGAAGTGGTCGAAGACGGTGAAGGCGGGCTCAAAAACGAGTTCAAGTCGCGCACAGACGACGTCAACCAGACCCTTGGGATGACGGTTGAAGAGTTTACGGCGATGGGGCTTCCGTCGCGCGATACACCGGATTGCGCCGCTTTGGGCGGCGGCTGAAATCTCGGTTTTAGAAAACTCCCGACTGCGGGGCCAAAGACTGTTTTTGGCCCCGCCTTTTAAAGACCAGACCAAAAACCAACGCTCGCTCTGATCTTGCTCGAGACAGTTCGCAATGGGGGTACGGCTCGTGTCTCTGATCACCTACCTCACACGCATCCATTTTGCGGATCGTGCGTTGGAAGACGCTCTTCCATCTGAAATGACACGGCATCAGATTTCGCGGCCTCTGTTGATCGCAAGCGAAAGCACAACACAGTCCGACGCGCTTGACAGGCTACTGGATACGATACCTGCAACCATCGCGCCGGCTACGTTTGTCCTGCCCGATACAAGCGAAACCACCGCAGATCGCGCCCGCGTCATTGCGCTGTTGGCGGAGGCCGAGAGCGACGGCATTGTCGCCTTTGGAGGCCTGCGTGCATTGGATTTGGCGCGCACCGTGTCGCGCCGACAGGTCCCTGTGATCACCATTCCCACGCGCACAAACTCGGTTGGTCTGGGTCCGCTGGGTCAAAGCGTCAAAGGCGTGCCAAGTCTGCGCGCAGATTTGCCAGTCGCGGTGCTTTGTGATGCCACGCTGACGCTTGATGCGGGGCCATTGACCACGGCGGCGGCCGGGATGGACGCGCTGGTGCACTGCCTCGAAAGCTATCTAAGCACGACCTTCAACCCGCCTGCCGATGGCATAGCGCTTGATGGTTTGCGGCGTGCGGTGGTCAACCTCGAGCAGGCTGTGCAAGACGGCACTGACATCGCCGCGCGGCGCGAAATGCTGATTGCGGCTTTGGATGCAGGGCTGGCTGGTGAAAAGGGCTTTGGCGGGATCGAGGCTGCGGCTCATGGTCTCGAAAGCGTGTTTGACGCGCGCCATGGTGTTCTGCACAGCGCGCTTGTGTCTGAGTTTCTGGCTTTCAACGCCCCGGCGGTTTCGGACAGGTTCACCGTTTTGCGCGAAGTCCTGGGATTGCCAGAAGGTGCCGATTTGGCGGATGCGCTCAGCCGTTTGGGCCATCGCGTCGGACTGCCTTTGCGGCTTTCCGAGATCGGCGTTGACGCAGCGCTTGTGCCCACCGCCGCCCGCACTGCCGCAGCAGACCCGTCAAGCCGTACCAATCCGCGCCATGTGACCGAACGGGACTACGAAAGAATAATGCGTGCAGCGCTGTGACGTCTAACTTATGCGGTTCCGTATGGACCGAGGCGTTTTGTGTCTGCCAGTTTATAGGTTAACGTCAGAAAAGCCAAACGGGACCAAAGACGTCCGGGCAAAATAAAAATAATAAAAACAAAAAATTGGGAGGAAACAATGAGTGAATCATTGGCCGTGTACCATGGGCATTTTGGCCGTGTCTGCTTGTACTCAATGGATCGCAAGATGGTGCCACACGGGCATCGCGAAGGACATCTCATCTTTCACTTGCAAGGACCGCCGGGCGAAGTTGTGGTGAATGACACCGCCTATCCGCTATCCGCAGGGCAGGCCGTCGCCGTCAGCCCATGGCAAGGTCATTACTATAAACCACTGCATGGACATGAGCCAACTCTGGCTGTGGTCCTTTACATACGCCCGGCGTGGTTTCTGGAGGCCGCGCGGCGGGCGTCAGCTTCGCTTTGCTTTGGCCGTAATGGCGTCGAGATGACTGAACATCTGTCCCGTCTTGTCTTTGGCACAGCGCAGGCGATGCTAGACGGGGATCGCGAAGATCTCTTGATCGAAGACCGGCTGTGTGATCTGACGCAGTCCGCGTTTGATCAATCCTGGCAATGGACACCGCGCGGCGCGCAATTCACAGGACCGATCCTGCCGCGCCGGGATTTCCGCATTCGCAAGGCCTTGAAGTACCTGCAAGACAACGTCGGTGCGCCACTTAAGTTGAACAATGTCGCACGCGAAGTGGGCTTGTCCCGCCCGCATTTCTTCAAGCTGTTTCGCGCACAGGTCGGGTTGACACCAAACCTCTTTTGCAATGCCTTGCGGATGGAGCGTGCGATTGAACAGCTGGCGAATTCCGAGAACGCTGTGGCGGACATCGGCTTTGACCTCGGCTTCTCCAGCCAGGCCAGTTTCTCGCGATTTTTCATCAGCAATGGTGTTGTTCCTCCGTCGGCTTATCGGCGCAGTGTTCACGTGACGTGAAAGGCCGCTATCGTGCGCGGGGTCCCGGAAAGGCCGCTTGGCGGACAAAACGGTCATTCGTTGTCGCGATCCCGACGTCAGCTTTAGTTAGAGGCTAACTTCGAGCGTCGGTTACCTACGTCTGATATACGCAGTTACTAAGCGTTTCTGGAAAAGTTCAGCGTCGGGATCCCATAAGCATAGCTTGCACATCGCCGCCAGTGCGAACGCTGAGGAACAATAGATAGATTGTCAGGAACGGCGTTCCGAAGAACAACGCCAGTAACGCCAACCCAAATCCGACTGCAGAGAACTCATTACGCCATGCCGTCCAGAAAGCCGACAGAAGCAGGAACCCGAGAAAATCGAGATTGAACTGACCCGGCCACTCCATTTTGAGAATGTCGCCAAAAAAGACGGGCAGCAGGTTCAGGCCATGATTGGCAACCACCACAGCCGTGTAAACCACAATCACCGACACCATGGCTGCGAGGAATATCCTGAATGTCATCATCTTGTTTCACCTTGGATGTTGTGGGCGGTGGAAGATCAGGCATGAACGCCAAGCAGGAGCCGGCGTGGATCGCCGTTCGATTTGCCAATCAAATAGATCAGGTAAGGTGCGAAAAAGAGGATACCCAGTGACGGTGTGCAAACACCAAGGATTATGCCGCCGCTTGTGAAACCGCTGCGCCAAGCCATCCAGATGCCGGACAAAACAAGGTAGGTTGCGAAGTCTACGTTGAATTGCCCCTGCCAGTTCATCGCAAAAATGGGACTGAGAAACGGCGTGAACAAGTTCAGTCCCCCATTCGCAATTGCCGTGGCCGTAAACAGGATGATGATCGCCGTCATCGCGATCAAAATAATACGAAGTTGCGCCATTCTTTTTCTCCTTTTTGGGTATTTCTAATCGGTTGCCGGTCGCCACATCGGGCCAATGACAAGCAAGAGAACACCGATATTCCAAAGCGCGTTTGGCCAGTTTCCTGATGTGATTGATCCCGCACTGTCCAGCACAAACCACGAAAGCGTACTGACCACCAAGGTACGTCGCACGCCTTCGGGTGCTTCATCGTAAACCCAGATCGAAAGGCACCAGACCATGACGCCCCAGCCCAATAGAAAACCACCAGTGAGTGCCGACAAAAACCAGATCTCTTCAGATTGGTAGGACGGGAAGCCGTCAAGCGGCCATGACAGAAGATCCAGCCCCCAACGCGCGGGTTCGTTCAGCGCAGGCATTGTTCCTAAAAACAGGAACGGCCCGAAGCCCGCGATGACGAGCGCCGAAATCTTGAGCCAGAATTTGTGAAAGGCCTTGGTTGCCATGATCGTCGCCCTGTTTCCGTTCCTTTGCGGAAAGTCCTACGATCTCGCGTTGCATCGAAGCAATTACCTCAGAGGTAAGTGAAATCAACAAAGGCCTGTGTTAAAAAACGGAATGACAGAATTCACAGAGACGTTGAAAGTTTGGCGCAAGATACGCCGCTACAGCCAGCTTGACCTTGCCGCCGAGGCCGACATTTCCGGGAGGCATCTGTCATTTCTCGAGACCGGGCGGGCGCGGCCAAGTCGCGGGATGGTGCTACGGCTCAGCGAAGCGCTGCAAATGCCGCTTGATGCAAGCAACCAGTTTCTGACCCAAGCCGGATTTGCGGCCAAATACGGAGATCATGAATGGTCGGATGACCAGATGGCGCCAATTCGCTCGGCCGTTGAGCGAACACTGTCCAATCACATGCCCTACCCAGGGCTGGCCTTGGATCGTATGTGGCGCATCGTACAGGCCAACAAGACGGCCACAGGTCTCTTTGGCCAATTTGGCATTGGTGTTGGAGATAGTTTGATTGACCTTTTGGTGTCCGACATTCTGCCTGAAATAGTGGAAAACTGGCCAGTTGTGGCGCAGGCTGCTGCTGCACGACTGCGCGTGGAAAGCCTAGCTCAAGGCGGCGTTCCGGAATTCGACAGGGCGTCGGCACATCTCGCGCAGTTTGGCACACAGTCTGTGCGTGCCAAAAGCCCGGTAATCCCGACCATCGTCAACATCGCAGGTCAGCGGCTCTCAATGTTTGCGACCATCGCTCAGATCGGTACGCCAGAGGACGTCATGCTCGATGACTTCAAGATCGAGCTATATTTTCCAATGGACGACGAAACAGGAACAGTTTTTGAAGCAATGAGCGTTGGTTAGACCAAGAGCGGCCATTCGTACAGAGCGCAGCATCGGTCAAGTTGGGCTCACTGCTGACCTTTGCCGCGCTTGGCTTCCAGGTCACCCCGCAGCCCGAAGCGGACGTTACCAACAAAAGCTGCTTCGCTGGTTGAAAGTGTCATCGCTTCCGAACGTAGCAGTTGTCATATTCTCCAAAAGTACCATACGTCTGGTTTCAGCAACCAACCGCGAAGCATCCGGAGAGTCAGTCTGAGTTCCATCTTCTTCACATCGAGCCCACCGAAAGACTTGAGTGACCTTGTCTACCCTTTGATTACGTTCATTGGCGAAAATACGGGGCCACCAAAGACCGAAGAGCACCGCGCGCGACGTCAATCCTTGTTTGAAGAGTGGCGAGGACTTGGACGACAAGAACACACCTTTTTTGTCGAGGCGGGGCTGTTCAATCCGGAAATCCTAGACGCTTACATGAGATCTTATGCCGCGAGGAAGAACTGCGTAGTGCCCCTGGGATTTCCTGATCATGTACTTCAAAGGCTTCAATATTTTGGCTTGGCTGAACCAATTAGGCTCCCCGGATTCAGTGTTCCGTTGTTTCAATTTCTGACAAAGAACCTTGGCGTGACCGTCCCAACTGCCAACCTCCATGACATGATTTTTGGCTTGCCGCATGCCGTCGAAACTGTTGCGAAACAGACGTTTCGAATATCAGTTGAAAGCGCTGATGGCGCTGGAGCGGGTACTGCCTTTCTCACGAGCAAAGCCCATGAAAATCATACATTTCTGTTTTTGGCGACAAACAAGCATGTTGTTGACCCCAGAAAATACAGGATAACGGAAATAACCGGACGCCACGGCAAACAACTGGCTGCAAACGACGTTAAAGCAATTCACTGTAGCGACGTTCACGACTTGGCTGTTCTAACCTTGGGAATCTATGACAGCGACAAATTGTTTGGCCTTGCAATAGCAGACCGAGATGTTGGATTTTTGGAAAAGATCATCACGGTTGGATATCCGGATGTTGCGCATACAATTGATCGAGATCTCTTGGTTCACTCAGGCGAAGTGAACGGCTACGTCAAGCACTACGACGGTCAGAGATCCATGATAATCTCAGCCGATGTTGCGCCCGGCAATAGTGGGTGCCCCGTTACAAATGAACTAGGCGTAGTGGTTGGGGTGGTGACCCAGGACCTTGAGAGGTTTCGGGCGTCCGAAGGTGCAACCTCAACAGGTCAACAGAATTCCATCATCTACTCGAGCACTCACCATTCAGCCGTTCCTGCGGAATACATTACTAAGCTGATTGATGAAACATTGGCGGCTCTTTTGTCGAACACATGAGGACCATAGATGGCTAAATCGTGTTCGCAGCAGCTATCCGAACAAACTTTGCAAAGTCCGCTTTTTGCGCTTCGAACCTGCGGCTATGACGGATCCCGTTCCGCCTCAAGCTTGGCGATCAGCGCACGTTCTACGCGGGCCTTATCGCTGTCTCCGGACTGCTCATACTGCTCAAGGTTCGGCGATAGACTACCAACTTTTCCTCGATTGAAAGAGCCATCAGCTCTGACCCTCCTTTAAACGAAGTCCTGCCAATCTTTATCCTCGCCTATTTGCAGCTTGTGATACATGGCCGCTGTCGCTCTTTGTTTTCAGTCTGCGCAGCAACATTTTTCAAGTGCAATGCCAAAGCAGACTGCGTTCCGAGTGCCAATGTTGCCATCCGACAATTTTTTAGACAGTATCCGCGAGTTTGATAATCTAGGTTATGTTAAATAAGTCAGTATTGCTGACATTGTTTGATCGTTTTCATACTCGATGTTTCGAGAACTCTACGCAATTGATAGCGCGCTTTCGCTGCATCCCCAACGGACAACTCAGACGCGGACAATGCACCAATTCACCGCGACCGCACGAATGTCCGCAAAGCCACCGCTTCGTGGCATCCGGCAAGCCAATTAGTGAAGAAACATACGGACGAGTTGGGAGGAAACCTTCCGCCGAACCTAGACAATCAAGAAAAGATGGCTTGTCAGGACTCACCCAGGCGCGGCTAATGAGGGCATCGTAGGCTTTCTGGAGATAATGCGTGTCTAGCCGGAAGTACCGCTTTGCAGCTCTGTTAGTCTCCGTAATGGGTTTGGCTAGCATTCTGGTCGCCACGGATAGTCCACTCGCCGGCCGGATTCTGACACGGATCGAAGCGCACCGTCTGATGGATCGCTTTGACGAGACTGCTCTTGAGCTTCACTCCATTGAGGGACGTGGCGAAGAAACTCGGGTCATCTTTTCGCGTGCCGGTGACCCAGTTCAGCTGGAACCTATTTTTGTTAGTGGATGTAACAAACTCCAGTGTGTACAAGATCTCGCGGCTGCACTCTGGTCACGAGATGTGCAATACGAAATCGCTGATTACCTTTTCAGCAGTTTCGACAAATGCGACCTGCCGCCGATTGCCATCCCCGAGATCATTTTGCCTTGGCCCAAAGCGCAATCCTATGATCAACGCCCGGTTGGCAGGATCTTCAACCTCCGAGCAGAAATATTTCTAGACACGGCGGACATTAGCGATGACGTTTCACGGTTTCAGAAGACCGCAGAAGCGTGCATCAGATCCCTTATGCAGGAGCCGACAGAAAACCCGGGTTGGGCGCTTGTCACGGACAATGTGGGATTTGAGATAATATCCGTGCCCTTGTTTAGCGGACTGAAGCGGCCTGCGGTTCGACCAGTATTGGAGCATGGGCCTTACATACTCAAAAGAGATGGCGGTTCCGCGATCAAACATTACGGCAGAACAGTTCATTACCGCCTCGTTATTGAAGGAGAACAAACGATCAAATCTCTCCTGACGGTAGCGGAACATCCTGCCATTGCGGAAAACGACATACGCATGGCGTTGAAACAACCTCTTACCGCCTGGCTGAGAGAGGTCGAACCAAATCGCAAAACCGGCGATCTCTCATTTAAGGCCAGCGATGTGCAAGACGTTCCAGGGTCAGACGTGATGGGCCGCATGTTCATTGAAATTACCGATCCTGCAACATCTGAGAAGGCGGTTGTGGCCGCGAGCATTGATCTTGAGGCAGTGGAACAAGAGGCTTGGCAACCCTCCGGTTTTGATTTTGTTGCGGAGTTTGGCCGAGAGACTGTTATGGATACACCGCCCACGCACTACGATCTCGAAGAGCTGCCCAACGAGTAGTTGAATCAGTGACGACCCCGGTCTCGGCGAAGTTACGCCGTTGTGTCGCGCCATCAACCAACCGTTCTTGACCATCCAACCGTGCCGCGAGTGAATGCTTTCATGCAAGCTACGATCAGTCTGCCCCTGTTTGACGGTGCATCGGTTACGCTTTTGAGTGATTTGACAGCGATGCCATCCGCTGCCGGAGACGCGTTGCACAATCTGGAGCAACTGACACCGGCTGACCGGTTATCAATCACACAGCATGTCTACGCCTACTACCTGGACATGCTCAGCCATGCCGACACGCGTTGGGTCGATGAGGCAATGCCGCGCCCCGATCAACCCTATGACATCTGGCAACACGTTCGACCACTGTCGATAACGATCAAATCCCGACCTGCGAAGCCAGGCGTTGCTGCGAAGGCTGATCCGCTGTTCTACGTGATTTTGGAAGCGAATTGTGATTGGGAAGATGAGCACGGACTGTTGCTGTCCTGGAAGGACGGCCGAGAGCTGGTGAAAGTCAGCGACTACGATGACAAACCCGTACATGCCGACACTGTGACTTCCGAGGTCATCTATCACTCCACTTACGATGACAGCTTCAGCACATACCGCACGGCCTAGATGATCACCGTGCTCCTAAAAAGCTGGAATTTTGGACTTTCAAACAAGGAATTCTGGAAGATGAGACGTTTTTTAACCTACCTGTTTGCCTTGACGCTTATCACAAGTCTTTTGCCGCATGTCGCGGGCGCTCAGGGCTTAACCATGCAGATTGCCCCAGACTTCGCTATGTCCAATCTGAACAGAGAGCTTTTGGACAGGCGTAACAAAAACCAAAATCCCAATGTTCAGGCACCAGCACTAGCCGATGACTCCGTCCTGAGATTTGACGTCGATCGGGCCCGCCGTGCTGAAAACCTTCGCGGTTTTGTTGATCGGATGAATGAAACCGATCCGGAAGGGGCAGCGCGGCTTGGCACGATTTTGGCTTCCGCAGATGTGATGGGCATGATCTCGAACGCCATGACATCAGTGGGTCTTGAGGCCAACAATGTTGCGGACGCCTATGCGGTTTGGTGGATCAGCGCCTATCAAGCCAGCCAGGGTGTGACAAACACGCCTTCCCGTCAGAGCTATCAGGCTGTTCGCCGGCAATCTGCAAACATATTGTTGTCTGCGCCTTCGTTGGTGAACGCAACGCAGGCAGAGAAACAGCAATTCGCGGAAGCGTATCTGATCCAAGCTGCATTGATCGACTCTGCTATTGGGGAGCTGCAGTCAAATCCCGGTCATTTGAACGCCCTGAAAGCTGCCGTAGCTGAAGGCGCAATGGCATCTGGATTGGACCTTGAACAGATGGAGCTGACGACGGAGGGGTTTAGGTTGCGCTAGACACCAGCGTGCCGACCCTCGTCCTGGAAAGCGATGAAAGACCTTTTGAGAAGAATTGCTGATGAACAGGCGGCCGCCTCAGACGTCCTTCAAGGCGCTGCCGAGCCGCAGCGTATCGAGACCTTGAAATTGGAAGCTGAATCCCGACTGGCAGCAAAGCTCCCAGATGATTTCCAAACCTACCTGTCTCTTTCGAACGGCACGGACTTCAATGGGTTGGTACTATATGGGTGTAACCAGTCTCCCGATGCACCGGGTCCGGGCGGCTTCTGGCAGGGCCTGATCGCGGCCAATCTGGCATGGCGTGAAGGTGGGGACCATCGAGATTGCGTTATTCTGGGAGAAACCGGAATGGATCTTTTGACAGCAGATTTGGACGGGGAGAAACCCGCCAGTCTCGATCGAATATCAGGCGACATAGTAGAGGAGTTTCCATCCGTCGCGGCGATGATCGAGGCCTATCTCTTGTCTCACTATGAGTAGCAATCGCAAGTCTTTTTTGCTGTCCCTGATTGTCCGCTCTGAGGGCGGATTTACCAAATCGGTAGAAGATCACAGAGCAGTTAAAAAGAGATCTGATAGCTTGCCGGCGATCTAAGCTGACGAAACAGCAGAACTGACATCAAATCCGACGTTCGTACACAGCGCAGAATTATGCACTTTGGGCTCGCTGCAGGCCTCCGCCGCGTCGGGCCCGAAGGGCACCCCCAGCCCAAACCGGACATTCACCCTGAGCCCTTTGGTGACCGCTGCGCGGACAAACCGGACTTGTGCAGTTGCGGCTGTTGCTAACGCAGCATTTACTCGCATTTGCAACATCATTGATGCTGAGGTGCAGGCTATGTCGTCAGACCGGCCATTTGTGGCAAGGGCAAATCCCTGCTCAAGAACCAGGCTTTCACCGCAACCGGTACCTGAAGCTGGGATGTAGCAAGAACCGCTTTAGAAAGTTCTGGATTAGCTAACCTAAAAGGTAGGGAGGCTTCAAGAATGTTTGATTTACGGTCCGGGGATCACGTTGCAAACAGCAGTTAAGGTATTTTGGTATTCCAAAATATCAACTTTGATGTTAGTTGATTCTTGAGCGCGGCATGAGCGCTAAGCACTGGGAGGAAACTATGAAGAAATTTTTCGCTTTGGCGGCAGCTGTCGCAATTGTTGGTGGCGAAGTCGCTGCACAGGAATACCCATCCAAAACGATCGAAGTTATCACCCACGCCGGGAACGGTGGTGGAACTGATGTGACCACACGGATGATGATGATCAGGGCCCGCCGCGAACTTGGCACCGATATGGTTGTCGTAAACAAGCGCGGCGGCGGCGGGGCCTCTGCGATGGACTACTATTTAACGCAAGATGCAGACGGGCACAGCATTTTGACATTCACCATTGGGCACTCAGCTACCGTGGCTCTGGGCAAGACCGATATGGAACTGGAGGATGTGCGCCCGATTGCACGTGGAACCGATGACCCGCAAATCCTAATGACGCGCTGCGGTGTATACGACTCGGCGGAAGCGTTCGTCGCGGCCCAGAAAGACGATCCTCTGACCTATGGCACGACCCACCTTGGCGGCATCGATGATGTGTCGGCATTCATGTTTGCCCGTCGCGGCGAGCTGGCGACACCAAAAATCGTGCCTTTTGAGGGTGGCGGCGAATTGGCCACGCAACTGGTTGCTAGCGCGGTTGATGTAGCTGTTCTGAATCTTGCTGAAGCTGGCTCACAGATCGAGGCGGGCGACATTTGCCCGATCGTCGTGCTGGCACCGACACGCATGAGTGGCCTGCCGGACGTATCCACAGCGCAAGAACTCGGCATCGATGCCAATTTCTCCACTGTTCGCGGCTTTGTCGTGCATGCGGATACGCCCGATGATGTCGCAGCCAAGATCGAAGAATCGTTACTGAATGCGATGAATCACACGGTTTATCAGGGTTTCCTGACGTCGGTTGGCCTCGATTCAACCTCTGTTGCCGGATCCGACGTCTGGGGTGGTCAGTTGACGTCCATGCAGGCTGATATGGATGCGGCCCTGCGCGAACTTGGCTTCATCGAGTAATTTCTCCCGCCTGGCCGGCCCGCTGAACCATTTTGTCGGGCCGGCCATTTTGCTCTCATCAAGGAACCATCGCAATGACGCGTTATGCTGTCCCGTGCGGTACGATTGTGTTTTGCCTCATCGCCTATTGGCTGAGCACGCAATTTGACCGTGTTCCGCCAATCTTGCTGCGTGGCATGCAGCCTGAAGATTTCCCGCAGATGATCTTGCTGTTGATCGTGGCTTTGTCAGTCCTTGTGATGGTGTTTGACAAGCCGGTTGAGCATGACGCCGTCGGGATCAACGTCTGGACCAGCCTTGGCTTGTTCGTCGTCTTCGTACTGCTGGCGCAAATCGACCTCTTCCTTGGGCTGGGCGTGTTTGCTGCGGCCCTCGCCCGGAGCTGGGGAGAGCGTCGCTATTGGGGCCTGGGACTTGTCGGATTTGTTAGCCCTGCCTTGATCTTTTTCCTTTTTGACTTGGTGTTCCGCATCCGCTTTCCACGTGGCCTACTCACCAACCTTTGGTACGGATAAGACGATGGAAGCTTTTCTTGGCGGATTGCTAGTACTTCTGGAACCCGGCCTACTTGTGCTATTGTTTGCCGCGACGCTCGGCGGGGTTATCATCGGCGCTCTGCCGGGTCTGAACGCAACGACCGGGGCTGCGCTTTTGCTGCCCTTTACCATTACAATGGACCCAATACCCGCTATTGCGATCCTAACCACAATCTATTGTGCCGCCACTTTTGCAGGGGCGATCACAGCGATCCTAATCAATACGCCCGGCACATCGGCCAGTGCTACGACCTGTCTTGACGGGTATCCTCTGGCGCAACGTGGCGAGGCAGGACGTGCTTTGGGAATGGCGACGGTTTCGTCAACGATTGGTGGGATCATCTCTGTTGTCTGCCTGATGATGGCCGCCCCCCTTCTGGCACGCATGGCCTATAACTTTGCCCCGCCTGAATACTTCGCCCTGACCGTCTTTGGCATCTCGATGCTGGCCACAATTGGGGACGGCACGCCAATGAAGAACATCATTGCCGGATCGCTTGGCATCTTGTTGGCAACAGTGGGCAAGGATCTTTTGACGACGGTTGAACGCTTTACATTCGGGTTCAACGAGCTTTCTGAAGGCATCGGCTTTGTGCCTGTAATGATCGGGATTTTCGGAATTTCAGAGCTTCTCGTTCAAGCAGATCGGCTTAATGTCGAGCGCAAACAGGTCTTCATGAAAGCGATCAAGCTCCCAACAATGCAAGACTATCGCAAAGTCTGGAAGACAATCCTGCGCAGTTCCGGGATTGGCACTTTCATCGGTATTCTGCCGGCCGAGGGCGCAACCGTCGCTTCGATGATCGGCTACAACGAGGCGCGGCGCTGGTCGGACACGCCCGAGGAATTTGGCAAAGGCGCGATCGAAGGCATTGCCGGATCAGAGGCGGCAAACAACTCTGCCACGGGGGGCGCGATGGTGCCGACACTGGCGCTTGGCATCCCGGGCAGCCCGACGGCGGCCGTGATCCTTGCTGGCCTGATGGTGCATGGCTTGCAGCCCGGACCGACTATGTTCACGGAACAGGCCGAATTCGCCTATGCAATTTTCTGGGCGATGCTTCTGGTGAATGTGACCTTCATCTTTGTGGGGCTGTTTGGCGCTAAACTGTTCGCACAGGTCACCTTTGTCCCGGTGCAAATCCTTTGGCCCATCGTATTTACATTCTCGATTGTTGGGGCCTATGCCCTCGATCAGTCGATGCTGGATGTGTATATCGCGCTGGCGTCGGGCGTGATCGGTTATTTCATGCGCCGCTTCGGTTATTCGGTCGTGCCGCTGGCCATTGGTTTGATCCTCGGGGGGATGCTGGAAAAGCGCCTTGGTCAGTCGCTGATCATGCTTGACGACCAATGGTGGCTGATGTTCGCCCGCCCGCTCAGCCTGCTGTTTTTTGTCCTCACCATCCTTGCGTTGTTCGGTCCTTATGTCTGGCGCCTTTTCAAGCAGCGCGACCCGATGGCTTCTACCGGAGAGTAACTATGACGAAAATCAAATCTGTCCGCACGCGTGTCTGGAACTGGAAAGGTCCAACCGTGCCACCTCACGGGAATTTCTGCACCAATGCGTCTGATGCCTTGTGGATCAAAGGCGATGCGATGGCGTCATTCCGGTTTCATCAGTGGTTGACCTGCGAAGTGGAAACCGAAGACGGCACAATCGGCATCGGCAATGCAGCCCTTGCGCCCACGGTGGTCAAACAAGCAATCGACGATTGGTATGCGCCGCTAGTGATCGGCGAAGACCCTTTCGATTACGCCTATATCTGGGAAAAGATGTACCGCCGCACCCATGCCTGGGGCCGCAAGGGTATCGGCATGACTGCCATATCGGCCATCGACATCGCAATCTGGGATCTGATGGGCAAACTGGTGAACAAACCGGTGTTCAAACTGCTTGGCGGGCGCACCAAGGAGAAGATCCCAGTTTATTATTCCAAGTTATACGCCGACAGCATTGAGGCGATGCAGAAAGAAGCCGAAGAGGCCCAGAAAAACGGGTATCAGGCCTATAAATCGCGCTTTGGCTATGGACCGAAGGACGGCATGGCGGGCATGCGAGAGAACCTCAAGCGGGTCGAGGCCTTGCGCGAAGTGTTGGGCTATGATGTAGACCTGATGCTCGAATGCTACATGGGCTGGAACCTGGATTATGCCAAGCGGATGCTGCCCAAACTGGCCCCGTTCGAGCCGCGCTGGCTCGAAGAGCCAGTGATCGCCGACGATGTGGAAGGCTACGCCGAACTGAACGCCATGGGCATCGTGCCCATCTCTGGGGGTGAGCACGAATTCTCGGTCATTGGCTGCAACGATCTGATCCAGAAAAAGGCCGTCAGCATCCTGCAATACGACACCAACCGCGTGGGCGGCATAACCGCGGCGCAAAAGATCAACGCCATTGCCGAAGCCGCGCAGATTCCGGTCATTCCGCATGCCGGTCAGATGCACAACTACCACTTGACCATGGCCAACACGAATTGTCCGATCAGCGAATACTTCCCGGTTTTCGACGTCGAGGTCGGCAATGAGCTGTTCTATTACATCTTTGACGGCGATGCTGAAGCGGTCGACGGCTACTTGCAACTGGATGACGACACACCGGGCCTCGGAATCAGCATCACTGACGAACACCTGAAGCATTTCGAGATCAGCGAATGACCAAATATACTGGCATATGGCCCGTCGCGCCCACTCCCTTCAATGACAATGGAACTCTTGATCTTGAGGGGATGAAGCGCGTGCTTGATTGCCTGATCGATCAGGGCGCCGACGGCATCTGTATCCTTGCCAACTTCTCAGAGCAGTTTCTGATCTCGGACGTTGAGCGCGAAGAGCTAGCGCGGTTGAGTGTTGAACATGTGGCGGGGCGTGTTCCCTTAATCGTCACCATAAGCCATTACGCCACCCAAATCGCCGTTGAGCGGGCGAAGTTCGCCAAAGACCTTGGTGCGGATATCGTGATGATGATGCCGCCCTATCATGGGGCGCTTCTCAAAGGCACACCCGAGCAGAGCTTTGAACAATTCGCGGCCGTCGGCGAGGTAGGCATCCCGATTATGGTACAGGACGCGCCCCTTTCAGGTGTCGATCTGCCGGTGCCTTTGTTGGTGCGGATGGCGCGCGAGATCGAAGCGGTCAAGCTCTTCAAGATCGAATGCCCCCGCGCTGCCAATAAAATCAGGGCATTGATCGAGCAGGGCGGCGATGCCATCGAGGCTCCGTTTGACGGCGAAGAAGCCATCACGCTTCTGGCCGATCTGGATGCAGGGGCCACAGGCTCAATGACTAGCGGTATGATCGTCGATCAAATCAAGCCGGTGATCACCAAATACCACGCCGGTGACATATCCGGAGCGACGGAGGCATATGGTCGGGTGGCGATGGCGATCAACCACGAAAACCGGCAATGCGGATGGCAATCCTGCAAGGCCGCGATGGTCGAAGGGGGCGCAATAGCCTCGGAATTCTGCCGGCATCCAATCCCGCCCTTGCATCCCGCCATCCGGTCGCGCTTGATTGACCTTCTCAAACCACTCGATCCAATGGTGTTAAGCTGGGGGAAATAAGATGAGCAAAGCTGCCTGGACCAATGAACTGCGTGATTTCGCAGAACTGAAGCCGCGCAAGTCGCTTGCTACGGATGCAGCAGACAATTTGCGCGAGTTCATCATGTTGGGCAAGCTTGCACCGGGGATGCCAGTGCGGGAACGCGATCTGGCCGAAGCCTTTGGCATCAGCCGGACTCCTTTGAAAGAAGCACTTCGTATCCTCGAAGCCGAGGGCTTGATTGTCTACGGTGTCACCCGCCGCCCAAGTGTGGCGAACCCGTCACTGGACGAGATCAACGATTGGCTGCGGGTTCAGGGTGCGCTGGAATCTCTCGCAGGTGAAATGGCGTGCGAACGCGCCACTGACGCGCAACTTATTGAGATCGAGCGCATCAATGCTTCGATCAAGGAAGCCCGGAATTCAGAAGGAAAACTCGAAGCGTTTCGACGGGATATGGCCTTTCACGAGGCCATCGTCGCGGCCGCTGGCAACGCGGCCCTAGCTGAAACTCACGCCACGTACAATGCCCGTTTGTGGCGTGTGCGGTTCCTGTCCTCGCAACGCGAAGCTGGACGTGATGCGACGAAACAGGAACATCTTGAGATTGTCGAAGCCCTGAAAAATCGAGACGCAATCGCCGCGCGCCGAGCATTGAAAAAGCACCTTCGGACAGCCGAAACCAACATCGCCGCGGCAATGGAAGACCACCAGTCTAAAGAGGAGAACGGTTGATGCGCCCAAGACTTGCAATTGTGCCCGGTGACCCATCGGGTATCGGGCCGGAATTGATCGCCAAACTGCTTGCCGAAGATGGCGTATGTGACGCTGCCGATATCTTGTTGGTGGGAGACGCCCACATTTGGCAGCAGGGCGCGGATCAGGCGGGATGCGAGATTGAACTCAACACCATCGCAGAAGGAGACGTGCCCGGTTTCGAGGGTCTGGCCCATCTCGATATGGAAACCATCGATCCTAGTGCGGTAGAGGTCGCCAATGTCACGGTGGCAGGCGGCACTACATCGCTGCGCTGCCTGGACAAGGCTTTGGACCTTGCTGTGGAAGGCTATGTGGATGGCGTTCTGTTCGCGCCGTTCAACAAGGCTGCGCTAACCTCTGCCGGTTTGAATGCCGAGGATGAGCACCGCTACATGGCGCGCTATCTGAGTTTCACCGGGTATCACTCAGAAATCAACGTGCTGGACGATCTGATGACGACGCGCGTGACCAGCCACATCGGGTTAAAGGACGTGGCAAAAAACATTGACTGTCTCGGCATCCAACGCGCAATCGATCTGGCGCATGCCACGCTCGCCCGATCCGGTAAAACGCGACCACATGTGGCTGTTGCGGCGTTGAACCCGCATGCAGGCGACAATGGCAAATTCGGGCGCGAAGAGATTGACGTGATCGAGCCCGTCGTCAAGGCCTGCCAAGACAAGCAAATGAACGTCACGGGACCATGGCCTTCGGACACTGTGTTTCTGAAAGCCAAACGAGGCGAAGTGGATGCAGTGGTCACGATGTACCACGATCAGGGCCAGATCGCGATCAAACTCATGGGGTTCGAGCGTGGCGTGACCGTGGCAGGCGGTCTGCCGATTCCGATTGCCACGCCGGCCCATGGCACGGCTTTCGACATCGCCGGCAAGGGACTTGCCAACGTTGGTGCCACCCGTCAGGCCTTTGACCTGCTCGTGCGCATGGCCCGGACTGCCATGAAAGAGGCCGCTGCATGAGCATGCCCTCAATCGGCTTTATTGGCGCGGGAATGATGGGCGCAGGCATGGCTGATCGCCTGTTGTCCGCTGGCCATCGCGTTGGGGTTCTGTCCCATCAAAATCGCAAGCCGATCGAGATACTGGTGCAACGCGGAGCGGTTAAAGCTGTCGACGTCATCGCGTTGGTAAATGCCTATGACGTGCTTATCACCTGCTTGCCAAACGCGGACATCGTCGAGGATTTGGCGAGGGCAATTGTCCCCAAACTGCGCGACGGTCAATTCTGGATCGACACGACCACCTCGCGCCCTCAAACCAGCGAACGGATTGCTGCCGACGTTTCTGCACACGGTGCCATCTTTGCCGATGCCCCGGTTACGGGCGGTCCGCAACAAGCACAGGATGGAGCGCTTGCCTCGCTCGTGGGCTGTTCTGAGGAGCATTTTTCAGCCCTTGAGCGCATCATTGGCACCTATTCCAAAATCGTGCGCCGGTTGGGCGGGCCGGGTCGCGGTCATGCGGCGAAACTTCTGAACAACCTCGTTACCCAAGGGACGATGGTGCTGCTGGCGGATGCGTTTCACGCCGCTGACCGGTACGGTATTGATGCGCAGACGCTCTATGACATCATGCTGAGCGGTGCCGCGCGGTCGGGCACGCTTGAAAAGGCCGTTGGTCCTGCCCTTGGTGGCGATTTCGGTGGGTCACAGTTCTCCATTGCCAACGCATCCAAAGACATGGGGTATGCCCACGATCTGCTTTGCGACATTGCGACGAAGCACACAGACATCGCCGAAAGTCTGTCGGCCTGTCTGGCCGCGCATGTTGGCAATGGCCAAGGGGATGAATTCGTATCCGCCATGCTCGATCCGCAGTTTTGTTAACATCCGATACTCAAGAAATGGACCTTTATACATGACCTTCCAACCACACGGAAAACACCTGATTGCAGGAGACTGGGTTGCTGGCGAAAGCACCTTCACGTCAAGCCCGGCGGAAGGTCCTGCGCATAAATTCAGTGTCGGCACCCCTGAGAACGTCGATGCGGCATGCCAGGCCGCCGAAGAGGCTTTTTGGAGCTACGGCTACGCCAGCCGCGAAGACCGCGCGGCGTTTCTTAACCGGATCGCTGATGAAATCGAGGCGCGTGGGGATGCGATCACACAGATCGGTACGCAAGAGACTGGGCTGCCCGCTGCCCGGCTTCAGGGCGAGCGCGGCAGAACCACGGGCCAGCTGCGGCTTTTTGCCGATCACATCCTGAAGGGCGCGTACCTTGATGCGCGCCACGATCCGGCACTGCCAGACAGGCAGCCGCTACCGCGCCCAGATCTGAAGATGGTACAAAGGCCGATTGGACCAGTCGCCGTCTTTGGCGCATCAAACTTCCCGCTCGCCTTTTCAACGGCGGGCGGCGACACGGCCGCGGCCCTAGCGGCGGGCTGCCCTGTCGTCGTGAAGGGCCATTCGGCCCATCCTGGCACCGGCGAGATTGTCGCCGAAGCGATCCACGCAGCGATTGAGGCGACCGGATTGCACAGTGGCGTCTTCAGCCTGATCCAAGGTGGCAAGCGCGATGTTGGGACCTCTTTGGTCCAGCATCCGCTAGTCCGGGCTGTTGGTTTCACCGGCTCGCTTGGCGGTGGGCGCACATTATTTGATCTGTGTGCAGCCCGGCCCGAGCCCATCCCGTTCTTTGGCGAGCTGGGATCAGTCAACCCGATGTTTTTGTTGCCAAATGCGGTAACCGCACGCGGCGAAGATATCGGCACCGCTTGGGCGGGATCACTGACGATGGGTGCCGGCCAGTTCTGCACCAACCCAGGCATTGCCGTAGTCATTGACGGGCCAAACGCGGATGCCTTTGTAACACAAGCCAAAGCCGCTCTTGGCGAAACTGGACCGCAAACCATGCTGACGGACGGTATCGCTCAAGCTTACCGCGAGGGCCAAAAACGGATCGCCTTGTCCGATGGCGTACGCGAGGTTCTGACCAGCATGTGCGACCAGAGGCAGGCGACGCCGTATCTTTATGAAACCGACGGAACGACCTGGCTGTCTAACCACGCGCTTGGCGAAGAGGTCTTCGGTCCACTTGGCCTTGTTGTTCGGGTCGCGGATATGGATCAGATGTTCGAGGTCGCAAAAAGCCTTCAGGGACAGCTGACCTGCACGCTTCACATGGATGATCCAGATACCGCAGCAGCGCAACGGCTGATGCCCGTGCTGGAACGCAAAGCAGGCCGCCTACTGGTCAACGGGTTCCCGACTGGTGTTGAGGTCGCCAAAAGCATGGTGCATGGCGGGCCTTATCCGGCGTCAACCAACTTTGGCGCGACGTCGGTGGGAACGCTTTCGATCCGCCGTTTTCTGCGGCCTGTCTGTTACCAAAACATGCCGGACGTGCTTATGCCGAACTGATTTTACAAACGAAAATAATAATCTAACTGGGAGGAAAGACAATGCTGACGAAGCTCGAGACGCGGTTTTTCACCAGACCGCATGCAAGGTTTGCGACCTTTCAACCGACAGCTAGCGGTTCATTGGCATATTTTTCTTGAGCTAAAACTCAGGCGCAGTTTTAGTGACACGCCGCCGCCGTTTCGCAATGGTGCTAGGGCCCATCGTTTTGCCTCCTTAGGGCTTGTTCTGCTGACCATAGCGCAACTGTAGTAAATTCGCACTTTGTCCCGCGACTTAACCCTTGACCGAAACGGCCTCGCTGCGACTTGCCTAAACGGCCGGTTTTGCAGCTACGTTGTAGCAGTGGATTTTCTAAGTCTGTCACATTTTTCTCGCCACGTGCGCACGCGGCGAGAAAACCGAATTCACCGATTGGGCTCAAAGCCGACTTCGGAGCACGCGCAGCATCTTCGTCGGCGAGCCTCCTTGTCACCGTTGAGGCCGGCCCAATCCTGCCTTTGACCAAGGGATTCCATCGCTGCGGTGCGGCTCACCAAAGCGGACCTCTATCGGGCGCGGAGCATTCGGACTTCATGAATAGGAAAGTCGCGTAACAAAAGAAAGTTGCGTAACAAAAGAAAGTTGAGTCTTCGGCTTCTGCTGATATAGCGCAACAATATCAGACAGAAGACTTGCCACGTATGCACCACCCGTGTTTTGTGATCTCGGACCCCGCAGACTGCGAAGAACACACACATGAACGACCGCCGTAAGATGAAAATCGGTGACTGGTTCGTCTGGTTTGCGCTGTTGGCAATGGGAGTGTTGCTCGGGCTGGCAGTTGTTGCACTCGTGGGTTTCGAAGAGCCTGCCTTCTTTCTATCGATTATCTTCTACTTTATCCCGATTGGCTTTGTTTTTGTTTTCGCGTTCTTCATGTTCGAACTGGCGGGTCTTCATTCGTTGGATGAAGTTGACGCATCGTCCGGAAGAGAAACGACGAAACCCAAGCCGCTCTTTCTGCTCGCTAGTCTGCCAGCAGGCTTCATCATCGGGGTTATCGAGGCAACGTTTGGTCTGAGTGGCGTATTCTAACAACTCTGATGATCAGCCGCGAGTTCGGCCCTTACCAGCCATTTGCAGTACTCAACAACGTCGTAGTGCGGCTTCCCAAAAGCAGACATCCAGTCCTGTGTTTCAAAGTAACACCTTGCTCAAATTTTGGTTAGGGCAATGACGTTGTCTAGCACTTCCGCCCTTTGCCCATCAGGTCCTTTTGCGGTTCTGGACTCTGGGCCGACAAAGACGACCTGCGGATCGGATTTTGAGTATCCTAACTCCGCCAGCTCTTCTTCTGGCGTCGGGAATTTGTGATCATGCTTGCTCCAAGACCAAGGTGCTGCGGAACCATGTGTCACCACCAGCAGTAGGCCATTGGGCTTGAGGTGGTCGTAGGCTCGCTCAAAAACCTCTCGCCGCGGGAAATCAAACGGTGTCTGTAGGAACATCGCGGAGATAAGGTCAAACTTTCCAGCGGGGAACGATTCAGTCAGGTCGTGACGCGCAAATGAGATGCAGTCTTCGACGCCGCGCCGGGCGGCATTCGCGCGCGCAATATCAAGGGCGGGTTTTGCTATGTCGACAGCGACAACATCCCAGCCTTGCAGTGCCAGCCAGATGGCATCGTCACCTTTGGCGCATCCCAGATCCAGCGCGCGACCCGGCACGCGGTCAGTCGCAAATCGTTCGAGATGTGCGGATGGCAGACCGCTCGTTTTGTGGCTGGCTTCGCGATATCTGTCATCCCAAAACGCTTGCGGGGATTGTCCGGGGGTTGGATTCATGTTGTCGCCTTTCGCGAATGAAAAACTGCGGCCAGCACGCAAAGCAAGCTGGCGAGCGCAAAGATGATGGTTGGAAAGAATAGGGCCGTTGCCACGGCCTGCGCGGTTGTTTCCTGTACTATCTCGAAATACAGGCCACCGACGATGGCGATGCTCAGCGCAATACCGATCTGTTGCACAGTCTGGATGAGACCCGCCGCCGCGCCAGCGCTGTCCTTCGGCGCGAGCGCGAGCGTGTTGGACATAAGGGCGACGTTGCTGAGGCCCATGCCAAACCCGATCATCGCCAGAGGCGGAACTAGAATTGGCGCGCTGATATCATCGCCAACAGTCCAAAAAGCCAGAATGACCAATGCAACGCCGCCGCAGGTCAGGACCGAGCCCATTGTTGGGAGTATCCACGGGTTTGACGGTGCAACACGTCCGGCAATGGATGCCCCTGCCACAGCTAACACTGGATGTGCTGCAAGGGCGACGGCCACCGCACCGGGGGAAAGCTGCGGCCCCGCCTGCAGTGCGATTGCCAGCAGAAAAGGAACACCGGCAATGCCGCAAAAGACCAACAGGATCATCGCGGCCCCCGTTAGAAAGGGGATGGATTGCAGCAAGGCGTGCGGCAACAGCGGCTCGACCCCATCTAACAATCTGTGTGATTGTGCATAGGCGACCCAAGCAAGCAGTAGTAAACTGGTCGGGATCAGGGCAGTGATCCAGATTGGCCACTCCAACGTCCGGCCTTGGGCGATCCCGAAGACCAATCCTGTGACGGCCAAGGCGACCAAAGCGGCGTGCCAAGTATCTAGCGATTTCGATGAGTTTTGGTTGTCGCGCTGGAGAAACAGCGCAACGATCGCCATCGACACCAAGCAAGGCGGAGTCACCAGAAGGAAAACGACGCGCCATCCCAACCCAAATGGGTCGAGCGACAGAACGGCTCCGCCAATGATCGGACCCGCGATGGCCCCCAATGCGCTGATCATCCCGAAATATCCAACAGCGCGGCGTCTCTCCTCAGGGGGCAGGATCACTTGTGTCAGGGCAAGAACTTGCGGCATCATCGTTGCCGCCCCGATCCCCTGAATGATCCGGGCGGCGATCAGAACATTGATGCTCTGTGCCAATCCAGCCGCCAGCCCGCTTATCGCGAAGGCAAACACACCAAGCAAGAACAGACGCCGACGGCCAAGCGCATCCCCAAAGCGACCAAACGGTAAAAGCAGTGCCGCGAGCGGTATCAGATAGGCCAAGAGGATCCACTGCGATTGCGATCCCGTTGCACCAAGCTCCTTAGCTATGCTTGGAACAGCAAGGTTGACGACAGTGACATCTAGCAGTGACACGAACGCCGCAAGCAAAAGCGCCCAAACCGCCGTCCATTGTGCCCGGGGTACAGAAATCGGTTCAGCGTTCAAAAGTGTCATCAAATACGTCCGATCAAGATGATTCATGTGACTCTTAATGTCACGTGAGTGACTTTGTCAATCTCTCGTGCTAACAATTGTCACAAGAAGCCGTGTCGGCTACATAAGGTGCATGAGAACTGACAACCGGCTCCCGAGGGTGCTGCACATATTGCTTCATCTCGATGAGATTGATGGGCCTGTTACATCTGAGCGCATGGGCGAGATGTTCGGGATGGATCCCTCTTTGGTTCGCCGCACTATGGGAGGACTCCGAAAGCACGGTTTAGTGGCGTCTATCAAAGGGCACGGTGGTGGATGGCACCTGCAAAGACCCACGGCCGACATCAGCCTTTTGGACGTCTATACTGCGCTTGGCTCGCCGAACGTATTTGCAATTGGTGCCCCCGAGCCATGTTCGCCATGTCTTCTTGAACACGCTGCAAGCAGAGCAACGCAAACAGCGATGCGACGGGCGAGAGATTTGTTTGAAGAAGAGCTCAGAAGTGTTTCCGTGTCAGACTTGGCTAGCAACGCCAGTATTTGACGGCCCTTACCGGCCATTCACCGACCCTTCGCCATGCTGCGGTCGCATCCCGCATTGCCGCCATTCGCTGCAATCGCTACTTCCGATGATGGACGAACTCGCAAACTGCGGACGAAGTTACCGTTCGCTTGGGAGATCCGAATGGCCGCCTTTCAGAGCAAAGAGTAAACCAAGTGCCGCTACAGCGAGCCCCAAGACTTGAACCAAACTCGGGAACTCCATCGTCAGCGGAATACCAATCAGCAGCGCAAATCCAGGGACCAAGGCCGGGAATGTGGCGGCTTTGGCCGCTCCAAGGAGTTTGACGGCCTCAGCGAATGCGATCATCGCAACGATCCCGGACAACACACCCTGGACAACGATTTGAGTCACAAACATGGACGTGGGCAGGATGACAAAGGCATCCGGGCCTCTGACCCAAAGATACACCGGCACAACACTTATCAACCCGGCTATGGACACAACCAAAGTGACGTCAACGGCGTTCAATTTCCATCGTTGCTGCAAGACACTGAATCCGGCCCAAAGAAGCCCTGCTAAAACGAACATCACATCACCACGCAATGCCAGGAAAGACCCCGCCAGCGCGCTTGGCCCCGCGATCAGCAGCAATCCGGCAAGGATGCCAACGGCACCTGCCACTTGTCCCTTGGTCAAACGTTGCCGCAAGAAGACCCGTGATAGCAGGTAGCCGCCAAGTGTGAGTGTTGTAGGCAGTATGACTGCGCCATGGGCCAGCGGCGCATAGGCATAGCCACCAACGCTGAGCAGAATGAAGGGTGGGCCCAAAAGAAATGCTACGGCCATGGCCTGAACGGGTCGCATAGTCGGACGTGCCTCGGGTTTGAAAGTAACCCAGGCAAGCCCCATGACAGGCCCGGCAACGGCGTAGCGCAAGAAGGCAACATCGAACCCGTCGAGTCCGGCCGAAACCCCGGCACGGGAGAGTGACAGATAGGCCCCCCAGATTACTGCAGCCGCCAGCCCTGCAAGCATTCCGTATTGAACGGGGGAAAGGTTTACACCGCGTGGAACAACTGTGACTGCAAGTGACATGGGAAGGTCTCCTGTCCGGGATGCCTTAGGCGGCGTTGAGTATGGCGAGGATGCCTTGCGCACCCGCTGCTGAGGATTGTGGGTTTTGGCCGGTGACAAGATTGCCATCCGTCACCACGTTGACGCTGAAGTCGTCGGCATTGCTAATGGTGGCGCCGAGATCACGAAGACGGTCTTCCAAAAGGAAAGGCACGACATCGCTCAGAGCTACGGCGTCTTCTTCACCATTGGTGAAACCGGTGACGCGTTTTCCAGCAACCAGTGGGGTGCCATCGACCTTTCGCGCGGCGACCAGAGCCACGGGACCATGACAGACCGCGCCGACCGGTTTGCCTTCTTCATCGAAGGCTTCGATCAGGTGGGCCAACGTTTCGTTTTCCGGGAAATCCCACATGGGTCCGTGCCCGCCGGGGAAAAAGATCGCGTCAAAGGCGCCCGCGTCGAGATCAGCAATCGCTGTGGTGTTGGCCAGCGCCTGGCGGGCGTCGGTGTCGGCATCGAACCGGCGCGTTTCATCCGTCTGCCATTCGGCCAGTGCGCTTTTGGGGTCGATTGGGGGCTGGCCCCCGGCAATGGAGGCCAGGGTTACCTCTGCGCCCGCATCGCGGAACACATAGTAGGGCGCGGCAAATTCCTCCAGCCAGAAGCCGGTCTTGTCGCCTGTGTCGCCCAACTGATCGTGCGAGGTCAGGACGATAAGAATACGAGGATTGGTCATGTGAGTGTCCTTTCGAGGTGTGTTTGATTTGACGAGGTGGCGTTAGTCGATGGTCTCTTTGCCCAACTGGCGGAACCAATCCACGTTGTCCCAGAACGCGGTCATATGGGTGATTTTGCCGTCTTCGTTTGTATCCAGAATGAACAGATGTCGGACGGTGTAGGCATGCCCTTTGCTGGGGACGCCAAAGGCCTCTTTTTCCTGCGTACCGGACACATCCACGTCGATGAACGCTTTGCGCCCGCTGGCATCCTCGGTGATCGAATGCACGGTGTTGGACAGGTCGGGAAAGCTGTCGATCAGCACACCCCAGCTGCCGGGGCCAACCTGCTCAACAGGTCCTGCGAGCGCGAATGGGACGTATTCGACAACGCCTTCGGGTTGGAACATTGCGACCATCGCGGGCACGTCCTGTGCGCGGTAGTGGTCGAACAGTTTTGCGGCAATTTCTGCTGTGGTTTGTGTTTGATTGGTCATTTCCAGCTTCCTTGTTTCAGGGTTCGTTTGTCTGATGAGAGGAAGCTATCTATCGTCGGACGAGGGATTAAGATGGTATCTGGTTCAGGGATTATTGCTCAGGAGAAATAATGCGCCACCTGGATGGGCTTGCGGAGTTTTGCGCTGTTGTGACTGAAGGGGGCTTTACCCGCGCCAGCGAGACGCTTGGAGTGTCGGCCTCCTTCATCAGCAGACGGGTTGCCGATCTTGAGGCCCGCCTTAGCGTACGCCTGCTGCACCGGACCACCCGCAGCGTGAACCTGACGGACATCGGTGCGCGGTATTATGAGCGGGCCACAGCCATCCTCGATGATATCGAGACGTTGGAGGCTGATCTGGCCGAGCAACAAAACCTTGTCAAAGGCCGGATTCGTATCGCGGCGGGGGGATTGTTCGGGGAAACCTGGGCCAGTGCTCAGCTGGCAAACTTCGCGGCACTACATCCGCATGTCGAGATTGAGCTGGATATCACCGATCGGCGGGTTGATCTGGTCCGCGAAGGGTTCGACCTTGCGATACGGCATGGGATGCCGAGTGACCCCGATCTGGTTGTCCGCAAAATCGGAACGCGCCGCATGATGGTATGTGCATCGCCCGGCTATCTGGCGGATCATGGAGCGCCTGAACATCCAAACGGGTTGTCCGAGCATGCTTGCCTCACAGCGCCAGGCCAACGGTGGATGTTCTGTGAGGGTGCAGATGCATTTGAAGTCAAGGTGCAGACAAGATGGTCCAGCAACAATGGGGTTGCTCTGGCGACCGCTTGTGCAGCGGGCCTTGGAATTGTGCGGCTCGCCGAAAACTACCTTAGTGAGGGTATGGCCGATGAACGGCTGGTCACACTGCTTGAAACGTTCGAAGTAAAGCCGCAAGAAACGGTTTTGGCCTACCCGTCCCGAGATCGCCTCCCGCATCGAGTCAGGGCGCTCATCTCGTTTTTGACTGAAGTCACATAGCGTCGACGGAAGATGCATGCGTAGTGTGCAAAGATCCAATTTCGCCAATGGTCTTTCTCCTGCCACAAGCAAATCCTAGGCGAGAATGCAGCACTAGGTAACGGGTTCGTTGCAAGCCTAGGAGGCCGCGCAGCATTCGTCGTAAGTGGATCACGGAGCACAGAGGTTCATGGTCCATGGTGGGCATCCATCAGCTCTATGCATGCTGAGTTGCGGAACGCTCGGAGGAGACATTCTCTGCGAATGTAAAAGATCACAGGTCAGCCCAACCTATTCACCACCGACAGTCTTAGCGATTTTCATCATCGATTCCACAAACTGAGGCCGATCTCCATCTGGTAAGGCTTCAAGCATAGTCTTCATCGTCGCAAGCTCTTCGCTCTCCAGCCTGGCGAATGCAGTGTGCCCCTCATCAGAAAGGGCCAGTGCGATAGCACGGCGGTCCGTTTCAGGCCGCTCTCGTTGGACAAACCCACGCTCGACCAAACGATCCACGATGCTGCTGGCCGTTGTCGGAACAACGCTGAGATGTAGCGCCAGATCGGACAGCTTGCAGCCTGCATGGGAAGAGACAAAGCGCAATGTCTGAATATCGGCAGGCACAAATGCCAATTCGCGATGGGCGATCTGCACATTTGTCTCCGCGATCTTGAGCGCACGAAGAATAGTGGTTACTGCGGCGTGCAGATTTTGAATGTCTTGATCCATTTCGTGACCTTAGTTTTTCATCACCCTTTCTGAAAGACCCACACGACTGTAGCTAATAATTATTCCGCATACTGGAAATTACGATCATCGTACCTATTTGATGAGGCATGTTATCCGATACCGAGGAGGTTTCATGGCCATTTCATTCAGTCTGAACGGAAAACAAGTGTCGGTGGACGTCGATCCAGAGATGCCGCTGCTGTGGGTGGTCCGCGAGACCCAAGGCCTGACCGGAACGAAGTTCGGGTGTGGGATTGCCGCCTGCGGCGCCTGTACAATGCACGTCGATGGCGTTGCGACGCGCACCTGTATCCTGCCGATCGAAGCTGTAGAAGGAACGGAAATTCGCACGATCGAGGACATCGGCGATGCTGCACCAAGTGCTGTGCAGACCGCATGGCTGGAGCATCAAGTACCGCAATGCGGCTATTGCCAGTCCGGGATGATCATGGCGGTTGAGGCGCTGCTGGATGAAAACCCCTCCCCTACCGATGCGGACATCGATAACGCCATCACCAACATTTGCCGCTGTGGGACCTATGACCGCGTCCGCACCGCCGTCCACACGGCGGCAGACCTGCGCAGGGAGGGTTGAGCATGACTGAAGAGACGCACATCAAAAAGCCGTCGACCCTTCGCAAGTGGACCCGCCGCTCTTTCCTCGCCACCGCCGGCGTTGTTGGTGGGGGTCTGGCACTGGGCTTCACCCTGTCGCCCAACCGACTCAAAATGGCTGCCGAAAGTGCGACAACGGGCGACGAGGTTCTTCTCAACACCTGGGTGAAGGTCACACCGGACAATCAGATCACCATTTTTTTCCCGCATTCCGAGATGGGACAGGGTGCAGGGACCGGTCTGGCGCAGATGCTGGCCGAGGAGATGGAGGCCGATTGGGAGACCGTCTCAATCGTACAGGCGCCTGTGACGAACGACTATGTCAACAGCGATCTGGGGCGCGGCTACATCGTTGGGGAAGGTGCTAACATTCCGGCCTTCATGTATCCGATGCTCGACTTTGCCTTCTTGCAGATTGCAGGCGGCCTCGTAGGTCAGATGACGGGCGGAAGCACGGCCATCCGCCTAACCGGGCATCATGGGATGCGGCGCGCGGGTGCTGCGGCCAAGGAGATGCTACTCCAAGCTGCCGCGGCCGAATGGGATGTGCCGCTCACCTCCTTGACAGCGCGGGACAGTGTCATCACGCACAAGGCGTCGGGGCGCACAGCGACGTTCGGCGCACTTGCTGCCCCTGCGGCAGAGTTCACACCCAACCTGAAACCTGCGCTGAAAAACAGTTCTGAGTACCGGATCGTGGGCACGGCGAAGCCTCGGCTGGACTTGCCCGAGAAAGTCAACGGAACAGCAGAATTCGGTATAGATGTCACATTGCCGGGCATGGTCTACGCCGCAGTTGCCCTGCCGCCGGTTCGCAATGCCCGCGCCGCATCCATCGATGACAGTGCCGTTCAAACCCGCCCCGGATTTGAACAGATCATCAACCTTGGTGACGCGGTCGCTGTCACCGCAGCCAGCTACTGGACCGCGAGCCGCATTCTTGAAGACCTCGACATCACGTGGTCCGGCGGTCAAACCGAACTGTCCTCTGCTTCCGTGCGGGCCCAACAGATCAATGATCTGGAAAATGGTGACCACGAAGAAATGGACGCGGAAGGGGCAGTCGGTGACGTGCTGGCAGCGGGCAAAACGGTGAAGACAGAGTACGAGGTGCCCTACCTTGCCCATGCCACGATGGAACCGATGAATTGTACGGTTTCTCTGGCGGCGGACAGTGCCGACATCTGGGTCGGTCACCAAAACCAACTTTTTGCTCGCAATGCGGCGGCGGAAACCTTGGATATGGACCCTGACAAGGTGACGATGCATCCAGTCTATCTTGGCGGCGGCTTTGGACGCCGCGGCGAAATGGATTTCGTCACCCTTGGCGTTCGGATTGCACAAAACACTGATGCGCCCGTCAAGGTGATCTGGTCGCGCGAGACTGACATGGCGAATGACACCTACCGCCCGGCCATCCTAAGCAGGATGGCGGCCGCTGTAGACAACGGTCGTATATCCGCCTTTCGCAACCGGTATATCGACGCCCTCTCAGGCATGCCGGATAGCGAACGCCCTTTTGCGTTTCAGTACGATGTCCCGAACCGGGACATCGCTCGGGTCATCTGCCCCAGCCCGATCCCGGTCGGCACCTGGCGTTCCGTCGATTTCACGCAAATGGGCTTCTTCCACGAAAGCTTCATGGATGAATTGGCCGAAGCCGCAGGGGCCGATCCCTTGCAGTTTCGTCTCGATCATACCAGCAACCCGCGCATCCGTGCCGTGCTCGAGCGCCTGCGTACGGAAAGCAAGTGGGGCAGTGACCTGCCCGAAACCCACGGGATGGGTGTCGCAATGGTCGAAAGCTTCGAGTCCATCGTCGGCCAGGCAGTCCACGCCAGCGTCTCTCCTGACGGCGGCGTACGCGTCCACCGTGTGGTCTCAATCGTTGACTGCGGTCGCGTGATCAACCCGAGTGCCGCAGAGGCACAGGTGACCGGTTCGGTGATCTACGGTTTAACATCTGCTCTTTACGGCGAGATCACGCTGGAGGGCGGCGAGGTTCAGCAAAAGAACTTCCCCGACTACGACATGCTGCGCTTGTCAAACGCGCCCGAGCAAGACGTCCATTTCATCGAGAGCGACGCGCCACCGGGTGGGCTCGGCGAGCCGGCAGTGCCGCCGATTACACCGGCCTTGACCAACGCGCTGTACCAGATCACAAGAAACCGCATTCGGACGCTGCCGGTGTCGACGGCCGGACTGTACGCGGTCTAGAGAGCGGGGTTCTGACTGAAGTTCCAGTTGAATGGGGATTTTCCTGCTCAACACTTTCTGGTGCGGTCGGATCAAAATGAATACAATCGGCCCAAATCGGACCTTGCCTGGCAAGACAGTTGCTGCACCGCAGCTTCTCAGAAGCGGACATTTGGAAAGTTTAATCGTCTCCTAATGTTCGCCGAAAATCATACCGCCTCTTTATGCCGTCGGCTCCCCAGCCGCTAAAGTTTTTTCACGCCCTCACTATGTCACCTTGGGCAACAGATCACGGAATCCTTCTTGCAGCGATTTCTCTCCATCAGCATCGGCGGCAAGCCGCATAACCTCGATCTCGGATGGAATAAATCGGTCCATATCTCTGATCGCAAGGCTCAGTAGTCGGCTCGATTCACTCTCAAGGTCTTCGGCGACTATGTTGAGCGATCGGGCCACCCTGCCTAAAGCGCGGGCATCGGCGCGCATGACCCTTTGGCTGGCATCGCGACCGGGAAAGTCTACGACACCATCGGGATCAGCCGCCTTGTCGCGTTGCCAAGTTGCATCCAGCCTAGCCGCTTCTGAAAGCAGGCGTCCCCTTTCCGCTTGCCTGTCTTCGATCTCTTCCAAAACGCGATATTGTTCGCATATGATACGATGGGCCTCCAGGATCAGTTCCATCGGCTTGATGTCAGCTGCCCCGACTTGAGAAAAAGTGGCTTGCCGTTCGGCAAGTCGGCTGCGACAAGCGTTCTCGTCGTCAAATCGGTTTTCCTGTCTGAAACGCTCAGCAAAACTCTCTGCAATTTCCAGAATGCGTTCCTGCTGCGCAACGGCGGCATCAGATGCGCTCTCGGCCACCGCTGGGCCGCCAAAAAACAAGGCCAAGATAAAAACTACCCGTCTCACGAGTTATTCCCTTCCATTAAATCAATAACGTTTTCGCCAAGCAGCTTCGCCACACGTTCACCATAAAGCCGCTCAAGAATTCCAAGCGAGCGAATAACCTTTGTGTTGTTTCCGAAGCGGCGCAGAAAACCATACTCACTCAGAAGAATGACAAGATTCCGCGTTGTTGCGGGTGACATGACTTCAATCAAGAGGCATCCTAACGACGTCTGATCATATCGCAGACCGAGATCATCGGCTTCGTTGACCATCAGATCAATTTGGTAGTCTTCAAGCAAACCTTTTTGCAGGCTGCTTAGCGGCTTGCCCGAGGCCGTGTAGCGACGGTTTCCATTGCGCATGCCATCAATCCGGGTTTTCAGTTTGCTATTGTGACCCTCCAGGTAACTGCGCAAACGGTCCGCATCACTGTTAAGCCGAAATAGCTTCATCAAGAAAAGAAACTGCGCCAGTGTTTCGACATTGCTGTGGTTCAGCTGCTTGACCTTTGCTGGACCAATTTTGTCCATGACCGTGTTTTGATCGAACTCTTCCAAGCCTTCTTGTTCGGAGACATATCGGCACGCCTCTTCAATGACGCTACTATAAAAGTCGCCTCGCGCTGCCCCTGCGGATGCCACGAACTCGAAAATTTCTCCCAGTGTTAACGACACAACGCGCCATTCTCAATTCTTGAAAGTACTTTGAAAGCCTAAAAACAACGTTCGATTCGAACAAGCGTTTTGAGCGATCAGGCACGCTCCATATCAAAATTAGCCCTTTTGAGAATGCCTGATGCACAAGGCCGTCATCAACAACAGGTGGCGATGGAACGACAAACAAAAGCCACCTCAAACTGGAGTAATCCCATGCGGAAGTTTCTTAGCTCTGTAGCTGTAATTGGTGTTCTTGCAATGTCCCCAAGCGTTGCCCTTTCGGGTGAGGCCACGGGTGCACTTTTGTCTAACCATGCGTCGGTGTCGGAAATCTCGGTCCCGCTCAGCATTGACCTTGCCGCAGTTCAGGCGGCGCTAAATGCGCAGGTGCCAAAGCGTCTGGAAACAATCAACCAGAACAATGTGAAATGCGTGGAAGCGACTTGGCTCAAAACAAAAGTTCCTGAGTTTCGTGGGTTGAAGATCTACTCGCGCACGCTCAAAACGAAGATCACGCCCGACATTTACTGCGATCTTCGCGGTCATGTGGATCGCCGTGGCGACATTTCTTTGACTGGCGATGGAAACACGATCCGCTTTTCTCTTCCGGTGCATGCAAGCGTGACTGCCGATGCCGACGTCGTTCAGGAAACGGCGAAAGCCGACGCAATGGTCTTTGTTGACGCGACACCCGGCATTTCGTCCGACTGGACGCCCACTTTGGATGTCAAAACCAACTTTCGTTGGGATAAGCGTCCGACAATCAAGCTGCTCGATCTGATTAAGATCACTTTTGGCAGCAAGGTCGAACCAAAGCTGAAAGAAGAGATCGCTAAACTGGAAGCTCAAATCCCAGACATCATGGCGACGCTTGACGTGCGCGGTGAAGTCGAAACGCTTTGGATGCAGGTTCAGGAGCCGGTTCAGATCGCGGAGGACCCTTCTGTCTATGCCGTCTTCAAACCAACCGGTGTGGGCTTCTCCGGCCTGAACGTGGTGGGCGATGAACTGAAGGCGCAAGTGGCGATCAAGGGCGAGACGTCTGTGGTCGTGGGTCCCATGCCTGTGGTCGAAACGGTGCCGCTGCTTCCCTTGGAGAGCATCGAGCCATCGGACGGTCACTTTGCCTTCGCAGTGCCTGCGGTTGTCGAAGAGGCTGAGCTTCAGTCGATTGTCGATACTCACGTCGGCGACGGCATCACGATCGACATTGAGGAAGAGGCCCTCGGCGGGCAGTTCTCCGCCTCGAATGTCACTGTCGAAGTGGACAAAGAGAAAGGTCTGCGCGTGTCGGCGGATGTGGCGTTCGACAATCGCTCGGGCTGGCTCAAAACGATCGATGTGTTCGACTGGTTTGACTTCAGCGGCTCGGTTTCCTTCGAAGTTGTGCCGGAAATCGATCTGGAGACAAACCGCATCTTCGCAAAGTCGGTCCGCGTTTCGTCCGAAACGACTAGCGGTTTGGCGGATGCCTTGATCGAAGTGCTCGACATGCCAATCGTCCGCGATGAGCTCGCAAAGCTGATCGCTTATGACTACTCATCCGAATTGGACGCGGCACTTGTCGCTGCGAACGCTGCGATCGCGGAGGAGCTCGTGCCAGGTGTCGTAATCGACGGCGCGATTGAAGCCGCGGGTGTCGAAAACCTGGTGGTGTCGGAAGGCGCGTTGTTGGTTATCGCGAACGCGACAGGCCGCGTGTCGGTCCAGGTCGAAGAACTGTCGAACTAAGGCCGCGTGCACTTGGGCGCTCCCGATGATCGGGGGCGCTCTTTCAGTAAAATCTCCAAATCGAAGGTAGATGATATGAAAGGCATCCTTGTTGCAGTCCTTTTGTCTTTTGCGGCATCCCACGGAACCGCAAGCGGTGTTCTTGATTGGATGTTTCCGGCACCCGTTGAAACGCCGGTCAACCGTGCCCACCTGACCTTGCCAGACGCCGAATTGCGTGGAGCGCCCGGTGACCCGCGTGTCAGCGACCCAAGATGCAAGTCTGTTCGTAATGACTGGACATGGTTCTCAGACCACTTAAGCGCAACGGTCAGCTACGTTGTCGAAGGTGAACCAGGGCGAAACTACGAGGTTGGCACTGGCGTTTCCATGTTTGGAAAACCGCGCGGCGGAACCTATGATGCTACGGGCAAATCTGAGGTAACCGCATTTGGATTGGGCGCCATCCATGTCAGGGCACGCGATGGCATGGGGCAGATGGTTGTCTGCGTCGCGGTCGGAGACATCCGCGAGATCGAATTCTTGAACTTTCAATTTTAGCTAGTCCGCGACCAAGGCTCAGCCATTGGGGATGTTTACCATGTTTGTATAAGGGTCACTTTCAGGCGGGTGGCAAAGACGGCTCGTCCGCAAGAACTCCTTCAGGGAGGCTTCGTATCGCCGCGGCCCAGAGCTGCCCTTAGCGCATCAGGCAGCGCCGCTTCCTCAAAACGGAAGTTGGCTCTGTATGCAAAAGATGGCTTTCACGAAGAGAGATGACACTAAACCAACTCCTTAGCGTCGACGACACCGCCTAGCAGGCCATTCAGCGCTGGCAATGAACGCTTCACAGCACTGAGCATCTTTTCTCGGCGGAGAAAGTTTGCGGTTTGCATATTCACCCAATTTCGAAACTCACCCGGTTCTTCGGGACCAGTCTGAGCGCATTCCAGGGCCAGATCACCGATGCGCCCAATTACGTCGAGAAACTCTGCCTTCGTTCGGTGCCCAAGCTTCAGAAAGTAGTAGTCTTCGCCTAATGCTCGAAACACGATGCAAGGCAGTTCAGAATGCTTGATTTCAAGGTGATTTATGACTGCCCTTGCAAGCTGAATTCCATACACATACTCGTTGGTGTGGTTGACTGTGTATCCGTTGCCCTCGTGAGGTATTAGTAGATGGAATGAGCTCCCAACGTGCGCGTCAAACCCTCGTCGGGCCGCGAGGACCCAATCAAGTTTTTCTCGACTATAGCTATGATCTATATAGGTTCCGACCAATGCCCTTTGGCGCTCGAATTTTTCGATCTGTTGCTGTGTTTCAATCAAATACATCTATCAACATATCCTTGGTAAATCGCTTCACCTCGTCGAAAACTCTAATCCCGCCGTACTCACTTTAGGGCTGCATTTACAGCACCTATGAGCTTCGTCCACTGTTCCCGCTCGCGTTCACTCAAGTCCGAAGCCTCATGATCGCGAGACCACCGAACAAATACCTTCGCGAGTCGATACTTGGAGAAATCTTTGATTTCGCTCTCTAAGATACTGACAAGTGGCCTCTGTGGCTGCTTACCCGCTGTATCGGAAACATCCCAACCGAGTTCCGATTTTGCGATACTCATCAAGGTATCTCGCAGAAGGTCTTCTACTTCGGCGGCTTTGATCTCGTCCGGCAAGTAGTCTTTCGTTCTAAGAATGCCCTTGTTTCCAAGCGTATGAACAAGAGTATCTTGTTTCGCGGCCTGATCTCCGGCGCTGTCAGAATCGAGAAGAGCTGCCACTTTGAAGCCTTGCGCGTGAAGGATCGTTGCGAAATAGACGACCTTTCCCGCTGTGTTTGCAGGAACTAAGGCAATCTTCTCGTTAAGGTTTGCGTCCTTCGAGGCGCGTAAAAGCTGCGAGACCGCTTCGAGATACCAGTAGTCTGTCAGACCCTCCAAAACGAGGTTTTGCTTCTGTGTGAAAAGGCTCTGCGCGAGATCGTATCCAAGCGCTTCTTGCAACGGAAGCAACGCTGCCGGATCATTTGCCGTGATCGAGGTATGAACCTTCGTGCCCTCCTTACGGCTACTCATTTCAACCACGCGAACCAAATCGAGCTCGTCCGGACCGACAAGGAATGGCGAATGTGTCGTGTAAAGTGTCTGATTTCCTTCTGCCAAGCGCGTAATTGTCTTGCGAAACTCTCTCTGCTTGAGCGCATGCAAGCTCATGCCTGGCTCATCTAGCAGCAAGACAGCATTCTTATGTTCGCCTTGGGCTTCAGCAAAGAACACAACGAAGAACGAAACGAGCCACTGAAACCCTTCGGAACGCTGATCGAGCTCAACTTCGACACCAAGGTCGTCTTCAACTGTAACCTTGAGATACTGCCCATCGGCGCGGAGCCGAAGTTTTGCCGCCTCGCCCTTGCTTTCATCCGGTTTCCAAACAGATCGAATTTCTCGAGTTAGACTGACCTCGGCAGCATTCAACTGATACTGCCTCTCATCTAGCTTCTCTCGGAATGCCTCCAAGGCCTCCGGATCGTTCGCATCTGGGTCAACCGAAGCACCCATTTCAGAGAGCTCCGATGCGTCGAAGCCCAATAGCTTCAGAAGGCAAACATTGCCATAGTCGTAACGCTCATCATCGAGTGTGCCGTTGGTGATCCTAGTAGCAAGTTGCTTCAAGTGAATGAGCGGGCGGACCCGGAAATAGTTGCTGAACAGGACGAATACAGGAACGCGCTTCCGAAGGGCCTGAACCGCCGCGTTGCGCGCATCACCAATCTCGATTTCATCCTTGAGGCTATCGAAACGCGCCTCCTCTTTCTCATTGTCTTCATCAATGAGCGGGACAACAGACTCCAACCAACTTCGTAATGCCTGGGCCTTTTCCCCTTCAATCGTTTGGAAGCCATACCATGCCGCCGTCGCCGCCTTAAGTGTCTCTGTCGGAGATTGCTCCGAGCTATCTTCCGAAGGAGTGAACTGCTTGTCTGCGTGGGCGGCGAGGCGGAGCAAATCCTTTTCTAGGTCCTTATAGGCCTTCTTGGCAGGCGCGCCGATTAGCCTATGGCCGGTCGTGTTGTCTAAATTGCGCCAAAGAGCATAGTTCGCGTCCTTCATGCCTTCCGGGAGATACATACGATCATCATCGTCCAGCTCAAACTCTGCCTCGACCACCCGAACATTCGGAGGATCGACCTCGCCCAAAGTGATCTTGTTGTAGTGCGCTCGCGGATAGTCCCTTAGTGCACTGAGAGGCTTGATGCCTTCCGGGGGATTGAGATGCTGGATCGCTTGAAGCAGCGCTGTTTTTCCCGCCTCATTTGGACCGACCAAAATAGTCTTGTCGCCATCAACCTCAAATTCTTCGCTGTCTATAACCGACCGATAATTTTGGACGTGAACTTTCTTGATCTTCACAATTGTTCCTCGGTGAATTGCACCCATCGATTGAAAGTATGCCCCTTATTCTCGAAATGAAACAACCTTCACCTGAGAGCGCCTACAAACTTAAGCGTTCAAGTGTCGTTTTTTGGGGGGTTATAACGGGTGCTGTTCCAAAGTCCGGTTTGCGTGAGCAGTATTCCGTTTCGCACATGCAGCGAAGGACCGCTTCCCGCCCCGCCTGCTGATGGCCAGTTCAAGCCGGAGCAATTTTAATGTGTCCGCTTTGGGCTGGGAGCAGTCATTTCACAGCACAGGGGAAACGCAACTCCGTCCCTTGAGCCGGCCCAATACAAGCCCGTGGGGTGGTGTCGCACCGTACATTTGGTAGCGCTTTATGGTCGCCAAGCACATTCCACAGAAGTTCTGTTCGAGGCAGCACCCAAAACACCAGCCCGCCGGGACGGGCTTGTGTTGGGCCGGCGCCTTCGGCTTGAATCCGGTCTGGGCAGTGATTTGAATGAATGCGGTTTCGTCCTGCCGATCTAACGCATGGGTCGATCCAGCAGCGTCGGCTTTGGACTGGCAACTGCCACTAAAATGTCCCGCACGAAAGGCCACCACAAGTCAGGCAAGTCACGCTGGTGTGACGCTCCAAAACCTAACAAATCCTAAACCCACCCCTGTAACCCATTGAAGTCTATGGGGGCGGGGGATGTCCCAGCGTGGGACACCCCCCCAAAAGGCCCCATCCGGGGCCCATCAAGATCAGTGGATCACCGCATCCTCGGGACGGGGTCGATTGGTCCCCGAAACCCGGTCCCCGATGATCAATCCATCGGATCCAGCGGTCACTTCGACCGTGTCTCCATCCTTGATATCACCGGCCAGCAGCATCTCTGCCAGCGGGTTCTGGAGCGCCGATTGGATGACCCGTTTCAAGGGTCGCGCGCCGAAGACAGGGTCATACCCCTCATCGGCCAGCCACGTCCGGGCCCCCTCATCCAGCAACAGCTCGATTTTCCGGGCCGCCAGCCGTTTGAGAAGCCGGGCCATCTGGATGTCCACGATCCCGTCCATATCGTCCCGCCCCAGCCGATCAAAGATGATCGTCTCGTCCAGGCGGTTCAGGAACTCGGGCCGGAAATGCGCCCGCACCGCATCCATCACATCCCGCCGCGCATCGCTCGCATCCGCCCCATCCGGCAGCTGGCTCAGCGCCTGCGCCCCCAGGTTCGAGGTCAGGATGATCAGCGTTTGCTTGAAGTCGACCGTCCGGCCCTGACCATCGGTCAGCACCCCATCATCCAGAACCTGCAACAGAACGTTGAACACATCCGGGTGCGCTTTTTCGACCTCATCGAACAGCACCACCTGGTACGGTCGGCGCCGGACACTTTCAGTCAGCGCGCCACCTTCATCATACCCGACATACCCCGGAGGAGCCCCGATCAGCCGCGCGACCGAATGCTTCTCCATGTACTCCGACATGTCGATCCGAACCATCGCGTGCTCGTCATCAAACAGGAACTCGGCCACCGCTTTGGTCAGCTCGGTCTTACCCACACCGGTCGGCCCGAGGAACAGGAACGAGCCCAGCGGCCGGTTCTCATCGTTCAGACCCGCCCGCGCCCGACGCACCGCATTGGCCACCGCCCGCACAGCACTGTCCTGACCAATCACACGGTTGTGCAGCTGCTCTTCCATGCGCAACAGCTTCTCGCGCTCGCCTTCGAGCATCTTGGAGGTTGGAATACCGGTCCAACGTTCAACAACACTCGCGATCTGCTCGGGCCGTACAGCCTCCGCCACCATGGCATCGGTCTCGGCCCCTTCGGCCTCGCCCAGCTTGCGCTCAAGATCAGGGATCACGCCGTAGGACAGCTCACCCGCTTTCGCCAGATTGCCTTCACGCTTGGCGATATCCAAAGCCGCCCGCGCATGATCCAACTGCTCTTTGATGTCCCGGGCCGAGGCCAGCTTGTCACGCTCGCCCTGCCACTGCGCCGTCATCTCGGCGCTGCGTTCCTGCAGATCGGCCAAGTCCTTTTCAAGCGTCTCAAGCCGATCTTTCGAGGCTTGATCATCCTCAAGGCGCAGCGCCTCAACCTCGATCTGCATTTGCAGGATCTGACGGTCAAGTGCGTCCAATTCCTCGGGCTTGGAGTCGACTTCCATCCGCAAGCGCGACGCAGCCTCATCCACCAGGTCGATGGCCTTGTCCGGCAGGAACCGGTCCGTGATGTAGCGATGGCTCAGAGTCGCGGCGGTCACCAGCGCACTGTCAGACACGCGAACACCGTGGTGGAGTTCATACTTCTCTTTGATCCCGCGCAGAATGCTAATCGTATCCTCGACCGTTGGTTCGGCAATCATGACCGGCTGGAACCGGCGGGCCAGTGCCGCGTCTTTCTCGACATACTTGCGATACTCATCGAGTGTTGTGGCGCCCACGCAATGCAACTCACCCCGCGCCAAGGCCGGCTTGATCAGGTTCGCCGCGTCCATCGCGCCATCCGTTTTGCCCGCGCCCACCAGCGTATGCATCTCGTCGATGAACAGGATGATCTCGCCCGCGGCTTCGGTCACTTCGGTCAGAACCGCCTTCAGCCGCTCCTCGAACTCTCCGCGATACTTCGCACCAGCAATCAGGGCGCCCATGTCCAAGGCCAGCAGCCGCTTGTTGCTCAAACTTTCGGGCACGTCACCATTCACGATGCGCAAGGCAAGCCCTTCGGCAATGGCCGTCTTACCGACACCGGGTTCACCAATCAGAACCGGGTTATTTTTGGTGCGGCGACTCAACACTTGCATCGCACGCCGAATTTCCTCGTCCCGGCCAATGATCGGGTCAATCTTGCCCGCCTCGGCACGTTCGGTCAGGTCCATCGCGTATTTCTTCAACGCGTCATACCCTTCTTCGGCGCTTGCGCTGTCAGCGGTCCGTCCCTTGCGAATGTCGTTGATGGCGGAATTCAAAGCCTGCGGGTTCACCTTGCCCGCCGCAAGCGCATCCTTCGCACCGGATTTGACCATGCCAAGCGCCATCAAGATGCGCTCGACGGGCACAAAGCTATCACCTGCCTTCTTGGCCAGCGCCTCGGCTTCGGCCAATACCTTGGCCGTTGCGTTGTCCAGATAGACCTGTGCGGCATCGCCCGTCACCTTGGGCATCTTCGCCAGCGTCTGATCCACATGCGTCAGGACGCGGGCAGGATCGCCACCGGCACGCGTGATCAGGTTGGATGCAAGGCCCTGCTCGTCATCCATCAATGCTTTCAAGATATGTTCGGGGGACAGTCGTTGGTGGCTGTCTCGTGCAGCGATCGTCTGAGCTGCCTGTACAAAGCCGCGCGACCGCTCCGTGAACTTCGACAAGTCCATGGGTTATTTCTCCTTTGTCAGCGCCCTTTTCAAGCCGCGCCCTCCCGGAGGCACGCGGCCCAGCGGGCCTACGAAAACAAGATGGGGAACCGCCAAACGTTGCACAAGTGCCACAGGTGGAATTCCTACGCGTTTTTCAGGGCCGCTATCGGTCGCGCTTCTACGCGTCAGCATCACGTCAATCCTTCACATTCGTACGGCACATTCACAACTTTTGGCAAAACCCCGCCGATTCAATGAGTTAGCCAAAGGGCCATTTTCCATACGCATCCGTTGCGAAAAAGTTAGCAATTTCAGAATCTTGCTTAAAATCAGCTGCTTAATCTGAAACTTTGGGCACAGGTCTGTGAATCAACGTGACGGGAATTCCCCCTTAAATCCTGAAATCTCTCACCCATTTTGAATGGCACACGAGCAGAACCACAACATGTAGGTGACCCAAATGCAGACTGTTCCGTTGCAACTGAGCGATGTGATCTACAACGCCGCCACGCAGTCTTTCGAAGCCCTCGTAACCGTGCATGACGCAACGGGCGCGCGCAGCTATGCCTGCGCCATCAATGCGCCCATCACGATGGAGTTCGCGGATGCCGCAGATGGCCTCGCAACCCAGGCGATGCGCCGTCACACACGGGGCCGGTCCGATCTGATACACATGCCCGCCGCCATGGCACCGCGCCGTCCCAATCGGCTTGCCGGGTTGCGCCGCATGACGATCGACACGTTTGCCGCGCTGCGTCCACGCGCAGCCTGATTTCCCTCGTTCCGTTGCCCCACGGGCTTTGCGCAGCTTCTGTCCCCGCGCAAACCCCATCGCAACGGAACCAAACAGAGACAGGTGCCTGCCTGCTAAGTCTCTGAAACTGGCCCGGGTGCGTCCTGCATCCGGGCTTTTTTTCGTCTTCAACCTGCCCTAAGACCATCCAAACGCCAGATGCGGGGGACCAGACATGGCAGACGACAGGTTGATCGTGGCAATGGACGTGCCAAACGCTGTGGCCGGGTTAGAACTGGCTGACCAACTGGGGGACAGCGTAAGTTTCTACAAGATCGGGCTAGGCATGCTGACAGGTGGCGGCCTTGCCCTCGCGAATGAACTGAAACAGGAACGGGGCAAGCGCATCTTTCTGGACATGAAGCTGTTCGACATTGGCGCCACGGTCGAGGCTGCGGTCCGGGGACTGGCACAGTTCGACCTGGACTTCCTGACCGTGCACGGTGACCCTCACGTGATACGCGCCGCCAAGGAAGGGGCCGCGGGCAGCAACCTCAAGATCCTTGCCGTGACCATTCTCACATCCCTCGACCGGACGGACCTGGACGATTGCCTGATCCAGGCGGGCGACATCTCTGATCTGGTGACGGAACGGGCCGGGCGCGCCTTTGGTGCCGGTGCGGACGGTGTTATCGCCTCGCCCCAAGAGGCACGGGCAATCCGCGCCTTGCCCGAGGCGGACAACCGGCTGATCGTTACGCCCGGAGTCCGTCCAGCAGGCGCAGATGTGGGCGATCAAAAGCGAGTCGCAACGCCCGCAAACGCCATTGCCGACGGCGTCGATCATATCGTGGTAGGTCGCCCGATCTGGAAAGCACCCAGCCCAAAGGCCGCAGCCGAGGCGATTTTGTCAGAAATGCTTAGTCCGCAGGCATCTGCGCCAAACCACTGAGTTCACGCAGCTTTTCTTAACCTTTGGCAGTCGCCATGCGGTGGCTGCATCAACAGTTTGTGCCTTTTAGGCAACGCACCACAGGATATTGGAAAGGTCAGGAAATCCGGACTCGGAAAACTCCCGTAAAGGTGGTAACTTGACTTTAGGTGATACTCCCCGACGAACCGGCTCTTCCTGAGGTTCGTCACCTCCCCCCGCTCCGCGCGGGGGGCTTTATGTCAGGGTCTTTCGATCGTCGCAGACATGACACCGGCCAAGTAGTCGCGCAGGCGCGGCTTGAATTGCGGCACGACCCATTCGTGGTCCAGGAACGTCTGTACATCCATCAGATCCCACGCCTGTCCTTCATCCCCAAGAGAGATCTGGCTGGCCATGTCCGCAGGCACATGCGCCGCGAAAAACCATGAAATCTCTCCACTGCTGGACCCATAATCGCGGCCCCAGCGTACCAGGTCAGGATTGATCCTCAGGTTCAACTCCTCCTGGGTTTCCCGCAAGGCACATTGCAAGGGCGTCTCACCCGCTTCCCAGCCACCGCCCGGCAAATCCCAGTGACTGGGCCACAGCAGTCCGGGCTTGTCATCGCGCAAGAGTGTCGCCAGGCGATCGCCCACAAACAGGGCGAGTTTCGCCCCGATCAACCGTCCAGCCATGTTCAACCCCTCACCAGTTTGCTACAGGAAAAGGACTAGCCACAAAGCCGCCCCATGCCCAGCCTATGCCGAGATTGCCTGACGACCTTTGAAGCGGGTTCCCGCTGCCCGTCCTGTGGTGCGCCGCGCGTGGTCAGCCATCCGGAACTCTTTGATCTCTCCATTGCGCATATGGATTGCGACGCGTTCTACGCCTCGGTTGAAAAGCGGGACGATCCCAGCCTCGAAGGCAAGCCGGTGATCATCGGCGGCGGGCGGCGCGGCGTTGTCTCGACCGCCTGTTACGTGGCCCGCATTCGTGGCGTCCGATCCGCCATGCCAATGTTCCAGGCACTCAAGCTGTGCCCCGAGGCCATCGTGATCAAGCCGCGGATGGAGGCTTATGCCGAAGCCTCGCGCGCCATCCGCAACATGATGGAAGAGATGACACCGGCCATCGAACCCTTGTCCTTGGACGAAGCGTTCCTTGACCTCACCGGCACAGCCCGCCTGCACGGAGCACCGCCAGCGGTGATACTGGCACGGCTCATCAAACGTATGCGGGATGAGCTGGGTCTCACGGGCTCCATTGGCCTGTCCCACAACAAGTTCCTTGCCAAGGTCGCCTCAGACCTTGAAAAACCGCACGGTTTCTCGATCATCGGAGCCGCTGAAACCGCCGACTTTCTGCGGGACAAGCCTGTGCGGTTGATCTGGGGCATTGGTCCGGCAGCACAGGCCTCGCTCGACAAGGCGGGCATACGTACGTTCGCCGACCTCCTTCGCTGGGAACAGACAGATCTGGTGGCGCGGTTTGGATCCATGGGCGACCGTCTCTGGAACCTTGCGCGCGGACGGGACGCCCGCCGGGTCACACGCAATGCGCCGATGAAATCCATCAGCAACGAAACAACCTTCGGCGAAGACACCAGCAACCCTGACATTCTGGACGGGCACCTTTGGCGCATGGCCGAGAAAGTGTCGGGGCGTGCCAAGGCACGCGGGCTTGCAGGCCGGGTGGTAACACTCAAACTCAAGCGGCACGACCATTCATCGCTGACGCGGCGGGTGTCCCTGCGCGACCCGGCGCAACTGGCCGACACGATCTACCGCACAGCGCGTGGGTTGTTCGACCAAGTGGGGGACGAGGGGCCTTACCGGCTCTTGGGTTGCGGTATCTCTGACCTCGTGGATGCAGACAGCGTACAGGCATCTGGCGACCTGCTGGACCCAGACGCGCGCAAACGCGGACAGGCAGAACGAGCAACCGACGCGATTCGGGATCGCTTTGGACCTGATGCCATCGTCAAAGGGCGCGCGCTGCGCTGAACGCTATTCCGCGGCGAGCGGCAAACGGCTTTGGCCGACGCGTGACACCTCGGCCACCACCGCACGCAACTGATCTCGAACCGCATCAAAGTCAGCGTTGGGCTCGATCAAACGCTCGTTCATATAGAGGGATCGATCAATCTCGACCTGAATGGCATGCTGATTGCGGGACGGACGGCCATAGGCTTGCGTCACATAGGCCCCTGCAAAGGGCGCATTGCGGGCCACGGTAAACCCGGCAGAGGCAAAGGCAGCTTCGACAACATCCATGATGTCGCCACCAGCCGCTGCGCCAAAACGATCCCCCAACACCACGTCGGGACGCTTCCGCGCGCCTTGGGCAATGCCGTCCATCGCCTCGTGCGGCATCGAATGGCAATCAATCAAGACGGCCAAACCGTGATGCTGGTGGGCACTGTCCAGCAGCTTTTGAAGCATCTGATGATAGGGGCGCCAATAGAGATCAATCCGCCGCTCGGCCTCGCGCATGGGCAACTTGCCACGATAGATCACACGGCCATTGGCCACCACGCGGGGGATAACACCCAAACCGCTGGCGATACGTGGGTTGTGCCCCTGGCGACGGACCCCTTCGATCAGGGCCGGGTCCAATTCATCCGCACTGCGGTTCAAATCCACAAAGGCACGCGGCGCACCTGCCTTGAGCAAGGGCGCACCGTGCTGCGGCGCCATGTCGAACAGCTTGTCTACAAAGGCATCTTCGGATGACCGTATGATGCGTTCGTCCAGCACTGTCCGGCGCAGGAAACTCCACGGGTAGTCGCGCCCGGAATGGGGCGACGCGAACACCGCGCATGACGTGCGGCGCTCCGGGTGCAGGACTTCGTACGCAACCTTTGGCATGGACCCTCCTCTGGTTTCCAACATAGCCTGAGAATTGGGAAAGCCAAAAGCCCTTGATCCTCTCTTCGACTCCTTTTATACGCCCCTCACCCGGCGCGGATTTCCGCGCCCGCTTTCTTTGTGGGCAGGCAATTCGGGACGGTCACAGTGGGCGATTAGCTCAGCGGTAGAGCACTTCGTTGACATCGAAGGGGTCACAAGTTCGATCCTTGTATCGCCCACCACCTATTCCGCCAACCGGGGCAACCCGCACGGCACCAAAACACCGGCACGCATGTGCCAGAACGCAACCCGGCGCTGCTTCGCGCCATGAAACATGAGGAAGAAGCGCCATGAAGGTTCGCAACTCGCTCCGTTCGCTGAAAAACCGGCACCGTGATTGCCGCGTTGTGCGTCGCAAGGGCCGCGTATACGTCATCAACAAGACGCAACGCCGGTTCAAAGCACGCCAGGGCTAAGACCCAAGCGACAGAATGTCAGAAGGCCGTTCCGTTTTGGAGCGGCCTTTTTCTTTGGCAAGACGTGTGACGTTTGACCCTATCGGCGACCGGTGGTTTTGCGGCCCTAGCTGACGCCACCCGCGCCAACATGTTTCTCAAATCGCCACACATCCAATGGGAAAGCCCCTTCAGATGTATCAAGGTCGACCCTCCGCTGACCCGCGTTGATCCAACCGGATTTCTCGTAAAAGCGACCGGCCCGATGATTGCCGACAGCACAGGCGAGCCATGCCAGGTCGTACCCATTCGCCGCTACGCGAACCTCTGCGTCACCTATCAGCGCCTGGGCGACACCGGACCCACGCGCGACTTGCGAGACATACATCTGATAAAGCTCGTCATCCTTGACCATGCAAAATCCAAGCACGTTCGAACCATCAACAGCGATCCGAGTGCAGGCAAGGTTTTCCAAAGCACGTTCCCGAAAGCTGTTCTCGGTGCGTAACTCACACAGCCTGCGCGGAACAATATCAGCATGTGCCTCGTGCCAACCAGACGTCCAAACTGCGCAAATCTGCTCTGCATGGCCTTCTGTCGGTCGCTCGAGTGTATAGTGCATGTGGCAAAGCTATCTTTGCGCTCTGGTGTGAGCAACGGATATTCCCAACACATCATCACCCGAACGGGACGATCAAAGCCAAAATACATTTGAGGCGACCAAGGTCGATTGGAGAAACTTAGACGTTCGCAGCACAGTGAATCACGGCTGCGATCAATAGCACTTTTGGCCCAAGCTCCTTTTTATGGTACGCTATTCCACAGTTGATTTAAGACTTTGGAGTTTCATTATGACAACAATCGCGAAATTAAATTACCTTAGAAAGCAATCCGGACTTCCCCTGATACGGTTTGACCTGACGCGTCTGAGGGGCGAAGACATTCAAGATTTGCGTGATGCGTATGCGGCGATGTACGAAATTTCCGATATCGCGCAAGGGGATAATCGTGGGTATTATATATATGCGCGCGGACATGGGTATGATCTCGACCTATGTCACAATGACAACCGTATCTTTCTCACTTGGCACAGATCTTACGTCTATTCATTCGAGAAGGCGCTGAACAGTGCCCTTCAATGGAAACGGCAGGACAACGAGCTTGAACTGACGCTGCCGTATTGGGATTGGACCCAGTTTTTGACAGCGACCCATGCACCGAATGGCTTGCCCAAGGTTGTCGATGACGAAACCTATATGAATGCCGAAGGCGACGAGGTGCCCAACCCGTTGGCCCGTGCCAAAAGCCTGTTCCGCATCGTCGGCCTGGGTCTGACCGGCGACGACCAGTACACAAGCCGTCTGCCCACAAGACTGCGAAACGACATACCCTTGCTGAGAAACGAGGTTGCCCGATACCTGACCAACCCCAGCTTTAGCGCCTTTCAGGACGACTTCAATTTTGCCGCTCACGGGCATGTTCACGTGGTGGTCGGTGGCAGCGATCCGGCGTCACCTCTGCCCTTCCCGGCACGCGATATGGGGCGCACGGTGTCTGCGGCGTATGATCCGGTTTTCTGGCTGCACCACGCCATGTGTGACAAGGTTTGGGCTGACTGGCAGCAAATTTGGCCCAACGCCAACATCCCCCAGCACGTGCTCGACACGGTGGTCTACGACGGCAGGCTTGGCGCTGACCTGATCGATAACGAAAATTCGCTTCGTTACATCTACTCTGAGGATTCCGTGGAAGCGGCCATCGGCGCTTTGGGCACGTCCGACACAGCACCTGCCGCCGCACTGTCAGCAGCGGCCAGCCAAGTAAAAGAGGTTCAACTTGGCACTGTCGAGGCAGGGTTTGTCCGCGCCGAGATGGAGTTCCACAAACTCCGCCCACCACGCGACAGCTTCGAGCTTCGGGTCTACATCGACAACCCATCTTGCGACGCCTCGACCGGCTACAAGGACGATTCATATGGCGGGCGCATCGTCTTTTTCGGGCACGGCCCATGTCATGGGGCGCCCGGACATTGCAATCCGGACCTTGCGATACGGGATGAGTATGACTTGCGCGCCAAACATCCCCTCAGGCATGAACATACCCGCTATCGTGTGGATATAACCCGCGGATTGCGCCGCTTCATTGGTCGGAAGAAGTCTGTGAAGAACTTGAAAACCTATCTTGTCATTGTGGATGATGCTGGCAAACGCGTCTCGTCCGAGGCTGTCAGTTATGATCAATGTTCTCTCAGGACTTTCGCCAAGGATTGACTTCAGTTTGGACTGATCATGGAACTTGCACTGACAGAAAACGCGTTAAAGGAGGGGGTGCTGAGGGTTTGGCTCCGCAGGATCCCCGACGAAGGCGGGATCGTGCACGCCTATGCGGTCAACAACCCAAACATCTCAACACCCGTGGCGTCTGCGACCCTCTATGGCCGTGGATCAGGTTCCACGGCCAGCGAGCGCACAATGTTGGTGTTCCGACTGAACATGGATGAGCTTGCTGGTCTGATATCTGTCGGCGACGCGTTGGAAATTCGGCTTGAGGGCGATGAAAACGGAGCCTTCAAGTTTGATGTTCTCGAGATCGAGTAAAGCGTCCCGCAATCGCCATTGAGCGCCGGTCCATGATGCTAGAGTGGATCGGTGATGGGCGGTTGGCCGCCCCTCAGCAACGCAGCGTTTCAAGCGAATCATCTGGCAGCAATCGGCGCACAGAATCACCTTTGTAACGTCGGGTGAGCGCCTTCGTGTGACAACTACAGGATAAAGATGCGTGGCAGGCCCCAAGCGGTTGGGCTGCTTTACAAATCCGGCATCACGCCCCGGCCCTACAAAAAAGGCCAAAAATGTGTTAGGATACTGGTATTGATATACCTATTTTAAAGGAACTGATGACATGGCTGAGCTTGATCGTAAGAACCTTAAATTTGACGTTGATACCGCCTCTTTGGCAGACCTGCAAAAAATCCAAAGCATGATTATGGGCCGTATTGTACAGGACATTCAGGCAAAGGCTGATCCGACTGCGATGTATGACAGCCACGGCTCCAATCACACAAATCATTCGGATGCAGTCGCGGCCCTTGCTGGAAGAGTGAACCCCGGAAACCGCTAATCGGGCGGGTCGAACCTCATATTCAATTTGGTTCGACCCAATAAATTATTACAAGGTTAGTCGATATGAATAGCATGTCCTTTCGGGCAATGCCTGATCGTGCGCCATTGCGTTGGATTATTTTAAAGATTCATCAGCGCTGTAATCTCAATTGTTCTTATTGCTACGTTTACAATCGCGGAGATGACAGCTGGAAATCGCGACCCAAACAAATGGGCAACGATGTCATTGATCGCGTTTGCAAACTCATTGTTGAACACTGTGCGCAATACGGCATTGACGAATTTGTCATCGAACTCCATGGCGGCGAACCCATGCTCGTCGGGAAGGCAAGGTTTGTTGAGATTGTTGAGCGGATCCGATCCGCCTGCGCGCCGTTGCCCATCAAGTTCTTGATGCAGACCAATGGCACGCTGCTGGATCAGGAGTGGAGCGACATCTTGGCAGAACACGCGGTTGCCGTAGGCATCAGCGTTGATGGCCCTGCCGAATTCGCGGATCAGAAACGGTTTTATCACAACGGCAAAGGTTCGACCAACGATGTGCTGCGACGCCTGTCTTCGGTAAAATCTCATCCCGACAGGCCATTTACGCACGGCTGCCTTGCCGTCATCGACCCATCTATCCCCGGCGCGGACATGATAGATTGGTTTGTGGACAACGACATCATGTATGCGGACCTTTTGCTGCCGCTTGGCAACCGGGCCAACCCACCCGAAGGATGGACCGGCCCCGCGCCCTATACAAAATACATGCTCGACGCATTCGAACGGTGGTGGGCGCTGGACGGCGATGCGCCGCATATTCGTTTCTTCGAAATGATGATCCGCGCGCATTTGGGATACAAACCCGAACTGGATGCCCTTGGTGGCGATCTTGGCGCGCTGTGCGTCGTGGAAACCAACGGTGCCATCGGCATCTCGGACGTTATCAGCGTGTGCGGCGGATACAGCGGCACCGATCTGATAAATGTCTGGGACACCGGCCTGGATGAGCATGTCGAAAAACTGGACGTCGATCTGGTTCAGAAACCCTGCGCCACCTGCACCTCTTGTCCCGAGTTTTCAGCCTGCAACGGAGGCTACCTGCCGCACCGCTGGGACGGGGCCGGTTTCGACAACACATCGCTTTACTGCGAAACACTGTTTGCCCTGTCAGCACGCATCAGGGAGGCAATTGCCTCTTCCCTGCCCGCCAGCATGATCAAAACCAAGGAGGTTGCCGCATGAGATCCCCTGACTTCTCTGCGTTCGATTGCTTTGCCCGTGCGGACAGCGCCGGCCCCAACCCCCTATTCGGGCTGGTTGCCCAAGGTTACGCAAATTCTGTGATCTCCAAGGTAATCGAAGAGACAGGGCGCAATGGTCTGACCGCAGCGCTTCAGTGCTGGATGGGCCAATTGCAGCCTTTGACCACGACGTGGCAGGCAAGCGTGTCAAAGCTTGGCCGGCGTATCTTTGACGAAGGTCAAAGGCCCGATCCCGAGCGTGCGGGCAGGTTGCTGCTGGATCTAAGCAGCAGCTTGGACAGTGCGGATTATGTTTTTGAGCTAAGCAGCGGGCTACCGGTCGTTTATGACGGTCGCATACACACGGCGACGGAGCCGGTGCATTTGATGAAAGAGAACGATCGGTTCACCGTTCATGGCCTGGATGATGGCCTGGCACTGTCCATCGATGGCGCGATTGCAATGGTCGAAACGAAACAATCGGTGGATTCGCTGTGTAATGATGGTGAGCCAGCGGTGCCTCTGGACATGTCGAAGGTCGACAACTTTGGTTGGGCAGCCGAAGTGTCCGAAGGCATCAACCTGATGGCCACCGTTAACCCAAACTACGAAATCTGGGTACGGCGCCTTCTCAATACCTTGATCCTGACCGAGCGGCTTGAAAACCGCACGTGTTCAGGCAGCTGGTCCGACACATCAGGGACAGTCTACATCTCCCAACCCAATTCCCTGCTCGAGGTCGGAGAGGTCCTGATACACGAATGTGCCCATCAGCATTTTCACCTGGCCTGCCGGGTGTTCCCCATGAAAACCGATACCGAGAATGGTCGGTACTTCTCGCCCCCGGTTGGCCGCGACCGTCCGCTGGATATGATACTGATAGCCTATCACGCATTCGCCAATGTCCTCACATATTACGAATGCGCGTTCGACATGTCGCTGGGCGATCAGCTTTCTCACAATCGCTACAAGAGCTTCAGCCAAGAGGTGGCTGTCCTCGAAAGCTATCTCGACAACAACAAGGGCCTGTCTGAACTGGGGCGCACCATTTTCACGACATTGCGCCAAAGCAGACAGGAACGGATCAGCACCTTACCGGACATCGCTGCTGATGCTTAGGCGCCAACGCCTGCTCTGTGTCAGACTGGCGTAGCCGCCAGATGACATACGATGCGCGCCATGGTTGAAACTCAAGCCCATTTCATGCATCCAGAAGACAATTCTGAAATGCAATAAACGGCGGATAGACCGGGTTTTTCCAGCACCGTTCAATTCTGGCTCGGACGGATGCAACCGAATGCTGCGAACACCCATGCAACCCGCGCTTTGATTGGGTTCCGATGATCAAGACATGTGTTCTCGCGTGCGCGCTGCTCGTGCTGTCACTCAGTATGACTTTGCTCGGTGCTAGGGCTCATGCGCAAGGCGCTGTGTGCGGCGATGCGGATGATGGGCTGGCGCGGATCAATACGCTTACGTCCGAGGCGCAGGATCAGATGCGCCCGTTGATGGCCGAGTATTTTCTGGACCAAACCGGCACAGTTGGCACGGACGACATCACCGCCCAAGTGTTTCAGCCCGGCACGTGCAGCGGGATTTTTGACGCGCCCACACCGTCCCAGACGCTGTGGTTGCGCTTTGTCATCTCCAATCCGCACGCGCTGGACGAACACCGCGTTCTTGGTTTCGTGGAGTATATTCTGGACGAGGTCGTCTTGTTCGAACTGCACGACGGAAAGCTCAGGGAACGCGCCCGGAATGGGCGCACCCAGCCGTCTCCGGCAAAAGCAGATACTGCGATCAAGGTCGGGTTTCCCATCATCGCGAAAGCGGGCCAAGACATGGAATTCTACCTGCGCATTCGCGGCACGTTTGCACCAACCGTAACGGCGATGATCATGTCCCCGGGGTTCTTCGACGATTGGACCACGTTGGAATTCTCAATGTCCGGGCTGACGCTCGCCTATCTGAGTGTCATAGCGCTCGTCAGCCTGATTGTTTTTCGACACATCGCGGTGCGATTTTACAAGTATTACACGCTCTACATGCTGTGCCTGTTCATATTCACCTTCCTCTATGACGGATGGTTGACCAAGCTGTTTGACGTGACCCTGCCGGTGACGCTCGCAGCACCCGTGTTCCTGTTCTTTACCGGGTTGGGCAACTTCGCCAATGTTCAGTATTGCCGTATTCTATTAAACGCAGATGCCGCCCCACGGGCGTGGCAGGTGTCGTTCAAATGCCTTTCCGCTGTGGTCATCTTGGTGACTGGTCTGGCTGTACTTGATCCTTGGCGACTGACGATCGGGCTGCACTTGATCTATTTCGTCAGTCCCATGATCCTCCTGGCCTTTGCCATCCAACAGATCAGGGCAGGCCTCCCTCAGGCTTGGCCTGTATCGGCATCACTGCTAGCCCTCAGCGTCGGCCTTTTTGTTGCCTTCTACTCCTTTCTGTTTCCAGCAGGCATTCCGCAGGCGTCATTCGCCTACGAACTGATTGTCTTGCGCCCCCTCGCGCTGTCCTACTCCCTCGCAATAATGGGTGAAACGCTATTCATGATGCTGGCCATTTCGACAATGGTGCGCGCGATGCAGACCGAACGGCAAGCCGCAGTTGTTGAACTGGCGGCACTGGAACACCAGTTCGAAACGATCAAGAAAGAGCAAAACGAAGTGCAAGAGGTGACTTCGGCCCGCCTTGAAGCCCTGGAAGCTGCGTTGGCCAATGATCCCAACAACCGGCAGCATCTGTCGGTCAAGCAGCAGTTCCTTGAACGCGCAACGGAGAGCGTTTTGGACAACATCAGCGATCAGGATTTTGGCGTGATGGAACTGGCATCCGAGCTTGCCGTCAGTCACAAAACACTCGGTCGCAGGCTGAAGGAAGCCAACGGACATTCTCCCGCGTCATTCATCAGATCCGTCCGTCTGAGTTTCGCACGCAATCTCATTCTGCTGCATCGTTACAAAACGGTTTCAGAGGTATCCGCCGCTGCCGGGTTCGCAAGTGTCAGTCACTTCTCGAAACTCTACCGAGAGGAGTTTGGAGAGACGCCAGGAAAATCAATAAGTCTGTTTCGAAGCATTCAGTGACCGCGAACGGCAGGCTGCCAATCAAGGTTTTCTTTGCGCTTACCCACGTGCTTCGCAAATCCCGACGTGACAACGCGTCTAAGACGACGATGACACGAGCGCGGGTTCGATCAGCTGGGACAGCGCCATATCAAAGGCCTCGGCCACCGCTGACCAGGAAAACCGGTGTTGCAACGCATGGGCGCGCGCGTTGACCGACATGATCGCCAACTGAGCCGGATCACCAAGAAGACTGATCAACGCTTCCGCAATGTCCTCGGGGCGGGACACGTACATCTCAGCGCTTTCATGCTCCATGTAGAACGTCTCTGCCGCCGGAAAGAGCGTGGCGGCACCCGCCCAGTTCTCGCGAAACGAACTGTGATCCGGCACAACCTGCGCAGCCCCAGTCGCTGCATGTTCAAACGTCCCCAAACCCCAACCTTCACCCATGGCCGTTGTCAGGCCAATGTCAGCCGCACGCATGAGCTCCACCAGCCGCTGAAACGGGAGTGTTTCGCCCAAGGGATTCAAAACGTTCCAATAGACGTGATGCTCGATCCCAAGGGCACAAATCTGGGCTTCAAGGCGCCGTTCCTCGTATCGTGTCAGGCCGGGAAGATGCAGATACAGATTTGCAGGGTGCGAACACAGAGCGATGGCAAACCCTTCAAGCGTAAGATCAATGCGTTTTCGGGGATACAGCCGGTTTGCATTCAGGATCAGCGGCAGATCAACAAGGTTTTGCCAATCAGAAAACAGCGCCTTCCGCACCATTCGTCTGTCGATCGGTGGCGGATAGCGCAGGGTGCGATCGGGCTCCAATCCATGCGGTATGGCAATGGTATCAATCGGCTGCGGCGCGGTCGCAACCAAATGCCTGCGGACAAAGTCGGTATAGGTGATACACAGATCGGCGGGCATCAGAGCGTCATGAATCCTGTCGCCGACCGGTCGCCCTTCAACGGCCATGTAAACGGCCAGTTTTGACCGCGGCGCGTGTTTGCGAAAACGCTGCAGCACATCCCGGTATTTCCATGGCTGATCCACAAGAAGGATAACGTCCGGATCAGCACGCCGCAGCGCATCCACCAGATGCGGGTCCAAAGCAGGGTCGCTCAAGGACGGGTGCGCCCCGACCACAGATACAGCGTCGATAGACGGAGGTGCTGTGACGCGGTCATACTGAAACAGTGTAACAGACCACCGCGCACGCAGTTCCTCTGCCAGACGCACGGCCACACGGCACAGACCTGTACCACCGACGCCAAGACCGGCCACAAAAAGCCGCCGGTCCCTGGTCTTGTTATCTCGTATGGATACGGTCACGCAGCCCATCGATCCATGCGGCAGTCATGGTTGCTCCGGCACATCTCAAGTCCAGTAGACAAATCTTTTCATATCGGCGTAGATCGAGAAATCCAGGCAAGCCCCCTTTACCGTGCCGTTCAGTATCATCTGATGGGTAAGGTACTGTGGCGCCTGAAAGTAATCCGTCTTTTGGTTCGACCCGGAAACTGGATCAAGCCCGTCCTGCCCATTCTTGTCCTTCATCACATAGCTGCCACCGGGCAAATCCTCGAACACCATGCGTCGCGCATAGTGGGCCTGCTTGAAGTAGTCCGACGGGTTGTTGATGCCCGGCACGGGATTGGTCACGATGTCGTTGATGTAGGCCGGTGGATATGACGCACCGGCCTCGTTGCCCGCGACTTGCACCTCGACCGAGACGTTGTTGAAATCGACCGATTTGGGGGTGTTCTGACCACCAGTGTTGACGGGCGGATAAATCATCCAGATCACCAATCGGTTCTTATCATCGGCAAGGCACATGGAATTCGTTATGATGCGTTCCGCTCGGGCGCGCGTCGCCGACGGTGTGTAGGCACCTACCCAGAATCCGCTGCTCGAATACTCCTGCAGGGCTTTGACATAGTCAAAGTCATAGGTTTTGTCTGAGGATGCCGCATGAACTCCGCCCTGCAACTGCATCCGCAGCATCGTGTCGATACTCTGAACGAACGGTATCTCCTGACTTTTTACATAGTCCTGATAGGTGCGGCGCGCCTCCTGAGCCGCCGGATCATTGCCACTCTGGTGATACGCCTCAATGACCAGATACAGCGCCCGTTGCTGGGCATAGGCCGACGCGACATAGTACTGGAAATATGTTTCAAGCGCCGCGTAACAGGACATCTTGCCAGCCTTGATCAGCGGCTCGGTCATTTCGGACCAAAGCTGAAGAACGCCTTTGCTGCTGCTGTTGCCACCGCCGCCAACAAGTAAGGTATTCACTTCGGCAATCACCACTTTCGCACCTTGATTGGTGTCAAGGATCTCTTCGACCAGGTTGGTGACCTCTTGCTGGCTCGTGCTGTCCGGATTGGCGGCATAGGTTAGGAACGTTTTGTACTGCACATTCAATCTCGAGATGTACTGCTGCAGATCGTTGTCGCGTATTTCCCAAGCCAGATAGAGCTGCTCTTGCTCTATCGCTCTCAACTCCTTCTGGATCATTTTCATGTCTTCAGCGAGCTGATCGGTCAATGCTTCGACAGCGGTCGCAATGCTGTCCAGCTGATCGCCCAAATCCTTGATCGCGTCCGCCTGACTGGTGTCGGGTGTACCGAAAATCTCACCCAGAACCCAGCCAGCGGCGGACCCCCCGGCCTCCTTTGCGGCGCCTGAAACCAACCCCGTTACAACTGCGGTTCCAACGGCAGCAAGAATTCCAACCATCGTTCTATCCTCCAGAGAAATTGCTGTTTGAAGACCCACTCACATGGCGGGATATCTTGGAGTACCCCGCCCCCGTCATTCAGCAACCTGGGATAGAAAGATTGTCTCGGATGCGCATGATTTTGTCCGATCAGGCGCATTCACAACGCGTCATGGCCTGTAGTTGCGCCAGCACATCCGCTCCATATCAAGCTCAGGCCGTCAGCAACGCATCCCTGCGGTGCCCATCAGAATCCGATGAAGTAATCCGCCAGCACCATGAACAGTGGAATGCTCAGAATAGCGACCGGTGTACCAAGCCCAGTCGACGCCCCGACATAGGCCGATGGGTTCGCTTCGGGCAGTGCACCGCGCATGGTCGGCGGACCAGAGATGTCGGAACTCGACGCTGCCATGATCGACAGCAGCACCACACCGCCTGCCGAAAACCCGGTCAGATGGTGCGCGATCAGCCCGGCACCGAACCCAAGTGCACCATGCACAAGCGGCGCCGTCAGCCCATAGAACAGATAGGCATGTGCCACACCCTTCAGCTCCGACAGGCGTGACCACGCCTCGATCCCCATGATCAGCATCAGCACGGACAACAACCCCCGGAACAGCGGCTCGTAAAAGCTGGCATAGACACTCTCGGGCCGTGCAAACAAGCCCAGCGCCAACCCAAGGATCAGGGCAGAGATGGCAGGCGACCGCAGTGTATCCAACAATATCCCCTTGATCAGCCCCCGCTCAATCGCCGGGCCACCGGTGCCGCCAATACCGCCCATCGTCATTGTGCCATCGCCCTGCACATTGGCCGCTTTGCGCGCCGCCGCCAGCCGTGCCAGCACAATCGCCGTCACCAGCGCCGCAACGTCCATGAACGGATAAAGCGCCCCGATAAATCCTTCATACGCGATGCCCTCATCATCCAGCACCGCCATCCCCGCCGCGAGCGTCGAGGCTGACACCGCCCCAAACAGACCAACCGTTGCCGTCGCATCCAGTTGTGACACCCCCCGCCAACGGGCAAGCGTCGCGCGCCCCAGAACAACGATTGCAATCCCGATACCCGCAGCAAGCAGTGCAGGGACCGCCAGCGCAACAAAGTCGGCCTCACGCACCGAGATGCCCGCGCCAATCCCCACCTTGAGCAGCAGCAGGATCACAATGAATTTGTAGATTGGTTCCGGCACTTCGAATTTGCTGCCAAGGGCCGCCAGCATCATCCCCCCGATCAGAAAGGCGAGTGTCGGTTTCTGCATCTGGTTCAAGATGGTCAGAACAATGTCGGTGATGATGTCCATGGCGGGCCCCGCGTGCTTTGCTTCGGATGAGATAGGCCAACCCAAATGAGATAAAAAATATAACTATTGGGCGTAATCGTTCTATATTATGAATGTATGGACACGTTGAACTATCATCATCTCCGCTACTTCCGCGCCGTCGCGCATGAGGGCAACCTGACCCGTGCAGCAGACAAGTTGAACCTGTCTCAGTCCGCTTTATCCACCCAGATCAAGGCGTTGGAGGCGCGGTTGGGTCACGACTTGTTTGATCGCGTGGGGCGGCAATTGAAGTTGACCGAAGTTGGGCGCATCGCCCTTGACCACGCCGACCGCATCTTTGGCACCGGCCAAGAGTTGATGGAAACGCTGAACCGCAGCGCGGACCACGCCCCACCTCTGCGCGTGGGCGCGTTGTCCACCCTGTCGCGGAACTTCCAGATCCAGTTTCTGCGCCCTCTCCTGGATCATCCTGATGTCGACATTGTCCTTAAGTCAGGTCAGAACACCCCCCTGCTGCGCGCGCTTGCTGAACTGGCACTGGATGTCGTGTTGACGACGGATGCGCCGACCAGCGCCGCAGGCTCCGATTTCATCGCCCATCGCCTTGCCGGACATCCAGTCAGCCTGCACGGTACACCTGACCGGATAGGGTATAAGTCACTGACAGAGCTACTTGAATCCGAACCGGTCATTGTCCCGACAGAAAGCGCAATCCGCACCGGGTTCAACCGCCTGACCGCACGGCTCGGGGTCCAACCCCGGATCATCGCTGATGTGGATGACATGGCCATGGTCCGCTTGCTGGCGCGCGAAGGGGTCGGCCTTGCCATCGCCCCCGAGATCGTGCTGGCCGATGAAATTGCCTCCGGGCAATTGGTGACAGCCCCTTTCGACACTGGCATCACCGACACGTTCTACGCCGTCACCACCCGGCGCAGTTTTCCGCACCCTATGCTGGACAGGTTGCTCCCCGACTGAGGTGTCGTTGTGCAGCACGGCACAGGCCCGCCCCTTGCGACCACAGCGCAACGCCATAGGTTGCTGCGATGAACCAACAGAAAGGCTCTTCCCAAATGAGCGATCCGACCTACACGCCCCCTGCCAAATGGACATGGGACGCCGAAAGCGGCGGCCAGTTTGCTTCGATCAACCGCCCTATCGCAGGTCCCACTCACGACAAAGACTTGCCCGTCGGCAGACACCCCTTCCAGCTTTATTCGCTGGCAACGCCCAATGGGGTCAAGGTCACCATGCTGTTCGAAGAGCTGCTGGCCGCTGGCATTACGGATGCCGAATACGATGCATGGCTGATCAACATTGGTGACGGCGACCAGTTCGGATCGGGCTTTGTGGATGCAAACCCCAACTCCAAAATCCCTGCGTTGATCGACCGCTCGGGCGACAGTGAACTGCGCGTGTTTGAAAGCGGGTCGATCCTGATCCACCTCGCAGAAAAGTTCGGCAAATTCCTCCCCGCCTCCGGCCCCGCGCGGACCGAGACACTGAACTGGCTGATGTGGCAGATGGGCTCGGCCCCGTTCCTCGGGGGCGGGTTCGGTCACTTCTATGCTTACGCGCCCGAGAAATACGAGTACCCCATCAACCGCTACGCGATGGAGAGCAAACGGCAGCTCGACGTGCTGAACCGCGAGCTGGCGAACAAACCGTTCGTCGCGGGCGACGAATACACAATTGCCGACATGGCGATCTGGCCGTGGTACGGGCAGCTTTGCCTTGGCCGTCTCTATTCGGCGGCGGAGTTCCTGGATGTAGAGAGCTACACCAACGTTCTGGCCTGGGCCAAGACCATCGACGCACGGCCTGCGACCTTGCGGGGGCGGATGGTGAACCGGGCGTTTGGTGAGCCGGAATTGCAGCTGCATGAACGCCATGATGCGTCGGATTTTGACACCCAAACGCAGGACAAAATCGGGCCTAAGGACGACTGAACCCGGATCTGTCCCCGCGGGGACAAGGCGTGCGATGAGGATACCGAATATCAAGCGGTGTCTGAAACGGGCGGAGAAACAAGGCGCTATCGCACCGCGCGGTGTGGTAGCGCATTTTAACCACTTTGATCGCACACTCGTGCCCGACGGGGCGCGGTCGCTTGCCGGGCGCGCAGGTCAGGCTAGTTCACTGGGATCATACCTGATCCGGAGACCTGACCCATGCGCCTTGCTGCCCTTGCCCTTTTGATCGCCCTCCCCTCTGCTGCCATGGCTGATCTGACTGTCAGTTTCCGTGACAGCGCGCCCAAGGATCGCTTTACGATCAGCTATGACGGGGCCTGTGCATTGGACCAATTGGACGTGCAGATCGACCTTGGGGCAGCGCCGGCCGGGCTGATCTTTGACACCACGAGCGCAGGAGCCGGGGTTGAAGTGTTCCAGCCGCTGGAATGGGTATCCGGCACAGCGCGCACCTCTCAGGTCACGGATGGGGATACTGTTCTGTCCATGTCACTGGATGGGGTGGAACCGGGGGCAAGCTGGGCCTTTACTGCGGATATCGACGACACGACCAGCGCCCGCCAGATCACGGTGGATGGGTCAGAGATGGCCGGAGCCATGCTGCGCGCGGGCGGGCAGGCGGCGGTCTTTGACGCCTCCGGAGCGGCCACGGTCAAATTGCAAAACTGCCTGTCGTAAGGCGGAGGTGTCCTCTGCCCCGTGCGACGGCGCAATCGGCCTTGGGTGAAAAGTGTTGCGTAGCGCCGGTTGTCCTGTCCTTACACCACGTTGCGGTTCATTTCGTCATGCAAGCGACTGCGTCATGATGAAGAGCAATCGGACAGCTGGCATTTGATCTTTTTGATACCGCAAGGCACTGAATAGCCTGCTCTCACTTGTTTTGATGTGAGGCGCGAAAATCGCGCGGTGCCTGGCCGGTCTTGGCCTCAAATGCGCGGGTAAAGGCGCTGCGTGAGGCGAACCCAACCAGATCTGCAACGCGCTTAACCGGCAAATCGGTTTGTCGGAGCAACTGGCCCGCGCGATTCATGCGCAAGTCGCGGAGCAATTCCATTGGCCCTGATCCGTAGGCCCCGGTAAAACGCTTGGCGAACGCCGCCCTGCTCATACGAACATGTCCGGCCAAGCTTTCAACGGTGTGATTGTTACCTGGAGCGTCCAGCATCACCTTGAGCGCGCTCCAGATGGATGGATCGGCCAGCGCCGCCATCCATCTGAACGAGCTTTCATCCTTGGCCAACCGCTTGCGCAACATCTCGATCATACATTGCATCAAAAGCGCACGGATCATTGCACGGCTTCCCAGCCGAGGGGATGAGATTTCGGTCAGCAAGGCCTGCAAGGTCGGGCGTACCTCACTGGGCGAGGGCACGTCTTCGATCATTGGCTCGCGAATGAGGTCAATAATGTCCGCAACTCCGCGCAACCCGACGGTAACGCGGGCGCAAAGAGCCGTGAGTTGGCCCGTGTCCGCTTGGTCCGTGCCAGCCAGCAGGCTGGCCAACTTCAAATCAGCCGGATTGCATTCTGGCACCGGATCATTGATCTCGCCAAAACTGCGCAAGGCATGGCTTTGCAAAGCCGGTACAAAAACAAGCATTCCGCGCGACACCTGGATTGGCTCATGGTCGCGCAAGCTGATTTCACCTTCACCTGACAAGATATAGTGCAAGGTAGCAGAGGCATCGCGCCCCAACCCAAGGTCGCAGGCCCCGCGCAGTTCACATAACGCAAACGGATCCGTAGCGATGTCCAGCTCATCGAAGATGTGGTCATACTTCATGCGGCGTCAGTATCCGGAAACCAGACGAAAAGGCACCTAAAAGTCCCCTCGGGCACGTATTCAAGACGCAAAGGCACGCTCCGTTTCATAGCTATGAAACATCGAAGCGAAACGGAAGGAATGACCCAATGTGCAACTGCAATGATCCTGATCACAAACACGATCGCACCAACATCACGCGACGGGCGGCTCTTCGGGGTGGTGTCGCCGCGACAGCCACTGCGGCGTCTGTGGCGGTCGGAGCGCATTCCGCGAGCGCGCAGCAGGCCAATCCCTATGCCGATCCAGCCGAACCCGCCCTGCCCCCTTCCAATATGAAACTTGATCTGTCGCGCGCAGCGCTTGTTGTGACGGACCCGCAAGTCGACTTCCTGCACCCCGAGGGTGTGACATGGGGTGTCATTGGTGCCAGCGTGACAGAGCACAACACGGTGGAAAATATCGAAACGCTGTTCAAGGCCGCAAAGGCCGCCGATATCACCACAGCTGTTTCGCCGCACTACTACTACCCAACGGATCACGGTTGGAAATTCGAGGGTGCGCTGGAAAAACTGATGCACAAGATCGGCATGTTCGACCGCAAAGGCCCGCTGAACCTGGATGGCTTCGAAGGATCTGGCGCCGATTGGATGCCGCAGTACAAGAAGTATATCGAGGACGGCAAAACCATCGTTACGTCGCCCCACAAGGTCTATGGCAACGACACCAACGACCTGTCACTGCAATTGCGGAAACAGGGCGTGGATCAGGTCATCCTTGCCGGGATGTCGGCCAACCTTTGCACCGAAAGCCACATGCGTGAGTTGCTTGAAGACGGGTTCGAGGTTGCTGTTGTGCGCGACGCAACTGCGGCTGCGATGTTGCCAGAGGGCGACGGTTACCTCGCCGCCCTGATCAACTTCCGTTACATGGCCAATGCGGTCTGGAGCACGGAAGAAGCTGTCGCACAAATCAGGGCTGCGACATAATCACCGCCCCCAATGTGCATCCGCCCCGCTTGAGCGGGGCGGGCATCACGACCATATTAAAGTTAGCGACACAGCCGGTGGCATCCCCAAGGAGTAAGAGAACATGAAGAAGATTGACGTCGACGCTGATCTGAAACGTTCGAAATTCTTGATCAAAGCCATGCTTCTGCAAGTGGTTCTGGTCCTTGTGGCCATGTTCATCTACTGGGCCTATTTGAAGCTCTGATATCGGGCTCAGATCAAAGTTTCTGTGCAATGGGCGCCTAGTCGCCCTCGGCTTCGGAAGGCAGAAGTGTCATGCGCCCTATCGCCGCCCGACCTGGCGGCAGATCAGGATCACGGGCAAGAGGCCCACGGCCACGATGACAAGGCTGGGCACAGCCGCGCCGTTCAACCGTTCGTCTGATGCAAGTCGGTACGCCTGCACCGCCAGAGTGTCATAGTTGAACGGGCGCATGATCAGGGTGGCCGGAAGCTCTTTCATCACATCCACAAAGACGATCAGCAGGGCTGTCAGCAGGCTCGGCGTCAGGATCGGCAAGTGTACCCGACGCAGGGTGGCAAAGGGGCCTTTGCCAAGCGACCGGCTGGCCGCATCCATGTTGGCGTGCACGAGCGCCTGTCCGCCTTCATAAGCGCCCAGCGCGGCCGCGAGGAACCGGACCATGTAGGCAAAGACCAGGAGCCAGATCGACCCGGTGATCAGCAACCCGGTCGAGATGTCGAAGGTCGCCCGCATCCAGGCGTCAAGCGCGTTGTCGAAGGCGGCGAAGGGCACCAGAAGGCCAACAGCGATGACACCTCCGGGCACCGCGTAGCCAAGCCGCGCGATATAGGCTGCTGTTGTCGAGGACCGGCCCGGGCGGCTGCGCATGTAGTATCCAACTGCTATGGCCGCCACGAGCGTCAGGACCGCGGCGGTGGAAGCCAGGACAAGCGAGTTGCGGATGAAGCCGAGATACCGTGTGCTGGTCAGCACCTGCTCGGACCCGAGCCCCATGTTGAACAGGGCGATGATGGGAAAGAGCGCACCAAAGAGCACCGGGGTGCCGCAGAGTGTGATGGCGGCCCCAGCCGACCACCCCGTCAGCGTGAGCGGCGGGTGGTGCCGTTGTCCGCGGCTGGGGTCGTGATACTTGGCCTGCCCGCGCTGCATGCGTTCCAGGATCGCCAACAGCAGCGCAAAGGACAGCAGGCACAGCGCCAGTTGCGCGGCCCCAGCCCGATCCCCCAGAGAGAACCAGCTGGTGTAGATACCGGTGGCAAAGGTTTGCACGCCGAAATAGGCGACGGTGCCAAAATCGGCGATTGTCTCCATCACTGCCAGCAGCACACCTGCGGCGATGGCCGGACGGGCAAGCGGCAGGCTGACCCGGAAGAAGGCCACAAGCGGACGGGATCCCAGCGCACGTGCGGCCATGAAGGTGGACCCGCTTTGCTGCAGGAAGGCGGCGCGGCTGAGCAGGTAGACATAAGGATAGAGCACAAGCACAAGCATGGCCGCCGCCCCGCCCAGAGAACGGATTTCGGGGAACCAGTAGTCGCGTGGTCCCCAGCCCGTTACGTCACGCAAGGTTGTCTGCACGATCCCCGGGTGATCGAGGATATGGGTGTAGGCATAGGCCAGCACGTAAGCCGGAAAGGCGAGAGGCAATACCAGCGCAATTTCGAACAGGCGCGCACCGGGAAAGCGGGTCATCGTGACCAGCCACGCCGCACCCACACCGATGGCGAAGGTTCCGGTGGACACGAGGACTACCAAAAGGATCGTATTGCCCGTGTAGCGCCACAACACTGTCGAGAGCAGATGCGTCAGCGTATCCGTTCCGCCCGTCAGCGCAGCAAGAGCCACCGCAAGCATGGGCAGAAGGCAGATCAGCGCGACGGTCCAACCCATGATGGACAGCGCACGGGGTGCGGCACCTTTTGGTGCGTCGGACTGGAAGAATGAGGTCAGCGCCACGTGATACCCTGCATCTGCGATTGTCGAGTTATCTTACGTTTTCTATCGGGTTTCCAGCCCTTTGGCGTGCCCACCTTGGAGCAAGGCGCCCCGAAACATGCGCAACATCTGATATGCTCAGGGCACACCAAGCAGGAGAGACGCGTTATGTCATACATTGATGGCTTCATGGCCCCCGTGCGTACAGAAGACCGCGACACCTATGTTGCGTGGCTCAAGGACCAGCACGCCCTATTCAAGGAATACGGTGCCGATGTCATTGTCGACGCCTGGGAGGACAATGTGCCCGAGGGCGAAGTCACCTCGATGCACAAGGCTGTCGCCGTGAAGGAAGGGGAAAAGGTGTGCCTTGGCTGGATCATGTGGCCCGACAAGGACACGCGGGATGCGGCCTGGGCCAAGGTCATGGATGACCCGCGCATGTCGCCTGACCAGAACCCAATGCCCTTTGACGGGCAGCGCATGATCTTTGGCGGCTTCGCACCCGTGCTGATAACGGACTAGTCGTAGCTGCGCTGATCCTCGATCACGAGACCGTCCCTGGGCAGGGTGTTCGGGGCGTGCACCTCGATTGTGCCTTTGAGCTTAAGGGTGTCGACCACGGACTGAGAATAGGCTGCCTGATCTCCGCCCGGGCTTTCCAGCTGGACTGTCATTGCGTCCTGTTCACCCTCGCGCCGCGCGATAACGCGGGCGCGGGTGACCTCGGGGTGCTTGGCCACTAGTGCCGCTACCTGTTCGGGTCGCACGAACATACCCTTGATCTTGGTTGTCTGATCGGCGCGGCCCATCCAGCCCTTGATCCTCATGTTGGTGCGGCCACATGGGCTGTGTCCGGGCAGCATGGCACTCATGTCGCCAGTGGCAAAGCGGATCAGCGGGTAGTCAGGATTGAGCGAGGTCACGACGACTTCGCCGACCTCACCTTCGGGCACCGGGTCACCTGTACCGGGAGTGACGATTTCGACAACGACCCCTTCGTCCACGATCATCCCTTCGAGGGCCGAGGATTCATAAGCGATGTTGCCCAGATCCGCTGTGGCATAGGATTGCATGCAGGTGATGCCACGATCTTTGTAGTGCTCGCGCAGCGACGGGAAGAGCGCACCGCCACCTACGGCAGCCTTGGTTATGCCAAGCGTCACACCCATCTCATCCGCCTTGTCGAGGATGATTTTCAGGTAGTCTGGCGTCCCTGCGTAAGCCGTGGTGCCTACGTCGCGCGCGGCCGTCACTTGGAGTTCGGTCTGCCCTGTACCAGCAGGCAACACCTTGGCCCCTACTGCACGTGCACCGTTTTCAAAGATCATACCCGCAGGCGTCAGATGGTAGCCAAAGCAGTTCTGTACCACGTCGCCCGGACCAAAGCCTGCCGCGTGCAGGAACCGGCCCATGCGCCACCAGTCGTGGCTGATGCCGCCCGGTTCGTAGATCGGGCCGGGGGATTGGAAGATATGGGCGACATTGGACACCGGCAGTCCACCAAAGGGCGGCTTTTCCGCCTGCCACTTCGCCAGTTCGGATTTGCGCAGAACCGGCAAGTGGGCAAGGTCGTCTAGGTATTTGAGCTTGCCGATGTCGGGCAGGCAGTTGCCAGCCGCCTCGGCCACGCGGGACAGTTGAGCGTTTACGGCCTCAAGCTGGGCCGTATGCCGCGCGTCGGTCGAGCGTGTTTCCAGATCGTCATAATACACTTTGTCCAGCATCTCTTTCATACCGCTCTGATCTGTTGCGGACCTTTGACATCGAGGCGTTCGATCTCGCCCCGCACTTCCAGTTCCAGTTTCACGGTCACCACGTGCCAGCCAAGTTTGCCGAGGTCAGCGAGGGTCTGGTCATCCAGTCGCGCCTGCACCGCCGCGTTGAGGTCCTTGTAAAGGACCGGGCCACCGTCCAAGGCCCCGAGGATCGCGCCGCGCACCGCGTCGAACTTCCACGCCGGGATGTTCGTGACCCCATCGCGCCCTTCGGCGGGGGTGCGGCAGGCGACCTTGTCCATCTCAGTTGGCCAGAACGGTCAGCGGTTCGCCCTTGCGCACCACGTGGGTAGTGATGGCCACCATGGGTTCGTCGCCCACATTGGTCAGACCGCCATGCACCTGTCCCTCTGGGAAGTAGAGCGGCGTGCCGATGGCGAATTCGACAATGTTCCCGTTGGGCGCTTCGGCCCGGGCGGCTGTCATCACGATGGCATGTTCGTCACCGGGATGGGTGTGCAGCGGGATGGTCGCGCCGACGGGCACAGTCAGTCGTGTCACGACAACTTCCATCGTGTCGGACCCCGGCACATCTGCGCGGCGGAGTTCCTCGCGCTGGATGTCCTGCGCCCAGGCGGCACCTGCCATCAGCAGCGCCACTGCAGACAGAATGACGTGTTTCATCGCAACTCTCCCTTAGCTCAGCCACCGCTTGCGGCGGCGATACGACCGCACGTCGCGGAAGGATTTGCGCCCTTCGTCCGACATGCCGAGATAGAATTCTTTGACGTCCGGGTTTTCGCGCAGTTCGGCGGCAGGGCCGTCCATCACGACACGACCGGATTCGAGGATGTAGCCGTAATGCGCAAAACGCAGGGCCACATTTGTGTTCTGCTCGGCCAGAAGGAAGGTCACGCCTTCATTTTCGTTCACCGACTTCACAATACCAAAAATCTGTTCGACCAACTGCGGCGCCAGCCCCATCGACGGCTCGTCCAGCAGGATCGTCTCGGGCTTGGACATCAGTGCCCGGCCAATCGCGGTCATCTGCTGCTCACCACCAGAGGTGTAGCCCGCCTGGCTTTTTCGGCGCTCACGCAGCCGCGGGAAGTAATTGTAAACCATCTCAAGATCAGCAGCGACGGCGCCCTTGCCGTCGGTCCGGGTATAGGCACCGGTCAGCAGGTTTTCCTCAACGGTGAGGTGCTCAAAACAGTGGCGGCCCTCCATCACCTGTACGACACCGCGCTTGACCAGATCGGCGGGGTCCTTCTCGGCCGTGTTTTCGCCGTGATAGTGAATCGACCCCTTGGTCACTTCACCGCGTTCGGACGCCAGCAGGCCCGAAATGGCTTTCAAAGTGGTGGTCTTGCCTGCGCCATTGCCGCCCAGCAAAGCGGTGATGCCGCCCTTGGGCACCTTGAGGCTGACGCCTTTCAACACGAGGATCACGTGGTTGTAGATCACCTCGATATTGTTGACCTCTAGAACGGTCTCGGTCTGTGCCTGGGCATCCAGCATGGGCCACCTGTCCTGTCAAAATACTCATGGGTCCCGGCGGCGACAGACGCCGCCGCCGGGTCACAGGCTTAGCAGCCCGCTTCGATGTTGTTCTCGCTGGCATAGGATGCGCTGTCCTCGTCGATCAGCGGCTGTATCACATCCATGTCCGTGGCCGAAAACTCGGAGATCAGCGACCATGTGCCCGCCGATGCATCCCACTGGGTCATGCCGATCAGGCCCGGACCACCGTGGTTTTCGCAGGACACGTTGAAGGATGGACCAAAGCCTGGCAGACCCAGTTCGGTCATCTTGGCCTCGGTGATTTCCAACGCTTCCATGCCGTCGCGCATCATCGCGGGCGTGATGTCGGCCTCACCATGGATTTCCTGCGCGGTCTTGGCAGCTTCAGCGGCCAGCATCGCGGCATAGAGGCCACGGTTGTAGAGCACCGTGCCGATCTGATCGCCCGCGCCCGCGGCTTTGCCCGCATCCACAACATATTTCTGGATGTCGTCAAAGACAGGGAAGTCGCTGCCCACACCGTGGAATGTCAGCGCCTTGTAGCCATTGGCCGCGTCACCCGCAGGCAGCACGTCGTTTTCCGAGCCGGACCACCAGATGCCGATGAAGTTTTCCATCGGATACCGGATGTTGGCCGCTTCCTGGATCGCCACTTGGTTCATCACGCCCCAGCCATACATGATGACATTGTCGGGACGCTCACGGCGGATTTGCAGCCATTGCGACTTTTGCTCCTGACCGGGGTGATCGACGGCCACCAGCATCAGCTCAAAGCCGTGCTTTTCCGACAGCTCTTCGAGCGTGCGGATCGGCTCTTTGCCGTAGGCGGAGTTGTGGTAGACCAGCGCGATCTTCTTGCCCGCGATGTCGCCCTGGCTCATCAGGTAGTTGATCGCACCCGACGCCCCGTTCCAGTAGTTGGCGGGGTAGTTGAACGTGTGGCTGAACACTTGGCCATTCGCCGCAGAGGTCCGGCCATAGCCCATGGTGTGCATGGGGATGCCATCCGCCGTAGTCTTGGGGATAAGCTGATAGGTGATACCGGTCGACAGCGGTTGATAGACAAGGCTGCCCTCGCCCTTGGTCGACTCGTAGCATTCCACACCCTTTTCGGTGTTATAGCCCGTCTCACATTCGAGCACGCGCGCTGCCACGCCACCAATGCCGCCATCACGTTCGTTCAGCAGGGTGAAGTAGTCGGCGTAGCCATCGGCAAAGGGGATGCCCCCTGCCGCATATGGGCCTGTCCGGTAGCTGAGCGATGGGAACACGAGGTCCGCCATCACCGGGCTTGCCGCCATCATGGCTGCGACGGCGTAGGTGCCTAGTTTGTATTTCATCGGTAATTCCTCCCTAATTGGTTGTCCGATGCGAGCCCTGAGGCCCATCCGTAGGGCGGGGTTCACCCCGCCATTCTTGGTGGCGTCCCGTCAGTGCGGGAACGGCCACAATCTCAATTTCTCCTTGGCGACGCGCCACAGCTGCGCCAGCCCGTGCGGTTCAAGGATCAGGAACATGATGATCAGTCCGCCCACGATCACAAGCTGGAAGTGTGCCACGATGTCTGTCGGCCAGCCCATCAGGTCCACGCCCACGATCTTGAGGACCACCGGCAGCACGACAAGAAATGCGGCCCCGGCAAAAGAGCCAAAGATCGACCCGAGGCCCCCGATGATGATCATGAACAGGACAAGGAATGACTTGGTAATGCCGAAGACCTCACCTACCTCGACCGCGCCAAGATAGACCGCAAAGAACAAGGCCCCCGACACACCGACAAAGAAGGACGACACGGCAAACGCGGTCAGCTTGGCCCGCAGTGGGTTCACCCCGATGATCTCGGCTGCGATATCCATATCGCGGATCGCCATCCATTCGCGCCCGATCGATCCGCGCGTCAGGTTACGGGCGAGGATGGCCGCGCCGACGGTGAAGACAAGGCAGAACAGGTAGGTCGCCCATGCTTCGGTATTGGGGCCGGTGACTTCGATGCCGAACACGGTACGCTCGGGCGCGTTGATCTGCCCCGAGGCCGAGTAGTTGTAGAACCACGACACCTTGTTGAAGAGCCAGACAAGGAAGAACTGCGCCGCCAATGTCGCCACGGCCAGATAGAACCCCTTGATCCGCAAACTTGGCAAGCCAAAGGCCGTCCCGACAAGGGCCGTAATGCCCCCCGCAAGGATCACGTGGAAGAAAATGTTCACATCCGGGAACGCGGTCATCAGTTTGTAGCAGGCATACGCCCCCACAGCCATGAACCCCCCTGTGCCAAGCGACACCTGCCCGCAATATCCCGTCAGAATGTTCAGTCCGATGGCCGCGATCGCGTAAATCAAAAAGGGCAGAAAGATCGAATTGACCAGATAATCCGTCATCACAAAGGGCATGACCAGCACGGCCACGGCCAACACAAAGTAGTAGCGATAGCGATCGAATTTGATCGGGAAGGTCTGGCTATCCTGCGGATATGTGGTCGAAAAATCGCCCGCCTCACGATAGAACATCAGATGGGTCCTCCCATTGCGCGCATGGTGAATGCGGCTTTAACCACCCTGTTGGGTTTCTGTGTTTTGCCACATTTCGCCCCCGGTCCCATGGCATTCTGAGCGTGGGAAAATGGAGTGGGATCTATGACCGCGATACTTGACGACATCCGTCGTCTGGATGCCGCGCATGCGCGGGGTGAAATTAATGCCGTCGATCTGGCGGCGGCCAAGGCAAAGCTTTTCGAGTCCGTACCGGACGCAGATGAGGTTGCCGTCCATACAAGCGCAGGGGCCGCACGACGCCGCCCTCCCGCGCCACGACTTGGGCCAACGCTGCTGCTGTGCATCTTCGTGCTGACACTATGTGCAGGCTCGACATTGCTGCTGACCGGCGACCTCATGCTGGCGATGACATTGTCCATTACGGTGCTGGCCGCGGTGACGGTGACATTGTACCGGCAGTTGGATGGGTAGCCGCGGGTTGCTTCACACACGCTCAATGATCTTCTCCCCAAACAAGCCCTGTGGGCGGAACACGAGGAAGATCAGGGCAAGCACGTAAGCAAACCAGTTCTCGGTTGCGTTCATGGTGAAGCCAAACAGTGCGCCCGCCAGATCGCCCGAGGACATGAAGAACTCGAACAGCTTCTCGCCCACGCCGATGATCAGACCGCCGACGATGGCGCCGGGGATGGATGTGAACCCGCCCAGCATCAACACCGGCAGGGCCTTCAATGCGATCAGCGACAGTGAAAACTGCACACCCGATTTCGCACCCCACATGATGCCCGCAACCAGCGCGACAAAACCCGCGACGGACCACACGAGAATCCAGATGTAGTTGAGCGAAACACCAACCGACAACGCTGCCTGGTGGTCATCGGCCACAGCCCGCATCGCGCGCCCCTGTTTGGTGTATTGTGAAAAGATCACCAACGCCGTCACAAGCAGGATCGCGATGATCGTCGCCGTGATGTCCAGATTGTCGATAAAGAAGCCGTAGCCGAACAGGTTGAATGTCGCCTCATCGATGGCGAGGTTGATGCCCTGAGGCAGGCACGTCCCCTCGGCCAGACACACATCCAGCTTCTTGATCTCGGACCCCCACATGAGGTCGGCAACGCCTTCAAGCAGATAGGCAAGACCGATGGTCGCCATGAACAGGATGATCGGTTCCTGCCCCACCAGATGCTTGAAGATGAAGCGCTGCACCATCCAGGCCAGCAAGATCATCACCACAACCGTCAGCAGAATGGCGACAACCGAATGCACATGCCATCCGAAGTGGTGAATCTTGGTCCCGAAGATCGCGTTGATCAGGTGCGCGAATGGCACCTGCCCGTTCTGGATACCCACCAAGGTCATCGCGGCAAACAGCGCCATGACCCCTTGGGCAAAATTAAAGATACCAGACGCCTTGAAGATCAGCACGAACCCAAGCGCCACAAGGGCATAGAGCACCCCGGCCATCAGACCGTTGAGGAACACCTCGCTGGCATAGATCAGTTGGTCAGACACGATTTACCCTTTCCATCCCATAGAGGTACAAAACGCAGCGGCAGCCGGTCCAGTCGTTGCGGCAAACACTACCCGATCCCCATCACCTGCATTGAACAAGAAATACACATCCGGTGCCTCAGCCGTGCAATTGGCATAGGCGCGCTGCGGTGGCGGGAACTTCAGTTCGACCAGGCCATTCGAACGCAAGCGCGCATCTGCACCGATCCAGCCAGTGACGTTGAACTGCGGCCATTGAGGCGCCTGTGGCCCTGCCCCACTGCATGTCCAGCTGCCGGGCGTGGTCGAGTTGCCCTTTGAATACGCGAACCCAACGGCAAAATCGAAATTCCCGCCCGATCCCTGCGGATAAAGCACCGTTGCGCTTGTGCCGCCCTCATCCTCGTCCAGCGCGGCTGGCACCGTCTGAAAACTCCAAGGGACAATCGGTTTCGCGGTGATGTAACGGGCGCATTCTCCGAGACCCGCATCAAACGCTGCCTGATCCTGCGCCACGGTCATGTGGGGTGCGGCAAACAGGGCCGTAACAAGTGCAATCGCCCTCATTTCAGTGCAACCCCCATCAGGTCCGCCGTATGATCCCGAAGCGGCTGGTAACTCACCCGCAGACGGGTCAGCCCTTCAAATGTCAGGTTCCAGTTCAGGGTGATCTCGGTCACGCGCCCATCGCGGCGCGGGGCGGCAAGAAATGCCGCGGCAAAAGCACGATCCATGGTCACTCGGCTTACGGGTTCAAAGGCGGTTGTCGACACGAACCGCGCACCGGCCCCGCCCCGCCATTCGTTGAACGCCATCAGCAGATCGGAATAACTGAACCCATGGCTGATGATCTCGCAGGCGGGTTCGTCATACATGAACACCACAAGCGTGTTGGGCAGGTCCGTTTCCTGATAGCCCAACGCATAGGAATTCAGTGTACTTTCAAAGTACCGGCGGAAGGTGCGCGGGATCGGCATGATATCACGCGGTGACAGACTGGCCGGGTCCTCAAGATAGGGCATGCAACGCGTTTCGATCACGTTGCACAGGCCTGCCATCTCAGGCTGAGCCGGATCACAGATCGCTGGTTCCCCCGCCAGCGCAGGACCGGCCCAAAGGGCAGCGCATATGGCCAGCAACCTAACTCTCAAGGTCTGTCTCCACCACTTGATAGTGCAGGCCCTCGGGCCGAATCTCGGCCATCAGGTGCAACTGGGGTTCGATCCATTGGTTACTGACATAGCGCCCGGGCTCTGGCAGATAGCGCCCGCTGATCTTGTTGGCCTCCGCCCAAGACACGAAAGCAGGTTCGAAATCCGTGTTGCCGAGCTTGTACACAGAACAGGTGCGTTCACCGACGGTGGGCGCGGCATCCAGCACCAAAAGATAACCATCGGCGGTCGGGCCATATGCACGCAGGCTTTCGTGCATGCCGTCCACGGGCTGCACGGCAAGGCCATCAACAACTGGTTCTGTCAAATGTTCATAGGGATCAAGACACCGCGCTTCGAACACATCCCATGCCGATCCGGCCCAGAGGGGCCCGGACACGAATGTTCCGACAAGCGCCAGCGCCTTAATCATGTGACACCCCAAGATAGGCGTCGATCACATCCTGGTTGTTGCGCACATCGTCTGGCGTGCCGTCGCCGATCTTTTTGCCATAATCCATCACGACCACCCGGTCGGACAGGTCCATTACCACACCCATATCGTGCTCAATCAGAGCAATGGTGGTGCCAAACTCGTCATTCACGTCAAGGATGAAGCGGCTCATGTCCTCTTTCTCTTCCACGTTCATGCCCGCCATGGGCTCATCCAGCAGCAAGAGTGACGGCTCAGCCGCCAACGCCCGGGCCAGTTCCACGCGCTTCTTTAGGCCATAGGGCAGGCGCGCCACCGGCGTCTTGCGGATGGCCTGAATTTCAAGGAAATCGATAATCCTCTCAGCGACTTCACGGTTGGCTGTCTCTTCAGCCTCGGCCTTGCCTTTCCAGATCGCCTGCCCCCAAAGACCCGTTTTCATATGGGTCAATCGCCCGGTCATGACGTTGTCCAGAACGGTCATCCCCTCGAACAGCGCGATGTTCTGGAATGTGCGCGCAATCCCCTGACGCGCCACTTCAAAAGGTTTCATCTGGGGCCGCGGCGCACCCTTGTAGAAAACCTGACCCTGTTGCGGGATATAGAAGCCCGAGATGACATTCAGCATCGACGACTTGCCTGCGCCGTTTGGGCCGATGATGGCCCGAATTTCGCCTTCGCGGATATCGAAGGAGATATCCTTGATTGCCTCAACTCCGCCAAAACGCAGGGTGATGTTCTTCATCTCCATGACCACGCCACCGATCTTGCGGCCATCGGCGGTGGTGTAGCCTTCGGTCTGATCAAGCATGCGTCACCTCCATCGCCCGCCGTATTGGGGGCATATTAACCAATCTATGCGCAAGCTCAGGACACATTTCGGAGGGTTCCCAATGTTTGATGCACTTGAACGCCGCTACCTGCTGAAACTCGCATTCGATTGCCGCCGAAAGGGGCTGAGTGCGGCAGAAACGAGAAAAACCATGCGCCGGAACATCGGACATTTCACTGGCGACAACCGACTTTCCTGCGCAGTCCGGCACGTGTTTAAAGACTAATTTAAAGACTAAGCTCAAGGGTTCCGCCCACTCAGGTCTCAAACACCGCCCTAAGGCGTTTGCAACGGGATGCTCATTCCCTGTTTCAAAAAAATCCCCCCCGGAGGGCCGGTCTGCCTCACAAGCCCACAGCATGACATGATGCGCCAGACGGGATGGTGGGCGGGGCGATGGCGCAGCCGAGCGTCGAACCAGCATCTTCACTCCGCCGCCATCTTTTGCGCAACCGCGGATGTCACCGCCGCGCGCACCTCAAGCGTTGCCGAAATCGATCCCTTGCGCCCGTCCTCATAGGTCACCTCGGTCACCGTCGACACCTCGGACGAGCCATCATAGAGCGCTGCAATGATGTCCTCGTACTTCTCTTCAATGATCCGTCGGCGCACCTTGCGCGTGCGGGTCAACTCACCGTCATCGGCATCCAGCTCTTTGTGCAGGACGACAAAACGATGCACCTGGCAGCCTGACAGCATCTCGTCCTCAGACACGGACTGGTTCACGTCTTCGACGTGTTCGGTGATCGTGGCCAGAACCTGCGGATGCCCCGCAAGTTCCTGATAAGACGCATAGGCAATGTTGTTACGCTCCGCCCAGTTGCCCACGGCGGTCAGGTCGATGTTGATGAAAGCCGTGCATTCATTGCGCCCGTTCCCAAACACGACGGCCTCAAGAATGTTCGGGAAAAACTTCAGCTTGTTCTCAACATATTTGGGCGCGAATAGCGCACCTGACGCCATCTGTCCCACATCCTTGGCCCGGTCGATGATGCGCAGATGGCCGGTGTCTTCCTCGATGAACCCAGCATCGCCAGTGGCCACCCAACCCTCGGAATCCTTGGTGTCCGCCGTGCTTTCGGCGTTTTTGTAATACTCCACGAACACGCCTGGCGAGCGGTAGAACACTTCGCCATTGGGCTCGATCTTCAACTCGACCCCGGGGCATTTCACGCCCACCGTGTCGCTGCGCACCTCGCCATCGGGCTGCGCAGTGATGAACACTGTCGCTTCTGTCTGACCATAGAGCTGCTTTAGGTTAATGCCCAAAGAGCGATAGAAATCAAAGATTTCCGGGCCAATGGCCTCACCGGCTGTATAGCCAACCCGCACACGGCTGAAGCCAAGCGTGTTCTTGAGCGGCCCATAGACCATCAGCTCGCCCAGACTGTATTTCAGGCGGTCCATGAACCCGACGGACTTACCGTCCAGAATGGCGGGCCCAACCTTGCGCGCATGCGCCATGAAGTAGTGGAACATCTTCTGCTTGAAGCTGCCCGCATCCTCCATGCGGATCATCACGTTGGTCAGTTGCGTCTCGAACACACGCGGCGGGGCGAAATAGTAGGTCGGCCCGATTTCGCGCAGGTCCACATGCATCGTGTCAGCACTCTCAGGGCAATTCGTGCAGAACCCCGACCACAGCGCCTGCCCCACGGAAAAGATGAAGTCCCCGACCCATGCCATCGGTAGATAGGCCAGAATGTCGTCCGACTGCCGCAACCCGTCAAACTCAGATGATGATTTCGATGTCTCAATGACATTTCGGTTCGACAACACGACGCCCTTGGGTTTGCCAGTCGTTCCGGACGTATACAGCATCACGCAGGTGCTGTCGTAATCCAGCGCGGCAATGCGCTTGGCCATCTCCGGCGCCAGTTCATCCCTCTTGGCCCGGCCTGCGTCCTGCACATGGCTATACTGATGCAGCTTGGAATGATCGTATTTCCGCAAACCTCGCGGATCGAGGTAAACCATCTGCTCAAATTCCGGCAGTTGGCCCTGTACCTCGATCACCTTGTCGACCTGCTCCTGATCGCCTGCGATGACAAAACGTGCGCCGGAGTGGTCGAGGGTATAGGCCATCTCTTCGGCCGCAGCATCTTGGTACAGCGGCACTGGGATTGCGCCCGCCATCTGCGCTGACATCATGGACCAGTAGAGGTAGGGACGATTGCGGCCGATGACGGCGATATGATCACCGGGCTGCACGCCTAGGTCGATCAAACCAAGTGCCAGCGCTTCGACCTCGTCGAGCGTCTGGCCCCACGTCCAGCTTTGCCATATCCCGAATTCTTTTTCGCGATAGGCGGGAGCCGATCCAAATTCCTTGGCGTTCCGGTGTAGCAGCGCAGGTACGGATTTCAGCCCGTTCGCGCCCTCAGACGACTTGACCACGTATGTTCCTCCCCAGCGCACCTCTTCTACCGAGAGCCACGCATGATCGCTCAGACGATTCTTTCTACGTCTAAGGATGTCGCCCACACGCTGCGCGTCAACTTTTTCCTGATGTTTTCCCAAACCTTACGAATTGTAACAAGCGGACCGCGCCCCGTTGTGCAGGCCCAGAAACCAGTGCTAGCCATGTGGCATGGCACAAGATCATACGGCATCGCTGACGGCCTCGGGCCTGAACCTGATCGCGCAGGCGCTGACGATCTATGATCAGGATTTGCGGCTTGCGGTCTGCAATGCACCGTTCCAGCAGATGTTTGATTTGCCCGACGCACTCGTCACCCCCGGCTCAACCTTTCGCGAAACGATCACGCATCTGGCCAAGCGCGGTGAATACGGCCCGATCGACGATCTGGACAGCTTTGTGCAGGAACGTGTGGATCAGGCGCTTGCCTTTGAACCGCATTACATGGAGCGCACCCGCGCCAATGGACGCACCATCAGCGTCGAAGGGTCCCCCCTGCCACAGGGCGGGTGGGTCACCGTTTACACCGACATTTCGCATATCAAGGCGCAAGAGGGCCTGCTACGCGCCCGCGCGACGGAACTGTCCGATCAGGTTCTGCAACACACCGAAGCGTTGAGTGCCACGAACCGCCAATTGGCCGCGACCGTTTCCGCGCTTGAAGAAGCCAAACGTCAGTTGACCGAAACCGAGGCCCGCACGCGCCTAACAACCGAGATGATGCCAGCCCACATCGCGCTTGTGGATGCCAGCGGTCACTATACCTACTCTAACAGACGGCTTAGTACGGTCATTCCCAGCCGCCCATCTGACATTGTCGGGCAACACATCTCGGATGCACTTGGTACCTTCGCCTACGGGCGCATCGCATCGAACCTGACCCGCGCCTACAAGGGCGAGGCATCCGTTTTTGAATTCACGGACGAGGCAAGTGCCAGACGCATCCGTGTGGCGTTCACGCCGGAAGCCTCCGGCGGCGTCTATATCCTGTCGATGGACATTACCGAAGAAACACAAGCCCGCGTCGCTCTGCAGCAGAACCGCCGCCGCACACTCGCTGCACAGATGACTTCCGGGATGGCACATGACTTTTCCAACCTGCTTACCATCATCCTCGGCTTGCAATCCAAACTTTCCCGTATGGGCAGCTTGCCAGCAGGCGCACAGGACCTGATCGACGGCACCCTCTCCGCCACCCGCCGCGGCGGCGAACTGCTCAACTCAATCGCCGACATGACTGCAGGCCGTGCCATGCGCCCCGCCGCGACTGATATCGAAACGCTGCTGGGCGATTTGACCACCATGGCGCAATCGACCCTGCCGCCAGGTCTCACACTCAGCACCTTCACCACTGTCACGGGTCCCCATATGCTGGACCCAGGTCTGGTCAAGGACAGCTTGTTGAACCTCATCCTGAACGCCCGCGACGCCTGCGGCACCAAGGGGGACATCACCCTGACGGCGCGCCCTGTCCACGACACATGGCTGGAATTCATTGTCACCGACACCGGCCCCGGCTTTTCCAATGACGCGTTGGAACACGGCTTCGACCCGTTCTTTACCACGAAAGGTTCCGAGGGATCGGGTATGGGTTTGCCTATGGTTTACGACATGACCAAGCGTGCCGGCGGTGATCTGAAACTGGGCAACGGGGAGATTGGCGCACAAGTGCGTCTGCGCCTACCCCTCCGCCCCGCCCCACAGCTGGCAGGCGCGCTCGTCCTGCTGGTCGAGGATGACCCGGATTTGCGCCAACACTACCGCGATCTGTTGATGGGCATGGGCCATGCCGTGATCGAAGCTGCAGGTGTGGACGAAGCCATCGCCCTCACGGCGGACCTGCCCGACATTGGCCTTGTGCTGTCCGACATTAACCTTGGGTCCGGTAGCCGTACCGGCATTGACCTCGCAAACCAATTGCACGGCAGCCTGCCCGTAATTCTGATGACCTCACTTCCGCCGGGTGACACAATGTATCAAACTGCAGCGCTTGCTGCCCCGGTTCTGCGCAAGCCGTTTGAGGCATCTGACCTTGCTGCGCTCCTTCAGGCGGATGCGGCATGACCAAACCACTTGTCACCATCCTTGACGATGAACCGGCGATCCGCACAATCCTTGCCGACGCTTTGGAAGAAGCAGGGTTTCGCACCTTGTCCTTTTCCCGCGCCGCGGCGTTTGAAGCCGCGCTCAAGACTCACAAACCCGATGTCTGCCTTGTCGATCTGGGTCTGCCGGACACCGATGGGTTGACCCTCGTCCACAAACTCGCCCTCGAACAAGGGGCTGCGGTCATCATTATCTCGGGCCGTGCGCAGGTGCAGGACCGGGTGACCGGGCTGGAATTGGGCGCTGATGACTACATCATCAAACCCTTCGATCCAGCCGAGGTTGTCGCCCGCATCCGGGTGCGGCTGCGCACGCCCAAGGCAGCAACCCAAACTGGGCAGATCGCCCGTTTCAATGGATGGGAGGCCTCTTTCGACAGCTATACATTGACCGATGAATCAGGTCAGGAAACGCCGTTCTCTCATGCCGAAGGCGAAGTGTTACGCCTGTTTCTGGATGCGCCAAAACGCTTGATCAGCCGGGCGCAAATGCAGGAAAGCCTGGGCGGTGGTGCCGGTGACAGCTTTGATCGCGCGATGGATGTACGCATCAGCCGTTTGCGCACAAAACTGCGCGAAGATCCCAAAAACCCACGCTTGATCAAAACGATCTATGGCGCCGGTTACATCTTTTTGGGCGATGTGCAGTGGACATGACGATTCAACCCGTGGCAGAATCGAAACATGATTGAAGCACTCCTCTACCGTTCCAGTCACAGCCGGTTCTACCGGGTTGAGATCACACTGAACCTGTTTGCCGAAGCGTCCGTTGTCCTCGAATGGGGATTGATCGGTGGCAAGCCCTGCCAGCGCGTGACCTGCCACAGCGATCTGCGGGCCGCATCAAATGCCGCCGACCGCTACAGGCAACGGGCCATCAAACGCGGATACGCCCGCGCCGCCTAGAGCCCGGCGGCATGGGCCAACACCTTCAGGCCCACCACAAGATCGGCCTCATCCGTATCTTCCTCGAACGCATGGCTGATGCCGCCGATCGAAGGCACGAACAGCATCGCAACCGGCATACACCGGGCCACATTTGTCGCGTCATGCAGAGCCCCTGAAGGCATCCGCCGCCATTTTCCCGGTACGACCATCTCGGCACCTGCTTCAAGCTTCGCGCGCAGATCAACATCCATCGCCACGGGCTCCAATCCCAGCAGCGGTCCTTTCTCGACACCAAGGCCCAATTCCGTTGCGACCTCGGCCAGCGTTTCCTCGATCACCGCCTCCATCCGCGCCAACCGGGTTACATCCGCATCCCGCCATTGCATGGAAAAGCGCACCTGGCCCGGCACGATGGACGACGCATTGGGGCTGACCGCCACATGCCCAATAGTCCAAACGGATTGCGGCGTGACCACATTTCGCAACCGCTCGTTCAGCCGACTGGAAAAGGCAACCAGCCCCTGAAACGCATCCCGCCGTAGCGCCATTGCCGTGGTACCCGCATGGTTCTGTTGCCCGGTCAACGTGATCACCCGATCTCGAATGCCGACGATATCGGTCACGACACCTATCTGCTCGCTCGCGGTGTCCAGCGTCGCGCCCTGCTCGATATGCAATTCAACGAAGCCGGTGAACTGCGCCGGATCGACAGGCGCGCCTGCGCGATCCCCAACCACCTCCCGCGCCTGCCCAAGCGGAACATCGTCATGATCCAGCAACGCATCCGCCTCGGCCAAGGACAGCCCACCCGACCACACATTGGATCCGGTCGTGACGCCATACCGACCTTCTTCATCCTGAAAAGAGACAACCGAAATGGCAGGCCCGCCAACTTCGACGCTTGCCCGTGCCACTTCCAGCGCCGCAACCACTCCCAAGGCACCGTCCAACCACCCGCCCTGTGGCTGACTGTCGGAATGCGACCCAAGCAGCAATGACGGCCCTTCGGCCAATCCAAACAGGTTCCCCATCGCATCAAAGCGCGGCGTCAACCCGGCGTCAGCCAGCCGCGATGCCAACCAATCGCGCGCTGCCATGTCAGCCTTGGAATACGCGGGGCGTACCACCCCCTTGCCAACGCCCGAAGCACCGAACTGGCACAAAGCATGCAAGTCCGTCAAAAAGCGCGCCGTATCAACCATCCCGCATCCTTCATCTTGCCAAACAAACTTTGGGGAGTTTGAGGGGTGAAACCCCTCATTCACAAGATGGAATCATGCGCGCCGTCAGGCGCACATTCGGATCACTCCGCCGCGACGGCCCCGGTTACCGCCTCAACCCGAACGGCCGAGAACTTGAATTCCGGAATCTTGCCATAGGGATCGACAGCAGGGTTTGTCAGGATATTTGCCGCAGCCTCTACAAAGGCAAAAGGCAGGAACACCATATCCGGCGCCACGGCCCGATCCTCACGCGCCATGATCTCGATCGACCCGCGCTTGGTGGTCAAACGCACCATGCCACCCGCAGACACACCCAGCTTGCGCAGAGTGGACGGGTGCAACGAACAGTTGGCCTCAGGCTCGACCGCGTCCAATACAGATGCCCGGCGCGTCATTGACCCGGTGTGCCAGTGCTCCAACTGCCGACCCGTTGTTAGGATCATCGGATAGTCGGCATCCGGCACGTCATCGGGCGGAATGACTGCAGCGGGTGTGAACCGCGCACGCCCGTCGGGACGGGGGAAACCGTCGCCAAAGACAATCGCCTGACCCGGATCTTCGGGTGACAAAGACGGATATGTCACCGCATTCTGCCCCTCCAGCCGCTCCCATGTGATGTTGTTCAGGCTCGCCATGTTCAGCTTCATCTCGGCAAACACATCCGCCGGGCTTTCATAGCTCCAGCCAAGGCCCAACCGCTTTGCCAGCTCTACCTCAATCCACCAATCTTCTTTGGCGTCACCCGGTGGTGGTACGGCAGGCCGTCCCATCTGGACCTGACGGTTGGTGTTGGTCACCGTCCCCGTCTTCTCGGCAAAGGCCGACGCTGGCAGGATCACATCGGCATAATTCGCCGTCTCAGTGATAAAGATGTCCTGCACCACCAGATGGTCGAGCTTCGCCAGTGCATCCCGTGCATGCTCCACATCCGGGTCGGACATTGCCGGGTTCTCACCCAGAATATACATCGCCTTGATCTCGTCTGCATGAACCGCATCCATGATCTCGGTTACTGTCAGACCCTTCTCATTCGAGAAGTCGCCAGAGCCCCACACGTCCGTAAAGGCCGAGCGCACGCCATCATCCGTCACGGTCTGATAATCCGGCAGGAACATCGGGATCAGGCCCGCGTCCGAGGCGCCCTGCACATTGTTCTGACCGCGCAGCGGGTGCAGACCAGCGCCCGGGCGTCCGACCTGACCGGTCATCAAAGCCAGCGAAATCAAACAGCGCGAGTTGTCCGTCCCGTGAATGTGCTGCGACACGCCCATGCCCCAGAAGATCATAGCTGACTTGGCGCCGGCAAAGGTCCGCGCCACATCGCGCAGCACATCCGCCTCGATCCCACAAATCTCCGCCATCTTCTCGGGGGGGAAGCCAGCCAGGTGCTCCTTCTCCGCCTCCCAGTTCTCGGTGTAGGCGTCGATGTACTGCTGGTCATACAGACCCTCTTCGACGATCACATGCATGATCGCGTTCAGCATCGACACATCCGCGCCGGGCCGGAACTGCAGCATGTGACTGGCAAAGCGCTTCAACGCCTGCCCACGCGGGTCCATGACGATCAGCTTGCCGCCCCGCTTGGTGAACTGCTTGAAATAGGTGGCCGCGACTGGGTGGTTCTCAATCGGGTTACAGCCGATGGCAATCGCCACATCCGCATTCTCGATCTCGTTGAAGGTCGCGGTCACTGCGCCCGACCCCACATTCTCCATCAGCGCGGCCACGGACGACGCGTGGCACAACCGCGTGCAGTGGTCCACGTTGTTGTGACCAAAGCCCTGCCGGATCATCTTCTGGAACAGGTATGCCTCTTCATTCGTGCACTTGGCCGATCCAAAACCAGCCACTTCACGCCCACGACCCTTCAAGCCATTTGCGGCGAAATCCAGCGCTTCTTCCCAAGACGCTTCGCGAAAATGGGTCGACCAGTTGCCCGGGTCGACGTTCAACCCCTTCGCGGGTGCATCCTCGCGGCGGATCAGCGGTTTGGTCAGACGATGATCGTGGTGGATGTAGTCAAAACCAAAGCGGCCCTTCACACACAGCCGACCCTCATTCGCGGGACCATTGATGCCCTCGACATATTTGACCTTACCGTCCTTCACTTTCAGCGAGATCTGACATCCCACGCCACAGAACGGGCAAATGCTTTCGACCTCATCATCATAATCGGCGCTGTCTCCAACCTGCGCATCGTCCACGACGGTCGAGGGCATCAGCGCCCCCGTCGGACAGGCCTGTACACACTCGCCACAGGCGACACATGTGCTCTCGCCCATCGGGTCGGCAAAGTCGAAGGTCGGATAAGCATCGTGGCCGCGCCCCGCCATGCCGATCACATCATTAACCTGCACCTCGCGGCAGGCACGGACACAGAGGCCGCATTGAATGCAGGCATCCAAATTCACGGACATCGCCACGTGGCTGTCGTCAAGCAGCGGAATCCGCCCCTCTTCCAGCTTGGGAAAGCGACTCTCGGACACACCATTCATCTCGGCCATGTCCCAAAGATGCGCGGACTTGTCGTGCGCCACGTCCCGCTCGGGCTGATCTGCCACCAGCATCTCGACCACCATCTTCCGCGCGTTCTCGGCCCGCGCGGAATTGGTCGTGACAACCATCCCGTCCGCCGGTTCCCGGATGCACGAGGCAGCAAGAACACGCTCGCCCTCGATCTCCACCATGCACGCCCGACAGTTCCCATCTGGGCGATAGCCGGGCGCAGGTTTGTGGCACAGATGCGGGATCACCAGACCACGCCCATTGGCGACCTCCCAAATGGTCATGCCCGCCTCAGCCTGCACTTCTTGCCCATCCAGCGTGAATGTCACCTTGTCCGTCATCGCGCACGTCTCCCTACCGTCTGATATTATGTAGCGTGCAAGTCACGCGCGTAGGACTCCCATTCCCGACACCAAGCCCCGGTTTTGCGCCACGCAGGTTTCCGATCCGCAACCATTGCCCATCCCCGGCAACACGGGTAGCGATTGCGCATGCTTTCCAGACCTTCCCCCGACAGCTTGCGCGTTACGGTTCAAACTCTGGTCGTCGGAGGCGTCGGGGCTGCATTCGCCGAGCTTCTGAACGCACCTATCGCGGTCTTAACAGGACCCGCGCTCGTCGTCAGCCTCGCCGCGCTCGCGGGGCTGCGCACGGGTATCGACGACACGGTGCGCAACCTCGTCTTCTTGCTGGTGGGCGTGAGCATCGGCAGTGGCGTGGACAGCAATGCAACAGATGCCATGCTGCGCTGGCCGTTGGCCTTTGCCGCACTTGGGGTGATGCTGTGGGCGACGCTCTGGCTGTGCGGACGACTGTTGCAACACGGGTTCGGGTTGGACCGTCGCAGCGCGTATCTGGCCTCCGCACCGGGGCACCTGAGTTTTGTCGTCGGGCTGTCGGCCGGGTTGAACCTCGACACCACGCGCATTGTTGTGATTCAATCGGTCCGTCTGCTTGCCCTCACACTGACAGTACCTGCCATAGCGCTTGCCTTCGGCTTTGAAATGACCGGGCAGGTGTTGCCGCCGGGTCCACCGATGGCTTGGCTGCACCTTGTCGTACTGCTGGCCGCGGGCCTTGCCTTTGGCTTCATTCTGGACAAGATCGGACTGCCCGCGCCCCTGCTGATTGGCGGCATGATCGCCTCGAGCCTCGGCCACGCGGTCGAGGTGACACCGGGCGTCATGGCGCCATGGCTTAGCTACCTGGGACTTATGACCGTGGGCACACTGATCGGAGCCCGGTTCGACGGGATCACGCGAAGAGCACTGGCAACGTCGCTGCTGGCCGGGCTCACAATCACAACGCTGACGGTCCTCATGGCTCTGGCCGCCGCGGTGCCAGTGGCCTATGCGCTCGGCTTCAACCCGACCCACGTGCTGATCGCTTTCGCCCCCGGCGGGTTGGAAACGATGATCGCCATGGGCGTCGTGCTGGGGGCAAATCCTGGCTTCGTCGCTGCCGCGCATGTCTCCCGCCTGCTCTTTCTGACAATCCTGCTGCCCGCATTCGTGGGGCGTCTTAAACGCGCCTGATCCAATCTTCATCTTGCAAAATAAACTTCCGCCGGAGGCTCCCGCACTTCCCAGCATCACCGCCGTGACCTAGAACAAACGAAACACCAACCACAGGCGCCCATGTCCCACATTACCCTGATCCGCCACGGCCAAGCCAACACCCATGCCAAGGATGAAGCCAGCTACGACCAGCTTTCCGATCTCGGCCATCAACAAGCGGCATGGCTGGGTGACCATATGCGGGCCACACATCAAAATCACACACGCCTGTACACCGGCACACTACGGCGTCATCGCGAAACCGCGAACGGCATGGAAACAGGGATGAGGGCCACCGAAGACGCGCGGCTGAACGAGCTGGAATACTTCACAATGGCGCAGGCATTGGAAACCGAACACGGCATTCCCGTCCCGGCAGCACCTTCTGAATTCGTGCACCACTTCCCCAAGGTTCTCACTCACTGGCAGAACGACAAGCTCGAAAATGTGCCCGAGCGGTTCTCCGAGTTTGAGACGCGGATCAAGGACGCCCTGACCGAGATTGGCGAGGGTGAAGGCCCCGCGCTTGTCGTGACTTCGGGCGGGCTGATTGCCATGACAATGCGGTTGCATCTGGGGCTTGAGGTGTCGGCCATGGCCAACGTGGCCCTCGCGATCATGAACACGTCAATGCACCGGCTGCACCCCATCGGCGGCACATGGTCGCCGGTGATGTTCAACGCCGTGCCGCACCTTGAACACCCCGACCGTCATCATGCGCAAACGCATGTCTAACGCTACAGCTCCGAGGATCAGCCCATGAAACTCTACTACGCAACCGGCACCATCTCGATTGCCGTCGCCATCGCACTGGAAGAGGCGGGGCTTGACTACGACACGCATCAGCTCAACTTTGCCGCGGGTGACCAACAGTCGCCCGACTATGCCAAGGTCAACCCCAAGGGGCGGGTTCCGGCCCTTGATGTGGATGGTACGATACTCACCGAAACCGGCGCGCTTCTCGACTACATCGCGGCCCAAGCTCCCGCCATTTTGCCCGCCGATGCCATCGACGCAGCCAAGGCGCGCAGTGTGATGTACTACCTTGCCTCAACCATGCATGTGAACCACGCCCACAAGATGCGCGGCCATCGCTGGGCCGATCAGGAAAGCAGTTGGCAGGACATGACCGCCAAGGTCACCGAAACGATGACCGCCTCCGCCCAGTTCGTTGAGGACGAATGCCTGACCGGTCCGTTCGTCTTGGGGGATCAATTCACCATCGCAGACGCTTACCTGTTCATGGTGTGCTCATGGCTGCCGGGCGACGGCGTTGACCTTGCCCCTTTCCCAAAAATCCGCGCCTTCATGGAAGCGATGGACGCGCGGGACAGCGTCAAAGCCGTGCGCGCCAAGGGCATGATGCGATGACGCATCTTTGGGTTCGGGCCGAGCAACGAGAAAACGAAGACCGCGTCGGCCTGACGCCCGAGGGAGCAGCCAAACTGATCGCTGCCGGGATCACGGTTACGGTCGAAGACAGCCAAACCCGCTGCATACCCACCGACCGATACGCCAATGCCGGGGCCACTATCGCGGCCGAGAATACATGGCCTACCGCACCTGACGGTGCGATCATCTTTGGTCTCAAGGAACTGCCCGACGACGGAACGACCCTGCCGCACAAGCACATCATGTTCGGTCACGCCTACAAGGGACAGCCGGCTGGACAGGTCCTGCTGCAACGGTTCAAGGCAGGGGGCGGCACGCTTTATGACCTTGAATACCTCGTGGACGAGGACGGAAGGCGCGTCGCGGCCTTTGGATACTGGGCAGGTTATGCGGGCGCTGCCGTCGCACTCAAATGTTGGGTTGCACAGCAGAAAGGTCAGATCGCGGGGCCGGTCACGTCCTATCCAAGCTCAAACCACATGCTGGCGGATCTGCAATCAGACCTTGTTTCAACCGGCACAAACCGCCCCACCGCCCTGATTATTGGTGCCTTTGGTCGTGTCGGTGCCGGCGCGGCAGACTTGTGTACAAATATGGGCGTGCCAACGACCCGGTGGGATATGGCCGAAACCGCCCATGGCGGCCCTTTTCCCGAAGTCATGGCACATGACATCTTCTTCAATTGCATTCTGGCGCGCCCCGGCACACCCGTTTTTGTCCCCGCGGGGACACCGCACGCCGCGCGCAAGCTTAGCGTAATTGGGGACATCGCCTGCGATCCAGACAGCGACTTCTCTCCGATCAAGGTCTATGACCGGACGACCACGTGGAACTCGCCCGCGCTGCGCGTTCATGACGCGCCACCGCTTGATGTGACCGCCATCGACAACCTGCCGTCGATGCTGCCGGTGGAAAGCAGCGAGGACTATGCCGATCAACTATTGCCGAGCCTTCTGACACTCACCAACCACGACTCGGGTGTTTGGGGCCGGGCCAAGGCGACCTTTGACGCGGCAGTCGGTCGCTGAAGTGACGGCGGCACTTCAGGGCAGCTCGCATGTAGTTGGACAATCCGCTTATCGCGTCGTGTCTGACATCAACGTCTACCTGCCCAACAGTGACTCTTCATCCTCGCCCAGCGGCAGGCCCAGCGCTTCCATCCCGGCCTCCAGATGGTCGGGGAAATGCGGCGTGCCAAGCAGGTAGTCAACACAGGGGGTGGTCGCCTCAGCCTCTGCCGTGGCAACGGCCTCTGCCCAATCACCCGGCTCAAACGCGCCGCGCCCAACCCACATGACTGCCACGAGTTCGGCTTGTTCGTCTGTGTCCAGACGATCAATCAACCCCCGCAGTTCACCTTCCGCACGTTCCACATCACGGCCCATCAGGACCACTTGTGCAATGATGGCGCGTTCAATCTCAAGATTCATGGTTCAAACCTCCTGAGCTCATCCTGCTCGGTTCGCAAACCTGCCGCCTTGATCCGTATCAAATGGGTATTCGGCAAGCGTACTGACTTTGCCAGGCTCTTCCTTCAGAAATGACGACTGGCCAAAGCAGGGAAGAGCATGCGCGCACCCTAGCATAAACCCGGGTGTTAAGACAGGTTCGCCGAGGTTCACATGTTCACCCGCAAGACCTGAGACTTACGCGGCGATGCCAACGAACATCCCTGAACACGTCTGAGAATTAGGAAAATATCCGGTAGTACAGCCAGTCAGGCAAAAACTGCGAGCCCCGGAAAAGCAATGAAAAGAGGGTCGGAAAGCTCTTCTTGAAATTGTCCGTCAGCATAAGCTCGAACATTTCGCGCGCGGCCGCTTCCGGCTCCATGATGAATGGCATGTTGAAATCGTTCTTGTCGGTCAGCTGCGTCTTGATAAAGCCGGGATTGGCCACCTGCACCCGCACGCCCGTGCGGCGCAGATCAGCATACATGCATTCAGCCAGCGACATCGTGGCCGCTTTGGACGCGGTATAGCCAATCGATCCCGGCAACCCACGAAAACCCGTCAAAGATGAAGTAATGACAATGTGTCCGGCGTCCTTTTTCACGAAGTCTGGCACGACCTGACCCAGCACCCTCATGAAGCCGGTAAAGTTGACGTCTGCCATAGCAACCGCTTGTTCAGCATTCCACTCCCTTGCCGAGAAGGGCCAATAGACACCCGCCAACAGCACCAGCCCGTCGATCTCTCCCACAGCCTCTGCCGCCGCCTTGACACTGTCATCGTCGGCAATGTCGACTGTCTGGTATGACGCCTTGCCGGGCAGCTCCTCCACCAGCTCTTTCAGTTTGTCCGCGCCACGTGACGACACGACCACTTCAACCCCTGCGCGGCTCAGACAGTGGGCTAGCGCACGGCCCAGACCGTCGCCCGCACCCACCAGCCAATATCGTTTGCCGCTGAGGGACATGTCGTTCATGCTGCTTCTTTCATCTCTTGATTGGCAGGGCGCATGGTTGCCACCAGCTCAGCCACCTTGATCCCGTACTTTCGGAACTGCGACCGGTTCACAATGGTCCCATTGGGCGCGAGGTACATCCAATCAACGGTATCCAGTACATGGCCCCCGGATTCTTCGGGCAGGCGGAACTTGTACTTAAGCTGGACAGAGCTGCCGGTCTGCTGCCCGGTGCCATCACCAACGACGTCGTCTGCGCGTGCTACGATATTGCCGTCATTGCCAATGGTCAGCCGCCAGGCGCGGGTTTGCGTCGACCCGTCATCATAGGTGAACACTTCGTCCATGACACCTGTGTTGCCCTCCCACTTGCAGTCGAATTCGCCGATAAACCGTGACGATACGCGGCCCGTGGGACCAAAGATCACGCCCTCGCAAATGATGGGGCCGTTGAGATGCGTCCGAACATCGAATTGCAGCCCGTTTCCTGTGGCATAGTCATCCGGGCTTTGGGCGAGAAAGTCAGCATAGCGTGATCGTGTCCAGCCGCACATCGTCACGACCACGGCGCCCAAAAGTGCAAAAATCAAAGCGTCCATGTCAGGTCTCCTTCAGATCGGTCGTGGCGAGCAGCGCGATCGCCACGACCTTGAGGCCACAAGGCACAGCCGCATAAAGCAGCGTGAGAAGCATCAGAGCTTCGGGCGGGTGAGTGGCCGCCGCACTGTCGAACCCTGCCCGCTCAAGTGCGGGCAACAGGGTGACGGCGGCAAAGGCCAGGGTGAATTTCGAAACAAAGGACCAGAGGCCAAACCCTTCGGCAGCCGAGGGGCTGATGCGGGCCATGCGGCTGGCAAAGACCGCGGGCAGAACTGTCAGATCCGCGCCCAACGTTGCGCCAGACAAGGCGCAAATGACCGCAAAAGCCATCCAGTCGCCAGACCCCAGCGTGACGGCCCATCCGAAGGCGAGGATGGCCAGCACCATCGCGCTCAGCAAAACCGGCTTTGGGCCGTAGCGCTCGGCCAAGCGGCCCCAGATGGGTGCGGCGATAGCGGCACACAGAAAGAACAACAGCAACAACGGCCCCTCGAACCCCGGTGCGTCCAAACGGCTTTCAACGAAGAACAGAAAAAGCGTGGAACTGACCGCAACGGGCGCTGCGTTGACCAAGGCAATCAACAGCAGCTTGCGCGCCAGCGCATCGCCCAGCACCGCCTTGAACCCGACCGAAGGGGGCAAGCCATCACTCACCCATTCGCCGCGCATCATCATGATGGCAGCAAGAGCCAACACGGCAAATCCAACAGCAAACCCGGCAAACGGCGCGCCCATGAATCCGCTAAGCATGACCGGAGTAATGGCCGCCACGCAAACGCCCAGCAACGCACCGGTTTCGCGCCAGCGCGCCAGCATCAAGTGCCCTTGCCCGGGCAAACGGTCCGCCTTGACCACACCCTGGGCATAGAAGTTGATGGTTAGGAAACTGAAGGCCGAAAACACACCGGTCAACATCAGCGCAAACCAGATCAGAGGGGGCAGCAGCGGTGGCACTGCAAAAAGGCCCAACATGGACAGTGCCATGACGGTGCACCCGATCAGCACGGCCACACCGCGCCGGGACCGCAGCGCTTCGGACAGCCGTCCGAAAAGCGGGTCTTGCACAACGTCGAGCAGGCGCAATCCGAACAAAACGGCGCCCAGCGCCGCCAGCGATACCCCGTATTCGTCGACATAGAATTTCGGCGCATGGATATAGATTGGCAGCCCGGCCGCACTCAGCAACGCGGCAAAGACCGCGTAAGCCGGAAGTCGTTGGGGCTGCGCGTTGCTCACCGCGACACCTCCTCGGACGGCGGCACGGGGCGGGCGCGATACGTCGCTCGTTTCCACCACAGCTTTATCGCCTGCCAGTGAATCAGGGCCAGCACACGGCGTGATCCAAACGGGCGGCGCAGGGCGGCGCGCAAAATGGCACGGTTGGTGAGGGCACATCGACGTCCCGTGAGTGTGGCAATCAGCCCGCCCTCACCGTCTCGGGAATAGTCGATCCAGACCCCAATCCGGTCGTCCCGAATATCAAAACGAAACTCGTAACCACCTTCGATGGGTTGGAAGGGTGACACATGAAAAATCTTAGTGGCCCGCAGCCGATCCTCGGGCGCGATGGGGCGCAGATCGGCATGGTTCACGAGGTAACTGTGCCGGTCGCCGAAAGTGTTTGTTACCTCGGCAATGACCGCGATCATCTGATCATCCGCGCGGCGACACAGCCAGAAACTGACCGGGTTGAACACGTGGCCAAGCACCTTGGGCTGGGCCAGGAGTTCGATCTTGGTGACCCCGGTGATCTGGTGGGACTGCAACACCTCGCGCACCCACGGCGCACCTCGACCAGCCTTCGGCGCACCGCCATGATCCTTGTCATCAAGCGCCATTAGCCCACGCCGATTGCGCCCGAACAAGCGCGGGACACGCAAGTCCGCCTCGGCATCCAGCAGCATGTAGTCCACGCTGTAGCGGAAGGCGTTTTCGATGCCTCCCTTGCGCCCGTGAAAGGTCACGCCTGCGATATGATCGACCGTGGCCGTCATTCCGCAGCCACCTGCATCTGCGGTGCGCGCAGCAGGGCGCGGGCCACATCAAGCCCTGCCGTCAGCCCGTCCTCGTGGAACCCGTGGCGCATCCAGGCACCGCAATACCACGTGTTGTTGGCCCCGTTCATTGCACGCACCTGATCCTGCGCGGCAAGTGCGGCCAGATCATAGACCGGGTGGCGCAACACGGTCTGGTCATAGATCAACTCTTCGCGGATCGTACGCTTTGTATTCAGTGTGACGAAATGCATGTCGTCCATCGGGATCGGTTGCAGCGAGTTGATCCAATACGTCAGGTCGATGCGATCCGAATGGACGTTCTTGTCCTCTGTATACACCCAGCTGGACCAGACCTGAGAATGCTGCGGCATAATGGCCGCATCACAGTGCAACACAACGTCATTGGGTTGGTACTTCACCGCTCCCAAAGCGGCCTGTTCCTCAACCGTTGGATCGGCCAGCAGCGACAAGCTGTCATCGGAATGTGTGGCAAAGACCACGTCGTCGAACATCTCCCACTCGCCACCCCAGGCCTTGACCTGTGCGCCACCCGCCGTGCGGCGGACGGATTGGACAGGCACCCCAAGCCGGATGTCGACACCGTTGCCCAGCATTGCAGCTTCGATGCGACGCACATATTCAACCGATCCACCGTCAACGGTGTACCATTGGTGCTGGCCCGAGTGATGCAGCAGGGCATGGTTCTCAAAGAACTGGATCATGGCATGCGCCGGGAAATCCATGATCTTTTCGACCGGCGTGGACCAGATCGCGCCGCTGAGCGGTAACAGGTAATAGTCCCGGAACCAGTCCCCCGTTCCCATGACATCAAGGAACTGGGCAATGGTGCGTGTGCGATCCTCGTTCGCGACGCGCAAGGCATTCTTGTTAAAGCGCATGATGTCACGGAACATGCCAAGAAATTTGGGGTTCAGTGCGTTGCGGCGTTGCGCGAACACGGCGCCCAGGCTGGCCAAGCCATATTCCAGCCGCCCGCCGTCGATGGATGCGCCAAAGCTCATATTGGATTTGACGACCGGCACGTCCAGTTCATCAAACAACCGCGCCATGTTTGGATAGTTCGCATAGTTGAATACCAGGAAACCGGTATCGACCGGTTGATCGCCCCGCTTGCCAGCCATGATTGTACGGGCATGGCCGCCCAGACGCGGTTCGGCCTCGAACAGGGTCACGATGTTGTCGGACGCCAGCGTATGCGCTGCACCCATTCCGGAAATCCCGCCCCCGATGACGGCGATGCGTTTCGGTGCGGTCATGGCGTGTTCAAATGGCATAAGTGGTTTTTGTCCCGTACGTCCCAAGGTTTGATCTGTTTACGGAGGGATGACGCAAACGGATGTACAAAAACCAGACATTTATTTTTGATCCGAGACGCCTTGTGTCGCGTAGACGGAATATGTTTGCGGGTTTAGACACGTCTGAAATAGATGCGCAGTCCGCCGTCGGGGTCTTTCCGAGGGCGGTAACAGGACCGGCACTCATGCAAGAGAGCGATGGAAAACGGATGCAGTGGGTTAGCCACATGGTCCGGATTCGTGACGACAGGGATCAGGCGGCCTTTGCCGCGCTGTTCGCCCACTTTGCCCCACGGGTCAAAGGGTTCCTGATGAAGTCAGGCGCGGATGCGTCGCTCGCAGAAGAATGCGCGCAAGAGGTCATGGCGACCTGCTGGCACAAAGCGTACATGTTTGACCCCGCGCGGGCCTCGGTGGCGACCTGGATATTCACCATCGCGCGGAATCGAAAGATTGACGTGCTGCGCAAGCAGCGCCGCCCCGAGCCCGAAGACCTGGCATGGGGCCCCGAAGAAGAACCTGATCAGGCCGATGTGATGGCCATGCAGCAGGAAAGTGAACAGTTGGGTCAGGCAATCGCAGAATTGCCGGAAGCCCAGCGGGAACTGATACAAAAGGCGTATTTTGGGGACCTGTCCCACAGTGAAATCGCCGCTCAAACCGGTCTGCCCCTGGGCACGATCAAATCTAGGATTAGATTGGCGTTGGAAAGACTGCGCCACGCGATGAAGTGACGGATATGGAACAAAAGATCACACATCACCTGACGGACGAGATCCTGATGGGCTATGCAGCCGGGACGCTGCCAGAGGCGTTCAACCTAATGGTGGCGACGCACGTATCTCTGTGCGACGAGTGTCGCGCGCGAGTGGAAAGTTACGACGCTGTCGGCGGGGCGATGCTTGAGGAAGCATCAGAGCACGACATGGCGCTCGCCCCAGGAAGTTTCGCCGCGACAATGGCCTTGATCGCAGGCGGTGCCCCAGAAGAGATTCGCACCCAGCAGCCTCAAGACGCGGTGCTGCCGCAACCGCTGCAGGATTACGCCGGCGGCGGTATCGACAGCATCAAGTGGCGTGCGGTCGGCATGGGTGTAAAGCAAGCCATTCTGCCAACGTCCAAGGACGCTTCGGCGCGGCTTCTCTACATACCTGCTGGCGCTGCCATGCCCGATCACGGTCACCACGGGATCGAGATGACGATGGTCCTGCAAGGCGCATTCCAGGACGACGACGACTATTTCGCCCGCGGCGATGTCGAAGTGGCTGACAGTGACTTACATCACACGCCAGTGGCCGATATCCACGAGGATTGCATTTGTCTGGCTGTCACCGACGCGCCATTGCGCTTCCAGGGCCTGCTTCCAAAGATTGCCCAACGTTTCGCAAGGATCTGACCGTGTAAGGCGGAGGTCTCCTCCGCCCGTTCTGCGCGCCAACACGTTTTTGTAAGGCGGACGTGTCGTCCGCCAAAACGGCCATGGTCGAATCGCGGGGTCGCATGCTAAGTTTTGTGGCATGAACACCCACACCCCCAATATACGTCCCGTGATCCGGCAATTGGACGATGCAGCGATCAATCGCATTGCGGCAGGTGAAGTGGTGGAACGACCCGCCTCAGCGGTCAAGGAACTGGTCGAAAACGCCATTGATGCCGGGGCCAAGCGCATTTCGGTCGATATCGCCGACGGCGGCAAGACACTGATCCGGGTGACAGACGACGGCTGCGGTATCGCGGCAGAGGATCTGCCGCTCGCCCTCAGCCGCCATGCGACGTCCAAGATTGACGGCAGTGACCTGCTCAACATCCACACCTTTGGTTTCCGGGGCGAGGCACTGCCAAGTCTGGGCGCCGTGGGCCGCCTGACCATCACCAGCCGTGTGCCAGGCGAGGACGCAGCCGAGATCAGCGTCGCTGGGGGAACGGCCAGCGCCGTCAAACCGGCAGCATTGAACGCAGGCACGGTCATCACCCTGCGCGATCTGTTCTTTGCCACGCCCGCGCGTCTGAAATTCCTTCGCACCGACCGGGCCGAGGCGCAGGCGATCACGGATGTCATCAAGCGTCTGGCTATGGCCGAACCCTATGTGCGGTTCGAGCTGCGCGATGTGTCAAACGACCCCCGCACCGTCTTCAAGGTCGAGGCACAGACCGGTGACGTGATGGATGCGCTCAAGGGACGTTTGCGCGACACACTTGGTCAAGATTTCACGGACAACGCCATCCCGATTGATACAGAGCGGGACGGTCTGCACCTAACCGGCTATGCGGCCTTGCCCACCTACTCCCGCGGTGCGGCGGTGACCCAGTTCCTGTATGTGAACGGGCGCCCCGTGAAGGACAAACTTCTGACAGGCGCGCTGCGGGCTGCCTATTTTGACTTCCTCAGCCGTGACCGGCACTCGGCGGCGGCCTTGTTCATCGACTGCGATCCGCAGCTTGTGGACGTCAACGTACACCCGGCCAAATCCGAGGTGCGCTTTCGCGATCCCGGAACCGCGCGCGGGTTGATCGTGTCCGGCCTCCGTCACGCGCTGGCAAATGCTGGTCACCGCGCCTCGACCACCGTGGCGGGAGCGACATTGGGGGCCATGCGCCCAGAGCCAACCGAGCCGCGCGTTTACCAGATGGACCGGCCCAGCCTTGGGCCTCGCGCGCCCATCGAAACCGGCTTTGCCGAAATGGCGCAAGATTATAGCGCGCGGGTGGTTGAACCTGCACCAATGCCCGAGCCGGAGACCGATCCAAGCGACCTCCCCCTTGGTGTCGCACGAGGGCAAGTGCATGAGAACTATATCGTGGCACAGACGGCGACCGGCATGGTGATCGTTGACCAGCACGCCGCCCACGAGCGCCTGGTCTATGAAAAACTGAAGACCCAGATGGCCGAGAACGGTGTCGCCGCGCAGGCATTGCTGATCCCCGAGATCGTGAGCCTGTCGACCGGCGATTGCGCTCGGCTGTTGGAGATTGCAGATGATCTGGCCCGCTTTGGCCTCGGCATCGAAGCCTTTGGTGGGGATGCCGTTGCGGTGCGGGAGACACCCGCCATTCTAGGTGAGGTCGATGCCAAGGCGATGATCCACGACATTCTGGATGAGTTGGCCGATCTCGGGTCATCGCAATCCGTTCAGTCAAGGGTCGAGGCGATCCTGTCCCGCGTGGCCTGTCACGGGTCGATCCGATCGGGCCGCCGGATGCGTGCCGAAGAGATGAACGCCCTGCTTCGTGAAATGGAGGCCACGCCGCATTCCGGCCAGTGCAATCACGGGCGGCCCACTTATGTAGAGTTGAAGCTGGCAGACATTGAACGATTGTTTGGGCGCACATGATCCAGATTGGCGATACGACATTGGACACCAGCGATCCGCTGGTGATGGTGGCCATGATCGGGGCCGCGACCCTGTTGGTGATCATGATCCTTCTGATCATGGCGCTACGGGCCGCCGGTCGTTCAGCCCGTGCCACAGCGCCGCTCGCCCAGCAAATGGGGTATCTCGGCCAACATGTGCAGGGGCTGGCGCAGGGGCAAGAGGGCTTGCGCGCCTCGATCCAAACCGTGTCGGACACGGCCACCAACGGACAGGCACAATTGGCGCAAACCGTCGAACAGCGGTTGAGCGCGGTGCAGCAGCAGATGCAGGAACGGCTTGCGGACAACGCGATGCGCAGCCAGCGCGCAATGACGGACATGCAGGAACGCATGAAGGAATCCCTGCACGGCTCCTCCAAGCAGACCACCACCAGCCTGACGCAATTGCAGGAACGCCTCGCCGCCATCGACAAGGCGCAGGACAACATCACCAAGCTGTCCGGCGATGTGCTCAGCCTGCAGGACATCCTGTCAAACAAACAGACCCGCGGCGCATTCGGAGAGATCCAGCTGCGCGACATCGTGGGCAAAGCCCTGCCAAAGGACAGCTATGCATGGCAGCCCACCCTGTCCAACGGCAAGCGGGCCGACTGTATGGTGCATCTGCCGAACCCGCCGGGGCCGATTGTCATCGATTCAAAGTTTCCGTTGGAGGCCTACGAAGCGCTACGGCGGGCAGAGACCGATCACGAACTGAAACAGGCCGTGGCATCAATGAAAACAGCCGTGAAAAAGCACATCGCTGATATCTCGGACAAGTACATCATCGAAGGGGAAACAGCGGACGGCGCACTGATGTTCCTGCCGTCCGAAGCGGTCTATGCCGAGTTGCACGCTAACTTCCCCGATCTGGTGCGCGAAGGGTTCGACAAGCGCGTTTGGATCGTGTCGCCCACCACCTGCATGGCCACGCTGAATACAATGCGCGCGATCCTCAAGGATGCGCGGATGCGCGAACAGGCGGGGGCGATCCGCAAGGAATTGTCGATGCTGGTGACTGACGTGGACCGGCTTGGCGCGCGGGTTGGCAATCTGGACCGACACTTTTCCCAGGCCTCGAAAGATATCGAGGATATCAAGATCAGCGCAGAGAAGGCTGGCAAACGCGCCCATCGCCTCGACAATTTCGACTTTGAAGAGCTGGATGACCAAGGCACGCTCGCGCTGAACAGCCGCCCACCTGCCGCGGAATGACCCCACAGGCGCAACGCATTTTCTTCGAAGCCGAAGCGCAGGCCGAATGGTTCATCGGCATCCTGCGCATGATTATGTCAACGTCCCTTGCTGTCGTTCTGTTCGTAACTGTTTGGTTCACAGGGCTACCAGAATCCAAGGCTTTGGAGTCGCAGCTTGTGTATGCCGCGATGACCATGGCGAGCTATTTCGCCCTTGGCCTTGTCATCATCTTCGTGATCCGTACGGGCCAGTTCCGCGCCTGGATGGCGTGGCCGTCCGCCCTAATCGACTGTGTGTTCATCCTGTTGGGTTCGTGGCTGAGCCTGTCCAACATGGGGCTATCGGGGCAGTTTGTTGCGGCCTTTCCAACCATCTGGCTGATCCCCGTCGTGTTGGCCTGTGGCGCGCTCCGGTTTAACCCGGCGCTTCTGGCCAGTATGTCACTGGTGTTGATCGCAGGCTTTGCCGCCATCCTGACCATCCCCTTTCTGGCGACCGAGGCCGAGGCACGGGCGGGATTGATCTTTCTTTTTGGGTGGCCACCAAACTTTGTGCGTATCGTCATGATCTCATTGGCGGCGATGGTGCTTGTCTTTGCGTCGATGCGGATCCGCGCGCTGCTGCGTCGCTCGATTGACGAGGCAGAGGCGCGTGGGCAGCTGACCCGTTTTCTACCGTCCGAACTGAATGACCAGCTTTCAGCCCGCGGGATCGAGGCCATGCGCGAAGGCCATCAGCAGCGGATGGCTATTCTCTTTGTGGATATCCGTGGTTTCACCTCCATGGCCGAAAACATGAGTGCGCCCGGCCTGTCCGCCTTTCTGGGGCGCTACCGGGCCCGCATTTCGAAGTCGGCAGACGCGACGGGTGGCATCGTGGACAAATTCGTCGGTGACGGCGCGATGGTGGTCTTTGACGACAGCCATGGTGACGCTGCCACCTGCGCAGTCGCCTTTGCCAATGACCTGCTTGAGCATATCAATGACGTGCGTTTGGGGATCGGCATCCATCTGGGCGAAGTGTTTGTGGGTGTCGTCGGTGATGAGGGTCGGTTGGAGTACACCGTTCTGGGCGACGCCGTGAATGTCGCGGCACGGCTCGAGACGGCAACAAAGACACAAGGCGTGACGTTGCTGATCTCGGACGCGGTCATGAAAGGGCTGGAAAACGTCGGCGCAGGCTGGCAGGCGTTTCCATCGTTGGTGCTGCCCGGACGCCAGGAAACGATCTCGGCCTGGGGGATGACCGCGGCAGCGGCGGACGACACGTCCGCCTTACAGTGAGCATCAGTGCCTAAAAGGGGCGGAGGACACCTCCGCCTTACCCGTCGATCGCAGCACGATACCACGCCACGATGGCCGCCCGTTCCTCTTCTTCCATGTAGCTCAGGTTGGCCGGTGGCATCGCGTGGCTGACGCCTGATTGCAGGTAAACGGCCCGCGCATTGCGCGTCAGGTCAGCTTCGGTTTCCAGCACGACCCCCTTGGGTGCCCAATGCAACCCGGGCCAGCCGGGTTCTGCCGCGTGGCACATGCTGCACCGGCCCAGCACGATGTTGTGCACATCCGGGAATCCTTCGGCTTGTGCAAAGCGTGTCACCACTGCCGCCTCGCGCTCATCTGATGGCGCAACGCTCAGCCACGCGATCAGGATGAACAGGATCACTGTCACGCCCCAAGTCCAGTGCGGATTGCCCTTGCGCGCGTGATGCGTATTGAACCAGTGCCGGATCGTAACGCCCATCAGGAAGACAAGCGACGCAATCACCCAGTTCCACTCACTGGCAAAGGCCAGCGGGTAGTGGTTGCTGAGCATCAAGAAGATGACAGGCAAGGTCAGGTAGTTGTTATGGGTCGAGCGCTGCTTGGCGATCTTACCATAGATCGCATCCGGCGTCCGGCCTGCCATCAGATCGGCCACCACGATCTTCTGGTTCGGGATGATTATGAAGAACACGTTGCCTGACATGATTGTGGCGGTAAACGCCCCCAGATGCAGCAGCGCTGCGCGCCCCGTGAACACCTGCGTATAGAACCACGCCATCGCGACCAACACACCAAACAGCGCCACCATCAGCACTGTCTGGTCCGCGTTCACAAAGACCTTGCAAAGCGTGTTGTAGATCAGCCAACCGGCCGCCAGCGATATCAGCGAAAGGCACACCGCCTGCCATGTGGCAAGCTCCATCACATTGGGGTCGATCAGGTAGAACTCGGCCCCCAGATAATAAACAAGCACCAGCAGGATGAACCCGCTGATCCAAGTCCAATAGCTTTGCCATTTATGCCAGATCAGCCCATCGGGCATATTGTCGGGCGCCACCAGGTATTTCTGGATGTGATAGAACCCGCCACCATGGACCTGCCATTCTTCGCCATCCGCCCCGCTTTTCAGGTTGCGGTCGCGGTGCAGGCCCAAGTCCAACGCGATGAAATAGAAGGACGATCCGATCCACGCGATAGCGGTGATCACGTGCAGCCAGCGCACCGCAAATTCCAGCCACGCGCCCATGGCAGCGAAGTCGTACATGTTGGCGTCCTTTCGTTCCCGAGCGCCAAACTAGACAGGGCGCGCGGGATACGAAAGGGGGACTGGGGCTCTGCCCCAGGCCTTCGGCCTTCCCCGAGGTATTTTTGGCCAGAAGAAGGCCTAGTCGTAGCGCAGTTCCGACGCCTTGCCCTTGAACACCCAATAGGCCAGCGCCGTGTATCCCCCGATCATGGGAATGACGACAATGGCACCGACAAGGATGATCATCAGACTCTCAGGCGCGCTCGCCGCTTCATAGATCGTCAGCCTTTCAGGAACCACGTAGGGGTAGAAGGAATAGGCGAGACCGCTGAAGGCCAGAATGAACAGGGTGATGGCACATGCAAACGGCCCTTTCGAACCCGCATCGGTGGCATTCGGTAATCGCTGCAACGACCGCCACAGCATCATCACCATCACGGCAGACAGGATGGGCAGCGGAGCGAGCAGCAGGATTTCAGGATAGGTGAACCACTTGTCAAAAATCCGCGCGCTGACCAACGGTGTGGCAAGCGATACGGCCCCCAGACCCAAGACCAATCCCCAGATGCCGTCCTTGGCCCAGTCCACCGCCTTGCCCTGCAGGATGCCTTCGGTCTTGATGATCAGCCAGCAGGCGCCGATCATGGAATAGGCCACGGTCAGGAACACCGCCGTGATCATCGCAAAGGCCCAGGTGCCCAGCGTGCTTTCCAGCCCCATCACGTATTTGCCCAGCATGAAGCCTTGGCTGAGCGACGTCATCAACGAGCCGATGAAGAACAGCCAGTTCCAAGTGGCCTTGTGCGGAGTGGGCGCCTTGACCCGGAATTCGAACGCGACGCCGCGCAGGATCAACCCGATCAGCATGATCGCAACAGGCAGGTACAGCGCCGTCAGGATCGTGCCGTGGGCCGTCGGGAAGGCCACAAGCAGAAGGCCAATGGCCAGCACTAGCCATGTTTCGTTGGCATCCCAGAACGGACCGATGGACGCCACCATCATGTCCTTTTCCTCATCCGTCGCAAAGGGGAACAACACCCCGACGCCCAGATCGAAACCATCAAGGACCACATAAATCAGGATCGACACGCCCATGAGCGCGGCAAAGGTGAAAGGCAGCCAGACCGCCGGATCGCCAAAAAGTTCCATCTATCCTACTCCGCAGGAATTTCGCGGGTGACCGCGTGACCAGACAACGGGGTGCGGGGCCGCGGGACATCACCGTCCACCGCCTTGCGCGCCAGGAAGAAGAGCACGCCGATATAGGCGGACAGCAGCAGCGCATAGATTGACAGATACGCGCCCAGCGTCGTGCCCACGAAAGGTGCAGGCACATCCGCCACCGCCATTTCGGTGGTCAGCACGCCCTGCACCAGCCAAGGCTGACGCCCGATCTCGGTCGTGTACCAGCCTGCCAAGGTCGCCACCCAGCCGGAAAAGGTCATCGGCACCATGGCAAGCATCATAAGCTTCGGCACGCCCTCCGGTCCGCGCCGTTTGCGCAGCATGAGGATGGCGGCGCCCCAGCTCAGGAACAGCATGGCAAAGCCCGTGCCGACCATAATGCGGAAGGACCAGAAAACAGGGGCAACAGGCGGGTGCATCACCTCACCCTCTTCGGTGACAAAGTCGTTCAGACCGGGCACCACGCCTTCGGCTTTGTGCTTGAGGATAATGGAGGCCATGTTGGGAATGGCCACCTCTATGCGGTTCTCGCGGGCTTCCTCGTCCGGAAGGGCAAACAGCAAGAGCGGCACATGTGATTGGGTGTCCCAGTTCCCTTCCATCGCCGCAACCTTCTGCGGCTGGTGTTCCAACGTGTTCAGGCCATGCATATCGCCCATGAAAATCTGAAGCGGGATCAGTAAAGCACCCATGTAGACACCGGTTTTCATAGTCACCTGCACACTCTTGCTTCGGTCACCGAGCAGCCAGCGGAAGGCGCTCAACCCCGCGATCAGGAATGCGACGGTCAGGCCCGACGCCAGCAGCATGTGGGACAGGCGATAAGGCATGGATGGGTTGAATATTATCTCGAACCAGCTGGTGGCATGGGCAACGCCCTCGCGCATCTCGAATCCTTGGGGCGTGTGCATCCAGCTGTTCAGCACAAGGATCCAGAAGGCCGACATGGTGGTGCCAAAGGCCACAAGGAACGTGGCCGAAGTGTGCAACCAGCCAGGCACACGGGAAAAGCCGAACAGCATGATGCCCAGGAAAACGGCCTCAAGGAAAAAGGCGGTCATGACCTCATAGGCCAGGAGCGGCCCGGCGATGTTACCAACTGTTTCCATGAAACCGGGCCAGTTGGTCCCGAACTGGAACGACATGGTGATGCCCGACACGACGCCCATGGCAAAGGACAGGGCAAAGACCTTTACCCAGAACCGGTAGGCCTCCATCCACCGCGCATTGCCCGTCGCGTTGAAGCGCAGCTTGAAGAACAAAAGCACCCAGCCCAGGGCAATCGTGATCGTCGGGAACAGGATGTGGAATGAAATATTGGCCCCGAATTGAATTCGGGAAAGCATGAGGGTGTCCATGCGAAGTCTCCGCTTGAAAACGGTTACGTGTTTGATCTTGACCTAATATAGAAACTGCTCGCAACAGATCAGCGGGGGTGCGACAGGGTGCGCCTGCGCGTTTTGTCACACAGACTTGTCCCTGTTTGAGACGTCAGCGTCAGCAGGATGCGGGCCGAATGCCTGCGAGACCGATGGGTTAGGGCAGTGCCCGCTATGCGGGGCGACGCCGCCTTTTCGCTGCGACCTTGATCGACCAACAAGACACGGAACAAAGCGCCAATTCAACGCCAATGCGTCAATGTCGGCTTCAGGTCATTGCATTTGACAGCTCACTGCGGGACTCGCAAGCTTTTGACCCGGACGGATGATGGTTTCTGGCGGCACGTGCGGGGTTCCTTCGAATAGATCGCTGTTCTCGGTCACAGCCAACACTTTCCGCAAGTCATCGCTTCCACTTGGGACCGCCGCATTTTCTACGTCCTGAAAGATGGCTTACCTAGCCGGGTAGTATTGCAACGGATTTCAGATTGCGACTGGCTCAGGCGTCGAACTGCTCCAAACAGCGTTCTAATGAATTGACCGATCTGGTTTGCTTGAAGGAATGTTTAATAGCATCGATGGCTGTAACAGATGCCTAGATTGACCAGCGCCGCCTATTTGAAAATGGCCCTCAATTCCTTAGACAGATGCTCAAGCACAGCCTTTATGCGCGCCGTTTGTTGCAGATCCTTGTGGGTCAGCAACCACAAGTCTGTTGTTAAGGCGGGCACATACTCTCCGATCCTGGCCAGCCTATTTTCACCTTCGGCCAGATAACATGGCAGCGCACACAGGCCCCCTCCATTCCTGGCAGCAGAAAACATACCAAGTACTGTATTGTATCGCTGAGTCACTTTGGAATTCAGGCCCTCAGCCTCCATCCAATCGTCCAAAAGGCTGTAAGACATACTTTCATCTGCAGCAATCCACGGCATGTCAGCGTAGTCAACCTTCCCAGCCGTGTCACCGAAACAGGCATGCGCCCCATAAACTGCCTGCTGGATCCTACCTACCGTTCGGCCGACAAGTTGCTCGGGGTTTATTGATGATGGTCGGATGGCAATGTCAGCCTCCCTCCGCGAAATCCTCAAAAGATTGTTGGAGATCACAACCTCCAACTGGATTTGAGGTAACGTATGGTGAAGATTGGCAACGATCTCAGACAATGGACCGAACAACAGGCTGTCAGTTGTTGTAATGCGAACCTTTCCTGAGGGCGTTAACTCTTGCCCGGTAAGCTTTCTTTCAATCTCAAAGACATATGCTTCCATTTCATGCGCACCGTCCAGCATTGCCTCACCAGCAAGTGTCGGCGTGTAGCCTGTTCTTGTGCGATCAAACAACTTCGTTCCCAGGCGTTCCTCAACATCGATGACTTTCCGATAAATCGTCGCATGACTTACGCCAAGCTCACGGGCGGCTGCCGAAAGTGAGCCGGATCGCGCAACTGTAAGAGTGACTTTCAGGTCATCCCAGTTCAAACGATTGTTCATATTTGCAATCCCATATCTCATTTTTTTGGAATGTACGATCACTGGAGAACATTCTATCTTTGTACCCAGAGTGTGCAAGACCGCAGAAAGCAGAGTGTTGCTTACCATGGCCATAACCGGCGCGCTTCGGATCAAGTGGGACAGACAGCGTGGAGCATGACCAGGAGATCATGGGCCGATGGACCCGAACCTTCGCTGACTAATCGAAAGAGGACTTAGATCGATGACAGAGATTGGAGCGATGAAAGACACGAGCCAGCACACGGGCCAAGCGATTAATTTCGGCTTTTTATCCGTCGCAATTTTCTCTGTTATTGCTGCTGGTACCTACACGACGCTCGCAGGTCTCTTGGCCACGAAGTTCATTGCGTCTGGTATCGAGTGGGACGCCACGAACATCAGTATCGGCATTGCCGTCAACATGGCCCTTTACGGTCTGTTTTCGCCCTTTGCCGTCGCACTTATGAAGACATACGGGGTGCGGCGGGTTTCCGTGTGCGCGCTTGGCGTATTGATCGCCTCAAGCCTGCTTTGCATGATCCCGAACCTGTTGCTGTTCAATGTCGTTTGGGGGGTCTTCATCGGAGCGGCGGTTGGTGCGTTCACTATGTCTTATGCCGCACTGATTGCGACGACGTATTTCTCAAGGAATATCGGTCTCATCTCGGGCGTGCTGACCGCAGCGTCGGTGTTGGGACAGTTCCTGCTGTTGCCCTTCTGGGCAGAGGTCTCGGATGTGTGGGGATGGCGGGCGCCGCTGCTTGGGGCGGGCTCGATCGCGCTGGTCGCTCTGTTGCTGAATCTGAAGTACACGCCACACAGCAAACCGGCGGGCGCCGTGAGTTTGAACACCACGGTTCAGATTGTCGTGGAGCCACTGATCATGGCCTTGAGGCACCCTGCTTTCTGGGCGCTTCTGGCGGTCTTCTTTCTGTGTGGTGCGACGACAAATGGCCTGCTTTGGAGCCACTTTACCGCCTTTTGTGGCGATATTGGTCTGGATGCCACGTCCGCCTCAATCGTTCTGGCGCTGGTTGGGATATTCAATGTCGTGGGGACCACTGCATCCGGTTGGCTGTCGGATCGTTTTTCCGCCCGGGCGATACTGGCCTTCATTTTCTTCGGCCGGGGGCTGACACTCTTTTGGTTGCCGCTTATCATCACAAGCGAATTTGACCCGATGATTGCGACTTTTGGCATCGTGTTCGGCATCCTTGATGTCGCAACGGTGCCGCCTGTGGTCTTGCTGTGCAATCGCGCCTTTGGCGACAATGGACCCATTATCTTTTCCTGGATATCGGCCGGTCACCAGATTGGCGCAGGTTTCATGGCACTGACCGGCGGCATCATTCGGAGCCAGCTCGGCACCTATGACCTAATGTGGATGATCGGCGGAGCCTTCTGCATTCTCGCCGCAACCGTTTCAAGCTTCAGCCGTGTTCGAAAACAGCCCTACCCCGCCTGACGCCCCTGTGCGCCCGGAGGAAGACCAACATCCATGACGCAATCCCCATCTGAACACCACGCTTACACCTGACATCCACATCAAACCCAAAAGGAGGGAATAATGGTATCTCTTGTAGAGCACACCGCCGAGTTGGCCTCGACAGAAGGCATGACACGCTTTGGGTTGGTTGCCCTGTCGACGGATCTGACGACAGAGCGGGATTTTACCCGGATGTTACCCGAAGCCGGTTCCACGTTACATGTCACGCGGGTTGCTTTCGAGAACCCGACGACCCCGGAAAATCTACGGAAGATGGGGCCAAGAATAGCATCGGCGGCCGAACTTCTGGTGCCAGGAGAGGCGTTCGGCGCGATCTGCTACGGATGCACGTCAGCCTCTGTCGAACTTGGGGATGCCGCCATCACCTCTGCGGTCCAAGCCGCTCATCCAAACACCGCCGTGGTGACTCCGACCCATGCCGCCCTGATGGCGTTCTCTGCACTTGGCGTGCGGAAGGTTGCACTGTTGACGCCGTATCTGGTTGAGACGACCAAACCGATGATCACTTATTTCGAGGAAAACGGGTTGGATGTGGTCAACGCCGCTTGCTTTGGGCTGGAAGATGATCGGGACATGGCGCGGGTCAAGCACGACTCGATTGTGCGCGCCGCACGCAGTGTGGACTGTCCCGAGGCCGAGGCGATCTTCTTGTCCTGTACAGCTCTTCCAGCGGTTGGCACGATTGCGGAAATCGAGGCTGAACTGAAGAAGCCCGTCGTCACGTCCAATCAGGCGAGCGCGTGGGCGATGTGCCGTCTGGCCGGGCTGCAAGACTACAACCCTCAAGGATATGGAAGCCTGTTTGAGCGCCAGATTTGACGGAAGGAACCTCCCCTCCTCCGCCTATTTACTCCTGAAATATCTGGTCAAAACGGGACGGCCCGCATGGTGGAAAACACTGTGTGGGCCATTTCAGTTGTGCGCCTCAGAAACTGGCGCCCAGTGCGCGTTTGCCGACTGCGTATAGTTGTAGATCCGCTGTGCCCGCACAGATGTGACCTGGGGTTGGATCGAAGCCTGACATGCAATCTTTCACACCCCGCCAATGCTGAAAGCCCGCGCGGTGCAGGCGCGGGCTCGGGGGGATGGCGTCGATGGTGCACTGGTAGCGTTCCAAGCGTAAGCAACGGCTCGGCACATCACCATCTAGGCGGCAATTGTGGTCTCGTTGGTGACGTCCTCTTTGAATTCTGCGTGCAGGCTTCGGATACCCGTCTCGAGACTACCGGCCGCGAGGATAAGCTGCGTTTCCACGCAGCGAGATCCTTGTAGAACACAAACCGGCGTGATGCTGGACTGAGCAAGAGCCTGCAGCGACCGCGCTGGAACCGACAACCCTTCTAGGTCACGCCCCAGAACTGAAATCAGTACAAATTTGCTCGTCGAAATCTGCGCGTTGGGATAGAGCACCGCCAGTTCTCCCGCGGCACGTTCAATGTCACCCAGCGTGGCGTCTATGTAATGCGTGATCGTATTGGCATTGATCGTTTTCGATACGATCCGAAGGCCATGGTCGCCGATGGCATTCAGTATCGCCACATCAAGGAGGTTTATGTCGACCTCGTCCTGTTCAAAGACTTCCAGCGCGACGACATCCAGTCCTGCGATCATTTCAACGGCTGGCGTTTCGGCGTCTATGTCATTGATCAGGGTGCCTGGATCGTCTGGTTCAAAAACATTGGTGACCCGCAAGGGAACCTTGGCCCGACGTAAGGTCCTTGCGGCTGAGGGGTGTATGGCCTCCATCCCCAAATTTGCCATCTGATCCGCTAGATCATAACTGGTATGGCCGATCTTGCGGGCCTTGCTCGGACCAATGAGGAGCGGGTCGGCCGATGACAGATGGTACTCTTTGCGGATGACAGCTTCCTTAGCGCGTACTATGGCTGCCAACCTTGAAAAGGTGACTTCCGAGTACCCGCGGTCAAACTCGCGCATCAGTCCATTCTGGCATTGTGCATAGCCTGTGATGATGGGCATTTCGCAATTTGGATCAATGCCCTGGATGCCGTTTCGGATCCGGTCATCAAGTTTCAAATCCGCCTTGCCGCGCCAACCAGAGAGATCGACAAATCGCGCATGCACCCCATGGCGACGCAAGAACAGCGTGGCCGAGTAGGCCGAATGCATCTCACCAAGCCCAGCCAGCATCTCCCGAACACGGGAGAGTTGTTGCTCGAGCCGGAAACCACCATAGGAGCACAATCGCTTCAAGTCGCTCAGACAGTTTTGTGTCTCCTGAATCCGGTTCTGAACAAACGCGGTGGCATCCTCGATGTCGTCCTGATGTGACAAGACAGCCTTATGCGCCGCAATCATGGCATTAGATGTTTTGGAGAGTGCGTCCCGCCATCCACGATCATCGGAATTGAGCGCCAATTGCATATAGACCCCCGGCTGGCCCGACTTCTTATGCTCAAGCAAGAGGTTCGTGATGCCACCAAATGCAGACACCACAAAATAGCGACCGTATTGCGGCGTACCGTTCCGGACAAAGAGCGTATGATACAGTTCGTTCAGGCGCGACATCGACGTGCCGCCGATCTTTTCGACGATATGGGTCATGTTTGTTCTGCCGTCTCTGATAGGGTTTCCTTGGGATGCATCTTGCTGGCTGGTGCGCTCACTCAGCCGCAAGCAGGTTTTCGGTGATCACGTTCTGTGTGGCATCGATTAAAATCGCTAGCCCGGCCTCCAGCACTTTGTCTGGCGTCGTCAGCGGGGCCAGAACCTTTACCACTTCATCATTGGGGCCCGAAGTTTCTATGATCAGGCCCTCTTGGAACGCATGACGACAGATTGTGGCCGCAAGTTTGCTTGAGCCGACATCAACCCCCCTCATCATCCCCCGCCCCTTGAGCCGGGCGCCCGGGACCATTTCAGCGACCGTTTCAAGGCCCCGTTCGACAATCTGTGCCCGGCGGCGGATATCCAATTCAAAGCGGTCATCGCGCCAGAACTTCTCAATCGCGATGCGTGCCGTAATGAACGCATGGGTATTGCCACGGAACGTCCCGTTATGTTCCGCTGGCCCCAGAACATCGTGCTCCGGCCGGACAAGAACCAAGCCCATGGGAAGACCAAATCCCGAGATCGATTTGGCGAGCGTTACAATGTCGGGCGTTATGCCAGCGCGCTCAAACGAGAAAAATCCACCCGTCCTGCCGCATCCGGCTTGAATGTCATCGACGATCAACAACGCACCGGCCTTTTTCGCCAGAGCCGCGATATCAACCAGCCAACTCTTGCTTGATACGTTAAGTCCGCCTTCTCCCTGAACCGTTTCCAGAAGGAAGGCCGCCGGTGCATCCAGGCCGGACGATGCATCGCCAAGCATCTGTCGAAGCAGACCAACACTGTCTACCCCGGCAGCATAGCCATCGAATGGCATACGTGTGACATTGCCCAGAGGCATGCCCCCGCCGCCACGGTGATATGCGTTGCCTGTCGCGGCGAGCGCCCCGACGGTGACACCATGAAACGCATTCGTAAATGCGACCACATTCGTCCGCCCGGTCGCCTTGCGTGCGATTTTCAACGCCGCCTCAACGGCATTGGCGCCGGTTGGGCCCGTGAACATCAATCGGTGATCCAATTGGCGTGGCCTTAGAATGTGAGTTTCGAACGCTTGAATGAAGTCGGCCTTGGTGCCTGTTTGCAAGTCGAGCCCATGCGCAATCCCATCATTACAAAGATGTTCGACGAGCGCCGCTTTCATATCGGGATCGTTGTGCCCGTAGTTCAGCGAGGAACATCCCGCCAAAAAGTCGATGTACCGATGGCCTTCACTGTCCACCATTTCCGACCCTTGGGCAGACGCGAAAACCTTGTCGAATGTCCGGCAATAGCTTCGCGCTTGGGACTCACGACGCGTGAAGACAGATTCAGAACTGTGTTGCGTGGTCATTTTGCTCTCCAATTGCAATGTGTGCGCAGGCCAACAGGCGGCGCGACCAGTCGCGCCGGAGCCGAGACGCACCGTTGTCTGATGCCTTTTTGGGGGGTCAGGACGTTACTGCAACTGTCCCCAGGATCGTCGGGTCAGGCGGAGGGATACCGCGCTGCCCCGGGACCGACCTCGCTGCCGACGCCTATTCTGCAGCGACTTTCAACGGCGGCGGATACGCGCCATCCTGATCGTGATCCTCCCGTCCGGTAACCGGTGGGTTGAACACACAGATGGCGCGAAACTTGGTGACCGGCCGCAAAGTGTGCTGATCATGCTTGTCCAATAGATACATGTCTCCCGGTCTGATCATGAAGACCTCGCCCGTGTCACGATTGGTTAGTTCGCACTCGCCCTCGACACACAGCACCGCTTCGACATGATGCTTGTACCAGAGATCGGTTTCGGTTCCGGGATAGACTGTTGTTTCGTGCAGCGAGAAGCCGACACTGTCATCCGCCAGAATCAGGCGTTTGCTGCGCCAGGTGCCAAGGGCTCCTTTGACGTCGCGTTCCGTGTCCGTGATGCTGTTGAGCGATCTGATAATCATACGAGTTTCTCCTCCAGTAGACAAAAGGTAATGGCGCGGCTCAAACCGCTGCCTTGATGGCGACCAGAAAGCCGGAATAGCCAGCCACGGTCTCGAAGTCCTTGATGTCCAATTCCTCGGGATCCACGTTGAACCCCAGCATGTCTTCCAGCTCCATCAACGTCTCAAGCATGCTCATGGAATCCAGCCGAAACTCGCGGAACAGGTTCATCTCGTCGGATAAGGGCGGGATCGATTCTTCGAGAACGGCGGCGAGTGCCTTGCGCAGATCGTCGCGCGCCTCGTTGTGTGTATAGGGATTGTCAAGCATGGGTCATCTCCTGCTTTTGAGTCGGTGCCAGTTTCATTTCGGTTTGGAGACTTTCGATAAGGGCCCGTCGGTCAAACTTGTTGTTTGCCGTGCGCGGCATATCATCGATAAGCCGAATGCGATCCGGTATCTTGTGCGGCTCCAGCCGGTCATCAAGAAAGCCCAAAAGATCAAACTCAGAATCTGATGCACAGATGAAAAGCGTCGAGGGACGACCTGGCGCTGGCGGCACCATTACCGCATGACGGACAACGGGTGCTTCAGAACATGCCGCTTCGATTTCAGAGCAGCTGACGCGGAAGCCGCGTATCTTGAAGATATCGTCCCTTCGGCCTTGGCAGTATAAATAGCCGTCCTCGTCCATCCACCCATAGTCGCCGCTGTGAAGGCGGCGCATTGTTGCATGCTGCGTCTGGTAGGTCTTGTTGGTCAGCTCTTCGGAATTCCAATAGCCCGCCATTACGTTTGGGCCAGATATGACGAACTCGCCAATTTCATCAGGTGGCAGGACCGTCCCGCTTGCGTTGACCACCTCGACGCGCGTGCCGCGGAGCGGGCGACCACATGTACCCGGCTTGAGAATGTCGCCATCCACCGGCGTGATGCTCACACGCTTGCATTCCGTCAATCCATACATGAGCTGGAACCCAAGGTTGGGAAAGGCACTGCGCAAAGTCTTGATGGATGTCGGCGACGGGGCCGCACCGGTATTCGTAACCAGGCGCAGAGCCGGTAGCTCTCCAGGTTTGCGTTTGCCCATGACCGCCAGCGCTTCAATCATCGCAGGCACGGCAGGCAGCACGTTTGCACGGCTTTTCTTGAGCGCTCGGAACAGGCCCAAACCGCCAATCTCCGGGCTTTCCAATCGAAGCATCGCACCACACTCGACCGCGAGAAAGAGCTGATACAGGCCGTAATCGAAGGACAGCGGCAAAGAACAGAATATCACATCCCCGGTCGCATAATCCAAAGCATCGGCTATAGCGCCCACCGCGAACACCATTTGGCGGTGAAGGCATGTCACTCCCTTAGGGCGTCCCGTCGATCCGGACGTGTAGATCATGCAGGCGAGGTCTTCGGGGATGATCCTTGGATTGAACGTGGAAAGAGGTAACTTGCCTGTGCTGGCGTGCAATAAATCGTTCAGGTTTGGCACGTTGATGTGAAGACCACCGACATCTGCCGACCACTCTCCGGCTTTTGCCGAGAGCACCATGACGCCCCCCGAGTTTTCCTTGATGTAAGAGAACTGCTTGGTCGGGGTCGTGGGGTGAACCGGGATGAAGCATCCGCCAATCGCACTGATCGCGTAAATCAGCACCGCTGTCATGGGCTCGTTTTCCGCCTGCACTATTACCCGATCGCCCTGCGATACGCCTGCATCCGACAGCCATCGCGCGAGCGAGCGCGCACAGGTTTGCAGCTGGGACAAAGTCAGGACCTGATCGCGATACTGTATGACCGGAGTCCGTGGACCAGCAGCGGCCGCACGATCGAGACGTTGATGGAGCAAAGTCATTGTATCACCTCTTCTGATTTGGACCGGCGGTTTGGCATCGGAACAACGATGAGACCCGTCGCCATAGCAATGCGTTCTGGGGGGTAAACGGGTTCGACCGTGGATTTTGCAGTATCCAAGGCACGGACCGTCCTCAGCGCCTCGACTTCGACGTAGCGACGAAGGCGTTTTTTCCGGGTCATTCGTGCGCGCACGGTTATGAAGTCTCCGGGCCGTGCTGGGCGTTGGAACTCCACTTTATTCCAGCTTTGCAGCAGGCTTTCGTCGCCATCCTGTAATGCGGCAAGCCCGGTCACTGCGTCCCCGAAGAGCCCCAATATGTGCGCGCCATCGACGATACCGCCGCCATAGTGGGCGTCAGAAGCCGACAGGCGTACCGAGATTGTGAATTCATTTTGGTCGCCCGGAAACGGGAGGTCACCCGGCAGCCGGTAGGCTGATATGATGTCGTTGACACTGTCTGCCGCGCGCACCAGGTGCAGGTCATCTCCATCGACCAAAACCTCGTTGGGATAACCGTGGCTCAGAAAGCCAGTGGGCGATGCACTTGGGCCGTATGCCCCGGAGCAAAGCACACCGATAATGTCCCCTTCCGTAACCTCACCAAGGTTGGTTTTACGCGCCATTGTATCACTTGGCGTGCAAAGTGGCCCGGTGAGCGTGGTTTCCTGGGTGGATTCGGAAGTGCTGCGGGACATGTTTACAATCGGAAAGGATCGTTTGGCGAAACCGCCTACCCCAACCGCCGCCATGTGCAGGTTTGTGCCCCCATCGGCGATGGCAAAGGTTTCCCCGCGTGATACCTTTACGTAGCGAACCGAGGTAAGCAGCGCACCGGACCCTGCAGACAGATAGCGACCAAGCTCGATAATCACACGCGTGTTGGGGTGGGAGGTGCGGAACCGCTCGACAGCGGCGTTGACGCCCTTGGCAAGCTTCGACACATCCAGCTTTTGTTCGTTATCAAAGTAAGGAACACCAAAACCGCCACCGACATCCACTGCTTCGATCTCGATACCAAGATCTCCAGCAAGGCGTTCTGCCAAACTCAGAATGTTCTCGGTGTTCTCAATAATCGGCTCCGCATCGAGGTATCGTGTTCCCATGTAGACATGAAATCCGATCACACGGACGAGACTAAGCATATCCAGTTGCTCGCGTAGGTCGGGCACCTGCTCGACATCGATGCCAAATTGGCGGGGCTTGCCGCTCATCGTCAGGCCGGACCCGCTTGTTTTGAAATCCGGGTTGACGCGAAGCATGACATTCACGGCCTGCTTGGTGCCAGAAGCCTCCGCCTGCCGTTGGATTTCATCCAGTTCTTGCGCGGACTCCGCGACAATCGCAAAAATCCCGAACCGAATACTGTCAGCGATTTCATCCTCGCACTTTGCGGGTCCCACGAAAATGATGTTCTTGGGATCAATCCCCACCCGGATTGCAGTGTGCAACTCCGCACGGGAAGACACTTCGGCACCTGCCCCGCAGGATCGCAGGCAGTCCACAATTGCAGCGTTCGGATTGGCCTTGAGTGAATAGAGAAGATCGATCGCCGGGGACAGTTTCTGACGTAACGCGTTGAAGTTACTGCGCAGATAGTTGGCGTTGTAGACAAATGCAGGCGTGCCGAATTCTTGGGACACCCGTTCCGCCAAACGCAGATCGGGCTGCCACGCTCCGCTTTGTTGATGAACAAGGAGTGTATCAAAGGCCTGGGGGATCATACCATCGCCTCCTCTGCAGCTTGACCGCAGGCAGTCGTGCAGGCACGGTCGTTATCTGTCGGATGGACCAGACAAATCCGCATCAACGTTTCATCATGATGGGCATCGCGCTGGCCAGCAAGAAGCGAGCCGGGGAACAGCAACTCTTCCTCAATTCGGCCCTTGAGGCGCTTGGCGAGGGATTTCATAAGAAGCCGGATCGCCTTGTTCTGGTCATCGACCGACGCTTCTATCCGGCTGGCCCCGCGTTTTATCTCGCGCCGAACCGCGTAATCGATCATGTCCACGCCAAGTCCGGCAACGCCGTGCCGAGGCTTGGTCGCCGTCTGCCACAGAAAGTACGTGTCAGGTCGGCCCGGAGATCGAAAACCCGTTAGAAATCCGATTACTTCATCGTCGCGCAATGCGACAACGGACTGTTCCGCAAAATGCGTGCACCAAAGCGCATATGCATATTCACTGTTCGAATCCAGCGAGGGAGTTTCGTTGACCAGTTCGATGATGCTCGGGGCGTGAACCAAGTTTGGACTTTGAAATCTGACAATACTCACGTCTGTTCCCTTTCTGTGGGCCTCTACATCCGGCCAAGGTCAGGGCAAGTAGAGACAGGTGGTACGAGAGCCTTTGGCGATGGACGCTGCGGCGAACGTTGACCGTGAAATCGGGCCACATCACATCGGCGCGCCAGTCAACTTTTTCGACAAGCGCTGCCGTCTGGAGACGAGCGAGCATGACGAACGCTTCTGCAGCGAAATCGGCCGCCCGTATGCTCACACCCCTATGACTTCAGGCGAAGGGAAATGAGCCGAACCCATTGATTACAAGCGTCGCCGGGGGAACATCCTTGATTTTACCAACTCTTTTTCTGGCGGGAATCTGCCGGATGAAGCGGCTGACTTGTTGACACCAAGAATGATCCAAAGGAGGCTTGTAGCACAAACTATGATTTCTAAGTCATGCGTCAGTTCAACTAATGCGAGTGTAGAGGTGCTTTTTGATTTCCCTACCACCACTGAATTGGTTGAAAGCGTTTGAGGCAGCGGCGCGTCACTCCAGCTTTAAAAAAGCTGCAGATGAGCTGAATGTCACACCTGCAGCTGTAAGCCAACATGTCAAGTCTCTTGAGGACTATTACGATATCAAGCTGTTTGTGCGGCAAACCCGGTCATTGAAATTAACGCGTGTTGGAAAACTGGCCGCTCCATTGATGTCGAAGGCATTGGAAAAATTCACAGAAGCCTGTGATGTGATCAAAGGCGATATGGGGCGAAACTGGCTTACAATTACGGCGCCGCTTTCGTTCTGTATGAAGTGGCTTGTCCCGCGGCTAGAAACTTTCAACGAAAAATACCCAAAACTTGAAATTCGCCTTAACGCTACCGATGAACTCGTGGACATTTGCCAGGGTCAAGCTGACATAGGCATTCGCTATGGTAACGGTGACTACCCTGATCTTGAAGTCAGGACATTGATTGACGGCGTGTACCATATAGTGGCGAGTCCAGAGTTGCTTGAAAGGCATGGTGGCTTAAACGATTTCTCTGAACTGGATAAATTTCCCCTTCTGCATACGGATTGGCGTGGAAGCCCGGATTTAGTACCTGGGTGGGATATGTTGGCAAAAGCAGCCGGAGTAACGAATAAAAAGATAGACCTGCATAAAGGGCATAAATTTTCCAACGAGATGATGTCAATTGATGCAGCAGTTTCTGGTCTGGGTATTGCGCTGGTCAGTCAAGCGAATTCCGATGCCGAACTGCAGGCTGGCCGCTTGGTAAAGGCTCTTGATAATCACAGCTTTCGCAACAGCGGTTTCCAGTACCATCTGGTCCGAGCCAAATCTTCTAAATCTTCCGGAAGTGCGGATTTGCTATACAATTGGTTGAGCGAACAAGGCAGTGTGAAAGACTAGGTGATGAGTTAACGGAATATCGGCATCAGACCGTCGCCTGCTTGCAAGTTGGCTCAGCCTACGTCGCGGCGATCACTTCCGATGGCCGGTTTCCTTGCTTGTTGCATGGCGACGCGCACTCTTACACCCCTGCAGCACATTCCGCGCTGCGTGCGCACGCAACGGGAAAGTCAACTTTACAGGTTGGGCTCATTCCCGACCTTCGCGGCACCGCAAGAACCCTAGTAGACCAAGGCCGATCAAACCGCCGCCAGTCCGGCGTCCAATGCGCTCAGCACTCGGGCAATCTCATCCTCGGTCACGACCAGCGGCGGTGACATCATGATGTTGTTGCCCCCGATCCGCACCATCGCACCGGCATCGTAGGTGGCCTTGTGGATGCGCTTGGTCGCCTCGGCATCCAGTGGTGTCTTGACCGCCCGATCACTGACCAACTCCACACCCGTCATCAACCCGTGCCCACCCCGGACATCCCCGACGATGTCATGTTTCGCCATCAAAGCCACACAGCCCTCGTACAACTGCGTGCCGCGCGGCCCCGCATTGGCCTTGGTATCAAGGCGCAGGGTTTCCTCCAGACAAGCCGTCACCGCAGCAGCCCCTACGGGATGCGCCGAATAGGTGTAGCCATGAAAGATCGCGCCATCAGCATCCGCCTTTTCGAACACGTCGGCCACCGCCTCGCTCATCAGCGCGGCACCCACGGGGAAATAGCCCGAGGTGATGCCTTTGGCGCAACTCATCATGTCCGGCTGCACACCCCATTGACGGGACCCAGACCAATCGCCGGTCCGGCCAAAGCCCGTAATGACCTCGTCTGCGATCATCAGAATGCCATGCCGGTCGCAAATCTCGCGCATCAGCGGCATGAAGGTTTCATGCGGAACAATCACACCGCCAGCCCCCTGAATAGGCTCCATGATAAACGCGGCAATGCTGCCCGGCCCCTGAAACTGAATCTCATCCTCCATCGCCGCAGCAACGTTCTGGGCCAGCAGCGCAGGGTCCGTCTCGTCAAACGGATTGCGATAGGGATACGGCGACGGCAGGTGGAAACATCCGGGCATCAGCGGCTCATAGGCGATGCGGAATCGGTTGTTGCCGTTGACAGACGCGCCGCCAAAATGCGTGCCGTGATAGCCCTTCTTGAGCGACAGGAACTTGGTCCGCCCCGGCTCGCCTTTGATCCGGTGATACTGGCGCGCAAGGCGCAAACAGGTCTCAACGGAATCGGACCCGCCCGAGGTAAAGAACACCCGCGCCATGCCATCTTCTTCGAAAAACGAACGCACGGCATAGGAAGCCTCAATCGCCGTCGGGTTCGATGTCCCAAAGAAGGCCGAGTAATATGGCAAATCATAGAGCTGCTTGGCAATTGCGTCTTTCACCGCGTTGTTGGAATAGCCAAGGTTCACACACCACAGACCACCCACGGCATCGACGGTTTTGTGCCCGTCAATGTCCTCGATCACCGACCCTTCCGCCCCGGTGATGATGGTGGGCGCATGGGCCATCGCCTCGCCCGGGTGGCCCATCGGGTGCCACATATGACGTGCATTGTTGGCGCGCAGGAAATTGTCGTCTTTCATCTCGGGCCTCCCTCTGGGTTCACCACCAGAAGGCCACGAACCGAACGCCCGCACAATGCACATCGAAAGCATTTGCATAATTTTTCAGCACACCGCACAGTTCCGGCCCAGAGAAAACGACGTGGCACGGGGCCACCCGTTCCGTCCCGGAACAGCACCCCCTAACGTCACGCGGTCACCACCTGGGAGAAACCTATGCTCAAACGTACCCTTATGCTCAAACGTACCCTCGCCGCCTTTGCTGCGACCGCCGCACTGGCGGGTGCCGCCATGGCCGAAACGCAAGTGCCCTTCGCGCTCGACTGGAAATTCGAAGGGCCCGCCGCCCCCTATTTCGCCGCCATCGACAACGGCCATTTTGGTGCTGCCGACCTGAATGTTGAAATCTCGGCAGGCCAAGGTTCGCTTGACGCGATCCCGAAAGTGGCCTCGGGCGCGTTCCCCATGGGCTTTGCTGACATCAACAGCCTCGTGAAATTCCTCGACCAGAACCCCGGCGCGCCCGTCACGGCCGTCATGATGGTCTATGACAAGCCACCCTTCGCCATTGTCGGGCGCAAGTCGCTGGGCGTCTCCGAACCCAAGGACCTTGAGGGCAAAGTGCTTGGCGCCCCGCCCCCCGATGGCGCATGGGCACAGTTCCCCGCCTTTGCCACCGCAAACAGCCTTGATGTGGACAAGATCACCGTTGAGCCCGTGGGCTTCCCCACACGCGAACCGATGCTGGCCGAGGGCAACGTGGCCGCTGTTACAGGCTTTTCCTTCTCGTCCTTCCTGAACCTCGTGCGTCTGGGCGTGCCAGAGGAGGATATCTCGACCATCCTCATGGCGGACTACGGGCTTGAGCTTTATGGCAACGCGATCATCGTCAACACCGACTTTGCCAGCGCAAACCCGGAGATTGTCACTGGCTTCCTGACCGCCGTTGCAGCGGGGTGGAAAGACGCCATCGCCGATCCGGCCAAGGCCATCGAAAGCCTGATCGACCGCAACCCTGCAGCCGACGCAGCACTTGAAACGCGCCGCCTGCAACTGGCCATCGACGCCAACGTGCTCACGGACAACGTAGCTGCAAATGGCATGGGCGGGGTCGACGCAGCGCGTATGGAAACGGCCCTCGGCCAGTTGGCTGAAACCTACGAGTTCCAGAACGCGCCCGACGCAAGCCTGTACTTTACCGACGTGTACCTGCCCGCCGCAGACGCACGCAAACTGAAATAAGACACAGGCGCACGCCCCCAATGACGAACCTGATCGACATCAAAGGCGTGCGCCACGCCTACAAAACCCTCTCGGGCCCGTTGCCCGTGCTCGACGGGCTGGAGCTTTCCGTCCCGGAGGGTGGCTTCGCCGCCGTCGTCGGCCCTTCTGGCTGCGGCAAGTCCACCCTGACACGGTTGGTCGCGGGCCTGATGAAGCCGGATGAGGGCGAAGTCTGGCTACACGGCGATCTGGTCAAAGGTCCCAAATCCACCGTCGGCATGGCCTTTCAGAACCCCGTTTTGCTGGAATGGCGGACCATCCTGCAAAACGTCATGCTCCCGCTCGAAATCGTCTCGACCGGCATGTCCAAACGCGAAAAGGAAGCGCGCGCGCGCCACCTGCTCGACCTCGTGGGCCTTTCAGGCTTCGAAGACAAACGCCCCTCGGAACTGTCAGGCGGCATGCGCCAACGCGCCTCGCTCTGCCGGTCCATCGTGCACAAGCCCGAGGTTCTAATCCTCGACGAACCCTTCGGCGCGCTCGACGCCTTCACGCGTGAGGATCTCTGGCAGACCATGCACAAGGTCAAAGCCGAGGAGCCGTTCACAGGCGTCCTCATTACCCACGATCTGCGCGAAAGCATCTTCCTCGCCGATCAGGTCATCGTCCTGTCTGGCCGCCCGGCCAAGACCCAGTACGTCATGGACGTCCACCTGACAGGCGAGCGCGACATCGAAATGCTCTACACCCCCGAAAGTGCCGAGGCGCTAAACATCCTACGCCAGCAAATCCGCATCGCCCAAGGGAGGGACGCCGCATGACCCTCCGCCAGATCGGCGTACCGCTCGCCGCCTTGATCATTTTCGGGCTCTTCTGGGAGTGGCTTGTCTGGGTTAACGGCTGGCCCAACTACAAAATGGCGTCCCCGTCAGACATCTGGCCAGCCTTCTGGAAGTTCCGCGGCTTGTTCCTCGAATACGGCTGGGACACGCTGTGGCGCACCGTTGTGGGCCTGCTTTTGTCTGTGGTCTTCGGCGTGTTCCTCGGCATGATCATGGGCCTGTCCAAAACGATGCGCGACGCGCTGTACCCTCTGCTGGTCGGCTTCAATGCAATCCCCAAGGCCACCGTTGTGCCGATCATCGCGCTGATGTTCGTGGGCCAGCACGACATGAACACGATCCTGATCGCCTTCCTGATTTCCTTCTTCCCCATTGCAGTGTCGGTCAGTATCGGCCTGTCGACGCTCGAGCCAGAATACCGCGACATCCTCGCCTCACTCGGGGCCTCAAAGTTCACGATCTTCTGGAAAATCGCCCTGCCAAAAACCCTGCCGGAGTTTTTCGGCGCGCTGAAAGTGGCCGTCACGCTAGCCTTCATCGGCACCAACCTGATGGAGATCGTGGAACCCCACGGCCGTGGCTTGGGCCATCTGTTCGACAGCGGCAAGATCAGCGCGGACTACCCGCTGATGTTCGCCGTTCTGATCGCATTGGCGCTGATGGGCATCGTTCTGTATTACGTCGTTGTCGCCTTGGAAAAGGTGTTCGCCGGCTGGGCCGAGCGCAACCCGACCTGATCCTGGGGAGCGCTGACGCGCACGACATTTTGGAGGGGGCGCTGCCCCCGTCCTTCGGACTCCCCCGCGGTATTTTCAGCCAGAAGAAACAGTATAGGACGGATTGAGGTGCACTTCTTCGAGGTTGGCACCGTCTCCGATCCGGTCAATCACGGCAAACAGGCCCGGTGCGTGCAATGGCGTGAGGACGCCATGCCAGGTCCCGCGATGCAAGTTGATCGCTTGTCCCGGCACCGTGAGAAAGGCTTGTGGGGTGCCCGGCTTTCCGCCTTCATCCGGGGCTACGATCACCAGAAACGGGTGTTCCGACATCGGTACAAAGCACTGCGACCCTTGCGGGTGCCGTTCCAGCAGGTCAAGCGTATAGGGCAGGCTGCGTGGTTCAGCCTTGAACAGGCTCACACCAGCACGCCCATCACCGAAATCCAATTGCGCAAGATCATGATAGCGCCCGCATAGTCCTGCATTAATGATCTTGTCGGGGTCGCCTGCGCAATCCAGCACATCACCAAAAGGTGCGAATGCCTCCGTTGTTAGCGGCTGCGCCTTGATCTCAAAGCGGGACATGCCTGTTCACATCCTTGTAGAGCAGGTAACGAAACGGCCCATCGCCAGTCGCAATGCAAGCCTGTGGGCAGAACGCGCGTAGCCACATGAAATCGCCGGGGCCCACGCTCACCCAATCCTTGTTCAGCAGGTACTCCGCCGTCCCTTCCAGCACGTAAAGCCCATGTTCCATCACATGTGTCTCGGCAAAGGGGATACGCCCGCCGGGCTGGAAATTCACGATGTTCACGTGGCAATCATAGCGCAGGTCGAGTGGGTCAATGAAGCGTTGCGTCGCCCACAAGTGTCCGCAATCGGGCATCGGGGCGGCGGGCACATCCTGATCATGGGTCACCACCACATCGGGGGGACTCAGACCAGCACCCACCACGTATTTCTTGCGGATCCAGTGCAGGCCACAAGCCTGATCCGACCGGTTCCACAACGTCCATGGCGCACCAGCCGGGATGTAGGCGAAACTGCCTGGGCGCAGCTCGTGCAGATCTGCCCCCACGGTCAGGTGCGCATGCCCGTGCGCCACAAACAGCACAGCTTGGGCGTCTATGTCCGGCTCGGGATCATTGCTGCCCCCCTCGGGCGACAACTCAACGGCGTATTGCGCAAAGGTCTCGGCAAACCCGCTGAGGGGCCGCGCAAGGATCCAGGCCCGCGTGCCGTCCCATCCCGGCAGAAAGGACGTGACGATGTCACGCTGAACCGAGGCGGGGATAACGGCATAGGCGTCGGTAAAGATGGCCGTGCTTTCGGGATTTTCGTTCTGGCTAGGCAAACCGCCGGGGGGAAAGGCATAGGTCATTCCATCGCCTCCAACCGTAACCGGGCGATACGTTCAACCTGACGACAGGCCTCGGACATCTCAACACTCGTCTCATTGCCGATCCGCCGCTCAAACGCGCGCAATATGCCCGCCTTGTCGTGATCCTTGACCGCGATGATGAAGGGAAAACCGTGTTTTTCGGTGTAGCTGGCATTGAGCCGCTGGAACGCCGCCCGTTCCTCATCTGTCAGCGCATCCAGACCCGCACTTGCCTGTTCCTGGGTACTCTCAGCAGTCAAACGTTTGGCCGCAGCCAGCTTGCCCGCCAGATCGGGGTGCGCACGCAAGACGTCCAGTCGCTTGTCCTCGGACGCCGCGCGAAACACCCGGCACAACGCATTGTGCAGCCCCTGCGGGGTGTCGTGGGCTGGCGCTAGTTCGAGCGCATAAACCCCTTCGGCAATCCAGGGCGAATGCTCGAACACGCCGCCAAATGTTTCAACAAAAGCGGCGCGATCCAGATGAATCCACCCACGCTCAGGCTGGGGCGGATGAACCTCAGCCCAATGCGCCGCAATATCCTGCCGGCGTGCGCACCACACACCCTCATGCCCCTGCACGTATTCGATAAACCGGCGCAGCGCCTGGACCCGACCGGGCCGTCCGATCAAACGGCAATGCAGACCCACAGACATCATCGCAGGCCGCCCCGCCGCCCCCTCGGCATAGAGCGCATCAAACGTATCCCGCAGATAGGCAAAAAACTGATCGCCCGCATTGAACCCCTGCGGCGTGGCAAAGCGCATGTCGTTGCAATCAAGCGTGTAGGGAAGGATCAACTGGTCGCGGGCACCGATCCGAACCCAATAGGGCAGATCATCATCATAGGTGTCGCTGATCCAGTCCATGTCCCGCTCTGCCGCCAGCCACACCGTGTTCACCGAACAACGGCCCGTATACCAACCGCGCGGACGCTCTCCCGTCACTTCGGTATGCAGTGCAATAGCCGCGTCCATGTCCGCCGCCTCGTCCTCGACCGAATGATCCTTGTAGTCGATCCATTTCAGACCGTGCGACGCGATCTCCCAATTGGCCTGCTGCATCGCCTCAACCTGCGCAGGCGAACGGGCCAGAGCCGTCGCCACGCCATAGACGGTCACCGGCACATGCGCCTCGGTGAACAAGCGATGCAACCGCCAGAACCCGGCACGCGCGCCGTAGTCGTAAATGGACTCCATGTTCCAATGCCGCTGCCCGGGCCAGGGTGCGGCCCCCACGATCTCGGACAGGAACGCCTCAGAGGCCGCATCACCATGCAGCAGGCAATTCTCGCCCCCTTCCTCATAGTTCAAAACAAAGGACACCGCGATGCGCGCGCCACCCGGCCACGCCGCATCCGGTCTATCGGCCCCGTGGCCATGAAAATCGCGCGGATACCGCGGTGGCAACTCGGCCATGGACTTCCCCAGACAATCAAGGTGAGATGTCGCCAATCTGCGACCAAACAAGGCAGGATGCAATGGCAGCCGGATACCTCACCACCCATGTCCTCGACACCGCGCGCGGCATGCCTGCCCCGGGGATCAAAATCGCGCTCTACCGCGTGTCGGGCAACAGCCACAAAAAGATCGCCGAGGCGGTGACCAACGCCGACGGCCGCACCGACAGCCCGATCCTGCCGCAAGGCAAGATCAAACAGGGACACTACGAGCTCATCTTCTTCTGCGGAGATTACCTCGACCAGCACGATCTGAGCACAGATGAGGTCAAATTCCTCGACCAAGTGCCCATCCGGTTCGGCATCACGGATGACGAGGCGCACTACCACGTCCCTCTCCTGCTTTCCCCTTACGGATACTCGACCTATCGCGGCAGTTGAGTGCTGCGCTGAGCTGGTTCAAAATCTGAGATTTGAAAACGACTTAGATTCGATGAATGGGTTTCGGCTTAGCGGGCAACCTGCCGTTGATGCTCTTGGCTCGAACGACCGCTTTGTGCACTTTGCGTCTGCGACGAAAAACATCTCGGGCGGGAAGTGGACATTCGCTGCGCTCCATCAGAACGACCGCGTTCATTTGCGAAGCGGCTTTAGACAGTTGGAAATGCCGAACTCGAATTTCCTATTGCCTAGCAAGCTCGATGATGTCTTCGCTCAGGCGATCTTCGTCGTGTCGGCCACGCGGCGCCTTGGGCTGTGTGGATCCGTGTGTCCCAAGGTGCGGCGGTGACGGGGGAATTTTCCAGAGGCGGTGGAGCGGAAAAACAGCCCGGCGGGGCCGTTCAGGGGGCCATGCTGGCGAGGAGCCCTGCCCGTTCCAGTCTGTCGATCGCCTCGACCCGGCATCTATCGGTCGCGAGCTGGGCGTGGGGCACGGGGCTTGCCGCCTGCGCGAAAATCCCGGCCTCGAGCCCCCGTAGTGTGAGCGCGCGCAGGTTGCGCTTGAACGTGACATGCACAGCCTTGCCAGGCATCCGCGCCCAGGTGCTTACGCCGAACCCGTGACTGACGTGCCGCCGGGCGAGGAGGGCTGCCTGCTCGTCGGGCGTCAGCGTCATCTCGTGCGCGTCGTAGATCAGTTTGCGCACACCGTATCGTGCGGCGCTCAGCCACGCGTCATCGCGGCTCAAGGGCATTTCGCCGGCTCCCTCGCAGGGCAGCATGGCAAGGCATCGCGCAGGCAGGGTGGCCTGCGGCGCCGCCTGCCGGATCAGCCCCGAGAGCAAGCGGCGCAGCCGGTCATGCGGAGGCGTGGAGACCGCGGGGCCCATCCCGGTATCGGGCATGAGGATCGCCGCCCAGCCCGCCGCGCCGATGAGGAGACCCGTCCCGGCCTCGTTCGGCGTGGGCTGACGGCAAAAGACCATCTCGGGCGGGTCGGCGCCGGGCGCGAGGCCAATCCGGCGCGCCGCGGCGGAAAGTTCCTCTCCAATGACCTCCGAGATCCGGTCGGCGACCGGTTCATAGGGGCCGGTCCGGCGCGCCAGAATACCGGCGGCGACGCGCATGGCAAGCGCTTCGGGAATATCGGCCGCCACCCAGTGCAGCGCGGTGCGGAACCAGCACAGGAAGGCCGCGTGATCCTGCCCGTGCTGGGCATGCAGCTTGGCAAGACAGAAATTGGCGTAGACTGCATCGCTTTCCGAGCGCGCGCCCAGGGTCGTCGCGAAACCGCGCTGGTAGTAGGCGAACGACCGGTCGAAATCCTTGTGGTATTTGTAGAGCCGCGCCTGATTGAGCGAATTCACATAGGTCATCGGCCAGTCGCGGCAGCCGGTTTCCGCCTCCGACGCATCGAGCGAGGCTTCGATTTCTTTTTCGAGCCTGAGCGCCGCGTCCCAAGCGCCGGTGCGTACAAGGCTGAGGGCGTAGATGTTCTTGAAATAGAGAAACTGGCTATCGTCTCCGATATTGCCCCGCAGCATGTCCAGCGCCGTCGCCAGATGTTCACGGCCCTCTTGTGCATGCCCGCTGAGCGCCGCACCCCATCCGCGGGTCAGAATGATGCCGGCGCGGGTTTCAGATGGCAGGGACGGATCGGGGGTGGGGGCCATGCGTGCGTCATCGAATTTCTGGAGCGCGATGCGCATGCCCTGAAGCTCGTAGAGAAACCGGCCCCGGGTGGCAGTATCGGGCGCGCAGGCCACGGCATGCGCCATCAGGTCCAGCGCGATCTCGTGGCCACCGTCGGTGAAGGAGTGCCAAGCCTGCCGGACCAGAAAGACTGGATCGGCATGATAGCCGCTGCCGTTCAGCTGTGCGAAAGCTTTAAGCGCGGGATCCAGTCCCTGGATCGCGCCCAGCCGGTCGAAGAGATGCCGCAGCCGCGCCGAGGGTCGGGCCCTGAGCGCCGGGTCGATCAGGGTCGAGCCGTCGGCAAGGCAGGCGATATGTTCGCACGCGATTTCACCAACCTCGAGACACGCGCCAAGCCCGGCGGAAATGACTGAAGGCATCAGCGCCGCGAGCGGCGGCGGGTCGGCTTGCGTCTGCGGAGAATCCTGCCCCGTGCTCCAGAGGATATCGAAATCGTCCGGAAGGCCCGCCTCATGCCGGCCCGGCGCGACCAGGATCAGCCGGGCCGGCGTAGCCGAGAGGGCGAAGGCCAGAAAGCGCAGGCAGGCGATATCGTCTTGGCGCCAGCCGATGTCGAACCGCGGGGCGATCACCAGTACCGATCTTGGCGGGCCGGACGCAAGCGCTGCCGCGATCATTTGCGCATGGTCGAGTGCGGCGATGATGCCGGTATTACCCCGGCTCTCTGCATCCACAAGCTCGCCGATCAGGGCGGCGCTGCGCATCCGGTCGCGCTGTTCCGGTCCCGGACTGTGGGCTTCCGTTTCGACGCCCTGGGTTCCGGCGGCCTGGCCAAGCTGTAAGCGCAGTGTGTTGCCCAGATGATGGCAGGCCCAACCTCCAAGGCTCAGATCGGCGGCCAGCCAGTGGCGAGGATCAGCCGAGAAATCGGCGGCGGCTAGAGCGCTGCGGATGCCTGCAAGCGAGGCGGCTTCGATCCCGACAAGGGGTGCAAGCGAGGCGCGGGTGATGCGCCGACGCATTGCTGGGTCTTCACCCGGTGGTGCATTGGCCTGCACCATGTCGTCGGAAACTGCCATTCTCCTAAACGACCGTCATGTGCCGCCCTCTCGCGTAAAAAGATGCGGTGCCTCGTGCTTGCCGGTCTGGCCGCCGATCGCGATCATGTAGACCGTCGATTGATGCAGCCCATCGAGTCCGAGGAACGCGTCGACCGTGCGATCATAGAAGCCGCCGAGGTTGTAACAGCCCAAGTTAAGGGCTGTGGCCGCCAGATTAATGTTCTGCGCGAAATGGCCCGCCTCCATCAGCGCGAAGCGATAACCGCGCGCGCCGTATTTGAAGGTGGATCGCTCGAACAGCGCGGTCACGATCAGGATCACCGACGCGTCGAAAGCCAGATCGGCCTGAAACTCGACCAGCGCTTGCGACAGTTCGGGCGCAAGATCGCCCGTCCGCAACTGGTGCAGCCGGTGTTTCGGTGGAGAGAAATGGTACAGTCCCGCCTTCAACCCATCGACATGCTTGCCGGTCAGGTAGATTTCGAGCGGGTACAGCGCGCCGCCTGAGGGCACAGTGCGGAACGGGCGCAGGAAGTCGGTCGTCTCGTTCATGCGCGTCACGCCGTAGCCCGCATAGAGGATCGACGACAATTGCGCGAGCGACAGCGCAACCGGTTCCAACCCTTTGGGTGAGACCCGGCCGACCAGCGCCTCGCCCAGCGGAACATCGAACCCCTCCCCGGGATCGGGCAGATCAACCACCGGGTAGCCCTCGTAGCTCAGGCTATCGGTCATACGGATCATGCGCGACGCGACGCGGTCATCCGGCACGTAATGCCCGTAGCGGCCGGTTTTTGAGTTTTCGTGAAACAGTTCCCAGACGTAATCCTCGTCCGAGGGGGCATCGGGGAAGAGAGCGTTCGACCAGGTTTCGTCATTCATTCCCGTCTCTCCTGTCAGGGATACATATGCGGCGCGGGGTTGTCGCCGGTTTCGGGCGCAACGCCTTTGTGGCCAAGCGTCTGCGGTACCGTCCATAGCCGACGGCTGCCGAGCGAGCGGTTGCCGTAGGACATGAACAGCGGGTGATATCCAGGGATCAGCGCGCGCACCACAGTCAGGCCAAGCTCGCGCACGTCGTCGCTTGTCAGGTCGATCAGCAGGGCCTCGTGATCGGTATCGGCCACCATGCAACACAGCCGTTCCAGATCGCCCGAGGCGTCGCCGGTGGAGAGTTCGGCCATCTCGTCGAAGTCGCGCCGGACGGGCGAGCGGAAGATGAAATCGGCCAGATGCGCGTTCGCCTGATCGGTCCAGAAATTCAGATGCGTCAGCTGGTCGATCACATTGTCGTGGCTGGGCGGGTTCGGTACGATGCGCGGCATCCACGACTTGATTGTGTGGCAATAGCGGCGGGTATGCGCCAGCTCTTCTAGCGCCTTGCGTATGGCCTCCTCAGCGGAAAGCGAGCTTGACGCCGCGAAGACGCGCGCCGGCAGGTCGGGCGCCTCGGAGGAGAGCACGGAAAGCACCGACGGCACGCCCACATCCATAGTGATGTCCAACAGGGTGACGCGCGAGCCGGTCCGCTCGAACCTGCTGACAAGGTCGTAATTGGCATCGCTCAGGGTTTCGACGGCGATCTGCGGCGGGGCGATCATCGCTTGCCAGGTGATCATCAGCGCATCGCGTTCGATCACCTCGCAGACGCCCGATACCGCCGCCTCGGCCGGCGTGCAGTGGCAGGCCATGCCGGTCGAGATCGGCTGCACGATCGGCGTGTCGCCGGCGGCCAGATGGTAGTAATAGGGCATATAGACCATCGAGGCAGGCACATGGATGCGCGCGCCCGTCAAAGGGTTTAGCGCACCGGTCCAGCGCACCGGGGTCGTGCGCATGAAGGGCGCCCATTGAAAGCCCGGCGCCTCGTATTGCGCGTCACTGTAAAGCGCCCACGTCTCGGGCGCGACACAGTCGAATGGGGCCTCGTCATAGCTGTGAAGCGGCAGATCCTCGACCTCGTAGATGGCCGAGCTGTAGCGTTCCACCGCCTCGCCCACCGCTTTGGCCAGCGCCACCTCGCGCGAGGCCGAGGCGCCGCCGGCATTGTTGAAATTCTCGAATTCCGAAAATGCGCTGGTGTTGCAGGCATTGGAAAAGTAATGGAAGAAATCCGGCGCCCCGGGCAGTGGTGGCATCTCGGCGACGTGCCCGATGATGCCGGTCTTCCAATCGACGAGGTCAGCGGTGATTCCGGACAGCCTTGCGAATGCCGCGCTCATGTCACAGCGCCTCCTTCTCGACGGTCTTGCCGCCGAATTTCTCCTCGGGGGTCAGCAGGCCCGAGTCCGGCGCATCGGCACCTTCATAGAACTGCGGCCCGGGGATGAAATCGGCCCGTTCGAGGCTGGCAGACGGGCGCAGGACCGCCGCGGCGCATGTGGGACAGCGGGGGACGCGCAAGACGCGGCGCGACGCAAGGGACGGGCCCAGCAGGTTCACTTCGACCAGAGAGCCGGCTGCCCGCGATGGGATCGCGCCGGTGTAGAACTTGAACAACTCCATCGCCGCCAGATCGCCCAGGATCGAACCCATCGAGGGGAAGAACCCCGACAGGCCTTGAAGTTGCGGCGCATGCGTCTCGCTTTTGCGCACTATGTCGAAATCGTCGATATGCGAATTTTCGCGCGACTGAAGGCAATGATAGCAGGCAGTCTCGCCCGGGATGACCATGGGACCGATATAACCCATCAGCTTGCGCAGCATGATCGGCAGCATCGCGATGCGGTTTTCGACGCAGAACGCATTCCAGTCGCGCAGCACCGAGGCCGCGCCGAAGTCCGATGTGACAATCAGGCAGTCCAGCCCCTTCGGATCGTTGTCGTCCAGCCATTTGTGATAGGCGATCGGGCCGGGGCCCGTGGCTGGCCACGCGGTCAGATCGGGCGCATCGCCCGACCCGAACAGACGCTGGTTTCTCAGCAGAGCGAAATCGACCACTGTCACGTTGGCGATACCGGCGGCCTGCAGCGCTTCGCACAGTCGCCGCGATACGGAGTTCACGCCAATTACAGCGATCCGCTTTTCGTCGATCCGACTGGCCGCTTCGGCCTCGGTCAGGCCGAAATGCCACAGGAAGATCTCCATGCTCGTTTCGCCCTGTGGCGCATCCGTTTCGCCCACATCCTCGGCGGCTACAAGAATCCGGCGCTCAATCAGCTTGCGGGCAAGCTGGGTGATCCCCTCGCGATCCGGTTCGGACGCGGCGGCGGCGATCTCGGCGATGCTCGCCGGCACCTCGGCGGCGTGTGACCAGACATGCCGCACCGCGTCGATGGCCCCATCACCCATTACCTTGATCTCGGTACAACCACGCACGACGATGACGCCGCCATCGATCTCGATAATCTGGGCGGGAAGGGACCGGTAGGCGGCGCTGTCCGATGGATCGGGCATGTGATCATACTGCATGGCGTCGTTCCGTTCTTGATTTGATCATGGCTCTGATGTCGCGGTGTTCGCCTAGCGAGGCGGCGAATGTCTTTTGCAGGTCGCGGTAGTGCCGCATGAACTGCTCTTTCGGCAGGCGCGTTTCGGTGACCGGATGTTGAAGGTCGAACAGTTCCCAGTTGGGGCGACCGTTGGGCTGCAGTTCGGTTACCGCGTCGAAGGTTTCTAGGGCCTCGGTGCCGGGCAGAGGAGTCAGGATGGTGAAGGAGGGATAATCGATCTTGTTGTGCTCGATGAACCGGACCAAGCGGCTGAAGGATCGCTCGGTGAAATCCGGACTCACGATGAAGCCGGCAAAAACGCTGATCCCGATCTCGCGCGCGACGCGCAGCCCATCCTCGACCTGGGCGACGCGCAACCGCTTGTTGAAGGTCGACAATTCATCGTCGCTGACCGACTCGATGCCGATGAACAATCGTTCCAGCCCCAACTCGTGCCATTCCTCGAGCATATCGCGGAACCGGATCAGCGTGTCGATCCGACAATAGGTGAAATACTTCTTGCGGATACCGGCGGCCTTGATGGCGCGGGCCAGCTGCAGCATGTGTTTCGTATCGATAAAGGCCTCATCATCAACGAGAAAAACATACTCCTCTTCGATCGCCGCCAGTTCATTGACCACCTGCTCAATACTGCGCTTGTGATAATGGCCATCCATGATCTTCCAGAGCGAGCAGAACGAACAGCGGAACGGACACCCGACCGAGTTGCGCATGAGCGCGATCGGCCGCATCCAGTCGATGTAATATGAGCTCCGGTCAGCCTGCGCGACCTCGCGATCGGGGGTCGGGATGTCATCGACGGCAAATGGCGGCGCGGGGCCGCCGAACACGAAGGTGTCATCGGCGCCCCGGGTCCAGACTGCCGCGATCTGCGGCCGGCGCTCGGACCGCGAGAGCGCCGAAAGGATCGCCCGGAAGGGTCCGGTCCCTTCGCCCTCGACCACGAAATCTATTTCCGGCTCGAAAAAATCCTCGGCCAGCAGTGTCGCATGGTGGCCCCCGACGACCGTGATAGCTTCGGGCAGGACCGACCGGATCTCGCGACATATTGCCAGATTGCGCAGCACATGCATGGAATAGCCGGTCACGCCCACGACATCCGGGCGATACGTCTCGAGCGTTTCGCGCAGGGTGCCGGGATGCAGGCGCAAATCCAGCAACCGGGGCGCGTGCCCATCGAGTTTCGCGGCCGCCGAAAGATAGCCAAGCGCAAGTGGCTCCGCTATCGCGCCCAAATCCCCCCAGCCGATAAGCTCGCTGGGCAGGTCCGGTTGAACGAGCAGCACTTTCATGGCGGCACACACCCCCAACTCCGTGATCCCGACGGGATGTCCGTTGATCCAAAGCCCTGTCGACCGGTCAGGCCCGACGCTTTCGGCGCCGATCTTGCCGGGAAACGCGCGCTGCGCTCGTCGCTAATGCGTCGCCTCGATCACGACGCTGGCGGTGCAGCTGCAGCACGGGCAGCAGGTGCAGCAGCAGCAGGCTGCGGCGGCGGCCAGTTGGGGTGTCGCGTTCAGCCGGTCCTGCAGATCGTCGAACGCATGCGCGACCGACGACAGATCGCCTACGCGCAGATCGAGCTTAGTGCGCTGATCGAAAACCTCGACGACCTTGTCTTCGCCCTGGGCTCGAAATTCCTTGGCCGTTTCGCGCAACACCACGAGATCGCGCTTGGTAAGCTTGCGCGCCTTTTCGGTCAGCATTCCGATTTCGATCTTGTCCAGCCCCATCTCGGTGATGGAGGCGTCCATCGGATACATGCCGCCTTGTTGTCTTTCGACCATGAGAAGTTCCTCCCGCTAGAATTATCATTATGAATATCACTGACAGAAAAACACTACCTAGAGTTATACACTGTTACCGGTCCGAAATCAAACATTTGCAAGATGTCTTCAGATGTTTGGCAGTTGGCATCCCCAACCCGAACGAGCGGATTGCAAGGCACTAACGTGCGCCGAGGTCAGGCGAGAGCTTCGATCGCAAAGCTGCCGTGCGACCTTCCTCGATCAATCACTGAAAACCAGCCCGAAGAGCTGAAGGCAGAGGCGCAGAAATGGTCAATCCTCCTGTGAAGGATGAATCACAAATCAAAACCACGGGGAATCTCCTGGGAGGCAGGTTTAAAGCCGGACGCTTTAGAAAAGAAGATATTCAAATAGCGGACACGACCGGCAGGCCCGTCCCGCTCCTCGGTTGTAGGACTAGGCCGCGACGAAGGTTAGTATTGAAATCAGTCGGGCTCGGCGCGATTGAACGACTGGTATGGAGAAATCTGCGGCGCCGCCGAAACGGCTTTGCTGCAAGCGCGATAGCTTTCTGCGCAAGCAATAGCCGCGCTAGCAAAAGTCGGCTAGGTCCGGCAACCCGGTCATTGGTGCGTTTGCAGTGAGCGGCCGCAGGGATCTTCAGTGTAAACCATTAGCTCGCAGGCAACTACACTAGGCAGTATCTTGTCTGTTTAGCAGACAAGATATCACCTCATGGGCGCCGGCCAAAACGCTTCTTTATTTATGCTCGTGTACCGGCACGAATCCAATTTGCTTGAATCATCGATCCATGTGATCTTTCTACCAGCGTATTTTCCTGCCTTGCTAGCACGGACTCCCAAGTTACTGGTTGAGAACAGCGAGACACGAAAATGGCAACTGTAGCCGAACAAATTAAAGCGGCGCCAACGGCAACCCAAGAAGCCGACATTAGCTGAACAATTGGCCGCACGCAGCGCGACGGACCAACCTGCCGTAGAGACCCAACGCGTAGGTCGCCAACTCCAAATCGGCACTCAGAGCGCCGGGCGTGGCATCTCCAATCTCGTGAGGCTGGCTCGCTTGGGTCCTCGCCCGGATCGCCAACTACAAAATCACACTTCTCGATGAACTCATGCCATGGCGTTACGCGGCCTTAGCAGCGCAATCGGGAACCCTAAGATCACGCTAGAGCGGCCGGACCAAACGGTTTCAGCAAATGGAGGCGGTTCGCCGAGGAAACCGACCAGATTCGTACCGCCATCCGACCTGAGGACAAAAAGAGCACGCGCTTGTGGGGTCCACTGGTACGGGTTGTTTAACCTAAGTGAGCAAGTGAGGTCATATTGCGGTAAATCGCTTCAAACGCTTCTGGCGCGGCGGCGGGCGGTGACGTCTCTTTCACAGCGAAATGTGACCGACTGCCAGCAGGAAGATCGAGCCAATCAGACAAAGAAGCCCATGCTTGTGGGGCGTGACACATTTGTTCGTAACAAACAAAATGCACGCGCGGGTGAGATTGGTACATCTTGACTAGATACCCGTAAACTGCGCCCCAAGTCTCCAACCAATAGAGGAGCTCTGTTGGCGGCGCGTCGCTATTAGGTTGATCAGAAAACACAGACGGGCGATGCCCTGGTCCAAACTCATGATGTGCGAGCCACGTCATGTATGCCCGCGTGAAGCGGTCTCCATCCTCACAAAACCTTTGATGCTGCGCGAGAAGAGATTGTGCGTGGGGCACTGGGCGGCGAAAGGGCACCAAAATCCTGGCATCTGGAAAAATGTCCAATAGCGCCGCAATGCGCAAAATGTTGTTGTTGTTTTTGGAAAGGTAACGCGTCGTCCCAGACCTCTTGAGTATCAGCTGTACGTATTTCCGAAAATTCTCGGAGACCTCTGATGGAACCTCATGTGGAACCAGACCTCTGGTTTTGTCATTTAGGTAGCGATGGCCCAAAAAGATACGCCAAAATACTTCTTCGAACGCTTCAGGACTGTCGACATCCACTAGAATACCATCGCCATGGGCACGCTCGCTGATTCCGATGTCTCGCCAAGATCGGCGGTGCAGGCGTGCCCACAGATTTGGTGCCATGACGAATGGCATATCGCGGTAGGTTAGAGTGCCAAAGGCTTCGCTGCCATAAATCGATCGCATCAGGACCGTGGTCCCAGCTCTTGCAAGGCCCGTGACAAAGACATGCTGGCCGCCAGCAAAAGGTTTCGGTTTCTCGATCCCACACTCGAGATCAAACTGCATCTCGCCCATGACATTACTGCCCAGTGCGAGGCGATGGAGCATGCGTTCTAGGGCGCTATAGTCCGCCACGACGCACACGATTGCGCAGGAAAAGCCAGAAAAGTCCCAAGGCCATCGACGCCATCGTTCCCCAGATCGTCAAGAGACGGTCCATAACGTGGATATCAAAAAGACGCCCGATCATATCAGTGATCACAAAGGGCATCAAAATCGCCATGAGCATCACAAACAGCAGCATAGACGCGCCGAATATGCGCATAGCATACACAGGCAAGGCCTTTTCCTTCCAGTGGTCAGATATATGGCGTGCGCCAATGATCTGCACGGCCCGTTTGCTGCTCTGGATTGCACGCGGCAAGGCTTTGTCCAGCGGCACACGCAGTGCAACCTCAACCGCCAGGATCGTTGCCAATGCCAAGAGAATTGTGGGCAGCATCATTTATCAGGTATTTGAGCGTCACAGGCGTCCCGAGGCGCGCGCTTGTTTCTTAGCATCCGCTTTATCGGGTAGTACAACACCGCGAAAATCGCCAAGAAAATACTGCCAATCACACCGAAGACGACTGCGACCGCCCCTGCCCCCATCCCGGGTCCAATGTAAGCCATAGCTGGTGTAGCAGCTGTCAAGAAAACAGCGGCTGCCAAGCCAATCAGATATTGCATTGTGCTTCCTTCAACTGCTCAAGTGCGGACTCTGCCGTCGCTGCCGAAATATAACGCGACCAGTTTAGGGTCCAAACACGTCCATCCTCAGATCTGTTCAAATAGGTCCACTGTGGCTTCCCTGTTTCACTGAACTTGATCAGACGGCCTGCATTTGTGTCTTCCATCATGATCCCGTTACCGGGAAGCTGATCAGCAAGACCCTGATTGAGAGTGCGCACATTGGTCTCCCGCATCGGCTCCGCAAATACGGGATCGCCCTCTCGTTCGGGCAGATGATAGCGCACGATCTCGTTGGTGCTGATTGTCATGGAACCCTGCGGACCGGTTCGTTTCCTGTTGTCAAAAATCTGCACTACATCCGGCGCAATGATATCAACATCATGTTGCTGCATCATGTAGTCCTGTGTCCACCAAACAAGCTCGTCCGTTGCTGGGCGATATAGCATCAACATGTTTAAATGGCTCAGGCTCAAATACACATCTCCGCGCCGCGAAAGCTGGCCATCTTCAAAGACGGGCTGCACATCGTTTAGGTGGATCGGGTCGATCTGATATGCGTCATAGTCATTCACGAGATTCAAAAGACCCGCGTTGATGATAATCTCCATGACAGAGCGATCGTAAAGCACCTCACCCTGAGGCGAAAGCTGAATAGCCCGATTGTCTACGAAGTCTGCGTTAAACCCAAGATCGGCGACTTCCGGGGTCATTTGTCCAGAGCCAACGCTCCAGAAGTTCCCGTACGCATCTTGTTCCAGGGCGTGATGGAACATGAAGTCGGAGTTGACCCATTCTACATCCGAGCATGCGCCAACACGATACATGGCACCGAAATGCACCTTTACGAATAGACCGCCATCGTCACCAAGCCAGGGATGAACAGTGCGCATTGTGTGGGACTGGGACGCAATCGGCGTACTGATGAATGGCGCTTCACTTTCAAAGGACATGTCTTCGGCATTGTCGAAAACCCAACGGTGCAAGACGTCCGCCTCGCCTTCGCGTAAAAGTTCCACAACGCTACGGCCAATGTTTCCGTCATAGCGCGAAACCAAAAGGTATTGAGGGTCGACAATACCCTCCTCAAGGATGGAAAAACCGGTCGGTTCGTCGGGAAAACGATCCGGAACGACGTGGTTGTCGCGCTTGAGTTCGCCCCGTGCTAGCTGAACAACAGTGTGGGGGAAGCGGGCAATGTTCAAGGCTGCGGTAGTAGCTAGTGGCAGCCGCTGCCCACCTTCTACTCTGTACAGCACCAATGACGACAACATTACGGATCCAAACAGACCCAAAATTGCCAAAAACAAAACCAGCCAGGCTTTCACATTACCAAAAAGAACGCGCTCCATATGGCTAAAACCTCACTAAGCACATGTCATTAACTTTCACCCATTCGCCTGAGCGTTTCGATTAAAGTACGCTCCATCTGTGGTCTAGGGTTCCAAAGAAATATTGGGGTTTACAAGGTGGTTCTGTGTCAAAATGACGACGCGTCATGCGGTCACTTTCTATTACGGCTGCCCAAGGGTACGTTACTCTCAGTGGTTTGCCACAGGCCGAGCTAAGCGAAAGCGTCGGCTTCGAACTGACTAATGACATTGGCAGCAAACCAATTCTAAAACCTCTTGTATGGACGCGTCACGTTTTGCCGCCAGCGCAATTCAATGCATGGTTTTTGAACGGTATTCCGCGTCCAGGAAAAATACTCCACAAGCTTGGGACGTCGAATGGGTTTAGCGACAGTAGCTCCTGCTGGGAACAGGTCGATTTACAGGTCATCCTGGATGGCTGTTGCGACTGGAGCGACGCGCCCAACTTGAATGGTACCGGCTACGCCGAACAAAAAACCGAAGGTATTGCCCGCCAATTGAATTTTTCGGCCATTTGTCCCGCCTCTGTGATTTTCTTTTTGGGGAAGGATACCGCGTTGCCAAGCTTCGACCAAGCCTCTCAATAGTAGAGAGTGGCTCGGGTGGCGGTGAAACCTAACTGCGAGTCCTTAGCCTCCGATGCTGCGGGTTACGCTAGTGTTGGCTTCTAAGATCAGTTCTGCCAAAGGCGCTTGGTATGGTGGTTTTCTAAGGCGTGTGCCGATTGCGAAGTAGCGGGATATTACTTTCTGTACAGTTTCTCTGGGGTATTCTTGGGTCGCGGATTATCAGCAAGTCCGTCATTTGGTTCGGGTGGCCGTATACGCACGCCAGATCCCAAACAGGATGGATCAGCGCGGATCAGACAGGTGCGCGTGCCGTTACTCAAGCACGGTGATCCTGCGCGCGATCTCATCGTCATCCATGTGCGGGATACCTTCCGTCTGGCCCGGACCGGGCTGGCTGGGCTTATTCCGACGCAGGAAGGTTTCCAGCGTGGTGGGTGCTGCCATAGGTGGAGGGGAACCGCGCGCCTGCTGGCCGGGTGTCCATCCGACACCAGCGGAACGCCGCACTTGCTTCGGCGGCAGTATCGGTCCCAGCGCGGTTAAGGCTCGGGACGACCCGCCCAAAAGGGGGTGTGGATGTTTTCAATTTGCTGGCGGACATTTTGGCGGACATGCCAATACGGTAAATCGCCAAGCATTTAAGACAAAATTGGAGAGGTGGTGTATATGGTGCCCAGAAGAGGACTCGAACCTCCACGTCCATACGGACACTAGCACCTGAAGCTAGCGCGTCTACCAATTCCGCCATCTGGGCACGGGTTGGTGGAGCGTCGTTTAAGCGTGGTGCTTGGGGGTGTCAATCCGATTCTGCATGATCATCGGGCCGTGGCGCGGGTCTTCCGAGCGACGACTGTGAAAAAACCTCAAATCCGGCCTTTGCCGTGCCAATTTGGCGTCTTGTCTGCGCGCCAAGCGGCAGATAGACCCGTTTCGAACCTGTGCGCGAGGAGCAAGACATGTCCCAGCTGGTCACGATCTATGGCGGATCCGGTTTTGTAGGGCGGTACATCGCAAGACGGATGGCCAAGGCAGGTTGGCGTGTGCGTGTCGCCGTGCGCCGTCCGAATGAGGCGATCTTTGTCAAACCCTACGGTGTCGTGGGACAGGTTGAGCCTGTCCTATGCAACATCCGTGACGATGCGTCTGTTGCGCAGGTGATGATGGGCGCCGATGCCGTTGTGAATTGCGTCGGCATTCTCGCCAAACAGGGCAAGAACACTTTTGATGCCGTGCAGGCGGAAGGGGCGGAGCGGATTGCGCGCATCGCAGCTGAGCAAGGCGTCGAAAAGATGATCCACATCTCTGCGATCGGTGCGGATGCAGAAAGCGCCAGCGATTATGCCCGGACCAAAGCAGAAGGTGAAGCGGCTGTTCTACAGCACATGCCGGAGGCGGTGATTTTGCGCCCCTCCATCATCTTCGGGGCAGAGGACCAGTTCTTTAACCGGTTTGCATCCATGTCCCGTTTGGGCCCAATCCTGCCTGTCGTCGGTGCAGATACCCGGTTCCAGCCTGTCTATGTTGATGATGTTGCCAAAGCTGCCGAACGTGCGCTGACAACCAATGTCCCTGCCGGTGTGTATGAGCTTGGCGGCCCGGACGTGCACACATTCCGGGCACTGATGATTTTGATGCTCGAGGTGATCCGTCGCCGCCGTGCCGTTGTGAACATTCCGTTTTGGGCCGCATCCATCATGGGGTTCGGCTTTGACACGCTGAATGCGCTGACACTTGGGCTGGTCCCGGCGCAGATCACGCGCGATCAGGTGCGCAACCTGCGCAATAACAACGTGGTGTCCGATGGCGCCAAAGGTTTCGAGGATCTCGGGATTGATCCGATTGCGATGAGCTCGGTGCTGCCAGACTATCTCTGGCGCTTCCGCCCGTCTGGCCAGTACGATGCGATCAAGGAAAGCGCGCGGAACCTCCGCGTCTAACTGTAGGCCCAGATCAACAACCCAATTCCCAGGATGACGCGGTAGATCACATACGGTGTGAAGCTGACACTGCGCAGCAACCGCATCATCAGAACGAGGGCTGCGAGGGCTGCGACAAAGGCAAACGCGGCTGCTATAGTCGCGTCGCGCATCACGGCCCAATTTGCATCGCTGACGACATCAATACTCAACACCGCACCTGACGCGATGATAACAGGGATCGACATGAGCATGGACAGTTTGGCTGCCCCTTCTCGCTCGTATCCAAGGGCGCGTGCGGCGGTGATGGTGATCCCCGACCGGGACGTGCCGGGGATCAGCGCCAGGCATTGTGCAAGGCCCATCAAGCCCGCGTGCTTGATGGTCCATCGTTCTGCTGTGCGATCGGTCGGGCCGCGTTTGTCGGCCCAGTAAAGGACAAGACCAAAGATCAGCATGGTCCATCCGATCACCGCTGCGCTGCGCATGGCTTCGTCCAACCCGGTCACTTTGATGGCAAGGCCAACTGCCAGTGCTGGAATCGTTGCCGTGATCAGGCACAGGGCCAGGAATGCGCCCTGGGTGTCGACCTTGCGCTGTGCGAGCCGTGTCAAACCATGTGCAGCGGTTTGTACATCGGACCAGAAGTACAGGATAACCGCGAGCAACGTGCCGACATGCACTGCAACATCGATGGCGAGTCCCTGATCTGGTGTTCCGGTCAGCGTTGGCAACAAGATCAGGTGCCCAGACGATGACACCGGCAAGAATTCGGTGATGCCTTGAATGATGGCCACCATCAGAAGTTGAAAAAGAGTCATCTTGCGCCTGGTCCTGTGATACAGTGACGTTACAAGCCTTTGATTCTGAACGTAAAGCAGGAATATAGGTCCGGCTCGGATATATATTGCGTCAAATTTCCCAAACTGACGCCGCGATTTCACGAGAAATCTGAAATAAAGTCAGCAATCCTGACTTTTAATTCTCTTCGCTATATCATAAACGGCGCAGACCGCTTGTTGGAGGATATGTCTTGGCTGAACAACCGATGCTGAAATTCGTGAAGATTGAACGGGACATGCCTGAGAAGCGTGGGGCTGAGGTGCGTCGTGAGGATTTTCGGGAAATTTATGCCGAGTACGCCGATGCGAAGGCGAAGGAGCAGGCGTCGCGCTGTTCGCAATGTGGGGTGCCCTATTGCCAGTCGCATTGTCCGTTGCACAACAATATCCCTGACTGGCTGAAGCTGACCGCCGAGGGGCGCTTGCGTGAAGCCTATGAGGTGAGCCAGGCGACCAATACCTTCCCGGAGATCTGTGGCCGCATCTGCCCGCAGGACCGTCTGTGTGAAGGCAATTGCGTGATTGAACAGTCCGGCCACGGCACCGTCACCATTGGGTCGGTTGAGAAATACATCACGGATACCGCCTGGGAAGAAGGCTGGGTTCTGCCCATCAAGCCGAGCACGGAACGGGCCGAATCTGTTGGCATCATCGGGGCGGGTCCCGGCGGGTTGGCCGCAGCGGACGTGCTGCGCCGCGCCGGTGTGCAAGTCACCGTCTATGACCGCTATGATCGCGCGGGCGGTTTGCTGACCTATGGCATCCCCGGCTTCAAGCTGGAGAAGGATGTTGTCATGCGCCGCAACGAGCAGCTTGAGCTGGGTGGCGTGACCTTCAAACTGAATTGCAACGTGGGCGAAGACATCGCTTTCGATGACATCCGTGCAGAACATGACGCCGTGATTATCGCTACTGGCGTATACAAAAGCCGTGATCTTTCAATGCCTAACGGTGAATCAGCAGGCATCGAGAAGGCCATTGATTTCCTGACCGCATCGAACCGCAAAAGCTTTGGCGATGACGTGGCTGACTTTGATAGCGGCCGCCTGAATGCCGGGGGCAAGCGGGTGGTTGTCATTGGTGGTGGCGACACTGCAATGGACTGTGTGCGGACGTCGATCCGGCAGGGTGCAACGAGCGTGAAATGCCTGTATCGCCGCGACCGCGCGAACATGCCCGGCTCGCAACGCGAAGTGCAGAACGCCGAAGAAGAAGGCGTCGTTTTCGAATGGTTGAGCGCGCCCAAGGGCTTTACCACCGACGGGGAAAAGGTGGCCGGAGTCATGGTGCAAAAGATGCGTCTGGGTGCCCCTGATGCCACGGGTCGCCAAGCGCCCGAGGTGATCGAAGGTGCCGACTATGTCGAAGAGGCAGATATTGTCATCAAGGCGCTGGGCTTTGAGCCTGAGGACCTGCCAACGCTTTGGAACACGGACGGTTTGGACATCACCCGCTGGGGCACGATCAAGGCGCAATTCACCACAGGCAAGACCGCCGTCGACGGTGTCTATGCCGTGGGTGATATCGTGCGGGGTGCGTCGCTGGTGGTGTGGGCGATCCGGGATGGTCGGGACTGTGCCGACGCGATCCTTGAACAGTTCAACGCGGCAACCGAGGTGATCGCGGCAGAGTAAATCGCGTAGTTTCGGATCGAAACTGCGAAGTTTGGTATCCCTGAAAACACGCCGTTTTCCAGCGATTTTGGAAAACTGCACATTTGTCGGCTCAAACCGCGAAGTTTGGGATGGGGCCGAAACCTGAACGAAAGATGAAGGCAACAGGACAGCATCGCTGACCCGAATGACCCAGAAGGTTAAGGACGTCTGAAGATGAACGACATGTTGGACAAAGCGACCGGAGGCTGCCTTTGTGGGGCGGTCCGCTTTGCTGCGCGCAATGTGCCGACCACTTTTAGCATCTGCCATTGCCCGTCCTGCCGCCGCTGGACCGGATCGGCGTTGTTTGAGGTCAGCGTGAAGACCGATGATCTGACCTGGACTGGATCCGAACACATTGCGACCCGTGCCACCAGTGATTGGGCCGAACGGGCCTGGTGCCGGGAATGTGGGGCCAACCTGTATTTCCGTCAAACGAAGCCGGGCAAATGGTTTGGCGGCACTGACCTGCCGCTTGGCATCTTTGACGATCCGGACGTGTTCACGCTGAGCCACGAGATCTTTGTTGATCATATGCCAGCCGGTCTGCGTCTGGAGGACAATGGTCAAAAGCGGCTGACGCGCAACGATGTTGTCGCCATCAACCCGGACGTGGGTGCATCATGAAACTGTGTGCAAGCATCAGCGTTGCCTTGGCGATTGCCAGTGCCGTTCCGGTCTTGGCACAGCAGGATGGATCGCGGTTCTATCCGCCTGCGGGATGTACCGAGGTTTTGACGATCCAGAGCCGTGGGTGCGAGGTGACGCATCTGTATACCTGCGAGGCGGATGCCCAGGGTGAACAATGGGGCATCACCTTTGACGTGGATGGGCCAAGCAATCTGGGCAAGATAGACTATGAAACCCAGTGGGTCGAAAGCTATGAGATGTTTCCGATGCGCCGGTTCGTCCTGGTTGAGCCGCCCGCCGATCCGGCCAACATGACCGAATTGCTGGAGACAGGGGTCGATAGCCTTGATTTTCAGCAGCAGGGACCGGACGGGCTGAACCGCTATGTCGGCTTCGACCGCATTCTGCCGGGTGAGGTTGTGATTGATGGCGAAACGCTTTTAAAAACGCAGTTTTCCATGCGCAGCGAGTTGGCCGACGGCACCGTCTTTGAACTTGAAGGCAACGAATACATCATCCCGCGTCTGCGCCGTTTCATCAGTGGCAACTACACGCGGACCGACACTGACGAGCCCATCTCTTGGGACAATTCACCGATTGATTTTGTGTATCCCGGTGAGCCCGGGTTCTTCACCAAAACGCCGCTATATGAGTGCGAGCCGACGCTGGCGCGTTACGCAAGCCCGAAGAAAGGAACCGACCAATGACCAAATATGATGCTGACTGGGTTCGCCGCGAAGAAGCCAAGCGCACGTTTATGGCCGAGAATGGTCTGTATTCCGAGGCCGAGGAGCATTCGTCTTGCGGTGTGGGTCTGGTTGTGTCCGTGGATGGCACCAAAAGCCGGGCTGTTGTTGAAAACGGGATCAAGGCGCTGAAAGCCATTTGGCACCGTGGCGCTGTGGATGCCGATGGCAAGACCGGCGACGGCGCGGGTATTCATGTGCAGATCCCCGAGGCGTTTTTCTATGACCAGATCGAGCGCACGGGCCACACCCCCAATCGCGATCAGATGGTTGCCGTGGGTCAGGTGTTTCTGCCCCGCACTGACTTTGGCGCGCAAGAGACCTGCCGGACCATCGTGGAAACCGAAGTGCTGCGCATGGGCTACTACATTTACGGCTGGCGCCATGTGCCGGTCGATATCTCATGCCTGGGTGAGAAGGCGAACGCGACCCGCCCAGAGATCGAGCAAATTCTGATCTCGAATTCCAAGGGTGTGGACGAAGAGACGTTCGAGCGCGAGCTTTACGTCATTCGTCGTCGGATCGAGAAGGCCGCTGCCGCTGCGCAGGTGCCTGAATTGTACATTGCGTCGATGTCGTGCCGGTCGATCATCTACAAGGGCATGATGCTGGCCGAGCAGGTGGCCGAGTTCTATCCCGACCTGATGGACGAGCGGTTCGAGAGCGCCTTTGCCATTTATCACCAGCGCTATTCCACCAACACCTTCCCGCAGTGGTGGCTGGCGCAGCCGTTCCGCATGTTGGCCCACAATGGTGAGATCAACACCCTGAAGGGCAACCTGAACTGGATGAAATCTCACGAGATCCGCATGGCTTCGGGTGCCTTTGGCGAGATGGCCGAAGACATCAAGCCCATCGTGGCCAGCGGGTCGAGTGACTCGGCCGCGTTGGATGCCGTGTTCGAGATGCTGGTGCGTGCGGGCCGCAATGCGCCGATGGCCAAGACCATGCTGGTGCCTGAATCGTGGTCGAAGCAGGCGGTGGAACTGCCGCAGGCGTGGCGCGACATGTACTCCTACTGCAACTCGGTGATGGAGCCGTGGGACGGTCCCGCCGCCTTGGCGATGACCGATGGCCGTTGGGTTTGTGCCGGGTTGGACCGGAACGGCCTGCGTCCGATGCGTTATGTCGTGACCAATGACGGGATGGTCATTGCCGGGTCCGAGACCGGGATGGTGCCATTGGAAGAAGCTGGTGTGGTTGAGAAGGGCGCGCTGGGCCCCGGCCAGCTGCTGGCCATTGATATGGTCGAGGGCAAGCTGTTCCACGACACCGAGATCAAGGACCAACTGGCGGCCTCGCAGCCCTTTGGTGAGTGGGTGGGCAAGATCACCGACCTTGAATCTGCCCTGTCCGGTGTGACCGAGAAGGCGCTGTTCGAGGGTGAGGCGTTGCGCCGCCGCCAGATTGCGGCTGGCTATTCGATCGAGGAACTAGAGAGTATTCTGGCCCCGATGGCCGAGGACGGGAAAGAGGCGTTGGCGTCTATGGGGGATGATACGCCGTCGGCCGTGTTGTCCAAGAAGTACCGCCCGCTGTCGCATTTCTTCCGGCAGAATTTCTCTCAGGTGACGAACCCGCCGATTGACTCGTTGCGCGAGTATCGGGTGATGAGCCTGAAGACCCGGTTCGGGAACCTCAAAAACGTGCTGGATGAGAGCAGCGCGCAGACCGAGATCATCACGCTGGACAGTCCGTTTGTGGGCAATGCCCAGTGGGATGAGTTGATCACGCAGCTGAATGCCGATCTGGTCGAGATTGACTGTACATTTGAGCCCGGACAAGGCGCCCTGAGCGCGGGGTTGACCCGTATCCGGGCCGAAGCCGAGGACGCTGTGCGGTCTGGTGCCGGGCATATCGTGCTGACCGATCAGCATTCGGATGCGGACAAGGTGGCGATGCCGATGATCCTGGCGACGTCTGCCGTGCATTCGCATCTGACGCGGCAAGGCTTGCGGACTTTCTGTTCGCTCAATGTGCGGAGTGCTGAATGCATCGACCCACATTACTTTGCCGTGCTGATTGGTTGTGGTGCAACCGTCGTGAACGCTTATCTGGCCGAGGATTCACTGGCCGACCGCATTGACCGGAACCTGCTGGATGGCACCCTGACCGAGGCTGTGGCGCGGTATCGCAATGCCATTGATCAGGGGCTGCTCAAGATCATGGCGAAGATGGGGATTAGCGTCGTGTCGTCCTACCGTGGGGGCCTGAATTTTGAGGCCGTGGGCCTGTCCCGCGCGATGTGTGCCGAGTTCTTCCCCGGCATGACGAGCCGCATCTCGGGCATCGGTGTGACCGGCATCCAGTCCAAAGTGGAAGAGGTCCACGCGCAGGGCTGGACCGGCACCAACGTGCTGCCCATTGGCGGTTTCTACAAGGCGCGGCAGTCGGGTGAGACCCACGCGTGGGAAGCCACGTCGATGCACATGATGCAGATGGCGTGCAACCGGGCGTCCTACCAGATGTGGCAACAGTATTCGGCCAAGATGCGGTCGAACCCGCCTATCCATCTGCGCGACCTGATGGACATCAAGCCATTGGGCAAGCCCGTGCCGCTGGAAGAGGTGGAAAGCATCACCTCGATCCGTAAGCGGTTCGTGACGCCGGGGATGTCGCTGGGCGCGCTGAGCCCGGAGGCGCACAAGACCCTGAACGTGGCGATGAACCGGATTGGCGCGAAGTCGGACAGTGGTGAGGGCGGTGAGGATCCGGCGCACTTCCACCCCGAGCCAAATGGCGACAACCCCAGCGCCAAGATCAAGCAGGTGGCGTCTGGCCGCTTTGGCGTGACCGCCGAGTACCTGAACCAGTGCGAAGAACTGGAGATCAAGGTGGCGCAGGGCGCCAAGCCCGGTGAGGGTGGGCAGTTGCCCGGCATGAAGGTCACTGATCTGATCGCGCGGCTGCGGCATTCGACCAAGGGCGTGACCCTGATTTCACCCCCGCCGCACCACGACATCTATTCGATCGAAGATCTGGCGCAGCTGATCTATGACCTCAAGCAGATCAACCCGCGCTGCAAGGTGACGGTGAAGCTGGTGGCGTCGTCGGGCGTGGGCACGATTGCCGCTGGTGTGGCGAAGGCGAAAGCCGACGTGATCCTGATTTCCGGTCACAATGGTGGCACGGGCGCATCGCCTGCGACCTCGATCAAATATGCCGGTCTGCCTTGGGAAATGGGCCTGACCGAAGCCCACCAAGTACTTGCGATGAACAACCTGCGCGACCGGATCACCCTGCGGACCGATGGTGGTCTGCGTACAGGCCGTGACATTGTCATGGCGGCGATGCTGGGGGCCGAGGAGTATGGCATCGGCACCGCGGCCCTGATCGCCATGGGCTGCATCATGGTGCGTCAGTGCCAGTCGAACACCTGCCCTGTTGGTGTTTGCACGCAGGATGAATCCCTGCGTGAGAAATTCACCGGCAATGCGGACAAGGTCGTGAACCTGATCACTTTCTATGCGCAGGAAGTGCGCGAGCTGCTGGCCGAGATTGGTGCGCGGTCGCTGGATGAGGTGATTGGCCGGGCGGACCTGCTGGCGCAGGTGTCGCGCGGATCGGCCCATCTGGATGATCTGGACCTGAACCCCATGCTGATCTCGGTCGATGGGGCGGCGGACATCGTTTACAACCGCGACAAGGACCGCAACGCGGTGCCGGATACGCTGGACGCGCAGATTGTGCGCGACGCTGCGCGGTTCCTTGAGGATGGCGAGAAGATGCAGCTGCAATATGCGGTGCAGAACACCCACCGGACCGTGGGCACCCGCACCAGCAGCCACATCGTGCGTAAGTTCGGGATGCGCAATACGCTGCAACCCGACCATCTGACCGTGAAGCTGAACGGGTCAGCGGGTCAGTCCTTGGGCGCCTTTGCAGCACCAGGGCTGAAGCTGGAAGTGTCTGGCGATGCCAATGACTATGTGGGCAAGGGTCTGTCGGGCGGCACCATCGTGGTGCGTCCGCCCATGGCATCCCCCATCGTCGCTGCGGACAACACGATCATCGGCAACACCGTGCTGTATGGTGCCACTGATGGTTACCTGTTTGCCGCCGGTCGCGCAGGCGAACGGTTTGCCGTGCGGAACTCGGGCGCGAAGGTGGTGATTGAGGGCTGCGGGTCGAACGGGTGTGAATACATGACCGGTGGTGTCGCCGTCATTCTGGGTGAGATCGGGGCCAACTTTGGCGCGGGCATGACCGGCGGCATGGCCTATCTTTATGATCCGGAAGGCAAAGCCCAAGCGCTTATGAACATGGAAACGCTGGTGACCTGCCCCGTGACCGTGGACCATTGGAAGGCGCAGTTGGAAGGTTTGCTGGAGCGCCATCTGGAAGAGACGGGGAGTGCCAAGGCGGCCACCCTCCTTCAGCACTGGGATGTCGAGCAACACAATTTCCTTCAGATTTGTCCGAAGGAGATGCTGAACAAGCTTGCGCATCCGATCAGCGAAGAAACAGCGGCCATTCCGGCGGAATAGTCAGCTTTCGGAGCGGGCGACCATCCTGGTCGCCTGTTCCTTGCTGCCCAAATGCGTGTTTTCCGCAAGGATGTCCGCGACACGCGTGGGCATTGTCCCCAGCTTGTTTGCGATGACGTGGTTCGCATCACCAGACCATTTCAACACCCAGACAAGTGCTGCGTCGGCTGCGTTGAGCACGCGGTATTGGTGCGCAATGGTCCCCGGTTGGACCCCGGTTGTTGGTTCGATCATCTCCTAACTCCGTGCGGGTTTGAACGCCTCCACCACGGCAAAAATAGCAGACATCGTTAACGCGTCTTAGTGATTAACACTTTGTAATTAAGTTTAATTTTTGATGAATTGGTGAACAGAGTGTTGCGGTCTGGTCTTCGCACGCGCCTGCCATATCTTACACCTATGCGATTGCTTGTTCTTGTTTTTTGGATGCTGGCCGGTGCTGCATCTGCGGAGCCGTTGCGGGTTCTGGCCATCGGCGACAGTATCCTGGCGTGGCACAAGTGGACTGGCCGGGACATTCCGTCCGTCATGGGGGATCTGCTGGATGCACGGGTCGAGAATGATGCCGTGGCGGGCGCGCGGTTTTCCAATGACTCGTCCTTGGGCCGTGCTGCGGGGTTCGATGTGCGTGCGCAGTTTCGAAGCGGTGCGTGGGATGTGATCCTGATCAATGGTGGGGCCAATGATTTCCTGAGCGATTGCAGGTGTCAGGCCTGTGATGCTGTTCTGGACGGGTTGATCGCGCCCGACCTGACGGGCGAGGTGCCCGCCTTTCTGGCCCAGTTGCGTCAAACTGGGACGCAGGTGATCTGGATGGGGTACTACGCCAGTGCCCGGTCCGGGCAGTTCACGGGCTGCCGGCCCTACCTGGTAGAATACGATGCCCGCCTTGCCCGATTGGCTGCCGCTACCCCGGGCCTGCGCTTTGTCGATAGTGAGGACGTGATGGACCCGTCGGATCGCCGGCTTTATGCCTTTGATGGCATCCACCCTTCCCCGTCAGGAGCGCGTCGTATTGGCACCTATCTTGCCCAATCTCTGACGCGATAGTTCACTTGCGATGTTCTGCGCCCTATAGCTGGGCGCATGGCAAGAAAGAGCAGTAAACGTACATCAAAAACCAAGGCGAAGCATCGGTTTCGACCGGGCCGCTGGCTGTTGCGGTGGACATTGCGCGGCGTGAGCGTGGTGTTTCTGGTGGCTGTTGTGGCGGCCTTGCTTTGGTCCGTGATCAACCCGCCCACCACCCTGTACATGATGCAAGAGTCTCGCCGCCTGGGTGGTGTGGACCACGAATGGGTGCCGATGGAGGAGATTGCGCCCATCATGGCGCGCGCGGCCGTCGCCGCCGAGGACGCCAATTTCTGTTTGCATTGGGGTCTGGACGTGGTGGCCATTCGCCGTGCCATTGACGAGGGCAGCAGCCGAGGCGCGTCCACGATCAGCCAGCAGGTCGTGAAGAATGTGTACCTGTGGCATGGTCGGTCCTGGGTGCGGAAGGTGATGGAAGCGGCGATGACCCCTCTGGTCGAGGCGCTGTGGTCCAAACACCGCATTCTCGAGGTCTATCTGAACGTGGCGGAGTTTGATGAGGGTGTCTTTGGCGTCGAGGCGGCATCGCGCCATTACTTCGGTGTCGCCCCCGACGCATTATCAAATGTCCAGGCGGCCCGTCTGGCCGCGATCTTGCCGAACCCGAAGGGACGGTCTGCCAGTCAGCCTTCGCCCTTCGTGCGCAAGCGGACATCGCAGATCCTGAGCGGAGCGGCCACGATCCGCGCGGATGGGCGGGCAGACTGTTTCCAGAGTTGAAAATCATGGGCCAGCCGTGCATGGATGCCAAACGTTTGACCAAACCGGATTGACCATGGCCCGCCTGTTTCACGTTCCCCTGTCCCCATTCTGCCGCAAGGTGCGTCTGAGCCTTGCCGAGAAGAAGATCGAGGTTGAGCTGGTCGAGGAGCGGTATTGGGAGGCTGACCCGGACTTTCTGCGCCGGAACCCTGCGGCCAAGGTGCCGGTGCTGCGTCTGGACGGCGTGATGATGAGCGAGAGCGCCGCCATCTGTGAATACATCGAGGAGACGCGCCCGGAACCATCTCTGCTGCCCTCTGACCCGGTGGCGAAGCTGGAGGTCCGCCGGTTGGTGGGCTGGTTCGACGACAAGTTCCACGATGAGGTGACGTCGAAGCTGCTTTATGAGCGGGTGAACAAGAAGGTGATGGGCCAGGGTTTTCCCGACAGCCGCAACGTCAAGGATGGGGCGAAGGCGATCAAGTATCATCTCGACTACATGACGTGGCTGCTGGATCATCGCCGTTGGTTAGCTGGGGACAACATGACACTGGCCGATTTTGCGGCGGCTGCGCATTTGTCTTCCTTGGACTATATTTCGGATGTGGATTGGAACCGTTCGGAGGTGGTCAAGGATTGGTATGCCAAGATCAAGTCGCGCCCTGCCTTTCGGAGTATCCTGGCCGATCAGGTGCCGGGGTTCCCGCCGCCGCGGCATTACAATGATCTGGATTTCTGAATGCGGCGTCGGACTGGGGCGCTGCCCCAGACCCCGGGATTTTTTTGAAACAGGGAAGAGATGGACCTGAAAGAACGGGTCATAAGGCGTGCTCTGGACGAGGGGTTCGTGAGGGCGCGGGTCTGTCGCCCAGATGCTGTGCCCGACGTGCCGGGACGGCTACAGACCTTTGTTGAGGCTGGGCGGCATGGGCAGATGGGGTGGATGGCCGAGCGGATGCATTGGCGTGGCAATCCGGCGGCGTTGTGGCCCGAGGCGCGGTCTGTGATCATGTTGGCTGAGAGCTATGCACCGGAGCATGATCCTCTGGCGGTGCTGGACCGACCTGAGGTGGGGGCCGTGTCCGTCTATGCGCAGGGGCGGGACTATCATGACATCGTGAAGAAGCGCCTCAAGCGTCTGGGCCGCTGGTTGATCGAGACAGCCGGCGGCGAGATTAAGGTCTTTGTAGACACTGCACCTGTGCCGGAGAAGGCTTTGGGGCAGGCAGCGGGCCTTGGGTGGCAGGGCAAACACACCAATCTTGTGAGCCGGGATTGGGGCAATTGGGCCTTCATAGGGTCTGTATTCACCACTTTGGAACTGGAACCCGACGCGCCGGAGATCGATCATTGTGGATCGTGCCGCGCCTGTTTGGATATCTGTCCGACGAACGCCTTTCCGGCACCCTATCAGCTGGATGCGCGGCGCTGCATTTCGTACCTGACGATCGAGCACAAGGGGCCGGTGGACGAAGAGCTGCGCCCCGGTCTGGGCAACCGGATTTATGGTTGTGACGATTGTCTGGCGGTCTGCCCGTGGAACAAGTTTGCCGTTGCTGCCAGCGACATGCGCTATTTAGGCGCTGTGGGGCAGCCGCCTCTTGCTGAGCTGGCCGCCCTTGACGACGCAGGATTTCGGGCCCGGTTTTCGGGGTCGCCCATCAAGCGGATCGGGCGGGATCGGTTTGTCCGCAACGTGGCCTATGCCATCGGAAATTCGGAGTGTGCCGATCTGTTGCCCGCCGTGCAGGCTCTTGTGAACGATCCGGATGCGGCCGTGGCGGACGCAGCCCGTTGGGCGGTGACGCAATTGAGCGCGACGGGTCGCAAGCGGGCGCTGTAGGGCTGCGCAAAAACGGGGAATGAGCATGGCGATTTTGCTGGGTGTGGATACGGGCGGCACCTATACCGACGCTGTTTTGATGCAGGATGAGGAGCGGGTTCTGGCCCGCGCCAAGGCGTTGACCACCCGCCATGATCTGGCGGTGGGTGTCGGGCGCGCTGTGCGTGCAGTGTTGAAAGAGGCCCGCGTTGATCCGGCGGAGGTTGGAATGGCGTCCCTGTCCACGACCCTCGCCACCAACGCGTTGGTCGAAGGACAGGGTGGGCGTGTTGCGCTGATCCTCATCGGCTTTCGCGAACGGGATCTGGAGACACAGGGCCTGGCCGATGCGCTGGGCGGTGATCCCGTTTGTGTTCTGGCAGGGGGGCACAAGCACGACGGGTCGGAGGCTGTGCCGCTGGATGAAGCGGACCTTTTGACCTTTTTAGAGAAACATAAAAGCGATGTGAGTGGGTTTGCCGTGGCTGGGCAATTTGCCACGCGCAACCCTGCGCATGAAGTGCGTGCCATGGAGCTGGTACGTGATGTGACGCGGTTGCCCGTGTCCGCCTCGCACCAATTGTCCGCGAAGCTGGGTGGACCCAAGCGCGCGTTGACCGCCGTCCTGAACGCCCGGTTGATTGGCATGATTGATGCGCTGATCGGGCGGACCGAGGCGGAGCTGCGCACCATTGGCATCCGTGCGCCGATGATGGTTGTGCGGGGGGACGGGGCATTGATGTCGTCCACGCAAGCGCGGGCGCGGCCCATCGAGACGATCCTGAGCGGTCCTGCAGCGTCCATCGTTGGCGCGCGCTGGCTGACCGGGGCGGATCATGCGCTGGTCAGTGACATCGGGGGCACGACCACGGATGTGGCCGTACTGCGGGGTGGTCGGCCCGTGATTGATCCGGATGGTGCGCGTGTTGGTCCGCACCGCACCATGGTCGAGGCCGTGGCGATGCGCACGACCGGGTTGGGCGGTGACAGCGAGGTGCATTTTGTCACGGAGGGTTTGCGCGGTGGCGTGACCCTTGGACCGCGCCGGGTGTTGCCGGTGTCCTTGTTGGCGCAGGAAGCGCCCGAGGCCGTGCTGCCGGTGCTTGAGCTGCACATGCGGAATACCACGCCTGGTGAGCATGACGGCCGTTTCGTAAGGGCAGTGCCGGGTGTGCAGGCGGATGGTTTGGCTGCGCGGGATGCGGACCTGTTGGCCCGTATTGGCGAGCGCGTGCATGGTCTGGGCGCAGTGTTGCGCACACGGATGGAGCATGGCGCGCTCAAGCGCCTTGTGGGACGTGGGTTGGTGCAGGTGGCGGGTCTCACCCCATCGGATGCCAGCCATGTGCTGGGTGGTTTGAGCGTGTGGGATGCCGAGGCCGCGCGCTTGGCCTGCGCCCTGTTTGGACGACGTCGCACTGGTGCCGGAGAGCGGCTTGCTGAAACGGCGGAGCAAGTGGCGGAGATGGTTGTCGATCGGCTGACATATCAGACCAGCGTTGCGCTGCTTGAGGCGGCATTGGCCGAGGATGGGCTGGACGAGGCGTTGGCAACCCATTCGTTGATGCAACGCGGTCTTTCGGGGGCAAAAGGTTTGGTGCGTGTGTCCACTGGTCTGGACGTGTATGTTGTGGGTTTGGGTGCGTCGGCACGGGCATATTACCCTGCGGTGGGGGCGCGTCTGGGCTGTGACATGCAGTTGCCCGAGGATGGGGGTGTTGCCAATGCGATTGGCGCTGTTGTGGGCCGTGTGACTGTGCGGCGGACAGGAACGGTCACCTCTCCGTCCGAGGGGCTGTTTCGCGTGCATTTGCTGTCGGGGCCCGAGGATTTTGCAGCGTCAGAGCCTGCTTTGGCCCGGTTAGAGACTGTTTTGGTGGAAGACGCGCGTGCTTCGGCGCTTGCTGCGGGGGCATCTGATGTCGAGCTGCATGTCGCGCGGGACATTCGCACGGCGCAGGCGGAGGCGCGCGAGGTGTTTGTCGAGGCTGTGTTGGTTGCAGAGGCGACAGGGCGACCGGGTATCGCCCTGTGAAAAGGGCGGGCGCGATGCCCGCCATTGCCTCTATTCAGCGGCCCGTTTGGGCAGAACCCAGTCGGGGCGTACGAAATGGCACGTGTAGCCGTTCGGGATGCGTTCGAGGTAGTCCTGATGTTCGGGTTCGGCTTCCCAGAAATCCCCCACCGGTTCGACCTCTGTCACGACTTTGCCGGGCCAGATGCCGGAGGCTTCCACATCCGCGATGGTATCCAGTGCCACCTGCTTTTGGGCGTCATCCACGTAGTAGATGGCCGAGCGATAGCTGAGGCCCACATCGTTGCCTTGCCGGTTCAGCGTGGTCGGGTCGTGGATCTGGAAGAAAAGCTCGAGCAGATCGCGGAAGGTGATGACCGAGGGGTCATATATGATCTCGATCCCTTCAGCGTGGGTGCCGTGGTTGCGGTATGTTGCGTTCGGGACATCCCCGCCGGTGTAGCCTACGCGGGTCGCCTTGACCCCCGGTTTCTTGCGGATCAGGTCCTGCATGCCCCAGAAACAGCCGCCTGCCAGTACTGCGCGTTGGTCGTTCATGCCACATCCTCCACTTGGTTCAGGTAGGCACCATAGCCTTCGGCCTCCATATCGTCACGGTGTACGAACCGCAGTGACGCGGAGTTGATGCAGTAGCGCAGGCCGCCGCGGTCGCGCGGGCCGTCGGGAAAGACGTGGCCGAGGTGACTGTCGCCGTGTTTGCTGCGCACTTCGGTGCGGACCATGCCGTGGCTGGCGTCTTGGTGTTCGGTGACGTTGTCGATGGGTTTGGTGAACGAGGGCCAGCCGCAGCCGCTTTCGTACTTGTCGGAGGATGCAAAGAGGGGCTCACCCGAGACGATGTCGACATAGATGCCCGGTTCTTTATTGCTTAGCAGCTTACCCGTACCGGGGCGTTCCGTGCCGCTTTCCTGTGTGACGTGGTATTCCTCGGGCGAGAGTGTCGCGATGACGTCGGGATTCTTGGTGTAGGTGGTCATGATCAGCCTATCCGTTCAGCGTTGCCTTATACTTGGTGCGATTGAAGGAAATTGGAAGAGCATGACAGCCAGCGCCAGCGCCCTAACTAAGACGTGACCGCGAGAGAAGGAGCGATCACATGCGTGCATTTCTTGTTTGTCTTTTTATTGGTCTCGCACAAGCGGCCCATGCGGATGTGCGCGACGTGCAACTGCCATCGATTGATGGCGGGATGATCGAGATGTCTGACTGGGAGGGGCGGCCGGTTCTGGTGGTCAACACCGCATCGCAATGTGCCTATACCGGGCAGTACGAAGCGCTGCAGACCCTTTACGACACTTGTCGTGAGCGCGGGCTGGTCGTGCTGGCGGTACCGTCCGATGACTTTCGCCAGGAGTTGGACAGTGCCGAGGAAGTGCGGGAGTTCTGCGAAATGGCCTTTGGCCTCGACATGCCGATGACGGATATCTTGACGATCAAGGGCGCAAACGCGCATCCGCTATATGAGGGGTTCCGCGAGACTGCAGGGTTCGTGCCGCGCTGGAATTTCAACAAGGTGCTGATCGGTGCCGATGGCCGCATTGTCGAAACCTGGGGTGCACGGACTGCACCCATGTCGCGCCCGGTGCGCAGCGCGGTTGAGGCCGCGCTGGCGCAGGCGGAATCCTAGAACGATCTGCTGAAATTCACGCCGATGCGCACACCGCTGTCTTGTTCGGCGGTGTCCAGATCAAATGATTGGTGCGCGACGATCCCTTGCAACGTGCCACCCCAAACCTGAGTGCTTGCACCGACCGAAACAACCGTACCGGTTTCGCGGGTGCTGCTGAGACTATGATTGGGGTTTGACGCATCGTTGATGGTGAACTTGCCCACGTTCCAGTCCAGGGCCCATGTGTCGAATTCATGCTTGCCGCGCAGGCTGGTTGAGCGACTTTCCGACCCGATCGCAGCACCCATCACCACGCCTTCGTTGCGATAGGAATAGACGTCGTTGTTATAGGCCGTGTTTGGCCCGCAAAAGCCAGCCGTACTGAAGTCCACGGTGGTGTCGACATGTTCGAGCGTTATCGTGGTATCGGCGTTGAAGAGCCGCGACTTGTTTTCCAGCCCGTACAGAAAGAAGAAGCACGAGGGCAATCCGCCTGCCTCGTCTTCACCCACAGCCTGGCCGTAGATGCGGTTGCTGAACGTCTCGGGACCAAAGCGATAAGAGGCGCCGACACCGGCAATCTGGTTGGCCGGGGCGCTGTCGCCCTCATTCGAGTTGCCGACCAGTACGTCAAGGAACGTATCAAAGCCATCTGGCTGGCCTGCGCCACCGTATTGGGCCACGCGGACAAGCTCAATTTCGAGGTCGCGGATAGGCTCGAACCCAAGACGCATGCCAAGTATCAATGCGTTGTCGGGTTGGTTCGCATCGTCGGTTTGACCGATAAAGACCTCACCGTTCCAGGGCCCTATCCACCGCAGAACCGGGACATCCGAGGTGCGCGCCTCTTCCTTGCGGATGTAGACAGACGGGAAGGCAGGCGCATTTCGAGACAGTATCAACGACGTGTATTCGGAAGGCGACCAGTGTCTTTCGAACTGCCCGACACCAACTTGCCAATTGTCATTTCCAAACCTGTAGCCCACGTCACCGAAGATAAGCACACTGTCGACAGCTTCGTTTTCGAAGGAGTCACCCAGCGTCAAATCGAATGCCAACCGCCCAACGCGTGTGCTGGTCGAGATCGAGACACCGTCAAATGCGAGAATGCCATACTGCTCGGTTCGACCAAGGAAATCATCCGAGATGGCGCCGAACCTTAAGGTGGTCGTGGTGTCCGCCTGGGCCGAACCACCCACGGCCATGGCGATAACAAGCCCGAGGGCGAAAGCGTTTTCACTGTGTCTCGTAAAATATGTCACGGTCAGGCCTTTGAATTGAACCAGAAGTCTAAGAGCTTTCCAGTATTGCATTCTTGTAATGTCATGGCAGGCGTCAGCCTTGCTTTACAAGGTTTTACTGGATGGGTTGCGCAAGCTCTATGCCTTTTTCTGCATGTGCTTGTTTCTGCCCAAATCCTTCCACCCAACGCTTTACAACGCTGCGGGCCTCGTCTTCGTCGCTTGCTGCAAGCGCATGGCGCAGCGACCTCATGGCTGAGGCAACTTCGATTTCGCTCAGGCAGTCTTCGACCGTGGAGAAGATCTTTTTGTGTCCGGTTCCGACCTGAGTGCCGCTGAGCGTCAGTTCTTCGGTCATCTTTTCGCCTGGGCGCAGACCGGTGAACTCGATTTCGATATCGCCATCCGGGTATTGGGCATCCCGCACAGTGAACCCTGCGCTTTCGATCACCTGGCGGGCCAGTTGTTCAATGCGTACGGGCTTGCCCATATCCAACACGAATACTTCACCGCCCTTGGCCATAGACGCGGCGCGCAGCACGAGGTTCACGGCCTCATGCACGGTCATGAAATAGCGCGAAACGTCTTGGTGTGTGACGGTCAGGGGGCCGCCGCGCCGCAACTGTTCCTGAAACAGCGGGACAACAGATCCGGACGAGCCCAGCACATTGCCAAAACGCACAATCGAAAACTTCAGACCGTTTGGTGTTGCGATGCGTTGGGCAATGTCTTGCACCACCAGCTCGGCCAGACGTTTGGATGCCCCCATCATGTTTGTGGGACGCACCGCCTTGTCCGACGAAATCAACATGAACCGCTCAACACCTGCGCTGGCGGCCTCGGTGACCAGGGTTTGCGTGCCCAAAGCGTTGTTGGCCAAGCCGGCGAGCGGATTGAATTCGACAAGAGGAACGTGCTTGTAGGCGGCTGCGTGCAGCACAACCTGAATATCATGATCCTTCAACACAGCGCGCACTTGCCGCGCATCGGTAACAGACCCCAAAAGCGGAACAATTTCGATGTCGCTGCCTTCGGCGAGTTGGGTCAGTTCCTGATGGATCTGATAGAGTGCAAGTTCACTCAGTTCGTATAGAACGATTTTTTGCGGACGGTACTCCAGAACCTGACGGCTGAGTTCCGAGCCAATGGAACCACCGGCACCAGAGATCAGAACGCGCCGGTCGGCATAGGCTTCGTCACCCCCATCCTGCGCTGTCATGACTTCGTCGCGACCAAGGAAATTCCTTGGATTGATCGGAGTAAGCTTTTCGATCAGCGCCTCTTCCCCGATCAGTTGGGAGAAGGACGGCAGTGTTTGCACCTCCAGCCCCATTTTCTGCAGGCGTCTCGCGATCTGCATTTGTTTGGGATGGCTTTGCGATGGAATGGCAAGCAGCACGCGGTCGATTTTCTTCTCCGCGACAATCTCTGCAATGCGAACGGGGCTGTAGACTGGCAACCGCAATACATTCACACCCTGCAGAGCCTGGCTGTCGTCAACAAAGGCGACAGGCTCGATGAATTCGTGACTGCGTAGGGCGGACACCAGTTGCATACCGGTCGTGCCAGCGCCGTAAATCAGGACACGACACCTGTTGGATCCATTGCGGTAGATGGCCAATACGACTTGCAAAAGGATCGCGCGGCTTACGATAGAGAAGACGAAGAACGAGATGCCGAACGTGATTTGCGTCGACAAGGGAAGTGGCATGTTGGCCGCCGTCGTCAGCAGAATCGACATCATCGTCATGAGTGCGGCGAACACCCCCGTCCGTCCGATCGATGCGGCTTCATATTCGTTCAGGGTTGTCGAACAAATGCCCAGCCACAGCGAAAGGCCAACGGTCACGATCAGCATATATGGTAGTATCGGCAAGTAGGCTTGAAAGCTCGCGATCGCTGTGTGCCCGGAAAGGTTGAGGCTGAACGCAAAAACCAGAGCAGCGGGAATCAGGATCGCATCAATGACGATCAAAATATTTCGTTTCTGCGTGCGCGAAAGCAGCTTCAGCAGATTCAGCATGATGCCCCCTTGGTCGGTCGCCTTTCCAAGCTGCCAAAAGCGCTAACACGAATGCGTGTCAGAGTTGTGCAACTATTTTGCAGGTGCAGAAAAGTCTGCCGATAGCCGGCGGAAAAGCGCCAAAAAATGCCCATTAAATAACCGTTCACAGGCACAAATTACACATAATAAGTGATTCGATAAGGGATTGGTCGCTAGCTGCGATGACGGCGGAACAAGTTGCCAATCGTTTGAAAGACCAAGTCAAAGTCGTAGCAGGTGCTTTGATTCTTCTGATAGATGAGGTCCAGCCGCGCCTTGCGTGGCACGCAAATGCGGCAATAGGTGCTGTCGGTCTCTTCTGGTGTGCTGCACCGCGCGAGTAGCCTGTCTTCGTGCTTGTGGAAACGAATCGTTGCCAGCCCTGTCACACCTGGCCGTGATTTCAATACCTTACCGTATAGTTCCGGGAAGCGTTCGACATATTCGCGCAGTGGCGGGCGGGGTCCAACAAAGGACAGATCGCCCTTCAGAATGTTCCACAGCTGTGGAAATTCATCCAACCGCTTGGCCCGTAATTTGGCGCCCAGCGGTGTGATCCGCGCTTCCTTATGCCCGCCCGAAACGCCCTGATCATTGTTGTCGATTGTCATGGTGCGGAATTTCCACAGTCCGAAACTTTCTGTGGGCGACTTCATGCGTTCGGCCACATAGAACAGCGGGCGACCCTGTTTCCGCCAAACCAGCCATACAAGGTACAGGACGATCGGGCCAAGCATGATGACCAGAAGACTGGCAAAGAACAGGTCGAAGATACGCTTGCGCCATGTCATCTGCGTGGTCCTTGCTTCCAGTCGGCGACGATCCCTGCTGCTGTGCTGTCAGAGTCCGTAAACGATGTGAACCGTTCAAGCGTGCTGGTGTCCAGATGCACGTTCGCAATCGTGCGGTCCGTTGCCAGTTGTGGCGTCCATTTGAGCGAAGCCGCGTCCAGGAGGGCCCCCATACTGACCGTTTTGGGCGCAGCGATGTTCATGATTTTTGGTAAGGTGTTGGCGCGTGTGAGTGCGTTCAGCACCCGCGCCAGTTTCCCCGGACCTATATAGCTGCGGGCCGGAGTTGTGTTGTCGGAGAACTGATCGAGCTGAAAGCCGGGTTTCCAACCGCCAAGGATTGCGTCCGCCCCGGCGACATTGCCCAGCCGCAGCGATGTGCTTGGGTTCGGGTGCCTGGCGGCCAGGCGCTCCATCTCGAGCTTAGACTTGCCATACGGGCTTTGCGGTGATGTTGGTCCATCTTCGGTGAGAGGCCCCTGCAGCGCGCCGTAAACAGCCGCGGATGAAAACAGGAAGACATGCGCACCCTGTGCGGCATCCAGTGTCTGCCGGGCCAGCGTCGCGTTCAACTCCATCGAAGCTGTGGAACCGGGGGTGACCCCCGCAAGGCAAAAAACCGCATCTGCCCCGTTCAGCGTGCGGGTCAGTGTGTTGGGGTCGGCAATGTCGACATCGGAACGTGCGGTCCAAACCGCTTCACCCGGCCACCGTGGTTCGAGCAATTGGCCCAGTTTTCCGCCCGCGCCAAGCATCACGATCCGCATGGCTTACCCTGTCGCGATCTGTTTGTCCGCCGGGACCAGCGCGTTGATCTGGCGGATGTGTTCCGGCAGGCAGATGGTTTCAAAGTCGTAGGTGTCAATCACATGCTGGCGCGCGGCAGGGCCAAGATGCGCGTAGTCGCGGGGTTTTTCCAGAACGTCTGCGACTTGCGCGGCAATGGCATCGGGGTCGAAGAAGTCGACGAGCAAGCCCGTCTTGCCATGTTCTACAGCCTCGCGGACCGGGGCGACGTCGCTGGCGACAATCGTTGCCTCCATCGACATGCTTTCCAGCAGGGACCATGACATCACAAACGGCATCGACAGGTAAATATGGCACGAGCTGATCTGAATGATGCTTTGATAGCTTTCGTATGGCACTTGCCCCAGAAAATGGAGCCGGTCCCAGTCAATCAGGTGCCCCACCTCTGCCTCCATCTGGCCGCGCAAGCCACCGGGGTGCTTGTTCTTGCTGCCATAGGACGCATCATTGCCGCCTATTACGAGGATGCGGGCGTTGGGTCGTGCCCTTTGGATCTTGGGAACGGCGCGCATGAACTGGTGGTAGCCGCGCGTGGTTTCGAGATTGCGGGACATGAATGTCACGATCTCATCCTTGGCCGTCAGCGGCCGACCAATCCGCCCAAGGCTGACCTTCGCCTTCTTGTTTGGCTTCAGCTTGTCGGTGCGAATGCCATCGTGGCACACATACATCTTGTCATGAAAGTGTTTGGGAAACCGGTCGCGTTGCCAATTGGTCGGGCTGTGCGCCACGTCGACTACGTTCAGGTTGACCTGTGGCACCACGTTGTGGCCGTGCATGATGAACGGCGCGTGTTCGCTGACCGGACTTTCGGGGTCGAAGCCAACCGGGCCACCATGGGCTGAATAATAGTATTCAAAAAACCCGATCATCGGCGTGTCGGGCAGCACTTCGCGAAAGAACGACATCTCGCCCCACCCGACATGACCGATGACGATGTCCGGGGTGAACCCTTTGTCCACCAGCTGGCGCAGGGCAATGACAGCGCCAAAGCCGTTGCCGGAGGCGTTTTCCCATGTGCGGGAGAGGCCGTAGGCGTCTTCCTTGGCCTGATGGTGCGACTTGTAGACGACCGTTTGGACGCCCTCGAATTGGGGTGCTTTCTGGCGTTGGGTCAGAAAGACTATCTGGTGCCCGCCTTGTGCCGCCAACCATTGGATCAGCTCGCGGTACTGGCCCGGCATGTTCTGATGCACAAACAGAAATTTCATCTGCCCCTCGTTCCTTTTGGGGTGGGATACATCGCGTTGCGTGATGCCGCAATCATGGCTGTGTCGGCCACATCGATCCCGTGCCACGTTTTTCCTGTCCGGGGCTCAGGCCAAAGGTGCCGCGATAGCTTTTGGAGAAATGCGAGAGCGATCGGAACCCGCATGCCACGCAAATGTCCGTGACGCTCAGGTTGGTCTGGCGTAAAAGCCCACGTGCCTTTTCCAGCCGCAGCTGCAGGTAGTGACGCTTGGGGGACATGCCCAGATGCTTGGCAAACACCCTTTCCAGTTGCCGTGTGCTGAGTTCGATCAGGTCGGCGATCTCGTCCGGGCGCAGCGGGTCTTCGAGGTTGTTTTCCATGATCTGCAGCGCCATGCCCAGTTTGCCATGCGCCATGTCCGGACGCGCCCGGCGTGACAGGCGTTGACCGTGACTGGCGGCACGCGGGTCGGTGTACACCATCTGGTCCGCCACCCATGTCGCAAGATCAACGCCGTATTCCGATTTGATCCGGTCCAGCATCATGTCCATGGATGCCGCCCCGCCCGCGGTGGTGAAGATGCGTCCGTCCTTTGAATAGAGACTGTTTTCGATGATCACGTCGGGCAGAAGCTCGATCAGGGCGTCGCGGTATTCCCAATGGGTGGTCACCTGTTTGCCTGCCAACAGACCGGCCAGCGCCAGCGTATACGTACCGGAAGACAGCGCGCCAAAGTCCATGCCTTTGCGTGTCTCGCGGCGCAGCCAGTTGAGGATGGGTTTGGTACTGCCCTCGGCCGCCCGATTGCCGGCGCAGACGACAAGCGTTTCGTCACGGGAAAGTTCGGGCAGCGCGGCATCCACGGCGGTGGTGATGCCGTTGTAGGCTGGCACCGGATCGCCCGTTTCTCCGATCACGCGCCACGTATAAAATGTCTGACCTGACGGGTGCAGGTTGGCAAGGCTCAGAGCCTCCAACGCGCAGGCAAAGCCCAATTGGGAATAGCCGGGAATGAGCAGAAAGGCATAGCGCCTTGGGCGCGTTGCCTCAGGCAGCAAGGGCGGCGTCCAGAAGTGCGCGGACCTTGCGGGCATAGGGTTCATTCACAAGCCGGGCCACTTCGTCCCCGTTCTTCATCACCAGCAAGGTCGAACGGCGTTTGACCTTCAGCCGTTGGGTCATTTGCGATGGGCCAAACGTATCCCAATCCACGTCAACGAATGTCAGGTTGGTGTACGCCGGGTTTTCCGCCAGCGCCTCGGCGATCAGGTCGGATTTGATCTGGCATGTCAGGGACCAGCTGGCCCGAAAATTCATCACGACCGTTTGATCCGTGCCGCGTAGATCCCGCCAGATGGCAGGTGTGAAGGTTTGCGCCGGATAGGCCGCGCCGAGCGATGGCACGGCGCAGGCGGCAGCAGACAGAAGAAATGTGCGGCGGCGCATCAAAAAGGCTCCGAAATCTGAAATCTCGGGACACAATATTGTGGGTGCGCGCGGGCGCAAGTGGTCGTGTTCAGCTTTTGGTCTGTCGTGACAATTGCACCGCAAGAATACCGACCGTGATGATGGCGACACCAACGATATCTTGCGCACCCAAGCGTTCGCCCAAAAGCGCTGCGGCGATGGCGACACCGAAGAAGGGGTTGAGGAAGTGGAAGGTGGCCGCCTTGGTTGCCCCGATCCGGGCGACAAGCGCGAACCAGATCCAGGTGGCGGCAAGACCGGGAACCAAAACGGTGTAGGCAAAGGCGGCATAAAGTGCCGGTGTCGGTGTCACTTCGATCGTTTCAATCATGGCGGAGGCGATGCCCAGCACCACGGCGCCCACGAACATCTGCAATCCGACAACCATCATCAGGTTGCCCCCGGACGACATTGTGCGCATCGACAGGGTTGCTACGGTCAAGGCAACGGCGGCGATCACGCAAAGCGCCACGCCAAAGAGGTCAACGCCCGCATCCAGCCGCGCCGACATGATCAGGATCACGCCTGTGATCCCCAGCACCAACCCGATGACACCCATCGTGGGAAGCCTGTCCCGAAACACGACCCATCCGGCAAAGGCCACCATCAGTGGCATGGTCGAGGCGATGATCGACGCCACCGACGCCTCGACCGTCTGCATGGCATAGAAGTTCAGGCCCAGATAGATCGCGTTCTGGCACAGGCCGAAGATCAGCATGGCGCGCCACTGGTCGCGGGTCAGGTTCCATGTCTGGCCCATCATCCGTGCCACGGCGACACCGATGATCCCGGCAATGAAGAAGCGTAAGGACGACGCCGCGAAGGGCGGTGCGTGCGTCACGATAATCCGCGCCGAGGTGAAGGCAGACGACCAGATCAGGGCAAAGGTCAGGCCCATCAGAAGTGCGCGGATGTCCATGACCGTCCCTTTTCGTCTTGGGCGGACGTTCGGGGAAATCGGGGTGGGATGCAAGGCGGTGTTCACAGCCCTTTGCAATGTATGTGATCGCGTTTCGGTGCACACAGGCTGCAAAGCAGAGGAGGACCGACATGACCCTGACCCGCCGCACCTTTGGTGGCCTGACCTTGTCCAGTGCGTTGTTGCCTCATGCCGCCCTGTCGCAAGGCATCAGTGCTTTGGACGCCATGCGCGCGCCATTGTCGGCCCCCACCACCGAATTCGAAGCCGCATTGAAGTGGATCGAAGAGCGCGGGTCACCCGACATGGCCGCCCCGTTGATCACATCCTTGCGCTTTTCCCGATCCCGTGGCCCACAGATTGCCGAAACACTGACGGCGATCACCGGTGAGGACTACTTCACCGACTGGTTCCAGTGGATGTTGTGGCAGGAGCAGAACCCGCAGGTCAAACCGCACGAAGATTTCCCCACCTACAAACGCGAGGTCATGCTGCGGATCGATGACAATTTCGACCTGTTCCTGCGGCCTGAGCATATCCAGCCCGATCAGATGCGCATCCGGCTGGAAGAAATTGCGTGGGGCGGTGTGGTTAAGGACGGTATCCCGTCGCTCGATAATCCTGAGCTGATTGCGGCAGGCGATGCGGATTATCTGCGTGGTGATGATCTGGTTTTTGGTGTGTCGATCAATGGTGATGTGCGGGCCTATCCGTTGCGGATCATGGGCTGGCACGAAATGTTCAACGAAGTGATTGGCGGTGTGCCAGTGGCGTTGGCCTATTGTACGCTGTGCGGCTCGGGCATCCTGTTTGAAACGGACGTGCCGCAGCGCTCGAAGCCGTTGGTGTTCGGGTCGTCCGGGTTTTTGTATCGATCGAACAAGCTGATGTTTGACCGCGAGACGCATTCGCTGTGGAATCAGTGGACCGGCAAGCCCGTTGTGGGGCCGCTTGTGAACAGCGGGATCGAGTTGCAGCAGCGCCCGGTGGTCATCACCACGTGGGATAGCTGGAAAGCGTCGAACCCGAAGACCAAGGTGCTGAGCGTGAACACCGGGCATCGCCGCGACTATGGCTCGGGCGTGGTCTACAACGACTACTTCGCCTCGCCAGACCTGATGTTTCCGGCGCAGGTCGATCAGCGGCAGCACGCGCAGAAGGACTATATCTTTGCCGTCCGCCAATTCGGCGCTGCGCGTGGCTGGCCGCTGAATGCGTTTGAAGGGCAGCCGATCATCAACGATGGAATTGCGGATACGCCTTTGCTGCTGATCGGAGATGTCGGCAAGCGCAGTGTGCGAGCCTATGAACGCGGTGACAGGACGTTCAGCCAAACCGATGGAAAGATCGCAGATCAGTCGGGGGCCGCGTGGCGGGTGACTGAGGATGCGCTGTTTGGCCCGGATGGGACACGGTTGGAACGGATCGCGGGGCACATCAGCTATTGGTTTGCGTGGGACAACTACCTGGGCGACGCGGCCACGGTGTACAGCCCATAAAAAAGGGCCGCCCGAGGGCGACCCTGAATACGTCGAGAGACGCGGTCTTAGCCGTTCACGCTGTCTTTCAGCGCTTTGGCGATGGTCATTTTCACGACCTTGTCCGCTTCTTTCTTGAACTGTTCACCCGTTGCAGGGTTACGCACCATGCGCTCGGGACGCTCGCGGCAATAGATTTTGCCAACGCCCGGCAGAGTGACTGCGCCACCGCCCGAAACTTCCTTGGTGATCAGCCCGCAGATCGCGTCCAGCGCGCCGCCTGCGGATTTCTTGTCTGTCCCCATTTCTTCGGCCAGCGCGGCGACGAGTTGGGTTTTTGTCATTGGTTTTGCCATTTCATGGTCTCCTTCGTCTGCCCGACAACTTGGGCCTCTGATCCGCAATATAACGGAATGTTGTGCGAACACACAACGAATAGTGGCTCAAGGCAAGCTAAAATAAGGGGTTTTCCGCTGTTTTTCGCCGTTAAAGGAAGGCTGTTTCCTCAAAAGACCGCAATTTCCGGCTGTGAATGCGCTCCAGAGGCATGGTTCGCAGATGCTCCATCGCGCGGATTCCGATCATCAAATGGCGCGCAACCTGCTCTTTGTAGAAGTTCGAAGCCATACCCGGGAGCTTCAATTCGCCATGCAGTGGCTTGTCGGACACGCAGAGCAATGTGCCGTAGGGCACGCGGAAGCGGTAGCCGTTGGCAGCAATCGTTGCGCTTTCCATATCCAGTGCGATGGCGCGGGATTGGGACAAGCGCTGCACCGGCCCATGCTGGTCGCGCAGTTCCCAGTTGCGGTCATCGTAGCTCGCCACGGTGCCGGTGCGCATGATGCGCTTCAGCTCGTAGCCCTTGAGTTGCGTGGTCTCGGCCACCGCCTCTTCCAAGGCGATCTGGATCTCGGCCAGCGCGGGGATGGGAACCCATGGCGGCAGGTCAGTGTCGAGCACGTTGTCCTCGCGCAGGTAGGCGTGGGCCAGAACGAAGTCCCCCAGGGCCTGGGAATTGCGCAGACCGGCACAGTGGCCAACCATCAGCCAGGCATGGGGGCGCAGGACGGCGATATGGTCCGTGGCCGTCTTCGCGTTTGACGGACCCACACCGATGTTCACCAGCGTGATGCCGGAACCGTCCGCGCGCTTGAGGTGGTAGGTTGGCATTTGCGGCATCTTGGGGCTGGTCGGCAATTCCTGATCGCCGGCCGTGATCTCGGCATTCCCGGTCGATACGAATGAGATGTAGCCGCTCTCGGGATCATCGATCTGCGCGCGCGCATACGCTTCGAATTCCGAGACGTAGAACTGGTAGTTCGTGAACAGAACGTGGTTCTGGAAGTGATGCGCATCGGTGGCGGTGTAATGTGTAAGCCGTGCCAGCGAGTAATCGATGCGCTGCGCCGTGAAAGGGGCAAGCGGGCCGATCCCGTCCACAGGTTCGTAGGTGCCGTTGACGATATCATCGTTGGTGTTTGTCAAATCCGGAACGTCAAACACGTCACGCAGGGGAAAGGCCGCTGCTCCCTCTTGCGGGACGGTTATGTTCTGTTCGTTTGCCACCGCGAAATGGACGGGCATCGGTGTGTATGAGTAGCCGATTTCGACAGGTTGCCCGTGATTGGTGATCAACAGGCCGATTTGTTGTGTCAGGTAGTTTTCGAAAAGGTCCGGCCGCGTGACCGTCGTGGCGTAGGTGCCCGGGTCTGCCACGTGTCCAAAGCTGAGGCGCGTATCGACCTGCGCGTAGCTTGACGTGGTAAAGCGGATTTCAGGGTAGTAGGCGCGCACGCGCCCCTCGGGTGCGCCGTGCTCCATCGCGTGCTGGAACTGCTGGCTGAGGAATTCGACCGCGTCTTCGTACAACTCGCGCAGATGTGTCACTGCGGCCTTGGCGTCGTGAAATTCGGTGTGGCCGTGGCCAGCTTGTTCAAGTGTTCTCATGTTGTTGTCTCAAGGACTGGAATGAAATCAAACGTGCGGACATCGACCAGTCCCAGGTCGGAGATGCGCAGTTCAGGAATAACGACAAGCGCCAGCAGCGAGTGCTGCATATAGGCGTTGTTCAGGGTGCAGCCGCAATCAACCATGGCCTGCACCATCTTGTCAGCTTTGGCGGCAACATCACGGGCGGGGCTGTCTGACATTAGGCCCGCAATGGGCAGTTCGACAAGCGCGAGTTCTTCCCCATCGTGGAAGATGGTGATGCCGCCACCCACTTCGGCCAGCCTGTTGGCGGCCAGTGCCATCTGATCCCGGTCTGTGCCGACGACGATCATGTGGTGACTGTCATGCGCCACGGTCGAGGCCATGGCCATTTTGCCCTGGTAGTTAAAGCCGGACACCAGCGCGTTTGTCACGCCGCCGGTCGCCTGGTGCCGTTCGACCAGCGCGATCTGGCAGGTGTCGCCGTGGCTTTCGACCTTGCCGTCGCTGACAGGCATGTCGCGTTTCAGCGCTTTCGTGGGCGCCTGATTTTCGACCACGCCGATCACGTTTGCAGTGACGGAGTTGCGGCCCTCTGGGGCTACGATCTCGAAGTCGGTGGCCGTCTTGGGCGCACCCATGTTCACGGTCTGCCGCGCCTTGGTGGGCCAGTCGAGATGCGGGCATTCAGTCGTCAGTTCCCCATTGAGAGAGACTGTTTTGCCGCGTGCAATCACTTGTTCGATGGGCAGTGTCGCGAGGTCGGATGTCAGGATCACATCCGCCCGGCGTCCGGGTGTCAGTGACCCGATTTCACGCTCGAGCCCAAAGTGTGTGGCCGTGTTGATCGTCGCCATTTGCAAAGCGATCAGCGGGTCGCATCCACATTCGATGGCGTGCCGCACAACGCGGTTCATGTGCCCGTCATTCACCAGCGTGCCAGAGTGGCTGTCATCGGTGCAAAGGATCATGTTGCGGGGATCGAGGCCCTTTTCGGTGATCGCCGTGATCTGCGTTTCAACGTCGTACCACGCGCTGCCCAGCCGGATCATGGACCGCATGCCTTGGCGCATCCGGGCAATGGCGTCAGCCTCACACGTGCCTTCGTGATCATCCGCGGGGCCGCCTGCGACATAGGCGGCGAAGTCAGGGCCAAGGTCAGGCGATGCGTAGTGTCCGCCGACGGTCTTGCCTGCGCGCTGGGTCGCCGCGACTTCGGCCAGCATCTGCGGATCGGCGGCGGCCATGCCGGGGAAATTCATCATCTCGCCCAGACCGATGATGCCCGGCCATGCCATGGCCTCAGCCACATCCTCGGCGCTGATCTCGTACCCTGTCGTTTCCATCCCTGGCGCTGAGGGCGCGCAGGAGGGCATCTGTGTCCAGATGTTCACCGGCTGCATCAGCGCCTCGTCATGCATCAGACGCACGCCTTCGAGGCCAAGCACGTTGGCGATCTCGTGCGGGTCGGTGAACATGGTGGTGGTGCCGTGTGGAATGACGGCCGCCGCAAACTCTGCGGGGGTGAGCATACCGGATTCGATATGCATGTGTCCGTCGCACAGTCCGGGGATCATGTAGCGGCCATTTGCCTCGATGATCTCGGTCTCGGGTCCAATCTGTGCGCTGGCGTCCGGCAGGACGCAGGCAATACGCCCGTGTTTGATGGCGATGTCATGGTCTGGCAGTGCCTCGCGCGTGTGCACATTCACCCAGATGCCACCGCGAATGACAGTATCCGCAGGCGCACGGCCAGCGGCGACATTTACAAGATCGGGGGCAACATCGGGCCAGGACGGGAAAAGGTCATGTTCCATGTCCTAAATGATCAAGTTTCGCGGGGAGGTGCAAGGGGGACCGCACAGATGTTGTGAAACTGTCATTTCGGCAGGCGGGGTTTGGCTGACGTGGTTTCGCGAGCAGAGCGGGATTTGTATTGATCGAAGCAGTGCCGCCGTGCACGCTTTGATCCAGGCAAAGGGAGAGCATCATGACCGTCGCACAGATTCGCCCCAACATGGACAATTGGCAGGAGCGCGTTGATCTGGCTGCTGCCTTTCGCTGGACCGTGCGTTTGAACATGCATGAAGCGGTGGCGAACCACTTCTCCCTTGCGATCAATGACGATGGGACGAAGTTTTTGATGAACCCAAACCAGATGCATTTCTCACGCATCAAGGCGTCGGACCTGATTGTCGTGGATGCAAATGATCCCGACAGCATGGAGGGGCCAGACGCGCCCGATCCGACTGCGTGGGGGCTGCACGGTGGGATGCATCGGCATTGCGCCCATGCCCGCTGCGCCATGCACGTGCATTCGCCCTATGCCACAGCTCTTGCGGCCTTGGCCGACAGCACGTTGCCGCCCGTCGATCAAAATGGGTGCATGTTTTACAATCGTGTGGTGGTTGATGGGGATTATGGCGGCCTTGCCTTCGAGGAAGAGGGTGAACGCTGTGCCAAGCTGTTCGATGATCCCAAAACGAAGGTGATGGTCATGGGCAATCACGGGATCATGGTGATTGGCGATACAGTGGCCGAAACGTTCAATCGGATGTTCTATTTCGAGCGGGCCTGCCAGACCTATCTTTTGGCGCTGCAAACCGGGCAGCCGCTGCGCCTGATCCCGGATGATGTCGCAGAAAAGACGGCGCAGGAGATCGAGGATTATCCCGAGCAGGATTTGCGTCATCTGGCCGAGCTGAAGGCCATTCTGGACGAAGAGGGATCAAACTATGCCAGTTGACCCTGTCCCGTTTAAGCCGCGCGTTGGTCGACCAGCGTGATCGCCTCGAACGGGCCCAGCACCTGGTGAATGGGTCGCGCATGTTCGGGCAGCAGACGGCTTGGGACGTCTGCCAGCACACTTGCATTCAAACGCTCTGCATCACGGCGAATACGCCCGATATACAGACTTTCGACTGCGCAGCCTGCCGCAATCAGAGACTCATTCCCAGGCAGGATAAGTTGAACGTAGTCTGTAGTGCTACCGCATGTGTTCCAGATCGCGGCGTGCCCGTTCACGAGGTGCCGAGCAGGCACCAGGACCGCTTCCTGTCCAAAGATGTATTCGACCTCGGACCCTTTCAGAACAAGTCGCTGTTCAGGCGCGACGACGATGTCGCGCTGCAGGCCAAAATAGGGTGCGCGCAGCCGCACTGGGGCAAAGCTGCCGCGCGCGGGAACGGTGTGGCGTATCGTGTGCAGGATGGGAACGATGTCGCCGCTGTCTGTCACTACGGTATCGCCGCGTTGCAAGACTTCGGCAGGGCGGTAGCCGCCCGGTGTCGCAATGGGTGTTGCGGGGTGAAGTGATGGCATCGGGCCGATCGGCAGGATATCGTCGCTGAGTGCGCTAAACAGCACTTCTTGTGACAATGTCCGAGCTGGATGAGCCAGCACAACATCGCGCAGATCGTCAGTCATGAACGGTCGGGGCATGTGAACGGGACGGCAGACGATGCGGTTGCCTTCGGGCCGCTCCAGGGCCAGCCGCCCCCACCCTTCGGGTGCGTTCCATGCGTAGGTGACCCGCAGCGTGTGGGTGCGCCCGTCATTGGCCCAGCGGATGGCCGCATGCGTGATATCGGTATTGTGCCGGTGCAACATGGCAATGCCGCCGCCCGGGATCGCACGAAACGACAGCTCGCGCGGCCAGGGAAAGGGGTGTGCGATGCCGAGTAGTTCGTGGGGCCGTTCATGCCCAGCCACCTGCGTTTCGAACATCAGCGTGCCGCGTTTGAGCATCGGCCCCAGCTTTGTAATAGACGTGTCTTTGCCAAGGCCGGTTTTTGAAAACCGACCGTCCTCGTGATCGTTGACGCCGATCCAGGTCATGCGGCAGCGCGCGTCTTGCGCCACAGCCCAGCTTCGTATCCGCGTAAAGTACGGCGGGCGGCTGGGCCGTAGCCTTCGCCCGTTTCAGGGTCGAGTTCAGGGAAGATGCTGCAAATCTCCTCCACGATTTCCCGCTCGAAGCTCTTGGTGGTCTGGGGCCCAGGCAGAAAGCTTTCAGTTGCCAACCCGCCCGAGAACACAACCTGATGTCTGTCGAACATCAGGTGGACATAGGTGACTGTCCCGCCCTCACGCCGGGTGACGGAGCGGTCGTTGACCAGATCTTTCGCCGCCACCAGAACTTCGCGATCACCAAACAAAAGTTCGGCCAGACTGTCGCGGATCAGCACGCGGTGCAGAGGAGAGAGCATGACATCGTCATGTTGGCCAAATGTGCCAGCGCGGATCAGGATCGGGGCGTATTGATCTTGGGCAGCGACGGTGCGAGTGCCAATCCAGCGCAAGGGCTGTGGCCCATCGTCTTGGGTTAGAACCGGATCACCTTCGCACAGGCTTTCGACCGGAACATCGCCCTCAGGCGTCGAGATCAGAGTGCCTGCCACGAAACAGGGGACGGATGTTGCATTGACGAAGCCGACATCCGTGTTGTTGCCGTCCGTGACGGTATACGTGAAGTTAAAGTCTTCTTCGTCGCCGTCGCCAACAACGGTCAGTTCGCCATTCGGGCCAATCGTGACTTGTTGTCCCGTTGGCAGTGTGATGGTCGTCCCAATCCCGGTGACGGAGTCGTAGCTGACAGGCTGGCCGTTGATATGGGTGATCGTCAACGTGCTGCCCACGGGCGACACATCGTTGTCGAGTACGTTGAACGAAGTTGTCCCGTCCGGGTAGACGTTCACGTCATCGCCCACGGCGACCAAGGATGTCTGAACCGAGTCCCCGGCAATCAGCAGGTTGGAATCGAACTGGCTGTCCGCAACATCAGCGATACCAATCCGGATCGAATTTACCACATCTGGGTTGACGACCATGGTGAGGGTCAGCGTGATCGTGAACCCGTCCATTTCAGTATTGAATGCGTCATTTGAGTTGTCGACGAACATGTTGATGTTGGTGGTGGTGTTGATGTTGCCGGGATCGGTATCCCCGTCCCCGACCTCCATTTCGACAAGGTCGCCGTTGACCCAGACACCTACGAAGTCCTGGTAGATCGAGTTCTGGAACTCGGGATACTCTTCCGAGCTGAAAACGAATTGCATCGTCATCAGGTTTCCATCCGGAATAAAGTCAACATCCAGATAGGACGCGTCGAAGGTCCGCGCTCCTGCCGCCGCATTGAACTGGCCGTTGTTGTTTTGGCCGGACGTGTTGGTTGACGTGTTGGTCGATTGGTTTTCCTGGCCGGAGGAGTTGGTAAAATCCTCAACCTCGCCCGTTGACAGGATGACACCCGTATCGCCTGGGGTCACCCCGGGTGCCACACTGTCACCGTTCGAATAGATCCCGGCGCTGTCCCGGTCGCCGGTATACGACGCTGACACCACCTGAACGCCGTCGCCAAAGATGGCATCTGCCATATCGGACGCGTCAACGCCTTCGCGCACCGTTTGAATCGGAAGCTCTGCTGCCGGCATGTTTGCCCCACCCCAATAGTTGCGGACAGAACAAGCGCAGCGCACGCGGTTGATCCGCGCGTCTTGTGTGCCTTTTTATGCACTTGGGTGGCCGCACGTTGGCGGCCGAACTGCTGATGCCCTGCCTCGGGTCATATTATTGCCCTGACCCTAGCACAGCTATTTGCGGGCTGTTAACTGTCTTGGCGGCGTAAGGTGTTCGCAACGCGTCCTTTTCGCCACATGCTTGCAAAGGGGCTTATTCATGCAACCTGTTGATCCTGCTGCTCTGACCGCTGAACTTGTGCGCTGCCCGTCGGTGACACCGATGGATGCGGGGGCTTTGGATATCCTGCACGACCTGTTGTCGTCGGCTGGTTTTGAATGTGCATGGGCTGATCGTGGCGGCATTCGCAACCTCTTTGCCCGTTTCGGTGCCAAGGGCCATGCGCGGACCTTTGGTTTCAACGGGCACACGGATGTGGTGCCGATCGGCAATGCCGAGGATTGGACCATGCCGCCCTTTGGTGCCAAAGAACGTGATGGCGTCATGTACGGTCGCGGCACGACGGACATGAAGTCGGGCGTCGCTGCCTTCGCCGCCGCCGCCATCGATTTCGTCACGAGCACACCGCCGGATGGTGCTGTCATCTTGGCGATCACAGGGGATGAGGAGGGAGACGCCGTCGATGGGACGACCGCCCTATTGGCGCATATGGAGGAAGAGGGCGAAGCGATGAGCGTCTGCCTTGTGGGTGAGCCGACCTGCCCCGACACGATGGGCGAAATGATGAAAATCGGTCGGCGTGGATCAATGACCGCTTGGTTCACCGTCACGGGTGTGCAGGGTCACTCTGCGTATCCGCATCGCGCCAATAATCCTCTGCCCCCGCTGATGCGTCTTATGGACCGGTTGGCCAGTCACGAGCTGGACCAGGGTACGGATCACTTCGACCCTTCCACCCTTGCCGTGGTCACGGTGGATACCGGCAACCCGGCCACCAACGTAATTCCCGCGCAAGCCCGCGCGGCGGTGAACATCCGCTTCAACGATATTCATTCCGGTGACAGCCTGACCGCGTGGTTGAAGGCGCAGGCGGACGAAGTGGCGAGCGCCTATGGCGTTGAGATCGACGTGACGGTCAAAGTGTCTGGCGAAAGCTTCCTGACCCCGCCGGGGCACCTGTCTGACCTTGTGGCCGCGGCAGTCGAAGCTGAGACCGGGGTGAAACCAGTTCTCAGCACATCCGGAGGCACCTCGGACGCGCGGTTCGTGAAAAACCATTGCCCGGTTGTCGAGTTCGGGCTGGTTGGTCAGTCCATGCACAAGGTTGATGAACATGTGGAGGTGGCACATATTCGTCAGTTGAAATCGATCTATGCCCGCATCTTGCAGGACTATTTCAAGTGACTTGGCAGATCGAACAGACCGACGATCTGACCACATGTCACGCGTTGCGGCGCTCCGTGTTCATCGAAGAACAAGGTGTGAGCGAGGCGGAGGAGGTGGATGGTCTGGATGAACATGCATTGCATGTATTGGCTCATGTTGAGGGCAAGCCGATGGGGTGCGCACGCATTCTGGTGCAGGGCTCCGTCGCCAAGATTGGACGTGTATGCGTGTTGAAAGAAGCGCGTGGCACGGGCCTTGGTGCGGCGATCATCCAGGCGTGTCTTGATGTTGCCCGGCGACAGGGCGGTGTTTCGAAGGCCAAGCTTGGCGCACAGACCCACGCGTTGGCATTCTATGAACGGTTGGGTTTTTCCGCGTTTGGCCCGATCTATGACGATGCCGGCATCCCGCACCGCGACATGGAGAGGCCACTTTGAGGTCCACGCTGGTCGTCATGCTAAAAGTGCCGAGACCGGGCCGCGTCAAAACACGTCTGGGCGGGGACATCGGGATGGTGTCGGCCGCGTGGTGGTTTCGTCATCAGGTGCGTGCGCTTTTGCGCCGGATTGAAGACCCCCGCTGGCGCGTGGTGCTTGCTGTTGCGCCTGATTACGAGGGGATGGGCAGCCGTGTCTGGCCGGGACGGTTTGAGCGGTGGCCGCAAGGTAGGGGCAACCTTGGCGATCGGATGATCCGGATGATACGACAAGCAGGCGGTCGGGTCTGCGTGATTGGGGCTGACATCCCTGATATTACCAGAAAGCGTATTGCAAAGGCATTCGCGGCGCTGGGCAACCACGATGCAGTCTTTGGGCCTGCGCCGGATGGTGGGTATTGGCTGATCGGGGTCAAAACAGGCTCTAAATTGGGGAAATCGGCTTTGAACGGGGTACGCTGGTCAACAGAACATGCGCTTGATGACAGCCGTGCAGCGCTGGGTATGCCCCGTGTTGTGCTGGTCGACACACTGGCGGATGTCGACAGGGTCGACGATTTGCGATGACGCCCCTGTATGCGCGTGCTACCTCGAACCCATGAGCCGTATTCCCACAAAATCCGAGATACTGGACTGGATTTCCGCCAATCCGACCCTGACTGCAAAGCGTGACATCGCCAAGGCGTTCGGGATCAAAGGTGCTGCACGTATCGACCTCAAACGCCTGCTGAAAGAGCTGGAGGCCGAAGGGCATCTGGAAAAGCGCAAGAAGACGTATCAGGACCCAGACCGCCTGCCGCCTGTAAGTGTGCTGCAAGTGGAGGAACCGGACGATGACGGTGATCTGTTTGCCCGCCCGATGGAGTGGCAGGGTGAAGGGGTTGAACCCAAGATCCTGGTCCTGCCGCGCGCGTCTGATCCGGCACTCGGACCCGGGGATCGCATTCTTGCCCGTCTGACATTGGTCAAGGACAGCGATCATAATTACGAGGCGCGTCTGATCCGCCGCATTGGCACCAACCCGCGCCGCATATTGGGCGTGTTTCGGGCCGGAGCCGAGGGCGGACGTATCATGCCCGTTGACAAGGGCAGCGACAAGGAATGGTCAGTGCCTGCGGGGGCGACCCACGGTGCCAAGGATGGCGAGTTGGTCGAAGCCGAACAGGCTGGGCCGAAAAACCGGATTGGCCTGCCCCGTGCACGCATTGTGGAACGGTTGGGCGATCCGTCAGCGCCCAAGGCGGTGTCGCTGATCGCGATTCACGAACACGGTATTCCTGATGCCTTTCCCGATCCGGTGATCGCCGAAGCCGATGCGCAAAAGCCCAAAGGCTTGAAGGGGCGCGAAGATCTGCGGGACATGCCGCTGATCACCATCGACCCGTCCGATGCCCGTGACCATGACGACGCCTGCTATGCCCACGCCGATGACGACCCCAAGAATGAAGGTGGGCATGTCATCTGGGTGGCGATTGCGGATGTCGCAGCCTATGTGACGCCCGGTTCTGCGTTGGACCGCGAAGCGAAGAAGCGTGGCAACTCGACCTATTTCCCGGATCGGGTTGTGCCGATGCTGCCAGATCGGCTTTCGGGCGATCTGTGTTCGCTGCACGAGGGTGTGCCGCGCGCCTGTATCGCGGTGCGTATGCAGATCGATGCGCATGGTGAAAAGATCGGGCACAGCTTTCACCGTGGCCTGATGCGTTCACCCGCGTCGCTGCATTATGAGGAGGTGCAGGCGGCCATCGACGGGCACCCGAATGACCACACAAAGCCCTTGTTAGAGCCTGTTTTGCGGCCTCTCTATGCCGCTTATGTGGCTTTGGTCGAGGCTCGCAAACGCCGTCAGCCGCTTGAGTTGGACCTGCCGGAACGACAGATCGTTCTGGACGAGGATGGCACGGTGCGGTCGGTCGCATTCAAGGACCGGCTGGATGCTCACCGTCTGATCGAAGAATTCATGGTGCTGGCGAATGTTGCCGCGGCTGAGACGTTGATTGCAAAGAAAACGCCGCTCTTGTTCCGAAATCACGAAGAACCTTCACCGGACAAGTTGGACAGTTTGCGCGAAACGGCGCAAGCGGCAGGGCTGACCCTCGCCAAGGGACAGGTGCTGAAGACGGCGCATCTGAACCGGCTGCTGGCGCAGGCGGCGGACACCGAAGATGCAGAGCTGATCAATATCTCGACCCTGCGGTCGATGACGCAAGCCTATTACAGCCCACAGAACTTTGGGCATTTCGGCCTGGCGCTGCGCAGCTACGCGCATTTCACGTCGCCCATCCGGCGCTACGCCGACCTGATCGTGCACCGGGCGCTGATTGCGGCGCATGGCTGGGGCAAGGATGGGCTGACGCCGGAAGACATCGAGAATCTGGAAAAGACGGGCACCCACATCTCGGACACGGAACGCCGGTCGATGGTGGCGGAGCGGGACACGACGGATCGTTACCTTGCCGCGTATCTGAGTGAGCGTGTGGGGGACGAGCTTGAAGGGCGTGTGGCCGGAATTGCCAAGTTCGGTATCTTCGTGAAGCTGGATGACAGCGGGGCGGACGGTCTTGTACCGATGCGGTCCATTGGTGCGGAGTATTTCCATTTCGACCGCGAGGCGAACACGCTGATGGGGTCCGACACCGGCATGATCATCGGTTTAGGGCAGCGCGCGACCGTGCGCCTGGCCGAAGCGGTGCCTGTGACAGGCGGCATCGCTTTGGAGCTTCTCACTCTGGACGGACAGGACCTGCCACGCGGTCGGCGCAGCCCGGCAGGTCGCAGTCCGCGCCGCAAACCTGCCAATGCCAAGCGCCGGTCGGACAAAGCCAAGCGCAAGGTGAGCCGCAAGCGGCGCTAACCCAGCGCCGCCTCGACCCGTTTCATGTAGTCGACCAACATCACGTCTTGCTTCACCCGGCGTGAGAGTGCCGTCCCCCCGGGAGTGGAGGCCATGGCGCCGAGCATGGCGGCGACACTGGCGTCTGCCGCACTGGGTTTCGGTCCGAACAGGAACGGGCCATGCCACAGGCGATCGGTGATGGCCAACAGATCCGGTTCGATCCGCTCAAGCCGTTCGCCTGCGGTCAAGCGGCCAAGACCTTGTGCATCCATGCCGCGCAAGAGCATGCGGCGGATGCCACGCGTGATGAATTTGCGCAGGAAAGTAGGGATTGCAGCAAAATATGTGTCTCTAACCAACGGCCAAACGGCCTTGTCCCCCCAACGATCCATGACAACGTGGAAGTACATGTGCTCTTCGGCCATGCGGATGAAGGCGCGTGACGTGGCGCGGTCCAGATCGCTCAGCCCCTGGTCAAAGTGTGCGCCGTGCTCTTCCAGCCAGGCGCGGATATTGTCGCTGTCGCCGATGATCTCATCATCGACCCAAAGGGCGGGCAGCTTGCCCTTGGGCCAACTGCGCGGATCAGCAGTGTCTTTGCGCTGCCACTGCAGCCCGGACAGGTTCAGAAGGTACAGCGCCTTGACGCAGAACGGGCTGCCGCTGGGTTGGCCAAAGGCGGGAGGGTAAGTCACAAGGGTCAGCATCTTTCTCTCCTCAAAATGAATTCTGAGCTTGAGATATCGAGACGTACTGTCAGAAATTGGCAGCACATGTGATATGAATGAAGCATGACCAGAACACACCGCCTTTTTCAGTTGATGCAGACCTTGCGGCGACTGACGCCCCCTATCACGGCGCAATCGCTTGCCCATGAAATGGACGTGTCGCTGAGGACGATTTATCGCGATATCGACGAGTTGCGTGGCCTTGGCGCCGTTATCGATGGTGAGGCGGGGTTTGGCTTTACGCTGATCGAAGATGCCTCATTGCCCCCCCTTGGTTTCGAGAATGACGAGTTGGAAGCGTTGGTTCTGGGGTTGCGCGATGTTGCGGTGATTGCGGATCCCGCCCTTGCGAAGGCGGCGACGTCCGCGCTGGCAAAGATTCAGGCCCGCGTGCCACCGAAACAAGCGCACCGGTTGAAACATGCCGTGCTTGATGCACGGCGGTATTGGCGGCCTGATCCGCCACGCATTGATGTTGGCACACTTCGACAGGCAGCATGGGACGAGGTGAGCGTGCACTTTGCCTATCAGGATGCCAAAGGCGATCAGACCGAGCGGACAGTCAAACCGCTGGGCATCGTTTACATGGAAAACACAAACGTGTTGCTGGCGTGGTGCCACCTGCGGGAGGATTTTCGGGTCTTCCGTTTGGACCGTATGGATGAGCTGTGTGTGACGGACAAAAGCTTTCGCCCGCACCGTGTTTCGCTATTGCGTGATCACCTGGCGCGTATCAGGGCAGAAGTTCACGAAGTGGCGAAGGACCGCGCCCATTTCGACTGAGCCTTTGCCGGACAGCCGATTTTCGCTACATTAGCGAAAACGCGGCACAAGCGATTATGAGGCAAAACATGCGGTGGGCAGTCACCCTTAGCGCGGCAGGCAGCGCGATTTTCATTGCTGGCACAGCAATGGCACAGGCTATTCCGTCTTCGATCAGGCCGGAACAGCGGCCCGTTGTAGATACGGTTACCCGGACACAAACGCTGTCACCACTTGATGTGGCAACCCTAACGGTTGTGCGTCCACAGCTGCGCCCGGCCGCGCTGCAAGCACCATCCCCACCGCCCGTGGAAGCATCAGAATCCAATGCGGATTTTCAGCGATGGATCAGGGATTTCAAGTCGCGTGCACTGGCCCAAGGGATCAGTGGTGCGACCTTTGACCGGGCCTTTGACGGGGTGAGTTATGATCCGGACGTAATCCGCCTGGATCGAAACCAATCAGAGTTTACCAAGACGATCTGGGAGTATCTGGACAGCGCCGTGTCCGACCGGCGCGTGCGCAACGGCAAACAGGCATTGCGTGAGCATCAGGATGCGTTGGAGGCCATCGAGGCGCGTTACGGTGTTGCCAAGGAGGTGGTTGTCGCCGTTTGGGGGCTTGAGAGCAGCTACGGCAGTATTCGCGGGTCGAATGATGTTGTGCAAAGCCTTGCGACACTTGCCCATGACGGACGGCGGGGAGAATTCTTTGAGGGGCAGTTGATTGCCGCCCTGAAGATCCTGCAAAGCGGTGATACCAGCCCCCGTAACATGACCGGATCCTGGGCCGGTGCGATGGGGCACACGCAGTTTATGCCGACGTCTTACCTTGACCATGCCGTGGATTTCACAGGCGATGGTAAGCGTGATATCTGGTCTGATAATCCCACGGATGCGCTCGCGTCGACCGCAGCCTACTTGGCCGGGTTTGGCTGGATTAAGGGCCAGCCTTGGGGCGTTGAGGTGGAGCTGCCAAGTAGCTTCGACTATGCGACAGCCAGCCGAAAGGTGGCCCGCATGCCGTCCCAATGGGCCAATCTTGGGGTTTTCGGTGTCGATGGTAAGCCGGTTCCGGACTACGGTTCTGCGTCGATCCTGTTGCCCGCAGGCAGTCAGGGTGCCGCCTTCATGATCTTCAAGAATTTCGAGGTGATCGAGCGGTACAACGCGGCAGATGCTTATGTCATTGGCGTGGGGCATCTGAGCGATCGGATTGGCGGCGGGCAAAAGTTCCAGGCGGAATGGCCTCTGGAGGATCGTGCTTTGACCTTTTCGGAGCGCAAGGAAATGCAGCGTCGTTTGACAGCTGCGGGCTTCAGTACGCAGGGCGTTGATGGCCGGATTGGGCCAAAGACCTTGGAGGCGGTGCGCACGTTTCAGCAGTCACAGGGATTGGTTGCGGATGGATATGCGTCACTGAACTTGCTGAAACGCTTGCGGTGATCCGAAGGGCGCCTGCAGCGACGCCATTGTTTGGTGGGGGCGCTGCCCCCGCCCTTCGGGCTCCCCCGTGGTACTTTTAGTCAGAAGAAGGCTTAGCCGGGTGATAGCCCGCGCAACCGTTCGCTGCGGCGGCGAAGGAGCTCAACCGTTGTCAGCAGCGCGATGGAGATCACGACCAGGATCGTCGCCACTGCAAGGATTGTTGGGCTGATCTGTTCGCGTAGGCCGATGAACATTTGCCAAGGCAGAGTTTTCTGGCTGGCTGATCCCACAAACAGAACCACGACGACTTCATCGAACGAGGTGATGAAGGCAAAGAGGCCGCCCGATATGACGCCGGGCAGGATCAGCGGCATCTGTACGCGGAAGAAGGTTGTGACCGGTCCTGCACCCATGTTGGCTGCTGCGCGTGTCAGGGAGTGGTCAAAGCCGACCAGCGTTGCGGTGACCGTGATGATCACGAATGGGATGCCAAGCACGGCGTGGGCTAGCACGACTTTGACATAGCCGACGAACCCTTTGTCCAAGCCAAGCGTGCCCTCGAGCCAGTTGCCGAGCTGGGCATAGAAGAAGAACATGCCTGTGGCCGAGATGATCAGGGGCACGATCATGGGCGAAATCAGGATGGCCATGATCGTCCCTTTGAACGGCACGTGGCTTTGGCTGAGGCCGATTGCGGCAAGCGTTCCGAGGCTGACCGAGATGATCGTTGCCAGCGGTGCGATGATCAGCGAGTTCTTGAGGGCCAACTGCCATTGTGGGTTGGTGAAGAAGTCGCGGTAGTGTTTGAGCGAGTACCCTTCGGGATCAAGCCGGAGCATTTCGGGCGTGAAGGTAAAGAAGTCCTGTGCATTGAACGACAGGGGCATGACTACCACGATGGGCGCGACGAGGAAGAAGAAGATCAGCCCACAGATGACCCGGAAGCTGTAGTACCAGATGCGCTGACCCAGCGTGGCGTATGGAGGAAGGCCCATGGTCTGTTATCCCAGCTTGACGTTGTCGATGCCCACGATCTTGTCGTAGGCCCAATAGAGCACCAGCACGGCGGCCAGCAGGATGGTTCCAAGCGCGGCGGCAAGGCCCCAGTTCAGCGATGACGAGATGTGGTAGGCGATCCGGTTCGAGATGAAGACACCCTTGGTCCCACCCACGATTTCGGGCGTGATGTAGTAGCCGATAGACAGGATGAAGACGAGGATGCTGCCTGCGCCGATGCCCGGCACTGACTGCGGGAAGTAGACGCGCCAAAACGCGGTCCAATTGGTGGCGCCCAGTGATTTGGCGGCCCGCAGGTAGCTGGGCGGGATGGTTTGCATCACCGAATACATCGGCAGGATCATGAACGGCAGCAGGATGTGCGTCATGGCAACGATGGTGCCGAACTGGTTGTTGATCATGATCAGGCGGTCGCCGTCACCGACAAGGCCGATCCAGACCAGCACATCGTTGATCACACCTTGCTGTTGCAGCATGACTTTCCAGGCTGATGTCCGCACGAGGAGCGAGGTCCAGAATGGCAAAAGAACGAGGATCAGGAGCAGGTTCGCCTGTCGCATTGGCAGGTTGGCGAGCAGCCACGCGATGGGATAGCCCAGCGCGATGCAGGAGAAGGTGATCAGCAGTGACATCCAGATTGTACGACCGAAGAGTTTCAGCAGGATCTGTTTGTCGTCGGGTTGCCAGGCGACCCCATCAGGCGTTTTCTGCGCGTCGACGGCGTTGAGGAAATAACCTGATGTGTAGGTGCTGGAATGCGTTTGAATTGTCTTCCAGACCGTTGCTCCAGCCCAGTCTTCATCCATGTCTGCAAAGGCAGTCGCCATCGCCGGAACGGGCAGGTCAGCGGTCTGGGCCTCGGCCAGCAAGTCAGCGCCCGGACCTGAATATGCCGAAAGGTCAGCGGTTCTGAGATCCAGCGCAAGGGCGGTTGCAACGGCTTCCCATGGGTCGCGGGTCGCCGGGTCACGGCCTTGCTGCGTGGCTGTATAAACAGCCCACGCCGTGTAGGCCCGTGTTGTCCTGGGCAGCAGGTTGGACAGGGTCGCGTCCGGTGCAAAGTTGACCTCATCACTGGCTGGTGAGCCCGTGAGGGCCGCGACACGCTTGCGCTGCAGGTCAAGCAGAGCGGTGTCGTCGTTGTCTGTGGCATTGAAGATGCCGTGCCATGTTTCGCCGTCTTTCCAAGCGTTGTTGAGCTCTTCGAGCGGTTTTTGCGTTTCCTTGCCAATGTCATCGAGCGCGCGCCCGGATTGGCGGAACAGGGACGAGACCCCGGTCTGTTCATAGTTGAGACGCGTTCCGAGCCGTGTGTGGCGCTTGGCCTCGGCTGCGAGGAACATGTCGAAATACAGTGCTTCGTAGACCGCCTCGTCGGGCGGCGTGCCAGCATTCGGATCCCAGTCCGCTAGTGCTTCGACCGCCATGGGAAGTGTGTTTTCGACGATCTGGTTTTCGACCGAGCGGAACAGCATGGACGCGATCGGCACGATGAATGTGATCAAGACAAAGATCAGGAGTGGCGCAATCAGCCCCAATGCCCGCAGTTTCTGACGGCGCAAGGCGCGTGCGAGGCTGCGTTTCAGCGGGGTGCCGTCGGCGGCAAGCATCATTTCGGCCATGGGTCAGGCTCCTTTCGCAACGACAATCATTGATGTCGCAGTGCGGTGGCGGATCTTCATGACCTCTTGGTATTCGGGGTCGTTGTAGGCGGCCAATGCCGCCTCATAGGTGGGGAACTCAAAGACGACGTGGCGGGAAAACTCCGGACCTTCCATCGACTGTGCTTCACCGCCACGCACCAATGGGACCGCTCCGTGTGACAGCAGGATCGGCGTGTCCTTTTCGACGTATTCCTTGTACGCCTCAGGGTCGTTCACAGTGATATGGCCGATGATGTAGCCTTTGGGCATGGTCGTCCCCTTTGGTGGGGCAAGGCGGGGGACACCCCCGCCTTACGATTGGTGTGCAGTAAGGCGGACGTGTCGTCCGCCAAACCTTGGCTTATTGTGCCAGCCAAGCTTGGAATTTGGCGTCGATGTCGTCGCGGTAGTCCGCCCAGAACTCGTAGTTGTAGAGGAACGTGTTCTGCGCGTTGTTGGGATCGGTCGGCATGTGTGGTGCCATGTCGATGCCCAGTTCCGCGTGTTGACCAACCAGCGGTGCCGAGGACGCACGTGCAGGGCCGTACGAGATGTACTTGGCCTGATCCGCCAGACGCTGCGTGTCGGTTGCGAACTTGATGAAGTCACGTGCACGTGCTTCGCGCTCGGGGCTTAGGCCCGTTGGGATGATCCAACCATCAAGGTCGAATACCTGCGCGTCCCAGAGCATGCCGATGGGCTGCTTCTGCTCTTCGATGGCGGCAAACAGGCGACCGTTATAGGTCGAACCCATCACCACTTCGCCGTCAGCCAGCAGTTGGGGCGTGTCGGCACCGGCGGACCACCAGATCACGTCGTCCTTGATGGTTGCCAGCTTGTCGAGCGCCTGCTGCTGACCTTCTTCGGTCGCCAGCACGTCATAGACGTTATCCTTGGCCACACCGTCGCAGAGCAGTGCCCATTCCATGTTGTTGATCGGGCGCTTTTCCAGCGACCGCTTGCCAGGGTAGGCTTCAGTGTCGAAGACGGCGCAAACGCTTGTGGGCGCTGTATCGCCGACCAGGTCGGTACGATAGCCGAACGTGGTCGAATAGACGATCTGCGGGATGAAGCAGTCGCTGACCAACAAGTCACCGAAGTCGTCCGCAGCCGATGTGCCATCGGGGGCGGCTGCCAGATCTTCGTCTGGATCGATTTCCAGTGCCAGGCCTTCGTCGCATAGGCGGATCGCGTCTGCGGCCACGACGTCAACGACGTCCCATGTGACGCTGCCCGCTTCGTTCATGGCGCGCAGTTTCGCCACGGCTTCGGCCGAGCTTTCGTCCCACACGGCGCTGACGCCTTCGTTCATTTCCAGATACGGCGCGACATATGCGTTTTGCTGGCTGGACTGGTATGCACCGCCCCAGCTGACAAGAGTCATGTCGCTGGCCATGTGGCCGTCGGCGAATGCCGTGCCCGACGCCAGCGTCAAAGCAGTTGTGGCAAGTAGGGTCTTGGTGAGTTTCATGAACTTACTCCCATTGTTAACGCCCGTTTGAATTGTGCGAAGGCCGGACCACGGGCGTCGCCCTGGCCTTCTTCTCTTTGCTCAGGCGTCAAGCGCCCGGCAATCCTGTGGCAACCAACCGATGTCGATCTGAGTACCCGGTGTCAGGCGCACCTGATCGGGGGCGTTGCGTGTCTTGATGACAAAATCGTCGTTCCCTGCGACGCGCAAGCGCGTGCGGAAGATGTCACCCATGTAGATGAATTCCAGCACTTCGGCCTTCAGCGTATGCGCGTCAGGGCTGAGCCGTTCCTTGTTCATTTCGACGCGTTCAGGGCGAATGGAGACGCGGGTGCGTTGGCCCACTTGGGTGACATTGACGGGCTTGGCGTCAATGATCTCGCCATCGTCCAGCGTCACTTCGCACTGGTCGCCTGCGATCTTGCTGACGGTGCCCATGAGCGTGTTGTTTTCGCCGATGAACTGCGCGACGAAGCTGTTTTCGGGTTCTTCATAAAGTTGATCTGGCGGGGCCAGTTGTTGAATGCGCCCGTCGTCGAAGACGGCAACGCGGTCGGACATGGTCAACGCTTCGGTTTGGTCGTGGGTCACGTAAACGGTGGTGATTCCCAGATTGTGCGCCAACCGCGTGATTTCGAACTGCAGGGTTTCGCGTAGTTGCTTGTCGAGCGCACCGAGCGGTTCGTCCATCAGCACCAGCTCGGGTTCGAACACCAGCGCACGGGACAAAGCGATCCTCTGCTGCTGACCACCGGACAGTTGCGCGGGGCGCCGGCCTGCAAAGTCCTGCATCTGCACCATGCCAAGCGCGCGCATTATCTTTTCTTCGCGCTCGGATTTGCCAATCTTGCGCACCTCAAGCGGAAAGCTGAGATTTTCGGCCACCGTCATGTGCGGGAAGAGCGCATAATTCTGGAACACCATACCGATCCCACGCTTGTGCGGCGGGATGTTGTTGATCGGTTTGCCGCCCAACTTAATTTCGCCATGCGTGGCTGTCTCGAATCCGGCCAGCATCATCAGACAGGTCGTCTTGCCCGACCCTGACGGCCCAAGCATCGTCAGGAACTCGCCCTTGGGCATTGAGAGGTTGAGATCTTTGACGACGAGGATTTCGCCATCATAACTCTTCTGCACACGCTCGAATTCGACGAACGCGTGGTCGGTCGCAGTGTTGGCCAAATCTGGCTCCCCGTTCTTTTGGCGATCTTGTGTCGCCGCTTTGACGCAAACTAAACCGAGGTGGATGGCGCAATGCAACCAACTATGACGCAAAACAACGATTGGTAGCGCAATCCGGTCGGAATCACTGCACTGTTGTGCGTTTTTGGGCATTGTTCCTGTGACATCAAAACAGGGAATGGCTGGGAATCATGGAATATGCATTTGACATTGGGGAGTATCACGCGCGGTTGATGCAGGTCCGGACAGCCATGGCAAAGGCCAATCTGGATTGTCTGTTGATCACGGACCCGTCGAACATGGGATGGTTGACGGGTTATAATGGGTGGTCATTTTATGTGCATCAGGGTGTGATCGTGACCCATGATGCCGATCCGATCTGGTGGGGTCGTTTGCAGGACGTGGCGGGCGCGATGCGTACGACTTGGATGGGCGACGGTGGCGCGGTCGGATATGACGAACATTACATTCAAACCTCAACCCGGCACCCAATGGAAGACCTTGCTAGCCGTCTCTCTGGTCGTGTTGGAGTCGAGATGGACAACTACTATTTCTCTGCCAGAGCATATGCGGTGCTTGAAACCGCAGGGCTTGAGTTGGTTGATGCCACGTCGCTCGTGAACTGGTGTCGTGCTGTAAAATCGGATGCCGAGATTGCTTTCATGCGCAAGGCGGCACGCATTTCTGAAGCAGTAGTTGACGGTATGGCACAACGTATCGTTCCGGGCATCCCAAAGAATGAGGTGGTAGCGGAAGCATATCGGGATGCCATCCGGGGCGTCGACGGAGACTGGGGGGACTATCCAGCGATTGTGCCGCTTGTGCCATCGGGGGCAGATGCAGCCGCGCCACATCTCACATGGAATGGCGATCCGTTTCGGTCAGGAGAGGCGACAACACTCGAGATTGCAGGGTGTTACCGTCGATATCATGTGCCATTGTGTCGATCGGTGTTCCTTGGGCACCCACCGGACGAGATGAAGCGCGCCGAAGCCGCAGTGATTGAGGGGCTGGAGGCAGGAATTGATGCCGCCCGTGCAGGCAATCAGGCGCGGGACGTAGCGGCGGCTTTGAATGGAGCGCTGAAGAAGGTTGGGATCGAACGCACGGCGCGCTGCGGGTATCCCATTGGATTGAGCTATCCGCCCGATTGGGGCGAACGCACCATTTCATTCCGGGCAGAGGACGACACGGTGCTTGAGCCGAACATGACCTTTCACTTCATGCCAGGCCTGTGGATGGACGGCTGGGGCCTGGCCATCACAGAAAGCATTCGGATCACGGAAAGTGGACCCGCAGAATGTTTCTGCGATCGGCCAAGGGGCATGATTGTAAAGAACTAGGTGGTGGGCTTTAGCATGTCGCCGTCTACGAGTTGCGCATAGCACTCGTCCAACGCGGTTCGTGCCCGGCGACCCATCTCTGCAATCTCATCCGGTGAGATGATCAGGGGTGGTGAAATTACCATTCGGTCATAGACATGGCGCATCACCAGATTGTTTGCAAAGCACCGTTCGCGACACATGAACCCAGCAGTGCCAGCATCCATTGCGAACTTTGCGCGGCTATCCTTGTCCGGTGTGAGCGCGAGTGATCCCATCATGCCGGTGACCGTGGTTTCCCCAACCAGCGGATGGTCGGCCAGCCCATGCCACATCTGCTGCAGCGCAGGCATTGCGACATTGCGCACATGGTCGAGCACATTTTCTTCCTCGAGGATACGCAGGTTTTCAAGGGCGACCGCTGCGGCAACCGGATGACCGGAATAGGTGTAGCCGTGATTGAACTCGCCCGACCCGATCACTTCTGCCACTTCGTCACAGACCACCGACCCGCCGATGGGTTGGTAGCCCGAGCTAAGCCCCTTGGCGATCGTCATGATATGCGGCTTAATCCCCAAGGTTTGTGAGCCGAACCAGTTACCGGTCCGACCAAAACCGCAGATCACTTCGTCTGCAATCAACAGGATTTCGTATTTGTCGCAGATACGCTGTATTTCAGGCCAGTACGTGCTGGGCGGAATGATGACACCGCCCGCACCCTGGATGGGTTCAGCGATAAAAGCGGCAACCTTGTCTTCGCCATGTTCAAGAATTGCCGCTTCCAATTCTTGTGCCCGCGACAGACCAAAATCCTCAGGGCTCATATCGCCGCCTTCGGACCACCAGTTGGGCTGGTTGATGTGAACGATGCCGGGGATGGGCAGGCCGCCCTGTTCGTGCATCGCCGTCATGCCACCCAGCGATCCCGATCCGACGGACGAGCCGTGATAGGCATTCTTGCGGCTGATCACGATCTGCTTGTCAGATTTGCCCTTTATGGCCCAATAGGTGCGGACCATGCGCAGGTTGGTATCGTTTGCCTCGGACCCAGATCCTGCAAAGAAGACGTGGTTCAAATCGCCTGGAGCAAGTTCGGCAATCTTCTGGGCCAGCGCAATGGCGGGCACGTGGGTCGTTTGGAAGAAGGTGTTGTAATAGGGCAGTTCGCGCATCTGGCGGGCGGCGACATCTGCAAGTTCCGTACGGCCATAGCCGATGTTCACACACCAAAGGCCAGCCATCCCATCAAGAATTTCGTTCCCTTCGCTGTCGTGCAGGAACACGCCATTGGCCCGCGTGATGACCCGCGCGCCTTTTTCAGCCAACTCGCCCCCTGCGGTGAAAGGGTGCATGTGGTGCGCTGCGTCCAGTGCCTGAAGCTCGGACGTGGGCAGGTGGTTTGTGATGGCGGGCATGGAAACCTCGGGTGTTGAACAACGTGCCGAGAATATGGGCAGCGCGCCTGCCGTCAATCCGCCATCTGCAATCTTGCTGGACGCATGAAGCAAAAGTTGATTTCATAACCGCTGACCCGGGCTCACCGGGCGTGATACGGGGAGTACACCATGAAAACTACACTGCTGAGTTCTGTCGCAGCTTTTGCCCTGACGGGCGCTGCGCTTGCAGACGAAGTGCGCGTTTACAACTGGTCTGACTACATCGACGAAGACCTGCTGACGAAATTCGAAGAAGAGACCGGGCTTGATCTGGTTTATGATGTCTTCGACAGCAACGAGGTTTTGGAAACGAAGATGCTGGCCGGCTCTTCTGGCTATGACATCGTCGTGCCGTCGGGCACCTTCTTGCAGCGCCAGATTAGTGCAGGGGCATTCCAGAAACTGGATGCTTCCAAGCTGCCCAATGCCGAAAACCTGTGGGATGTGGTCGAAGCGCGGACTATGCAGTATGATCCAGACAACGCTTATTCCATCAACTACATGTGGGGCACCACCGGCATCGGTGTGAATGTTGGCAAGGTTCAGGAAATCCTGGGTGAAGATGCGCCGCTGGGATCGCTTGATTTGGTCTTTAAGCCCGAGAACATGGAAAAGCTGCAGGCTTGCGGCGTGCATTTCCTGGATGCACCGACCGAGATGGTTCCAGCGGCTCTGCAATACATCGGTGAAGACCCCGACAGCCACGATCCGGATGTTCTGGCCAAGGCCGAGCCAATCCTGATGGGTGTGCGTCCTTACGTCCAGAAATTCCACAACTCGGAATACATCAACGCGCTGGCGAATGGTGACATCTGCGTCGCCTTCGGTTGGTCCGGTGACATCCTGCAGGCACGTGATCGCGCTGCCGAAGCTGAGAACGGGGTTGAGGTAGCCTACAATGCGCCGAGCGAGGGTGCCCTGATGTGGTTTGACCAGATGGCAATCCCTGCCGACGCGCCGAATCCCGAGGGTGCGCATGCGTTCCTGAACTTCATTCTGGACGCGCAGAACATGGCGCAAGCTTCGAACTATGTGTACTACGCCAACGGCAACGCAGCCTCGCAAGAGTTTTTGGTTGAGGACGTGATTGGTGATCCGGCAATCTACCCGGACGAGGCGACGCTCGAGAACCTTTACACCACCACACCGTATCCGGCCCGCGTGCAGCGGACAGTCACGCGTATGTGGACCAAGATCAAGTCTGGCACTTAAGGCCGACTTCCGGGCGCGAGGCACCTCCTCGCGCCCATTTCCTTTTGAACGGAATTCCCCTTGGCAGAGACTGTTTTCGCCCCCTGGGACGACCCGAATGAGAAGCCGTTGATCCGGTTTCGCAATGTCACGAAACGCTTTGGTGATTTTATTGCCATCGATGATCTGACCCTCGACATCTTTGAACGTGAATTCTTTGCCCTGCTGGGCCCATCGGGCTGCGGCAAGACGACAATGATGCGGATGCTGGCGGGGTTCGAAAACCCGACGGACGGGTCCATTGAACTGGTGGGACAGGACATTGCCGGTGTGCCAGCTAACAAACGGGCCGTGAACATGATGTTCCAGTCCTATGCACTGTTTCCGCATCTTTCTGTGTGGGACAACATCGCGTTCGGCCTACGGCGCGAAAGCAATGACAAGGCGGCTATTGCGGCACGAGTCGAAGAGATGTTGAAGTTGACGCGGCTTGAAAAGTTTGCGCGTCGTAAACCGCATCAGATTTCAGGTGGGCAACGCCAGCGTGTGGCGCTCGCCCGGTCACTGGCGAAGGCGCCCAAACTGCTTTTGCTGGATGAACCGCTTGGTGCGCTTGATGCCAAACTGCGCGAGGCGACGCAGTTCGAGTTGATGGACATTCAGGAAAAGACGGGCACGACTTTCGTTATTGTCACCCACGATCAGGAAGAGGCGATGACCGTCGCCAGCCGCGTGGCCGTCATGGACGAGGGGCGCGTAATGCAGGTCGCAACGCCTGAGCGCATCTATGAAGCGCCGAACAGTGTCTATGTCGCGGATTTCATCGGGGATGTGAACATCCTCCGCGGTCAAGCCAAGCCGATTGAAAACGAAACCTACGAGGTCAACTGGGCCACACAACAGACACCGGTGGTCGCCGCAAGCACCCGCCCGTTTTCTGATGGTCAGGCATGCCATCTGGCAATCCGGCCCGAGAAGGTAGCGATCCACAGGGACAAACCTGAGGCCGACAATGCTGTGCAGGGCAAGGTTCTGGACATCGCCTATCTTGGGAACCTGTCCACGTATCACGTGGAGTTGCCCACGGGTGACATCATCAAGGCGCAGGTGGCCAACACGCGCCGCATCTCGCGCAGAGATTTCACGTGGGAAGACCCGGTCTGGGTGAGTTGGACCAAGACCGCCGGGGTGCTTTTGGCGAAATGAGGCGTGCGGTTCTCATAGCGGTTCCCTATGCGTGGCTTTTTGCGCTGTTCCTGATCCCGTTCGCGGTGGTCTTCAAAATATCATTGTCGGATATTGCGCTGGCCATTCCACCGTACACGCCCACCGCCAAAGACGGCATCTGGAATATGCTGTCGCAACTGGATTTCGAGAATTTCATCTTCCTGACCGAAGATGATTTATATTGGAAAGCCTATGTCAGCTCGCTTCAGATTGCGCTGATTTCGATGCTTTTGACGCTGCTGGTGGGCTATCCCATGGCCTATGCCATGGCCCGCGCACCAGAACAGTGGCGCCCAACCCTACTGATGCTGGTGATCCTTCCGTTTTGGACGTCGTTTCTGATTCGCGTCTATGCATGGGTCGGTATCTTGTCGGGCGAAGGTTTTTTGAACCAATTCCTGTTGTGGATTGGGATCATTGATGCGCCACTGACGATCCTGAACACCAACACTGCGGTCTATATCGGGATCGTTTATACGTATCTGCCTTTCATGATCCTGCCGATATATTCCGCGCTCGACCGTCTGGACGGATCGCTGATCGAGGCGGCTGAGGATTTGGGATGTTCGCGGATCAAGGCGTTCTGGCTGGTGACGATTCCACTTTCGCGCAACGGGATCATTGCAGGGTGTTTCCTGGTCTTTATTCCGGCGCTGGGCGAATTCGTGATCCCATCGCTTTTGGGTGGTTCGGGCACGTTGATGATCGGGAAGGTGCTGTTCGAAGAGTTCTTCTCAAACCGTGATTGGCCGGTGGCTTCTGCGGTTGCTGTGATCCTCCTGCTGATCCTGATCATACCCATCGTTCTGTTTCAGCGGAACGAACAGAAACAGGTGGAGGCCGAGGGATGAACCGGCTTTCGTCCTTCAATGTCGTGTCGCTGACGCTTGGGTTTGTGTTTCTGTACGTGCCGATGCTGATCCTCGTGATCTACAGTTTCAACGCGTCAAAGCTGGTCACGGTTTGGGCGGGGTTTTCGACCAAATGGTACGGTGAGCTGTTGTCGAACGACGCTTTTCTGGACGCGGCGTGGGTAACGCTCCGCGTTGCGGTCATCTCGTCGACCATTGCCACAGTTCTGGGCACGATGGCAGCGTATGTTCTTGTGCGCGGCGGACGATTTTGGGGGCGTACCCTGTTTTCTGGCATGATATATGCGCCGTTGGTGATGCCCGAGGTGATCACCGGTCTGTCGCTTCTTCTGCTGTTTATCGGGATTGGATTGGATCGGGGCGTTTTGACCATCGTTCTGGCGCATACAACGTTTTCGATGTGCTTTGTATCAGTCGTGGTGTCTTCGCGCTTGGTGAGTTTTGACAGATCGCTTGAGGAAGCAGCGCTTGATCTTGGGGCGTCACCTTGGGATGCCTTTCGCCTCGTGACATTGCCGATCATCGCGCCTGCCGTCATTTCTGGCTGGCTTCTGGCCTTCACGCTCAGCCTTGACGATCTGGTCATCGCTTCCTTCACATCAGGACCTTCAGCCACGACCCTCCCGATGAAGATATGGTCATCTGTCCGGCTTGGTGTCAGTCCTGAAATCAACGCCCTTAGCACCATTCTTATTGGATTGGTCACGGTCGGCGTAATCGCAGCATCGCTGGCATCAAAACAAGCGGCAGTGCGGGTAAAACGGGACGAACAGGCGGCTGCTCGCGCTACATGAGGCGCGTTTTTTCGCAATATGCCTATGCATCTGGACCAAGGGATGGATGCTGGTGGGATGAAACGACCGAAGCAACGGCGCGACCCGCGTTGTTGGGTGATGCCAAATATGACGTCGCCATTGTCGGGGCTGGCTTCACCGGTCTTTCTGCAGCGTTGCATCTTGCACGGCGTGGTGCGCGGGTTGTTGTTCTGGATGCAATCGCGGCCGGCTGGGGCGCGTCAGGGCGCAACGGTGGATTTTGCTGCCTGGGTGGCAGCATGCGTTCGGATGCGACATTGGATCAGCGATATGGTTATTCAGCGAGGCGGGCGTGGCGGACCACAGAGCGGGTTGCTGTTGAGCTGGTTGAACAGCTGATTGACGATCTGTCGATAGATGTGGATCGGCATTCGCACGGCGAAACATGTCTTGCCCACAGGCCCCGCGCCTTTGAAAATTTCGAAGGGGAAGCACGTGCCGCTTACGAAAACTATGGGGTCGAAGCCGACATTCTGCCTCCTTCAGATTTGGCCTCAGCTGGTTTGTCTGGCCCCTTTCACGGTGCGCTTACAATCCCGATTGGGTTTGGCTTGAACCCACGGAAGTTGCTTGATGGGTTGATAGATGCGTGTCTCGAGTTGGGTGTCGCGATCCACGATAACAGCCCGGCTCTGAGCATCACGTCCGGAGCAATCAAAACTCCGAACGGTGCCATCTGTGCTGAACAGATAGTCGTCGCAACCAATGGCTATTCGAGCGAAGACGTCCCAGCTTGGATGGCCGCACGCTACATGCCCGCTCAATCAACTGTTGTCGTAACGCGCCCGTTGACCGATGAAGACCTGCAGCGACAGGGATGGTCGAGCGATCAGATGGCGTATGATACGCGGCGCCTACTCCACTACTTCCGTTTGATGCCGGATCGGCGGTTTCTATTCGGAATGCGCGGTGGGTTGCTCTCGGGCCACAAGGCAGAAACAGCAGCGCGTTCTTCCGTGATGCGTCACTTTCATTCCATGTTCCCGGCGTGGTCTGATGTTGACATCACGCATGCGTGGTCGGGACTTGTCTGCTTGACGCGAGATCGCGTGCCGTTTGTAGGGGCAGTACCTGGAGTGTCAGGCGTGCTGGCCGGGTTTGCATATCACGGCAACGGCGTAGCAATGGGCACGTATGCTGGCCATGTTCTGGCGGCTCTAGCAAGCGGCAAACGTCCAGATCACTACCCGGATGTCATGTCTACTGCCGCCACGCGCTTCCCCTTTGGTCGCTTTCGTCGTCTCATCATGCCGAGTGTCTATACCGGGTTCAGAATAAGCGACGCGTTGCCCTAGGACGCTTCTCGCAGCCCCGTCACATTATTGGCATGTACCATGTATCCACTTTCAAGCACCAACAGGGTTGATCCATTTTCGATGCGCGCCTCGGTCACGCGATTGTAAGCCAGTGCTGGTTCTGTCAACAGAACCTCTCCATTTGCGACGCTTTCGACCTGGAAGGAGTACTCGCCATGTGGAAGAGCCGTTCCATCCGAGTCCAGGCCATCCCAGATATATGGTTCGGCGCTGACCGGTAGGCTGAGGCGGGTCACCTCGGTGCCCTGTTCGTTTGTTACTAACAGTGTCACAGCATCCGCAGCGACAGGCGGGTTGGGAGCAATGGTGATCGACGATCCTTCAAATTTGACCGGCCCTTGTACCAACGCTTCCATTCCGATCCAATTGGCTGCGCCAGACATGTCATTGGCACCCAGTGCAGCAAGCATTTCTTGCATTAGATCATTCGTCATGACCTGCTGTTCGACCATTGAGAATTGCGCCAGCTGTGCCGCGTATTCGGACGAATCGATGGGTTCAAGCGGATCCTGGTACTCAGCTTGCGCGGTAAGCATTTTGAGAAACACTTCAAAATCCGAGCTTAGTACACTGGAGGTCGCAGCGTTGCCGATTGCACTGTTGGTGGCCTGTGTGGGAGCAGGTGTTTGTGTGATATCCATTTTTAAAGCCTCATATCGATGCCAGTTGTCACCGCGTTCGAAACACGTGCGAGTGGAGTTGTCGTTTGGTGTGCAGCAAGAGGTTCGTCAGTCGTAGCTGAGTCATCGCTGCCTGTCTGTTCTTGCTGTTCGGCACTCTGTTGCCCTTGATCAAAAGCAAAGGATACATCCTCGAAACCCAGATCGTTCAGAGATTTGCCCAGATCGTCGATATTGCGCCGCATCAGATCCAGCGTTTCGCCACGATCGGCTGCAACGGTCACTGTGATACCGGTTTCGCTCGTTGACATTATCATTCGAACACGACCGAGTTCCGCCGGGTTGAGCGCAATTTCAATGGGTTTATCAGGCGCCCTTTTGAATGCTTCCGCGATGGTATTAGAGAGATGCTGAGGCAACTCTGCGCGTAGGGCTGGCGGTGTGGCCTTAGCAGTGTTCGGCGCGTTCATTGGGCGCGTTTCCCAAGACAGCTCATCAGCTTTGTCCGTGGGTTCGATCCCGATCGCAGACTGCTCCGACAGGTTTTGAACGATCGTGTTGACGGCTTGTGTCCGTTGAGTTCCCGTTGCGACGCTCTGAGGAACCAATGGGCTGCCATATGCGCCGGTTCCTGATGTATGTGAAGTTGCGGTATGCTGGTCTGAGAATCTTACAGTCGCGATGATCGGTTCATTGGATTTTTCTGGAAGCCCGTGCGGCGCCTGCATTTGTGTCGATCGCGTTGCCGCTACAAGTGACGAGGCGCCAGTTTGACTGCTTGCGACAGCCTGTGCGGTGAAGTTCACTTTCTCTGCTGACTTGATTCTGTCGGACGCACCGTCAAATTTTGGGACACGCGACAACTCAGTGTGAAGACTTTTTTTGTGCGATTTCAAAGGCTCAAGCCCATAGATTCTATTAATCGACATGCTCGTATTTGTCGGCGTCGATTCCGGAGATATCGCGTTTTGCTTTGTTTGTTGTTCTGTTCCGATCATCCCAGCTACGGTCGCCGGAACAACGGATTTGGTCCGACCCGATTTATTGTGCGCCTCGCTTTCAGCGTCCTTGGGATTGTCCACGGCCGCCGCATCAGATGCCAGGTTGGGTTGTGACAACCCCTGAATCATTGCCGATATAGGTGAAGCCTTTTTGGGTTGGTTAGAACGCGCACGGGGTTCTTCCCCTGACGTATTCCGAGTGTGTTGTGCAGAATTACCGTGTGTTGTACCGACATGAAGTGTTTGCCCTGGCTCGCCATGAAGCGTGGTGGATGTCTTGTGCGTGTCTTGCGCCTCGGTGTCCTGGTTGACTGGTGGCCCATCGCCCTCGCTCGAAAAGTCGGAGGAATGCAGCGCATCCAAATCAGGTTTCTCAGCTTGCAGCGCGGCTTCATCAGCAGCCTGAGCGATCATGTCGGGGATCGTCGGCTCGGTGGTCTCGTTTGCGTCTTCTCCCATCGCGAGCGCGAAAGAGGTGCCTGCCATATGTTCTAACGTTGGTTGGGTCGGCGCTGCCGGATCAGTCTTTGGGCTCGTACTGATGGTCTGGATGAGTTGCACGCATTTCTCCGGGATTCTTCCACGTTTCGCACACATTGGACCAGCCATAGTTACTGGTTCTTTACCGCTGATCAGCAAGGGTTGGGAAAATTCATCCAATTCTAAGGAACGCCAATGATCACAACCTCTATACACACTGGTTTGCCGTCATCTGCTGATCACCACGACACATCCTTGCGTGCGGCTGCCGCAAAACTTGAGGCAGCATTCCTTGCGGAAATGTTGAAGTCGGCAGGGCTTGGAGAAAGCCGTGACGCGTTCGGAGGCGGCGCGGGCGAAGATCAGTTTTCATCATTCCTCGTGCAAGCCCAAGCTGAAAAAATGGTCGAAGCAGGTGGCATAGGGCTGGCTGAGGCACTGTTTGAATCGCTTAAGGAGCGCAGCCATGAGACGGGATGAGTTTCAAATCGCAATAGACGAACTCGAGGACCTGCTTGATGCCGAGAGAACCGCTGTTCTGAACGGGAACATTGATGACGTTGGCCGATTGTTTGATCAAAAATCGCGTTTGCTTGAACAGCTTGGAGGTTGGGATGCAGCCAATGCCAAAGTATCGGCTGCGTTGCGGATCAAGCTCGAGCGGAACCAGAACCTTTTGGAATCGGCTGCAGATGGGGTGCGATCTGTAGCACGACGGTTGTCTGCGGTCAGACGTGTCCGTGAGTCGCTTGACACATATGACGCGCGGGGTCAGCGCACGTCTGTCAATCTAAAGTCCTGCGGCGCATTGGAAAAACGAGCTTGAGCAGGATTAGTTCAAATCCGCCCTTTTCGGATTTCCGACTTTAGGAATCCGTTAGGCAAATCACCGTCATGGTGATCGCGCACTTAGCAACAAGTGGCGCATTACCCCGCGAAGGGGTGTGCATTTGTCAGAACGGCAGTTTGGCCGTCCCATCGGGGGGCGGGACGTAAACCAGGGCGCAAAGCGCCGTGACAAAAGGAAATGCACATGTCGAGCATTCTTACGAACAACAGCGCAATGGTTGCGCTGCAGACCCTGAAGGGTATCAACAAAAACCTGGCGATGACGCAGAACGAGATTTCGACAGGTAAAACTGTCGCGTCTGCCAAAGACAACTCGTCCATTTGGGCGATTTCCAAAGTTATGGAATCGGACGTTGCTGGTTTCAACGCGATTTCGGACTCTCTGAGTGTTGGTGAGTCAACGGTTGCAGTTGCGTCTGCTGGGGCTGAGCAAATTGTAAACGTTCTTGAAGAGATGAAAGAACTGACTGTTTCGGGCAACAGTGAAACAGCTGACTACGCGAAAATCGAAGCCGACATGGCGGAGAAAGAAGCGCAAATTCTTTCCATCATCGGTGCGTCACAGTTCAATGGCGTAAATCTGTTGGCGACGGACACCGATGGTAATGGCGGAACTCAGCTCACCATTCTGTCGTCTTTGGACCGTGTTGGATCTGGCGCGCCGACAGCTTCGACTATTGACGTTGCAACTGTTGATTTCGAAGCCAACCTGGACATCGCCGGACGTACGGCTGTGACAGACCAGGCATCAGCCGCTACTGCGTTGGGTGAAATGGAAGCGTTCCTTCAAACCGCGATCAACGGAGCTGCTCAACTGGGCGCTTCTGCGAAACGGGTCGAAGATCAGAATACTTTTGTTAGCAAACTTACGGACGCGATGAAATCTGGTATCGGCGCGCTTGTCGACGCGGATATGGAAGAAGCATCTGCGCGTTTGCAAGCCCTGCAAACTCAGCAGCAGTTGGGTGTGCAATCGCTTTCGATCGCCAACCAGGCACCGCAGACAATCCTGTCGTTGTTCCGGTAATCAGGCAAGCCGGGGCGTTGACGTTCATCGCCCCGGCATTCTTCTGACATGAACCTCTGAAAGGCGATGGTGTGAATGCAACCCTCCAGGCCATGCGTGGCTATACTGAACATGCAGTATCAACCAAAAACGGACGACGGGCGGAATATGAAATCATAGCCCGTGTAACCCAAGGTTTGCGCGACACGGCCATTAAGGCCAAATCAGACTTCCCCAGTTACGCGCATGCATTGCACGACAATCAAAGGCTGTGGACGGCACTTGTCGTTGATGTTGTGGATAAAGAAAATCCGCTGCCAGAAGATCTAAAAGCGCGGATCATCTACTTGGCCGAATTTACACGCCATCACACCAAGAAAATATTGCGCGAAAAGGCATCAGTGTTGCCTTTACTCGAAATAAATATGGCTGTTTTGCGTGGTCTAAAAGTGGAAGGACCTTCAAAATGAGTGGTCTCATTCTAAAGCTTGGTCCGAAAGAGCGCATACTGATCAATGGAGCGGTCATTGAAAATGGCGATCGTAGAAGCCGGTTGGCAATTGTTTCTTCTGATGCGAACATTTTGCGTTTGCGTGACGCGATCCACCCGCAAGACGCGACAACTCCAGTTCGGCGTGTGTGCTACGCTGTTCAGCTCGTTTTATCAGGTGACAGTGACAAGACCGACTCGCGTCAATGGTTGTTGCGCAGCATCGAGGAGTTGAGCCAGATATTTATCGACTCTGACAGCCGCAAACATCTCGATATCGCGTCGCACGCTCTTGTACACGATGATCACTACAAGTGCCTTAAGGCACTGCGCGCCCTTCTACCCCGTGAAGAGCGTCTGTTGGCAGCGAACCACTAACCATGTACCAGCCAGTTTTGATTTCTTCCGGTTTGGCCGGGTGGCAGTTTCTACAACGAACGTATGATCAGCAGCTTTCTGTATTCAGCCAGTCAACGGAGCTGAAACGAGATACTGATCACTTTGCGGAAAAAATCGCATCCGTCGGTACGGCAGAAGAATTGGTATCAGATCGTCAGTTGTTGACCGTGGCAATGGGTGCCTTTGGCTTGTCAGACGACATAAACAATACTTTCTTTATTCAAAAAATGTTGAGCGATGGCACCACTGCAGATGACGCATTGGCAAATCGCTTTTCGGATAGTCGCTACAGAGACTTTTCGGAGGCTTTTGGCTTTGGCCCCGGAGAGATCAGGGGCGCGTTAAAGCCAGGCTTTGTTGATGACATAATTGCGAAGTTCCAGGCCAATAGTTTCGAAGTCGAAACCGGCAACCAAGATGAGTCGATGCGTATCGCGCTTTATGCTGAGCGGACGCTTCCAGACGTAGTTCAGGGCTCTGGAACCGATGCAGCGAAGTGGTTCAGCATCATGGGACAACCGCCTCTAAGAACTCTTTTTGAGACCGCGTTGGGGTTGCCCCAAGCTTTTGGGCAAATTGATATCGACCAGCAATTATCTGTGTTTCAAGACAGGTCCGAACGAGTGTTGGGTGTCAGTGATCCTGCAGATTTTGCCGACCCGGAAACACTCGATCGCTTGGTCACAACATATCTAGCACGTTCGCAGTTGGGCCAAATCGGAAGCGGAGCGTCTGGCGCGTCAATTGCCCTTACTCTATTGAGCTCCTGAGCCTATTCGATCATTCGCTGCGTGCACGTACTTTTGGAATTATTGATGCGGCAGTCGAACTTGTGAAGGTCGTCAGTCATACAATGGTCAAGCACAGCAATTAACGGGACGCACTGCGGTTGTTGGTGCTACCGCCGCGGCGCAACGCCAGCTTCAGTTGATCGAAACTATGTGCACATCCTTCGCTGTGAACCAATGTCATCGCCTTGTCTAGATGGGGCCATGCCTGCAGTGCTCCATCTATTTCGGCATCCGCTCCCTGTGTGTAGAGCCCGGCGCTGATCATCATTTGGTTTTGCGTGTAGACGCTCATGAGCTTTCGGACCTGTGCGATTGTCTCGTTCTCCGCTCTTGAAGCTGCCGCTGGTAGGCTTCGCGAAACAGATTGTAGAACGTCGATAGCTGGAAAGTGCCCCCGCTCTGCAATTCCTCGATCCAGTACCACATGCCCATCCAGTACGCCGCGCAGAATATCAGCTATTGGTTCATCCATATCAGAACCAGCAACCAGTACGCTGAACACCGCAGTTATGTCGCCCTGATCTGGTCCGCCTGGGCCAGCACGTTCGCACAGTGACATGATTAGATGCGAGGTGGAGGCAGGGAAACCGCGCAACACTGGCGCTTCACCCGCAGCAACCGCAACCTCGCGATGTGCCTCTGCAAAACGAGTGACCGAATCAGCCAGCAATAGAACGGATTTTCCCTCATCGCGGAAATGCTCCGCAACAGCCATAGCAGTCCAAGCGCATCGGCGTCTGAGCAAAGGGGACTGATCGGATGTCGCTGCAACTACAACTGAGCGCGCCAATCCCTCGGGCCCAAGGACATCATCAACAAACTGGCGTACTTCGCGGCCCCTCTCACCGATCATGGCGATTACGACAACATCTGCCGACATGCGTTGGGCCAATCGCCCCATCAGGCTCGACTTTCCTACACCGGAACCGGCAAACAAACCTATACGCTGCCCGCGAACAATCGGCAGCATTGTGTCGAATACAACATGTCCCGTTTCCAATCGGGGTCCAAGCGCACGCCGAGATGCTGCAGCCGGGGGCTCATTCTTTAGCGCACGCGGTGCCAATCCTCGGCTAACAGGTTTTCCATCAAGCGGGTTGCCATCCGGATCAAGAATGCGACCGAGCCAACTTTCATTTGGTGCAATCTTGCTTTGGGTATCGATAGTCACACGGTCGCCGAGTGCGATGCCCTCAAAGGGACCGTCTGGCATAACAGTTACAGCTGCTTGTGATAGTTGCACGACCTCCGCCGAAAGGGGTTCATCCGACTGACGCGAGACCAACACGCGATCCCCAATCTTTGCACGTTCATTCAAGCCTGACACGGTAAGGACACTTCCGTGTGCCGCACTAATCCGGCCAATTGGATACATGACCTGAATGTCTGCGAGTTGGGCTTTCAACATTTGCAATCGCACGGCTTGGCGCATCGGATCCTCCTGATGTTTGCACACAGTTTCTTAGGGAATCAGAGTTAAGCGTTGATTGAAATTGCACGAGGGAGAAGCCCCGATGTTTCAAAATCTGGCCGTTTTTGAGTCAGCACAAGCGATGGCGATACATGCCGGTCAAAGGCAGGCGGTGATTGCGCAAAATGTCGCAAACGCCGATACGCCTGGCTACGTTGCACGTGACCTTCCAAGTTTCACGGATATCTATGGACCGGGCGAAGGTTCTGCTTTTTCGCAGCGCGCCACGCGGCATTCTCATATGAACGGCAGTCCATCAAACACTGCCGAAGCAACGACAGAACAAGATAAGTCGTTCGCCTCACCAGATGGAAACACCGTTTCGCTAGAAACTGAAATGCTGCGCGCGACCGAAGCAAAGCGGCAACATGACAGATCTCTGGCTATCTACAAATCGGCTCTCAACATTCTGCGTTCTAGCTTGGGACGCCAATAAGGAACTTCCAATGAGCGAATTTGCAAAATCTCTCTCGGTGTCCGCCAGCGGTCTAAAGGCTCAGGCATCTCGTTTGCGTCACTTGTCTGAAAATATCTCGAACTCGGACACACCAGGCTATAGGCGCAAGACCATACCGTTTCGGACAGAGTTCGATGCCGGCCAAGGCGTTGCCAATGTCGAGGTAGGGCGTATGTCGCTCGATGATCGTCCGCTTGCGCGTATTTATGATCCGGGACATCCGATGGCAGATGAAACGGGCCACTATGAAGGGTCGAATGTAGACCTGTTGATCGAGTTGGCCGACGCGCGCGAAGCACAGCGCAGCTACGAGGCAAATCTGAAGATATTCGAACAAACGCGGCAAATGTCGTCCAGCTTGATGCAACTACTGCGCCGCTGAATGCGCGCAGCTTGAAGGAGATCCAGAATGGAAATCGCAGCACTATCGGCAGCTCAGAACTATACGGCACTTCGACCGGCGACGCAGCCTGGTCAAGGCACCGGCGGCAGTGTTTTCGGCAAGGTGACCATGGACTTTGCGCAGACACTTGCACAAGGCGAGCAGGTCGCAAAGAACGCAATGATCGGCCAGGCAGATCCACATGCGCTGGTGCAGGCCCTTGCCCAAACCGAGCTTGCTGTTGAAACAGCTGTCACCGTACGAAACAAGGTTGTCGAGGCCTATCAAGAAATCCTGAGGATGCCTGTCTGACATGTTGAATGAAGTCATCTTCTTCGACACATTGCGTCAGGGTCTGTGGATTGCCGTTTTGGTTTCTATGCCGATACTAACGGTCGCCTTGGTGGCCGGGGTATCCATTGGTTTGGTGCAGGCACTCACATCCATTCAGGAAATGACACTCACATTTGTACCCAAGCTCGCAGCAATTGTGGTCGTCTTTTGGTTGTCGATGGGTTTCATGACCCACACCCTAGTTTCCTTTTTTCAAAGTCGGATTATCCCGCTGATTGTCGGAGGTTGATATGGACAACACCGGTTACATAACGCTTACACGCCAGTCCGGGTTGATGCGTGAAATGCAGATCGTTGCAAACAACATCGCAAACAGTGCAACCACCGGATACCGCCAAGAAGGTTTGGTCTTTTCAGAGTATGTGCAAGGCATGCGAGGCGGACCATCCCTATCGATGGGCCACGGCAATGTCCGAGAAACATCTTTCGTTCAGGGTACATTGACCCAAACTGGTGGAACTTACGATTTCGCGATTGAGGGCGATGGTTTCTTTCTGATCCAGACACCCGAAGGTGAGCGTGTTACCCGGGCTGGCAGTTTCTCTCCGAATGGACAAGGCGATTTGGTTACGCCTGATGGTCACGCGGTTCTGGACGCTGGCGGCGCCCCAGTATTTGTTCCCCCGGGGGTAAGGGGGCTGTCGGTGTCTCCCGACGGATCGATCAGCGCAGATGGAGCATTCGTAGGTCAGATCGGCCTTGTTGAACCCGTAGATCGGACAACGCTCATCCGCGAGGGGGGTGTTATGTTCAGCTCTGACGCGGGGTTCGAACCATCAGATACCGCGCGAATTTTGCAAGGTTTTGTCGAGGAATCCAACGTCGATCCGATAGGTCAACTTGCAAGGATGATCGAAATCCAGCGGGCTTATGAGATGGGTCAAGACTTTCTCAATTCTGAAGATGAACGGGTCCGTCGTGCGATGGATGCCATGTTGAAATCCAACTAAGGAGACTTCAATGCGCGCTCTCAAAATCGCTGCGACGGGTATGTTGGCCCAGCAAATGCGGGTGGAAACAATATCCAACAACCTCGCGAACATGAGCACGACGGGGTACAATGCGCGACGCGCTGAGTTTGCCGATTTGCACTATCAACAGATGACACGGCCGGGTGCAATCAACGCATCAGATGGAACGGTTTTGCCAACGGGTGTCCAGCTGGGATTGGGGGTTCGCCCAGCTGCAGTGTCAGTGCATTTGGCACAGGGTTCGCTTGCTGCAACCGGCGGTGATCTTGACTTGGCCATCGATGGTAATGGTTATTTCGAAGTTACATTGCCCTCGGGACAAACAGCGTACACTCGCGACGGTGCACTCAAACGAACTGGCGAAGGACTTATCGTAACGTCTGATGGCTATGCCGTAGCGCCTGAAATTGTGGTTCCTGAGGATGCGCGCAGCATCTCGATCAACGGTGATGGCGAAGTCTATGCCTATTTCGCGGATGCGGCCGCAGGGCAGCTAATTGGCCAATTTGATTTGACTGGGTTTTCCAATCCAAAGGGATTGGAGGCCCTTGGCAGCAACCTGTTTGCCGAAACGGATGCCTCTGGTCCGCCAGTTGTCACGACGCCGGGCCTTGATGGTCTCGGGACATTGCGCCAGGGCTATCTGGAAGAAAGCTCAGTGGATGCGGTTCGCGAGATTACAGATTTGATTGCTGCGCAACGCGGATACGAGATGAACTCAAAAGTAATCTCAGCCGCCGATCAAATGATGGGTGCGATGACGCAAATCCGATGAAGCAAGCGCTGATCATAACTTGCCTGATTGCTACCTCAGTTTCGGCCGACACAGTTGTACCGACCAGAACCTTGCGGCCCGGAACATTGATCACCGCAGCGGATCTAACAATTCGCGACGAGGTGCAAGCTGGGATGTTCGAGTACATGGCTGATGTCATCGGACAAGAAGCAAGAACAGCGCTCTATGCCGGTCGACCAATTCCGTTCGAAGCAATCGGTGCGCCGGCTGTAGTAGACCGAAATCAAATTGTGCCGTTGTTTTTCAATGCCGGCGGTTTGTCGATTGCAACCGAGGGACGTGCTTTGGAGCGTGGCGGCGTCGGTGATCGCGTGCGCGTTATGAACTTGACCTCCCGTTCCACTTTGTTCGGTTTTGTTCAAGAAGACGGCTCAGTGAAAGTGACTCGATGAACTTGTTACCCATCAGAAATATAAAGAAAACATGCGCCACGGTTGCTTTGTGCGGTCTAATGTCTGCATGTGGACGCGGTGACCACCTTGGCAAGCCGCCAAGCTTCTCGAACCCGTTGGAAACACGCGAGCACTCGGCAATGGTATCGGCCAGCCTGCCGCTTACGGTGGATGAGGTTGGCCCCACGGATCGCGCTTCACTTTGGAGCGGACAACGATCTTCGTTGTTGGGTGACCGACGCGCTGTTCAGCAGGGCGACATCATGACAGTTGTGATTGAAATTGACGAGCGAGCTGAAATCTCAAATGAGACGGATCGGTCTCGCAGCGGTACTGAAAGCCTGCAAGTGCCGCAGTTGGGCGGACTGCCTCAGAGGTTGGACGAAAAGTTGCCAGAAGGGGCGTCGTCTTCTGATCTTGTCTCGATCACCTCCAAGTCCGGATCGAGTGGTGATGGGTCCGTCAAACGCAAGGAGAAGTTGACGTTGCGCGTGGCAGCGACTGTCGTTGATGTTCTGCCGAACGGAGTCTTGTCAATTTCAGGTTCCCAGGAATTGCGTGTCAATTTCGAGATGCGTGAACTTCTTGTATCCGGTTACGTTCGCCCGGAAGACATCTCGCGCAAAAATGAAATCACCTATGACAAGATCGCGCAAGCACGTGTGTCCTATGGTGGCCGCGGTCAGATCACTGATGTCCAGCAACCCAGGATTGGTCAGCAGGTCCTCGACGCAGTTCTGCCATTTTAGGAGTGATCAGCGTGAAAAAGCTACTCCCATTGATTTTTCTTGCAGTTGGAGCGGGTGCCGGTGTGGGTGCCGGTGTCTTTTTGAGACCGGTTCCTGAACCTGCTGAAACCGTGGATATGGAAAAGCCTGCCAAGTCGTCAGATTCTGCTCATAAGACCGAAGATTTGACGGATCGTGAATACGTCAAGATGAACAACCAATTTGTTGTGCCGGTTCTGCGAGATGGCGCAGTGCATGCTTTGGTGGTGATGTCACTTAGTCTTGAAGTACCTGCCGGGCAAAAGGATGCAATCTATTCCCATGAGCCAAAGCTAAGAGATTCCTTCCTTCAAGTTTTGTTTGATCATGCGAATGTTGGCGGATTTGACGGCGCTTTCACGGACGCCAACAACTTGGCAGTCATACGCGGTGCATTGCGTGAAGTCGCAATTAAAGACATCGGTGATCAGGTCTCAGATGTACTCATTGTTGAGATTGCTCGTCAGGATTACTGAAAACTGACCTAGTTAACGATGTCTCTATGGCTTCGTTCAATGCATGGGTTTTGCGCAGCCGCTGCCTATCGAGCTGTTGTTTCTCTGACAGCGCGTCAGTGACCAACTTTTTCCCATTTGCCTTCCGGTGTTGCGCGACAAGCTCTTCCTTTTGTGCGAGCACCTGGGCCAGTTCAATGTTCAACCTTCGCCGGCTGTTTTCTAACCATTTCAGCCAAATGATATCTGCACCTATGGCACGCAGTTCTGAATCTGAAGCAGGCTGGCAGTGGGTCTCTTGTGCGAGACCTTGAAGTCTTGCCAGTTCCGACCGCAGAGATGCCTCCCGCGCCCTGAGTTTTGAAACAGCCTGCTCGCTGTGCTGAAACTTTAAATCTGATATCTGTTTGAGGCGGAACCAGTTCATTGTCACAGACCGTCGCGCACGTGCTGGCGCATCTTGTCGGCGAAGCGTATTGCTGCGGCGACAGCTACATAGTGGTCTGGATGAATTTCATCTCCAATAGATGTAACCGCATGCAAGGTGCGCGCTGTTGGTGGGTCACTATGTATTGGAACGCCATTGCTTTGAGCAATTTCCCGAATGCGAAATGCAATCTCGTCAACACCCTTTGCAACACAGACGGGCGCCGTTCCGCTTTCGCGCGACCACTTCAATACGACTGCGTAGTGTGTCGGGTTGACGATAACCACATCGGCCTGTGGCACATCTGCCATCATTTGCTGCGTTGCAATGGCTTGGGCACGTGTGCGCCGCTCTTGTTTCAGATGCGGATCGCCCTCAGAGTTCTTGGTTTCATCCATGATCTCCTTTCTCGACATCCGATTTTTGCGAATATGCTCATGGTGCTGCCAAACGGCATCGATCCCACCCAAAGCTGTTGAAATAAGAACAACCAGGAACAAAAAAGCCACGCAGACTTCTCCTAGAAGAGACGCGACCAAGCCGGGCGAAGTTTGTATTGCACTCACCATGTCTGGCAACCGCGTGTTGAGAAACATGGCCAGGCACCCTGAATAGAGGAGTAGCTTTACAAAGCTCTTGCCAAATTCAAAGAACCCGCTTCGACCGAATTTTTGTTTAGCGTTCTGTATCAATGATATCCGAGACAGCTTTGGTTGCAGTTTCGTTGGTGCGACAACAAATGCACGTTGGGCAAGTATTGCACCCAAGACCGCGAGTCCCGGTACAACAAAGATAGGCATAAGCGCGACGGATGCACTTAACAGAATGCCCCCGATCACCGCAGATTGCCCACCGCTGAACAGAACGGTGGCGAAGTCTTCGGATTGATCCAATATGACCTGCATGCTGCTACCGAATGACGTCACACTCTGTGCGCCGACCGCAACAAGAGCCAATGTGAGCCCGGCATATGCTGCTGCGGTTTGCAGGTCAGTTGATTTCGCAACCTCACCTTTCTTTCGCGCTTCGAGCAACTTCTGCGGCGTCGGGTCGAACGGCTTGTCGTTGGCATCATCTTGATTGCTCATCTGCGTACCTCCAACGGAGATGCCATGAATTGATCAAGAGCCGATAGCCAAACAGACAGCATTATGGGTGCTGCCAGAAAGAGCAGGAACAGACCACCCAGTGTAATGAGGGGTGCGCCGACAAAAGCAACCATGAGTTGCGGCATGGCCTTGTTAATTACGCCGAGCGCGAGGTTATACAAAACAGACATTATGACGAAAGGCGTTGCCAGCAAGAAGGCAAGTTCGAACGCGTATGCGATCTGTGACAGCCCCCAATCCGCAACATCATTCGGCGATAGAAACAGCCCCATCGGCAGGAAAACGTAAGAATGAATGAGCAACTGCGCCGCCTTAACGTGCAGGCCAGCCATCACGGCAAGCGCGACAGCTCCAATTGTGAGTACGTGTCCCATGGCCGGCAGCGGTTCAATCGCGGCGCCGCCCATGATTTGGGATAGGGACGTAGATTGGGCCGCAATTGCGCCAGCGGTTTGCAGGGCCAGTATGAAGAGGCGAACACCAAGTCCAATGATTCCCCCGGACAATGTCTCGGTCATGGATAGAAGCATAAGGTTCTCGATCGTAAACGCTGGCGGCTCTTGCGGAACAGCGGGTGCGATGATCAACGTGAACGCAACGACGAGGACTAGCTTAATGCGGGCAGGAACCGACTGTTCGCCAAACCCTGGCAGCAAAGCAACTGTAGCACCCACTCTTAGCAGCACTACAAAGCCGACCCAAAGCTGAGTCTGTAGCAGTGAGATAGCTTCGGCTGCAGCGATCATGCGGCAACAACACCGACAAGTGCTGGGCGCGCATCCAATCCTATTTCTTCGAACGACAGAACGGGGTTGTTGATACCCTTGGCGCGCATCATCGTCTTCAAGAACCTGCGCCGACGGGTGTTTGTCACAACCGCGGGGAAGATGCCTTGGTCGCCGGCATCTTGCAGTTTTTCAGATACGTTTTCCGCCAGTCGATTAAAAAGTTCAGGCGGCAGCGCAATGTCCAGCCCTCGATCTGCATCTACTTGGTAGTTGGAGAATGTATCCTCCCATTCTGGAGCTAGTTGAACAAGTGGAAGGGTCCCGTCATCCCGCCGAATGCCCGATACAATCTGAAAGCCCAGGCGTTGGCGAACGTGCTCACAAATCGCCTCCGGCTGGGCATTGAGCGCGCGCGCTTCAGAAACGGCTTCTAAGATCAAAGGCAGGTTTCGGATCGATACTTGTTCGTCCAGCAGAAGTCGCAATACGGCGTGCAAGATGTCCATAGGCACTTTGTCTGGAATCAGAGCGTCGAGCATCTTGCGATTGGCTTCTGCTCTGGCCGGGTCCGACACAGCTTTCATCTCTTCCAGCAAGCGCCGTATGGACTTCAGAGTCAGCAAACGGCTGAAGTTTTGTTTGATAACCTCAAGAAGATGCGTTGCCAGGATTTCGGTCGGTGTGACCAGAGTAACACCAGCTATGGCAGCAACTTCCTGGTCCTCAGTCGCGATCCAGCGGGCAGGAGCCCCATATACTGGTTCTGTGGTGTCTTCCCCTTGCGGAACATCGTGGGATGTTTCGAGAGCCAAAGCCAAGACTTTTGTTGGCTTTATTGTGCCGCTCGCTTGTTCGACACCCTGAATCCTGAGGACATATCCGCCCGTCGGAAGTCCCGCGTTATCTGTCAACCGGATTTCGGGAAGAATGACTCCAAATACAGTTGCAACATGCACGCGCATGTTCGCAATTCGAGCATCCAATCCAGTGCCTGGATCAAGCACCATGTTGACAAGGTCCGGAGCAAATTCGACGTGAATGTCGTCCAGTTCCAATACGTCGCCCAGGGTTCTTTCAGGAATTAGGTTTGCAGAGTCTTCAGGCTCCGGTGTGATTAGCTCGGCTGCTCTTGTTTTGCGTTTGATCAAGAATGCAGCGGCAGCGAGGGCTCCCGCTCCGGCAACAAATGGTAGGATTGGCAAGCCGGGCACAAGACCGAGCAAAGCCATCAGCACAGCGACGGTCGTCAATGCGGCGGGATGTCGGCCTAGCTGGCCAAAGACGGCCAGGTCGGTTGCACCTTTTGCTCCTCCTCTGGCCAATAGTAGCGCGGACGCAATCGAAATCACGACGGCAGGAATCTGGGAAACAAGGCCATCCCCAACAGTCAGAATGGCATAGGTCTCAAATGCATGGCCAAGTGGCATTCCATGCACCGCGACACCCATCACAAGTCCAGCGACCAAGTTCAGAAGTGTGATCAACAAACCTGCAACGGCATCGCCTTTAACAAATTTGGAGGCACCATCTAGAGATCCAAAGAAGGTGGTCTCTGCCTGTTCAAGTTCGCGCCGTGCTTTTGCTTCCTGGTGGTCGATGGCCCCCGCCGACATATCGCTGTCGATGGCAAGCTGCTTGCCGGGCATACCATCCAGTGCGAAACGCGCTCCAACTTCCGCCATGCGGGTTGCGCCCTTGGTTATCACCATGAAGTTGACGATTAGCAAAACGCAGAAAACAACCAGACCAAGAAAAACACTTCCGCCCATAATGAATTGCGCAAAGCCTTCGATAACTTCGCCTGCAGCATGTGTGCCCGTGTGTCCTTGACCGATTATCAACTTGGTTGATGAAACATTCAGGGATAGCCGAAGCATAAGGGACGCCAAAAGGATTGTGGGAAAAGATGAGAAATCCAATGGGCGCTCAATAAAAAGCGTGATCGTAAAAATCAGAATTGCAAGTGCGAAAGAGGTGGCCAAACCGATATCCAGAACCCAGGCTGGCATGGGTAAGATCATCATGACGATAATTGCCATAAGTGCGACTGCTAGCAAAACGGTCGGGTTGAAAGCGGACGATACTGAAGTCTTCATCCTATCAAAAACTCTCTGTTTTTCTATTTTTTATTATCATTTCGCTTCCTAGGTATTGCGGTACGAAAAGGAATTACTATCACTCGAGATGAGCTCAAAAGCTTCACTAAAAGGAAAGTGAGTGAAGTGTTTCGTCTAACGCCAATGTTTGTCCTCAACACTCGCCAGTGGATACGACGCGGCAGGCAGTTTCTTGCATCCGTGATACGCCTCTATCAATTCTCTGGCGGATTCAGTTAAATCCATTCACGTTTAGATTTAGTAACTAAAAAACTCTGTAAGTTTTCTAGTTTTGCAACCTGCCGTGAGTAGGGTGTGCCTCCAACAACTGCTCTATTGCGCGGCGTGCGGTTGCGCTTTCCTCCAGCGCCCCCTGCATCCGATTCAACATACCAGTCGAAGTATTTGAGATGTCCAGCCTTGATGAGGTTGCTTCAGCCATTGGGCCGAGGACTGGGTCATCTGATCCAAGAAATTGTTGCCAGTTCTCAGAAAGCCATGCAGCTCGTGTGCGCCCGTCTTCGTCTCCCAAACCTGAGAACAGCTTGTATGCAGCGTCGTGATAACCCGCATTGATGTTCGCCTGTGCTCTTAAGCTGTCGGCGGAATCGCCCGCTACCCCACCGAGGTGTGCGAGGGCCGCACGCGGCTGAGACAGGCCCAGGGATATTTGGGCGAGCAATACTTTTCTTTGTCGTGTCACAGGTGTGCCGGTCTGTGTTGAAAGAAATTTGTTAGCTTCTGCAAAAAACCCAAGATTTGCCAACCGTTGAGCCAGTGCATCTGTGGTTTTCGTAGACATGACGCTGCCTCGCTCGGCAATCGCGGGAAATGCGTGCTTCAGGAAAGTTGCGTCGTTGGCATTTTGGGCGAGAAGAAAAAGTAGTGTGGAGTAAAGCGTTTCAGCATCTGAAATGCTTCCACTTGGCCGCATAAGCTGAAAAACATCGAAGGCTGAATCAAACTGGTTAGACTTTGCCAATGCCAATACATGGGTGCTTTGTAACTGCTCGCCGAGAGGGTCGTTGCGCATCTCGATCGCATAAGCTTCGACCAAGGTGGCGATGTCTTCGTCGATCTCAATTTCTGCGTCTAGCTGAGTGTTCACGTATCGGATGAGTGCTTCGGCGGATTGTTGATCATTAGACGCAACAATGGCTTCGAGCCTGCCTTGTGCCGCTTCAACGTCCCCCCTGGTTAGTTCTATGTCTGCCTTGGCCAGTTCAGCGGCACTGGGCAATGGTTCCACGGTGCGCTCCAGTCCGCGCAATGCCGCAGCCGCTGCAACTTCATCGCCATACTTCAGCAGCTTCCTGCTTAACGCAGGCGCGAGGAAGTTGCGCAAATGTATTGGTAAACTGCTCAACGCCAGAAGCGCAGCACTGCTGTCAACGGATGAAGATGGTCGCAAGTTCTGAGCTGACAGGATAGCCCATAGTGCAACATCCGAGTCGCAATCGGTGAAGTTCCCAAGATAGTTTTCCGCCTGCGCCGATCCAAACTCCATGACATCAGCAATGTCGACGAGTGCTCTGTTTGCAGGTGCCAAATCGGCATCCATTAACAACACTTGCTTCGCCTCAGCACCGAAACCGAAATGAAGATAAAGTCGCGCCAGTTCAACGGCAACGTTCTTGTCAATCTTGTCAAACTCGGAAAATAGGGCGCCTCTTAGTAAGGAAATTGATGTCGCAAAGCTGGTCGTGCCTCCCCAATCCTGAACGCGCACTTCTACGGGGTCGATGCACTGCATGCCGAGTGTTGTGGATGTATCCCGGACTTCTGTATTTGGCACATCGCTGCTGGATGTTATGCGTAGATTACCGCTTGGCGGCCCAGTTTGTTCTTCTTCAAACGCCTGTATTGACGAATTGAATATACTTGTGTCGATCTGCGGACGTTGTTGTCGTTGGGGCACGGTTACACTCAGATCGCTCGGTCGCAGAATGCCCGTGGTCGCGGCAAAACCAATCCTGTTAGCGAGCTGTTCCTGCGCTTTTTGGAGGCTGCTCACCTCAGTTGTACTAGGTGCTTCACTCAGCAGGAATGTTGGCGCTTCCTCAGCTACGGGTGCGTCCAAACTGGAAGAGAGATTACTGACAGGTAACTCATTTCTAGGTTGATCTGGTGTAAACCGCAGTTGTGTTGAACCTACGAACTGCAACGAGGACAATCCAATGTTCTGGTTTTTGTCAGTTGATCCAGTTGTAAGCGCGCTGACATCAACCACGAGCATTGAGCCAGAGCGGAAGACTTCTGCCTGACACTCGCATCCGTACTTTATGTCCAGCGACGTTGTATCTCCATCAACGGCGCTGACGTAAGTCTGATCGATGCGATCAAATACGCGAGAGATATCAAAACCGTCGGTATGGCCAGTAATTGTGACAGTGATGCCCGTAGCCGTCTTTTCAAGCGACCACTTCTTTTCTTTGGGAACGTCCAGAACAAGCCTGGCAAATGTATCATGCGCACCTGAGCGAACTGGAATTTCCGCGCTGTAGGCAGTCCCAGCCACTAAGGTGAACAAGACAAACAGTCTGAAGGTCAACGTCATGCCGCGTTCTGTTTTACAGATTTCAATGCGTCTTCCAGATCCGAAAACGAGGGTCGGCAGTGCGACGGCGTATTCTGACGCCCAACCTCAATACAGATGTTGGTTGCGTGATTGTGTAGATTCGCCACAAGCACTTCGCGGATAAGCTGATAGAAATGGCTGTCCTCTTCGACAACAGCTTTTACTTTTGCTGCAAACGGCCCCACGAGACCATATGCTAGAAAAACACCAAGGAAGGTACCAACAAGCGCCCCACCGATCAGCTTGCCCAGTATTTCCGGTGGTTGATCAATGGATGCCATCGTCTTGATCACACCGAGAACCGCCGCAACAATCCCGAGAGCAGGCAAACCATCCGCCACTGTTTGCAACGCGTGGCTTGAATGGAGCGCATGGTGCATGTTTGTCTCCATTCGCTTTTCAAGTACCTCTTCCACCTGATGAGGGTCATCGTAGTTCATGGATGCCGAGCGCATTGTATCGCATATGAGTGCCGTCGCTTCCCCATCCGCTACTATCTTGGGATAGCGAGAGAAGATGGACGAACCCTCTGGGTCTTCAATGTGCTCTTCTATTGCGACCGGGTTTTGGCGTGCCAATCTGATTAACTCAAACAACAGGCAGAGTAATTCCTTGTAGTCTTCGTGCGTCCATTTCGGACCTTTGAATACTTTTCCCAAGTCTTTGATAGTGTGTTTGATCTCGGACATGGAATTGCTGATTAGGAAGGCCCCTACTGCCGCGCCAATGATCATTGTCATCTCGAACGGCAATGACTTGAGAATAATTCCCATCTTCCCACCAGCAGCCAAGTAGCCACCGAATACCATCACAAAGATGGTTACAATGCCAATAATCCCGATCACTTCACGATTCCCTCAATGCGTTTGACCATGACGATTGCAGACTGCGGTTAATAAAGCTTCACGCAGAGTCAGTTTTTGGGTGCGCGCGCATTTCGCCCTGCCAGGATTGCGCTAATCGAATAAGCGGACTCTGGCGTTAGCCCAGCCATTACTTTTGCTGCTATCTCTGGTCGCATGCGTCCAAGAAACCCGGCTGCAAACGCTGGTTCCATTGTTCCAAACAATGCGGCTGCCTCTTTTGGTTTCATATTTTCATAAACTACAGTCAATTTCGACAGATCATCTTCTGCGGCGGTTTGTGCGATAGATAATGTTTGACGCAACCGTTGCTCCGCATTTTCTAATGCAAAAAGGCGCCTTTCGATCTCAACTTGTGCGACATCCAACGCCTTAGAACGCGCCGCAAGTTCACCTTCAAGTTCATTCACTCTGGCCTCGCGCGCGCGCAATGCATCCAGCAAGGATTTAACGTCCGTTTCCCGTTCTTCGAGCGGCTCTGAGGTTATGGGTTGAGCGGCCAATGGAAGAGAGAAACCATCTTCCGGGTCTACCTCGGCAAGCGCTGAATTGGCGCCTATGCCGATGCGTATCACGGCCGATCCTGCAAGCAAGGCAGCCAACAACGTGATTGAACCACGGTTGGTGAAGGAAGACTTTTTCTTGGTTTTCATTTTCCCCCTCCCACGGTTCGGCGGGTAAAGACTGGCTCACTTGGCTCGACCGGAGCACTGGATACTTTTTCGGGTTCTTTTGTTTCCGGAACGTCGTGCAGAGCAGCCATTTGCAATTCGAGCCGCCGCGCTATTTCTGCAGCACGCTGCGTTGTATCGCTCAGAGCTTCGGCGGATTCTGCGGCCGTTTTTTGTGCGACCTCAAGTGTCCTTGTCAGATCGTCGACCTGCGCGGAAAGGACGGCTACAGCGCCGCCCACTCCTTTTTCAAGATCGTTGAACCGCTTAAGTCGGCGGCCCAGAACGAAGCAATAAAACCCGGCGCCCAATGCGCCCGCTACTAGCAAGATATCAGCTACGAGATCCATTCATTCACCATTAGCTTAATACGAATTCCATGATGAGCAGGTCGTTGACCCGCCCTGGTCCGGCGACAATCTGCACGCGTCGCAACATTTGAGCACGCAATCTGGTCAGCGCCGCGGGGCTTTCTATGTCCGCGGTTTCAATCGCGCGTAGATAGCCGTTCAAAACGTCAACAACGCGCGGAAGCAGAGATTCGACATCGGACGCATATTGTGATGGTACCTCCAACTGCGCCCTGAAGCGCAGATGACGGCTGTGAGAGTTGGGCGCCAGCGATATTACCATCGGCTCAACCGGGACAAACGCTACGTCAGGCAGATCTGCTGGCGATGACTTGTCCAATTCAGGCTGAACACTTGATTCGGGCGCTAAAATCAGACCCGCGAATGTTGCAAAGAAGCCGCCGCCAGCGCCGAGAAGCAGCGCAACAACACCCATAATCAAAGGCATCTTCGAAGGTTTCTTGACTTCCTCATCAGTATCGACGGCTGCGTCTGTCATCTGGATCCTACTCAAAAATGATCGAAAACAGATTTGCCACAGATCAACTAACCGATTGTTAAGGCTGTTCAGCCATTGCTGTCTCAAAGTCGAGCAGAACGCGCGACATGACGGAGACAAACGTGCAGCAGTTACTGAATGTCTGGATGGGCCTGGATATCAAGCGCCAAATCACTGTCGTCGCGGCGACGGTTGCAATGTTCCTTGCAATACTTGCGATGTCACGAATCGTGACGGCGCCTACAATGACTCTGCTGTATGCCGGATTGGAGAATGGGGCAGCTGGTGAAGTGGTGAGATCGCTTGAACAACGCGGTATTCCATTTGAAGTGCGCGGCGGATCCATTTTTGTTGATGCGCAAGATCGGGATCAACTTCGGCTCACTCTGGCAAGTGAAGGATTACCGGCAAACAACAGCCGTGGATATGAATTGCTGGATAATCTGTCCGGCTTTGGCACCACCTCGCAAATGTTTGATGCAGCATATTGGCGCGCGAAAGAAGGCGAGCTGGCACGCACAATTGTCTCGAGCCCTCACGTGGGAATGGCGCGTGTTCATATCGCCTCAACAGGATCCAACCCGTTTCAACGCAGCGTCACGCCTACAGCTTCCGTCGCAATCACCTCCAACGGTGGGCAGCTCACGACACAGCAAGCCAAAGCAATTCGGTTCCTGGTTGCATCTGCCGTGGCCGGGCTGTCCGCGGAAGATGTCGCCGTGATTGATGCAAACGGTGCTTTGATTGGCGCAAGCGACGATTCCGCACCTGCTGCAGGTTCAGAAGACAAGGAAAAAATGCTTCGCGAGCGTGTGGAGCGGTTGCTAGAGGCGCGCGTTGGCCCGGGAAACGCGGTGGTTGAGGTCAGTGTCGAAACCGTCACAGAAACAGAAGAGATTCGGGAACGCCGGTTTGATCCGCAGGAACGTGTGGTGATCAGCACGGACACTGAAGAACGTTCAAGTACCTCCAGCGAAGCCGCTGGAGGAGATGTGACTGTTGCCTCCAATCTACCGGATGGAGATGGCGCTGGAGGAGACAGCGCATCATCACAGAACTCAGAAACTCGCGAGCGCATCAACTACGAAGTTTCCGAAACCGAGCGAGCTATTGTTAAAGCTGCCGGTGCAATTCGGCGTGTCACGGTCGCCGTGCTCGTCAACGAGACAGTTGCTGATGCAGAGGGCGGCACTCAAACAACTCAGCGATCGGCAGATGAATTGAATGCGCTGCGCGAACTAGTCGCTTCCGCCGTCGGTTTTAATGAGGACCGCGGCGATGTCATCACAATTAAGGCAATGGAACTACAATCAGTTGTGCCCCAAGGTACTGTCGCGGAAACATCAGTTTTCGACGACTTCTACATTGATGTGATGTCCGGAATTCAGATGACAATCTTGGCCATTGTAGCCCTAATACTTGGGCTTTTTGTCGTCAGACCCGTTCTATCACGTGCGCCATCGTCGCTGCCGGATAGTTTGCCGGCACCTTTGCCGGAAGACACCATGGATACACCGGTGATCGCCAATTCTTTGGATGCCTCTTCTATCGAGGACATCAGCATCGACCGCGCTTCGGACAAGTTGCCAGATCTGTCTTCACTTGATCATGCACCGGCCGCTACAACAGTGGAGCATGTACAGGCAGATCCGGTTGATCGCCTTCGATCGATGATTGGTGAACGCCAAGAAGAAACAGTCGAAATACTGAGAAGCTGGCTCGAAGAGGAGCGCGCATAATGACCGCGTCGCACCTGTTCCAAGACTTTGGGGACATCCAGTCCTCGCAGCATTCTCGGCAAGACATTCCGATTGAAGACATCGAGGACCAAAAGCTTGAAGCCTTTGAAAAAGGTTACCAAGCGGGTTGGGAGGACGCAGTAGCAGCCCAGACTGAAACACGCTCATTCGTTTCGAGCGGTTTGGCTAACAGCCTGCAGAACGCTTCGTTTGAATATCACGAGTTGCGCGCGACGTTGAACGCGTCAGTTGAGGCAATTATGGGTAGCGTTGTTGGCATTGTGCTGCCTCAAATCGCACATGCAAGCCTCGGCGCGCATGTGCGCGAAGAAGTGTCGGCATTGGCACGAAAAAGCTTGGATCGAAATATCGAGATTGCGGTCGCGCCAGAAACTGAGCCTGCGGTCCGTGCTGCACTCCAGGAAGATCTTCCCACGCCTTTTGTCCTGACAACGGACAAGTTGCTGGCACCGACCCAAGTGATCTTGAGGCTGGACCGTAGCGAGGCAGAGCTGCACTTGGACCGTGCCATCGCGGATATTTCTGCAGCAGTTGCATCGTTTTTTGAAAACAATCCGAACGAGGTGAAAGATGGCTGAAACTCCTTCAAAGAAAGCTCTTGCATCCGATACGCACAATCCCTTCACAGCGGTCCCGATTGAAATAACAGTATCTGTCGGGCAGGCTCGCCCATTGGTTCGCGACTTGGTGATGCTTGGCTCCAACGCTGTTCTCACACTTGACAAGCGCGTTGATGACCCCGTCGATTTATTTGTCGGGAACAAGTTAATCGCGAGAGGCACGCTGGAGGAAGCTGACGGCGACGACGAAGGCCAGTTGGTTGTACGGCTGACGGAAATACTTGATCTTGGTGCGGGCCTGTAGACGAATGGTCGGGCGCGCCCTCCTCATCCTACTTTTGCTTTTTTTTCCAGTCGCTGCAGGTGCGCAGGATGTTTCCATCTCGCTTGGAGACGATACATCTCTGAGTGCAAGGACACTGCAGCTGATTGCCTTGATCACAGTCTTGAGCCTTGCTCCGGGCCTCGCAATCATGGTTACCTGCTTTCCATTTCTGGTGACAGTGTTATCCATCCTTCGCCAAGCGATTGGACTGCAACAATCCCCTCCAAATATGCTGATTGTCAGTCTGGCCCTCTTCCTGACGTATTTCATTATGGAGCCAGTCTTTTCCGAAGCGTGGGCAAATGGTTTGGGACCGCTGGTGAACGAACAAATTGATCCTGGCGTCGCATTTGTGCGTACGCTTGAACCATTTCGTGCATTTATGGCAGCTCGACTTGATGCCGATACGTTTGCTGCAATGTCCGATCTGCGACCCGATACGCAAGGTGTCGCCCTCGAACCGGACGCGCCTTTATCAGTATTGATCCCGAGCTTTTTGCTGTCGGAGATATCCCGTGCATTTCAGATTGGTTTTTTGATCTTCCTGCCATTTTTGATTATTGATCTCGTTGCCGCAGCTGTCCTGATGAGTATGGGGATGATGATGGTTCCTCCTGCGATTGTCTCTTTGCCCTTCAAGTTAGCGTTTTTTGTCATTGCAGATGGTTGGGAGCTCATCGCTGGTAGTCTAGTCCGGAGCTACTTCTAGTTTCCAACCCCATTGCTGCTTTAAAACATTTACGTGAAATAGGCATTCAGCCTGACTGAATAATATTATCAGACTTCATTGATTTTGGTATTGCGGCATGATCCACCGGCCAAAAGCGGGCGGTGATATGGGCAACCTTTTCTGGCTGATCGATAAGCAGATGGCGCGTTTGGAGCTCTATTTCTCGAAGCCCATGGCAGACTACGTGTAGATGACAAGCGTGTCTTGAACGGCATTATCCTCTTCGATCGCAATGGCTTACGTTTGCGCTATGCACCTATAGACTGTGGGGGCCACAAGACCCTATACAAGCGCTGGAGCGAGAAAAATGTCTTTGCCCAAATCGTGACAGGCTTGGCCGCCAAGCACGGCGAGGAAAAAAAGATCGTGATTGATGCACCCTATCTTGCGACACACCGCACCGCGACCAGTATGGGCGTCAAAAGGGGCGCGTGGGCACCTGATGGACGCACCAAGGGCGGCAGGAACACGAAGCTCCATGCCGTCTGTGAAAGTCATGGCCACTGGATCAGCGTCTTCGTCACGGCGTGACAGGTCAGCGACTACACCAGTGCGTGAGCATTGCTGAGCAGCTTACCGAGCGAGACTGGCTACTTGGGGATCATTGCCACGACGCCGACTGGTTCCGTGAGGCCCTGCAGGACAAGGCATACGTCCCTGCATCCCCGGTCGAAACTCTCGGGCGAAAACTGCGCGATATGACAAGCGAAGGTATAAGCGACGCAATCGTATCGAGATCATGTTTGGCCGATTGAAAGACTGGCGGCGGGTTTCAACTCGATACAACCACTGTCCCAAGGCCTTCCTCTCCAAAATCGCCCTCGCGGCTACCATCATCCGTTGGGTGTGAGGCCCGAATTTAAGGGGTTTTTTGCAAGCCTGATGCGTTTTGGAAGAGTCAGCTCGTTGGACTCTTGACGTCATTTTCTTCTAGCAAACCGGCGCACCAAATACTGCAATGTGCCGTGGTGGTGTGTTGGACTTCAAAGAAAGGCGGCCTGCCTCCAAGTAGCCTGTGTCAAGTGCAAGGGGCGGGCCGCACACTCTCGTGTCGCGGCCCCATGGCTTTTATCAAGACGCTTGGAGCGTCTTTGGGTTCAATGCCAATCGTCGTGACACTCCCAAGTCGCACCCGCTTGTTTCTGCATCTCGATCATAGACATGTCGGAAAAAACAGCCTGCTTGTAGGAGCCTGAAATCGCGTCAGGCGCATTGTCGCTTGAGAAAATCATTTCACCGGCGGGCGCAAGGCCAGTCTCTGTGGCATCCATAACGGATCTTTCGTCGCTGATCTCGACGTCAGAGACCTTTTCACCTGCTTCTTGCAAGAAGACAAACCTGTCTGCTCCACCATCCTCGCCTCGTGTGTCGAGGCCTCGACCACCATTGCTTTCATCAGCTCCGTCGCTGTCCAGACCAATCACAATGTTGGGGGCATCATCTTGCCCGATTGTTCTAATGGACGTGCCAGACCCGGCACCAAGCTCAAGCCAAACTTCATCTGTGTTGTAGTCCACCGTGATAGTGGCGCCGCGTCCGCCCAGACCTGTCACATCGAAGCTGCCCAAGCTACCGACAATCTCATCCGCGCTCATGAGCATGTACGTGCCATTGTCAATATAAGCTTGAGTCAGATCCACGGCCAAGTCCAGGTCGCCCAATTCGATGCGGGAAGTCACATTCGGGTTGTCTCCAAACGCGCCAGATCGGAATTCAGCGATACGGCCCAGACCCGATGCGTCGCTGGCAATCGTCAAATCAGCCCCCGCATCAAAGCGGATCACACCCAGATCGCCATCGTCGTCGTCAAAGCCGACCAACGCGTCGGCACCATCGATCACAAGTTCACCGTTCCCGCCAACCGTGTAAATTCCGCCGTCAGCACTCAGGATTGCCTGGCCACTTTCGATAACAAGGTCGACATTGCCGCTAACCAAACCCGTATTGGCAAATCGCCCGCCATCTTGTGTGACGCTCAGGACGCCTTGGCTTGAATAACCTCCCAGCCAGACTTGACCGGCGGCGGTAATGTCAATCTCGGCACCCGATGCACCGGATGTGGCCTGCCCGGTAACCGTCAGCCGACCGCTTGAAAGCTCAAGACGACCATTGTCACCCATGTCGAGCGAAGAAATGATTTGAGTGCCCCCATAGATCACGAGATTACCGCCAAGATCGACGCTGTCGCCCGCAACGCTGCCCGCGATGTCGCCACTGTCCCAATTCAGGCGGTTGTCCCAACGCACACCGTCGCCCCGTTCATCAGGGATAAAACGCACTTCACGGGCGTCGGCGCGGTTGTCCGGAAGAATACCAAAAGCCGCCTGGAAAAAGGCATTGAGTTCGTCTGCCGTGACTTCGTTGACCTGGATCCATTGTACTAGGTCATCGGTGGTCGCATTGGGGTCGTTGAGGAGCATGCGAGCCAAGTTATTCATGGTCGTCTGATCCAGAACATCTCGATCAAGGCCATCCACGTTTCGCTCATGAGACTCTTCGCGGTCATACAGGACGTCTTCGCCACTGAACCAATTGTAGACGACGGTGTCGTCAAAGAACGCAGCCCGCTGATTGTTCAGCCCACCGTTGTTGTAGAAGTGACTGTCGAGTTCCCAAGGGGCTTCAGGATCGGTCAAATGGGCCACGATGTTTCCGATCAGGGCCGTTTGATATCCTTGATTGTCGATCCCCAATGACAAGGCACCCGCCGTTACCGCGTCGCGATACCCTGCATCCGTCACCACGTTGCCTTGGACGAGGGAGTAGTGCCCGATTGGTCCACCGTCGCCCCCACCGAGCACATTGAGCATGGCATTGTTATCAAAGAACAGGTTGTCTTCGACGAAGCCACCGGTTCGAATTTGAGCGCCAAAGGATGCGGCCTGACCCATGATGTTGTCACGGAAAGTGACATCAAGGTTGTCATTCTGAACGTACACGGCGTGGCTGAACATGCCGGGCGCTTGCGGAGAGTCCGCACTGCGGTCGTATGCGTAGCCGTCTTCCCAGCCAATCTCGGTAAAGCGCGTGCCTTCGATCAAAAGGCCGACGCCACCTTGGGCATAGATGCCTTGAACCCGGTCATCGAATGCGTGCCAGGTACCACCGTGCACCGGTTCGTCAGGGTTCAGGTTATAGAAGTTGGAGTCGCGCAGTGTGAAGCTGTCAACGTTCTGTACAACAAGCGCGCCTTCCTCGGTGCCGGTGACGGAATCGAAGATCACGTTGTTGCTTTGATCGCCAGGACCAGCCACCAGAACAGTATCCACGAAGTGCAGATCGTGGACGACTATATTGCTGAAATCATTGGCGATAAAGTAAATGTCGCCCTCTATGACCGGCTGTGCGCCTTCGCCATAGGAAGTGATAACGATAGGGTGCAGCGGGCTTTCGCCCTGCATGCCGCGGGTAGAGATGTCTTCACCGCGCGATTGATAGGTATACCCGGCCTCGAAACGCAGCCAGTTGGACGATGGCTCGGACCCTGTGCCGACCAGCTCCCCCCAAAGCATCATGGCGGCATCCATGTCCAACGCCGTATCCGCGCTCGACCCGTATTGAGGGTTGTCTGCCAGCCATTGTGCGTTGATCTGCCATGTCTGCAGCCCTTCTGCAGACGCAATGTCGGCAATACTCAGAGCGTCGGATGACCCGGTGACATAAACTTCGCGGTGGTTGTCGCCTGTTTCGATGACCAATTCACTGTCATCATCGGTTTCCAGCATGTAGTGGTTGGCGCCGGTTGCCCAACCGGCGGCTTGACTGCCCTGCACAACATTCATCGAAATGGTCTGCTGCGAGGTTGCGCCACTTGCATCGGTCACCTCGATAGTAAAATCGAGGGAACCGGTGTAATCCGTTTCGGTCATCACCAGCGCCAGAGAATTGTCTGGATTGACCGTCAGCCGACCGTGGTCGGGACTATCAATGATTGAAATCGACTGTGCTGTGTCGAAGTTCTCTGGTTGCAATGTTGTAGTGCGGCCGCCAGAGATTTCAGCGGTCGTTTGCGTTGTAACTGTCAGCGGCATCGGTGCCTCTTTTCGTATCCAAGCCAATCCCTTAGCGACCGGCAAAAGTGTCCCGGGGGCTTGCAAAGGCAAACCCCGATTTCCTGCACACCGCGTCGACATCAGCCGGCGATGCGCTGTTTTCTGTCAGATACTGCTCTGACCCTACGTTAACCGTTACTACTCAAACGTGCTTTTTTTAGTTCGAGATTGTGGCTGTAATACGGCACTGAATGGTCCGGGCAAGCCGACGTTGCCTCACGACGGATGAAGTCGCACAGTTTCGGCGAGGTTTTGCTAATTAGTGGGCCTCAAGGCCGAATTCTGCCGCAATTCAGGTCGAATCCGTATCCGTATGGCGCGGATTTTCGCCCAACTTTCCTGCGATCAGGTTGGCGAGCTGCGCTGCTTCTTGTGCTACGTCGAAGTCGGCAGCGACCACGGAAGGGCCAGCTGCACCCATACGCGCGCGCAGAGCGCTGTCGACAATGATGGTTTCTAAATGGCGGCGAAGGGTCTGGACGTCTCCCGGTGGGGCGATAAGTCCGGTTTCCCCGTGCCGGACCAGCTCGCCAACTCCGGCCACTTGAGTGGTCACCACCGGGCGTGCGCTTGCAAGGGCCTCCATCAGGATCACGGGCAGACCTTCGGAGAAACTGGGCAAGACCAGTACATCATGATCTGCAAGCACCTGTGCGACGCCAGCCTGATCCAGATAACCGGTAAAGCGAACACGATCACCGAACCGTGCTGCGGCGACTTCCAGTTTGGCCCGATCCTGACCGTCACCCACCATTGTCAGCGTTACACCTGTATGGGTAGGCATCAGATCGTCCAACGCCTCGAACAGCACGTGGACCCCTTTTTCGGGATCAAGGCGTCCAACAAAAAGCAGACGACACCCATCTGCGTTCTGTGGCAAGGCAGGAGCATCGGCATAGAGGATGGGATCCACACCGCAATGGATGATGCGGAACCGATCCCAGTGGGTCTGATCAACAAACAGCATCAGTTGCGAACGTGCAAAGTGACTGATCACGGCGACAAACGCAGCATTCTCGGCCTTTGCACCCAACTTAAGTCCTTCGGGTTCAAAGAGGTCAACAGGACCATGCAGGGTGAACGAGTAGGGCACGCCGGTCAGCTCTTTGGTCAGCAGGGCGACCATGGTGCCGTTGGTGGCAAAGTGGCTGTGGATATGGCCGATGCCCTTCTGGTCAACGAAATCAGCCATAAGCGTTGCTTCCAGAAAATAGATCATCTGGTAGAGCATCGACTTCAGGCCAGGATTGCGCAGGCGCCACGCGGTGCGCAAAGCAGTAAAATAACGCGCTGGTTCTTTAAAGAGCCGCAGTTGCGCTTGGAGAAGCCTCAAGGGGTTCTTAGCCTCGCGCAGTAGATAATGGGTCGAGGCTGCTGCTGCACGCCCCTCTGCGCCGCTATGCTGGCTTTCCGCGGTTTCGCGCACGGACACCGTATGAATTTCAGCGCCCAAGTCCCGCAAGGCTGCGATTTCCCGCTCGATGAACGTTAGTGAAACGAGCGGATAAAGCCCGGTCAGATATGCAATACGGGGCAAGGCAAGGGCCTTCGATGCCATGGCGTGATCCTTCAATGGCACGATGCGCTCTGCTTAGTTCCACCCAAACCGCTTTTCCAATCCCAGGAAAAGCGTGTTGGCGTCGCGATCGGCACTGCCTGTCTCAATGATGCGAACGGTAGAAAACTGCCCCACTAAATCCCAATCCTGGGCCAAGTCGTGTCGATAAGTCAGATCAAGCCCGACGCGGCGCGTGTCGCTTGCCCCGACACCTTCTTCATCAGCATCGCGGAGGGAAAACAACACATCCAAACTGCTTCGGGATGTGAGCTGCTGGTTCAGGTTGAGACTGAGCACCGAGTTGATCGTTTCCACGTTGTCACGCGTAGTCGTCGGCGTCTGAGAGAGGTCGGCCGTGAATGTGGCGCGCGGCATCTGGTATTCCCAGTTCAAACCAAAAAGAGGCCGGGTGCCAAGTTCGTCGGCACGAGACAGGCCAATCGAATAGCCGAAGCCGCCGCGCGGCAGCTCGAGCGTACGTTGAAATTGCACAGTCGTGCGGCGACCATTGACATCAATGGGGCTGTCTAAAACCAATCCGGCCGTGCCATTGGGACGGGTCCAGGTGAGCTCTCCATCGGCGAAGATACCGTCAGTACGGGTTGTCGTGGTGCCAGATTGCTCAGTCTCTTGCCAGCCCAGCGCAAAGTGTCCTGCAAGGGTTGATGTGATGTCCGAGCGCAGTTCACCGCCCAATCGAACCGACTGTGTGTCGAGGGCACCGGCCCCTTTCTCATCAAAATCCGACAGGCTGCCAATGAGACCCACAGTTGTTGTCTGATCCATTGCAGCCGTAACCGAGAAGCTCAGATCGGTCACATCTGCATCCAAAAGAGAGGGGTCGTCGGTATCCTCATAGGTTATGCTGGTTTGTGACAAGCGGTAACTGGCGCCCAAGGGGCTATCAATTCCAAAGGCACCTTCCAGCTCGAACCGGGTACTGCGGCGGTTGCCGCCGTCGAAGGTGTCAAAATCTACGCTTTCCGCGCTCTCGCCCGTTGCAAAACTTGTGCTGTCCAGCTCAGCATTTTCCAAGGTCACGCCAAGCCCGATGCGTGACCGTCCGACATCCCGGTCCCAACGAAGCCGCGCGTCCGAGTTTTCCACCGTCTCATCGGTGTCCTCACCAAAAACCAGATCGCCGCCTAGTCCTAAGGTAAACGTATCGATGGATGTGCGCCGTTCGAGTGAGAAATCCAGACGTGTACGGCTGATCAGACGGCTGTCTCCGGTGACACCCAAGTCAGGATTGTCGGACCATTCCAAGCCACTGCGAAGATCGAGAAACATACGTTGAGCGCTCTCAGGCAGCTCCTGGGCCTGGCCGGCAAACGCCAGCGCACAAACACCAATGGAACCCGTCCCTACAAGGCGCACCCAATATCGTGCTTCGCCTCTATCAGCCTGTTCGCGGGAGTTATTCGAACAAGCGCCTTTCTGGTACAAGAATAACATCCCCGTCCTTCAGCACGATATCGTTGCTCAATGCAGCCCCTTCGGCCAGGGCCTTGTAGTTGATTTTCCGGACCGTTTGGATGCCCGTTTTATGATCTGTGCGGCGCAATTGAAGGCGTTTGACAGCAGCGAACCGTGTCATACCGCCACCCATGGACAGCGCTTGCAAAATGGTGGTTCCGGGAGGCATTTCTGCCAGACCCGGCGTATTGAATTCACCCAGTAGATAGACGTTGATCGTCTGCGGCTCCAGCGGCTCGCGCTCTTCCGGTACCACAAATACGAAAACGTTTGGTTCGGTCGCAAAGTTACTGGAGATAGCGATGCGAATATTGCGCTCAATCTGAGCGATGGTCAGCCCCGCTGCGCGCAGGGTTCCTGCAAAGGGGAATGTGAAGCGGCCATCCGGCAGCACCCGAACTGATCTGTCCAGGCTCGGATCCTCGAGCACCTGAATTTCCAGCGTATCGCCCGTACGCACACGATAGTTGCTTTGCGCGTCGGCCGCGGACAAAGTGCTAAATACGATGGCCAGCGCCAGCGAAATGAATAAAATGATGCGCGTCACAGGTTGGTTCCCGGTTCGGACCATGCTCGTTACCCAATGTCGTAGGGCCAGATTCTCATTCTGAAAAGCATGTTTGCTCTCAATAATGGAGTTTCTTGGATATATGTTCTCTATTTAACACGCTGGATCAGGCCTGAACCGGTGCTTTGTAAAGTGCTGTGTGGTCAGAAACGGGTGTCTTAAGCTGCAACGCGATAGTCGCGCGACACATGCTATATCGCATGTCCGAGGGTTTCTCTTGCTGGATCGTTCTTGTCTGGGGCGCCCTTCTCAGCGAAGAACTTAACGTACAAGGTGACTGGTTTCGCGGCGCGGTGCCCCGCAAAGCTCATGTTGTGGCCATAAAACTGACCAATAACAGTTGCATGGCCGTGCGAATGGCAGATACGTATACTAAGTCAACAGCGCTCTATTTTATGCGTATATTTTATTTGAATTTTGAACAAAGAGATAAGGCAAGGTTTTGAAAAAACTCAAGGTTGCCGTTGTTGGACTGGGCAAGATGGGTCTGAGCCATTTTTCCATGGTCAATGCACACCCGGACGTGGAGTCGGTTGCCTGTGATGGGGCGGGCTTCATGGTTGATGTGCTTGGCAAGAACATCCAAACACCCATCTACAAGGACTTTGACGCCATGCTGGCGCAAGAGCCGCTGGACGCGGTGGTGATTGCTACGCCGTCGCGCCTGCACGCGCCCATGGCCAAGGCAGCATTGGACACGGGTCTGCATGTTTTCTGTGAAAAACCATTTTGTCTGAATTGGGCGGACAGCCAGCGCCTGACAGACTTGGCAAGGGACAAGGGGCGCGTTGCCCAAGTGGGCTATCATTATCGCTACGTCGGTGCCTTTGGCGAGATGAAGCGCTTGATTGAGGCGGGTGCCATCGGTCGCATCACCCACGTGTTGGCAGAGGCCTATGGTCCGGTTGTCCTGCGTTCGAAGAAGGCAACTTGGCGGACCGAGAAATCCGAAGGCGGCGGCTGTCTTTATGACTACGCAGCGCATCCCCTGAACCTTTTGAACTGGTTTTTTGGCGCACCGGATCAGGTGATCGGATCGCATCTGGGGCAGGTTTTTTCAGAAGGAACGGACGACGAGGTCTTTTCAACCCTGCGCTGGAACGACGGACCAACGGCACAGCTGTCGGTGAATTGGTCCGATGAAAGCCATCGCAAAATGTCCACCAAGATCAGTCTTATCGGCACCAATGGGCGTCTGTATGCGGATCGGCAGGAATGCCAGGCCTATCTGCGTAAACCCGTAGATGGGCTGGAAGGCTACGGCGCGGGTTGGACTGTGAAATACACCACCGAGTTGACTGAAGATCGTTGGTTCTATTTGCGCGGAGAAGAATACTCCGCCCAGATCGATGAGTTTGTCGGCGCCATACAGGCAGGTGAAACAGTGGCCCGCGAAAATGATTTTGCTTCGGCCACGCAAACAGACAAAACCATGGCGATGATCATTGAAAACTCCGAGACCGGCATGCCCGTGGGCGAAGCGCGCGCAGCTGCGCCTCAGGCGGTGAAGAAACGCAGCTGGTTCGGGAGGTAGCGCAATGGATAAACTTTTGTTTGGCGACAACCAGTTTTTCGGCATCAACCACATGTCCGAAGAAAAGGCCCGTGCCCAGGCCATGCGGTTTCAAAAGACCGACGCGATCATGGAAGTGCTGGACACTGCCTATGAATCCGGCATCCACACGTTCATGTGCACGACCCACGACCGCATTGCAGAAGTTGCAGCACGGGTCAAAGCGGACCCGGTGAAGTACGACAAGTTCCAGTTCTATCCCTGCATGCCTTACGCTCACAAATACGCCAATGCAGTGACCGAGCATGGAATGGTAGGTGCTCTGCGAGAGTTCATGCCCAAGGACGGTCTTCTGTCCACGGCACTGGCAGGTGGCAAGGCGCTCGCCACGAAAGAGGTTGACGGCATCTCGAAGGTGCTGATCGACATGGAAATGAAGATGTTCGAGGGCACGAAAGCTCCTGTGGTCTTTATCCAGAACGTTTTTACCGACCTGCTGCTTGGTATGGGGTTCACCCGGGCCTTCAAGATTTTTGATGATCATGTGCGGGAAAGCTGGGGGGTGGAACCGGCTTACATCACCATGAACATGCCCGCCCTTTTGGATGCGTTGGAAAAAGAAGGGATCGAACAACCGATCATATGTTCCAACATCAACAAGATCGGTTTTCGCATGTCGGGGGGATTTGACGCCTATCTCGACGCTCTGAAATCGGGGCGGGTGCGCGCGGTAGCCATGTCGGTCTATGCGTCTGGCGCAATCCCTGCAGATGAAGCGATCCACTGGATTTCCGAACTGCCTGGCGTCGAAAGCATTGTCTTTGGCGCATCTTCCGCTGGTAACATCCGTGGCACGAAAGAATTGGTGGATCAGTACATGGGCGAGGCAGTGTGATGGCGGACGGGCGCAGCATGGATACAAACCAGGGCCTTGGACAGATGAAACGCGTACCGATGCTGAATGCGTGGGTGCATGATGTTTCCATGGACGATCTGGTCGAGCAGTTTCGCGAGGGCGTCATGCTGACCTTGCACGTGGACATGATCATGAAGCTACAGCAGGATCGTGAATTCTATGATCTGCTGGATCAGTTCGACGTGATTACGTGCGACAGTCAGATCATGTATTTTGCAACGAAATGGCTGGGCACACCCGTTGGCGAGCGGGTGTCTGGCTCGGACTATTTTCCGAAATTTTACACGCGCTACGCCGATGACCCGTCGATGACCGTGTTCCTCTGCGGCGGCAAACCGGGCATTGCCGAGCTGGCCGCCAAGAACGTCAATGAAAAGGTGGGACGCGAGATGATCGTGGGCACTGACAGCCCGTCTTTTGCCTTTGACGAGGATCCGGCAGAGATCGACCGCATGATCGCCGCCATCAATGACAGCGGTGCCACGGTGTGCTTGGTGGGTCTGGCTGGGGCGCGGCAGGAGAAATTCATAATGAAGTATCGTGATCGCATGCCCGGCGTGAAACTGTGGCTGCCGCTTGGCGGCACGATCGATTATGAAAGCGGCACATTCGCCCGCCCGCCCGTCTGGATCACGGAATGGGGGTTTGAATGGCTATACCGCTTGTTAAAGGAACCCCGCGCCCGCTTTCATCGCTACGTGGTGCACGAGCCGCCCTTCTTGTGGGCGGTCCTGAAGCAAAAGCTGGGACGCTACCGGGATCCGTTCAAGAATACATAGAAGCGACAGACCCGGTCACATCACATTAAAGAAAAGCATTGGGACAGTGTAATGAAGAAACTTATTGGCAGCTTTTTGGTATCTCCGGAATTCCAGCGTTCCCTGCTGGCGTTACCGGTCCGCGCCATGGTGCGCGCAACAGACGGTTTCATGAAGTATTCGACCGCGTTCAAGATGGATATGCAGATCGTGGAGCGGCCGCACTATTCTTACTGCATGCTCAAGGCGGCGGAGCTGGCCGTGCGACTGGGACACGACCGAATTTCGGCGATCGAATTTGGCGTCGCGGGCGGCAACGGCTTGGTCTACATGTGCGCATTCGCCGAAGAAGTGAAAAAAATGACCGGGGTCACGGTCGACTGCTATGGGTTTGATACTGGCGAAGGCATGCCAGACCCCGAAGGCGAGGCCGACTTGCCCTATTGGTTCGCAGCCGCGCAGTACCGGATGGATGTGCCAGCGCTCAAGGCGCGGGTCCCGCAAGCAAAGCTGGTGTTGGGCAACATCCGAGACAGCATCGACGGGTTCATAGAGGAATATAACCCAGCACCGATCGGTGCGATCTTCAACGATACCGACTACTGGTCGTCGACCCGGGAGAGCTTCCGCCTGTATGACAAGATCAAGTCACATCCTGACGCCTTTTTGCCGCGCCAGTTCATGTATTTTGACGACGTGCTTGGCTCCGAAACCGAGATGTATGGGCCCCACAACGGTCAGATCCTTGCGATCAACGAATTCAACGCGCAACAGGATGCGGTGAAAATTCATCGGAACCAGAACCTGCTGAGCTTTGATCACTTGGCCTATCGGTTCCAGATTTACTACGCACACCTGTTCGAGCATCCCGCTTACAATACTTATGTGGGTGGCGAGCGGCAGGAACACCTGCAGGATCTGCTCAAGTTGAAAGCGGCGGGTTAAGGGAAAGCTGCTTTGGCGAAAGGAATTGCATGATGTCTTTTCCAGTGTACTCAACTCCAGAGGACAGAGCATGATTACCCCTGTTTTACTCTGCGGCGGTTCCGGTACGCGCCTTTGGCCGCTGAGCCGCAAGTCTTATCCCAAGCAGTTTGCTGCAATTCTGGGTGAGGAGACCTTGTTTCAGGCCTCGGCTCGGCGTCTTTCTGGCCCGAAATTTGCAGCACCCATCGCGGTCACGGCCTCGGATTTTCGCTTTATCGTGACCGAGCAGTTGCACGAAATCGGTATTGACCCCGGCGCGATCTTAATTGAGCCCGAGGGTCGCAACACCGCGCCCGCCATTCTGGCTGCGGCCTTCCATGTGGCGGCAAACGATCCAGCTGCGTTGATGTTGGTTGCGCCTTCGGACCATGTTGTTCCGGATGCGGATGCATTTCGCAAGGCTGTAGAAATCGGTTCTGGTCCTGCGCAAAATGGGCAACTGGTGACCTTTGGCATTACTCCGACACATCCAGAGACCGGGTACGGGTATCTGGAGTTGGCCTCAATTCCAGAGGGAGACACGCCGGTTTCGCTCACCCGATTTGTAGAAAAGCCTGACGCCGAACGTGCGACTGCAATGGTCGCGGGCGGCCGGCATCTTTGGAACAGCGGGATTTTTCTGTTTCGCGCCTCCGATATCATTGCCGCGTTCGAAGCGCATGCGCCCTCGCTCATTGCGCCTGTGCGCGAAGCCTGTGAAATGGCGCAGCCTGATCTTGGTTTTTTGCGCCTCGCACCCGAGCCTTGGGCGAAGGCCGAGGAGATCTCGATCGACTATGCCGTCATGGAACGCGCTGACAATCTGAGTGTTGTCCCGTTTCAAGCTGGCTGGTCCGATCTGGGTGGTTGGGACGCTGTGTGGCGCGAAACAGATCCTGATGCGGACGGCGTGGCCTTGTCGATTGGTGCCACAGCCATCGACTGCCACGACACGCTTTTGCGCTCCGAAGTCGAAACGCTCGAACTTGTGGGCATCGGCCTCGACAACATCGTCGCTGTGGCAATGCCGGATGCGGTACTTGTTGCCGACAAATCCCGGGCCCAAGATGTGAAGGAGGCCGTGGTTGCCTTGAAGGCGAAACAAGCCTTACAGGCGACAACTTTCCCAAAAGACCACCGCCCTTGGGGCTGGTTCGAAAGCCTTGTCATCGGCCAGCGCTTTCAAGTCAAACGCATCCATGTCCATCCCGGCGCCGCCTTGAGCCTGCAAAGCCACCATCACCGGTCCGAACATTGGATTGTCGTCGAAGGAACCGCCAAGGTGACAATCAATGACGACGTCAAGTTGGTGAGCGAGAACCAGTCTGTTTACATTCCCCTTGGCGCCAAGCACCGTATGGAAAACCCAGGCAAAGTACCTATGGTGCTGATTGAGGTGCAAACAGGCAGTTACTTGGGGGAAGACGATATCATCCGTTACGAAGACGTTTATGCGCGTGGGTGAGCTGTCCACGCGCTTGCCGTCTGACGTAAGCCGCATGAATAGCATAATCCAAATCTTACGAGGCTCAGCTAAGCGGACCTTACCGCGCCAAATCTAATTTGCTATTTGTACAGTACGACATCCAATAAATGGGGCTGTCGCAGGCCACGAACGCGCGTAGATGTGCAATAAATCGCACTACCAAGCACCCAACATATGTTTCAAGGCCCTGGCTTCAGTGTGGGAAACCATCGGGAAGTCCAGTAGAGCTTCGTCGACAATGAAGGCTTCTCAGAATGTGAAGGTTTCAATTGGGCTGCGGCACACCTGAAAACAACAGTCCGTGGCGTCATGCGATCAATTCTCGGCAAGCGTGGCGCCACATCTAGTCAGATAAAATGAGCCACGGAATGACATTTGATGAACTGCACCTCCCAAACCGTCCGGGTACAAAAATTTGTCTCGCCCGCAAATTCGGAAAGTTATACTATTATGAGCATTGATTAAAGTTGTAGTGATTAGGAATGATTGTGCCTCACGACCCGTTGTATGTCACGCGTCCAACCTTACCGCCGCGCGATGATATTGAGGATCTTTTGAAGGAGATTTGGAACAGCCGCTTTTTGACCAATCGCGGCCCCCTACTGCAGCGTTTTGAAACCGAACTCGAACGTTATCTGGATGTGCCGCATGTCTCCATTGTGGCGAATGCCACATTGGGTTGCATGGTTGCGCTGCGTAGCTTGGGCATTGATCAAGGCGAGGTTATTACCCCGGCCTTTTCATTTGTGGCGACGGCACATGCGGCCCGCTGGGTCGGCTTCGACCTGGTCTTTGCCGACATCGATCCTGTAACGCTGAATCTGGATCCCAAAGATGTCGAACGGCGTATCACCCCGCGCACCCGCGCCATTTTCCCGGTGCATTGCTATGCAAACCCTTGTGATGTCGAAGCGTTGGCCGAGATTGGGGCACGCCACAATATCCCCGTGATATATGACGGGGCGCACTGCTTCGGAGCTGTTGACGAAGGCGGTAGCTTGCTACGTCATGGCGATCTTTCAGTCGTCAGCTTTCATGCCACCAAGGTCTTCAGCACCTTTGAAGGTGGCGCCATCATCTCGCATGATGCCAAAACCAAGCAGTTGATCGACCGACTGTGCAACTATGGCATCGTAGATGAAACGCAAATTGAAGCATTGGGGCTCAATGCCAAAATGAGCGAGCTCCATGCCGCTCTCGGCTTGGCGCAATTGCCCTACGTGGCCAGTGACATTGAGAAAAGAGCAGGAGTTTCGCAGAGGTATTGGGATCAGATGTCAGGGATTCCGGGCGTTACCTGCGTTTGTCCGCCCAATCGCGCCGGCCTAAACTACTACTCCTTTCCCATCCTTGTGGGGCAGCAGTACCCGATGTCGCGGGATATCCTGTATCAGAAACTGCAAGACGTAGGCGTCCACGCGCGGAAGTATTTCTATCCCTTGCTGGCAGATCTACCGATGTATTCCGACGTATCGCCCGGCGGTTTGGACAACGCACGGCGGGCTTCAGAACAAGTGCTGTGTCTGCCGCTCTACCCTGACTTGGCGTCGACAGATCAGGACAGGATTATTGCCTGTATTTGCGACCCATGCGGCTGAATACACCCTATCTGAAATGGGGTATCCGGCGACTGGTGGCGCGCCATGCCAAAGACTTGCTGTCACAGGCCAGTCACAGTTGGGAAATCTGCCCGGCAGAAAAGGCAGAAGTTCCGCCTGCCATTTGCCTTGATGGGTCAATGGACCGGGTCACAGGAATCTCGCCCTGGTGCGATTGGGAAAGACAGTGGCTTCTCGTCAAAGGTGGGCAAGCGGAACATGCCGCGACACGTGCGTACATGATCAAGGATGTGGACCTGCGCGATGCCTTTCTTTACTGTGGAGCGGCCAAGGCTCAACCCGGGTTTGGGGCAGAGCGTCTGTTTGCGAACCAAGCTGGTCACGTGCAAAAGCTCAAGTCGGCCCATATGATGTCGCAATGGGCCGGCAGTCACTATTTTGGCAGTTACATGCGTGATGAACTGCCTTTGGGCCTTTTGCCACCCGAAGGCGCGCCATGTATCACGGTTACCACCAACGCGTATGGGCATGAGGCCGGTTATCGCAAGATTCTGTCCCTGCCCAGACCGCCCCGTACAGCTGCAGCTCGGATCAGCGAACTGACAGTATATTCGGATTTTTCCCAGAACAGTTCGAAAGCAGCGCGCTATAGGGAACTGCGCCAAAGGGTACAGGATCATTTCAAAGGATCGGACTCAAAGACTCCGAAGAGGGTCTACCTCAAGCGTGGAACAACAGGGGAGCGGCGCGTAGTGGCGAACGAGGCCGCCTTGGAACAGCTCCTCACAAAGTTGGGCTTTGACATTGTCGAACCAGTAAAACTGACTGCTGAAGAGATTGCGCAGCGTTTGCTTAATGCGCCTGTCATCATCGGCGTTGAAGGAAGTCATCTGGCCCATACCATGTATACGTTGGCAGACAGTGGAACACTTGTGGTTATCCAGCCACCGGATCGATTTGCGCTGCCTTACAAGGAGTTTGCCGACCGGCTGGAACTTGGGTTTGCCTTCGTGGTTGGACATCCGGCAGAAGATGGATTCACCGTCGATCTTGACGAGATGAAACGCATTTTGGACTTGGTGCCATGCGCGTGATCCCGCAACCAGAATTGATCTTACTGCCCAGCCTCGCCGCACATGAGGACGAGAATGGATCGCTCTTCCTCACACAAAAGTACCTGGACGGTGTTGCAGAGTTTGAAAAACTCTGGCCCGGCAAAGTAACATCGTTGATCACCGTGGACAAAACGCCGAATTCCGAGATGGATTTGGTTGAAGTTGATCTGAATGTCTCGCCCCCAGCACTGGAACGACGGCCGACGGCGGCCGAGGATTTGGTCCGCCGACTACAGAACGTGACGGCTGTGTTGGCGCACCTGGCGCCGCAGGAGGCTGAAACCGCCGAACTGTGCCACCAAATGCAGGTGCCGATCGTTTTCACCAGTGAATACACACCCAAAACAGAAGCGCAGATCGTGGATGCAACCACAACCAACCCAGTGTTGCGGGTGCGACGCAAGCTATGGATTCGGCAGGCTGAAAAAACGCGCGTTCACATACTTCGCAACTACGCTGCGGGACTGCAATGCAGTGGAACGCCCACCTATGATCACTACAAAGCATTGGTTCCAGACGCCCATCTTTTCTTTGATAACCGTGTGCGCAATGCCCACGTCATATCAGAGGACGATCTGGCCGCCAAAGCGAAGCGGGTTAAAGAGGGCAATCCCTTGCGCCTGGTGTTCGGCGGACGCCTTGTCGCGATGAAAGGTGTCCAGGACCTTCCCAAGGTGGCCCGTGCGTTACGCGAATTGAACATCCCCTTCACGCTGGACATTGTGGGTAGCGGGCCTTTGCAAGAGTCATTGCAAAACGAAGTCTCCGCCATGGGTGATCCGAGCATACGACTACGGCCCGCCATGGATTTCAGGACGGGTTGGGTTCCATTCCTGCGCGAGGAAGCAGATTTGTTCATTTGCTGCCACCCGCAAGGGGATCCATCCAGCACTTACCCAGAGGTCATGTCCTGCGGCACACCCATCGTCGGCTATGACAATGAAGCCTGGGCAGGTGTTTTGCGCAAGTCAGGTGCAGGTTGGAGTGTTCCTCTGCAAGACAGCGATGCCTTGGCCAAAAAGGTTGCTGAGCTGCACGTAGCGCGGGATGAAGTTGCGCAGATGGCAGTGCTCTCCCGTGATTTTGCTTTGGAACACTGTTTTGAGAGAACGGAAGTTCAACGCGTCAGACACTTGATGCAAATCGCCTTACCTGAGATGCAAACCGTTTCCAAATCCTGACCAACTTCACAGAGGCGTTCATCACTCAAATGCAGAGATTGTGGCAAACCTAGAAAAACGCAGTTTGCATTCTCAGAGTCGGCACTGCCCGTCACAGCATCAAAAAGGACTGGCAAACAAAAGAAAAGGGCCAGCGTGGAGGCTGGCCCAAAGTCTTTCGAATTTTACCCAGTTCAGGCCGTGGCTATCGCCGTGATGGTGCGCCGCCGACGCATAAGTGCCAAACCACCCAAACCGGTCAGGATCAATAGACCGCCAGCGGGCAACGGCACAGCCGATACCAGATCAAACGTTATGTTCTGCAGGCGGAAGTTATCATTCCAGCTGTCTACGCCAAAGCCGATGATGGACCCTACCAACTCACCTTCGCCGAACGCGAAAGTGTAAGGGTTGTTAGCGCCGCCACCCTGATTATCTTCGTACACTACAGGTGTCGAAGGGACAGCCGTGTCTTCGTATACGCCGTAAGCGAACGTATCGTCGTTGTCCCAAAACGAGAACGTAATGGACGTGATCTGAACTATCAGGTCACCAAAATCGAGGAGTGCGAATTCGTCGGGGCCCGCGCCATCGATTTGGCTGTTGTCCAGACACGAGTTCGCCCAGCGGCAATCATAAACACCGAGACCGCCATTATCGCCGGGACCATCCCAGCTGGACGTCCAGTAGTTTTCGGTATTCGTGATCGTGCCAAATCGGTTCACGCGAACGCCATCAACGGCCACGTCGACCGAGCCGTCTGTGCTTGTGTAGGTATTGGTTCCGCTCGTGTAATACTCATTAACGTCGAAATTGATTGTCGTCGCACTGGCGGTGGAACCAACAAATGCCAAAGCGACTGAAAACACACACGCGCTCAATCTATTACTCAGGTCAAAAATCATAACTTCTGTACCACTTCATAAAAACTGGACGCTTCTAACGTCGTCCAAACCGACTTATTAATTAATGTTTAACATGCTTTGTACCGAATGCGCAATCTTACAAATAGCTGATTAAGCATGACTTTTCTCTTTTTGGTTGAATCATCGGAGGCGAAAAGTGTGGGAAGCGTCGGCATTTCCTACCTGAGATTGTTAAATGCTACGCGCGGTTGTGAGCGAAGCATTGAGTTTCTGAGAGCTTCTGTGAACGCCCTCGGCCAATCGAATCAGTTTACTCCGTTGGTGATACGAAGCTGAGCAGCCGTCTAAAGGCGCTGATTGAGACCGTCTTGCGTCGGAAGGATATGCACGATTGACGAACACATGCCCTGCACCTCCGCCCCCCCGTGCTCGTCTATCTGCGCAGCCCTCTTGTCGTACAATCCGATTTGTGCCACCAAAACCAAGTATTTGGATTGAGTTTTTTGACTTGCACTGCCCGTGCGTTCCCCAAGCATTCAAAAGGTGGGTATGAGATGGAACGCAAACACAGAGTTTTAGTGATTGCTGAAGCGGCCAATCCGGAATGGACGAGTGTGCCTTTGGTTGGCTGGTCGCTTGCATCGGCTTTGCGTGACGCCGTTGATGCTCATCTTGTGACCCAGGTGCGCAACCGGGATGCAATTGTGCGCGCAGGTTGGGAAGAAGGTATCGATTTCACCGCGATTGATACCGAAGCTTTGGCGCGCCCGATGTATGCCTTGTCCGAAAAAATTAAGCTGGGCTGGTCTGGAACGACGGCGATCGCAGCGGTGACATATCCTTACTTTGAGCGTTTGGTTTGGCAGAAGTTTGGGCAGGATATAATGGCAGGCAAGTATGATGTGGTTCACCGTGTCACGCCCTTGTCTCAATCAGCCAACAGTTCGCTGGCACCAAAATGTGCAAAGGCGGGTGTGCCCTTTGTGGTAGGTCCGTTGAATGGTGGCGTCCCTTGGCCAAAGGGATTTCAGCGAGAACGACGGCGCGAACGGGACTGGTTGTCTCATATTCGCTGGACATACCGGCTTGTCCCAGGACGCCGAGCAATGCTGAAGAGTGCTTCGGCGATCATCACCGGCTCTCAATCCACCTTGAGGGAGATCCCGACAACCCATCACCATAAATGTGTGCATCTGCCGGAAAATGCGATTGATCCGGCACGTTTCAACCAGACAGCAGAGCAACCGGGAACACTGCCGTTGCGGGCCTGTTTCATTGCCCGCATGGACCCTTGCAAAGGGACCGACATGCTTGTCGAAGCGGCCGCGCCGCTATTGAAAGATGGGCGCATGACACTCGATATGATTGGCGATGGACCGATGATGCCAGAGGTGCGTGCACTGGTGGATCGATTGGGTGTTGCTGATGCAGTTACCTTTCATGGCTGGATTGACCACAAAACGGTTCAGGATATTGCGGCCAAGGCCCATCTTCTAACCTTCCCAAGTATCCGTGAATTTGGTGGTGGCGTCGTGCTGGAAGCCATGGCACTGGGTGTTGTTCCCGTTGTTGTCGACTATGGTGGGCCCGGCGAGTTGGTTATCCCGGGAACAGGTTTCAAGGTGGCGATCGATGACCGGCCCGTTGTGATTGCGGCGCTTCAAAATCAACTTGAAGCCATTGCGGCTGACCCGACCGTACTGCCCAAATTGGGGCAAGCCGCGCAAGATCGGGCCCTGACGCACTTTACTTGGCCAGCCAAGGCCAAGCAGATCATCGAAGTTTATGATTGGGTACTGGGCCACCGTAAAAACAAGCCCGATCCACTCGCCGCGCGGGAAAGCGTGTGATGCCTGCATGACAAAGCCCCGGTTTTGCCGTAGTTCTATGCCACACTTGTCGTAAATGTACCGCATGACACTGTAATTCTAGCGGACCAAGTGATACAAAGACGCTCCTGCGCGAGATGATTTCCTGGTCGCATAAGGCTGATTTATTTAGGTAGACCATTGAAAACGGATTTGTACCTCAAACATTTCCAGTTTCGGGAGCGTCCATTCACGCTGTTGCCCGACCCCGATTTTATTTTCTGGTCGCGGGGGCATACACGTGCCTTTTCCGTCTTGGAATATGGGCTGATGACCCAAGCGCCGATCACCGTGTTGACCGGAGAAGTGGGCGCGGGAAAAACCACTTTGTTACAAGCGCTTATCTCGCAAGTTCATAGCGATGTAGTTGTTGGTTTGATTTCCAACGCCCAAGGGGGCAGAGGCGAGCTGCTGCGTTGGGTGCTGAACGCGTTCGATCAGCCTGCAGAACCGCAAGCTGACTATGTCGCGCTGTTCCAACAATTTGTGGATTTTGTGCTGGCTCAGTACGCGGCGGGATTATCGGTTCTGCTCATCATTGATGAGGCTCAGAACCTGTCGCCAGAGACACTCGAAGAGTTGCGAATGCTCACAAACATCAACTCGGGCAAGGATGAGCTTTTACAGCTGGTTCTTCTGGGACAACCCGAGTTGCGGGAGGTCATTGCACAGCCCGAGTTGCGTCAATTCGCACAACGTGTGTCGGTCAGCTATCATCTGGAGCCGATGGATCATGACACCAGTTGCAGCTACATACGCTCGCGTTTGCAGCATGTCGGCGGCACGGGCGAAGAGTTTACTGACGCAGCTATGACAGCGATACATCGCGTCAGCGGCGGAATTCCTAGAGAAATCAACAAGATATGCGATCTCTCCCTTGTTTACGCCGTTAGCGCTGAAACGACTGTCGTGGATGAGCGCTTGGTAGACGAACTTTTGGCAGACGGTGTTATCCTTACGGCGCCGGGACGTCCGTTTTTTTTGTCCAGCAGTAGATACGCCGTGGTGCCTGATGGTCTCCCGGGGGAGGCCGCGGAATGAACCTTCCGCTGCGCTTTTATTGGTCACTGTTGATGCGCCGGATGCCGGCAATGATGGCCCTGTTTCTGGTCTGCTCAGGCCTTGCTGTTGTAACGGCCTTTCAGTTGCCGCCTACCTTTGAATCGACCGCCCGCCTGCAAGTTGATCCGCCGCAAATCCCGGATGAGATGGTGGTCTCGATGGTTCAGACTGAAGCAGCTGAACAATTGCAGCTTATTCAAGAACAGCTGATGACCCGCGCCAACCTAGTCGAGATCGCGCAAAAGTATCAGGTGTTTGACAACATGAGCGCGTTGACCCCCGACAGAGTTGTGCAAGGCATGCGGGACAGCACTCGTATCTTTCGCAGCGGCGGGCGGGGTCAGGCCACGCTGATGTCGCTGACATTCGAGGCCTCAGACGGGCAAACTGCTGCCAACGTTGTAAACGACTACGTGACATTGGTTCTCGAGGCCAACAGCTCGTTCCGGCGCGAGCGCGCGGAAAACACGTTGTCCTTCTTTGAACAAGAGTCCGAACGGCTTGCGGCCGAGATAGACACGCAATCCAACCGCATCATCGAATTCAAGAACCAGAACGTGAATGCGTTGCCGGACGACCTGCTCTATCGGCAGGATCGTCAATCCACGTTGCAAGAGCGTGTGGGCCGATTGGAGCAAGACCGCGCTGCAATTGTCGGACAGCGTAGCGAAATGATCGCTGTATTCGAGGCTACAGGTCGGCTTGGCAATGATACCCGTCGAACACTTTCGCCCGAAGAGCTACGCGTGCAAGAATTGGATGTGCAGTTGGCAGAGGCGCTGACAATTTATTCAGAGTCAAACCCACGAGTTATCCAGCTGCGCGGGCAAATTGCACAGCTTGAGCGTAGCATCGCAGGGGCCCAGCCCCGAGAAGGTGAAGGGACTGAGGACACCGAGCTGTCTTTTCTGGATATCACCCTAGCCGAGATGGATCAGCGCATAGAACAGATCGACCTGGAAATCACACGGGTCAACGACGAGCTTGAGCGGCTGTCCCTCGCGATTGCGGCCACTGCCACCAATTCCATAACCCTGGAACGGCTGGACCGGGATCTGCAAAGCGCACGTGCCCGATACAACACTGTTCTTGAAAACCTGAACCAGGCGCGCATGGCAGAACGGATCGAGATTAACGCCCAAGGTCAACGGATCAGCCTGATTGAGGGCGCGAGCGTGCCGCAGGAACCCTCTGGACCTCCGCGCAAGCGGATTGCAGCTATGGGTGCCGCCATTGGCATGGGGCTGGCACTGGCGTATTTCGTGCTCCTTGAAATTCTCAATCAAAAGGTGCGCCACCCGGCAGAACTACAGGCGCGGTTTCAGATCATGCCGATTGGAGTCATTCCATATTTGGATAGCAGGGCGGAACGTTGGCGTCGCCGCAGCGTGCAGTTGGCAGTGTTGGCGGCCGTCATCGTGGGCGTACCAGCCGCTCTGTATTACGTGCATACCGAACTTGTGCCTCTGGAAATCATTGCAAACCGGGTTCTGGCCCAGTTGGGGCTGGCATGAGCAGAGAGTGTAGAGGGTAGCATCACATGGAAAAGCTTCAGGCAGCCCTCTCAAAGGCCCGCACCGCCCGTCAAAAGACCGGTGGCCCAGCCACTGCAGCCCCCGTCACATCGCGGCGGCAGCAAGTGCCCAAGGGCTCTTCCGCAGATGATCCCACTCCGGCGTGGGAGGAACTGCAGCGCGTGGACCTGGCCCCCGCTGTGCTGCGTCGCCATCGCATCGTTTCGCGTGAAGCAACATCCGATGCCACACCTTTTGATATTCTACGAACTAAGATCGTCCTACAGATGGAACAGAACGGTTGGACCCGGCTGGCCATTACATCGCCGGAACCTAACAGCGGCAAGACGACTTTGGCATGCAATCTGGCGCTCGGGTTGGGGCGACAATCAAGCATGCGCTCAATGCTCTTTGACTTCGACCTCGGATCGCCCGAGGTTCATTCATTCTTTGATCTCAAGATGCGATATGGCCTGCCAGAGGTGATTATTAGGAATGTGGACTTTGCCAAACAGGCTGTCCGCGTGACCGAGAATGTGGCGGTTTCCGTATCGCCTCATCCCGAACGAGACCCCACACGCTTTCTGATGATGGATCGAACCGTTGATCTTCTCGATGAGGTGCAACGCGAATACGCCCCCGACATCATGGTCTTTGACCTGCCTTCTGCTCTGTCATCGGACAAGGCTTTGGCCTTTTTGCAGCATGTTGATTGCGCCTTGATCGTCGCCCGTGCCGAGCAAACCCGCTTTCGTAACTTGGATCGTTGTGAAATGGAGGTTGCCGCCAACACCAATGTTCTAGGTGTTGCATTGAATGGTTGCCGCCGCAGCGCTCTGTCTGCCAATGACATCAATTAATGGGTCCTGCGACCGTCTACGCGGGTCTCAAGCATTTTTAGATTTTTAAGGTTTCAAATTCGTTATGTGTGGCATTACCGGGTTTTTGTTCTCCGGACAGGCAGAAGTCAAAGCGCGATCTGAACCGCACCTGCGGGCGATGATGGACGCTATCTCCCACCGTGGTCCGGACAGTCAGGGGCTTTGGATCGACCCCGAAGCCGGCGTTGGCCTTGGTCATTTGCGATTGGCCATCGTCGATCTTTCGCCGGCGGGACACCAGCCCATGGCATCTGCATGTGACCGATACCAAATTGTCTACAATGGTGAAATCTACAACCACGCGGCCCTGAGGCGAGACTTGGAACAGGCGGGCCATGCTCCGTCTTGGCGCGGCACTTCAGATACCGAGGTATTGCTTGCAGGTATCACGGCATGGGGCCTCGAAGATACGTTGGCCCGCGCCGAAGGCATGTTCGCCATCGCACTTTGGGATCGCAAGGATCGCTCTTTGACGTTGGCCCGAGATCGGCTTGGGGAAAAACCGCTGTATTACGGCTGGCAGGGGGGTGTTTTCCTCTTTGGCTCCGAACTCAAGGCCCTGCGCGCCCATCCAGCTTTCCATGGCGAGGTGCGCCGCGATGCACTCACGGCAATGCTGCGCCATGGCCATGTCCCCGAAGATCTCACCATCTATTCTGGTGTGCAGAAGCTGCGGCCAGGCGAGATGGCGACATTGTCAAATGCGCAACCGGATCCGCGGCGCTGGTTTTATTGGGACGGGGGTTCAGTGGCCTCCATGCCCAAGGGGCCTGTACCGACGGACAAGGAGGCGATTGACCAACTTGAGGCCCTGCTCTTGGACGCGGTGAGCAACCAGACGATGTCTGACGTGCCGCTTGGTGCCTTCCTATCGGGTGGCATTGATAGTTCGACCATAGTGGGCCTGATGCAGCACTTATCAGACCGTCCCGTGCACACCTTTTCCATCGGATTTCATGAAGCGCGCTACAATGAGGCAGAGTTTGCCAAGGCAATTGCCCAGCACCTTGGCACTCACCACACCGAGCTTTACGTAGCCGACACCGATCTGCGCGACGTGATCCCGGCATTGCCTGCGATGTATGACGAACCTTTCGCCGACAGCTCACAAATCCCCACCCATTTGGTGGCCAAACTGGCCCGCGAACATGTAACGGTCGCTTTGTCGGGGGATGGAGGGGATGAGCTTTTTGGCGGCTATGATCGTTATCGCCAAGGCGCGGGATTTCTCAAAATTCTGCGCGCCCTGCCCCAGCCGTTGCGCAGCCTCGGCGCTGCAACCATCCGTTCGCTGCCCACCAGTTTGCTGAACACAGTGATGGAGCCGATCCGGCCTACACCGCAAGGCAAGGAACCCAATGGCCAGCGCATGCACCGCATCGCAAACTATGCGCGCAGCCGGAATGTCGATGAGTTACATCGCAAGATGGTGTCGGTCTGGCGCTTCCCTGAAGCCGCCGTGATCAATGGTAATAACCCTCCGTCGATCTTGGCTGACCACCTGCCGCCGCGGGGGGATCTTACCGACATCGAACGCATGATGCAGTTGGACATGCTGGCCTACATGCCGGACGACATCCTGACCAAGGTAGATCGCGCGACAATGTCGGTGGCGTTGGAAAGCCGGGCTCCCCTTCTGGATCACCGGGTGGCCGAGTTCATCTGGCCGCTGCCATTGAATATGAAAATCCGCGACGGCAAATCCAAGTGGCTTTTGCGTCAGGTGCTTTATCGCCATGTGCCCAAAGATTTGATTGAACGGGCCAAGATGGGGTTCGAAGTGCCAATCGGCCTCTGGCTTCGCGGTGGCTTGCGCGACTGGGCCGAAGCGTTGATCACGCCTGACCGACTGAAACGCGAGGGTTTTCTGCAACCGGCATTGATCCGTCAGATGTGGGACCAGCATCAAAAGGGCAGTCACAATTGGGGTCTGCAGCTATGGAACGTACTTATGTTTCAAGCGTGGCTTGAAGAGTTCAGCCTTTCAGGCAACTAGGTGGGGCAGCGGGCAATGTTTCAACGTGTGTTAGGAGGCGACGGGTTGCGCGCTCGGCTGTTGCGCAGCACTGGCTGGACGTTCATCGGTTTCAGCTCCGCGCAAATTCTGCGCTTGGCGTCAAACCTCGTTCTGACAAGACTCCTATTTCCCGAAGCCTTTGGGCTCATGGCGATCATCACCGTTTTCCTGGTGGGTCTGACAATGTTGTCAGACATTGGAATCGCACCATCCATTCAACAAAGTCCCAAAGGTGACGACCCAGATTTCCTGAACACCGCATGGACGGTTCAGGCGATCCGGGGGGGGATCCTGTGGCTGGTGTGCTGTGGATTGGGGCCGTTGGCTGCATGGTTCTACGAAGACGACCGATTATCAATGATGCTGCCTGTGGCCGGGTTGAGCCTGTTGATCGCTGGGTTCAATCCGACACGGATCGACAGCGCCAGTCGCCACCTGATGGTCGGGCGTATGACGATTCTCGACATCATCTCGCAGTTTTTCAGTCTCTTGGTGATGCTACTGTTGGCGTGGACGCTGCGTTCGATCTGGGCGTTGGTGATCGGCAGTGTCACGGGTGCGATCATTCGCCTTTGCATTATGCATCTCTTTCTACCGGGTGCACCAAATCGGTTGCGCTGGGATTCCGAAGCCGCTTGGGACCTGATACATTTCGGGAAGTGGATTTTCCTAAGCACGCTCTGCGGCTTCTTGTTAACGCAAGGAGACAAGGCAATCCTCGGCAAATACATGACCTTGGAAAGCCTCGGTATCTATAACATCGGATACTTCCTCGCCAGCTTCCCCCAAGCGCTTGCGGCAATGGTGATGAGTCGAGTGATGATCCCGCTCCATCGTGAGTGCCCACCCCATGAAACCCGCGAGAACTTCAACAAGGTACGCAAAATGCGTTTCATGATGACCGCAGCGGTGTTTTCGATGCAGTTCACAGCCGCATTCCTAGGCATCTGGGTAGTGGATTTCCTATATGATGACCGGTTCTTGGCGGCAGGCGGCGTCGTCGTCGCCATTGCCTGTATGGGCGTCCCCTACCTTATCGGGATGACTTACGATTTCGCGGCTCTCGGGCGCGGAGACTCCCGCGGTGTCTTTTTTCTGCTGTTGGCGAAGGCGTCGACCCAAGTCGCGTTGTTCATCCTGGGGATGGAGTACTATGGACTGCCAGGTGCATTGATTGGTTTGTGGATGTCCCAAATCCTTGTGCATCCGCTGGTGGTGCGCCTTGCCTACAAACACGGCGCTTGGGACCCATGGCACGATCTGTTTTTTGCGTTGGTCGCTGCTGGGCTAACCAGCTTCATGCTGTGGTTCCATCGCGACGGGCTCGAGGTGCTCTGGGCTTTCTAAAGGCCTTTTTCGGCTTCCACCCAAAAGGCCGCCCACCGTTTCTGCAAGGGCACATTCATCCAGTTCTGTTCGTGTAGTCGGGCCGGGGCGAACAAAGCAAAGTCCGTTTGGATGGTATGTAGCAACAGTTTCCCGTCCGGCATGCCCCATGTCAGCATGTTCAAAGCGGTCAAAGCCCAGACATTCGCTAATTCCGGATCCGACAGGCGGGTCGAACGCGCGCCAAGATAGGCACGATAGGCGAACTCGTACTCTGACGGTGCGCGGCGCTGCAATCGCTTCAGGCGCGCGACAACTTGATGTGCAGGCCTACTCGGGATGTGCCGCTGCAAGGTTGGGAGCCGCATGTTCATATCAGCAACACCGCCACCTTCCCTGACACCGGGAAACATCTGACCCATCTGGTAGTGAAAGTAAGCGCGCGGACCGTGCCAATAATGCTCAAGCAAATCCCTGCATTCAGCAATCTCCAACACGTCATTGAGGGCAATGGAACCCGCCAATTGTTCCGCTGTAAAGACCGATCCGTGTTTGCGCAGGTCTTCAAGAAGCGCGGCCGCCGTTTGCATCAATGAGGCATGTTCCGGCATCAGCCCGTAAACCCCAGCGTTATGCATTATCGTTTGCGACGATATGGGTCGTCCGGCTACGCGGCCCCCACAGTTTTGGATCAGGGCGTCCCATTCTGACCACTCGGCACTGTTTTCAAGTGGCCCTTCGCAAGCATGCATCAGGGCCCGGTCGTGTCCAAAGCGTTCAAACAGATGCTTGGGATGCGACATGAACACGGTATCGCTATCGATCATTGCGATCGGGGCGGCATACTTTTGCAACGCATGGTGCATCACATGAAGCTTGATCGCATGGTGATAGGTGCCTTGCATACTCCAGTCCGCCATCATCTGAGGCGACAAGAGTAAGGAATCGACGGGTAGGTCCGGCCTTTGGTTCGCCTCATCTGCCGCCAATACAATGCGGATGTCTGCAGGGTCGTCCTTGAGGTACTGCCAGGCTGAAAGAATGCTGTACGTCAATTCCAGATGATAGACGCGTTGATCGCCGTAAATCAGAAAAAGCAGAACTTTCAATTATGTTCCTGACCTGTGTGTCGCGCCTCGGGCTCCGGTGCCGGAAACTGTGACAAGAAACGTTCCGAGCAGGCAAGAAACCCGCTCGCGACCAAGTCTGTCGTACCAGAATAGTGCTGATCTTCCACGCTCCGGATGGAAAAGTCGGAATCCTGAATGACTTTCAAGCGCTTTTCGCCTTCACCATGTTGCCACGTACCAAGCGCAACCTGCTGCCGTTCTCGACTTAGGAAAGGTCCAGCAAACTTGTAGTGGCGTACAAGAACGGCAAAGTCCGCGCAGGTTACACGACTGGCAAAGTGTGGATGCGGACGCAGATCAATCCCTGGCAGGTTCTTGACCAATGGATGAATGGTCAGGCCACAGTCTTCACCAAATATCTCACCCCGAATGCCGCCAAACTTGAGCTTGATGGCTGGGTTGGTCACATCATTCGAACTTAGGAACCACCAGACATCGACGTTTTCACGGTCGTGGTATTCAAACTCGGTAATCCCGTACTCGCTGAACTGATCAAAGCGACGTACAGAGTCCTCATAATTCCAGGACTCGGTTTCAGCCAAAGGGTCCGGTGCATACATGTCCAACCGCTGTGCGATAACACATGTCGTGTCGTGCGCATTGCAGTAAGCCGTATACTCAGTGATGTCGCGTCCCTCTCCGTGCGAAAGGTCCAACAGTTCGTCGCTGTCCAGAAAAAGAAACCAGCCGCCACTGATGACCTCTCGTGCAATCTCGGCGCGCATGTCACATTCATATGTCGCGACCGGTAGCAAGTTTGAAATCACGGTAACACCAGGTTCCTGTGCCAAACGTTCCCGGGTGCCGTCATCGGAACCGTTGTCAATGAACAGGAACTTTTTAACCCCTATCTTTCGATGGTGGGACAACAGCGTGTCCAGATAATACATACCGTTCCTGATCAAGCAGACCATCGCCACGTCAGCCTCGCCCAACACGATCGATGGCGGACCCGAAAGGAGTTTGGAGGCTCGCTTGATCCGTGCTTTTTTCGCTTGTTGCGCATAAACGTAGCGCAGCTTGTCAATTACACGGCTTACAAAAGGCAAGATGCGTATCCACCTTGATACATGTTCGAAATATGCCCGTAGGCCTATAAGCAAGATAGCGCCGTCACAACCGGCATGTTGGTTTGATCGCCAAAATTTCACTGAGTGGTGCATATCCGAACATCTCAGACACGCTTCGGTACGGCTGCTTACATCGGATTTTCCTGTTTCGCTTTGCGGACTGATTCGCTACTGATTCTCTTGCCACATTGGAAATTTCTGAAATTTTTATGAAATTCACTCGGAAAAGATGAAGCCATTCTATCATCAGTTGAGGGTTTCTGATCGAGCAACAAACCTTTTCAGCGTTTACCACGTTATTGGGCGGATTCACGCTAATTTCACTTTGGCGGCAGGTTAACAAATGGTAAACACGTTTCGTGCCGGCACATCTGCTCCCGTCACAAACAACATCGAATTTTCAAAAAGGCCTGACTTTTTTTACTGGGCTGACTGTTTTTAACCAAGCCGGAAGGCTCTTGTTTATGACCATTCAATCACACGATTTTCAGAACGAAATCTCTGTTTTCTTCAGGGGGCGCTACAAGTCTCGCCTCGGTGGTTTCTACCACTCCTATGCGAAGCGCTCCCTGGACCTTTTCCTTGTTGTCCTTACAGCTCCTATCGTTGTCCCAATCATTTTGGTTATGGCTGCTTTGGTGGCTATGGACGGTGGCAAACCTTTCTACTCACAGCTGCGTATCGGGCGGAATGGGCGTACCTTTCGCATCTGGAAGATCCGCACCATGACCATCGACGCCGATGCGCGCCTGGAAAGCTATCTTGCTGCCAACCCTGATGCTCGCGCAGAATGGGAAAGCACGCAAAAGCTGAAGGAAGACCCCCGGATTACCAAGGTGGGGCGCATCCTGCGCAAGACATCTCTTGATGAGCTGCCGCAGCTATTGAACGTTTTCGTGGGGTCAATGTCGCTCATTGGACCCCGCCCAATGATGGTATGCCAAAAGGCACAGTATCCTGGTGTTGCCTACTACTGGCTACGGCCTGGCATTACTGGTTTCTGGCAGATTTCGGACCGCAACGACTGTGACTTTGCAGACCGTGCCCTGTACGATGACAAGTATGCACGAGCAGTGTCATTCGGCACCGATATGAACGTTCTGGCCAAGACAGTGTCGGTAGTGCTCAAAGCAACAGGCCATTGATCTGATCAGACTATGATTTGCGTCGAAGTGCTGCCGTAGGTGTGAATTGCCTACGGCAGATCGAACGATTAGAACGATACTTGGTTCAAGTATGGCCCGCCTGACGGGCCAGTTTTTTTCTGTTGTTTCGGGATTTCACCATGTGGCCTCTGCTCGCGCGCAACTTTGTTCTGGCCATAAGCCTGTGCCTGTCTCTCGCGGCCTGCGACACTGCTGAGGAGCGCGCAGAAAAGTATCTGGCCTCTGCGCTTGAATTGATCGACCAAGGCGACTTGGATCGGGCCGCTATCGAACTGCGCAACGTGTTCGAACTGATGGCCAACCATGTTGAAGCGCGCGAAACCATGGCGCAGCTCATGCTCGACAAAAACGACAAGAGCGCTGCTTATGGCCACTATCTGCGACTGGTCGAACAGGTGCCCGACCATGTCGAGGGGCGAACCATTCTGGCCGAAATTGCTTTTGAGGCGCGCAACTGGCAAGAATTCGTGCGCCATGCTGCACAAGCAGTGGCCCTTGCCCCCGATGCTCCACGTAGCCAGATCATTGACCTCGCCCTACGTTACCAAGAGGCGTTAGAGGCACGCGATGGGCCGGCCCGGGATGCATTGCGAGACAAAGCAGAACGCCTTGCCGCAGACAATCCTGACAGCGACGTGCTACAGCAGGTCCTTTTTGACGCCTACATGCGCGACAGGAAGCTGGATCGGGCCTTGGGTCAGTTGGATCGCATGATCGCGAGTAAGCCGGACAACCGGACACTTTACACCCAACGCCTTGGACTGCTGAACGAACTACAGGACTATGCGGCGGTAGAAGACCAGCTGCGGAACATGGTAGCCCTCTTTGCCGATGATGATGGACCCAAGCAAGACCTGATCCGCTTCTACGTGAGGCGCAATCAGGTCAACAAGGCGGAGGCATTCTTTCGCGAAATTGCGGATCCTGCTGCAGAGGATCCAGCTCTGTTTATTGGCCTTGTGCGGTTCTTGCGCGACATGCGCGACCCCGAAACGGCGCACGCGGAACTGATCGCGGCGCTGGAAGTTTCGCCCCAGCCCGACAAATTAAAGATGCTACTGGCAATGCTCGATTTTGAAGCGGGCGCGCACGATAAGGCAATCGCCGACCTGCAAGCTCTACTTGATCAGGCCACGCCATCCGCGCAACCGAACGACATCAAGATCACCCTGGCGCAAATGATGATCCAAACGGGCAATGTGGTGGATGCGAAACGCTTGGTCGATGAAGTGTTGGAATCCGATAGCCGCCATGTTGAAGGGCTCAAGATGCGCGCAACCTGGCTGATCGGTAACGATGCAACCGATGCCGCGATCGCCGACCTTCGTCTGGCCCTGGACAAAGCTCCGAACGACGTGGCCGCACTTACCTTGATGTCGGAGGCCTATGCCCGCGCAGGTAATCGTGATTTGTCATGGGATTTTCTGGCTCTGGCGGTGGATGCCTCCAACAATGCCGCGGCGCCAACCTTGCGCTATGCGCGCGTGCTTGCTGCAGATGAGCGCTATCTGGCCGCGGAAGAAGTGTTGATCGCCGCTCTTCGTCGCGATCGGTCAAATGCAGATCTTCTGGTCCTCTTGGGCGAAGTCTATTTGGCGTCCGAGGATTACTCTCGCGCAGATCAAGTGATCAAACGACTGCGTAGCATTGGAACTGAACGCACTTTGGTTGTTGCCAACGCGCTTCAGGCGCGGCTTTTGGGCAGCCGAGAAGGACTGGAACAAGCACTTGGATTTTTGGAGGAGTTGGCAACCCGGGAGGATTCAGCTCTCAATACTCAAATGACTCTGTTGCGAGCACGGCTTAGTTCGGACCAGACAGAAAAGGCGTTGGAACAAGCCAAGGAGCTGGTCGCCAAACACCCCGAGAATCCGTCCCTCCAGTTCATCTTGGCAACGTCCCATGCAGCCAACGGAAATCTGGATGTTGCCGAAACACTGCTCGGCACGCTCGTACAAGAAGATCCCAACCGCATGCGGGTCTGGAGCCAGCTTTATCGTTTCCAGCGCCTTCAACAAAAAGATGCGGAAGCCAGCCAAACCTTGCGGGACGGGCTCGCGATTGATCCGGACAATCGGGATCTTCTCTGGTTTCAAGCGGCAGAGTTTGAGGCTTCCGGTGATATTGACAGTGCTATTACAAATTACGAACGGATCTATGAGCGGAACTCTGGCGATCTGATCGCGGCCAACAATCTGGCAAGCCTCCTGGCAACCCACAAGACCGATGAAGACAGCTTTGAACGTGCGTGGATCGTGGCGCGGCGTTTCCGCGACACGAACGTGCCAGCAATGCAAGACACCTACGGTTGGGTTGCCTTCAGACGAGGAAACCTAGAAGAATCCCTACCCTATTTGGAGTTGGCGGCGTCCGCTCTGCCATCAGACCCAATCGTGCAGTTTCACTTGGGGCAAGTCTACGGCGCGTTGGATCGACGGGCCGACGCCATCGCGCAATATCAACAAATGCTTGAGCTTGCCGATGACAATGATCCACGCCCGCAGTTCAAAATAGCCAGGGACGAAGCAGCGCGCCTTGAACAACTGCCAGCGCTGAGCGACTAACTTAGTTCTGCCTTACACCACTGGGCGGGTAGGACGTCACAACCTCCCAAACCGTTTCCTGCATGACCCTCGCAGCCTCTGGCCCCGGGTCATCCGCAGTGCTGCCGTCGGGCAATCGCATATTGTGTGGCAAACCCACGGGCGACCGCCCGTAAAGCACCGCATAGTGGGTCAGCGCCACCAGATACCCACCGAAGTGACTGAAATGAATGTCGTCATCAAAGAGATCAGTGCGGTCCCGGATGGCCCCGATACCACCCGCGGCTTCGACCTTGCGTACAAAGGACGCCATCACTTGCCCCGCTGGGATGATGTAAATGGGGTTATTAACCTCCTCGTAGGCCAAGGCAGGTCGTAGGATTTTGCCTACCCAATAGCGCTCAAGGTCGAGGTCAAGCCGCTCCAGCCAGCCTTCGGCGTCATCAAGGGTGTGCCAGGTTTCATAGAGATACACGCGGGTATCCGGGTTACCGTCCCAGGCCGCGACCGCCCACTTACGCAGGTAGTCATGCGGGTCATGGTACTTGATTGTATCGCGAATTTCGACCGCCTCGGTGAGAACAACTGCATCATACTCTCCTGATGCCATCGCCTCTTTCGCGTCGCGGTAGGCGGGCGGGCCGTTGGATTCTTCAAAGCCATTGATCGGAACGTCCGGCTCCCAGTGCTGCTGCAGCGGAGACCCCCATCCCAATTGACTGTTAAAGTCATGGCCCGTGCCGGCCAGTTGCTGCAGCATCACAGGCATGTAAGGGCCAACCAGACTATGGCCCAAATGATAGACCTTGAGCGGCGCATCAGGAATATCGTTCGGACTGGTATAGAGCGCGTTGAACGTCGCCTCATCCACTGGATCAGGGGCGCCACAGCGACTGGCCAGCCCGCAGGCGGACAGCAACAGGAACAGGGAAGCCGTTGATTTGCGCAATATCCTTCTGAGCATAAGAAAAATCCTTAGTGCAAAGTCACAATACTAATGATCAACTCTTTGGGTAGGATCTTGGAACCAACAATGATCCCGGACCAGTCGTCGCCTCCACTCTTGATGCGCGCCGTGAATTGAGTGCCTTTCAGGGTAACAACAACGTCCTCAAAGCCTAGTAGTTGCCCGGTTATCGGAAACTGAGCCTTATAGACCGCTTCCTTGGCGCAAAAGATGCGCTTGGCAGTGAGCCCGTTGTCGGTCCGGTCCCGTTCGTCCGGGGTCAGGACTGTATCCCACAGGTCTGTATCAAGCGGCTCGGCTTCTTCCATATCCACGCCCAGCGCGCGTATGGTTCCACTCCTTGCGACCGTGGCTATCGCAGCACTGTTGCAATGACTGATGGAACCTTCAACTCCTGCTGGCCAACAAGGCGACCTGTCCGGTCTCATAGGTACCGGCATGGGCGGCCAGTCGATGGCTTGCATTGCGCGCCGCGCGGCCGCACGCCCTGCAGCAAACTCGCGCAGGCGTTTGTCGATCATGCGTGTAGTCGCGACGGCTTCAACAGGATCAAGACCGTTGGCCAACCCCTTCGGGTCCGCCACACCTATGCCGACGCTCGGGCCTACATACCCCTGCAGTTGCTGGCACAGTGCATCAAGGGCGGTCATCTGCCCTGACGGCGCCGGGCGCGCATCGCCCGACGTTGGGCCATCGCATCTGAACCTCCTGATGGCGCGGCTTGTATTTCAGGGGCCGCGACAGGTGCGCTGACTTCGGCGGGGGTCGAGGCCTGGGCAGTTGGCGTGGCACCCAGCTTGGTTTCGACCGCTTGAGCAAGGTCTCCGAGAACCGGGAAACGGAAGATGTCCGTGATGGACAGTTTCGCTACGCCCAGCTGCGCCTTGATTTCCCGATGCGCTTGTACGGCCAGAATCGAGTGACCACCAAGATCGAAGAAATTGTCGCGCGCGGTGATGTCGCCGATCCCAAGGATTGCACCCCAGATTCCAGAGATCGCCATTGTGACATCCCCATCGAAACCGGTGGCCGCAGCAGGTGCATCAGCTTGCGGGCTGGTTTGAGTGGACGGAACGGAAGCAGGTTTGGGGCGCGCTGGTGCACCCGGCGCAGGCAACGCCTTTCGATCAACCTTCTTGTTGGGTGTAAGCGGGAAAGCATCCAATGCAACAAAACGGTTGGGGATCATGTGGGCGGGCAGCACTTCGGCCAGCGCCGACTTAAGCCCCGGCTCGCTCACCGACCCATCAGCCAACAGATACGCCACCAGCTGCTGCGCACCGGGGATATCCTCGCGCACCAGCGCAACGGACTGACGCACGCCATCCAATGTGTCGATAGCGGACTCGATTTCACCCAGCTCAATCCGGTATCCGCGTAGTTTGACCTGAAAATCGGCCCGTCCCAGGAAATCTAGCTCTCCATCTGGCAGCCAACGGGCGAGATCACCGGTACGGTAAAGCCGGGCTTCCGGATCGGTTTGGAACGGATCGGAGACAAAGCGTTCCGCCGTGAGTTCGGGGCGTTGCCAGTAGCCGCGTGTCACGCCATCGCCACCAATGTAAAGCTCACCGGCAACGCCAATAGGCTGTGGTTCCATCGCGTCATCAAGGACATAGACCTGCGTGTTGGCAATCGGTGTGCCGATGCCCACTACTCCTGCATCCGCGGATGCGTGGCCCGTGGTCGACCAGATCGTGGTTTCGGTAGGCCCGTACATGTTTTCAATGTGCGCTCCGGTAAGCGCATTCAGATCGCGCACCAACGCGCCGGGCAAGGCTTCGCCGCCGAGCATCAGGTGTTTGACCAGGCGCAGCGCGGCACTTGCCGCGTCATTCATCACCAACATCCGCGCCATCGAAGGCGTACATTGCAGATGAGTGACCTGGTGGCGCGCAATCTGCGCGGCGATCGAGAAATCGTCAGCAGCTGGCGCTGTATCTGCATTTGCACGGCGCACCACCTCCGCCAGCGGTATCAGCCCGTCCAAAAGCGTATCCACTTCGATCCCGTAGTCAATCAGACAGGCAACTTCGGTGACACCGATGCCTTTGACCTGTTCGACCCGGGCAAGCGCATCTTCGACAGTGCCGAACAGACCGCTGTCGTTGAAATACCGTTCAAAAGCGAAATCGAGAATACCTTCCAACTCTTCGTCGGTCAGCGAGCCGAGGTCCAATTGGAATGCACTGTCGACCCCTTCGGGTTTCTTAAACGCTGGAAAGGCCCAGGCATATTGCTTGATCAACCCTGCCGCCGAACGCAGGTAGTCCTTCATCGGTTCGCGCGCGATCTCGCGGGCTTGATCCCGGGTGGCGGCAAGGAAGCTGTGTAGCATCAGCGTCACCTTGAACTGCGCGGGATCATAACCCGCCTCGCGCAAGGCCGCGTGGTAGAGTTTGATCTTGTCGCCAACCTCGTCCACCGATTGCCCCAAGAGGTGGGTTAACACATGGCAGCCATTGCGCCCGGCTTCTTTCCATGTCTCGGGATTGCCAGCAGTCGTGACCCACAGGTCCGGCGTGTCCGAGATTGGGCGCGGCTGGGTGACAACTTCGTGCATCTGGCCGTCTTTGCGCGGGAAGGACACAGGCGTGCCGGCCCAGAGTTTGCGCAAGTCTTCGATCTGGCGGAACATGGCAGGCTTGTTTTCAGGGGGCGTATTTTCCGGACGCAGCACGAAGTCATCCGGTTGCCAGCCGCTGGCAATGGCCAGTCCGGCACGCCCGTTGGTGAGGTTGTCTATCACCGCCCATTCCTCGGCAATCCGGGCGGTATGATGCAACGGTGCGACACAAGACCCCGCCCGCACACCGATATTGCGCGTCATGCCGGCCACTGCGGCGCCGGTCACCGACGGGTTGGGATAGGGCCCACCAAAAGCATGGAAATGCCGCTCGGGTGTCCAGACCGCTACAAAACCGTTTTCATCAGCAAACTTCGCGCCTTCCAGAAGCGATCGATACTTGTCGCGCCCCTTTCCGTCGTCGTTGCCCCAATAATACAGACTGAATTCCATACCGCCGGGCACGCCACCCGGGCCAGCTTCGTCCCCGGCCACGAGCGCGCGGCTTTCATCACCCGACAGCACAAGTTTGAAACCGCGCCCAAGCGTCCAGAACAGCTCAAGCACCGAGATGTCAAAGGACAACGACGTAACCGCCAGCCACACGCCCCCAGTGGCGTGGTCGATCCGGTCATCCATACCAACAAAGAAGTTGGCCACGTTGCGATGTTCGACCATCACGCCCTTGGGCCGACCGGTCGAACCGGAAGTGTAGATCATGTAGGCAAGGTCGGTACTTGCGACACCGCTTGAAGGGTTCGCGACGGGTTGATCTGCGACTTCCGTGGCAATGTCGAGGACTTGAGTGGCACTGTCTGGAAGCGCCGCCGCCAATTCGGCATTGGTGATCACCACGCCGGCCTGACTGTCTTCGATATAAAGCGCAGTGCGATCGGCAGGAAAGGCCGGATCCATGGGCAGATACGCCCCTCCCGCCTTCATGATCGAGAGGGCCGCGATCACCAATTCGGCTGATCGTGGCAGGTGCAACCCCACGATCACTCCGGGCTGGACGCCCATGGCGATCAGCTTGTGCGCCAGCTGGTTGGCTGCTGTGTTGAGCGCCTCATAGGTGAGGCTGTGGCCCTCAAAAGCGAGTGCCTCGGCGGCGGGCGTAAGGACAACTTGTGCCTCGAAAATCTGGTGTACGCATTGGGTACGGTCAAAATCCGTGGCCGTTACGTTCCACGTCTCAACCGTCAGCTCGCGTTCGGCAGGCGGCAGGATCGATAGAGTGCGGGCATTGTCGCTGCCGCTCAGGTTTTCCAACACATGGGTCAGACGCGCGGCATACAGATCAACTGCAGCGGCCTGAACTCGATTTCCGTCAGCCAGAAGAGTGGCCCCTTCAGATGTGGTTGCAAGTGTCAGTGCCGCAGGACCAACAAGTCCGGCCTCAACGTCATCAGACAGGGCCAATGCGGGCAAGGCCGGGTCACTGCCCGGAAGGCGCGCAACGAGGTCAGCGGCAAAGGGACCGCGCGCGTTTGCCGCTTCGATATCCGTGGCCAACTTGTCTGTCGTCCGGCCAATGCTGTCGTCGAATGTGACCCGCACTGGCACCCATCCTGCCGCATGAGAAGGACCCGAAATAGCCACTGCCAAATCCACGCAGGCATTTTCGGTCATCCGAGTCATCATGATGGCAAAGGCGGCGCGCACCTCTTTCGGCGTCATCCCGGTTGGCACCACAACCGGTCGGGTCACCACCTGCGCAGGTCCAGTGGCTTTGGCAATCAATGGAAGGTCCAGAGAGGCGATATCCTCAAGCGTCTTGCGCCACGCTGGATCGGCCTTGGCCAATGCGGCCAAGTCTTTCTCAAGACCGCTCTTTTCCGCATCTGTTGGGCTGTGCAGCAGGGCACCGGCGCTTGTCACCGCGCTTGGCGCAACAACCTTGCCTTGCACATCGGTGACCCGGGTCAACACCAGATCACCCTGTCCAGTTGCGACGACAAGCTGGTCGGCATCCGCAGTAATGATCGTTCCTGACGCGGCACCTGACGGGTCGTCTGAAACGACCGCAGTACGGGCCAGCAGGCGCTGTCCGCCCGCGTCGAAACAGGGCAACGTCAGCGGGTTCCAATAGTCGCCGTGATCCAACGCGCGAATAAAACGCACCAGATTCTCGGCAGGTTGGGTGAAATCCAAGGTCGGTATTGGGCGTGCGTCCCGCGCGAAATAACTGCGCTGGCTCAGATCTTGTGGCTGCCGAACTGGTTCGGGTTTCGACAGCTCAGCCATCAACGACGGAAAGCTTTCGATCGCTGCGCCGTAGCATTTGGTGTTCAGCGTCAGCGCTGTATCTTCGGGCGTGATCGTGATCGACGCACTGGCCAGCACGTCACCCTCATCCACGCCACCTTCGATCAGATGCCAGGAAATGCCATGGCTCGTTTCTCCGGCCAGTGCTGCCCAAACCGGTGCGTTCAGGCCTGCGTACTTCGGCAAGGGACCGTCGTGGAAGTTCACGGCACCGCGCTTTGGTAAGGACAAGACCGCATCCGGAATGATGTCGAGATTGGCAATGGATAACAGCCAATCAAAGGTCTGCCCCTCAAGCCGTGTTGCCAAGTCGGCACCGGGCGCCAGTACCGGCACATTTGCATCGGCAGCCCAAACCTTCACATCAGCATTACGTGTGACAACCGCTACAATAGAGTGTCCATCTGCACGCAAAAGCTCGCCGCATTGAATGGCAAGGCTTTCGTGACCAATCAGGACTGCTGAAAACTGGGACATTATTGGACCAAACCCTATGCTTGAGACTGTGACTTGGTAGAAATGTGTGCCGGTGTTGGGTCGGCAAAAAGCGCGCGTAGATCATGACGCAGCATCGTGGTCAGGAACCCAGGTGCCGTAGAACGCGCCTTGCCCGTCACAGCACAGCGCAGCGTATGCAGTGCGCCACCCAACACGTGCAAAAACGTCGCCGAGACGGCATAGGCCCGCCCATGGTTTTTCGAAAAGTAGTACCATCTACTGTCGAACCAGTAGTTCGGCACACGCCGCCATGTCTTCATACCGGTGGACGCTGATCCAATATGCGCAACCTTGCTTGCTGGCACGTAGTCGGTGGCGTGTCCTGCACGCGCCGCCCTCATACACAGGTCCGTTTCTTCGAAATAGAGAAAGAAGGTTTCGTCAAAAAGCCCGATCTGATCCAGCACCGATTGCCGCATCATCATCGACGCACCAGCCAACCAATCAACGGTTTGTGTCTTGGTCGGAGTTTCGACGGGTACTTTATGGTTCTTCAAGAGTCGCGACACAGGGCCGAAACGGATCGACCCCTCGAATTCGCTGGCGATGGATGGAAAGCGGAAGCTGGTTAGATGCGTATCACCCTCTGGTCCGTGAATATAGCTGCCTGCAAAACCGGCTTTAGGCGTGGCCTCCAAATGGTTCAGGAGGATACGAATAGCATCGGCGGCCGGAAAGGCATCAGAATTGAGAATATAGACGTAGTTAGGCGCGGACCCATCCGCGAGCCGCGCGCGGATACCCACGTTGTTGCCTGCGCCAAAACCACCGTTACGGCCCGACTGAAGTACGCGGACCCGGCCCTCGACATCCCAGCCTTGGCTGGCGATATGCGCCGATAGTTTTTCGAACGAACCGTCCTGACTGTCGTTGTCGACGATCACCAGGCCACCCGCCATACCGTCCATGGCGGCAAGAGCGGAGGTTGCCGCCTTTATCGTCATGTCGGGGGTCTTGTAGTTCAAAAGAACGGTTAGAACCGTAGGCCCGGACGCATTCATTCCGCTGCCTCCCGAAAATTCGGCGGCGTCGGCGCAGTGGCCCACGCGGTCTCAGCCGCCTCCAGGACCTTTTTCATACGCGCCGCGAGAACACGCACATTTGGCTCCAGAACCATGGAATCATGATCCCCGGGCACCTCGTGAACCGTCAGGCCTGGCACATAACGCGTCCAGTCGTTGTCGGGGAACATATAGTGCCGGTCCTTGTCCACCAGCCGCCCCGGTGCCACCTCCCAACGCGCCATGAGGGGAGGACGGAACAGCGTTAGCGGACCATCCCACGAGGTCACTTGATACTTGCCTACACTTTCCAGGAACGCCGCTTCGATGGCCGCATCATGGAACTGCTGACCCTCTTCGGTCGCTTCTTCCCCTTGGCCACGGCGCTTTTGCAACTCCCAAGCAATACGGTTCTTGGCCCATGTCGAGACATAGGACACGCCTTCATCCTTGAGGTTCAACCAGTTCAGCATGAACCTATCGCGCCGCGACAAGGGCGGACGTACAGGCAGCGGTGTATCGAGCAGGATCACCGAAATGATCTCTTCGCCCTGCGCCTCCAATTGGCGCGCGATTTCGAAGGCAGTAATGCCGCCACCAGAGAAACCGCCCAACATGTAAGGGCCCTTTTCCTGAACTTGCCGCATCTCAGCAATGTAGTCTGCCGCTGCCGCTTCGATTGTGCGGTGGGGTTCCTCGTCGCCGTAAAGTCCACGCGCCTGCAGGCCATAAAATGGTCTGTCCGAGCCTAGCAAGTGCGCCAGGTGACGCAGGTTAAGAACATTGCCGAACATGCCAGCAACGAGGAAAAACGGCGTGCGTGGTCCCCCTTCGCCTGCATGCATCGGCACGAGGTGAGTAAAGCGGCGCTCGGGCCGTGCCTCGGCATCTGTCGCCTTGTCGTCACTGTACGCGGTGTCTTCTGAGACGCCCCCACGCTCGGCGATTAGGGCCGCGACCTTTCGGATAGTCGGTGCTTCGAACAGGACCGATATTGGAAAGTCCACGGAATACGTCTTGCGGATCTTGGCGAACAGCCTGACAGCAATCAGCGAGTGGCCGCCAAGATCAAAGAAACTGTCCTCAGCCCCGATCTGATCAACCCCTAAGAGTTCGGCCCAGAAACCGGCAAGAGTGGTTTCGATGGCCCCCTCTGGTTCAACGTATTCGCTGTCGAGTTGCGGTCGTTCAAAGGTTTGTCCGCCGCCCGCGCTGCTGTCGTCAGCTTGACCCGCTTGTTCGATCAAGCCCTGTATGTCGAGCGATGACAGGACAACTTGCGGCGTTTTGAGGGCCAAAGCCCGAAGGAACAACATTGCCCCCTCCTCCGCGCGGATCCCCTGTCCGAGGTTGTGGCGCAGACGTTCCTCGGCGGGTGAGAGCGGTTGAACCACCTCCGCTCCAGCCGTTGTTGCAGGTGTATCCTCGGTGGCGGCGAAACCCACACTTGTCTCCATCCGCCGGATGGAAAAGCCCTGGATCTCTACACAGACCTCACCTTCGGGCGTGACCAGAGTCACATCAAAGTTGGCAATCTCACCCGTGGCCTTGTTGTCACCTGCGTTGCGCACCCAGGACAGGATACGGTCAGGCAAGTCTCGGAACACCTTGACCGAGCGATAGGAGACGGGGACCCAAAGGTAGGCCATCGGATCGTATCCTTCGATCAGATCCATGGCCCAACCCGTTGCCAGATCCATTAGGCCCGGATGTAAACGGTAACCAGCTGCAGGATCGTCTTGTGCGACTGTTGGCAATGACAGTTCTGCGAGCCCTTCTCCAGCTCCCAAGGCCGTGGATTGCAATACGCGCCAGCGATCGCCGAATTGCAGATGCGCCTCTTGGGCACCTTTGAGCGCGCCGCCTTCGGGCGCACGCACCGGCGTCGCACAGCGGGCGGCAACGGCAGCAACATCAAGCGGAGCCGGAGCCCGCATCGGCAACAGGGACAAATGCGCCTGCGCGTTCATTTCCAAAGCGCCTTCGGGACCGCTTTCCACCGTTATGTCGTAGCCGGTATCGCTGCGCGGCAGGCGCAGCGTGACTGGGCGGCTCTCCGCATCACCAACAGCTAGCGGTCGCAGGAAATAAAGGTCTCGAATTTCGAATTCAGCGGTTTCGCCCTGTGCACGCAGGGCCTGTGCCGCGAGATCAAGATAGCCGGTGCCGGGCATCAATGCATCCCCTGCCCCAGTCCGGTGATCGTCCAGTACCCAGCGATCTTGTACGCTGTATTCTGCAGTGAAAATGCGGTGCCCGGCGCGATCAAACGTCTTTTGATCCAGAAGTGGCACGTCCGCAGGCAGCACGGGTGCCTCGGCCCCTGCACCGGTGCGGGCCGCCATCGCATCAGCAGCCATGCCGGTGTCGGCCCAGATACCCCAACCGATAGCTTGAACCCGCGTTTTGCCACCCGCACGGGCCTTGGCATAAGCGTTAAGATATTCGTTGGCAGCGACGTAATCGACCTGACCAGCCGGTGCTGTCGCGGTGGAGCTTGAGGAAAACAGGACCATCCAGTCGACATCACCGTCGGGGAAAACCTCTTCGATCACCCGTGTGCCGTGCAACTTGGGTGCAAAGACATCTTCGACCTCGGTCATGGTCTTGGTCTGGATCAACCCATCCTCAATCACACCTGCAGCATGGATGATGCCAGAGACCGGACCCATCTTCGCTTCGACGTCGGCGCGTAACGCGGTCATGTCCTCGACATTGGAGACATCGGAGGCAAGACACAGAACGTCGCCACCGGTCGCCTCAAGATCCTGAACGGCACGGATGCGGCGGGGCAATGCATCACCCGGCGCAGTGTTGGCCAGCACCTTTTCCCAGTCCTCGCGCGGCGGCAGGCCGCCTCGAGACACCAGAACGATGCGTGCGCCCACGGTTTCGATCAGCTCCCGCGCCAGCGTAAGACCGATCCCGCCAAAACCGCCAGTTACCAGAACCACGCCACCTTTGGTCAGTCGATCCAAACCCGCGTCGCGTGTAGCCAGAGCTTGTGGCCGCCAAGACATGGAGTAGCGTTTGGCACTGCGCACCGCAGCCATGCGATTGTCAGCCGGTGACAGGATTTCTTCGAGAACAGGTTGAACAAAGGCCTCAATGTCCGCTTGCGCACGTCCCCTGACCTGCGGCAAGTCCAGATCCAGCGAGGCCACTGAGATTTGCGGGAATTCGCGTGGCATGACCCGTGCCGGGCCGCTGAGCGTTGCCTTTTCAGGATAGCTCAGCGCTTCACTCGCCACTTGCACAGCACCTGAGCTCAACACATCCATATGTAGGGGCTGGCTCCACCCCTCGTCGCCCATAGCCTGCGCAAGAAACAGCAGACTGAAGAAGCCTTGCTCCAGATTACGATGGAAAAAACTCGACCCCGGTCGAAAGGTCTCTCGGGTGGTTGCCAGCCAACCATGCAGCACCCGATCAGGCAGGAACGTCCGAGCAACAAGATCCCGGACCAAAGCGTCATAGCTGTCGCGCCCGCGTTCCGGCGACAGGATGTATCCGTCTTCACCCACCCGCGCGAAAGTGTCGCCTGCGCGCACCGTCACTATCTCGTGGCCCGCCGTCCGCAACCGATCCGTGACCCGGTCGCACAACCCGGCCTCATCCGCAAACACCAGCCATCGCTGCGGCGGAACGTCGCACAAGTCGCCCGTCACGTCCACATCGCAAGGGGCGTAGTTGGGACGCCACGACGGTTTCCACCCCCAGCTGTCCGGATCGTCGTTGCGCATCAACCAGGTATTGGCGGTTTCGGTCTGTGGCAGCGCGGGTTCGATGTAATAGGGCGCGCGCTGGAAAGCGTAGGTTGGCAAGGGCAGTTTGACACGCCGGGCCTCTCCCCAAACCTGCGCCCAGTCGATGTCGCCGCCAAGCGCCCAGACCCGGCCCAGCATCGCCATGAAGTAGGCGTCATCGGATGTGGTGTCGGCAGAGTGGCGCAACGAACCAATCACCTGATTGACGTCGACACTCGGGTGTTGTCCAGCCAGCGACGACAGCGCTTTGCCCGGACCCACCTCAATAAAGATGCGGTTCTTTTCGGCTAAAGTGCCTACGCAATCGGCAAAGTGCACAGTCCCGCGCAGATGCCCCACCCAGTATTCGGGATCGGTTGCTTCTGCATCAGTGATCATCTGGCCCGAGCGGTTCGAGGTAAAGGGAATCTGCGGCACACTCAGTGGAATGGACCGCAGATAATCGCCAAACTCCTTCAAAATGGGCTCGAGCATGCGCGAATGCGCAGCGATGTCGATCGGGATTCGCTGACAATCCACGTCGCGCGCAGTCAACGCCTCTTGCAACACGTCCAGCGCTGCTTGGGGTCCGGTAGCCACCGACAGGTTCGGCGCATTCACAGCGCCAAGATCCAGATCGTCTCCCAAGAGCGGACGTAGCGCATCAGCAGGTAACGCTACCGACAACATGCCACCGGCGGGCACAGTATCGAATAAACGTCCACGCAAGTGCACGAGACCGATGCAATCCTCAAAACGCATGACACCTGCCACGCAGGCAGCAGTGTTTTCGCCCATGGAGTGCCCGACCAGGGCCGCTGGCTGAACTCCCCAACTCATCCAAAGTTGGGCCAGCGCATATTCGCAGATCATGATCAGCGGCAACTGGACCGAGGGTTGCGTCAGCCTTGCGTCCGCATCAGCTTCCTGTCCCTTCTCCGGTAGCCAGAGCGCCCGAATGTCATAGTCCAGCTTCGGCGCGAGGATTTCGAGCCCCTTGTCCATCCATTCCGCAAAGACTGGCTCAGTCTCATAAAGATCACGCGCCATGCCAGCATATTGCGCGCCGCCGCCGGGGAACATGAACACGGTATCTGGTCGATCCAGCGCAGTATGTGTAAAGACTCTGCGCGGGTCTCCATCCAACAGCGCTTCCGCTGCCTCTTCATGCGTCTCGGCCACCACAACGCGGCGGCGTTCGAAGGCGTGGCGTCCCTCTTTCAGGGCCCAGGCCACATCAGCGAGATCCTGTTCCGGATGGGTACGTAAATGTGCGGCAAGGTTGGCCGCATTGCCATCGAGCGCAGCCTTCGACCGCGCCGACAAAAGCAGCATCTGGAACGGCCAGTCCGACGGTTCAGACGCCGCACGCTTGGGCGCTTCCTCAAGCACGACATGCGCATTGGTGCCACCGACGCCCAGAGAGTTGACCCCGGCTCGACGCGGGCCCTTGTGACTGACCCAATCGCTTAACGTGTCATTGACCCGGAAGGGGGAGTGTTCAAAATCAATAGCAGGGTTCGGCTTTTCATATCCGAGCGACGGCGGAATCTGTTTGTGATGCAGCGACAGCGACGCCTTGATCAGGCTAGCCACACCAGCTGCAGTATCGAGGTGACCAATATTCGTCTTGACCGACCCGATGCGACAAAAGCCTTTTTCGTCCGTTGTCTCTTCGAAGGCTTGCGACAGGGCGGCTACTTCGATTGGATCGCCCAGATAAGTGCCGGTTCCATGGCATTCCACATAGTCAATCGTGTCCGCGGTCACACCAGACATCAGGTGCGCCTCGGCGATGGCTTCGGCCTGACCATCCACCGAAGGGGCCAAGTAACCGGCCTTGGCGGCGCCATCATTGTTAATGGCCGACCCTTTGATCACCGCGTAAATGTGATCACCGTCTCGTATCGCATCGCTCAGTCGCCGCAACACCACTGCCCCAGCGCCTGACCCAAAAACCGTACCTTGTGCGCGATGATCAAAGGCGTGGCAATGACCGTCGGGGGATAGGACTTCGCCTTCCTTATAAAGGTAACCGCGATGCTGCGGCAGTTCGATCGTGACACCACCCGCGATGGCCATGTCGCAATCATCGTTCAGCAACGCCTGCGTTGCGTAATGCGTCGCCACCAAAGATGTCGAACAGGCAGTCTGCACATTCACGCTGGGACCGGTCATGTCGAAGATGTGGCTGACGCGAGTGGCCAGAAAATCCTTGTCATTGCCGGTATGACGCAAAAGGAACATGCCCACGTCGTCCACCAGATCGCGGTTGGAACAGATGTTGAAATAGAAATAGCTGCCCATGCCGCAGCCAGCGTATACTCCGATGGACCCCTTGGACTTAGACGGCGGGTGTCCCGCATTCTCAAGTGCCTCCCATGCAACCTCGAGAAATTGGCGATGCTGGGGATCCATGATCGCCGCTTCCTTGGGGGACAAACCAAAGAAATCCGCGTCAAAGGTTTCGAAGTTGTCGAGAGGAGCTGCAGCGGGCACGTAGTCGGGCCGTTCGATCAGATGCGGCGCCTCGCCTGCATCCACGAGCTCGTCTCGCGTATAGCGACGGATCGACTCAATGCCCTGGCGCAGGTTTTCCCAATAGGCTTCTGCCCCGTCTGCTCCCGGCAAATGCGCGGCAAGCCCCACGATGGCAATATCCGTTTCAGAGATATCCGGTGCAGCACGGCTCATTGAAATCCACCTGCCTAACAAAAATTCAAAATGCCTTGCCCAGCATAGAACGCCCTGGGCCGTAAATAAATATCGGTATACCAGTAGGGTAAGCGGTGAAGCCAGCCAATAATACTGGATATGCGGCACGAGTGTGGCAGATGTTGGAAAAATGTCTAATCTGAGTGTTTCTGAAAGCCGAAGGGCCCGCCGTTTCTTGCGAGCCCTCTGAGTTTTCTACCTAGGCAGGAATGTTCTGCCCTATTCGATTTCCGCCGCACCAATCGATGGCAGTTCGGGACGGCGTGTCCCAGCAAAAGAAATCATTGAGTTAGGTTCAGCCATGGCCGCTCCAAGCGCTGGAGATCCGACCTGTGGAACCCAGATGCGCCCACTATCTGCTGGCGTTGCAAATGTCGTGTCCAAAGTCGTAACGCTGTCGAAGTCGCGATATCCATTGTAACGGGGTGTGAATGCAAAGACGGGTGTCATTGTGCCATCTGGAGGCGAAACATTGACCGCACCATAAAGGGTCCGCGGCACATTCCTGTTCGGCTCGTGCAAGAGATTGTTTTCGTAGGTGATCGTGAAACCGTTCTCGTTGATCAGCGCTCGGGTTTCCCCGGTGCCTCCAAACAGATTGCCACCAGACAGTAAATTCACCATCGTATTGTTGTAGACGAGGCTGGGCGTTGTCAGGTTGCCTGCGGCAATCCCTGCTCCGGAATCACGGAATACAAACATAACGTTGGCATTGATCCCGAAACCACCGATGGATCTGTTGTTACGCTGCACATCCGGTTGGATCAGGAAGTTGTTGCGCCAGGTACTGCCACCATATGAAACGACAGCCAAATCTGTGGACATGAAACCGCCCAGCAGAATGTTTCCGTCGATCATGGCGTTCACATGAGTATCCGGATTGTTTCCATCGCCATTGGCCATGGTCACAACCGGTCCAGCACTTTCCAACACGCTGGCCCCGAGGTTAAGTCGTGCACCGGCGCGCGATGCACTGTCTGCAAACCGAATGCACGGCTGTACACCGTAAACAGAGCCTTGGCTGAACCAGCCATTGCGCGAGAACACGTCACTTGCCCAAATATGAGCACGCTTCGGACCGCCGAAACGAACAGGACCTTGAGTATTGTGCCGCGGGGGCGAGACCCTTGGTCCACCGCCCAAAGCATCGACATGCTGCATCAGCCGCGCGCCGGTATAGGCGCTTGAGACTTGTGTGGAACTGTCAAAAACCGCGTATTCCTGCCAATCGGAAATCGCAGTGTCGTTGATCGTGTACATCGTTTCGCGATCACTGTTGGCCGATTGATAGGCAATCGCCCAGCCCGAGAACTCACAACCATCATAAAGTGTGTAGCTGGAACCCGCCCCTGCGGCCAACGCAAACGTCACCGCTGCGCCCGACTCTCTGGTGCTGTCCCACAATCCGCGGCAATCGAGACCGGAAAAAACAATGTCAGCTTCCGCATTGCGCGCCGTTCCAGCACGCAAAGCATCGTTGAACAACAAGGAACCGTTTCCAAAGCGGCCGCTGTCCAGCGATAGGATCGGCTTGGCTCCAGAACCGGCGTTGGCCTCAATGCGGAAGCTGGTTGGGCCATTTGGGGTGCTATAAAGCGCCAAGTTGCGGGCCGCGGTAATGACGTGGTTCTGCCCACGCTCCAAAATCACACGGCGTGGGCCTGCGCCGCCGGGCATCTGCTCAATCGCCGCTTGGACATTATCGTAACGCACCGCTCCTGCGGGCGCATTGGGATAACCACCGGCCGCACCATTGGTGTCGACGAACATCGTGGCTGCGCCCTCAAACACCTCGGACGCAGATCGAATGCGCGGTGTGTCGGACGACGCCCCGCCAATCCGAAAAATGCCAAAACCTACATTACCCGACGACGGTTCAATAACAGCAACTCGTACAACGAACTCACCCGAATCGCGATATGTGTGCGCGCCCAGCGGCCCACGACTCCAACGGCTGTCAAGATTGCCGCGCTGTACCTGCTCGGGCGCCGTGAATTGATAACTGTCGCCATAATCCCAAAACACACACTTGTCATGATAACTTGGATCATAGGCCGCATCATCGCTCAGCGTATTTGTGTCGAAACCGGAAAGCGTCAGATCGAACTGGAAAGCCTCGGGCGCTGCCTGCAGGTTACTGCGGCGAGCGTTGATCTCCACGGAAACGCCCGGCGTTGGCTCCAAGTCCCAAACTGAATCACCTTCTGACATTCGGCCCCATGATGTTGTCATCACGCCATCAATGGACACGACACTGCCCATCGGAAATCCTTTAAAGCATACGGATGGCATTGGAATACTCCTATCTGTTTTTGGATTGTGCAAGAAAGCTAAAGGGTTCGGTCCCGCTTAGGGCACCGTGATCTCGTTTGAGCGACTTGCGGTATCGAGCCCCCCCTGCGAAGCCGTTACGGCAACGCTGAAGTTTGTGCCCTGCTCACCCGACTGGATGACATAGACGGGGGCGTCTGGGTCACTTGCATCCACCCCGGCTGAATACCGGATCACCGGCACTCCCAGGTCAGGGTCGTAGGCAAACAATGCTGGCGTGATGTTTAAAACATCACCCGGCACAGCAGCAGCGGGAACCTCCAGCTGCGGCGGTACAAGCGCGACAGGGCCTGCCTCTAGCTCCGCCGGAGAGACCCTGTAGGTCCCGGCGTAAGCTTCGCTGGCTTGCTCTACTTGAAAGGTGCGACCGTCATTGCCGTCGATGCGCAACGTGCCGTCGGCTTCAAGCACAATTTCGAACAAATCCGGAGCGGGTGGTGCGGCAGGGATGTTCACACTGTTCGAAACACTGTTCGTAGCAAGGGCACCTTGAACCGCCGTCGCGGTGATCACGACGGCTGCGCCCTGATCGCCAGCTTGTATGACGTAGAATGGGCTGATTGGGTCGCTTGCATCCACCCCGGCTGAATACCGGATCACCGGTTCTCCCAGGTCTGGGTCATAGGCAAACAACGCTGGCGTGATGGCCAAGGCATCACCCGGCAAAGCACTGTCAGGCACCACTAGCTGCGGTGGCACCAGCGCAACGGGGCCAGCCTCAAGCTCACTGGGCAACACCCTGTAGCTCCCCACATAGGCATCGCTCGCCTGCTCCACCTCAAAGGCACGACCGTCATTGCCGTCAATGCGCAACGTACCATCGGCTTCAAGCACAACCTCGAACCGATCCGGCGGGGGCGGCGCAGCGGGAATGCTCACACCATTCGACACACTGTCCGCGGCAAAGGTCCCTTGAACCGCCGTCGCAGTGATCGTGACAGCTTCGCCCTGATCCCCAGTTTGCACAACATAGACCGGGTTGGCCGGGTCACTTGCATCCACTCCAGCCGAGTATCGGATCACCGGCTCTCCCAGCTCCGGGTCGTAAGCAAACAGTGCAGGCGTGATGGCCAATGCTTCGCCTGGCGCCGCAGTCGCAGGCACCGCAAGCTGCGGCGGCACCAACACAACCGGGCCTGCTACAAGTGCTGCCGGAGAAACGCTGTAGCGCCCTGCATAGTCGCTCGCCTGCTCCACCTCAAAGGCACGACCGTCATTGCCGTCAATACGCAACGTGCCATCGGCTTCAAGCACAACCTCGAACGGGGACGGTGGGGGGCCAGTGACAGGTGGGCGCGACGACCGTTGGCGTCTGTGCCACGCTCACGCAATTGAATGGGGCGGCCATAATCCTCGGGCTGCAAGACGTAGGTTGTATCCACAGCACCGCTGATGCCCTTCCCGTCTCGTCGCCACCGGTAGGTGAGGTTGGGAGGAGCAATTCTATCATCGTGAGCCCAAAGCCCAGGTGCCACCATATAAAGCGCACCCGCTTCCTCGTCATAGGCAATTTGCGGACGCATAAGACGCGTGGGGCGGGTATCCAACACGTTGGATTGAGTTGTGTACTGACCAGCGTATTGCGCGGGCGCATCCACCTGTATGGTCATCCGATCCATGTTGACCGGCAATGGAACCATGTTGTCGATCTCGGACCTGATGGCCAAATCCTGTACCATCTGGCCATTGGCGGTGGCACGCAGACCGGATGTATTTGCCCCGGCACTCATCCGAACACTGCCTTCAACGGGTGGGAAATCGCACGTTCAAGCGCGTTCCAATCAAATGTCAAAATGTCAGGCATGGGCAAAGATTCCTCATGAGCTTAAAACATCGCGCCACCGGCCTGAGACCAATCCAACAGGGGCCACAGGCACGGCGAAATTCGCGTCAAACCAGAGAATTGCTCCAACACTTTTCAAGCCAGTAAATGCAGCGTTCGCTGCCTGCGAACGCCGCGTGTGGCCTGATAACCGACGCCATTTTATCGCCGTGGTTTGTGCTTAATTTTCAAAGAGAAACGTGGCATATAATGCGATCATTAGACTCGCGACTGCCAGAGGCAGACATGAAATTGCAAACCAATGGATAACAAATCGTGATACCTCCGGTCGCAGCCTTGCTTGGCTGGCCTTTGGTCGTTTGGGCAGCCACGCGCGGACGAGGACCTGCATTTGTCCTGATTTTCTGCGTGCTCGGCGGCTATCTGTTTTTACCGGAACAGGGCGGGATCGACCTTCCAGCTGCCGGTGCATTGGACAAACTTACAATACCGGTTTTGTGCGCTTTGCTGTTTTGCGCCTTGAGTAAATCCCGTCAGCCACAGGACATCACTGTACTGACCGGCTGGTTTCCAAAACAAATGCTGGTGATCAGTCTGATCAGTGTCTTTATCATCGGATCCATTCTCACGGTTCTAACGAATCCCGACGCCTTCTTTTCCAATGGGCAGTTTCGGCCAGGTCTGCGTATTTACGATGCCGGGGCCATCATTCTAGGGGCGATTTACACAATCCTGCCCTTGTTGCTCGCACGCAAGTTCCTCGCTCACCCGAGAATGCATCGAATGCTGCTCTTGGGATTTTGCATTGCAGGCCTGATTTACACACCACTGATCCTGTTCGAGCTTCGCATGTCGCCACAGCTCAACAACATGGTCTACGGCTTCTTTCCGCATTCCTGGCTGCAACACCTGCGTGGCGACGGATATCGCCCGGTGGTTTTCATGCATCACGGGCTTTACCTCAGCATCTTTCTTGTTGTCGCGGTGATCGCCACGTTCGGGCTCGCCCGTCTCAACACGGGAGCGGCGCGCGCCAAGTTTCTGGCGGCCGGATGTATGCTCTTTGTGATCCTGGTTTTCAGCAAGTCTCTCGGGGCTCTGGTCATTGCAGTTCTACTTGTTCCGCTCGTGCTTTTCTTACCGATGCGGCTACAACTACTAGCCGCGGCACTGATCGGGTTGATCGCGCTCAGCTATCCCATTGCACGCGGCGCCCATATCGTTCCGGTGGATTGGCTGCTGGCTCAGGCCACCGCCATTGATCCGGAACGGGCCGCATCGCTTGGGTTCCGTTTCCACTTCGAGGAATTGCTGCTGCAACGGGTCGAAGAACGGCGGCTCTTTGGTTGGGGTGGTTATGGACGCTGGATGTTGACCGACCAGGATACCGTAGCAGACGGTGAGTGGATCATCGTCATGGGTGAAAGTGGCTGGATCGGGTATCTTTCTAAATTTGGCCTGCTGGGCCTACCTGCTCTTTTAATCTGGTTCCGCGCACGGCGTGATGGCATCGGGATGGAAAGTGCCTTCATAGCACTGGCGTTGACCGCCGGGATGATCGATCTCATTCCCAATTCTGGCATGACGCCCGACAAATGGCTGTTGGCTGGCGCGCTTTGGGGACGTCTGGAAATGGGGCGTATCAGCGATACAGAGGAACAAACAAGCGAGGCTCCGCCCTTGCGTTTTGGGATGCGGCGCCCGGCAACGCAAGCTGACCCGGGACAACCTGCAGGCCCCGCCAGCATCTACACCCGTCAGCGCAAACGGGTGGAGCGGCGCACATGACCCAAACGATCGCCGCCATCATCATTGGGCGCAATGAAGGCGAACGGCTGGTCCGAGGTTTGGCTTCGGTGCAAGGGGTCGAGCGCGTGATCTATGTCGACAGCGGCTCGACGGACGGATCTCAAGAGGCTGCCAGCACGGTTGGCTCCGAAGTGGTCTCACTCGACATGTCGCGCCCCTTCACAGCCGCGCGTGCACGCAACGCCGGACTAGACCGTGTACGCAACAGTGGATCGCGACCGACCTTCGTTCAATTCATGGACGGCGATTGCGAGTTGCAGCCAGGATGGCTCGCATCCGCCACCGCTGCACTCAATGAGGATCCAAGCCTTGGCGTGGTTTTCGGCCGCCGCCGCGAACGCTTTCCCGACGCGACGATGTACAACCGGTTCTGCGACTGGGAATGGGATGTACCCGTGGGACAGGTGCGGTCTTGCGGCGGCGATGCGCTGATGCGCATGGATGCCCTCGATGCCGTTGAGGGCTACAATCCTGGCCTCATAGCCGGTGAAGAGCCGGAAATGTGCGTCCGTCTTCGGGCCGCTGGTTGGACAATACAACGCATTGATCACGAAATGACGTTACATGATGCGGCAATGACGCGGTTTGGCCAGTTCTGGTCACGCGCACGACGGGCTGGCCATGCTTGGGCCGAGGGCGCAGCCTTGCACGGTGCGCGCCCCGAGCGGCATTGCGTCCCGGAAACGCGTAAGGCTTTGATCTGGGGATTTGGTATACCGCTGTCGATCTTTGCTCTGGCCCTCGTGATCGGTCCAACTGGCCTGTTGTTTTTTTGCGTCTATCCCGCGCGCGCCATCCGCTTCGGGCTGCGCGAAGGCGGGACAACCGAGGCATGGGAGCGCGCCTTTCTGCTAAGCTCAGGGAAATTTCCCGAAGCATTGGGCGTGCTGGAATACCACACCCGACGCTTGATCCGCCGCCCCCGAGGCTTGATCGAGTACAAATGAGGCTCAATGGCGGTCGGCCAATAGTCACTGATCCAACATTGCGATTGAACCCAACAACGCCTTAGCCCCCTCATTACGATGATCAGAACTGCATGATTTCCAAACGAGGCGTCAAGAAAATGACAGCCATGTCTCCGCCGGCGTCGAGGCGGATCCAAACGCACCTTCGTCTCGCAAAAGGTCAGAGCCGAATTACAGACTGGGCAGAACGCGAACCTACCCCGGCCAAAGCGCCGCACGTTCCTTTTCTATCTCGGCCACTGCACGTGTTTTGCCGATCATCAAAGCGCGCATCTGATAGCGTCGGATGAAAGCACGCAATTCTTGATCGCCGTGGCGCTCCGCCCCGCGCAGCAACGCAGCCAGATAACCTTGGATAATTGCAAGTCCCCCAAGAACATAGGGCTTTTGGCGCATCTTGTTCACGGCTGACGCGGTTAGAAACAGGGGGCCCGTACCCATGTAATACTGCCCGAACCCATGTCGGCGTCGACCGGTAAAAATGCCTGCCTGGCTCGAGCCCATGGGGCGCAGGTGGTTAAAACGCAATTCGGGCACATCCCAACTGACCGCTTTCCAGCCCATCATCCGCGCCTTGTGGCAGTCGATCCCGTCCCACATCACCTCACGCACAAAACCGCCAAGGGCCTCGAATGCAGAAACGCGATAAAACTTGGTCATCCCGAGGGACATGTCATCCGATATGTTCTCGGACACCATGTTACCCTTTTCATCCTCGAAATAGGCCTTGCCGGAACAGGAGGCGATACGCGGATCTGCTTCCATTCGCTCCATGAGACCTTCGAAATACCCTTGGGGTAAATCCAGATCCAAATCCAGCTTGCAAAGGTAAGAGAAGTCGGGCGGATTGATCGTGTCGTAGCCGTAGTAAAATGCTTCTATTACCCCTGGGCCGACAGCACGCTGGCCACGATCGGGCTTTGGCACCACTCGAATCCAATCATGACGCGCAGCATAATCTGCGAGAATCTGCGGCGTCGCATCAGAAGATCCGTCGTCCACAATCACCCACAAGGTTGGCCTGACAGTCTGCGCCACCACGCTGTCCAGCGTGCGGCACATGTACTCCGCCTCATTTCGACATGGGGAAATCAACACGTAAGCGCGAGGATCAACCATGGTTCATCGGTCCCAAAATCATTTAATCTATGGCTGCGTTCTTGCCCGTTCATACCTGTCCCTGCAAGGGTTGCTGACTGGCAACGGGGGCTCTTTTTCGCCAGTGTGTCCTGCGAAATGTCTCAACAATGATAGCGCACTAAGATATAGGTGGGTCCGATAACGTCCATTTTTTAACAGAATAGCTTTTCCAGGGAACTCAGGACCGATGACCGCTTACTATAACATCGACCCCGACACACTTTTGATCGACAACGATACGGCAAAGGCCGCCGGCGCCGCCAAGGCAGAGATTTATCAGGCTGCAGAACCCTATCACCACGCCTGCATCGACAACTTCTTGCCGGAAGCACTTCTTGAGAACGTCCTCAACGAGCTCGAAACTCTCCCGGCACCAGAAGAAGGGTATAGCCGCGCACAGGAGAACCTGAAGTTCTCATATATTCCTGAGCGCCTGCCAGCTTACACAAAGAACCTGTTCTATGCGTTCAACTCGCGCCCATTCATCCTTTTTCTGGAACAGATGACTGGTATCAAGGGGCTTATCCCAGACCCGTATTTCATGGGTGCAGGTATTCACAAAACACTCAATGGTGGGCATCTGGACATCCATGCCGATTTCAACCTCCACGGACCGATGCAGGTAGAGCGGCGACTGAATGTGCTGATCTACCTCAACAGGGACTGGAAAGAGGAATACGGCGGCTCGTTCGAAGTTTGGGACAAGGAAATGACCCGCAAAATGAATAGCTTTGTGCCGAAATTCAATCGGATGGTCTGTTTCTCGACCGGGTCCGACACATTCCACGGCAATCCCGAACCCGTGAACCACCCCAAGGGCGAAGCGCGCCAATCCATTGCGTTGTATTACTACACCGCCACATGGGATGCGACACGCAAGGAGCACACCACGCTCTTCAAGCCTCGCCCCGGCTCCAAAGACAAAGCTGACAGGCTTGTTGCGCGCCGAGCACTGATGCAGGATATCCTGCCACCTATCGTGTATCGCAAACTGGCCGGACCGCTGAGCCGCATTGGATTCTAATTCCCTTCCTTGCCCGCAGACAGAAGACCTTGGGCTTTGAATAAACTGTTTAAGGTGACCCTATAGTTGGGACAAAACCTCTGCTGAGCAGGCACGGTCGCCCCCAATTGGCAGTTGGGTATATGATGGGTCTTGATTGGATTTGAACGCGCATGCATTCCTCGGATACCATTTCGTCTAGGCACCCAAGCACCGGGTTCATGCATTGGGGCACTTTCTGGCTGTTGGTCACAATCCTGGGGGCGATGGCCTTCTTTTGGGACGGAACGCGCGCGCTGCTGGCGGCGTGGCAACTGCCTGAATACAGCCACGGGCCACTGATCCCGATACTGTCTGGCCTGCTTTTCTTGCGCCAACTAAAGTCGATTCCAGAAAACTCGGGTGCGGTGCGTATCCGTTGGCCCGGCGTGGTGGTCATCCTCGCTGCCGTAGCCCTCGGCAGCTTGGGCAAGCTGGCCAATATCGATGACATTGTAGCTTACGCTCTGATTCTATGGGTTGGTGGTGTCCTTCTGATCAGCTTTGGCTGGACAACGGGCAAACATTTCTGGCCCCCTGTTGTGCACTTGGTCTACATGCTCCCACTGCCGGGCGTGCTCTATTACAAGATGACCACTTGGTTGCAGTTCATCTCTTCTGAGCTGGGGGTTTGGTTTTTAAAGCTGTTGTCCGTGCCCGTGTTTCTCGATGGCAATATTATCGATCTTGGCATTATGAAGCTACACGTGGCCGAGGCCTGTTCAGGCTTGAACTACCTGTTCCCAATCCTCAGCTTCTCCTACATCTTCGCCGTGCTTTACCGCGGATCGATGTGGCACAAGGCAGTGCTCCTGATTTCTGCGGCACCGATTACAGTGCTGATGAATTCGGTGCGCATAGCCTTGGCCGGCGTGGTCGTGAACGTTTACGGGCCAGATTGGTTGGACGGATTTACCCACTTCTTCGAAGGGTGGGTTATTTTTGCAATCTGTATTGTCCTGCTCTTCCTGCTCGCCAAGATGATGCTAATGTTCCAAAGGCAAAAAATGAGCCTGCCTCAGGCATTGGATCTGGACACAGACGGACTGCTGACCCAAGCAATGCGATTGCGGTTGGTGCAACCATCTGCGGCGCTGATTGCCTCCTCTTTGGCAGTATTGATGACAATAGCTGTCTTCCAGGTGCTTCCCCAACGCGGCGATTACACTGTGTCTCGTGACAGCTTTGTCTTGTTCCCCCGCAGCCTGGGGAAGTGGCAGCAAGTTGGTCCACAGCAGTTTCTCACACCGGACGTTGAGGCGGTTTTGCGTGCAGACGACTATCTGCAGGTTGATCTGGCTCACAAAGGGTCTTCCGGTCCCAGTATTGGTCTTTTCATGGCCTGGTACAACGATCAGTCCAAAGGTGGCGTACACAGCCCCGAGATTTGTCTACCCGGCGGCGGCTGGGAAATTGCTTGGCTGGAGCGCACCGATATTGCCGCCGAACTCAATAGTCCCACCCCTTTTGAGCTAAACAAGGCAATCATCCAGAAGGGCGAAATCAGAATGATGGCCTACTACTGGTTCGAACAAAAGGGGCGGCGCATCGCTTGGGATTTCGAAGCAAAATACTTGTTGATGGTGGATGGGATTCGTACCGGCCGCACGGACGGAGCCTTGGTCAGGCTGACAACTCCAATCAATCCTGGTGAAAGCGACGCAACCGCTGCTGCACGATTGAACGACTTGGTTGCCGATCTCACCCCGGCCCTACCGCGGTTCCTGCCGGTTGAATAGTCCCTGCGCACGTGTCTCACAGACCTTATGCGCACCATTCCATGGCATAACGACCGGCACCTGATCCCCGGTTGATCCAACCGGTGCATTCTTGCAGGATTCAAGTTGCCGTGAAGTTTTTTGAGGCCTCACAATGCTTAGATCTATTGTTGATTATGTTACGACACCTTCGAATTTCCTGATCCTGCTCATTGTTTTGGGTCTGTGCCTGATCGTCATGCGCTGGCGACGGTTGGGTTTGTTCAGCGGCGCGCTTGGTACGATCGGGCTTTTGATATTTGGTTACAGTTCCGCCGGGGAAGTGCTGATGGCGCCCCTAGTGACGCGTTTTCCGCCTGTTTCACTCGAAACGGTCCCTGCCCCCGATGGCATCGTGGTTGTAGGCAGCGGCATCAACGAAGTTCATGCCCAGCATACCGGCGCTTTGTTGGAATTGAAGGAAGACGGGGACGCTGTCCCGATCGTGGGATTGCTTGCACAACGCTACCCGCAGGCGCGTATCGTTGTCACCTCGGGCAGTCCTCTCCCTCCCCCATTGGGACCCGCCTACGGCATCCAACGTATTCTTCAAGAATTCGGTGTCGCCAAAGATAGGATCATCATCGACGCCACATCGACCAACACGGTTGAAAGGGTGCGCAATGCCATAGCCTTGATCGGCGAAGATAGGAAGAAAACGTGGTGGGTCATAACATCTGCCCACCGTATGCCCAGGGTAATCGGCGTCTTTCGAAAGATGGGCATGGAGCCTGTACCTTACCCCGTTGACTTCCGTTGGATCCCGCCATTTGACCCGCTCTATACTTACCATTTGACGGATGGGCTGCGGATGACAGACTTGGCGTCTAAGGAATGGAGAGGCCTCGCTCTCTACTGGTATCAAGGGCACACCGATACCTTTTTTCCATCACCCTGAGCATCATCTATCTTTTGCGACAAAAGTAACTTCTGCCTACCGAAGTGGTTCGCCGAAATCATCTCAGCACCGTATTCCTGTTCTAGTGCCTTTTGTTGTCGTTGGCTGTGACGCAGACACATGCAGCCAGTCCCTCCAACCGTCCAACGAAACTGCGTCTGATATACGGTTTTACTGCTTCGGACTTTTCAACCATAACGCTTAGACAAACGCAGGGGCATATGACTTCTCCGGCACGTACTTTCTCGAACACGAGTGCCAACGCAGCTGCTGCAGTTGATTTGCTCAACCTGTCGTTGACCGCTATCCAAACACGTTCTGAAATGACGATCATTGGTCGCAATATGTCTGCAGCGCGAAAAAAATCCCACCAGTCTGGGATTAGACTGCCCAGATTCCGCCCTCACGACAGAGTTTCTGGGCAAGCCTGCAGGACAGCTCACTAATCAAGGATCAGAGCACTTATCTTGGTCTCCGCCCCAGCATCTAGCTTTCTTGTGTGGCTTTACACCGATGTCCGCGGACTGGCAGCCTTTCTGATGTCATTGTCATTTTCAAAGCACTACTGATTAGGGTCAGGCTCCATTGATTTTGGCATTGTGGCATGATCCACCGGTCAAAAAACAGGCGGTGATATGGACGCCTTTGTCTGGCTGATCGATGGGCAGATGACGCATTTGGAGCTCTATTTCCCAAAGCGCAGGTATAAGCGACGCAATCGTATCGAGATCATGTTTGGCCGATTGAAAGACTGGCGACGGGTTGCAACTCGATACAACCGCTGTCCCAAGGCCTTCCTCTCCAAAATCGCCCTCGCAGCTGCCATCATCCGTTGGATGTGAGGCCCGAATTTAAGAACCATTCAGGCGGTAACGCCGACCAGGGAGAGATTCTAGCTCCAGGTCAGTGCCGAATCCATCGGCATCACGTTCCTGCCATTCTGTATCCCACAATGCTAATAATTTTCACGACGGACTATCTGACAACAAACTCAGCGTGAAGTGCTCCAGCCGCTTTTATGCTCTTTAGGATATCGATCATGTCTCGAGGAGCAACGCCAAGTGCGTTTAGGCCCGCTATCACCTCTGACAAGGATGTGCCCCCCGGAACTTCGGCAAGGCCGGGGCCATCTTCTTCTTGTAGATCCACGGTCGTCCGGGGGACGACGACAGTTTCGCCTTCTGCAAACGGGTTGGGCTGTACGGCCAGTGGCTGTTCCTGAACGCGCAATGTCAGGTTGCCTTGCGACACCGCAACACGGGAGATACGCACCTCGTCACCCATCACGATCGTTCCTGAGCGCTGGTCGACCACGACCCGAGCTCTGCGCTCCGGTTCAACCGCTATGTTTTCAATTCGCCCCAGTGCGTGCGCAACCGACCTCGCGCGGGTCTGACGAACGTCCAAGGCAACAGTGCCCGAATCCAGCATGGTTGCAACAGGTCGACTGAAGACGGCATTGATAGCATCCTCGATCCTCGCTGCTGTTGTGAAGTCAGGGTTGCGGAGGGCGAGCCGCATGTCTGTTAAGTTGCTGAGTTCAAATTCAATTTCCCGCTCAATGCGCGCTCCGGATGGAATGGTGCCTGATGTTGGCACACCTTGCGTAACACGCGCACCGTCTCCTTCGGCAACGGCGCCTCCCGCAATGATTGTGCCCTGGGCAACGGCGTAAATCTCGCCATCCGCGGCGTTCATCGGGGTCATGACCAACGTTCCACCCAGCAGGCTTTTTGCGTCGCCAATCGCCGATACTGTAATGTCGATCTGGCTGCCGCTGCGCGCAAATGGTGGCAAAGTTCCAGTCACGATGACCGCCGCAACATTCTTGGGGCGAAACTGCTCGCCAGTGACATTGACTCCCAGACGCTCAAGGATGTTCGTCATAATATCTTCGGTAAACGGCGCGTTTCTAAGGCCGTCTCCGGTTCCGTCCAGCCCAACAACAAGGCCGTATCCCACAAGATCATTGCCACGCACCCCATCGAAATCGACCAAATCCTTGATCCGAACAGGGCTTGCTGCTGCAACGCCTCCAACGAGCAATGCGATTATGCAGATGAGGGGCCTTATCATCTGATGAAGTTGACCAGTGACAGGTCGGATGTACGAGCGGTGATCGTGTACAAGCTTTGAAGCTGGAATTGGACTGCCTCCAATTGGGTTGCGGTTTCGTAGGGGTCGGCTTCCAGAAGTGCGCCTTTTGCGAGCTGTAGAGACGTATCGCGGGCTGCATTCCGAGCCGTGACCGTATCAATGCGTGCTTCGGCAGCCCCAACGCCGCTTTGGGTCGCTGTCAGTGCCTCTTTCGCCTCCAAAAGGCTTATGCCAGCTCTTACCAGCAGGTCACGCTGGTTTCCGGCTGATAGCCCCAAGCCGCTATCAGCCGCCACAGCTGCCAAAGCGACCCCCTTGAACAGGTCGCGAAACACTTGGTTATCCGCTTTCAAATCAACCGAAATTTGTTCATCTTCTGCCAATTGAAATGGCGCGATTGAGGCGTCGGAGCCGGTATATGCCGAGGCGCGAAAACCGGCTGGATCATCAAACCATTGGTCAACAGCTGTTTCGATGTCGGACACGGTTGTGTTGCCTGCAATAGCGGTCCGTAGATCGGCAAGGATCACGTCAGCACTGTTCAGCGCCGACTGGTCCGTTGCCGCGCCCGCAAAGATCGATCGTCCTGCGCTGGATGTGTTAAGAACCGACACGAGACTTCTCAACTCGTTTTCTGCATCAGTCGACATTTGCGCCAATACCGGTCCATTGGCGCTGGCTCCGACTGCAAGAAGCGCGGTGCTGAGCTGGCCAACCCCGAAATCCACGCGATCAAGCGCGCTTTGCACTGACGACGCAAATTGTGCGGCTTCTGTTCCCGCCACCTTGTAAGCCGCAAGACCGCGCAAATCGCTTTCTATATCCGACAAGTAGGCAACATTTCCAGCAAGGACCGACTTGGTGTCGCTGACTTGGCCACTTGCCAGTTCCTCAGTCAAGCGGGCCATATCCGCCTTGATGGATGCACCACGTCGTTGTAACAGAAATGTCTGCGCGAGGTCGCCCAATCCGTAGCTGTTCATTGTCAAATCCTCAGAATCATGTCGAACATTTCATCGACCGTTGAGATGACCCGTGCGTTTGCGGCATAGGCTTGCTCCAGGATCATCAGGTTTTGAATCTCCACATCTGTGTCGACGCCTGCCGCCAGCTCAACCTGCTGCAACTCGGCAAATTGAGCAGAGGCGAATGACATCTGTCGATCTGCTCTGAGCCGTTCAGTCCCGATTTGGGATGACATGCTGACCACGATGTCCTTCAAACTGAGCGGAGCCGACCCAAACTGAGTGGACGCTTGCGGTCGTGTCGTCTCCAGAACATCGGTTAGTGCGATCAAGAGTGTCGCATCACCGGCCTCGCCTGGTGTGGCTGCACCCAAACCGTCGCGCATGCGCCAGGTTTCGCCGCCCTGGTCGGGATCGACCAGCGCATTGAGAGAAAGGCGACTGGCCAAACCAATTGCGGCTGCAGGATCCATCGGGTTGTTCGCGTCAGTGAACAGCCCCGCATCACCGACCCCGAGCGTGGGATCAACGGTGCTGTCTTCGAAGCGTTCGATCAGATCGCGGGCAACTGCATCGATCTGCAACTGGGCTTTCGGGGCAATTTCGTCCCTTATTTCGAATTGTGCGCCCAACGTTCCACCATGCAAACGACCATTTGCTGAAGACGTGTTTACTGAGATCCCGTTGAGTGTCAGGCCCGACAGCGTTCCATCGTCTATGGACTCGTATGGTGTGACAAGGTTGGCTGGTTCAAAACCAACTTCAACGGCCTGACCTTCGAGCAGTATCGCTCCGCCGACAGAATATAGTGACACTGCGCCTCGGTCTCGCGGGATTGTCCGAACCGGGACCATTTCGCTTATCTCATCAATGAATTGCTGGCGCTGATCCTCTAGGGCTGGCAGATCGATGTCATTTACATTGCTTGCCACAATGCGGGCATTCAGCGTCTCAACGCCTTTGAGGGCGTCATTTAGTCGTTTGACCTGTGTGTTGATGCTGTGATCGGCTTGGGTGCGTGCATCTTGAATGCCTTGCGCCACCGAATTGATCGATTGGGCGAGGTCCTTGGCCGCGAAAGCCGCCGCCGTGAGACGTTCTGCGGCATCTGGCCTGCTACTCGCCGTGATCAAGCTTTGTTCGAAATCAGAAATGCGCGCAGCGAGCGACGCCGGATTGTCCGGTGTTCCAACCAAGTCTTCGATCCGCGTCAGTGCCGCCGCCGTCTCACTGCGATAGCCAGTCTCCGCTTCGGCGAGCCGTCGGTCGTTGATGATTTGCTGATCGACATGCCGCGTGATGCCGTTGATCCGCACGCCAACAGCACCGCCACCGCTGTCAGATGAAACCGAGAGCGTTCGACGCACATATCCCGCAGTGTTTGCGTTCGCAATGTTCCCCGATACGACTTCCGAGCCGCGGCTTACCGCCCGGATGCCCGACATGGCCGAGGAAAGTGCACTGGTCAGTGACATGTTGCCAACTCCCGCCTTCGTTCACTTAGGTTGTCGAAATTACCGTTTGATATTGGTGGTTTCCTGCAACATTTCGTCCACAGTCTGGATGACCTTGGCATTTGACGAATACGCCCGCTGTGTCTGGATCATGGCGGTCAACTCGCCAGCAACATCAACGGCGGATTCCTCGCGCGCATAAGAGACGATATCCCCGGTCGGCCCGTCACCTGCATCCCATAGGAAAAAGCTCCCGCTGTCGGGGGAGGGCAGATATGTCTGCTGATCCAGGGCCACCATGCCGTTCGGATTGGGAAGGTCGACCAGCGGGATTTGAAAGATTGTCCTGCTGATTCCGGTGTCAAAGAAGGCTGTCACAAAGCCGTTCGCATCTACTTCCACACTTGTCATATTACCCACCGGGGACCCGTCTTTTGAGATCGACAGCGGTGCAAAGCTGTCTGACAGCTGTGTGAGGCCATCACTTTCGCCCAATTGCCCAATATTGATTTCCAGGGGGCCACCCTCGGCATTGATGACGATATTGCCGGTGGCCGGATCATAGGCTCCGCCGCTTGTCGTTGTGACTGACGCCAATGTGCCGCCAGCAGTCCGGCTGTCATCAAACGTCAGAACGTATTCTCCGACCACTGCCCCGCCCAGGGCTGAGTCGGTCAATTGCATCGTCCATTCATTTGATGTGCCCGTGCCTGGAACCGTTGGTGTGAAACTCACGTTGATGGTTTCAGATGTGCCCAGGTTGTCGAAATACTCGATGGACAGGTACTGTGCTTCCCCCACCGAGCCTGCATCTGTATCGGTAGCAGGCAGATTTACCCCAAGCGACATCGCTGTTGTCGGTTCGCCCGAAAACTGGTTCACATTGATTTGCACAGGCTGAAGCCCATCCGATGTATCCCGTGGGAACGTTGGCACTGTCCCATCGGCGAGAGCCGGCCAGCCAAGCAGAACAAGCCCTGAATCAGACCGCAGATAGCCCTGCGCATCAGTGCGGAACGAGCCGGTTGTGGTCAGCAACATCTGGCTATTGCCGTTCGACACGTTCACATCGCTGCTTTGCGCGACAGGCAGCATACCCCGTCCGCGCACGGCAAGGTCTGTTGCATTCGACGTCGATACCAGAGACCCGCGCTGATCGATCAGCCGCGAAGTCGAGGCACGAACTCCCCCGGCGGAGTAGCTTCCACCGCTGGACGAAACGACAAGCGACTGAAAATCAGTCTGAACACGTTTGTACCCGTAGGTCGAAGAGTTCGCGATATTGTCTGAAATGGACGCAAGCCGCGTCGCGTTTGCCTGTAGCCCTGCAACACCTGCATTGAGCGAGGAAGAGATTGTCATGGACACGCCTTTCTGCTGTACCGACCGAATTTGGACAACAGATAGGCGGGCCGCCTTAACGCAGGGCTAACAGATAAAATCCAAGCTATTCCTGCCAATCACTCCCTCAGGAAAATCACCTCCAGCCGGTTGTTGCGAACGGCCATCGGGTTCTTGACGGCGGCCTCGCGGTCCGCGTGCCCGGTGACCCGCTCGATCCGCTCGCTTGGCACCCCTGTTTGTTTCAAAAGCCTACGCATGGCATCCGCCCGCGCCACGGACATCTTCCAGGTTGATCGTTCTGCAATGACAATAGGTTGCGCCTGCACATGCCCTTCAACTGAAATATCGTTTTCGACTGTCCGGGCGGCTTCCATGATCAGTCTGGACAGATCCCGCAACAAAGGCGTTGGGATATCGGTTCCTTCTTCGAACAGCGGGGTGTCCTCAAGCGCGAATATCTCGACCACCAGGCCCTCATCGGTCAGACGAGTCACGATGTGTCTGAGGTCATTGTCCATGACCTTCGTTTCGCCGCCTTTGCCCAGCAGTTGGGCCTCAAGTGACTCGAATGCTTCATCCTGTGCCGCTGTGAGGTCACCCTGATCACCTGATCCGGTGTCGCCACGTGCCTGCTTGGACTCAGTTGGACGCTTTGATGATGCGCCCGTACCGTTCTGAGGCAGCGTTACCTCGGAAAACACGCTGTCGCCGCCAAACGCACCATCCCCACCGCCGGAAATGCGGTTGATTGGAATCGTCGGCGAAAAGTAGTCCGCGATCCCCTTGCGTTGCTTTTCGGTTGTTGCATTCAGCAGCCACATCAACATGAAGAAGGCCATCATCGCGGTCACAAAGTCCGCATAGGCCACTTTCCAGGCGCCACCATGGTGACCACCGCCGCCTGACACCTTCTTTTTCTTGATGATGATTGGCCGCGCATTGGCTTGCGCGCTCATTTCCCACACCTCATTTTCACCCGATCCGAGGCGTATCACGCAGCATGTTACGGCTGGCTTAACACATAGAATTGTCGACAATTTGCGGCCCATGGTCTTGTGCCGGCGCTCAGGCAATGCGCAGATATGACATGACCTCTTCCTTGCATGATAGCCGGTATGCGTGGCTGCGGCTTGCGCTGACCCTTGCCATTGCGATGGTCGCCAATGTGGGCATGTGGGCCATCATCGTGATAATGCCTGCCGTTGAAGCAGAATTCGGCGTCAGCCGGGCGTCGGCAAGCCTTCCATATACCCTGACAATGATCGGATTTGCCGTGGGCAACTTTGTTGTCGGACGGGCTGTCGATACCTGGGGTGTGTCGCGTGTTCTTGTTGTCTGCGCCATCGCCATCGCGAGCGGGTACGGGTTGGCGACGCTCAGCGGGTCCATCCTAAGCCTTTCCATGGCGCAATTGCTGATCGGGTTCGGAACGTCTGTTGGCTTTGGTCCGTTGATTGCCGACATCTCGCACTGGTTCCTCAAACGGCGCGGCATTGCCGTGGCGATTGCGGCCAGCGGGAATTACCTGTCTGGCGCCATCTGGCCGATCCTGCTTGCGGACATTCTTGAGGATCAGGGATGGCGCGCGGCCTATGCGGTGCTGGCGATGTCCACGCTCGCCATGGTCATCCCGCTGGCCTTTGCATTGCGCCGCCAGGTTCCGGACAGCGCTCACCAATTGGCCGAAGCCGCGTCGAGTGCGAATGCAGTCTCATCCGGCCTGTCGCCGCGGGCATTAAGCTGGCTTCTCGGCCTTGCGGGTGTGGGGTGCTGCGTTGCGATGTCCATGCCGCAAGTGCACATTGTCAGCTATTGTGTTGACCTTGGATACGGCCCTGCCGTTGGGGCGGAAATGCTGGCGCTCATGCTGCTGGGCGGAGTTGGGTCACGCTTGGTCTCAGGTTTTCTGGCGGACCAGTTGGGGGGCGTTAAAACACTGCTTCTGGGGTCTTTCCTGCAATGCATTGCGTTGCTTCTGTACCTACCGTCGGATGCGCTGATCTCGCTCTATGTCGTCAGCTTGATCTTCGGGCTCAGTCAGGGCGGGATCGTGCCCAGTTACGCTGTGATCGTGCGGGAATACATGCCCGCACGAGAGGCCGGCACGCGGGTCGGGTTTGTCATGATGGCAACCATTCTTGGCATGGCGCTGGGCGGTTGGATGTCGGGCTGGGTCTATGATGTGACGGGCAGCTACCAGATGGCGTTTTGGAACGGGATCGCCTGGAACGGGTTGAACATTGCCATCATGCTCTGGTTGCTCAGCCGCAGCAGATCCCAAGGGATGTTGCGCACAGCATGACCTACGGTGCGATAGGGGCGCTTGCGCTGCCACAGCTGCGCTTCAGCTGCTAACCCGGTAAGGCGGACGTGTCGTCCGCCCGCGTCAGCCCTTGTCCGGCACCATGGGACCGCTGAGGTGATCCTCTCCCCGAATGCGGGCCAGTTCGATCTGTTTCTGGCGTTCGCGAAAGCGGGCTTTGTCCTCGTCGCTGGTCTCATCCACGCAGTGGTGGCAGCTGACGCCCGCCTCGTATTCCGGACGGGCTTGATCAGCGGGCAGAATGGGCCGACGGCAGGCGTGGCACAGCTGATGCGGCCCCACCTCAAGCCCGTGCCCTACGCTTACGCGCCCATCAAAGACAAAGCATTCGCCCTGCCACGTGCTGTCCTGCGCGGGCACCTCTTCGAGGTATTTCAGAATGCCACCCTTGAGGTGAAACACATCCTCGACACCCTGACCCAGCAGGTAGTTGGTCGATTTCTCGCACCGGATGCCACCCGTACAGAACATCGCCACCTTCTTGTTGTGAAAGCGATGCTTGTTTTCTTCCCACCACGCGGGGAATTCACCAAAGCTGCGGGTGTGCGGGTCAACGGCGCCATCAAAGGTGCCAACGGCCACCTCGTAGTCATTGCGGGTGTCGATGACCGCCACATCCTCGCGCCCGATCAGATCGTTCCAGTCGGCCGGATCGACATAGTGTCCAACGCGTGCGGCCGGATCGACATCGGGCTGGCCCATGGTCACGATCTCGCGCTTCAGGCGTACCTTCATTTTGCCGAAAGGTGGAGTTTCGCTGGCGCTTTCCTTCCACTCCAGATCGGCGCAACCAGGCAGGGCGCGGATGTGGGCCAGAACCGCTTCAATTCCCGCACGCGGTCCTGCAATGGTGCCATTGATCCCCTCTGGCGCCAGCAGCAACGTGCCCTTCACATCCTGTCCGCAACACAGCGCGGCCAGCGGCCCCTTGATCGCGGCAGGGTCATCGAAGCGGGTGAAGTGGTAAAGGGCGGCAATGATGTACATGGCCGCGAAATAGGCGATGGGTGTGCCCTTGCGCAAGGGGGCGGGCGGGTGTCACAACGTCGCCAGGCAACGCAAGGAGGCTGATCCATGACCCACGCCCTGATCGTGATTGACGTGCAGAACGACTTTTGCCCCGGTGGCGCGCTGGCCGTGCCCGGCGGGAATGACATCGTGGCGGGTATCAATGCGCTGATGGCCGACTATGACGCGGTTGTTCTGACACAGGATTGGCACCCGACTGGACATTCTTCCTTCGCATCATCCCATAATGGCAAAGCCCCGTACGAGATGATCGACATGCCTTACGGCCCGCAGGTCCTGTGGCCAGATCACTGTGTTCAAGGAACGGAGGGTGCCGCCTTTCACTCTGACCTGAACACGGGCCGTGCCGACATGATCGTGCGCAAGGGATACCGCCCGACCATCGACAGCTACTCGGCCTTCTTTGAAAACGACCACGAAACGCCCACGGGGCTGGAAGGATACCTGCGCACACGCGGGATCACCGACCTGACCATGGTGGGGCTGGCAACGGACTTCTGTGTGAACTTCTCGGCGGTGGATGCGGCTAAACTGGGGTTCAATGTGACCGTCCGGACGGACCTCTGCCGCGCCATTGATCTGGATGGATCACTGGCATCGGCACAATCCGGCATGACAGGGGCTGGCGTCACGCTGGCCTGACTTGCCCCCGTGCGCCGGAATGGGGCACAACAGGCCACCAAAGCCAAGGAAGCGCACCCATGGTCGACATCGCCACCCGTGTCTGGAACCACAAATGGAAGATCGACCCGATCGTGCGGTCGCTCATCGACACGGATTTCTACAAGCTGCTCATGTGCCAGTCAGTGTTTCGGAACAAGCCTGACACCCAAGTGACATTCTCCCTCATCAACCGATCAAAACACGTCCCCCTCGCCAAGCTGATCGACGAAGGCGAGCTGCGCGAGCAACTCGACCACATCCGGTCATTGTCCCTGCGCCGCGGGGAAAGCACGTGGATGCGCGGCAACACGTTCTACGGCAAACGCCAGATGTTCACACCCGAATTCATGGACTGGTTCGAAGCGCTGCGCCTGCCCGCCTACCACCTCGAACGGCGCGACGATCAGTACGAGTTGACCTTTGAAGGGTCCTGGCCCGAGGTCATGCTGTGGGAAATCCCCGCGCTTGCGGTTCTGATGGAGCTGCGCGGGCGGGCCGTCCTGAACGAAATGGGCAAGTTCGAGCTTGAGGTCCTCTATGCCCGCGCCATGACCAAGCTCTGGGAAAAGATCGAACGCTTGCGCGGCCATAACGGGTTGCGCGTGGCCGATTTCGGCACAAGACGGCGGCACTCCTTCCTATGGCAGGATTGGTGCGTGCAGGCCATGGGCGAGGGGCTGGGCGCGCAATTCGCAGGCACCTCGAACTGCCTGATCGCCAAGAACCGCGATCTGGAGGCCATCGGCACCAACGCGCACGAGCTGCCGATGGTCTATTCGGCACTGGCACAAACAGACGCAGAACTGGCGCAAGCCCCCTATGACGTTCTGAGCGACTGGCACGACGAACATGACGGCAACCTGCGCATCATCCTGCCCGACACCTATGGGACCGAGGGGTTTCTGGCCCACGCCCCCGACTGGCTCGCAGGCTGGACGGGCATCCGCATCGACAGCGGCGATCCCGCAACGGGGGCCGAAGTGGCGATCAAGTGGTGGCAGGACCGGGGCGAAGACCCCCGCGAAAAGCTGGTCATTTTCTCGGACGGGCTGGATGCAGACAAGATCATCGAATTGCACCAGCAATTCGCGGGCCGGGTCAAAGTGTCCTTCGGCTGGGGCACAATGCTGACGAACGATTTCAAGGGGCTGACGCGGGACGATCGCCTCGCGCCCTTTTCGCTGGTGTGCAAAGCGGTGTCGGCCAATGGCAGGCCGACGGTCAAGCTATCGGACAACCCCAACAAGGCGATGGGTCCAGAGGCCGAGATCGAACGGTACAAGAGAGTGTTCGGGGTAGGAGAGCAGCGGGCTGTAGAGGTTGTGGTTTAAGAGCGCCGCGAACGCGCCAATCCGAGAACTGTGACAAGCGCGCAATGACCATTTCACAACTCGCCACGACGATGGAAAACGGCCAGACTTGCGCGGCTGCGTCAGTGCTAATGAGTGTTACCGGCATTTCGCTCCGGTTGGGCATAGTCGTGCCCCCTGAAAAGGCATGAAGTCCAGTCGAGTACCAAATGGAAAAGCCTAACAGAACCGCTACGTTCGGCAGAAACTACTGAAACTCGCATTATTATAAAGAAATTTAGGATGGCGAAATTAATACTCGCCACAGATATTCTGAACCACTTCCCACAGCCTTAGCCTCTTTCAGAAAATTCCTTAATTTAGATACATGATATTGGAGAGTTGACCTACATAATAGCAGCAAATTAAACTGCTGCATGTGGAATAGCAGGGATGGGCTAAGCTTATTCAGCGCTACCTTTATCAGACAATACTATTCGTTATTTTTCAAACCGTTGAAACCGTCTCCAACATCCAACTTCGAGGCGAACTCAGTTGTACTATCTGCTTGGCGGTTAAATAATTTCACGCGGCCCTTGTTTTTCCTCCACCCACAGAACACTAATGCAATGGTTGAGATCATCGTTATGGAAGAGCAACCCATGTTATCTTTTGATTTTCAAAACGCCGAAATCTCAGGTGAAATTCGTGCCGATCACTTTGGGCTGAACCTCGTGTCACAGTTCGAATCGACCGAAGACAATTTCCACTGGCAGGTCTTTGACGAAGTTGCCGAAGCAACGAATGCTGGCACAATCCGGTGGCCAGGTGGCGAGAATGCAGAATTGAGAGTTATTTCGCCGGAAGAGCGTGAGCCGCTTACATCCTACATGGGCACTGGATCACAATCGGCGCAAACCTATCTGCAAGAAACAAATGTGCCCAACGAAACATCCTTCGCGGAAGCGGTGGAATTTGCAGCTTCGTCAGGACGCGACATTGCATTTATTGTCCCGACCAATCCGCTTGTTGATGAGGCCGGGCTTCTAAAGACGGGCCCAGCGCTGGAGGCTGCGCTTGCGGACCTCGAAGCCTACCTGACGATGGCAATCAGCATTGCAAACGGGGATGACGTACGCATTTCCTCCTTTGAAATTGGCAACGAATACTGGGGAACGCTCTTTGCAAACGCCCGACAATACGGAGAAGGAGCTGCCTCTGTCGCCAGTACGTTGGACACAGTGTTAAACAGCTTTGACCTGTTCGATGGATTTGGTGTCCCAGATGTATTGATCCAAATCCGGGGTGATGCAATCGACGGCTCCAGTGTTGGCGGTACAGCAGGATTGCTGGAGAGAAACGCGAATGCTTTGGACGCGTTCTCGAACGCTGGCGGGTTGGAGTTGATCGACGGCGTCGCAGGTCACTTCTACTTTCAACCTGGTCGCGCGTACGGCGATGTCTCCCACAGCTTCGGCACGATTGACGATAGAATCGAATTTTATGACGACTTGCGGTCGGTGTGGCAGAACGCTGCCGGGAGCCAGAACATCGAGCTGCATTTCACTGAGTGGAATGTCCTTTCTCAAACTTTGGCTGACGGAACGGATCTTGGAGGCAACGACAATCAGCAGGTGGCGTATGGCCTAAAGCAAATCACGCCTGCGTTGGAGATTTTCTCCTCGATGCTGTCGGTCGATGCAGATTCGGCACAACTCTGGTCTGCGCTCTATCGCTCTACCTCGCTCGCATTGAACCCTGGAGCAGCCCAACTCGAAAACGGTCTTGGCCTTACTGTTTTTGGACAGTTCTTTGGAAGTGAACTCACCGAGCTGCAAGGGCATCGATATGTCGAACTTGGAAGTGGCGGTGCGGGGCATGAAGAGAGCCATGACGCACACATGTTCGTTGTCGAAGAAAATGGCGGCACAAGCGCACGCTTTTTCTTGTCCTCTCTGCAGCAAGCCAACCAGACATTGGACTTGGACCTGTTTGCTCTAATGGCGATCCCGGACACGGTCGAGATGTCGATTATCGGGGTTGAAGATCAGGGCGTGGAGGATTTGATCAGAACGGATGTCGAACTTTACAATGTGCCCTATTTTCTCAATCCAACAGGCACGCTCACAAGAACCCAAACAAGCACCACAGTAGATTTTTCATTAGGCATTCTGTCCGATGTCGTGCTCGCCAGTTACGAAATTGCGAGGCTGGAGTTCGATATGTACGAAACCCGCATCGACGGCACGGCGACCTCTGAAAACTTGATTGCGGAAGCGGCCACGGACGACATGATTTTTGCCAACGGTGGCAATGACTGGGTTCGATCAGGAAATGGCCGAGACTTTGTCCACGGTGGTGACGGCGACGACGCAATCTACGGTGGAGAGGGCGCTGACATTCTGAACGGCGGTTCAGGAAACGACTATATCGTCGGAGGAGACGGAATCTTTGCCGACCGACTCTTGGGTGATTTGGGAGACGATACTCTCATTGGCGGCGACGGCGATGACACTTTGGAGGGTGGAGACGGCTTCGACAACATTGACGGAGGTGTTGGAGCTGATGAGTTGCGTGGTGGCGATGGGAATGATGAGCTGTTTGGTCAGAGCGGTTCGGACATGCTCTTTGGTGACAATGGCAATGACACTTTGAACGCGGGCGCTGGCAATGACACTCTGCTGGGCGGAACTGGGAATGACAACCTGACCGGCGGGCTAGGCTTTGACAGTATTTTGGGTGGCGCAGGTGATGACACATTGTCTGGTCAAGAGGGCTTTGATTCACTGTTCGGCGGTGCAAACAATGACTCATTGGTCGGTGGTGCCGGTAACGACCTTCTCGAAGGTGACGACGGCAACGATGCGCTGAACGGCGGCATCGGAGCAGACACGCTAAGCGGTGGCAGTGGTGCCGACACACTCGCTGGTCTGAATGGTTTTGATCTTCTGTTCGGAGGCACTGGCAACGATGACTTGTCCGGTAATGCAGGCAATGACACTCTGAACGGTGGTGAAGGGAACGACAGGCTTCGAGGCGGTCAGGGAGCTGATGTCTTTGTGTTTGAGAGTGGGAACGACATTGTTCGCGATTATTCTTTGATTGTTGATGCGCTCGAAATCGAAGCTGACTTACTAGATGAAGCGACACCTCAGGGCAGTGATCTGGCCAACTACTCTAGAGTTGTGAACGGAAACCTCGTGCTCGATTTTGGCGATGGTCACACCCTGACAATCAACAACGTGACGAACGTTGACCAACTGTTCGATGATGTCATCTTTATATAGTAAGACGTGCGCGTCGTACGCGGTGCGTGGAGCGTTTCCGTTTACGCCTACTGCAGGCTTCAACGGAATTTCCTGCATACTCAACAGTAAGATAGTTTTGGGGCCGCCGATTATGGCCCTCACCTAGGCCAATCGATATCGGATGCACTAGAGCCAACCCTCCCGCATAAATCAAAACTCGGCTTCTTTCCCAACGACCACATGGTCATGGATCATCACGCCAGCTGCTTCACAATCATCCAGTAGTTGCCGCGTTATGTCATTGCTTTGATAACTTGGAGCTGGATCACCCGACGGATGATTATGCACTAATATGATGGCGCTCGCGTTTATGGTCCGATGAAGTTCCAGGCTACAAAGTTGCCGAAGTCCAGCACGCTTTTGCCATCATACATAATTCCGCGTGCACGCGCAGTTACAAGGCGGCGCAAGTCACGACGAATAGCCGAGATGTTTGACCTAATTTGAGCTTTCGCACAGCTATGTCACTGGAGTTTGACCATTCAATACATCACCGTGTTGAGCGTGATGGAAACAGGTACACCATCTTCGACCTGTGCACTGCCGCGCGCAAGCAGCCAGCCGTCTTCGCGCTCCAAATGCGCAACGACCCGTAGGGTTGGCGAAGCGGAAGAGCTTACGGGCCTTGTCAGGGAAAATACGATCTGACGTGACTTACCGTTGCTTTCGACCCGTATTTGTTGGTCCCCAAGCCGCTTTTTGGCCTGATTGGCAGGGTCCTCCAGAAAGATCTCAATTTGGCCTTCTGGGATAACCTTGCCACCCTCATATGTCACGCCGCCCTGCATATCTCTAGATTGAGCTCCCACTGTTCCGGCAACCACGGCAACACCCGTTAACACTATTCCGACAGACAAGGTACGGCGATTGATCTGGGGTGTCATTGCGGCATCTCCCTTAGCTGGTAATTCGATTGCACAGAGCGTGCTGGAACCGGAAAGGGCGCATTGAAAGCGCCCTTTCCCCAGCGCGTCAGATGATAATGAAGTTGTCTGCCGACAGGTCCAGATTTCTACTCAGTTGCGCAAACTGGATTGCGTCACCATCACCCGAGCCATCACCGTCATAAGACAACGCACCGCTGTCGGTGTTATAGATGATACGGTCATCGCTGTCGCGGGCAACACCCATTGCACTGCTGTGGAACGCTCTGAATGACAGCGCGCCGTCGTCGCCCAATTCCTCGAAGATAAGACTGTCCAGAAGGATTAGATCCTCATTGGCTTCGAAGTCCCTGACCTGGTCGACATTGCCCTCCCCGAGCTCTGTGGAAAAGCGGAATGAATCCTCTCCCATTCCACCAGTGAGCATATCAGCCCCCAGCCCACCATCCAGCAGGTCGCTGCCTCGACCTCCGAGCAGTACATCGGCACCGGCCTCACCTGGTTCAGCAGGCGCTGGCGGGAAGTCGACCGAGACGTTGAGCGTGTATGTCGAGCCTTCTGGGACGGCTTCCGTCCAGCCACCTTCCGTGGACTCTGCCGTCCAACTGCCTTGCAGGATGTAGTAGGTGCCGGTTTCTTCGACGACGTAAACCGTGCTTGAGTCCCGGATAGAGGTGGAGCCGGGGTCGCCACCGCCATCGTCATTCTCGGTAACGATATCTCCATTGCTGTCCAGGAGCCGAATCCAACTGTCGTGCACGTTTGGATCGGCGATTCCATCGACGTCGATCGACAGGATTGTGCCGGCTGCAAGTTCGATGCTGTAGTATCCGCCCTGGCCATTCCCCGTGGCTTCGACGGTTGTGTGAAGCACGGTTGTCGAGTCGAAGATGTTTGGGTCTTCGACCAGCGAAAAGTTATCTGAAATGTCGAATGCGGTGGCTATTGAATTGTTCGTCGCATCCGGTCCAAGCGTGGTGTAGCCGGTGCCCATTCCGGGTGTCGGTAGCGCGTCGCCCTGATAGGCGAAATCGCCGAGCAAGGTGTCATCTCCATTACCACCACGCAACGTGTCATCTCCCCCCTGTCCAGTCAGAACGTTGGCGGCTGCGTCCCCCACAAGTCGATCATCGAAGCCTGACCCGGCCAGATTTTCGATTGAGACATAGGTATCTCCTTCGGATGTTTCATGGCGCAGATTGAGCATGACCCCGCTGGTCGCAGCGGAATAGTCTGCCGTATCACTGCCTGAACCGCCATCCAGCAAATCGCCGCCGCCGCCACCAGTCAACGTGTCGTCGCCTGCGCCAGCAGACAGCCCGTTCACCCGGTCGTCGCCAATTAGCCAGTCATCGTGAAATGAGCCCTGCACATTTTCAAAGCCGACGAGGATGTCGTGCTCGATCGCTGTACCGCGGCCTACGATCTGAACAGGTCCAGTAGCATCGCCGCCCATTGCCATGCCATTGACGAGGTCGACCGTTACGCCGCTTGAGCTGTTTCTGTAGACGACAGTGTCGATGCCTTCGCCACCGTCCAGATAGTCCTGACCGGCGCCGCCGATGATCACGTCATCGCCACCTTCGCCGTACAGAATGTCACCGTCTCTTCCGCCGTCCAACGTGTCGTTGCCATCACGGCCGTTGAAAACGTCTCCGCCGCCCTGACCAATGAAGTGGTTGGCCGCGGACGTCCCGATAAAGCGGTCGATGCGGTCATCGGATCCAATCAGGCCCTCAATGCTGTAGAACGTGTCGCCCGATGCGGTGCCGCCATTTGCAAAGTTGGTTTCAAGATTGACGATAAGCTGAAATGGGCTTTCGCGACTGTAATCAACGGTGTCGCTGCCCGCGCCCCCCCTGAAGACATCGACGCCGGCCTGGCCGCTCATCATGTCGTCACCATCACCACCATCTAGAAGGTCGTCGCCCTGCCCACCCAGAATGGTGTCGTTGCCATCGCCGCCATAGAGGGCGTCGTTGCCGTCATCGCTCTCGGTCTGGTCCTCGAGATCTTCAATGTCGATGGTGTTGTTGATGTCGCGGCTGGCAAGAGAATCTGTGCCACCAATTATGATGTCATCGCCGCCAAGCCCAAAGATGGTATTGTCGCCTGCCCCCCCGTCGATCATCTCATCGGTATCGTCACCGAATATGATGCTGGTCAGCGTGTTGTCGCCAGACGTGGGAGGTGTGTCACCATCATCCTCGTCCAGTTCGGCGATTGAGCCATCGACATAGATGATGTTTTCAACATTTGCGATATTTCCGATTTCCAGATCTCTGGACATCACAATGACGGTATCATTGCCGCCATCCAACTCTTCGCGCACCACGTCGTCGAGGGAATCCACGAAATAGACGTCGTCACCGCCGCCCCCGGCCATCCGGTCACCGCCACCGCGGCCATCCAACACGTTGTCGCCGTCATTCCCGATCAGAATGTCGTCATATTGGCTGCCGATCCCATTTTCGATGTAGTATTCGGTCTCGTCCTCATTGTGGCCCGCAAAGATGGATACGTTGTTGTTATGGCCGTTCACGCTGGAAAACTGCCCGGCGCGCATGTCCAGGATCGTGCCAGCGATCGAGCCGGAAAAGTCCATCGTATCGGTGCCGCCGGTGTCGTGGATGACAAAGCCGATATCGCGCTGCATCCCCGACGAGGTGAGTTCGTAGCCGTATTTCGTGCTGTTGAACCCATAGACATCATCGCCAGTGTTCAGATTGATTGTCTGATAAGTCCGCACGCCTTCTTCGTCGACGGTCGAGAAATAGTTGCGGATGACCGCTTCGATATCACCCATCAGCGGGGTCGCTGCGGACCAGCGCGTGTCTTCGCCCACATCGATCCCGTCGAAATAGGACATGACGCTGTATTGCTGCCGGTCATAAGTCCAGGTGGCGTTGTTGAGATAGTTGATCTGCACGCCGCCGGGGCCGCTGTAGTTGTAAAGGCCGGGGTGGTTCAGGCCGAACTCATGGCCAAATTCGTGAATGAAGGTGTCAAAGACATAGCCGCCAATATCGGTCAGATTGGGCTCGGTGTCGTGGAACCGCTGCCCAACGCTGATGTACCGGTTGCTAGAAAAGGCGCTGCCATCACTTTGCTCGCCAATCTCCGGGCTGACGATCTCCATCCAGTCCGTGTCTTCGTCGTATGGTGTGTCATAGACGATTTCGAATTCGAATGGCGTGACCGACGCCCACATCTCGAGCGCGCCAACGGCGGCTTCTTGATACTCGGGATGGTTGCTGAGCTCGGAAACGTTGATCCGGAGCGGTTCTGCGGCGATCTCTGGTGTCAGGCTGCGCGGCAGTGCGCCGAGGTAATCGAGATAGGCTTCGTAATCTTCACTTTTTCCAAAAGGGTTGTCTGGTGTCTGATCGTTGACCCACCATGGTTCACTGGCATCGTCGGTGTTGATTTGCACGTTGGTCGACGTTTGGCCTGACCCTTCATCGGCGGGCGAACCTGGCGCCTCGGACGTGTTGGCGGCGTTTGTGGATTCGGTAGAGTCGCCCGACTCGACAGGAGCCGCGGCGTTTTCGTCGAGTGCCGCAAGATCGGGCATCATCGCTGTAAGAGCGACCGCTTCACCCAAGTTCACCTGGAGCCCAGTCTTTTGAAGACCGATCTTTCCAAAAGAAGATTCTTGTTCGGGGCCGTACCCCAGTTCGCACATCATGCACATTTTCAGATTATCCTTTTGTAAAGACGCCCATGTCGTGAGTTCAGGTCGCCGGGGAGAACGAGTGACGCTCAGATGCTTTGTTGATCACGTCAAAATGGTTAGACTCCTTGCGTTTAGGGCAGCCGATCAAAGCAGCGTGTGGATTCAGAGAAGACCACTGACTTCGCGCCAGGCTGCGATAGTCCACTTTCCTCTCTTGTGACCGGTGACCCCCAACATCTCATTCCGAAAGGATCGCCGCGTTACAGTCCCTGGACGAAACGCAGCACTGTCAAAGCTGGGATGGTCTCGACCGAAATTTTGGTCATCGCAGTCTTGGTCTTTGTCAAAAGGATTGACCGGCGTCCGGTCGTTCCTCCGCCACTGGTCGCTCGTTTGGTTCAAAGATTGCAACTTCAGTGACTCCTTGAAGAACAACCGAAAGCTGTTACGGCCGTCCAGGTTCGACAAAGCCAGTTATCAACGGGCTTCGCGTGTGCTGACTTCGATGGCAAAGGGGCTGTCTGAAAAACGTGACACCTTCATCAAAAGTTGATGCGGCGTTTCTGGCGTAGAGAAAAATCTACCTACGCTTGTATTTTCGAGATTTGGGCATTGAGTTCAACTGGAAATCTGGATCGCCGCACTATCGGCGAAATTTGGCTTGGCAACTGGAGCGTATGAACAGAATTGCCGTCCCATCTTTAATGCCAAAACCCGGCTGGCCTTGTGAAGCGCACGAGCGGAGGCTCCTCGCGGTTATGCCGCAGGGCAGCAGATGTTTTTGTGCAGCGAATGTCTCTTATGACGGGTCGCGCTGCTGCATGAAGCACCCATGACGAATGGCTGAAACGGGCCGCGAGCTTCTGCCTTATCATCTCTAGTTAGGGATGATGCCGCGCTGTCTCCGAGGTCGGCTCAGAGCCCCAAAATGGACATTGGTCCTCGATGCCGTCGGCCCAGTGCAGCATCGAAAAAATAGATCAGGCGTAACAGATAGCGTTACTTTTTCGGATACTCACTCACGTCCTTTGGAAAGCCGGTGTTCACACCGGGGATCTTGAACGTCTTGGTGTCCCACGCGTTGGCCGCAAGCGCGCCACGCACCCAGAAACCGACCGCATTCGACAAAAGCTCGGTATCTTCGAGAAGTGAGTTTTTCAGCCGGATCATGAAGCCATCAATGTCGCTGGCGTCGGTAAAGGGATAGTCGCCCGGGCGGTCGTATTTCAGCGTCTGGCAGGTGATCGTGTCGGGTACAATCGCGCACATATCCGGCACATTGAGAAACGCCGCTGCAGCAACGCGGGTTCGATTGTAAATGCCCAGCCAAGCCGTCTGCGAGTAATATGTATAAAGTTCAGTATCGAGCTGATCGCCGGTAAAGGTATCGACCGGACAACCACCGATCAGAGCGAAACCAGCGCATGGTGCGTTGGCGTAGGGCGTAACCAGAATGTTTTCTTCCTTGATCGCGCCGTCGGAAAGGATGGGCAGGGCCGCCAGTTGGTTTGTTGGAATGGTCAGGCCGCCGCGGAATTGGTGCCAATCGGCATTTGAACCAGAACCCGGGCGTTCTTCCAGTCGATCTGCGGGTTGTCAGCGACCATCTTGCGGAACTGATCGACGCTGTTCATTGCCGCCAACATGAAGGTCCTGATCATGACGTTATTGAACGGAATTGCATAGGCCGCATCATTGCCGTCATAGAAAACGTCGGCGACCGTCTGGCTGGTGTAGCCATTGAATGCACCGCTCTGGGCCCGTGTCAGGAAGTCCTCCGACATCCACAGACCGTAATCCATCATGCGGTTGATGTCGTCCTTGTGGTCCCGCCCACTCACCGCGTCCATCGCATCGATCCAGTCGGGGTCTGCCGCAAGTGCGTCGCGGGCCACTGCGACCCTGTCGATCAGTGCCTGAAACAGCGTCTGGGTGGTGATCTTGGGATTTTCCGGATCGGTCCAGTCGCCGAGGGCAGCCAAGTAGGCTGCTGCAGGGCCCACATGGGACAACGCCGTCATTTGCACGAAACCGCTTTCGGCATCGCTGTGTGTCAGCACGTAATCCAGCGTCTTGCCCGCCGTGTCCGGCGATCCATCATAGACGAACACACCGAATCCGTTGACAGTCACCAACGGGCCCGTGGACGGGATCGGCGCTGCCCGTTCTGCGTCGCCCCCCTGACTGAGGGCCCACCCGATGTTCGGATTTTCCGCGCTGCCCTTGCTGCGTGGGAAGATGTTGAACAGGCACTTAAAGCTGGTATCGATGGATGGTGCCGCTTGGCACGGGTCACTGCACTGCGCACGCGCAATTGTCTGAGTCAACACCAAGAACACTGCCGTGACCAATCCAAACAGGGAGAATTTCCACATCGATATGCTCCTGAGCACCATGGTGTGGTTGTCAAAGTACACTCTCGACCCTGCTCGAACGAAACAAAAGTTGGTCCGACCTTCTTCGCCGCGCTTTATGCAGGTCCAAGCAGCGGATGAGGCTTCAGGACCGTTGGGTGATGAAGAGGCCGTGGCATCGACAGACCTCCGGCATGGGACGTTCACGCCAATCCCAGGCTGACAATCTGGACAGATTCTGCAGGACCTCCGATGACAGCTTCGAGCCCAAAGCACCAAGTGCTGCGGGCTGCTCGAATGGCTGCGTTGAAAACTTCGTGGGCTATTGGGCAGCCCCTCATCTCATTGTGCAGCAGTCCCGTAGGTCAGCGCTTCCCTTACAGCAGTCCTCCATCAAGAAGTTAATAAGGGCACCAATTGTCTTGAAGTTGATGCGGTAGTTCAGGTTCCGGGACCGCCGCTCTTTCTGCAAAATGCCCGACCCCGACAATGCATTGAGGTGGAAAGATGTCCTCGACGGGCTTGCCCCAATTTTGAGAGCGATGTTACCGGCGCTCATGCCGTCTGGTCCCGCCTCAACCAAAGCCCGGATAACATCCAGACGGTCCGAATTTGAGAGAACTCCAAACAGCGTCGCCGCATCTTCTGCGATCATATTTCAATACCTCTTGAAGTATCATTGTTGGTCTGTATATTATTTCAAGAATCATTGAAATAAAAGGTGCTGGGATGAAAACACTGTCAGGTCTCTTGCACGATCTTCAACTTCAAGACCCCTCGCATCCTCTGATTTTCGAAACCCAAGAGGGTGAAATTTCGCCCGGTTACCATGTCACCGAACTCAGACATTCCACCTCGAAAGGGATCGACTGCAGTGGAAACAAGGAGGCTTGGCAGGAAGCGAAATTGCAGCTTCTTGACGGGCGAGGTGAGACACACATGAGCGTTGGCAAGTTCAACGGAATTGTCTCCAAAAGTCTCTCAGCCATGCCAGAGTTGGCGCACGCTTCACTGAAAGTCGAGTTTGGACACGACAACACAGACCTGCGGCTTATGTCGCTGAGTAGCCCCGAGTGTCGTGGCAGCCGTGTCTTGATAAGGCTGGGCAATACGCGCGCCGTGTGCAAGCCGGCTGAAAAATTCGGACGTCAAGAAGGTGGCGCAGATCAGTGTTGCGACAGCAAGGGGACCTCAGCCAAAACATCCTCCTGTTGCTCTACAACGAAGCCGCGCGAGGACGCGAGTTCGTGTTGCGCATAGGGACTTGATTTAGCCGAAAGCTGACGTTCGCGACCAGCAGGGGAATGACCGCAAAGTCCCGGCTTCCGACCTCCAGGTGCTGATAGGCGCTGATAAACTTCGCTTCTGCAGCGGATGTCTGGAATGGGCCAGGCCTGAAGTTGGGCCCAGCCATAGTTGCTCAAAACGCACAAGTGAACCCAGTCGCCTGTTCTGACACCTCCCAAAGCCTCTCCATGACGGCCTTTTATGGGTGGGGGGATGCAGCGTCCCTTGGGGCCCGTGGGCCGCACCCCGCCTCGGCCGCCGACTTGGCTGCTCGGCGGCGAATGCGTATCTTGGAACCTGTGATGACGGGGCCGGCGCGCCAGGCCTGGCAGGGGGAGACCGAAATATGCGAATGAAGATCATCGGGGCGGTCCTTGCGCTGATCGGTCTGTCGGTAATCCTGAGCTGCGTCGGCCAATCAAATGCGCCGGGACCATCCGTCGAGGTCACGCGGGCCGAATTGGACGCCGCTCTGGCAACGACGCTGGCCCAGAGCCGAGAGGTCGATTTCCCGGAGAAGACCCGCTTCGAGGCACTGCGGTTCCGCCATGTCGCGGGCCTGGGCATCGAGGGGCAGGCGCGGTTCTTCGACCCGGCGACGGGGGGCTATCCGCCGCCCGACATTCGGTTCTTCGGGTCGGTACCGATGGGCTGGTGGCGCGTGGAGGGCGGGGCACTGATCATGAAGCTCGCGTCGGTCGATGGGATCGAGCCGATCCCCGGCGGGGCAGCCTCCACCAGTCAGGTGGCGGAACGGATCCGCGACAGCCTAGGCACTGGGGTCGGCGACCTGCTGTCGCGGATGTCCTTCCCCACCGGCCTGGACCCGAACCACCGCTGGATCATTGGCAGCGGCCAAAGCACGCCAGAGGCGCTGCGCTTCGAACTGTGGCCTCGGTGAGAGCAGGGCCATAGTGGCCCAATGGCCATTTTGAGGTTTGGGACGAGAACGGTCCTATGGATGTGGCTCCGTGGCTCACGATCCGGTCGGCGGAATGTAGGTGTTCAGGCGGCACGGCAAACCAGCGGTAAGGTAGGAGCCTTCGGAATGTCCAATTCTGGCCATCTGCATCGACTTGGGTTCCGGCCGGACACGATCTAGTTGATTTTCCAACCCTATATTATGTTGCTGATCTTTATTCAGTCAGAGCAATGCACCTCGGTTCAACGACCGCTTTGGATAACCTGGTTCGAGGTTGTCGAATGTCGGCTATAGCGCCTTCTCGATGATAATCGATCCTCATATGTTGCGCGGACTCCGAGCGCAAAACCAAACAAATCCAGCTAACGCTACATAACGAACCCTTGCCTTGATGATCGAGGGTGTCAAAAGCCCAAGATCGTTCGGCAAAAACAAGACAACCTGCGACGTCTTACAAGCGGTCATCGGTTACCAATCGCAACCCAAGATGCGCGGGCGGGGAGCCGGCGGCGCATCCGCCGCGTGCCGGGTCTCGGATGAGGTAGGACATGGCGGCAACGTGCTCGCCTCCGACGTAGAAGGCAGGGCAGCGGTCTGTGGTAACACTGTCGGCGTAGCAGTCACTGGTCCATTCCCAGACGCTTCCATCAAGGTCTGCGATGCCTTCGGGTGAGATTGAAAAGCTGCCTTGTGTCTTGAGTGCGCGCGGCGTTGTGCCGTCGGTCAGGTAAGTTGAGGCCCAGGTAAGGGAGGGATCAGTAAAGATCGGGTCTGGTTCTTCCGGCAGAACGGGAGCAGCCATAAGGCTCCATTCGTCAGCGGTTGGCAGGCGATAATCTTGGCCGGTACGGGCGTTGATCCAAGCAATGTATTCCTGAACGTCGACATAGCTCAGCCCGGTGGCCGGGGTTATGGCGGGGTCCATGCCAGAGCGCACGCGTAGCGTCAAAGAACATCCGTTGTCCGCTGTACAAGCGTTCCATTCTGCAACGGTGACTTCGTGTTGTTGCACCAAAATGGTTGCTCCATCCGGCAGCTCAACTGCGCTCTTTGCCATGACGGGCTGCAGTGAAGGGTCGAGGGCGCGCTGCATGAGCGCGACCCCGATAAAAGCGATGGCCGCCACGAAACCCAAGCCAACCAAACCAAAGGACATTTTGTTGTGGGTGATGACGGCAAACATCTCACAGGTCCTTTCTCCTGCCTTTTTCAGGTTGTAAATTCCCGTGGGGCCACGACTTGCTCCATCAAGTTGTTGTCCCATTCGCCTTGCACAACAAAGTGTGCGGTGGCACCCAGCATGACGCCTTCGATCAGGTTGTGGTTCAAGTAGGCATACACGCCTGGTTGTTCGAAAGTGTACATCGCGGCCACTGCACTGCCGCCACGCACAAACCAGGTTTCCATGTCTCGCAATGGCGCATCGGTGAACGAACTTTCCCAGACGTAGGTGCCATGGCCGCCGATCAGGTGGGGACGCGAGTCCCGATTGGCCTGATTGTGGATCATCAGGACGGTTTCACCAACATTTGCGGTCAGCGCATGTTCGCCCGTCAGGGCGCCAACAGCGCCGTTGAACACAGAATGCGTCGGGATCAAGCCGCGCATCGCTTCAAGGCTGTCGGCATAGTCGTCGCCTGCCGCCTCGTATTTGCGATACTCGCCATTTTCATCCATCGGCAAATAGTAGTCCTGCTCACCGATATACGCGATCTTGTCATATTGGAGCGGATTGCCATCCTTGTCCTTGAGGCCATCACGCGGCAGAACCATCACGGCGCCATTCATGCCATGGGTCACATGATAGGGGATCATCGCGCCGCCGGGGGCGCAGTGATAGGTGAAGCAGCCAGGCTTGGTCGCTTTCCAACGCAGCACAGTCTCTTCGCCGGGATAGACATGGGTCAGACCACCGCCTCCAAGCGCGCCTGTTGAGGCGTGAAAGTCGATGTTATGCTCCATCATGCTGTCGACCGGATTGCGGAGGGTCAGTTCGATCATATCGCCTTCATGGCAGATGATGAGCGGACCGGGGACCGACCCATTGTAGGTCAGCGCCCAAACCTCGGCCCCGGTGTCTTCATCAACGACCATCAAGCGTTCGGTGGTCTCCATTGTGATCTCGATGATCTTGGGGCCGCCTGTTGCCACCTGTTCATGTTCGGGCGCAAAGGGTGGAGCGACCAACTCTTGCTTGACGCGGGTATAGCCGGACAGGTCTGCAGGCTCTGCTGTGCTGTCTGCCGCTTGCTCACCCGCCGCTTTGTAAATCATGGACGAAGTCGCGTTGATCTTGTTGATCTTTGGCGCGTGTGTCGCTGCCATCGCACCTGCTCCCGTCACGGCAGCAGCTCCTGCGAGCATACTGCCGCGCAAGACGTTGCGACGGCTGGTCTTTATAAGGCCTGGATTGATGAATTTGGTCATGGTTCCCTCCATGGGGGCTGGATTTAGGCGCTAAGGCGGCCCGCCGGAGCGCCGTCTTTATTCAGAGGTTTGCAAGCTGCGCTTCGAAGCGTTCCTTGGCCTTGCGCGGCACGCGGCCTTCGAGGAAATCCTCGGGTGCGTCCACGTCACCAACAGCGATGGTCATCACCATGCCCATGGCGAAATGCGGCTTGCAGATCACGCCGTAGACACCTTCGACATCCAGCGTGACTTCGATCTCTTCGTTGATCTTGCCTTTGAAGGCTTCGGCCCCGTCGGGCAGCATGCCCTTGTTGACTTCGGCGTTGTGGCCCTTGTCCGCGGCAAGGAATTTGATTGTGTCACCCGGCTGCGCTTGAACGAAGGCAGGTTCGAAAACCATGCGCTCACCCTCCGAACCCTTGTTCAGCATCTGTACTTCGATTGTTTCGGCGAATGCTGCGCCACTCATCAGTGCGGCAAGTGCCAAACCGATTGTCAGTTTGCGGATCATCTTCATTTCCTTTCAGATCAGCCTTTGTGTTGATCTGAATATTATCGGATGCCGCGGACCGAACTTTGCGCTGGCACAAAGAACGATGCAGAAGACAACGACCCACACCTTTTCACTTGGGTGCATGGCATCCACTTGCCCATTGTGGCACGACTATCAAGATGGACGGTCAACCTCGCAAAACTCTGCCGCGGCTGGATGAAAGCCTGCTGACGCACCTTCCGCCGTTTTCAAAGCTGGACAAGCGGCAGATCCGTACAATTCTGGATCAAGCGTCATCGCAACGGTATGAAACCGGAATTGCGGTCTTTGAAGAGGGCGCACCGGCGCAACGCTTCTACATGCTTCTCGACGGGTATGTCCGCGTGGTGCGGATCACAGCCACCGGCGAACAGGTGACAACACTCCACATCCCTGCAGGTCAATTGATAGGAATTGCTAAGGCGATCGGGCGCGATACGTATCCGGCAACGGCGTTGACGGCCACGGAGTCACTGGCTCTGAGTTGGCCAACACGGCTGTGGGACACGTTCGTATCTGAATATGACGGATTTGCGACCGAGACCTACAGGATCCTCGGGCAACGCGTAGGCGAGATGAACAACCGCATCGTTGAAATGGCAACGCAACAGGTCGAACAGCGGGTGGCGAATGCGCTCCTTAGACTGATCCATCAAACCGGCCGCAAGGTACCCGAAGGGATCGAGATCGACTTTCCCATCACACGACAAGATCTGTCCGAGTTGACAGCCACCACGTTGCACACCGTGAGCCGCTTGCTCAGCAGATGGGAGAAAGAGGGCCTTGTGCAAAGCAAGCGCAAACGGATCATGGTGCGCGATTCTCATGCGCTGGTGGTACTCAGTCAGGCATAATGGCTACTTTCAACTCTGCCATGAATGCATCTTCTTCGAGATGATACTCGGCGCAGGCGTCAATCAATGTATGGAATGGGCTGACTAGACACCCGACACAGAGCATCCTGTACTTTGTAAAAACCGCGATTGTCTGAGGCCAGTGTGTCATGATGTCGGCCAGTGGCAAGTCCGGGTCGTCTATCCTCGACGTGCGCATACCGTCCTCCTTTCTTAAAACGACCGTAGAACTGAAACTTCGCGAAACGTTGCGCTGGCGCAAACTTCACGGGCTTCACACTGGCTAGACAAAAGGCATCCCAACTTGAGGAGGCCTTTCGCATGGCTGAATTTCTAACCAAATCGCGGGCGCGCAACATCTTCTACGGGGGCTCGATCTTCTTCGTCGTGGTGTTCGTGGGGATGACCGTCCACTCCCATAAATACGTCGTCGATGTCTCGACCGCCGGTATGGAGCTGAGCGAAGAGGTGATCCACGGCAAGCACGTCTGGGAGAGACACTCCTGCATCAACTGTCACAGCTTGCATGGCGAAGGTGCCTACTTTGCCCCTGAGGTGGGCAATGTGATGACCCGTTGGGGCGTCCAAGACAGTCCTGAAGATGCCTTCGAAACGCTCAAAGGTTGGATCGAAGGCCAGCCCAGCGGCATTGAAGGCCGCCGTCAGATGCCGCGCTACGAATTGTCGGATGAAGACATTCGCGGCCTCGCGGAATTCCTACGTTGGGCAGACCAGACAGACACGCAGGGCTGGCCGCCCAACGACGCCGGATAAGGAGGCGAAAACCATGAAATACGAAACACAAAAAGTCGCGTACTGGTACTTCCTCGCCGCGATGGCTCTGTTTGGCATCCAGGTGCTGGGCGGCCTGCTGGCGGGTTGGATCTATGTCTCGCCCAACTTCTTGTCCGAGTTGCTGCCCTTCAACGTGATCCGCATGATTCATACCAATGCGCTGATCGTGTGGCTGCTGCTGGGCTTTTTCGGTGCGGCTTACTTCCTGATCCCTGAGGAGTCAGAGCGTGAAATCTGGTCTCCAAAACTCGCTTACATCCAGCTGATCATCTTGCTGGTCGGAACACTTGGCGCTGTCGGCAGTTATCTTGTTGGTATCCATGGCGGGCGCGAGTTTCTCGAGCAGCCGCTTTGGGTCAAGTTCGGCATTCTCATCGCCGCATTGATCTTCCTGTTGAACATCTCGATGACAGTGCTTGCGGGCAAAAAGACCGCGATCACCAATGTGCTGCTCATGGGGCTGTGGCTGCTGTCGCTGCTTTGGATCTTTGCCTTTATCAATCCTGACAATCTGTCATTGGACAAGATGTACTGGTGGTTCGTCGTACACCTCTGGGTTGAGGCGACCTGGGAATTGGTCATGGCGGCAATCCTCGCATTCCTGCTGCTGAAGCTGACGGGTGTCGACCGCGAGGTGGTGGAAAAATGGCTATACGTCATCGTCGCCACTGCGCTCTTCTCCGGTATCCTTGGCACTGGGCACCACTTCTACTGGATCGGTTTGCCCGGGTACTGGCAGTGGGTCGGCTCCATCTTCTCGACTTTTGAGGTGATCCCCTTCTTTCTGATGATGAGCTTCGCGTTTGTGATGGTCTGGAAGGGGCGGAAGAACCACCCTAACAAGGCGGCTCTCCTGTGGTCGCTTGGGTCGTCCACCGTCGCCTTCTTCGGCGCGGGCGTCTGGGGTTTCCTGCACACTCTGCACGGCGTTAACTTCTACAGCCACGGCACGCAGATCACCGCAGCGCACGGGCACCTCGCCTTCTACGGGGCCTATGTCGCGCTGAACCTCGCGGTTTTCACCTACGCGATGCCAATGCTGCGGGGACGGGAGCCCTACAACCAGGTGCTCAATATGGGCAGCTTCTGGCTGATGACCGGAGGCATGGCTTTCATGACCTTCGTGCTGACCTTCGCAGGCACGATCCAGACGCACATGCAGCGGGTGATCGGCGATTACTACATGACCGTCCAGGACGATCTCGCGATCTTCTACCTGATGCGGTTCGGTGCCGGTGCAGCTGTCGTGCTGGGTGCACTGCTCTTCATCTACTCGATGCTTGTGGTGCGGAAGGACGAGATCATCACGCCAGGCCCCGCCAACCCTGTTCCGGGAGATTGAGCCATGAACATCGCAACCACACCAACCCTGCCGTTCTACCAGCCCACGGGCCGCGAATGCGACCTGTTCGAGACGGCCTATGACAATGGTTTGCCCCTTCTTCTGAAGGGGCCGACCGGCTGCGGCAAAACCCGATTTGTAGAACACATGACCGCGAAACTGAGTAGGCCGCTCTATACCGTCGCCTGCCATGATGATCTGTCAGCGGCGGACCTGATCGGTCGGTATTTGCTCAAGGGCGGGGAAACCGTTTGGGTTGACGGCCCGCTAACCCGCGCGGTGCGCGAGGGCGGCATTTGCTACCTTGATGAGGTGGTGGAGGCGCGCAAGGACGTCACCGTGGTGCTGCACCCGCTGACGGACACACGACGGACCTTGATGATCGACCGTACAGGCGAGGAGCTTGTGGCACCGGCGGGGTTCATGCTCGTGGCCAGCTACAATCCGGGCTATCAGAACGTCCTAAAACGATTGAAGCCCTCGACAAGGCAACGGTTTTTGTCGATTAGCTTCGACTTCCCAAAGGCTGAAACGGAAATCGCCGTGGTTGCCAGCGAAAGCCGGCTCGAACCGGGGCGCGTTGCACCGCTCGTTCGGTTGGCGGGGCACATCCGAAATCTGTCGGGCATGGATCTGGAAGAAGGTGTCTCGACCCGCTTGCTGATCTATGCGGCCACCTTGATGGCGGGCGGTATGGGGGTGGATCAGGCGCTTGAAGCCGCAGTGATTGAGCCACTCAGCGATGAGCCCGACGTGCAGCAATCGCTGCGTGACCTTGTCAGTACGATCTACGGATAACGCTATGCGTCTTCTTGACCTCATGGAGCCAGAAGAGACGGTCGGCAACCTGTGGCACGATATGGCAAAGGGGATCGGCGCGGATGTTACCTTTCCCGAGGCGGCAGTCACGCTCGCCTCGGTCCGGCCGAGCCTGTCAGTGCTGTTCCGGGCGCTTGGCGGCGCGCCCGGGGTAGAGCTGCGCGAGGCGCCCGCGACACTGATGCAACACCGCCGCCCGTTGCGTCGCAAGCTGGGCGCGGATCGGGACCGCGAATGGAAGCCCAGCTTTGACGGCGAGCGGTTGAATTTGCCGCCCGTGATCGCCGTATTTCCTGACGCGGACCTCAACCGCGCCGCCTATTTCTGGCTGACCGCTCTGGCCGCACACAGCGATCCGACAAACTTGATATTGCCTGTTGATGGCCCGGCGCATGATTGCGCACAGATCACAGCCAACACAGCTGCGGCTGGTGCCGCTTTTGCTGCCTGTCCGGGTCTGCGTGAGGCGTACCGCGGCATGTCGACAATCTGTCTCGCGCTGCGTCCGAAGGTGATCCGCCCCGCGCAAGAGGAGGCGATTGAGACCGCCATTTGCCATCACCTCTGTGCAAGCGCCCAAGCCCTTGAGGTCGACCTGGCTTTGCGTGGATATCAGACCTTTGCACCGGTTCCGATCTGGCTGCATTTTACGCATCCTGGTGCTGGTGTTCCCGCAAGCGAAGACAGCGCAGATCCCGTGGCACCGCCACCGACTGCCGCACACACCAGCCGCAAGTTGGGCGCGCGCAAGGAGCATGAACAAAACAACCGCAGCGACAGTTTTATCATGCACCGGTTCGAGTCGATCCTGTCATGGGTCGAGTCGATGAACATCAACCGCAGCGTGGATGACGACAATGACGAAAACGCGCAAAAGGCAGCCGATGATCAGGACGAGATTGTCCTGACCAAACACGACCGCAAGACCGCGACCCGTCTGCGCCTGCATCTCGATCTGTCGCCTGCTGATGCGGATCACGAGGCGCTGTCTGGCATTCATACCTATCCCGAATGGAGCCACCGCTCTCGCAGTTACATGGCCGATCACTGCCGTGTCCTGGATGCACCGGCGCAACCCAATGGCACGGCCTTTATGCCCAACGCGCGCCGGGTGCGTGATGTGCGCCGCCAGTTCGAGGCGATGCGCCCGCGTCGCATCCTGCAACCACGCCAGGTGGACGGCTCGGAACTGGATCTTGACGCGTTGTTGACCGCACAAACCGATCTGCACGCCACCGGGCGCGGATCGGATCGCATCTGGCAATCCGCGCGACAAGTTGAGCGCGACTTGTCCGTCGCCTTCCTCATCGACAATTCTAGATCCACCGAGGCCGCCATTGGCGACACCAGCGTGATCGAAGTCGCGCGCCATACGATGGCCGCGCTGGCCACCGGCATCGACGCGGCGGGCGACCGACTGGGAATCTGGGGTTTTTCATCGCTGCGCCGTGATCGTGTTTTCCTGACCCGCTGCAAGGGGTTCGACGACGCCATGTCGCCCGAGATCACCGCCAATATCGGCGCGTTGAAACCCGGCCACTACACGCGCCTTGGCGCCGCGATCCGTCATGTGTCCGCACAATTGGCTGAAGAGGTCTCTGCACGCAAGCTGCTGATCGTTTTGACCGATGGCAAGCCCAACGATCTGGACCATTACGAAGGCCAACACGGGATTGAGGACAGCCATATGGCCGTGCGCGAGGTCCGCAACGCGGGCATGAGCCTGTACGGCATCATCATCGACGAGGACGGGCAGGACTGGTTCACCCGCATCTTCGAGCGCGGGGGGTTCACGCTGTTGCCGGATGCAAATCGCCTGCCCCGAGCCTTACCCGATATCTATCGCACCCTGACACAGGAGATCTGACATGCGCCACCTCATCGGCTTCACCACCCTGTTCTGCAGCTTGGCCACCACCGGCATTGCCAAAGAATTCGATCGCCCGATCCCGCAGGCGCAGTCGGCAACCGCCGAATTCTGGTACGCTTTGGCCTGCGTGACCTTGTTGGCGGCCATGGTCGCGGTTCAATGGCTCGTTTCGCGCAGATGACCCGGCAAGGCTGGTCCACGCTGCGTATCGCATTGGCTCTCTATCCGTTCGGAGCGGGGGCCGCCGGGGTCAACGTGTTCTTTGCGTCGTTGATCCTCAGTTGGATCGGCGGGCCAGTGGCCTCAACCGGTTGGTCCATTATGCTTGGATGCGTCGTCGGCGGTCCTGCAACCTGGTACTTTGCGCGACATATCCGCCACCTGATGGACGTGGCTGACAACACGGAGGCAACATGAAGATCGACATCACCGACGGTCAACCTGTGATCGACGCCCGTGACCTTGGCAAGCTGTTGGAAATCGCGCCGGCGGACGTGCAGGAAAAGATGCGCGCGGGTGAGATTACAAGCAAGTACGAGATCGGGCAGGATGAAGATGCAGGCCGGTTTCGCCTAACGTTCTACTGCGGCGGCAGGCGGGTTCGGTTGACCTGTGCCGACGATGGCACAGTCCTCAGCACGATCCGTACGAATACGGAGACCAATTGATGGTACAATCGTCATCAGAACAAATGCGTGCATGGCGAGGGCCAGCGTTGTTCAGTTTCGGTTTCCGGCCCTTCTTTCTTTTCGGAGCGGTTTGGGTCGCCGTCTCCATGGTGCTGTGGCTCTTTTCTTTGTCCGGGATGATTGACGTGCCGACACGCTTCGACCCGGTCAGCTGGCATGCGCACGAATTTCTCTTCGGTTATCTTGGTGCAATTCTGGCTGGCTTTCTGCTGACGGCCGTACCAAATTGGACGGGTCGCTTGCCGATGGTCGGCAGGCCACTGGCGGCGCTTTTTGCGCTCTGGGGTGCAGGGCGGATCGCGATCCTTTTTTCCGCTGCTCTGCCGGCGGCGGTCGCGCCTGTCGTCGATCTGGCTTTCCCGGTGGTGCTGGGTGCGTTGATCTTGCGAGAGATCATTGCAGGCAAAAACTGGCGCAACCTGATCGTCTTAGCCCTGCTGGCCGTGTTTACGATGGCCAATGCGCTCTTCCACCTAGAGGCGCTGGAGGGTGTCTATGCGGCGCAAGGGACGGGCCTGCGACTGGGCGTAGCGACGGCCGTGATGATGATCGGCGTTATCGGGGGGCGGATCATACCGTCCTTCACCCGCAACTGGCTGGCCCATCGGGAAGACCCTGTGCGACCCGCACCACCAATGCAGAGGTTTGACAAACTGGTTTTGCTGTCCAGCTTGCCCATCTTGGCCTTGTGGGTTGTGCACCCATCTGAGTTTCATACAGGCATTGCACTGTTGATCATGAGCGGGCTGCATCTGACACGTCAAATCCGTTGGCAGCCGCATCACACGCTGGGTGAGCCATTGGTATGGGTTCTTCACCTGTCATATGCGTTCATCCCGTTGGGGGCCTTTGCCCTTGGGATGGATCAAATCCTTGGCAATCCCAGCACGGCGGGCGCGCAGCATCTGTGGATGACCGGGGCGATTGGATCCATGACGCTTGCCGTGATGACCCGCGCTACACTGGGTCACACAGGGCAGAGCCTGACCGCGTCACGTGCGACGGTCGTGATCTATCTATGCGTGTTCGGCGCTGCCCTGACACGCTTTCTGACGTCGTTGGTAGTTGAGTTAAACTATGCATCGGGTGTCTTGTGGCTGGCTGCGTTTGTGGGCTTTGCCATCGTCTATGGCCCGTCACTGTTGCGCCGGACACCGGAGAAGGCACGATGAGCTGGGCCGTATATGCGGTTGTTTTCGCACTGTTTTTCGCGACGCATTCCGTTCCGGTGCGGCCTGCCATCAAATCGCGGATCATTGCGCGTATCGGACTGCGTGGCTTCGGCATCGCCTATTCAATTCTGTCCCTTGCGGTGTTGTCTTTGCTGATCTGGTCCGCGGGGCAAGCGCCCTACATCCAGCTTTGGCCACAGATGGGTTGGCAACGCCATGTGGTGCATCTGGGCATGTTGGCCGTGTGCCTGATCCTGGCGTTCACTATCGGGCGACCCAATCCATTCTCCTTCGGTGGCGCGCGGCACAACGGTTTCGATCCCGCACGGCCCGGCATCGTTCGCATCACCCGCCATCCCATCTTGCTGGCGCTGGCGCTTTGGGCCGTACTCCATATGCTACCGAATGGCGATTTCGCACATGTGCTCTTGTTTGGTGTGTCGGGGAGTTTTGCTGTTGCAGGACGCGCGCTAATCAATGGGCGCAAACGGCGCGAGATGGGGGCAAATCAGTGGGATGCTCTGAACACTGCGGTCGTGACGGCTCCAATTTGCCAAGCACCTGTGTCTTGGGCAGGCATGGTGCTGCGGGTTGCAGCAGGTTTGGCTGCGTTTGTGACGCTACTGAGCTTGCATCCTGTAGTGATTGGCGTTTCGACATTCTGACCACGTAGAGCCACACTTGGTGGTCGTGCGGCTCTATCCAGTAATCGTGATCAAGATGCCCGACTAGCGGATAACTCAGACAAACGGCAGCTTAATCAGCGGATTGTGGTCCCGGTCAGCACCAAAATTTGCCCCTGCAGCGAATGGCGGCAATGTGGGTTGCGACTGCAGAACAACAATAAGGTGTCGAAATGCCGGTATGGGCCACGAGCAACGCTTATCGAAAGAGCGCATGGCAAGATGCCGCGCCGCCTCTGATGTCTGCAGTGAGCCCACCCTGTGAATTCGAATTTCTCGCTGTGTGCGCTCGCAGCACGAATACTGGCGCACATGCGGGTTTTCTGTTGCTGCTACGATACTGAGAAACCGGCCATTCATTCCCTGCGCAGCGGAACCAGATAAACCGATTTACGTCACGCGGACATTGCTGCTGTTCCAGGGCATGCCAAGTTAGCGCAGCGCTTTGAGCCGGGGTTTGGTGCCACGCTCGCTTGAGCCCCAAACAGCCTGAAGCGTCCGCGATTGGTTCACCGAATTATTCGTCCGAACATTGGCCATTGCCCAAGCAAGTAGAGTTGTGGTGTCAGCGCGGTGCTGAAGTTGGGCTGGGCGGGAGGACTGGAAGGCACGTCAGGCCAAGAGTCCAGCCTCCCGCAGTCACCCCAAAACACAAAGCTTGGAAAAAAGAGCGGACCATCGGCCAGAAAAGACCGCTACGTCGCACCTTGTATGCGTTCATTTCTGCTGAACCTCCGCCGTTCCCACCGATTGTCCCTGCGGCGTACACAGGCGTCCTTCCAATTCCATCACAAGGTTGCTCTCACGGCATCACGCAGTTCCGGATAAAGTATCCAGTTTCCGGGATCTGTTTCGTCGTGCGGCTCGCCCCGGAACGCAAGAAGCGAACTGCTTTCCAAAGCGACGGGCGTTACTCTCGAATCCGTCTCAAGGGCAAAATAGTCGGAGAACAAACGACCTGCATTCGCGAGTGATCTGTTCGCCGATGTCTGCGACTTGTACCCCGCCGCTTTCGCCAGTTGCTCATCTGTCAGCCCGTCTGCATCTGCTATCGACAATGCCGTCAGCATCGCGCGCTGCGGGCTTGTCAGCGCAGCGTGTCCGAGAGCTTCAGCGTATTCCTCGATGCTCGGTACCGAGATACCTGTGCGCGGGTCTTTTCTACGGGCTTCAATCCTGCGGTTCTCCCTTGCGTCGATGACATCGTGCAAGGCGATGATCGCGGCTTCTTCGGTCGCACCGCTTGCCTCGGCGATCACGCCGCGCGCCTCGGTTGGCGGTTTTGCAAAAGCGCGAGCGACGAATTTGCCTGCGAGAAGGCCGGACTTGATTTGATATCTGCCGTGCTCGCCCACGTGGATTGGAGGCCGCGCTTCTGTTTTGCCGACTTTGGCTTTTTTCGGCTTCGTCATACCATTGAAAAGATTTTCACCCCTGTTTGATCGGTGCCCCAAGCTTGAATCTGTCATTGGATATCCCCTTTCGGACGGTGATTTTCGATGCGGCGACGTCACTTTGTGGCGATGCCGTTAAGACGCAGGCCTATGGCTTTTTGGCGTAGCGCCAAGCCGCCTGAATTGCGAAGTGGTGAATTGAGTGCGCTGTGAACGCACCAGCTTTCCAAGCACGTCCATCAGGCTGAAAACGTCCGGATCGGAAACAAGCGGTCGACCAGTCGACGATTTAGTCGCGAGACGGGCGTGCGTACGATCGGACAAGACGGCGCTCAGGCTAGAGGCTTCGATTGCGTCAGCGAGGTCGCCTTATACAGGGATGGGCGCTCCGAAAGAGCGCCCCGGGCAATGCTCAGGCGAGCGCGATGTTAGTCGCACTTTCGCGGCCGTCTTTGCCGGGCTCGATATCGTACGTCACCTTTTGGTCGTCGTTCAAGCTCGTCATTCCCGCGCGCTCGAGTGCGGAAATGTGCAGGAACACATCCTTTCCACCCGATTCCGGCGCTATAAAGCCGAAGCCTTTAGTGGTGTTGAACCATTTCACTGTACCATTGGCCATATGAGTTTTCCCTTATGATCGCTGCCCACGACATGCGGCAGCCCGGCTTCTCACGACAATGTCGAGCGCTGTGAGCCGATAAAGGAAAACAGAAAGTCGAATGGAGGTCAGTAGCACTTTAAACGTGGTGCCTACCCGGGAGAGTTACAAGGTGCGTCTTGTCTGACAACAAATGTTTCCTTTGCCAAAGGGGCATTGATCTTCTATGGCTAGCAAGCTGCCGGGCACCCTGGTAGCGCGCAAAGGAAAGCCCGCATGTCGTTCAACGACCTGGCAAAGAAAGAGGCCGCCCAGAAAAAGGCCTTGCAAGAAAAAGAACCGAAATCACTGACCAAAACGAGCGAAAGCCCCGCATCGGGGACCAAGCCGGTCGATCCGTCACAGGACTGACAGGCGCGTCGCAGAACCTCTGAGCAGAACCTCTGATACGCCCAGTCAGAATTAAGCTCGCCGCAACAGGATTCCTCCTTCAAGGATCTCGTTGATCAGATCCGCTGCTGCCGCGTGCACGTGCCGTTCCGGTTCGGGGTCCTGTGCGTTTTCGAGGGTTTCCGCAGCATCGCGTAGAATACCTACGATCTCGCGTTCAGGAAGCACGTCGCGATCCAGCAGGGAGAGCAGCAAGGCCTCGCAAATCGAAAGGGCCGCCAAGCCCGCCGGGTCTGGTTGTTCTGACATTGCAGTATTCCTCGTTTCGTTCATGGCATCGCGTAGGGGCGAGGTCGTGATACTCCTGAACACTGTCACGGAGGTCTTTGTCGTCCGTACTGATCGAAAGCAGTCTCGATGAAGAGTTGTTTTTGGCGCATTCACCGGTTCGAGAGGGCCCAGCAATGGCAATTGAGACCAGCCCGCTCACCCGGAAACTCTCCGCCTTTGTCGAGCTTTCGACGTCAGAACTTGGCGTGCTGGAGCGGTTGCACGCGCGACGGAAATCCTTCTCCGCGGGACAAGACCTTGTGCATCAAGGCCAATCGGAACAGGCGGCCTATATTCTCGCGGCGGGCTGGGTGGTGTCCTACAAGATCCAGCCTGATGGATCGCGCCAGATCGTTGACTTCCAGATACCGGGGGATTTTCTGGGGCTGCGCAGCGTTCTCTTGCACACGTCCGATCATGGTATTGAACCGATTGTCGAGATCGAGGCGGCGGAAGTTTTGGTTAACGATCTTCTGGAGGCCTTTGCGAAGACGCCACGCCTTGCCACTGCCATCTTGTGGGCAGTCTCGCGCGACGAGGCAATGGTTGTGGAACATCTGGTTGGGTTGGGACGACGCAACGCAGATGCGCGCATGGCGCATTTCCTGCTGGAACTTGGAGTAAGGCTGTCGCTCGTTGGGATAGGTAGCAGGGAAGGTTACGCGTGCCCGCTGACGCAGTATCATCTGGCCGACGCTCTGGGATTGAGCGCCATCCATGTCAACCGTGTCTTGCGGAAACTCCGGGAAGACAAGCTTGTTACTTTTCGGGACGGCGTCGTGGTGTTTGATAATTACGAGGGTCTGGTGGCTTTGGCCGATTTCGATCCTGCGTATCTCGACCACGCGCGGCCTCTCTTGCCCTGAGACGGCCGCCCAAGGTCCGGATTCGGGCGACACAGGATCATTTTGCGTGCTTTTGGCTTCACATCAAGGCGCGACTTGCTTGCTTGAGTTCCTCGTGTGCTTCTTCGTCGTTTTCCGCTTCACGCACCTTTTCGGCAGCCTTGTAATCCTTGAGTGCCGCCGCCTTCTTGGGACCTTCGGGCGCCTTGTTCCAAGCGGTTTTGACCGATGCCATGTGTTTCACGGTCTGGTTTTCCTGGCTTTGATTTTCGTCGTTCATGGAAGTGCCCTTTCCTAGAAAATCCGAGGACAAGAGGCGCAAAAGCCACGTAGTACGAGGGAAGCACTTCATGCTTCCCGCGCCTCTAAGACCCTCGGCAAAATCGCAACCCTGACATGTGGTGATCAGGTCCCGCCCAGCGGGTTCCAGGTGCCTGCGTACTGACGCAAGTTAGCCCATCTGCGCCAGACTGTAGATCCGCGCGATCACCGCGACGCCAACAAGCACTGACAGAATCCAAAACAACCTAACCCGTGGAAAGCTGAAGCTGCCCGTTTGGCATTCGTTGACAAAAGGAAATGGCGCTTGCTTGGGTAGCAATGACACGAGCTTGGTCGCCCTGCTTTGACTTGCCAGAGCAAGCGCCGGTACGTCGGTGATTGCTTCAAAATGTGCGTTCAATCGAGCTGCCGCATCTTCCTTGGCAAGATGTGCAAGCTCTTTCGCTTCGGTCCAGGGTTCAAGTCCAAGACGCGCAAGCGCCGACAGAACCGTCACGGCTGCACCGGTTCTGTCTTCACCCACTTCTGCTTGCAGGAAGGCGTCGTAGTCGGAGCCATCCGGTCGGAGGACATCAGGGGCAGACATACGTTTCCTTTCGGTGAAAAGTCGCCAGAGAGGCTCACAGAACGGAACCCATTTTTGTAGCCATTCTGCCATCAGTTATTTCGGCGCGGGCTAATCTCGATCAGCATCGTGTTTGCAAGGATTGGTTAGTTTCCGCTCAATCGCTTTGGCTTCACGAGGGAGCCATGTTGACCTGTGCCAACGCGATGCGACTTGCGTGGTGGTGGCAGGTCTGTGGGAAGAGCTCCAAACCGACTGGGTGCTGCTCGACGCTGAACTCATGCCCTGGTCCGCCAAGGCGCAGGAACTGCTCAAAAGGCAATACCTGCCAACAGTGGCAGCAGCAAACTCGTCTGCTTCAGCGCTGCTGGTGGCAATTTCGAAGGCTGGGGAAATCGAGGGGCTGGAAGCCCTCCACAATCGCACTGAAACTCAGTTTCCCAACGCACAGAACTCATGGAGCAAACAATCGATGGGTACTGCTGGGCAGCGGACGATACTGAAGACTATCGTATAGCGCCCTTCCACATCCTCGTGAGCGAAGGCAAAGTCCATGCGGATCAGTCTCATATCTGGTATATGAAAACCTTGGGCAAGCTGGCCGATGCCGATCCGGCAAACGACAGGTTGGAGACGGATCGATCTGAATAGTGCAGCTGATCGCGAGGCGGTTATCAGTTGGTGGATGAAACACACTGACGACGGAGGAGAGGGGCTAGTCTTCAAACCCGACGCATTTACCCTGCGCGGTGACAAAGGCTTGATCCAGCCGGCAATGAAGGTGCGCGGGCGCGATTATCTACGAATTATCTGTAGTCCCGACTATGACCAGCCTAAGAACATCGAGCGCCTTCGCCAACGCGGGCTGCGGCGCAAATTCTCGCTTGCCGAACAGGAATTCAAACTTGGTTTCGAAGGGCTGCATCGGTTCGTGGAAGCTCTGCCTCTCTCTCTCTAAGGTGCGTGAATGTGCATTGGCGTTGTTTGCGCTGGAAAGTGAGCCAGTTGACCCAAGATTGTAGATTGAATGTTGCGTTGCATTGCGCAAAATGAGTTCTGCTCAGCCCATCGCCACGGCTTTGAAAAGGCATATGAAGTAAGCTCATTGACGTTGAGCTGCCATTTCTCCGCGTTGACCCTGTATTTTGCACTTCATAATAGCAAACTTGCTTTGAGTTTAAGGTGAAACCCGCGGAAAGACGGCAAAAGGCTTGCTAGAAGCAATTTGGGACAAGCTTCACACATTAGCGTCGCATTGCCAGCATCAGAGTGCAGAGCGTGCACTTCGGCAACGCTCTGCAACCCAACTTATATGAATGTCACATCGTCAAATAGCAGATTTACGTTGGTCACGTTGTTGAGCGTCAGCGTGTTGCCCTCGCCGAAGTCCAGCACAAGGTTGCCCTCCACAACAGATGCGTAGTTGGCGAGGTCACTGCCCACCGGCGTCTCTTCGTCCAGAAGGTCCGCCTCGATCTGCAGACGGTCGACGATCAGCGAGTAGTCACGGATCACATCGTTGCCATCTGTGAACACGAAGACATCCGCACCTTGACCACCACGCATCAGGTCGTCCCCAAGTCCGCCGTCAAGCGTATCATTGCCCGCGTTGCCTTCCAGGTTGTCGTTTCCGGCATCCCCGTTCAACACGTCAAAACCGTTTAGACCACGAAGCAGGTCATCGCCCTCTCCGCCGTTCAACTCGTCAAAGGCCAAACCGCCGTTGAGCGTATCATTACCCGTGCCGCCAAACAGGGTGTCGTTGCCGTTGCCGCCATTCAGACTGTCATCGCCGTCGCCCCCGTCCAGTACATCGCGCCCATTCAGGCCCAGAACGGTGTCGTTGCCGTCACCGCCATTCAGACTGTCAAAGCCAAGACCACCGTTCAAAGTGTCATTGCCTGCACCGCCATCAAGGGTGTCATTGCCGAAGCCGGCGTTCAGACTGTCGTCGCCAAAACCGCCATTGATGACGTCGAAGCCGTTCAGACCCAGAAGCGTATCATTTCCGGTCCCACCATCCAGACTGTCCGCGCCAATACCCCCATTCACGCTGTCGTCGCCTCCGCCGCCGATCACTGTATCGTTGCCAGCGCCGCCGGACAGCGTGTCGTCTCCCAGGCCTGCATCGACAAGGTCGTTACCACCCAGGGATAGGATCGAGTCGCCCGCAAATGAACCGGTAATGTCATCGGACGTCGATGTGGTGTCGCCTACAATCTCGATGTCGCCAAATTCGACAATCAGGCTGGTTGCGGTGGTCGAGAACTCGAGGTCGACGGCCTCATCAGAAGCTGCAATCAATTCGGGCAGATCGACTTCGGTGATATCCGCGGCAGAAAATTCAATGAACTGGACCGTGAAGCCAATGTCTGCGGTCAAGCTGGTGCCGGTGATAAGTTCGGCGCTTAGGCCAGCCAGAGCTTCGAGTGAGGTACCGAGAACAAATACGCGGCCCTGAAGGTCGACTGTTCCCGTCACTGTATACGTATCGTGGACGAGGCTTCCCCCCGACAGGTCGAAGTCAAAATCGAAGCCGCCGGTCGCAACGGTCAGATCTCCGTTGATGGTGATGTCTTCGATCCCGGTGGAGCTGCGCAGGATGTTGTCCTGAACGAGGTCCGCCTCGAACATGCCACCACTTGTGATATCCAGGATGCCGTTGTTGTTGACAACACCGCCGCGCAAAAGGCCGCCATTGCTTATCGTCACGATGGCATTGCCCCGTGCAAGCGGTGCATCTTCGGAGAAATCGGCGGTTGCGCCAAAGTCCAAGATACTGCCAGCGCCATCGACGGTCACACGACCCGTTGCGCCGTCATTCTCGGCAACAATCAGCAGCCCTTCTGCATCATTTGTCACCACCGCGCCGTCCAGAACATTGATCGTACCATCTGAACCTGCATCACGACCCGCACGCATGAAGCCGGTTTCACCGCCCTCAATGTTCACGTTGTCGGCCCCATCGATGGTTAGGGTGGTGCCTGCACCGGTTACCGTCACGACACCGTTTGAGCCTTCATTGCGTCCGGCCTGAAATCCGGGGAAGTCGCCGCCGTCGCCGGTAATCGTAACGTCCGCTCCGTCACGCACTGTGAATGTCCCGACTGTATCTCGACCGACTGTCAGAAATGCACCGAACTCGGGATTTACCACTTGTTCGCCGAACAAGTTGAGCTGCGTTCCCTCACCTTCGACAATAGTGTGACCCTCGCCTTGTCGACCCGAGATAAAGAACAACGTATCTACCACGGCACCATCAGAAATTGTGAACGTCGACGTTCCGCCGTTTCGGCCTACAAAAATTGCATCTTGTTCAGCCACCAATCGGGTCCCGGCACCTGTGACAAGCGCCGCTGCCATGCCTCCATCGTTTGACGTTGAACTGCTCCCTGACAACTGCAAGCCACCGCCGAATTCGTCTCCGGCAAACAACTGAAATTGCGCTCCGTCCCGCAGAATGAACGAACCGTCTGCCCCTCCTTCACCGATACGCATGAAGCCGTTGGAACCAGTGCGATCTGCGCTGCCTACTGTCACGGAAGTGCCCGCACCTTCAACGATCAGCGTCCCATCCGCGGTTGCATCGGTCCGGCCGTTCAGATCACCGACGCCAACAAACTCTCGTATTTGCAACTGCGCGCCGTCGCGGATCGTAACTGTGCCTGAGGCCGAAGTCACCGACATGTCTTGGTCGGTAATGCGCCCCACTTCAAGGTTGCCCTCCGCTCCGTTGGACAAATCTACTCGAGTGTTTGTGCCTTCGATGGTCAGGTCGGCTGTTCCGCCTTGTCCCACCGATATCCTGCGCGCATCAACATCTGCGCCATCCGAGATGGTTACACTTGCCGTGCCCGTATTTTGACCAACATCGATGCTGCCATTTTCAACAACAAGTGTCGTGCCGGCGCCGGTTATCAATCCCGTCGCGTCGCCACCGGGTCGATCTGATGCGCCGGAGAACTGGATGCCGGCACCAAATTCGTTCTCATCGCCGCGTAACAAGGTGAATGAAGCTCCGTCGCGAAGCACGAAGCTGCCTGTTGCCCCTTCTTCCGCAACCCGCATGAAGCCGTTTAAGCCGGTGCGATCCGCACTCCCTACCGTGACGGAAGTGCCTGCTCCTTCCACGATCAGCGTTCCCTCCGCGGTAGCGCCGGCTCTACCGTCCAGATCACCGACACCAACGAAGTCTCGGACTCGCACCTGGGCGCCATCGCGGATGATAATTGTTCCCGTGGCTGAGGTCACCGAAGGATCCTGGTCGGTTATGTGGCCGACTTCAAGGTTGCCCTCTGTCCCGTTGGACAAATCTACCTCGGTGTCCGCACCTTCGATAGTCAAGTCGGCGGTGCCACCTCGTGCCACTGCAATCCGTCGCGCATCAACATCAGCACCATCCGAAATGGTCACGCTGGCCGTACCGGTGTTTTGGCCGATATCTAACGTGCCATTTTCGACAACAAGTGTGGTACCGGCACCGGTTATTAAGCCAGTTGCACTACCGCCGGGGCGATCTGATCCGCCGGAGAACTGGATGTTTGCGCCAAACTCGTCCTCGTCGCCGCGGAACATGGTGAATGCAGCTCCGTCGCGGAGCACAAAGTAACCTGTTCCGCCCTCTTCCGCGACGCGCATGAACGCGTTTTGACCCGTTCGTGCCTCGGTGCCAATGTTGAAGACTGTTCCAGCCCCTTCAACAATCAGCGCGCCCTCGGCTGTAGCGCCCGCAACACCATCGGTATCCGCGATACCCACGAATTGGCGGATGTTCACCTCGGCTCCATCTCGCACAATCACAAGCCCCTCGGCCGAGCGATTGGTCGTAGTATCCGTCAACCCGTCATCGGGGGGGGATATCGTGCCAATTTCCAACGATCCACGATCACCACCTGCCGAATTGAGGACTGATACTTCGGTGTCGGTGCCTTCTATCACCAGTGTGGCGTCCACGCTTTGACCACCCGCGGTCGGTGATCCGTCCAGATCGAAAGGCCCAAAGTTCACACCAATCTGTAACCCGCGGCCCGAAGTTGCATCCGGGTTATCAATGACAACCTGCGCGCCATCACTGATGAAGGCCGTGGCGGACGTGCTTGCGCCAAGCTCAGTTGCCATGCGGAACCGTGTTGAGTTGCCAGCCTGACCGGTCATCGTCAGCGTGGTCGCTGGCCCCGAAATCGACAGGATGCTGTCGGTGCCGGACGTTGTTCCAAAATCGTCGCCTACTGTAACTGTTGCGTTGCGAGCGATAAAGCTTGTGTCGTCGCGTTGAAAATTGCCGATGTCGTTGAGCACGGTCAGCGACCCTAACCCTTGCGCCGTCGAGTCCGCATCACCTATCGCTGTCTGGAACGATACGTTCTGGAAGAAAATACCATTTGCACTTGCTGGTCCAGGATCCGCTGGCAGTCCAAAATCAACTGCATCACCGGCAAACAAGGCGTCGAGTTGTTCCTGAGTTAGTGGCATTTTTAATTCCCCAAAATCTAATATGCTTTTGCACTGAAATCATGTGCTATCGAAACTGGCGATATCGTAGGAAAACAAAACTTCAAAAAAAAGTTTTTTTGACTAGCCTGAAAAATATTCACGTTCAGGTTGGAGGTGAGATCGAGATCATCAATAATTGAGACAGAGCAACTGGGTTGTAGGAAACGGATATATATTAAAAATTTTATTTAAATTCAACAACTTAAATTGGAATATTTCTGCGGCACGACGTTGGTTCCTCTTAAGGTGGAAGGGACGCGTTGATGCGCGCCAATTACCTGTTCCCATCGAAGATAAGCCTGTGCGATTCTCAGTCGCGAGCGTAACAGAGGCGCAGCAAGGGAGCTGGACAGGCGGCAAAGAGTTCACACCCCATTGCTTGAGTGCGGGTGTCGGTTGACGCAAACAATGGCCGCCATTCTGGCTTTGCCTCTTTGCGTGCGAGCTTGGCATACAATTCATAGTAAACGGTTCCCAGCCCGCTGCCCACGCCATGCATGTATACGAAAAACCCCGACGACGCGGAATTGAGTGGCGGGCGTCAGGTCAAACGCAAACTCTGCACAACCAATCCTGATGCACATCCTATTGAAGCTGCGCTTGCGCGTTCCCAAAAATAAAATTGTCCGGCGCGTTGCGCGGCCTAGCAAGCCAACACTCTGGAAAGGGTACTGAGCAAAACGCAACCCCGATCAAAAAATACTCGTGTAACCCGCACATCGCATTCGGCAACTCCAATTGGACCGGATCACACTCGACCACAGCACTTATTAGGACACTCACCGTTGATGAACGCGGCGCATTATTGTGCTGAATACGCCGCCGCGTACCGTTACTCTCCAAGGTCTAAAAGAATGTTACATCATCAAAAAGCAAGTTGACGTTGGTTACATTGTTCAAGGTCAGGGTGTTGCCGTCGCCGAAATCCAGCACCAAATTCCCGTCCAAAACTGACGCGTAGTTGGCCAGATCAGAGCCCACGGGCATAACCTCATCCAGAAGATCCGCATCAATTTGCAAGCTGTCCACTATCAGTGAGTAATCTCGGATGACATCGTCACCGTCCGCGAACACAAAGACATCAGCCCCCTGACCACCGCGCAAGAGATCGTCACCTAGGCCACCATCAAGCGTGTCATTGCCTGCATTGCCCTCAAGATCATCGTTGCCCGCATCGCCATTGAGCACGTCAAAGCCGTTCAGCCCGCGGATCAGATCGTTGCCATCCCCGCCATTCAAAGTATCGAAGGCGAGCCCGCCGCTGAGCGTGTCGTTTCCCGCACCGCCCTCCAAAAGATCATTGCCGTTCCCACCGTTTAGATTGTCATTACCTAAACCACCGCTCAGGGTGTCACGACCGTTAAGACCGAGCAGGAGGTCATTCCCGCTTCCACCTTCTAAACTGTCAAAGCCGAGCCCGCCATTTAGGGTGTCATCGCCCGCGCCGCCATCAAGCGTGTCGTTGCCAAAACCGGAGTTCAGACTGTCATTGCCATCGCCGCCGTTGATTACGTCAAAGCCGTTCAAACCCAACAGAGTGTCATTGCCCGTTCCACCATTGAGTTCGTCGGCCCCAATGCCTCCATTTAAAACGTCGTTGCCCGCTCCACCGTTGACAGTGTCGTTCCCGGCGCCGCCCGCGATTGTGTCGCCGGTCAATGTGCCATCAAGTACAGCCGAAGCGCCGGCACCGCCTATGCTCACCCCGACTATGCCTAGATCTGCTACCAAGTCTTCGAAAGTCAAAACGGTATCGAAAAGATCGATTTCCTCGATGCCCGAGATTGTATCGATCCCATCGGCAGTGATTTGAATTCGCTCGTTGTCGAGCGCTTCCAAAGTCAAGTCCGCCTCATTGGCATCGATTTCCAACCGATCGAACCCACCGCCACCTTCGATACTGTCATCACCGGCATCCGGATCTAACGTGTCATTGCCCGCGCCGCCGATCAGTGTATCGTTTCCGTCGCCGCCGATCAGCGTGTCGTTGCCATCGTCGCCGAACAGCAAATCGTTTCCATCCAGCCCGCTCAGGCTGTCATCTCCTGCGAACCCGTTGATTACTTCGGAAATCTCTGTTCCGAGCAACGTGTTGTTGTCATCGTTTCCATTTATTGTCGGGCGATCTTGAATTGTGCCGGTGCCGGCTCGATCCTCGCCAGCAAGAAAGATCGGCAGGTCGTCAAAAACCAGTGAAAAGGTTTCCGGGACTTCATCGATGCGATCCCCGAGGATGTCGACGGCGACGGAGGCGACGGTTTGGCCCGGGGCGAAGGTGACGGAGCCTGAGGTGGCCACATAGTCTTCGCCAGCCAGTGCGGTGCCGTCGGCGGTGCTGTAGTTCAGCGTGATGCTCTGGTCGAAGGGTTGGGAGAGGCGGATCTCGAACACGGCCTGCTGGCCGCCGGCATCGGTCTCGAAGACCAGCGGGTCGGAGACAAAGAGCGCCAGGTTCTGGCCGCCATCGCTGTCGAGGATCACACCTGTTGCGGTCAGCACCGGTTCACCGCCCGACAGGATGGCGTTGACCGGATCGCTGAGTTCCAGGGTGAAGTTCTCGTCGAACTCGTCCAGGTCGTTGCCGTTGATGCTGTAGGCGATCTCGGCCTGGGTGCTGCCCGCCGGGATGGTCAGGGTAAAGGTGTCTTCGGCCGAGGTGCCGCTCACATCGCCGCGCCCCACCAGGGCCGTGCCGTCCTGCACCGCCCGGTACTGCACCGTGATGTCCGACAATGACGGCTCCGACAGGTTGACGCGGAACACGATGGTGTCCGTGATCTCGCGCATCTCGCCTGCCGAGACCGAGATCTCCGGCAGCACATCCGAGCCGTCGTCATTGAGGATCTCGGCCACGCCGGTGGCGTCGTCGACCCCGTTGGCGATGGGGGCGGTGGGGGTTACCACGAGGGAGAAGGTCTCGAGGATCTCGTTGATTGTATCCCCGAGGATGTCGACGGCGACAGAAGTGACGGTTTGGCCTGGGGCGAAGGTGACGGAGCCTGAGGTGGCCACATAGTCTTCGCCAGCCAGTGCGGTGCCGTCGGCGGTGCTGTAGTTCAGCGTGATGCTCTGGTCGAAGGGTTGGGAGAGG